>CBDCMA010000008.1:0-1759806 GCA_965218735.1 bacterium | reverse complement strand
ATTGATGCGCGAGCACCTGGCTTCTGCGCGGCGCGCGTAGGTTTTCTCGTGAGCGAGAGGAGCCGCCGGGGCCAGCAGTGGGTGACGGAGGAGTTCTACAAGGTTCACGACGTCTACGCCTTCCGCTCGGTGATGTACGTGGAATGGGGTTTCCGGCCCGCCGACGTGCGCAGAACCACCGAGCGCATCAAGACGCCCGGCTCCGTGCCCAAGGAGTGGGCGCGCACCGCCGCCCAGGAAGAAGCCCTGGCAAGAGAGGCCGAAGCCGCCGGTCACAGGGAATCGGCGGCGGAGTTCTACCACAGGGCGGCGCTGTATTACGGCCCGGCCTGCGGCGTCATCCACAAGAACACCCCCCAAAAAGCTCGACCTGTACGGGAAGATGATCACCTGCTACGAGAAGTTCATCGAGCTCTTCGACGAGGCGCCGGTGGAGCGCGTGGAGATTCCCTTCGAGAACGGAAAGACGATTCCGGGCATCTTACAATCCGTGCCGGGGGTCGAAACGCGCCCTGCGTCATCATCGTGCCGGGGATGGACACCATCAAGGAGTTTCTTCCCAATCCCTACCACAACCATTTCAGGCGGCGCGGCCTCGCCACGCTCAGCATCGACGGCCCCGGCCAGGGGGAGAGCAACACGCGCGAAACCTGGGTGACGCTCGATAACTTCGAGCGCGCGGGCTCTGCCGCCATTGATTTTCTGGCATCACGCCCCGAGGTGGATGCCGATAAAATCGGCCTCTACGGCTGGAGCATGGGCAGCTACTGGGGGCCGCGCGTGGCGGCGCACGACGCGCGTCTTAAGGCCTGCGTGGGCGCAATGGGCGTCTATCTCCAGAAAGACTCCATCTTCAAGCGCGGAAAGCCCGCCTACCGGGCGAACTACATGTATATGTCCAATACTTACGGCGAGGACGCCTTTGACGCCATGGCCGAGCAGATGACGCTCGAGCACATTGCGGGCGACATCAGGTGTCCCACTCTGCTCGCGATGGGCGAGTTCGACGAGCTTTGTCCCCTGGAAGACGCCGAGCGGCTCTTCGATCTTCTGGGCGGCCCCAAGGAGCTTTGGGTCTATGAAAACGAAACCCACACGATGGGCGGACGCCTGCCCGATTTCTACCTCATGGTGGCCGACTGGCTCAGCGACGCCATAGAGGGCCGCTTAGGCCCCAGCCACGCCGTGCGCCGCTTCTTCGAGGCGCGGTGAATACGCGACTATCCTTTTACGCCGTCGCCCGGCGGTGCACTACTTCAAATATCACGAGCTTTTAAAAGAGGACCCAACCAATGAGCATAAGAGACATTGTGCAAGGCTCCGACACGAAGGCGGGCCGCGCGTTCGATATCGTCGTGTTCTTACTGATCATCTCCTCGATCATCGCGCTGACCATCGAAACGTTGCCCGGCTGGTCCCCTGCTGAGAAACGGGCGTTCCATATTTTCGAGACGATTACGGTCGTTCTGTTTACATTCGAGTATGTTCTTCGCATAGCGACTTCACCCGAGAAGAGGAGGTACATCTTCAGCTTTCATGGGATCATCGACTTGGTCGCCATTCTCCCGTTTTATCTTTCCCTCGGATTCGATCTTCGCGCGGCCCGCGCTTTTCGCTTGTTCCGCATTTTCCGTCTCTTCAAACTCGCACGCTACAACAGAGCTATGGCGCGATTCGGGGAGGCCATGTCGCTCGCAAAAGAAGAAATAATGATCTTCTTTCTTGCCACTATAATGCTTCTCTATCTTTCGGGAGTAGGCATCTATTATTTCGAACACGAGGTTCAACCCGAGAATTTCGGCTCAATCGTCCATAGCTTGTGGTGGGCTCTTGCTACTCTCACGACGGTGGGCTACGGAGACGTGTATCCCGTAACAATAGGAGGCAAGCTGTTCACGTTCGTCATTTTGATGTGCGGCCTGGGCGTCGTGGCCGTGCCGGCGGGGATTGTCTCGTCGGCGTTGTCAAGAGTTGTGAGAAATGAAGAGCGGGAGGAGGGATGACCCTGCGGCGGCGTCATGCTGCCTCATAAGTCCTAGGGTGCGCTTTCAAAATGCACGGCGTCCCCCAAGCTCGCTTTTCCTGATCGGCCCGATGCCGTATTCTGGGGCGGAAGTAATTCCAAATTCCCAAAACGCACCTCATGTTCCGACGGAGAATTTCATGAAAGCGGCTTTGCTTGAAAAAATAAGGGTGATGAGCGTGGGCGATCAGCCGGACCCCGGCCTTCCCGCCGACCATGTGCTGGTGCGGGTGGCGACTTCGGCCATCTGCGGCACCGACGTATCCATCTGGGCGGGGAAGATGCCCGCGAGGATTCCCCTGATTCCCGGCCATGAGTGCACGGGCACGGTGGAACAGGTCGGCGAGAGCGTCACCCGCCTGAAAGTCGGCGACCGGGTGGTGCTGAATCCGCTGTCGAGTTGCGGCGCGTGTTTCTACTGCGTGCGCGGGCTGACGAACATCTGCATAAACGGCGGGCTGAGGGGCCGGGAGGTGCCGGGCACGTTCGCCGAGTATATTTCGGTGCGCGAGACAGAAGCCTTCGCCTTTCCCGAGCAGGTGAGCTTCGCCGCGGCGACGAACTTCGTGGGTCTTTACACGGTCGTCTACAGCCAGAGAAAGGCGCCCTATATCGCGGGCTCGCGCGTGGCCGTCCTGGGACAAGGGAGCAGCGGCCTGCTCCATACGCAGTTGGCGAAAGCCTCAGGCGCGGCGTCCGTGATCGCCGTAACGAGGAGCAAATGGAAGCTCGAGGTGGCCAAGCAAATGGGTGCGGATGAAATCGTGCCGGCTGGCGAGGTGGACCCCGTCGAAGCCGTGCGCGAGTTGACCGACGGCCTGGGTGCGGACATCGTGATCGAGACGGCGGGAGCCGCCCAGACCATGGTGCAGGCTTATGAGATGGTGCGGCCGGGCGGCGTGATTCTGCAATTCGGCATCGGGCCTGCCCAGGTCGACGGGGTGCCGGGCCAGGCCTATTACTTCAAGGATTTGACGGTCATCGGCTCGCGCGCGGGCCTGCCGGAGGATTTCGAGCGGGCCATCCGCCTGGTGGCGATCGGGCAAATCGACCTGGAACCCCTCGTCACCCACCACTTCGCGCTCGATGACATTCAAAAAGGCTTCGAGTTCGTCGATGCGGGTGGGGACGGCGGCACGCTCCGGGCGGTGATCGAGATAGCGAATTGATTCGTTCGGGCGCGTATTTGTTTCCGCCGTTGATGATCGAGGCGCCTGGACGCGGTGCGCGCGGCGGCGAGGTGATTTCCGTCGTGCGCGGGTTTTTCTCTGGAAAACAAGGAGGTCGCCATGGCTCTTGAACATCCATACATTCGCATCGCCAACGTCACGCCCGAGAAACTCGACGGGAAAGAGGGCTGGAGCGTCTCCGATTTCCGGGTCGTCGTGAGCGGAAAGGAGGGTTCCTCCTCCATCATGTACCACGCCACCCTGGCCCCCGGGGATCGCCACCACAAGCACCGCTACGAGAACTGCCAGATGCAATATTACGTCGTGAGCGGCCACGGCCTCGCGGGAGCGGGGGCGGATCGCGCCGAGGTGCACGCGGGCCACTTCCACCTGATCCCAAAAGGCGTGGAGCACTGGCTCGTGAACCTGGGCAGGCACGATCCCCTCGTCATCATCGGGTTTTATGATCGCGTGCCTATTCTCAAGGACACCGGCCACGTATACCTGGGCGACATCACCGAGGCCGACCTCGCCGCCCCTCGCACGTTAAGCGCCGACGCCCTGCAGCATCCCCTCGTGCACAACGACTCGGTTCCCCACGTCAAGGTGTCGAAAGAAGAAGGCTGGACGCAGGATTACTTCAACGAACCGCTCAATCGCAGCGTCGGCGCGGGCTCGTGCTGGATGCAGGGCTACTTCGGCCCCCACACCGTGCACATGAAGCACCGCCACAACAATTGCGAGGAGATCTGCTATATCCTGAAGGGCCGCGGTTTGGCCGGAATCGGTAACGATCGGGGTGAAGTGTTCGCCGGGGACGTCAACTACATTCCCGCCGCCACGGAGCACTGGCTCGCCAACATCAGCGATACGGAAGACCTCTCGGCCCCCGGCTGGTACATCGGCGTGGGCGGACTCGATGAGAGCGGCTTCGAATATATGGGGCCCGTGACAGATGAGGATTTGAAACAACGAACGGGCGCGATCGAATAGCGCTGCGATGCAGCGCACCTGAAAGAACAACCATTTTGTGAGGAAGAAATTTATGACGCTTCAATACCCCCTGGTTCATATAGACGATATCGCCCCTGAGAGGATGGAAGAAAAAGAAGGCTGGGCGATTTCCGAGTTTCGCCTGCCCATTACCGGCGCGCACGGCAGCTCGACGACCGTCTTTCACTCCATCTTCCGGCCCGGCTCCACCCACGCGAAACACTTACACACCGAGTGTGAGGAAATCGCGGTCTACTTGAAGGGAAACGGCGTGGTCGGCCAGGGCGACGAGCGCGCCGAGGTGCGCGAGGGCCACTGCCGCCTTATGCCGAAGGGCTCGACGCATTTCTTCTATAACGAGACGAAAGACGAAGAAGCGATGGTGGTCGGCTTCTACCTCGGCGCGCCGAGCGTCGCGGGCACGGGCTATCAATTTCGCGGCGACGTGACGCAAGCGGACCTCGACATGCCGCGCGAGGGGCTGACCGAGGGCATCCTGGTGCATCTCGACGACGTGCCGCAAGAGAACATGAACGAGGGGGAGGGATGGTCGATCACCGATTTCAGGCTCCCCTTGAGCAGGCGCAACGGCAGCGATACGACGCTGTTTCGCGCGCGGTTTTTCCCCGGAGCCGTGCACAAGAAGCACAGGCACGATAATTGCGAGGAAATCTACTACATCATCAGCGGCCACGGTCTGGCGGGCGCGGGCGCTGATCGCGTCGAGGTGCGCGGCGGTCACTTCCACTACATCCCCAAGGGGGTGGAGCACTGGCTCCACAATCTGAGCGATACCGAACCCATCGAGGCGGTGGGCATCTATATCGGGAGCAGGAGCGTGGAGGAGACGGGCTACGTCTACACGGGAGACGTGACCGAAGAGGACATCAAGGAGCGAACCCCGCTCTAGCGATTCATCGCGTCTTCGAGGGGTGGAGAAAATAGGGGTCCATGCGTTTTGCACCTTTTGCCTTTTGCGCGCGTCGTGGTATGCTTGACGGGCTTGGGGAGTTGATGCCCGGGCGCTCATATACGAGACAAATCATTCGGGAGTGATGCCATGCAGATAACCGAGGCGGCGGCGGATAAAGTCAAGGAAATCATGGAGCAAAACGGCGGCGGCTTCGCCGGAATCCTGATCAGTTTCGAGGGCGGCTACAAGCTCGATCTGGTGAAGGATGAGGATGCGGCCCAGTACATCCGGGTGGAGAACCCACTGCTGGGCGTCTTCGCCTCATCCGAGCACGTCGCCAGGGTTGAGAAGGCCCAAATCGAGTTCGTGACCGAAGGCCCCACGAGCGGGTTCAAGGTGACGCGCGAGATGACGGAAGGCGATACGTCCCTCCTCGATCAGATTCAGGAGATTATCGACACGGAGATCAACCCGGCCGTCGCGTCCCACGGCGGCGTCATCAACCTGCTCGACGTGGAAGAAAAGCGCGTGTTCGTGCAGATGGGCGGTGGCTGCGCGGGCTGCGGCATGGCGGACGTGACGCTCAAATCAGGCGTCGAGGCGCGCCTGCAACAGCTCGACCCCGAGATTCAGGTGGTCGACACCACAGACCACGCATCGGGCTCGAACCCCTACTACGCGCCGACGAAAAAATAGTTTTTTAAGCGAAAGCATGAAGGGGCCGGCCGCCTGGTCGGCCCTTTTTCTTCCTCTATTCCCCGATATCGAAACTGAGTTTCGCGTGCGCTAAGCGCAAAGCGGCTTCCACCTCTTCGGGCCTCTCTCCTTTGGCGAAGATAAACCCCAGGTATCTCTCTCCCTCGGGCAGCGGCACGACGCGCCCGCCGATGTGGATCGATATGTCTACGTCCTCGATTCCGGGCACGGCGAGAGCGTCCGCCTTGCCCTCGACGCGTTTTAAGACGCCCGCACCGGGTATGGGGATCATCATGACGCCAGAAGCCTTTTTTTCGCGCTCCATGGAGGAGGGCGCGACACCCAGGGCCTGGGAGAGGATGAGGCTTTCGAGCGAGGCGCCGCCTCCGAACTCGAGCGCTCCCGAGCATTTCCCGCCGATGGCGCGGCTCGCCACGTCGATTACCCGGATTTCGCCGTCCTCGTTGATTCTCAGTTCCGCGTGGAGGGGCCCCTCGCGCAGGCGGATCGCCCGGGCGGCGCGAATGGTTTCTTCGCGGATTTTCTCTTGGCTTTCATCCGGCAGTCTCGAGGGCGTGACGTAGATGGTTTCCTCGAAAAATGGACCTTCGAGCGGGTCGGGCTTGTCGAAGATGGCGAGGATGTGCACTTCCCCCCGCACGACGAGGCCCTCCACCGCCACCTCGACGCCCTCCAGATAATCCTCCACCAGGATCATCCGCGCCTCCGGGCCGCCTCTGGCGATGGTCTCGGGGTCTTCGAGTATCGCGCCGACCCGGCGGTAGGCTTCCGTAAATTCAGCCTCGTCGTTCGCGCGAATCACGCCCCGGCTGGCGGCCAGAAAGGTGGGCTTCAGCACGCAGGGGTAGCGCAGGCCTTTGGCGATTTTCTCTGGTTCCTCCTGCGAGGAAACGAGGCGGAACGCGGGCGAGGGCAGGCCTTCTTCGGACAAGACTTTCCTCAGTTCGTATTTGCTCCGCGTCGCGCGGGAGGCTTCCACGGGGTGATACGGCAGACCCAGCGCTTCGGCGGCCATCGCGCCCAGGATGAGCGTGTCGTCATCCACCGGGGCGACCGCATCGAGCGGAAACTCCTTGGCGAACGAGTTGATAAGGGCGGCGCCCGCTTCGGGTTCGTTGTAATCGAGCGTGATGGAGCCGCCCGGGTTCAGTTCGGCCAGCAGGTCGGGCCTGTCGGTTCCCACCGTGACCTGCACGCCCATCTCCTGCGCCGCCGCCATATAGGCGGATGCGCGGTAGGTGGCCGTCGTCATCAGCAGGAGAACGCGTCTCCCTTCTTTAAGTGGCATACCACCCGCCGTCCACCAGGAGCGATGTGCCGGTGACGAGGCTGCTCGCCTGTGAGGCCAGGAAGACGGCCGGGCCTACGAGTTCACTCATCTGCCCGAATCGGCCCATGGGCGTTCTGTCGCAGATGGCGTCGTAGATGAGTTTGTCTTCTTGCAAGGAAGCGGTGAGATCCGTTTCGATGTACGTGGGGCAGATGGCGTTTACCTGGATGTTCTCCTTCGCCCACTCGGAGGCGAAAACGCGGGTGAGGCCGATGACGCCGCTTTTTGAAGACGTATAAGGTCCGTAGCACTGTTTGCGCGGGTTTCTGAACACCGACCAGCCCATGAGCGAGGAGATGTTGATCACCTTGCCGCCGCCCGCTTTTTTCATCTCCTCGCCCGCGCGCCGCGTGATGAAGAAGAGGCTCTTCAAGTTCAAATCGAGCACCCTGTCCCAATCCGCCTCGGTGATATCCCAAAGAGTTTTCCGCACGTTCGTGCCCGCGTTGTTCACCAGCACGGTGAGGCCGTCCAGCGCGGCGGCGGCTTCGATCACCATACGCTCGGCTGATTCCATATCGGTCACGTCGGTCTGGATGAGCGCGCATTTGCGGCCCATGCCCTCGATGGCTTCTTTCACCTCCTGGGCGGGTCCCAGGTCGATGTCGGCGATGGCGACGTCTGCGCCCGCTGCGGCCAGGCCCTCGGCCAGCGTGCGTCCGATGCCGCGCGCAGCGCCCGTGACGAGCGCCTTCGCACCGCTCAGGTCGAAAAGAGATTGGCTCATGTGTCGGTTCTCCTCTGTTGGGGTGTCGGTTTTTCCCGATTCTCTCCGCCGGGGCGTTCCGGGTCAATGGGGGCCGGCCTTCTCGTTGGCCTTCATAAGAGAGTATGATAATCAATATGGAAATGTTTCTCTCCCCTTTGCGTTCTCGCATGAGAGTGGGTTTCGATTCGCTTGGCGCAGGAGTGAACGATGGCGAAAGCCGGGGATAACGGCGCGAAAAAAGAGCGTCCCGTCCGTGAGGCTTCCTACAACTCGGGCAAGCCCGTGCCCGTGGTCTACGGGCCGGACGCGCCGGATGCGGCGTACCGCGATAAACTCGGCGAACCGGGAGAATACCCCTACACGCGGGGCATCTACCCCACGATGTATCGGGGCTCGCTCTGGACGATGCGCCAGTACGCGGGTTTTTCCACCTCGGCGGACACCAACGCGCGGTTTCATTTTTTGCTCGCCAACGGCCAGACGGGCCTCTCGATGGCTTATGATCTCCCCACCCAACTGGGTCTCGACTCGGACGACGAGACGGCGCAGGACGACGTGGGACGCCTGGGCGTCGCCGTGGACACGGTCGAGGACATGGTCGGTGTTTTCGACGGAATACCACTGGAGCGGGTGAGCGTCTCGCACACCATCAACTCCACCGCCGCCATCATCCAGGCGTTCTGGCTCATCGCCGCCGAGCGCCAGGGGGTGGCGCTCGAGAAGCTGCGCGGCACGTTCCAGAACGACATGCTCAAGGAATACATCGGCCGGGGCACGTGGATATTCCCCCCAAGACCCTCCATGCGCCTGGTGGCCGACATCATCGAGTACAACGCGAAGCACTGCCCGCGCGTGAACGCCATCAGCGTCTCCGCCACCCATATCGCCGAGACGGGCGCCACCCTCGCACAGGACGTCGCCTTCCCGATACTGAACGCCCTGGCCTACGTACGCGAACTCACCGGGCGCGGCCTCCACGTGGATGATTTCGTTCCCACCATGTCGTTCCATCTCTCCGTGGGCGGAGGCGTAGGGCCGTTCAATCTGCTCGAATCCATCGGCAAGCTGCGCGCGGCGCGGCGCATCTGGGCGCGCACGATGAAGGAGAAATACGGCGCGAAAAACCCGAAGACCATGCAGCTCAAGTTCTCGACCGGTAATTGCGGCAGCCGCATGGCGGCGCGCGAGCCGCTCAACAACATCGTGCGCCAGACGCTCTTCACCCTGGCAGCCGTGCTGGGCGGCACGCGCTCGGTCAACATGGCGTGTTTCGATGAGGCCTTTGAGATTCCCTCGGACGAGTCGATCCGCACGGCGCTCAGGATTCAGCAGGTGATAGCCCATGAGAGCGGCGTGGCCGACACCGTGGACCCGCTGGCTGGCAGCTTTGCGGTGGAAGCCGTGACCGATCAGGTGGAAGAGGAGATTCAGGCCATCGTCGATGATTACGAATCGCGCGGGGGAATCGTTCCCTTCATCGAGAGCGGCGAGATACAGAGGCTATTGGCGCGCCAGGCCTATGAGCATCAGCAGAAGATTGCGGCAGGCGAGCAGGTGTGGGTGGGCGTGAACAAGTTCACATCAGAAGAGGAAGACCGCATGAGCGCGGGCGCGGGCCTCTACGAGATGGACGATTCCACCCTCGAGAAACAAAAGGCGCGGCTTGCGGAGGTGAAGGCCGCCCGCGATGCGGGAGAGGTGGCCGCGCAGCTTGAGAAATTACAAAGAACGTGTGCGTCGAAAGAGAATCTGGTGCCTTGTTTAATGGAGGCAGCCCGCGCGCGCCTCACCGTGGGGGAGATGACGGAGGTGATGCGCGGCGTGTTCGGTTCCTATAGAGAGCCCTCGGTAGTTTGATGGCGAAAACTGAGAAACGCATACGGGTGCTGATGGCGAAGCCGGGCCTCGATGGCCACGATCGGGGTGTGAAGGTAATCATCCACGCGCTCAGGGACGCCGGTATGGAGGTGATCTACTCGGGTCTCAGGCAGACGGATGCGCAGATAGTCGCCGTCGCGCTTCAGGAGAACGTGGACGTCATCGGCCTGAGCGTGCTCTCGGGCGCCTATATGGGGATTGCGCGCAGGCTCATGGAGAGTATCAAAGAAGAGGGCCTCGATGATTGCCTCGTCATCTTAGGCGGGAACATTCTCGAGCGCGACGTGGCGGAGCTCAAATCCTTAGGCGTCGCCGAAGTCTTCAACCACCATGCGGACATGGCCGAAATCGTCTCGTACATCAGGAACAACGTAGCGGCCGGCGCGGCCTAGCGGCGGCGCATCTTTTTTTGTGGGGGAATGAGTTTTGGGAAAGCCGCTGGAGGGCGTGCGTATACTCGACCTTTCCGCCCTGCTCGCCGGTCCTTACGGCAGCATGGTGCTGGCCGATCTGGGCGCGGACGTCATCAAGATAGAAATGCCGGGCCGGGGCGACCTCGTCCGCACGATGCCGCCCCACTACGTGGGGGAGACGAGCGCCTACTTCATCGCCCTGAACAGGAACAAGCGGGGCATTTTTCTGAACTTAAAAGACGAGGAGGGCTACCGCGTCTTTTGCGAGATGGTGAAACGCTCCGACGTCGTTTATGACAATTACCGCCCCGGCGTACTGGAACGCCTGGGCGCGGACTATGAAACACTCAAAAAGGTGAATCCCCGCATCATCAGCGCCTCCGTCACCGGCTACGGACTCACGGGGCCTCAAAAGGACAAGCCCGCTCTCGACCTCATCATCCAGGGGCGCGGCGGCATCATGAGCTTCACCGGTGAGCCGGGCAGGCCGCCCGTGCGCCTGGGCGTGCCGATGGGGGACATGGGCGGGGGCCTATTCGCTGCACACGGGATTCTGGCGGCCCTCTACAAGCGCGAGAAGACGGGCGTCGGCCAGAAGGTGGACGTCTCGCTCCTCGATAGCCAACTCTATCTCGCAAGCTACCGTTCGCAATACTATCTGACGGCGGGCGACGTGGCCGAGCCGATGGGCACGGGCCACGCATCCGCCGTTCCCATCGGCGCGTATCAGTGTGGTGACGGGAAGTGGCTTGTGCTCGACGCGATTCTGGATCATTTCTTCCAGGGTCTTTGCGACGCGCTGGGTCATCCCGAATGGAAGGACGACCCCAGGATGAAGGATCGCCCCACCCGCCTCGAGAATCGCGAATACGTGGATGCGAAACTCTCGGAAGTCTACAAGACGAACACGGCGGCGTACTGGATAGAGAAAATCGATGCGCACGGCGTTCCCTGCGGGCCGATTCAGAGTATCGACGAGGCGCTGAACGATCCCCAGACGCGCGCGCGAGAGATGGTGGTGGAGATGACCCACCCCGAACTCGGCAAGATGCAGACGTTCAACACGCCCGTCAAGATGGAGGGTACGTGGGGGGCCACCCCTTCGCCGCCTCCCCTGATGGGCGAGCACACCGAAGAAGTGCTCAAGGAAGTGCTTGGCCTGGGCGATGAGGAAATCGAGCGGTTAAAAGAGCGCAAGGCGATATAAGAGGCCGTCATGTTTTATGACAAAAAGGCTTTCGTGTTCGACCTGGAAGGAGTTTTTTTCGCCGGAGACGAGGTGATGTCCGGCGGGGTGGAGTTGATGCGCGCCATCAAGCGGAGAAATCTCCCCCATCGCTTCATCACGAACATCAGCCGCAGCACGGCTGCGGAGATTCGCGCCCACATGGCGGGGATCGGCCTGGACCCGGGGGAGGACCTCATCGTGGCCGCGCTGGATCGCATAGGCTCGTTCTTGAAGAAGAACTTCGGATCTGGCCGGGCGTACGTGCTCGGGACGGATTCGCTCAAAAGCGCTGTCGCATCGGGTGGTTTCGCCATACTGGGCCGAGAGGAGGAAGATGCCGCCGATGTCGTCCTCGTCGGTCTGGATGAGAGCCTCACCTACCGGACGCTGAGCGCAGCCGCGCGGGCGGTCAGCCGGGGCGCGCATTTCGTCGCCATGAACCCCGACGTGCGTCTGCCGAGCGAGGACGGCTCGTTCTCTCTGGGCGGGGGCGCCATCATGGCCTCCGTGCGTGCGGCGGCGGGCAGGGAGCCTGTGTTTTTCGGAAAACCGGAGCCTTTTCTCTTTGAAGAAGCGCTTCATGAGTTGGGCGTGGACGCGCGCGAGGCCGTCATGGTGGGAGACAACCTGAGGACGGACATCGCGGGCGGCCAGAAGGTGGGCATGGCCACCGTGTGGGTGAACCGCTGGGGCGTGATAGCCGGAGACCCGGACGTGACGGCTGATCTGGAAGTGAAGACGTTAGACGAGTTGATGCCGCATCTGCCGGGCGGTTGAGTATACGAGAAAGAGAGGGTGGCATGGCGCTGGTCGAATACGAAGTCAGGGACAAGCTGGCCTGCATCACGCTGAACAGGCCGGAGAAGGTGAACGCGATCAACCACGAGATGAGCGAGCGCATCTTTTCGCTCTTTGCCGAGATGGAGCGCGACCCCGGCGTGTGGGGCTGTCTGATCACAGGCGAGGGAAAGGCCTTTTCGAGCGGCCACGACCTCACTGAGCCGCCGCCTGAGGATAGGGAAGTCAAACCCGTCTCCGACCTCTACCAGGTCATCATGGAACTCTACAAGCCGTGCTTCGCGGCGATTAACGGGGTCTGCCTGGCGGGCGGAGCAGGCATCGCGCTTTCCTGCGACGTGCGCGTGATGGCGGAAGACGCCTGGCTCGGCTGGCCACAGGTGGTGCGCGGCATATCCTCGGTCAGCGGGCCGATTCTTCTGGCGAAGCTGCTGCCCTTCAACCTCGCCCACTACCATCTGTTCACCGGTGAACCCATCGGCGCGCAAGACGCGCTCAGGCTCGGTCTCGTGAACAAGGTCGTGCCAAAGGGAAACGTGTTGGAGGAGACCGAGAAAATCGCGCGTCAGGTGCTGGCGAACGCGCCCCTGGCGGTGCGCGCCATCAAGGAGATTACCGTCCGCGCGCGCGACATGACGATGGAAGACGCCCTTCGCTTCGGCGACGTGATCTTAAAGCGCCTCCTGGAGACTGAAGACGCCGAGGAGGGCGTGCGCGCCTTCAAAGAGAAGAGAACGCCGCGCTTTAAGGGAAGATAGGGGATGGGGGACTAAGTCGGCGCACTCGTCCGCCAATGTCCCTTCTCGCAGGAGTTCTAATCACTCCCCCCACCGCATCAACCTTCGCACAAAACGCTCAGTTTCTGCGTCGGTCTTCCCGAGGAGGAAAGACTGACCCTCAAGGGGGGGGGGGAGTGAGGATTTTCCGGGCAATGGCATTGAATCCCGTAGTGGCAGCACCTCCTCGGGGCTGCCCCACAGGTCCCTGTGCCTGTCCTGATCGCATCCATCACAAGGGGGACAACCATGGGGGATTGTCCATACAATACTTCGGGGTTATCCCGTTCATCTCGCACCCACCTTGCGTGCCTCGGGTGAGTCGTTGCATAACGGATTCTCATTATCCTTCGCTCCATCCTTCTAGCTGAAAGGAGGCGGCGGTGAAATTCGACCTCACGGATTCTCAGAGAGAAATCCGGCAAAAAGCCCGCGAAATCGCCACGAACCAGATAGCGCCCAAGGCGGCGTTCTGGGACCAGACCGAGGAATATCCCTGGGAAAACGCCAAGATTCTGGCGGATGCCGGCTTCATGGGAATGAACGTGCCCAAGGAATTCGGCGGACCCGAGCGCCCGCTGATAGAGGCCGTCCTGGTCGTCGAGGAGATGGCCAAGGTCTGCGGCATCACGGGGCGCATCGTGGTGGACAGCAACATGGGCGTGGTGGGGGCCATCATCCAGTACGGGACCGAGGAGCAGAAGAAAAAGTATCTGCCGATGGTGCTCGCAGGGGACAAGCCCGCCATCGTCATCACAGAGCCCGAGGCGGGAAGCGCCGCCACCGACATGACGACGCGGGCCGTGCTCGACGGCGATGAATATATCTTAAACGGCACAAAGAAATGGATTACCGGCGCGGGAGTTTCCCGCATCAACCTCGTGTTCGCCCGCGTGGTGCACGGGGGGGATGAGCAGGGAATCGGCGCCCTGATAGTGGAGTTGGGTGCGGAGGGTTTCCGTATCGGGGAGCGCGCCTTCATGATGGGCTTGAGGGGAATCCCCGAAAGCGAGGAGATCTTTGAGAATTGCCGCGTGCCAAGCGAAAACCTGGTGACGGTGGGCTTCGGGCGCCTGATGGCCGCCTACAACGCGCAGCGGGTGGGGGCCGGCACGGTGGCTTTGGGGATTGCCGAGGGCGCCTTCGCGCAGGCGGTGGAATACGCCAAAAAACGCGAGCAGTTCGGCCGCCCGATATCGGAATTCCAGGGGCTTCAGTGGATTCTGGCGGATGGGCGCATTCAACTCGACGCCGCGCGGCTCCTGCTCCACCGGGCGGCGGTGCAGCAAGACCCCCAAACGGGATTTCCCGATATGCACCTCGCCGCCATCGCCAAGACGTTTTCAGCCGAAGCCTCGATCAAGGTGACGAACGATGCGCTCCAGATTTTTGGAGCCGCGGGCTATTCGCGTGATTTACCGATTGAGCGCATGGCGCGTGACGTGCGTATGTTCACCATCGGCGGCGGCACCACCCAGGCGCAGAGGAACGTGATTGCGTCTGGCATTTTCGGGAGAAAATTCTCTCAGCGCAGGGGAGAGTGAGAAAACCCCGTTCAAAGGGTGGGCGTCTCACGAAGGCGGCCCGCGTCCGCTTGGCTTTTTTTGGCTGGGAATGTCCCCGGAGGGAGCAGATAAACCCTGGCCGTATTGCAAAGGAACCATGATGGCTATCTTTACGCTGCAGGAAGCCCGTGCCCTGCTGCCGCAGGTCAAGGAAGTGACGCAGCATTACTACGATGTCGTTGAGGAGATGCGCGAACAGCTGGAAACCCTCGATGAGTCGCGCGATGTCAAGCGCCTCGAAGGACTCATGAATGACGCGGTTGGCGAGTGGGTTGAGGCCGTCAGAAACCTCGGGGTGGAAGTCAAAGGCTTATGGCTGGCGGATTTCGACTCGGGAGACGGCTATTACTACTGCTGGAAGCTCGGCGAGGACGACATCGAACATTTTCACCGCTACGAAACGGGGTTCGCCGGCCGCCGTCCCATTTCGTTGCTGGAGTAAGACTCACGGTACCGTTCCGGTGATCATTCATCCAGGGTTCATTTGCCGTGATCCATATTACCGTTACTCGGATACCTGGAAACTTCTTGCTGACGAAGTATGCCCCAATCAGTGCGCGCCATGCGGCGGAGGAGATGCGCCCTAGCCGTATTGCAGTATCATGCCCGTGATCCCGCATTCGATGCAGCCGGCCACCTCGATGCAGCGCGAATTCGCCGGCGGCATCACCACGCCGGTGATGCCTTCCCTGTAGAATCGCTCGAACGGATAGCGTCGCGCGATGGAGCGGCCCCCCACGAGCCGCATCGCGTGCTGCACCACCTTGGCGCAGACCTCGCATGAGATGTATTTGGACTGCATGACGGTTTTCACCGTGTTCTGGTTCGCCATGCCGTCTCCTTGTTCTTTCACGTGACACGCCTCGTAGAGGAGCATCCGCGCGGCTCTGATTTCGGAGCTCAACTCGCCGATGCCGGTCTGGTACATCTCGTTGTGGCTCAGCGGCTCGGGGTTGGGCGGGTATTGCGTTGTTTTCACATACTCGACCAGGTGATTGTAGGCCCCTTCCGCGATGCCCAGATAAGCGGCGGCAAACCCGAGGTGGAACATGGTGATGTCGATTTTCCCCAGTGCGCCGATGAAGTTCTCACCCCCCAGGATGTCTTCATGCGGCACGAAGGTATCCTCGAAGATGATGTCGTCACTCGCCGTTCCCCGCATCGACATGGTGTCCCACACCACCTGTATGGATGAGCCTCCGTAATCCTTGTGGAGCACGGCGGTCATGATGGCCTCCGCAGCGGTATTCTTCCCCTCTAAAAACCCGGTGGTGAAGTAATAATCGGCATGCTCGCCTATCGAGGCGGAAATCTTCCTGCCGCTTAAGCGGTAGCCGCCCTCGACGGGAGAGAAGATGGTCTTGAGCGTCACCAGATGGCGGAAGCTCATGCCGCGTTCCGCCGTGACGGAGGAGAAGAGTTTTCCGTTTTCGACGATGTCGGGCAGCACGCGTTTTTTCTGCTCCTCGTTCGCCAGGGCGAAGAAGAGGTTCACGCAGGTCTGGTGCATGTTCCACGTGAGGGCGGTGGAGGCGCACGCCTTGCCCAGTTCGACGAGCGCCATGTTGTAGGTGAGGGAATTGGCGCCCGAACCGCCCCATTCTTCGGGGATGCACAGGGCGTTCAGGCCCGCGTCGGTGAGCAGTTTGTAGTTCTCGGTGGGGAAGCGGCCTTCGCGGTCGATTTCAGCCGCCATCTCGGCCATCTGCGGGGTAAGGGTCTTGATTTTATCGATGATACGCTTGTCGTATTTCAGATCCATCAGCGTTTCGTATGACGCATTCGCTGTGGTTGTGGGACCCATCATTTTTCCTCCTGTTTATCGAGGCGAAAAGCGCCTCACCTCGATCATCCAGACGGCGCTTTGCAGCCAGGGCCGAGCGAGAGGACATGCCCGACGCATCTTCTGTTCAACCCATTTCTGTCTCCATATCCCGGTATTGCGTTCTCGCATTGCTCCACCTGCGCACTCTTGCGGCGCAATTACTCCCCGCGAGAGCAGACATCACCTCTCCGTCAGGTGGATGAACACCGATCCTATCAGATGCCCCCTTGGGTTTGACAGCGCTTCACCGGGGCATATAAGCTCCGCTGGGTTTTCCATACTTTAACCCATTGCGATAATTCGTGCACCAGCCGCCCGGCGGTTCTGGTTTCGTTTCTCATGTTTTCTGGGAGGGTGTCCATGGCTCCCCGCGTACTCGTCTCCACCACGCCATTTGGTGAGGTTGACCCGAAGCCCATCGAGATGTTCGAAAGCGCAGGCGTGGACTACGTGCGCAATACGCTGGGCAAACGGCCGAACGAGGACGAATTCGCCGAGATGATTTCCGGTGGTTTCGACGCCGTCATCGCGGGTCTCGAGCCCTTCACGCCGAGAATACTGGATCTGGCGAAAGGGCTGCGGCTCATATCGCGCGCCACGGTGGGTCTCGAGACGGTGGATCTGAACGCGGCGCGCGAGCGAAACATACTGGTTTCGAACACCCCCGGGGCCAACTCCGAGTCCGTGGCGGAACTGACGCTGAGCCATCTGCTCTCGCTCTTGCGCGGCGTGCATCACTCGCACGATGCGATCTTGCGCGGGGAATGGCTCCAGTACATGGGCCGCACACTCGATGAGATTACCCTGGGCGTCATCGGCGTGGGACGAATCGGCAAGCGGGTAATACGCCACGTATCCGGTTTCGGGGCGAAAATCATCGCGAACGACCTGGCGCCCGATGCGGAATTCGGCGAGCGCTACGGCGTGACCTGGGCGGAGAAGGAAGAAGTTTACCGCCGCGCCGACGCCGTCTCCTTACACGTTCCCGCCACGCCGGCGACCATCCAGATGATGGGAGAAGACGAGATCGCGATGATGAAAAAAGGCGCTTTCCTCATCAACACGGCGCGCGGCGTCATCGTGGACGACGAGGCGCTCGCCCGCGCTCTTCATTCGGGCCGCTTGGGGGGTGCGGGAATCGACGTTTTCCCCGAGGAACCCTACCGGGGAGTTCTCGCGGGAGCGCCCAACTGCATTCTCACCGCGCATCTCGGCGCGCGCGCGCGTTCCGCGCGCCTGCAAATGGAACTGGACGCGACGGAAAACGTCTTGTGCTTTCTGGCGGGCAAGCCGATTCCGGGACTCGTGCCGGATGAGGAATACGAGATGCAGCGAATCTTCATGGCCGACGCGAACACATGAACGGGAAAGAGGATTTTTTGAGCCGGGGGAGTTTTTTCGATGTCTAAGACACCTGATTATTTTGCGGACAAAACCATTATCGTCACCGGTGCGGCCAGCGGCATCGGCAAGGAGACTTCCCTCATATTCGGGCGTGAGGGGGCCAACGTCTTCTGCGCCGACCTGGATGAGGAAGGCGCCGCTGAAGTAGCCGAGCGCGTGACGGAAAACGGGGGCCGGGGCGTTCACATGAAGGTGGACGTCACCTCGCGCGAAGAAGCGTTCGCCATGACGAGACGCGCCAAGGAGAGGTTCGGCCGGGTCGATTTTTCGCTCAACTCCGCCGGCGCCGCCCTGCGCCGTTCCGATTTCTTAGGGATAGACGACGACCTGTGGGAGCGGACGTTCGATTTGAACGTCAAGGGCGTTTTCTACTGCATGCAGGCCGCGATTCCCGAAATGCTCGAAAACGGCAGTGGCGTCATCGTCAACATCGGGAGCATGGCGCACAAGCGCGGAGGGCCGGGACACTCGGTGCACTACGCGGCGGCCAAGGGCGCGGTGGTGACGATGAGCATGGGCGTGGGCCGCGAATATGCGGACAGGGGCATCCGGTGCATGTCCATATCGCCGGGTCCCATCGACACGCCGTTTCACGATGTCTCCTCGGAGGAACTCAAGGAGTCCATGAGGAGTCAGATACCGATGGGCCGCTTCGGCGCGCCGGAGGAAATCGGCGAACTGGTGTTGTTCATGTGTTCGGATGCGTGTGGGTTCATGACGGCGGACACCGTGTACGTGAACGGCGGCGGGGGCTGGAAGTAGGGCGTGATCGCCGAGGTGGGGCCGGCTTATTTTCTCGAAAAAAGATTGAACAGCAGGGTCAGGACGACGCTGATCACGATGCAGGTCACCACCGGAAAATAAAAACTCCAGTTCTTCCCGCGCAGATGAATGTCTCCCGGCAGTTTCCCCAAAAACGGAATCTTGGGCGCTGCGAGAAACACCACTCCCAAGACCACCAGGGCCGCGCCGAGCAGAATCAGCGTTTTTCCAAAGCCGCCGAAAGGCTCCATCTGCTTTATTCCCTTTTAAGTGGATGCTTCGGTTTCCTCATCCTTAGCGCTGGCGTCCCATAGATCTCTCTGAACGCCTTTGGGCAATGCGACTCCAAGATGTGAATACGCCGCCGAGGGGGCGCGCCGCCCGCCGCGCGTTCTTTGCACGAAACCGGTACGCAGCAGGAAAGGCTCCACCATGTCCACGAGGGTGTCGGTTTCCTCGTTCATGGTGGCGGCGATGGCCTCCACGCCCACGGGGCCGCCGCCGTATTGGTCGATAATCGTTCTCAGGTATTTTCTGTCCAGCGCGTCGAGCCCTAGTTCGTCCACACCCTCCATGGCGAGCGCCTTGCGCGTGGTGGAGAGGCCGATGGCGCCGTCGCCCCGCGCCTGGCTGAAATCACGCGTCCAAAGCAGGAGCCGGTTCGCCGTCCGGGGCGTGCCCCGGCTTCTTCGGGCGAGTTCGCGCGCCGCCTCTTTTTCAATCGGCACGTCCAGGCGGGCCGCGCTTCGCACCAGAATGTGATCGAGCTCTTCCACGGAGTAGAAATCCACGTGGTAGACGAGATAGAAGCGCTCTCTGAGAGCAGCGGTCAGGGCGCCGGGGCGCGTCGTGGCGCCCACGGTCGTGAATATCTTCAGGGGAAAATTGATGGTGCGGGCCATGGGACCCCGATCGACGACGAAATCCACGCGGTAGTCCTCCATCGCGGGGTAGAGGAATTCTTCCACCGCACTGGGCATCCGGTGAATCTCGTCGATGAACAGCACGTCGCCCTGTTGGAGACCCGTGAGTATTCCCATGAGATCGGCCGGTCTCGAGAGGGAGGGCCCGGAGGATTTCACGAGGCGGGTACCCATTTCTTCTGAGATGATGTGGGAGAGCGTGGTCTTCCCGAGACCCGGCGGCCCGTGGAACAGGATATGGCCCAGGGGCTCATTTCTCCTCCGGGAAGCCTCGAGCGCAATCCGCAGCTTGGCCACGAGGTCGGTCTGGCCCACGTATTCTTCGAGCTTCGTGGGTCTGAGCGAGGTGAACGTTCTCTCCTCCGCCGGACTCTCCGCTTTCGCGCTCACGCGCCGCTCGATGACCATGTATTCTCCCCGTCCTCTCTATCGGCCCAGCCGGAACACTTCTTCCAGGATGGTTTCGGCCTCCGCGTCCGCTCCCAGCGAGGCGACGGCGCGCTCCACGAGGTTCTCCGCCTCAGGCGTGCGGTAGCCCAACTGGCCCACCAGCACGGCCATGACGTCGCCGTGCAGGGGCGCTGCGTCTCGGTGCTCGACCGGCGTAAGCGAGATATCGCGCGTCAATTGAAGTTCTGCGATTTCTTCTCTGAGCGTCGAGATTACTTGTTCGGCCTTTTTCCTGCCGATGCCGGGCAGTTTGGTGAGCATGACGGTGTTCGCCGCCGCGATGGCTTCTGCGATCTGAAGGGGCGGGAGGCTCATCGCCCGCACCCCGCTTTTGGGGCTTATGCCGGGCACTTTGATGAAAGAGAGGAAAAACGCTCTTTCTTCCGCCGAGAGGAAACCCACCAAACGGGGCAAAAGCTGGCCCGTGGCCACGTTTCCCTCCAGGTAATGATGCGTGTGGAGTTCCACCGCCTCGCGCGCGCCCATGAGCGCCTGAAGTTCATGCACTGCGTATCCGCCTACCTGTATTTCGTACGCGATGCCCGAGGGTGTCTTGAGAATGACGGATTCGGCCAGAACGTCGATTATTTCACCCGAGATTTGGCGAATCATGCGCTGCTCCCGAGCGCCTGGGCGCGCCGGAGGTAGCTGCGATCGATATGGCAATACGCCGCGGCGATGGCGTCGGCCACGTCCGGGGGTTCGGGCAACTCGGGGAGTCCCATTCGTTGCTGTACCATGAGCTGCACCTGCGCTTTGGTGGCGCGTCCGGCGCCGACGAGCGATTTTTTGATCTCCGTGGCCGCATAGCTGACTACCGGAACGCCCGCTTGCGACGCGGCGAGGAAGATTACCCCACGCGCGTGTCCCATGATGATGGAGGTGCGAGGATGCTTGTAGTGGCTGTAGAGGTTTTCCACCGCCATGACGTGGGGTTCGTTCGTCTCTATGATGTAGGAAAGATCCTTGTGCAGCTCATAGAGGCGCTTCTCGATGGGTTCGCCCGGGTCGTTTTTGAGCACGCCGCCATCCACCAGCCGTGGTTCGTATTCGGGCTCCTGGAGGCGCAAGACGGCATAGCCCGTCACGCCCAGACCGGGGTCGACGCCCAGAACGCGGAATGTGTTTTCAGGTTGCGGCAAAAGAAGACCCCACGGGCGGTGGGTTCGGAGTTTATGCGGATGCTTGCGCCATCTGTTCTTCGGAAATGTCGAAATTAGCATAGACGTTCTGCACGTCGTCGTTGTCCTCGAGTGCTTCCATGAGGCGAAGCATCTGTTCCGCTTGCTTGCCTTCGAGCTTCACCGTTGATTTGGGCAGCATGGTGATTTCGGCGGATTCCGTCTGGATTTTGTTTTTCTCGAGCGCTTCGCGTACCGACTCGAACGCATCCGGCGAGGTATGGATTTCGAACAAGTCATCGGCGGGTTCCAGGTCCTCGGCCCCCGCTTCCAGTACCAGTTCCATGAGCGATTCCTCGTCGACGGCCTCTTGTGGAACCAGCAACAATCCCTTTTTTTCAAAATTCCACGCCACGGCGTTCGGCTCCGCCATGGAGCCGTTGTTCTTCGTCAATATATGGCGGACTTCCGCACCCGTGCGGTTGCGGTTGTCGGTGAGCACTGCGATGAGAATGGCCACGCCGTTGGGCCCGTAGCACTCATAGGCGTATTCCTCGTAATTTACTCCCTCGAGATCGCCCGTTCCCTTGGCGATGGCGCGGGCGACGTTGTCCTGGGGCATGTTGGCCCCTTTCGCCGCCTGGATGGCCGTGCGCAACCGGGGGTTACCATCGGGGTCTCCCCCGCCGAGGCGGGCCGCGATAGTGATTTCCTTGATGAGTTTCGTGAATACCTTGCCGCGCTTGGCGTCGAGCGCGCCTTTTTTCCGCTTGATTGTACTCCACTTGGAATGACCGGACATGACTCGAAAACTCCTGCAACTCTCCTGCGGTGGTGCGTCTGCTCCGTCCTGCCGAGGGACGTTCGTTTTCATGATGCGTTCTGACTATAATTTCTAGCATGGGGGGCGGTGGGAGTAAAGACGCGTGTTATCGGGAGCAAGCCCGCCCCCGAAAAACCTTACGTGGACACCCTGGCGCCGAGGTGATATTTTTCCGCCAGACATTTCCGAGGAGGGTGGGCTCTGAAGTCTCCAAAAACAGTATCTTCCATGAATCCCGTCGAGAGGGGCGTGCGGACCCTTCAGATTGAAGCCGAGGCGCTTTCGGGACTCATCGAGCGTCTGGATGAGGAATTCATCAAGGCGGTCGATATCGTTTTCGGGTGCAAGGGCAGGGTCGCCGTTACCGGCATGGGGAAAAGCGGCCTGATCGGCCAGAAGATTTCCGCTACCCTCGCGAGTACGGGTACGCCCTCGTATTTTCTTCACCCCGCCGAGGGCGCTCACGGTGACTTAGGGATGGTGACGAAAGACGACGTCGTCGTCGCGCTCTCCTACAGCGGCGAAACGGATGAGGTGGTGCGCATCCTGCCCGTCTTCGCCCGTCTGGGCGTGGGGCTGGTCGCCATTACCGGCAACGAGAGCTCTACGCTTTGGCGCGCGGCGCAAGCCGTGTTGAACATTCATGTGAAAGAAGAAGCCTGCCCGATTCAACTGGCCCCCACGGCGAGCAGCACCGCCGCCCTGGCCATGGGCGATGCGCTGGCGATGGCCGTTCTGGAAGCGAGGGGGTTTCAGCCGGAGGATTTCGCGCGGTTCCACCCCGGAGGCTCTCTGGGGAAGAAGCTGATTCGCGTGAAGGAACTGATGGCCGTGGGAGATGACGTCCCCCGCGTGGACGAGGCGGCTTCTCTTGCGCGCGTCGTGCGCGAGATGAGCGCCAAGAGGCTGGGGATGACGTGCGTGATGAGCTCTGGGCAGGAATTGCGGGGCGTCATCACGGACGGGGACTTGAGGCGCGCGCTGGAGAATACCGAAGAATTGCCCAATCTCAAGGCCGGGGATTTAATGACGCTCGCGCCCAAGACGATAGACGAAGACGAGATGGCAGCCGCGGCGATTCAGTTGATGGAGACGAGCACCATCACGTCCCTAGCGGTCACCGCAGGCGCGGATAAGCGCCTGGCGGGCGTATTGCACTTACACCATCTGTTGCGCGCAGGCGTGGTGTAGACGTTTCCCCGCTTTTAGGCGTTCAGTGGATTTTCTTCGGGCTTCTTGAGAGCCTCGACCCGACGGCTCATTCCCACCCCGAAGGCCCGAAAATCAGAAGAGAAAGTGCTGCGGCTATCATCAGCCCCAGACCAATCGTGAAGCCCAGAGCGGGCGAGAGGCGTCCGCGCAGCAGCCTTCCCACTAAAAATCCGGCGACTGCGGGCAGAACCGCTACGGCGGAGCGCGCGGATTCGAAGGCCCCCAGGGTGCCTGACCCGCTCAGTATGGCTACCTGAACGCTCGCGAACACCAGCGCGCTCGTGTAGGTGAGCCGCATCATCCGGGCGCGGCCTGCGCCCGTGCTGTCGAGATACATGATGCTCACGGGGCCGCCGGAGTAGGAGAAACCACTCAGGCCGCCTGCGAAAAACCCCGCCAGATAGGTGAAAAAGGTCTCATCCCGCATGTCGAGTTGTACTCTCTGGCGCGAGATGCTGTAGGCGGCGAACAACAAGACGATAACGCCCACCGACCATTTGAGGAACGTGGGCGGGCTGGAGATGAGGGTCAGTACGCCCACGGCGGCTCCGACGGCTCCGGCGCCCAGGAAGGGCATGAGGAGCCTGAGCGATGGGGCGGGAACGCCGCCCCCGATCGCGCGAATCGCCATCAGGATGAGGTTCGGCAAAGATAGGGTGAGCACGGAATCGCGCACCCCGATGAGGGAGGCCAGCGCCGGGGTCGCCACCAGGCCGAAGTCGAATCCCGCGGCTCCTTCGAGGAAAGCCGCGGCGAAGATGAGAAACGTGATATCCCAGGATGGCCACATCGATGGGGACGTCCGCTTACAGGTTCAAGAGGGACTGAATGTTCTTGTGCGAGACGTTCTCGTATTCCTCCCGGCTCAGCCCTGACTTTTCGAGCGTTTCGACCGCCTCGGTGTCCG
This sequence comes from bacterium, assembly GCA_965218735.1. GTDB lineage: Bacteria > UBA8248 > UBA8248 > UBA8248 > UBA8248 > Bin107. The sequence continues at coordinate 1,735,867 of CBDCMA010000008.1, read as the reverse complement.
TCATGTCATAGGGCAGGTCCGTGCCCAGCACGACCCGCTCGCTGCCCATCGTGTCCACGAGGAAGCGGACGACGGGCGGATGGAACACGAGCATGTCCAGATAGAAATTCGAGCGGAGGTATTCGAGTGGTGAGCGCGATATTTTTTCGCACTCGGGCCGCACCTTCCAGCCGTGGCCGAAACGTCCGATGAGGTAGGGAACCGTTCCCCCGCCGTGCAGGAAGATGAAGGTGAGGTCCGGCAGCCTGTCGAAAAGGCCTGAGAAAATCAGGCGGCCGATGCAGTTCGCGCTCTCCGTGGGGAACCCGACCAGGTTGAACAGGTGGTATTCATTCATCTGGTCTTTGCCCGCCGGGTTGGCCGGATGAACGATGATGGGTACGTTCATGCCTGCGGCCGCCTCATAGAGGGGGTGAAAACTCTCGTCATCGAGATAGCGGCCGTTCACGTTCGTGCTGAGAAACCCGCCCTTGAGCCCCAGCTTGTTGACGGAACGCTCGAGTTCCTTCACCGAGAGGGGGATGTTCTGCGCGGGCAGGGAGGCCAGGCCATGAAATTTGGTCGGATGTTTTTCGATGATATTGGCGTAGGCGTCGTTCGCCGCCTGGCAGAGTTCCTCGCCCAGAGCGTCATCGGCCCAGTAGACGCCCGGGTTCGATGAGAAGGACAGAATGTTCATGTCCAGCCTCATCTCGGCCATGGTCTGGAGGCGCAGTTCGACGTTGGTTAAAGGCTCGATGGGCGGGTGCATCATGCCCTTGATGTCCACGACGCGCTCGCCTTGCGCGTTGGTCATGAGCCTGACGCCGTAGCGCGGACCCTCTTTTTCCAGGATTTCAAAGTATTCATCCGGGTATATGTGGCAATGGGCGTCGATGTGCATTCCGGGTATCTCCATGGGTGGACGGGCCGAACCGGATAGTTAGCACCCGTGAGCGAGGGGTGTCAATGATCTCAGTCCCGACCGAGGAGGGAGGAACTGCGTGTTTCGTTCGTCAAATTTATTCGATACCTCTGGCAGCACTACGCTCGATGCCCAATCACTCCCCCCTTGAGGGTCGGTCTTTCCTCCTCGGGAAGACCGACGCAGAAGCCGAGCCCTTGAGCGAAGGTTGATGCGGTGGGGGGAATGACTTCAGAAATCATTCTCTCTTTTGTGGGGTTTGACCCCCCACCGGCGCGACTACGGGTTTGCGCCCTTGTCTTGCCGACAATTCCTCCTTGTTCAGTCGAAATTGACCCTCAAGGGGGGAGTGATTCTAGAGCATGTATCTCGATGAGAGCGTCCTATATCTCTACCTTTTAGGGCTTGACGGCCCGGATGGTCGCACTCGCAAGTTCCGGGGCGACGTAGGGCTTTCGGTTGATGATTTCCACGTCGACGAAACCGGCTTCTCGCAGCGCGGCGATATAGGCGTCGTCTCGGATGGCGCCTGCGATGCACGCGCACCAATCCTCGATGGAGGTGGCGTCCCCGGCGGGTTCGGCCACCTGGATGACGTCTGAAACCACGAAGCGTCCGCCCGGACGCAGCACGCGAAAAGATTCGCGGAACACGGACGCCTTGTCCGGTGAGAGGTTGATGACGCAATTGCTGATGATGATGTCGACCGCGCCGTCTTCAACCGGCATGTCCTCCATCTCGCCCTTTCTGAACGAGACGTTGTGAACGTCCAGGCTTCGCCTGTTTTTATCGGCTTTTTCCAGCATGGCGTCCGTCATGTCCAGGCCGATGACGTTCCCGTGAGGTCCCACCTCCTTCGCTGCGAGAAAACAGTCCAGCCCTGCGCCCGAGCCCAAATCCAGGACCGTCTCGCCCGGTTTCGGATGCGCGTCCGCAATGGGGTTCCCGCAGCCCGCATTGGCGCTCAAGACGTCTCCCGGAAGCTCTCCCACGGCCTCTTTCGCGTAACCGATGGTTTCGACGTTCGCAGCGCCCATGGGCATCTCAGGCTTTACGTCCCCGCAGCAGGAAACCTCCCCGGTCGCGACTTTCGCATACAGATCGCGAACCGCGCTTTTTATCTCTCCCTCGTTATCGCAGCATCCTGTCATGGATGGGAACTCCTCCTGCACGGCTTTAGGGTTACAGGAACAGACGCCCCGAACACGGACAGGATAACAAGTCTGCGGGAAAGAGGGAAAGCGAAGAGGAGGCCCTCTATCCAGAAAAGGGGATAATTCCGCATAACTCTATATATATCAACGAGATAAATTTTTAGTTTTTTATCGAAATACCTCGTAAATTTATCGATATTTATCGATATTTTCACAAATTCTGCGTGGATTCGATTCACCGGTTGGCGGGGGAATCCTGCCGCACGCCCAAACCCGCGCCATGACGGCGAATGCGGGCGAATGCGGTATCGCTCGCCTGCGTAGGGACGGTTGGCGAGCTGCCCCTACAAAAAACGTCGTTCCTCTCTCCCCGGTCGGGTCAAACTCTTCTCCTCGGGCGGGTTTGAGCCTCAAGGGGGAGCAAAAAGCCGGGAGCGTCGATGCGTCCGCGCGGCGGAGGGGATACGATACGCGAGATTACAATGAGAACGAGGCGGTGTATAAAAGAGCCGGGCCGGCGGCTCGAAACGTGGGCCTGAGTTGCGGGAAAATCGTTCCCGTGCAAACTTAAGCTCGCCCCTTTTCCAAGTGATGAGACATGACGGAAGATAAAAAAGAAATATATCTCATCGACGGCTCGGGCTACATGTTCAGAGCCTACTACGGCATGATGCGCCAGCGCCTCTCGAACTCGAAGGGCGTGCCCACGGGCGCCACCCTGGCTTTCGCCAGAATGCTCTTGAACGTAATCCGCGACCGTTCGCCCGAGTACGTCGCCGTCGCCTTCGATCGCCCCGAGCCCACGTTCCGCCACGACCTCTACCCCGCCTACAAGGCGAACAGGGACGCTGCGCCGGAGGATTTAGTCGAGCAGATCCCCTACATGCACCGCGTCATCGAGGTGTTGCGGGTTCCACTTCTCGTCCAGGCGGGGGCCGAGGCCGACGACATCATCGGCACGCTGGCCGCGCACGCGGAAGCGGAGGGCTACGAGGTCGTCCTGGTCACGGCCGACAAGGATTTCGCCCAGCTTGTTTCAGATAACGTCCGCATCTGGGACCCGATGAAGGACGAGGAGATGGGGCCGGCGGAAATCGAGGCCAAATGGGGCGTGCCGCCCGAAAAATTCGTGGAGGTCCAGGCGCTCATGGGAGATTCGACGGACAACATACCGGGCGTGCCGGGCATCGGGGAGAAAACAGCCGTCGCCCTCATCCAGCAGTTCGGCGGGCTGGATGCGGTGCTCGCCTCCACCGATCAGATAAAACGCCCAAAACAGCGCCAGAGCATCGAGGAAAATGCGGAGTTGGCGAAACTCTCGCGGGAGCTTTGCACCATCAAGCGCGACCTTGTGCTCGAGGGAGACCTCGAATCATGCCGCTTGGGCGACGCCGATATCGAGGCGGGCAGAAAACTCTTCGTCGAGGAACTCGAATTCAAGAACGTCATCGAACAGCTTCCCGGCTACAGTGAATCCGGTGCGGCAGAGGATGCGCCCGAGGAGGTGGCCTCCCCGGCCGAGGAGGAGGAGCGCGACTATCACGTCATCCGCACGCTCGACGAACTAAAGTCGATGATCACAGAGCTCGAAGGCGCGGGGCGCTTCGCGTTCGATCTGGAGACCACCTCACTCGATCCCATGAAGGCGAGAATCGTGGGCTTTAGCTTCTCCGCCCGTGCGGGGCGCGCGTTCTACGTCCCCGTGGGTCATGAGACGATGGATTCCGGCCCCCAGCTTCGGCTCGAGGACGTGCTCACCGAGGTCTCACCGCTGCTTGAATCGACTGAATTCGAAAAAATCGGCCAGAACATCAAATACGACATCGCGGTGCTCAAAGAGGCCTGCCGAGAGGTTCGCGGCCCCTTGTTCGACACCATGCTCGCCTCCTATCTCCTGCTCTCGAGCCGCCGGAGCCACGGGATGGACCACCTGGCGCAGGAGTATTTCGGGGTGACGACCATCAAATACGCCGATCTTTGCGGCAAGGGCGCCAAGCAGATTCCCTTCTCCCATGTGCCGGTTGACGCGGCGGCCCCTTACGCCTGCCAGGATGCGGACATCACGTACCGTCTGGCCGTGGAGATGGCGCCGCAGCTTAAAAACGACGGGCTGATGAACCTTTTCGAGGAAATGGAAGTTCCCCTCCTGCGCGTCTTGCTCGACATGGAGCGGGCGGGTATCCGGCTGGATCGGGAGTTTTTGCAAAACATGGGAAAAGAACTCGAATTGCGCCTCGATCAGATGCGCGGCTATATCCACGAACTGGCGGGTGAGGAGTTCAACATCAACTCCACCCAGCAGTTACGCGTCATCCTGTTCGAAAAGTTGAACCTTCCGGTGTTCAGAAAAACGAAAACGGGTCCCTCCACCGACATCGACACGCTGGCGAGGCTGGCGCCTCGGCATCCCCTTCCCCAGGAGATTTTGAGTTTCCGGCAGCTCTCCAAACTCAAGAGCACCTATGTGGATACCCTGCCTGAACTGGTGAACCCGCAGACGGGCCGCATCCACGCGCGCTTCAACCAGACGGTCGCCGCCACGGGCCGGCTGAGTGGTTCGGACCCCAATTTGCAGAACATCCCCATCCGCACGGATCTGGGCCGCGAGATACGCCGGGCCTTCCTGCCCGAGGATGGGTGGAAGCTCCTATCGGCGGATTACAGCCAAATCGAACTGCGGGTGCTGGCGCATTTCACGAACGACCCGGCCCTCGTCGAAGCCTTCGGCAAGGGGGAGGACATTCACGCCACGACCGCCTCGGCCGTCTACGGCGTGGCCCTCGACGCGGTGAACTCCGAGATGCGCCGCGTCGCCAAGGCGGTGAATTTCGGGATCATCTACGGGCAGGGGGCCTTTGGTCTCTCCCAGACCATCGGCATCCCCCAGTCCGAGGCGCGCTCGTTCATCGACACCTATTTCGAGCGCTTCGCCGCCGTGCCCGCCTTCGTGGATGAGACCATCGAGAGCGGGCGGGCGCGCGGCTATGTCTCCACCATCATGGGGCGGCGCAGATATCTGCCCGATCTGAACAGCAGGAACCGCAACGCGAAAAACGCCGCCGAGCGAACGGCGGTGAATTCCGTCATCCAGGGCAGCGCGGCCGACGTCATCAAGATCGCGATGATTGCCATCGCCGATCGCCTCACGAGAGAAGAGAGAGAAGCGCGCATGCTCGTGCAGGTGCACGATGAGCTCTTGTTCGAGATACCGCCCGGAGAAATCGAAGAGATGGCCGCCCTGGTCGCAGAGGAGATGCAGGGCGCGATGAACCTGCGCGTTCCGCTCGAAGTGGACGTGAGCACGGGAGATAACTGGGGCGAGTTGAAGTAGCCTTGGGCTTGGTCTGCGAACCGGGAATTTCATCGTCTGAAGAACACCCCGCACCTTGCGCATTCAAGCGCGCGCGCCATAGAATCGGGCGCGTCGGTCCCATCCGCCCGCAATGATGCTTGAGGGTCGAATTCACCGGGAGGCCCTTGTTTCGTCATGTCTAATCTCTACGCGGTCGGCGACATTCACGGCCAGATTCACATGCTCGAAGCCCTGGTGGAGCGCGTACCCTTCAAGGAGGAGGATGAAATCGTCTTTCTCGGCGATTCCATCGACCGGGGACGGGATTCGAAAGCCGTCATCGAATTCTTAATCGCCTTCAAACGCGAATTTCCCGACACCGTTTTTTTACGGGGCAACCATGAGGACATGCTTTTGGATTATCTGGACGGAGGCGGGAACTATTATCCGGGCGTCTACCTCATGAACGGCGGTGACGCGACCCTTGAGAGCTATGACCCGGACGGGATGGGCGAGGTTCGGCTCCCGCCCTCGCATCGGGAATTTTTCCATGCCCTTCAGTGGATTCACGTAAGCCGTGGATTCATTTTCGCGCATGCGGGCTTGAGGCCGGGCGTTCCCATCGACCGGCAGGACCCGATGGATCTGATCTGGATACGAGAGGAATTTCTCGATGCCGAATACGATTTCGGCAAACCCGTCGTTTTCGGTCACACCCCGGGATGGGAGATAAAAAATGAACTCCCGTATTACCTGGGCATAGACACGCGCGCCGTAAGCGGCGGGTGTCTGACGTGCGTGCAACTCGCCGATGGCGAAATTGTGGATTCCCATCAGGTCTTTGTCCAGGAAGTGGAATGAGTTGAATCTTTCGTGAAACGAAAACCAGACGCAATTCCAGGCGATAAGAAAATACGCGACCTGCTCGCCAAAGAGGACAGGCCCGTGGCCGTGCGCGAACTCATGCGCCTGCTCGAAGTTTCCGCCGCCGCGCGGCCTCCGTTCAGGAAACGCCTGCGCGCCATGGCGGAAGAAGGCGCTCTCACCCGCGTTCGCGGACGCTATTCGACGCCGGGTTCGCTCTCCATTTATCAGGGAATCTTCCGTGGGCACGGACAGGGCTACGGGTTCGTCGTGCCGAAGCAGACGGAGAATGAGGAAAAACCCCTCGATATCATGATCAAGAAAACGCGCACGCGCGGCGCGATGGACGGCGATCTGGTGTCCGCCCGGGTGGAGAAGGTCGATGCAGGCGGGAGGCGCGAGGGCAGCGTGCTCGACGTGATGGAGCGCGCGCACGAAACCCTGGTGGGCAGGCTTTGCGTGGAAGGCCGAAGCGTGTGGGTGAAGCCCCAGGAAAATCGCATACCGCATCTCGTGGTGCTCGAAGCGGGGAGCCGGGAGGGAGCCAGACGCGGCGAATGGGTGGAGGTCGAGATAAGCCGCTATCCGACCCAGAGGGAACCGGCCAAAGGGCGCATCCTGAGGTCGTTCGGCTATCCCGAAGACCCCGCCGCCGAGGGACGGATGGTGCTCGCCAAGCACGGGATACATGAGGATTTCCCCCAAAAAGTGCTGGATGAGGAGGCGAGGATATACCCGCCGGAGGAGGATACTCTCTTCCCGGAGGGTGTGGAGGATTTGAGAGACCTGTGCGCGTTCAGCATCGATCCTTTCGACGCCAGGGACCGCGACGACGCGGTTTCGATCGAAAAACTGAAAAATGGCCGCCGCCTCGGCGTGCACATCGCCGACGTGGGCCATTACGTGAAGCCAGGCGGCGCGATTGATACCGAAGCCCGCGACCGGGGGACGAGCGTGTACTTGCCGGATCGGGCGATACCGATGCTGCCGCCCCGCCTCACGGGTGAGGTGTGCTCTCTGGGCGAGGGGGCGGTTCGACGCACCTTGAGCGTCTTGCTCGATTTCGACCGGTACGGCAACCAGACGGATATGCGGCTCACCTTCGCGCGGATTCGCTCGCGCGCCTCCTTGACCTATCGCGGCGTGGCCGCCGTTCTGGAATACGGGAAGATTCCCCAGAAAAACGAGGAGCAAAGCGCTCGCGCGCTCGAAGCGCCGCTTAAGGAATTATCGGCGCTTGCGGATACGCTCTTTGCTGAGCGCATGCGCCGGGGCAGTCTCGATTTCGATCTGCCCGAAGCCCGGGTACTGCTCGACCCGGAGGGAATGCCCTCTGGCGTTGAGCGTGCGCCCAGAACCTCGGCGCACAGGCTGATTGAAGAGTGCATGCTGGCGGCGAACCGGGCGGTGGCCGAATATCTTAGCCAGGCGGGCGGAGCCTCTGTCTTCCGCGTCCACGACCCGCCCGCCGAGGACAACCTGGAAGGATTAAGGACGATTCTCTCCAAACTGGGTCTGAAAGCGCCCCGCCTGGAAGCGTTAAAGCGCCCCGGAGGGTTTCAAGAAGTATTCGACGCCGTAAGGGGTTCCGAGGTGGAGCGCTACGTGAATTTCGCCACTTTAAGAAGCATGAAACTCGCGCGCTACCAGGCCGCGCCGGCTCTTCATTTCGGGCTTGGTTTCGAGCACTACACGCATTTCACCTCGCCCATTCGCCGGTACGCGGACCTGTGCGTTCACAGAAGGCTCCAAAGGCTCATGCGCGGTGATAAGCGCAAACCGCAGGCGAAGCCGCTCGCCGCCCTTTGCCACGATATTTCCGAGAAAGACCGGACGGCGGAAGCCGCCTCGCGCGAGATGGTGGATTTCATGAAGGCGCTCTTCATGCGCGATAAGGTGGCCGAGCGCTTTCACGGCCACGTCTCGGGCGTCGCGAATTTCGGGATTTTCGTGGAGCTGGAGGATATTTTCGTGGAGGGCATGGTCCCGCTCGAATTCATGACGGATGACTACTACCGTTTCATCCCCGAGGAACACGCGGTTCTGGGCCGCAGGACGGGCCGGAGGTTTCGTCTCGGGGATCCCGTCACCGTGCGGGTGGAAGGCGTGGATTTGGCGGCGCGTCGCGTCACCTTTCAGCTACAGGCGGGCGGTACGCGGGAGGTGGCCGCCGATGCGCCAGCCTCACGCCGTCTCGCCGGGCTCACGGGTACGCGCCGCCCCGAGAGGAAGAAGCCCCCGACTCCCCGGCGTAAAAAAGGGGGAAAGCCTGCGCCCAAGCGGGGGCGACGCCGCTGAGCCCCTAAAACCGCCTGCGTTTCCTGATCCCGGACTGCTGTCTATCCCGTGAATTTTCCTTGTGGCGAAAAATCTTGTGAGGGGCTATATTGTTTCTCGATATGAGGGAGACGCGGGGAGCGATGCGCTCCTCTTTCTTTTTCTTAAGATTAGTGAGGTTGACGATGGCGGGCGGCATTAAAATCATAGCGGAGAACAGGCGCGCCCGCGCCGATTATGCGATCGATGAAACCTACGAGGCGGGTCTCGTACTCACGGGCACGGAGGTGAAGGCGCTCCGCGAGGGGCGCGCGAATCTAAAGGAGAGCTACGGCGACATCATCGGCGGCGAGGCCTGGCTGGTCGATTGCCACATCAGCCCCTACGGGCACGGCAACATTAACAACCACGAGCCCACACGCCGGAGAAAGCTGCTGCTCCACAAGCGCGAAATCGGGCGCCTGATTGGCCGCGTGAACGAGCGGGGCATGACGCTCGTGCCGATGAAGATGTATTTCGCCCGGGGCCGCGCCAAGGTGGAGATCGGCGTGGGCAAGGGCAAGAAGTTCCACGACCGCCGCGAGGAGCTCAAAAAACGCGACGCGAACCGCGAAATTGAGCGCGCGCTGAGGGAGAGGAACCGGGGATGATGCGCATTTTCAGAGACTATACGATGCGCTGGTGGCAGGTGAGTCTGCTCAAAATCTCGATGGCCGCGTTCGGTCTGGCCGTCGGCGCCACCTGGCCGGGAGCTTTCGAGGGCCGGCTGCTCTGGCTCTGGCTGATATTCCTGCTCCCCGCCGCGTATCTGGGCTACGTCTTCTACCCCGAAATGTGGCGTAGGCGAAAATAGGGTATTCTGAATCGGGCCCGGGGTGAATGATCGCCGCCCCGGAGCCTCAGCTTCATCTCTTATGGGGGCGATCTGGCTTCGACGGGAGGATTTGAAGTCTGAGCTGCGCGCCGGGGACGCCACTTGGCCCCGTTATCAATGTGGCAAAATCACACCAGCCGACAACGAGCTGGCTCTCGCTGCTTAAACGCTAGCGAGCGTTCCCCCTCGCCTCGTTCGCGGGTGGGGTGTGGAGCGTCATGATGCGGACTAGCCGACCCAGGTTTCGGTCCGGAGCCTGATAGGCGAATTCTAATCGGACTAGCCCGGAGGATTGCCCGCCGGTGGGCTTGAGATCGGGCGAAACCCTCACCACCGGCTACGCGCGTAGACGCTCACGACGGAAGCCTTGCGGACGCGGGTTCGATTCCCGCCGCCTCCACCACTCAACGCTTTATATTTCAACTACGTATGGGCGCCTCTCTCTCCGCCGGGGGGGAGGACCGCCGTCGCGCCGTGGTTTTCGAAAACCCGGCAGCGTCTCGTCTTGCGTCATGACCGGGGTGGGGATTGCGAGCGCATCTCATGACGCCAGGCTTTGGAAAGGGCGAATTGCCTCTTCGCCCCGATCCATGCGACAAGGTGGGTTGCCGCTCTATCCACGAATCGGCGTGGCGGATGGCGCGAAGTTCCGGCGCAGCGGTTTGGGCAATTGCTTCATCACCGTCGCCGAGCGCGGCCTGGGCGGATAAGCGCCATACGCCGCCGATCGAACGGGAGTTGAAATGACCGAAAAAAGCACGATTCAGAACATGGCCCTGTTTTGTGATTTCGAAAACATCGCCCTGGGCGTGCGCGACGCCAAATACGCGGCTTTTGATATTCAAAGGGTGCTGGAGCGCATACTGCTCAAGGGCAGCATTGTCGTCAAGAAAGCTTATTGCAATTGGGCGCGTTACAAGGAATTCAAGGCTCCCATGCACGAGGCGGCCTTCGAGTTGATCGACATACCGCACGTCCGCATGTCCGGCAAGAACTCCGCCGACATTCGCATGGTCGTCGACGCGTTGGACCTCTGCTATACCAAGGCGCACGTCGATACCTTCGTGATTATCAGCGGCGATTCCGATTTTTCGCCTTTGGTCAGCAAGCTCCGCGAGAACAACAAGATGGTTGTCGGCGTCGGCGTAAAGAACTCGACCTCCGACTTGCTGACTTCGAACTGCGACGAGTTCATCTATTACGACGACTTGATGCGCGAATCCGAAAAGCAGGGAAAGGCCAAACGGAAACGGCCGACCGCCGGCGCCGGAAGAAAGAAAGTCATCGACGGCGACGAGGAAAAACGGCTGGAAGGGCTCAATCTGGTACTGGAGACGACCGAGGACTTGTCACGGGAGCGGGGCGAGGAAGAAAAGGTCTGGGGGTCGATGGTGAAGCAGGCCCTGAAACGCCGCAAACCGGGATTCAGCGAATCCTATCACGGATACAAAACGTTCAAACACTTGCTCGAAGACGCGAAAGCCCGAGGGATGCTGGAACTGGAATACGACAAAAAATCCGGCGGATACATCGTGAAGAGTGTGCAACTCGATGAATAGGCGCGCGTAGACGCTCACGACGGAAGCCTTGCGGACGCGGGCTCGATTCCCGCCGCCTCCAGCAGTTTCAATGTGAATGCGGCTCATTTCCGGGATGGGTGGCTTTACCCGGAGTGCCCTTGTTTGGATTGGTTAGCTCCGTCATTCCTTGTTATATTTTCTGAAATCCATTCTTGATGGATTGAGGCTGATGATGAAATCGAATGAAGTAGTTTTCGAAGTCGCAGAAGCCGTCGAAGGCGGCTATGACGCAAGGGCGTTGGGTTACAGCATCTTCACACAGGCAGATGACTGGGACGACCTGAAGTCCATGGTCAGAGAAGCGGTGCTTTGCCACTTTGGTGAAGAAGACGCGCCCGGAGTAGCCAGGCTGCATCTCGTGAGGGATGAAGTTATCGCAGTATGAGGCTGCCCCGTACATTCTGATGTAATCCTACCTTTGAATTCACCACCAAGTTCAACAAAACCCCTTGAATCCCTGAAACTTCCCCTCCCGCGCTCCATTGCATTCAGCCATTCCCACGGATTAGAATGCGCTCGTCATCGAAGCGGCGTCGCAGAGTCCTTCCGTTGTTTTGGATGGTTCAGCCGGGTTCGCGGCGCCCTGAATCGACATGTCCCGCGAGGTTCTCAAAGAGGACGCAGAGCATGACGCCCCTGGCCGAAGAGGAATCCTCATCCGTCGCGCTCGAGCCGATACTCGATCCGCGCCGCCGCTATCTGAATCGCGAGCTTTCCTGGCTCGCCTTCAACTGGCGTGTCCTCGCCGAGGCGAGCAACCACCGACACCCTCTGCTCGAGCGACTGCGCTTTTTATCGATATCGGCGAGCAACCTCGATGAATTCTTCATGGTGCGCCTCGCCGGTCTCAAGGGCCAGGTGGCCAACGGCGTGACCCAGAAGAGCCTCGATGGCCGCACGCCCGCCGAGCAGTTGATCGAAGTCGTCCAGGAGAGCGCGCGGCTCATTCGCGAACAGGAGGCGGTGTGGGCGCGCTTACAAGGCGAACTCGCCGAGGCCGGCATCTCGCTGGTCACCGCGAAGGATTTAAGCGCTGAGGAGGTGGAATGGCTCGGCGATTACTTCTTGAAACAGGTCTTTCCCGTACTGACGCCCCTGGCCATCGACCCGGCGCACCCGTTTCCGTTCATCGCCAATCGCGGTTTCTCGCTCGCGCTTGAACTCGAAGCCACCGGGGGCGCGCGCAGGATGCGGGCCTTGGTTCCCCTGCCCGATCAGGTGCGCCGCTTCACCCGCCTGCCGGGAGAGGAAATTCGCTTCATCGCGCTGGAGAATCTGGTGCGGTTGTCCATCGACCAGTTGTTCCCCGGCTACCAAATCATCGGCAGCGGCGTGTTCCGCCTGATCCGCGACAGCGACATCGAGTACGAAGAAGAGGCGGAAGACCTCGTGCTCTTGTTCGAAACCATGCTGCGCCGTCGGCGGCTCGGCGGCGTGGTGCGCCTGAACCTGAGCGCCGACATGCCGGCCTCGCTGCGTGAACTGGTGGTAGATGAGTTCGACGCGCAGCCCGAGGACATCGTGGAGCTGACCGGCACGATCGGCATGGCGCAACTCGGCGAGTTGATCGATTGTGGGCGGGCGGATCTGATTTTTCCGGCCTTTCAGGCGCGCTTCCCGGAGCGCATCCGCGAGTACGACAACGATTGCTTTGCGGCGATCCGCCAGAAGGACATCGTCGTCCACCACCCCTATGAGAGTTTCGACGTGGTGGTGCAGTTTCTCGAACAGGCGGCGGCCGACCCGAACGTGCTGGCGATAAAACAGACGCTGTACCGTACGACCGCCGAGTCGCCGATAGTCAAGGCGCTCATCGCGGCGGCGGAATCGGGCAAATCAGTCACCGCGCTGGTCGAACTCAAGGCGCGTTTCGACGAGGAGGCCAACCTCAAGCTCTCCCAATCATTAGAGCGCGCTGGCGTCCACGTGGTCTATGGCTTCATGAAGCTGAAAACCCACGCCAAGATCACCTGCGTCGTGCGGCGCGAGGGTGAGGACCTGCGCAGCTACGTGCATTTCGGCACCGGCAATTACCATCCCATCACCGCGCGCATCTATACCGACTTGTCGTTTTTCACCTGCGATACGCAGCTCTCCCACGACGCCGCGCAGGTGTTCAATCTCACCACCGGCTATGCGCTGCCGCGCAGCTTCGAGTGCGTCGCCGTGGCGCCTTCGGGCCTTCGAAAATGTGTGCTGGCGCACATTGACGAGGAGATAGCCAACGCCGAGGCCGGCCGGCCCGCCGCTGTCTGGGCGAAAATGAACTCACTCGTCGATGGAACGGTGATCGACAAGCTCTACCAGGCGAGCGCCGCAGGCGTTCTGGTCGATCTCGTGGTGCGCGGCATCTGCTGCCTGCGTCCGGGCGTGCCGGGCCTGTCCGAAAACATTCGGGTCAAGAGCATCATCGGGCGTTTTCTCGAACACTCGCGCATCGTCTGTTTCGCCAACGGCCACCCGCTGCCCTCGCCCCATGCGAAGGTGTTCATGACCTCGGCCGACTGGATGCCGCGCAATTTCGATCGCCGCTGCGAGGTGCTGGTGCCCATAGAGAACGAAACAGTGCATCAGCAGGTGCTCGATCAGATTATGGTGGCCAATTTCAAGGACGATGCGCAGAGTTGGACGATGTCCGGCGACGGAGACTACGAGCGCACGCCGCTCGGGGAAGAGGATTTTACGGCGCACACCTATTTCATGACGAATCCGAGTCTGTCCGGTCGCGGAAGCGCGCTCAGGCGGGCCGGCGGCCCGGCGAGGTTGCGTATTGCGGAAGACGGCTGAACAACCGGGTCCTGCGGAAGAGGGGACCGACGCCGAGGCGCGCTACGGCGTCATCGATATCGGCTCGAACTCGATTCGTCTTGTCGTGTTCGAGGGCCTTAGGCGCGCGCCCCTGCCCTTGTTCAATGAAAGAATCCTGTGCGGCCTGGGCCGCAGTCTGCATGATACCGGCCGGCTCGACCCGGAAGGCATCGAGCATGCGCTCGTCAACCTCGAGCGTTTCGGAATGTTGCTGCGCGCGATGGGAGTGGCGCGCTTCGACCCCATCGCCACGGCGGCGGTGCGCGACGCCGGGGATGGGTCTGCGTTCGTCGCCGAGGTGGAGCGGCGGTGCGGTTTTCGCGTGCGTGTGCTCTCGGGGGCCGAAGAGGCGGAGATGGCGGCGCTCGGCGTGTTGAGCGGCGTGCCCGATGCGGACGGCGTCATGGGCGACCTCGGGGGCGGGAGTCTCGAGTTGGTCCATCTGGTCGATGGTGAGATCGCCGAGCAGGCGACGCTGCCTCTGGGGCCGCTCAATCTTTTCGCCGCATCGGGTGGCCAGCGCAAGCGCGCGCTGAAGATTATCGACGAGGCTTTGGCCGAGTTGCCCTGGCTCGGCAAAATGCGCGGGCGCGCCTTCTACGCCGTCGGCGGCAACTGGCGGGCCCTGGCGCACGCCCACATGGCGCATTCCGGCTATCCGCTCAACATCATTCACCATTACCGGCTGTGCTGCGGCGATCTCGCTAAAATCGCCGACTTGATATCCCACCAGAGCCGCGAGTCCTTGACGGGGCTCAGGGGCGTGTCGAGCAGGCGGCTCGATTTGTTGCCGCTCGCCGCGCTGGTGATGGACCGCCTGCTGGCGGCGGCCACGCCGCGCGACGTCGTTTTCTCCGCCGACGGGTTGCGCGAGGGACTCGCTTACGCGCGGCTGGGGGAGCGCAGCCGGAATGAGGATCCGCTCCTCAGCGCGGTGGGCGGCATCTCCGCCCGAACCGCCCGGTTTCCCGATCACGCCACTGAACTATTCGACTGGACGCAAAACCTCTTTGATGAGGAGACTGGGCCGGAGCGCCGGTTGCGCCACGCCGCCTGCCTGCTCAGCGACATCGGCTGGCGGGTGCACCCCGACTACCGGGCCGCCCAGGCCAGCGCCGAGGTGCTCCATGCGCGCGCCTTGCACGTCAGCCACCAGGAGCGGGTATTTCTCGCCCTGGCCGTTTTCGGCCGCTATACGAGCCGCGAGACCCACGGCGAATTGCGCACCGTCGAGAGGCTGCTGGACGAGGAGACGGCCAGACGCGCGCGAATCCTCGGCTCGGCCGTGCGCCTGGGCG
The DNA here is from genome assembly GCA_965218735.1 of bacterium. Classification (GTDB taxonomy): domain Bacteria; phylum UBA8248; class UBA8248; order UBA8248; family UBA8248; genus Bin107. Next base: position 1,720,816 of record CBDCMA010000008.1, on the reverse strand, counting down.
AGACCCTGTGCGGCGGCGTGCCGGGGGTGCTGGGGCGCTTTTCGCTGAAGCCTGCGCCGCGCCGGGGTTCGCTCAAGCTCAGGTGCCGCCGGCGTGACCGCAACATACTGGGCGAGGTCGTCGAGCGCCGCTTCGAGGCGCTGGCCGCTCTGATGGGGCTGACGACCGAGATGCGCTTTCTCGACGAGGAAGACGACTGATGATGGAGTGACGCGCCGCGCGTCTATCGGGACGGCTGGTCGGATCGGTTCGCAGGCTCGCCCCGGATGATCCCCAATTCCCGCAAGGCCCGGACCGCTCGCAGGACCACCGTATCCCTTTCTTGAAGGAGTTCCTCTCGCGAGCGCCCTCCATAGTCGCGCCACCCCTTTCCCGTGGAGAGCCCCAGTTCGCCTCGTTTCAGCCGGTCCAACAACCAGGGGGAGGGCTTGAACTTGGCGTCGCCTTCGGCCTTGTAGAGGTTCTCGAAGATGTTCAGCGTGATGTCGGCGTCGTGAAGGAGATCGTTCCATTCGAACGGCCCCTTGCAGGCGAGACGGATTCCGAAGCCGTGCCGGACGGCCTCGTCCACGTCCTCAGGGGTGGTGAATCCTCGCTCCACCAGGCTGATGGCTTCGTTCAGCATGGCGTACTGCAAGCGGTTGACGATGTAGCCGGGAACGTCCCGGCAGGAGACGGGCGCTTTTCCGATTTTCTTCAAAAAGGCGATGAGCGCGATATGGGCCTCATCGTTCGTAGCGGAGCCGAGAACCACTTCCACGAGCGGGAGGATGTGCGGGGGGTTCGCCCAGTGGGCGCCGATCACGCGGCCGGGATCGGAAACGGCTTGGGCGATGTCCGCCACGCGGAGCGATGAAGTAGTCGTGGCGAGCACGGCTTCGGGAGGGGCGTGTTCATCCAGAACTCGAAAGACGCCTTGTTTGGTGTCCAGGTCTTCATATACCGCCTCGAAAACGAAATGGGCCTTCGCCACGGCTTCTTCCACGCTCGCAACGAGAGATAGACGCTCAGAAAGTGGGAACGGAGTCTCGGAAGGAACCAGGCCGTATTCTCGTAGAATGCGGAGGTCGCCCTCCATCCACTCCAGGGCGGATTCCAGTTGCGCCGAATCCATGTCGGTCAGTGTGACGTTGGCACCCGAAATCGCGCAATGAAGGGCGATGCCGTGGCCCATCATGCCGGCGCCCACTACAGCTACGGGGGAGCCCACGCGAAGCCTCCTTTCGTAGAAGGGGTTCGTCGCCCAAAAGAGTTCTTGCCTGATTGCGCACGGAATTTGAAAAGCCTAGCACCCGGACGCCAGTATGAAAAGTCGAATGGTTGCTTGATTGTGGGCCGCCTGGGCAGCCGAGCAAGAATGAGCGCCTGCTTGCACGATAGGCTTCCGTATTCTACTATTTTGTTCATATATTCATCACAATAGTTGGTCCATCTCCTTTCCTCAGGCAATGGGGGTTTATCGATGGGCATGAGAGATGCGTGGTTTTTGCCGGTGGTCTGCGCCGGTGATGAATGCGAAATCAACCCCAGAAAATCCGGGCGGGAACCCGCCTTCGAATATCTTTCCAAGCCAGTGCGCACCGCAGCTCAAAAAAGCTTCATGGACTTTTTGCGCCGAGGGTCGAGCGTTGTTAGGCCTCGGGTGGTCGCCATCGTCGACACCCCGGCGTCGTTTCATAGCGTTTCATCCGGTTGAATGGCGGCTCAATCCGCCCGCCGGTGATTTTTCCATCCCCAAAAGGAGGTACCGATTATGCGTAACAGATTTAAGTGTCTCCCCCGCATCAGTGGAGCCGTCCTCACAGGATTGGTAGCCATGTCCCTGACGGGTGTCCTTTTGAGTTCCGCGCCCGTAGAAGCCGCCAAGGTATATCTCAACTTCGCGGGCAGCCGCCCCGGAGGCGGGTGGTTCTACATGGCGGGCGGCTTGTCGCCCATCCTGACCCGGGAGATCAAACCTCTCAACGTGGTGGCGGAGTCCACCCAGGGTGATGTGGAGAACGTGCGCCGCATGGCCACGGGGGATCTGGACATGGCCATCGCTCACGCGCCGACCATGGCGGAGGCGTATCTCGGTGTCAGATCCTTCAAGGGGAAGAAGCCGGCCAAGGACGTTCGGGTGCTGATGAAATTCTACGACAGCCCGTTCGGGGTGCTCGCGCTGAAGAGTTCCGGCATCAAGATGTTCGACGATTTGGCCGGCAAGACCATCGCCGGCGGCCCGGCCGGCAGCGGGAGCATCAAGAACTTCAAAATGGCCCTGGAAGCCTTCGGCCTGATGAAAAAGATAAAGGCGGTGAAGTATTTGACCTACGCCGATGAGACCACCGCCATGATCGACGGCCGCCTGGACGCCGCGGCCCAGAACGGATTGCATTCGGCCTGGACTCTTTCCCTGGATGCGCAGCGGCCCGTTCGCCTTGTGCGCATGAGCGAGGTCCAACGCAAGTTGTTCATCAAGACGTATGCCGGATTTTGGCCCGGCACCTACGATCCGACGAAAGTGTTCAAGACCGTCAAGGAGCCTTATCCCACGATTTGGAACACGGTTTTCTGGGTGATTAACAAACGTGTGCCGGAGAAAATCGCCTACGACATCGTCAAAACCGTATTCACTCCCCGGATCAAGAAGGTGCTGCCCAAGATCCACAGGCTGATGCGAGGCGTGGACAACGGAGTCGTAGAGTCGCGCAAGTCCGGTCTGCCCATGCATCCGGGCGCGGCCAGGTACTGGCGTGAGAAGGGCATGAAGTAAATCTCAAAGCCGGAAACTTCGCCCGGGCCCCGCGGCGTCGGCCGCTGGCCGTTGGGGCCCGGGTTCCATTTCGCCGAGGAGTAATTCCATGGCTCGCAAAACGGGGCTGCCTCAGACGAGGCGGATCGAGGGGTCACTGCGTTACATGGTGATGGCCGTCGCCGTCGTCTTCTCCCTTTTCTACATCTACACGGGAACATTCGGGATTTTCTCGACGCACAGCCACCGGGGATACTATCTGATCTTTACCGGCATCCTTCTCTTCCTCCTATACCCGGCGAGCGATTCCTCTCCCCAGTCCCGTCCCAGCACCATCGATTGGCTCTTGATTGTGCTGACGGTCTTCGCCGCAGCCTACTGGATATGGGACACGCCCTACCGCGCGGAACGCATGGGCGAGCCGACGGCGATGGATATGGTCATCGGCGGCATGCTGATCGTCGTCTCCCTGGAGATGGGCAGGAGGGTGCTGGGTAACGTGTTGCCGATCCTGGCGCTGATCTTCATGACCTACGCCTTCGTGGGCCCCTGGCTTCCGGACATCGTCTTCGCCCACAAGGGGTTCACGCTTCAGCGCATCCTGGAGTTCATGGCCTCGGAGGTGGCGGTGTTCGGCGTCGTCATCAACGCCTATGCGTCGTATGTATTCTTGTTCATCGCGTTCGCCGCTTTCCTGGAGGAAGCCGGCGGCGGAAACTTCCTGGTGCAGTTCGCCAACGCCCTGGCCGGCCGCAGCCGTGGCGGTCCGGCCAAGGTGGCGGTCATCTCCAGCGGCTTCGTGGGTTCGATGATGGGCAGCGGCGTCGCCAACGTGGTGGCCACGGGATCCTTCACCATCCCGCTGATGAAGCGTACGGGCTACCGGCCCCACATCGCCGGCGCGGTGGAGGCGGCCGCCTCCACGGGAGGCCAGTTCATGCCGCCGATCATGGGAGCGGCCGCGTTCATCATCGCCGCCATCACGGAGATCCCCTATGTAGAGGTCATCGCGGTCGCCGCCGTCCCCGCCGTCATCTATTTCCTGTCGATCCTCTTCTTCGTTCATATCGAAGCGGCCAAAGAGGGCATCCGTCTGGTTCCGTCCGAAGAGGTGCCGGCCTTGAAGGCCGTCCTCAAGAGTGGGGGCCACCTTCTCTTGCCGGCTTTCTTCATGGTTTTCGTGCTTTTGCAGGGGCATTCTCCCAACCTCGCCGCCGTGGTGGCCATCTATTCCATCGTCGCGGTGAGTTTCCTGCGGCGGGAGACGCGTCTGACGCCCCGGCGTCTTCTGGACGCCCTTGTGCTGGGAGCGCGGAATTCACTGGTGGTGGGCGCCACGGCGGGCGTGGTGGGCCTGATGATCGGCGCCATCATGTTGACCGGACTGGGGATCAAGTTCAGCGATTTCATCATCAACGCCACCGGCGGTTACCTGTTCCTGACCCTCACGCTCGTGGGCGTCGTCTGCTATATCCTGGGGATGGGCATGACGGTGGTGGCCGCCTACGTCGTGGTCTCCGTCATCGCCGTGCCCGCTTTGCAGCAACTCGGCGTTCCGCTTCTGGCCTCTCATCTGGTTGTTTTCTGGTTCATCCTCACCTCGGGCGTTACCCCGCCGGTTGCGCTGGCCGCCTTCGCGGCGGCGGGCATCGCGCAATCAGACGTCAACCAGACGGCGTACGCGGCGCTGCGCATGTCGCTCGCGCTCCTCATCACGCCTTATCTTTTCGCCTATACGAACCTCCTGGACGTGCATAACTTCTGGCCCATGCTGCTCACGGCCGTCAGCGTCACCCTGGGCTTCCTGGCCATGGTCGCCGCCCTGCAGGGATTTTTTCTTGCGCCGGTGCCGATGGTGCTGCGAATACTGCTGGTGGTGTCCGCCGTGCTCCTCTTCACGCCTTCGCTGCTTCTGCGAGCGTTGGGGTTCCTCGGCCTGGCGGGCGTATTGGTCTCTCAGAAATGGGCCGGCCAACAGGCGTGAGCCGGAAATTCCTCTTTTTGGGGCAAGCGGCATTTGAAGCGGCGGATTGCATTTCGTATCCGCTCGGCTACAATGATCATCGCCACATTCTATTGTCTTGATGCTGAAATTTTTTGTTTCTCAAGCCGCGCCATCCGGCGGCCGGAACGCGCTTACAAGGAGAACAAAGCATGGTGGAACGCAGAAGCTATTCGGGAATCCTGCCCGCGATGCAGGTTCCCATGCTGGACAACCTGGATATCGACGAGGCCGAACTGCGCCGCTTCTCCTCATGGCTGGCCGGGTTCGAGGGGGTGAACGGACTCGTCACCAACGGCCATACGGGCGAGGTATTCTCACTCACCGCGCGTGAGCGCGCCGAGGTAACGAGAATCGTCGCCGACGCCGTCGGCGGAAGCGTGCCGGTCATCTCGGGTCTCGCGTGCGAGGGCATCCGCGACGGCATAGAACACGCCGAGATGGCCCGGGAAGCCGGGGCCGACGGACTGCTGGTGATGCCGTTTCACCACTGGCTGCGCTTCGGACATCGTCCGCAGCACGTCATCGACTACTTCACGGCAATCGGCGAGGCGTCCGACCTGAACCTCGTGGTGCATGTATATCCCGCGTGGACGAAGGCGAGCTACAGCTCGGAGCTTCTGGGCGAACTCGGCCAGATTCCCTGGGTCACATGCTTTAAGGTCGGCACGCGCGAGATGTCGCAATACGCGCGTGACATCGCCTCCATCCGCGAGAACGCGCCCGATACGACGATCCTGACCTGTCACGACGAATATCTTCTCGCCTCGATGGTGCAGGGCGTGGACGGCGCGCTCGTCGGGTTCGCCTCGTTCATTCCCGACATCATCACCGCGCTCTATGAGGCCGTAAAGAAGGGCGACCTGCACCGCGCGCAGGAGATACAGGCCCGGATTCTCCCGCTCAAGGAAGTCGTCTATTCGAGCGGCGAACCCTCAGGGGAGGCCCACGCGCGCATGAAGACGGCGATGGTGCTCGCCGGGCGCTTCAAGTCGCCCGCCGTGCGGCCCCCGAGCGAGGTTGCCAAGGGACGCACGTTCGAGGCGATCAGAAACGCCGTGCAGCAATCGGGCCTGCTGGCGCTGGAAGCCACGACAGCCGGATAGTCGTTCGTTTCATAGGGGAACCCAAACAAGGGAGAGAAAACCCATGCTCAAGAAGAGAATGCGCTTCAAGGGCCTCATGGCCGCCCTTCTGCTGGCTGCGTCGACCCTGGTCGCCGCTCCGGCGGCATACGCCGCCGATTCTTTCAGCATCGGCGCGATGCGGCCCGGTTCGGCCTGGTACGTCTTCGGCGCGACACTGGCCCAACTGCTCAAGCCCAGCCTGCCCAAGGGCAGCAATCCCGAAGTCATCGCGCGCGGCGGAGGCGTCAGCAATCCCGCCGCCGTGGACAAGAAAAAGGCGACCATCGCGCTCTCGAACGTCGCTTCGGCGCTTTGGGCCTACAACGGCTTACAGGGCGTCTACAAGCAAAAGCACAACAACATCCGCGCGCTCATCGGCGGGCTGAACAAGGTGCGCGTCACCGCCATGGTGACCGAGAGCTACATCAAGCGAACCGGCAACGACACGCTCGAAAAAGCGCTGCTCGCCAAGCCGCCCGCGCGCATCGTCATGAAGCCGGCGGGCAGCACGGTCCCCGTCGTCGCCGACATGCTCATGGCTGCGCTGGGCACCAGCCGCATGGACGTCAAGGTCCGTGGCGGGAGGATCATCCAGGTGGCGGGGAACCAGATTCCGGCGATCATCAAGGACGGCCGCGCGGATCTTTATTTCGAGGTCGCCATCCCCAGGCACCCGACGGTGACGGAGGTCACGACCACCAACGCGATGCGCTTCCTGAGCTTTCCTCCTAAGGCGCTCAAGGCCCTCGCCGCCCAGGGCTTGAGGACGGCGGCCGTGCCGGGCAAGTGGTTCAAGGGCATCAAGGGAAAGGTGTTGGCCGTCGACCTCGGCACCGTGCTCATCGCGCACAAGGACATGTCGGATTCGCTCGCCTACACCATCACGAAAACGCTGGCCGAGAACAAGAAAGCCATGGGCAAGGCCCACGCGGCCTGGAGATTCTTCAAGCCCGAAAACGGCGGCAAATCCGCGAGCGTCGGGGTGCCGCTGCATCCGGGCGCGGCGAAGTATTTCAAGGAAAAGGGCTGGCTGTAGACCGGCCACGGCGGGGCGGGGGGCGGCGAGTTTCGTCCTCCGCCCCGTTTCCTCGCAGCGGGGTTTCATGAACCATGCGCATGGTCACGCTCGCTATCGGCGCCCTCTGGCTGGCGTTCCAGATGTGGATCGTCTTCTACCCCCAGGCGCCGCTGGTCGAGCGGCCCCTCCACCTGCTTCTGGCGTTAACGCTCGTCCTTCTCTTTAATCCGCTGAGCACAACAGGCGCTCCGGGGCGGCGGAATCGCCTGACGGACGCCCTGCTGCTGGCGGGGACGCTGGCCGTCTTTGCGTATTACACCCTCTCATCGACCCGGCTCACCGAACGCATGGAAACCATCGACCCGGTGCTCGCCGTCGACGTGGCGGCTTTTGCGCTCATCATCGCGCTGTTGTTCGAGGGCGTGCGCCGCACGGTGGGCTGGCCGCTCTTGGGCGTTCTGCTCGTTTTTTTCGCCTATGCGTTCATCGGCAAGATGCTGCCCGGCGCTTTCGGTTTTAGGGGTTTCACGATCGACGAAGTGGTCGAGATCATGACCATGACGACCAACGGCGTACTGGGGATCACCACGGCGACTTCCCTCCAGTTCGTCTTCTACTTCGTTCTCTTCGGAGCGGTCTACTCGGGAATCGGCGGCGGGCAGTTGTTCATCGACCTCGCGCTCAAGGTGGCGGGCCGCTTCGCCGGAGGCGCTGCGAAGGCCGCCGTCGTGAGTTCTAGCCTGATGGGGTCGATCAGCGGCAGCGCGGTGGCGAATGTGGCGACGACGGGCGTTTTCACCATTCCGCTGATGAGGAAGACCGGCTACGGGCCGGCGCACGCGGGCGCCGTGGAGGCCATCGCTTCCACAGGCGGCCAGTTGATGCCGCCCATCATGGGCATCGCCGCGTTCGTGATGGCGGAGATGTTGCAGATATCCTACGCGCGCATCGCAGCAGCCGGACTCATCCCGGCGCTGGCGTTCTACACCGCCATATTCATATTCATCGACCTACGCGCCCGGGCGGAGGGAGCGCTCGCGCTCGATGCGCGTGAACTGACGCCCGAAGACCCCATCGCGGGAAGGCTCTACCTGCTCCTGCCGCCGCTTGTGCTGATCGCCATGCTGGTCGCGGGCTTTTCCGCCACCTACGCCGCAGTCATCGGCACGGCTTCGTGCGTGGTGGTCGCCTACCTTCACCGCAAGAGCTGGCTTAACGTTTCCGAATGGTTCGAAGTGGTGCGCAGCGGCGCGCGACAGGCCGCGGAAATCGCCGTGCCCATCGCCGCCATCGGAATCATCATCGCCGTCGCCATCCAGTCGAACCTCGCGCTCAAGTTCTCCTCCGGGCTCATCGGCGCATCGGGCGGCAAGCTCTATCTCGCCATGTTCCTCATCATCATCGGGTGCCTCATCATGGGCATGGGCCTGCCGACGGTCGCCGCCTACATCATCGGCGCCATCCTCTTCGTGCCGGCGCTCAAGGATTTAGGCATAGCCGAGCTTCCCGCTCATTTCTTCGTCATGTATTACTGTGTGCTCTCGATGGTTACGCCGCCGGTGGCGCTGGCGTCGTTCACTGCAGCGGGAATTTCGGGCGCAGGCTCGATGGAGACGAGCTTGATCGCCTTTCGCTTGAGCCTCGTTTCGTTCCTGATCCCCTTCGCCTTCGCGTTCGACCCGAGATTGTTGGGGCAGGGCGATTTGGGCTGGGTCGCCCTGGCGTGCATCTCGCTCTTCGGCGCGACGGGCGCATGGGCGGTCGCGCTCAGCGGTTACCTAAAGGGACCCTTGCGTCTGCCCGAGCGCGCGCTCTACGGTGCAGTCGCCGTGGCCGTCATTCTGTTCCCGACCGGCGGGGCCGCGTGGGCGTTCGCTTTCACGGGGCTTCTGGTTCTCGCGGCGTGGGGGATATGGCTCGGCCCGCGCCTGCGCGCATCAAGACGCGAGGGAGTATGACCATGAGAACAAGCCTTTACGGAGGTTCAGGCAGATGAAATTGAGATTGTTTCGTCAGACAAGGCGCGGCTCCAAACGTCCGGTTGCAGCGATTTGGCTTCGCTTCGCGGGGATTTGCCTCCTCTTGTTGACGGGCTGGAGCGTTTCGCTGAGCACACAAGCATTGGGAGCGGAGGCGGCTCCCACCGTCGTGCCGGCGGACTCCCTGAAGCCTGCCAAGATTTCCGAGGCGGCCGTTCTGGCCCACCGGATACTGGCGAGAGAAACCGACGATTTACTCCTTGACGCGGAGCGGCGGCGCGAACTCGCTCGTGAGATCGAGGGCGTACTCAAGCGGCTGAGGGACGCGTATCCGGAAGTGGCTGAGATTTCCGCCCGAGCGACCCATCGGCCCGGGGTGCTTCTCGTGGGCGTAAAACCTGATTTACTGGGAGCGGTCGCCCGCCTTCTCGAGAGTGCAAGCGGACCCTTAAAGCTCCGCACCGGGAAGGCGGCGTTCGACGCCTTGAACGCGAGGCTTGGGCTTCGGGCCGTGCGTCTGTTCCGCCGCACCGGTGTCCTCGTCATGCACTTGAACGAGCGCGCAAACGTCCGGGCGGCGCGAAGGGCGTACCTGAAGATTGCGGGAGTCGAATACGCCGAAGCCGATGGGCACCTGGGGGACGGCTCCGACGTCGAAGCGTCGAAAATGGGTGACGTCTGGCATCTCGTCGTTCGCAAGGCGTGGGGGGATTGCCCCTCCGGCTGCATCTACAAGAAGATGTTTTTCTTCACGGTGCGGGGTGAAAAAATCGAGCGAATCGAACCCGTGCGGGCGAGGGATATGCCCGAATTCAGGAAACTCCTCGAAACAAGAAAGTGGCGTTGACGACGGGCGCCAAGGGTGAGAGTCTCACCCCCGCTTCTGGTGACAAATACACATAACTTGATAAGAACAGGGGTAGCAGGGTCATTTTCAACCAGTCGAGAGATACACCCGAGGAGGAACTGAACAATGAACATCGCATACGTTTTCGCCACCGACATGTCGGCCACCTACAAGCTCGGCACCATGATCCTGCCGCAACTCGAAGCCGGTACGCACGGTGTGAACGTCGTCGGCATGTTTTTCTTCGACGACAACCTGTTCTGCCTGCGCGAGGGTGATGAGATCGGCGAGCGTCTGGCCAAAGTCGCCGCGGAGCAGAACATCCTCCTCATGGTCTGCGATCAGTGCGCCGTGAGGCGCAACCTCGCCGAGGGCACGTTCGAGCAGTGCGGATCGGGCGACGTGACGGCGAAGGGTCTGGTGGCCGGCGTGGGCGCCGGCTGCTTCCCGCAGCTCTACACGGCGCTCGCCCCCGCTGCGCCCGACCTCGTCATCACGCTGTAGGGGTTGGCGAATTTGACCGTTTTTCGGCCGGTAATTTTCCGTTTCCGATCAGGATTGCTTTACCCCCTCAAGGGGGGAGTTATCTTTCGGCAACTCATCAGGCGCTGTTGGGGCGATTCACGAACCGCCCCTGCGGGTGAATCCCAATCAGTGCGGTAGGGATTACGTTGGCTTTGTAGGGTCAGGCATAGATGCCTGCCGCCCTGCCTCCTGCCTGCCCTTGTATTGCGGAAGGGGATGGATCGGCTATAATGGGAGGAGCCGAAGCCGCTGGGCAACGACTACGAAACGGGGAAAGACGATGACGATTTGTGAATACCTGAATCTCCTCGCCGCCTATGGCGGCTTGGGGTTGCTCTACTACGGCATTCGCGTCATGGCGAAGGGCGCCGAGATGCGGGCGGCGGACTCCGAACGCAAACACACCGAGTCGATGACGGCTTTACGTGAACTCATCGACGGACAGGCGGATAGCCGCATGGCCCTGCGCGAACTCATTGAACGAACCAGGTAGAACGGGCTTCGCCGTCATTGCTCCGTCGCCCCTTCTCTCCAGCAAATCAAGGGAAAATGATTTCGAGGCCCGCGCTTTTCCGCAGCACCAACCGGTCGGACATGAACCTCAGGCGGATTTAAGCACGCAGTAGGAGTGCAGCCCCGTCCACTCGGCGAGCGCCGGGGCGGATTCGGGCGCATGGCGCATGCAGACGTCCAGCATGGCGCCTGATTCGATGATTTTAAGCTTGTTTCTCTTCTCGAAAGCGGAGAGGTCGTCGAAGCCGGTCACCCATTTCGCCCCGAAATGGTTTTCGAAATAATCCGTGGTCGCCGTCATCGTCGCGTTCCCGGACGTGCGCTTGATTATCTTCTCGGAGAAATAATCGAAGGCGATGGTCATACGCGGAATCTGTGCGCGCAGCCGATCGAGAAAATCATGGATGAGCCCGACCGGCAGATACATGGTGTTCCCCTCCCAGATGAAAAGGATGGAAGCTTCCAGATCGAAGCCCGCGCAGGCGAGTTCCCGGGGAAGGTCGATTTCCAGGTAGTTGCCCGGAATCGGGGTGCAGGGCGCGACGCCGCGAGCTTCGAAAACTTTCCTCTTGAAAGCGAGCACCGCAGGCTGATCCACGTCGCAGAAACGGACGCCACGGGCGCGAAAGATTTGCGAACGCATGTCGAAGCCGGCGCCCAGCGTGACGACTTGCTTCACGCCGTCTGCGATCGCGCGCTCTAGGGTCTCGTTCATGATGCAGACCCGGTAGCGCGCCGTCTCCCGTACCGCCGGAAAGGTGCGGATGAGCCGGCGGAACTTTTCCGTCGCTTCCTCATCGATGAACCACGCAGCAAAAGGGTCCTCGAACAGAGGGCGCGCCTCGTCTTTTTCCATCGCGCGAACGCATGAAGGGAAAAACGCGGTTGCGCCGATTTCGTTGATGTTCATGGAACTCAGGACGCCTTGAGTATGCAGTAGGAATACAACTCCAACAGACTGGCCGCCAGGTCCATCTCTTTTTTCATGGCCGCCACGGATTCCGGTGCGCGGCGCTCTCCGACCTGCATCAGGCTTCCCGATTCGAGCACCTCGAAACCGTGTTTTTCCCTGAAAACGGAGAGATCGTCGAAGCCGGTCAACCACTTCACCCCGAAGTTGTTTTCAAAAAGATCCGTGGCTTCGCTGATTCTCTCGTTGCCGGACGTGCGGTTGATCACTTTTTCCGAGAAATAATCAAAGGCGATGGTCATACGCGGAACCTGCGCGCGCAGCCGATCCAGGAAATCATGGATCAGCTCGACCGGCAGATACATGGTGTTCCCCTCCCAGATGAACAGAATGGGAGCTTCCAGATCGAAGCCCGCTTCGCGGAGTTTTTCCGAGAGGTCGACTTCGAGATAATTGCACTCGATTCCCGTGCAGGGAGTGACGCCGTTGGTTTCGAGAACCTTGTTCTTGAACTCTAGCACCGCCGGCTGATCGACTTCGCAGAACCGGACGCCCTCGGTCTGATAAATGTGAGCGCGCATGTCAAAACCCGAGCCGAGCGAGACGATTTGTTTCGCGCCGTTCTCGATGCCGCGCTCGACGACCTCGCTCATGACGCAAACCCGAAAACGAACCAATTCCAGCGAGGGCGGGAAAATGTGTATCTGTTCCTGAACCTTCTCTTCTATCGCCTCGTTGACGAACAACGCCGCATAAGGGTCGTCGAAGAGCTTGTGTTCCTGGTCTTTTTCCATCGCCCGCATACATGAGATGACGAACGCGGTTGCGCCGATTTCGTTGATGATATCCACCACCATGGCTCCTCTGGATTGGGGATGCCGCTCCATTCCCTGAAGAAAAGGGGAGGTGCGCCTCGTGTAGTTGTTGCAGGTCCTGGTTCGACAGGACGGGATAATAGCCGAGTGTGGCGGGGGCGGGCAATTCGGCTAAATCTCTCCTCAGTCGACGATCGCGATCGCATTGACCTCCACCAGGCACCTGGGGTCGGTGGCGAGGCGCACGACCTGAAGCGTGGTGGAGGCGGTCCGGTGGTCGCCGAAATACTCTTTTCGGATGGCCCCCGCCTCGGCGGCGCCTTCCATCGTCGTCGAGAAGAACTGGAAGAAGACGATATCGCTGAACGTCCCTCCCACGGCCTCGAGGCTTTTCCTCATGTTCTCGAGGGCCATGCGCGTCTGGGTGGGCAGATCGTCCGGGAGCGAATCGAACTCCTCGGGCCGGTGGGGATGATGGTGGTAGGGCGGCGCGGCCGTGACCCCCGCAAAATAGACTGTCGTCCCGCCGCTCGCTTTGACGGCCATCGAGTAAGGCGTCCAAACGTCGAGCCTGTCGGGTCAATCCACGGTTTCGATCTGCTTCGGCATCGTCGGTCTCCTTCAAGTATGAAAAAGTCGAAAGTCAGGTTTATGCGCCGGGATCGGGACCGGGGGAAGCGAGCCGTTCGAGCGCGCCGCTATTCGGCCGGCAGGCCTGTGATCCCGGAGCTGATCTTGATGCGGAATATGTGGTTGTTCCCGGCGCCGTGGAGAAACGAGATCACGTCGCGGAGGTATTTCTCGACGGGGCATTCGCGCATGTAGCCCAGCCCGCCGTGCACCTCGAGCGCCAGGCGGCAGACTTCATACGCGGCTTCTGAACAAACCACCTTGGTGAGCCATGACATTTTCGGGTCGTAGTCCTCGGCGTGATCCACCGCCCATGAGGTCCGCCACAATACGGAGCGCGCCGTCTCCAGCCTCGTGTACATCTCGCCGATCATCTGGGCGACGGCCTGGTGCTGACCGATGGGTTTTCCGCCCTGCACCCTCTCCTGAGAGTAGCGCACGGCCTCCTCGAAGGCGGTCCGGCCCGCGCCCAGCACGGTCGCCCCGTAGCCGCCCCTTCCCCGGGCGATTCGGCTGGTGCGCAGCGCCTCGGCCTCGCCCTCTTTTTCCCCCAGCCGGTTGCGGGCGGGAACCTCGGCATTCTCGAAAACGAGCGTGGCGTTGCTCAGAAGGCGGCGGCCCATCTTGTCGTGGATCTGGCCGACGCTTAAGCCCGGCGTGTCTGCGGGAACGAGGAAGGGCGTCATCCCCTTCAGGCCGCCCCGGGTCTTGTCGGTGCGCGTGTAGACGATGTAGAGCTTGGCCGTTCCGCCGTTGCTGATGAAGCGTTTGACGCCGCTCAGCCGGTAGACGTCCCCGTCGCGCTCGGCGCTCATCTGAACGCCGGAGCCTGCAGCGGCGTAGGGCAGAACGTGATCCGTCCCGGCGTCGGGCTCGGTGATGCACGTCGCCAGATGAAAGCGGTGATCCGAAACGAACGCCGGGAGGAAGCGCTCCTTTTGCTCATCGTTCGTCCAGTGCTCGATGATGGGGGTGAACTTCCAGGTCTGATCGAAGGTGGCGGCCACGCCTAAGTCGCCGGCGCCCAGTTCCTCGCCGACGATGGAGAGGGTGAGCATGTCGGCCCCGCCGCCGCGCGCATCACTCAGCGCCAGGGTGCGGAGGCCTAGCTTCGAGCCTTCTTCGACGACGTCGGTGGGGATGCAGTCATGTGGATTCGGGTTCCTGTCGAACTCGGCGGCGACGGGACGCACGTGCCGGTCGACGTAATCGCGCGCCAGTTTTTGCAGCGCCTTTTGTTCGTCGGTCAGGGAAAAATCCAAATGCCTTCCTTAATCACTTCCGGAGATGAGACCTTCGCGCACCTTGGGCATGGTGACCGGGAGGTCGAGAATAGGCAGTCCGTGGGAGGGCGCGACCACGGCGACGTCGAGCTCTTCGAGCAACTCCTCCAGGCGATCCGAGTAGATGTTCATGTCGGCGAAGCGGGTCCAGAACAGCGCTCGCTCCGCGAACACCCCCAGGACTTCCGCCAGATCGAGCGAGTCGGCCTCTTCCGCGATTTTTCCGCAGTGGCCGTCCCAGTGGTAATGGCTGTAGGCGAAGCCGTCCCCCGGAAAGAGGGTGCGCGCGCCGGTGTCGAATCCCCAGAGCGAAGTCCGCAGGTCGCGGACGACCGGTTCGACGGCGATGAACCGCCTGTCGCCCAGATCGACCGAGTCGCCGACCTCCATGTGCCTCAGCCTGTGCGCATGCTCCGGGTAGGAGAGGTGGTAGTCGCTCACGTCGCAGTGGACCGTCATCTCGGGATAGGCTTCGAGCAGCCGACCCAGCCCGCCCGCGTGGGGGGTTTCCTGGTGGGAGAGGAACAGGTACTTCAGCTCGGAGCCTTGTTCGGCCAGAATTTCGCGCACCTGGCGGGAAACGACGGGAAAATCCCCCTGGTGGCCCGTTTCGACGAGCATGGAGCCTTCCGAACCGATGAGGAGGAAGGCCGCATTGTAGCTGTGGTAAATCTTTCCCTTGTGGTGCTGTTCGTGGCAGATGCCGAGCCAGAAAACGCCGGGAGCGATTTCACGCGGGAGGGGGTTGTCGTGCGGATTCATATTTACCTTTCCATGTCGCGGGGAATGTAGCGCGGTGAGACGACGGAACGATCTAGATCCCGCAGAACCTCATCGAGCACCGAGAACTGGCGTTCGACCGATTCACGCCCCATGAGAATGGCCCCGTATCCGGGGGCGATGTTTTCGATGTCGTAGCGGTGGAAGACGTCGGCGATGCCCTGGCGAACCGTCCCGGTATCCACGCCCTCGAGCCACCAGTAGCGCGTGTTCAGCAGAAACGAGCGCACGAATGCGGAGGTCGTCACCGCCTCGTCCTCCACCGCCCACGGTCCCTCGGGGTCGTCCTGCCACACGTGGCTGAACATGTCCGAGGAGAAGAGGGTGCGGGTGGCTTCGTCATAAATCCACATCGTGGTGATGAGGCGAATGGGGGCGTTGATACCGTGGATGACGCGGCTCTTGTTCTTGCCGACGCGGCATTCGAGTTCGTTTCCCAGAACGGTCGTCGGGAATATCTGCTCCTCCTCGCTCTTGGGGCCGAATTTCTCCACGTCGAAATCAAGCCAGAAGTCCATGTCGGGCCGCCGGGCGAAGCACTCCACGACGTTGAACTCCCGAGCGAGGGCGGCCGCGTTTCCCACGGACATGAACTCGTTGAGCCTGAGCGGATAGATCGACAGCGGGGTGTCGGGCGTGATGATGGAGCCAATCTGATCGAACAGGGAGCGCCTGTGCCCGTTGTAGCCCGTGTCGAGAAGAATGGCGCCGTCCTCCTCGCAAAGAAGATAGCAGTTCGAGGGGGCGAAACCCCTGGCGCTGCGAGGGTAGGCGCTGATCCGCCCATCGAGCGCAAAGACGTTGTGGAGGGCGTAGGCCTTGCCGTCGCCCAAGTCCGTGACGCCGCTGTAAGACAACACGCTGCTGTCGGTCATGAATGAATTCCTCTGTTTATCCTGAGGCTATGCGACGCCATTCCTCTCCCGAGCTTCGGGTTCTCTCGTCCGCCGCTTCTTGGCGAGTTGCTTCCCATACACCTCGGAGTTTTTATGATGCCGACATTAAATAGGATTTTCAGAGGTTTTGCACCCCGCTCGGCGAAATAACGCGTTCTTATTGACCTGCCGGACAAGTCCGCCCCTCTTCGAGGTTGTTGAAAAACCTCTTCAAGGGGGAAATGCCTGCGGCGCATTCGCCGCCCTTTCACGTAATACCTCCCTCGTCGGTCGGCAAACAAATCCTCCTCACTCGGATTTGACATTCATCACTCGCGTCAAACACTCGTTCATCACTCGCGTCAAACACTCGTTCATCACTCGCGTCAAACACTCGTTCATCACTCGCGTTTGACCCGCGACGAAACTCCACCCTCATCCCGAGTAGGCGCGCTCGCGCGCCGTATCGAGGGAGAGCCGGGGCGCATCGGGAGCGCCTCCTTCGATACAAACGCTCCATTCTCGGGGCTGTTGAAAAAGCCTTTGTCGAGGGAGTAACCCCCCTGTCCCCCCTTATCGGGGCTGTTGAAAAACCCCTCGTCGGGCGCATGGCCTTTACCCCCCTGACAAGGGGGGCTAGGGGGGTTACTCCCTTGACAAAGTCCTCCTCGAAGGGAAACTGCCTGTAGCGCATTCGTCGTCCTTGCCCGTAATATCTCCCTCCCTCTGAGCAACTCGCCGCTCCGCCTCACCCTGAGTAGCGGCGAAGCCGCGTATCGAAGGGCGAAGTTCGCGCCTACGGGGGAGAAGCGCCTCCCATCCTTCGATACGGCGCTTGCGCGCCTACTCAGGATGAGGTCGATACGGTGGTCATGCCAGCCCCCGCTCCCGGGGCCGAGTTTTTCAACAGCCCCCGTTTCAGCCCGCTTCGGGGTTCGCCCGAGACGGCGGCGCGGCGGTGCCTCGAAACGATTTTTAAGGGGATCCCATAAGACTTTATGTTATAAAAGTGAAGGACCCACTCGAACAATCGAATAAAGGTGAGGCGGAGCGTTTTTCTCGTTCCGGTTCCGTCAGGTGAGGAGTAGATCGGCATGGTGAAGATGAGTGGAGGCGAAGCCCTCGTAAAATCCCTCGTCAATGAGGGCGTCGAGGTCGTATTCGGTATTCCCGGCATACAGATGTACGGAATCGTCGCCGCGATACGCGATGAACCGGGCATCCGCATGATCACGACCCGCCACGAACAGGCCACGACCTACATGGCCGACGGCTATTCCCGCGTCGCGGGAAAACCGGGAGTGGCCCTCGTTGTTCCGGGGGTGGGCCTTTACAACGCCGCCTCCGGGATGGCTACCGCATACGCGCGCTCCTCGCCCATCCTCGTGATTGCGGGCCAGATTCCGCGCGAGCGCATCGGCAAGGACTTGGGCGCCGTGCATGAAATTATGGATCAGCCCGACGTGGTGCGCCCCGTCACCAAGTGGCGGCGGATGGCGCTCAGGCCCCGCGATATTCCCGACGCCGTAAGAGAGGCGTTCCGGCAGATGCGCACCGGCCGTCCCCGCCCCGTCCTCCTCGAGATTCCCGCTGATGCCGGGGTGGAGCGCGAGGAAGTCGAACTGCGCGACGCGGCCCCCGTCTCGCGAATCGTGCCCAGCCCCGAACAGCTTCGCGAGGCCGCGCGCCTCATCGCCCGGTCCCGCTTTCCGCTGATATACGCAGGCGGCGGCGTGGCGCGCTCCGATGCGGAAGACACCCTCGTCAAACTGGCCGAAGCGACGAACATACCCGTGGTCACCTCCAGCGGCGGGAAGGGGACGATACCCGACGATCATCCGCTGTCTTACGGTTCCTGTTTCAGCCCCCGGGGGGAGAGGCAGGAAATGAACCAGCTTTTCGAGGTGATGCAGTCGGCCGACCTCGTCATCGGAATCGGCGCGCGTTTTTCGCTGGGCAATCCGGCCGGCGAGTCTTCCACGCTGGTGAACATCAACATCGACGACGCCGAACTCACTAGGGTGCAGTCCAACTGCATCCCCTTGCACGGCGACGCCAGGGCGACCATAGAGGCCATGCTCCCCCATCTCGCCGAAGCCGGGGCGGGGGATCGCCCATCCCCCGTCGAAGCGGTCACGGCGGCTCGCAGGCTCATCGCCTATTACGACATCCGGCTCAAGGAGCCGCAGTACGCGGTGCTGGAGGCGATTCAGAGCGCCATTCCCGAGGACGCCTTCATCGCCTGGGACGTCACGCAGTTCGGCTTCTACGCCCGAACCCATTACCAGGTGAAACATCCGAAGACGTACATAGACTCCGGCTACCAGTTCACTCTCGGCTATGCGTTCCCGACCGCGCTGGGCGCGAAGGTGGCCAGGCCCGACCGCCCCGTGGTGTGCATGGCCGGAGACGGCGGGTTCATGTTCAACGCCGCCGAGCTTTCCACGGCGGTCCAGTACGGCATCAACGTCACGACCGTCATCTTCCGGAACGATTCCTACGGCAACGTCGCCCGCGATCTGGAGGATATGTTCGGCGGCGCGTACGGGACCGATCTGCACAACCCCGATTTCGTGAAGTTCGCCGAGTCGTTCGGCGCGGTCGGGATGCGGGCGGACGACCCCATGGACCTGGCGAAGCTGCTTCCGCTTGCGCTGGAGCAGCAGGCGCCGGTGGTCATCGACGCGCCCTTCGCGGAGATGCCGATACCACGCGCTCCCCAGATTGCATTCGTCTACAATATGCCCTGGACACATCCCCAGGAAGGCCGGATCGACTCCTGAACCGGCGGAGATGGGTACTCCGCGCGGCGAAGCTCTTATTACTCCCTTGCTTTGAAATCATTCCCCCTGAGGAATTATCCCGAGGCGGAATGACGAGCCAAGGCGAGCGGCGCGATCCGGGCAAAGTAGTTTGCAGATTGAATTAAAAAACAATATAGTTCGGCTCAATACCACTTATAGTTGGAATCAACACCCTGTACGCGGGGTTTTTTATTGCCCCTTTTTGTCTTACCCCTTTGTCTCATCCCTTTAAGGAGGGAACACGATGTCGATCTTCAAACGCGTTCTCGTTCTCGCAGCCGTTCTGGTTTTATGGAGCGTTCCCGCGATGGCCCAGAAGTTCCCCTCGAAACCGATGGAGTTGATATGCACCACTTCGCCGGGTTCGAGCGTCGCGGTCTGGTGTCAGCTTCTCGCCCAGGAGTTTCCAAAAGTGCTCGGCGTGCCCATGCGGGTGACCTTCAAGAGCGGCGGTTCGCAGCACGAGCCGGTTCTCTACGTCTCGGGCAAGCCCGCCGACGGGCACATCATCATGCACATCAGCGCCAGCTTCTACGGGTATTTCCACCTGCCGCACTACAGGAGGTCATACGCCGACTTCCAGACGCTGGCCCAGGTCGAAAAACACGTCTACGGCGTCGCGGTGAAGTGCAAAAACAAGTACGGCATCAAGACGTTCGAGGATCTCATCGCCTACGCCAAGAAGAATCCCGGCAAACTGTCGATGGGCTCCAACAAGAGGGGCTCTACGCACCACCGCCATCAACTCGCCTTCTTGAAGGCCGCAGGCATCGGGCACGCCGTCCGCACGATCTTCTACCGGGGCGACGGCAACGTGGTGAAGGACGTACTCGGCGGCCATCTCCCCAGCGGGCAGGCTTCGCCGCGCACGTGGAGACCGCATATCGAAGCGGGAACCATCTGCCCGCTCGTCTCGCAGACCCATAAGCGCCTCTCGCACGACCCGATATGGAAGAACGTCCGGAGCGCGGTGGAAGCCGGCCTCAAATACGACCTCCCGCTCCACTGGCAGGGCCTCATGGTCAAGCGGGGCACGCCTGAGCCGATCATGAAAATATTGCGCGACGCCGTGTACAAGGTGACCAGCTCACCCGACTACAAGGACTATCTCGCCAAGGGGACGCACATCGTCCTGGACGTCAAGACGGGCTCGGAGTTCCTCAACAAGGACATGGCGAAGAACCAGGCGGTCGTGAAAAAATTCATGCTCGACCACAAGATCATCAAGAAATAGACGGTATTGAGCGGACGGCGGGAGGTTCCGCCGTCGTTAAGGCGCGAACATGACGGAAGAAAAAGAAAAAAGCGCGTCCTCTTCCTTCGAATTGAAGGTTCCGATGAGGGCGGCGGTGTTGACCACCACCGCCCTCATCCTGGGGGGACTCGTGTATCTCTACTACGAAACCTATGCGATGCAGCCTCCGTACGAGCCGGGGTATCCGGGCGACGCCTTTTTCCCCCGGCTGGCTCTGGGTTTCTCGATTGTCTGGGCGGTCATCGTCCTGGCGCGCGGGCTTTTCCTGCCCCAGGCGGCGCAGGCCGAAGGCTCCGAGGAGCCATACCTCCGGGCGCATTGGCTGGAGTTCGTCTCCATCGTCGTGTTCGTTTACCTCTACGCTGTTCTGCTCGAACCGGTAGGATTCGAGATCATGACCATCGCGCTCATGATGTGCCTGCTGGTCCCGCGCATGCGGGCGGAATCGGCGCCGCGCGGCGCGCTGCTGCTGGGCTTTGCGTTGTCTCTGGTGACGATGATCGTCCTGTATCTGGGACTGGTGCCGATGCTGAACATCCCGTTGCCGCTTAAATTCTTGCCGATCTATATCTTCTAGGGCCGTAATCGATGGAAGGGCAGTGATAGATGGAAGGAACTCTCGGGCACATATTCGCAGCGACTAGCCAACTCGCCTCGCCCGCCATTCTTGCGATCATGCTGGGGGGAGTCGCTATCGGCGTCCTCATGGGCGCCATGCCGGGGTTCGGCAGTTCACAGGCGCTGGCCCTTCTTTTTCCCCTGACCTTCACGATGCCCGTGGAGCACGCGACCATGTTCTTCCTCGCCGTCTATTCCGGGGTCGAATACGGCAGTTCCATTCCGGCCATCCTGATCCGCACGCCGGGCACGGGGGCGTCTGCGGTCACCGTCTCGACGGCTACGCCATGACCCGGAACGGACTCGCGCGCAAGGCGCTGCGCATCTCCCTCTACTCGGGGGTGATCGGCGGCGTCACGAGCACTCTGATCTTCATCGTCGCAGGCACGTCGCTCGGCAACATCGCCCTGATGTTCGGGCCGGGCGAGTTGTTCGCGGTCGGCGTGTTCGGTCTGTCGATCGTGGCGAGCTTTTTCGGAAAGGACGCCGCGCGCGGTTTCCTCGCCACGGGCATCGGATTGTTGTTGGCCACGGTCGGGAGTTCGGGCTTCGGCGGTCTGCGGTTCACATTCGACCAGGGTTATCTGATGGACGGCATTCCGCTGGTCGTCGTCATCATCGCCTTCCTGGCCGGGCCTGAGGCTTTCCATCTCCTGGTGGAGCACAGGCGCACCATCGAGAGCAAAGAAACCGCCACTCAAGGAGCCGCCGACGAGCGCAACCGGATTCATCCGTGGGAAATCCGCAGGCTCATCCCCACCTGGATTCGCGCGAGCCTCATCGGAACAGGGGTCGGCGCGGTTCCGGGAGCGGGCGGATCTATCGCCGGCATGCTGGCCTACAGCGAGGAGAGGCGGTGGTCGAAGCGCCCGGCGGAGGAGTTCGGCACCGGCATCATCGAGGGCGTCGCCGCGCCCGAGTGCTCCAACAACGCCCTCGTCGCGGGGGACGCTCGTGCCCTCGCTCTCGCTCGGCATTCCGGGTTCGGGCGGCGCGGCCATTCTTCTCGGCGTGCTGATCAGCAAGGGCCTGGTTCCCGGCCCGCTGCTCTTTCGCGACAACGGGACGTTCGTCATGACGGTGTTCATCGGCCTTTTCGTGATCAACCTCATGCTCCTGTGCACGGGCCTCGTCGGCACCCGCGCCTTCAGCTTGGTCGCCAAGGTGCCCCGCCGCATCCTGGGGCCGTTCGTCCTGATTCTCATCGTCGTCGGCAGCTTCGTGTATGCGAACTACACGTCCCACGTCGTCATGGTGCTCATTCTGGGCGCTATCGCCTATTTCTTCGAGAAGGTCAACATTCCCGTCGTGCCCATCGTGCTCGCCTTCATCATGGGGCCGATCATCGAGATCAACCTGAGCCGCGCGCTCACGATCTCGGGCGGGGACATGACTTCGCTGCTGACCAGCCCCATCACGGCGACCATTCTCGTGCTCTCCCTCTTCACCGCGGTCTACAGCATGGCCTCGATGTTCCGAGCGGCGAAGCTCGGGCTTACCGGGGGAACTCCCGCCGAATAGGCGGGAATGTGTCGTGTTTTCTCGCGCGTCCTAGATAACGCCGTCGCGCTTGAGCTTTTCGATTTCTTCTTTCGCGAGACCGAGCCTCTCACCCAGAATCTCCTCGTTGTGCTGGCCGCTCAGTGGGGCGGGGGCGTCGTAGCCGCCGGGTGATTTGCTGAATTTAAGCGGAAAGCCCGCCGTTTTGACTCCGCTCAAAGGGCCCAGCGCGGGATGGGGGAGGTCTTCGAGCATGTTCCGCGCCTTGAGATGGGGCCACGCGAGGATGTCCTCGATGGTGTGCACCGGCCCGCAGATGACGTCGAAACGGCGCAGTGCGGAGAGCGCATCCTCCACGGTGTGTTTTTCCGTCCATTCGGTGATGACGGCGTCCACCTCGTCGTTTCGCGTGATGCGGCCGCTCAGATCCGCGTAGCGCGCATCGCCCACCAACTCCTCGCGCCCGACGGCGCGCAGAATGTTGTTCCAGTGGGCGTCGGTGCCGGAGCCGATGACCAGCCAGCCGTCCCTGGCCGGATATGCGTTGAAGGGGGAGAGGCGCATGATGCGGTTTCCCAGCCGTTCGGGCAGCCCCAGCGCCTCGTAGCAGTCCATCGGCTCATCGAATACCAGAGACAAAAGGCAGTCCACCATGGAGACGTCTATCCACTGGCCTTGGCCTGTGCGCTCGCGATGCAGCAGCGCGGTGGTGATGGCGCCGAAGGCGAACGTGCCCCCGATGCTGTCCGCGATGGCGGAGCCCGCCTTGGTCGGGGGGCCGTCGGGGAAGCCGGTGAGGTTCATCAGGCCCGAGACCGCCTGGGTGACGGCGTCGTAGCCCTTGAGCCGGGCATCGGGGCCGCTCTGCCCGTAACTGGTGATGGAGCAGTAGATGAGCCTGGGCTTTCGTTTGTTGAGCGTCTCGTAATCGATTTTGAGCCGCTCGGTCACGCCTACCGAAAAATTCTCGACGAGCACGTCGGCCTCATCCACCAGGCGATAGAACAAATCCAGCCCGCGCGGCTCCTTGAGATTGAGAGTCAAGGATTTTTTGTTGCGGGTTCTCTTTAAGTAGGCTATTCCCAAGTCGTCCTCGCTTTGCCGGTGGAAGGACACGCCTTCGGGTCCGGCGAAGGGGGGTCCCATGGCCACTACGTCGCCCGTGGCCGGGTGGTTCACCTTGATGACCTCCGCCCCCAGACCCGCGAGCAGGAGCGTGGCCCAGGGCCCCGAGTAGAACTGGGTAAGGTCCAGCACCCGCATCCCTTCGAGCGGTTTCGGCATGACAAACTCCTGAGAAAAGAAAACGAGACGCATTCTCCTGCATCCCGATGATCGTATGGGAATCATATACTTGAGTTGACGACTTCTTCTTGCCGGTCAATTCATAAAGAATCTACCAGTTACATTCATAATTCCCTCTCCAAAACCACTCCCTCCTGCTTGGGTTTTCTCACTCCCCCCTTGAGGGAAAAATGCCTGCGGCGCATTCGCCGCCCTGGCACATAATACCTCCCTCGTCGGTCTGCAAACAAATCTTCGCTCCTCACTCCGATTTGACATTCATCACTCGCTTCAAACACTCATTCATCAATCGCGTTTGACCCGCGACGACACTCCTCCCTCATCCCGAGTAGGCGCGCTCGCGCGCCGTATCGAGGGAGAGCCGGGGCGCATCGAAAGGTAGCGCCTCCTTCGACAGGCTCAGGACAGGCCTTCGATACAAACGCTCCTTTCTCAGTCGCGTTTGACCTTCGGCGGCTACTCAGGGTGAGGTCGATACGGTGGCCATGCAAGACGAGGAGAACGCGCTCGCTCCCAGGACCGGGTTTTTCAACAACCCCCGCAAGGGGGGAGTGATTATATCGTTCCCTTTCGAATCCAGAGCCCGGAATCCCACCGCCGAGTCATGTATATAATTCCCATTCGTATGCTGTTTTCCGTTTCGTTATCGAGTGGTCAGTCTCTGCCGTTGCCCGCCACCTTCTCCTTGACGCGGCGCGCCTCGTCCATCGGACACAGGGTGATGCAGGTGGCGCAGATGTGCGGCGCGTTTTCGGTAAAAGCCATCATTCGCCCGGCGAGTTGGAGTTCGGGGTAGCCGTAGCGTTTCTTAAAGACGTCGACGGCCTTCTCCGGCGAGACTTTTT
This sequence comes from bacterium, assembly GCA_965218735.1. Taxonomy (GTDB): domain Bacteria; phylum UBA8248; class UBA8248; order UBA8248; family UBA8248; genus Bin107. The sequence continues at coordinate 1,696,451 of CBDCMA010000008.1, read as the reverse complement.
GGGGATACATCACCATGCATTTGTAGTGGTCCACCGCGCCGTCTCCCGGGAGCGCGCCCGCCGGACAGGGTTTGATGCACTTGTAGCCGCACTCCACGCAAAAATCGGGCACTACGCCGTATTGCTTGGGCGGGTCGGCTTCGAGCGCAGCCGTCGTGATGACCGCTCCCAGGCGAAGGCGCGAGCCGTATTCGGCGGTGATCAGGTTGTTGTTCACCCCGATTTCGCCCATTCCCGCATTCACCGCCGCGAGCCTGAGGTCGAAGGAGCCTTGCATGAACACCTCGGGCTCGGGGCCTTCGCGCAGAATGCGGAGCGAGGGAATGTCCCGCCCGGCGGGCGTGGGCAGCGTCATGTGTCCCTTGTCCTCGAGCCAGAGCGCCAGCCGGTATGAGAGCTTGTTGATCCAGGCCTCATGACCGTAATAGCCGAATTCCAGATACCCCACCGTAGGCCGGGAAGTGGCGTTGCCAAAGGGCATTCTACGCGCGAAGACGACGACGCTTTTGGCGTCCTTTACCAGGTTTTCGGGCTTACAACCCGGAAGCGCTTTCTCGAAACCCGCACAAGAGCAGATTCCTACGAGGTCCGCGCCGAAATCACGGGCTTGCGCCTTGACGTCGCCTGCGCAAATTCCGCTTCCGAGAGCATTTTCCATGTTATGTGTTCTCCAACAGGCTCGGGTCTATGACCTTGAGCGCGTCTTCTTCGGACCATGATTCGCGGTGAAAAGGTTCTTTTGCGAACTCACGGCCCTGATCCATCGGGCACAGGGTGATGCAGGTGCTGCATGGATGCGGTGGGCTATCGGTGTAGGAGAGCCCTTTGGCGGCCATGATGAGGGGTTTGCCCCGGAAAAGTTTTTTGAAATGGGTGAGGGCCTTCTCCGGCGCGACCAAATCCGGCCGTATGACCATGCAGCGGTAGTGATCCACCGCGCCCTCGCCCGAGAGCGCGTTCGCGGGGCAGGCCTCTACGCAACGAAAGCCGCACTCACGGCAAAACTCAGGCACCGAGCCATATTGATTGGGTGTGTCGGGCTCAAGACGCGCCTCGGTGAATACCGCGCCCAGGCGAACGCGAGAGCCGTACTTCGGCGTGATCAGACAGTTGTTGGCTCCTATCTCGCCAACCCCCGCCTTCACCGCGGAAAGTCTCAAATCAAAGGAGCCCTGGAGGAAAACTTTTGGTTCCCGGCCTTCTTCTTCCACGCGAAAGTTCGTGATGTCGCGCCCCGCCGGCGTGGCCGAGGAGAGATAGCCCCCGTCTTCGAGAAAAAGCGATAGCCGGTAGCAGGCTTCGTTCAGGAAATTCTCGGGGATATATTCGCCGAATTCCATCGCGCCGATGCTGGGATATGGCGTGGCCGCGGCGAAGGGGATGCGCTTGGCCATCACGATCACGCTGTTCGCCATGTTGAAAAGGTCTCTTGGGCGGCAGCCCGGTAGCGCCTCCGCGAAACCCTCCGCCGATGCGATGCCCACCATATCCGCGCCCAACTCGCGGGCGAATCGCTTTACGTCCTGGGCGTCAATGGATTTCGGGGCGTCGGTTCGGTCCATGGAAAGCCTCGTGATTCCCCAGTCGGCATCGTTCGAGGTGACGTGAAGTTCGTCTTCTCCCGGAATTCTGCTTTGCGCCTAAAATTTCATTCGAGACGATGGAATGAATCTATCATAACGCCGTAATGAGACCAAATCGTTTCGTGCGGGTCGTTGTATGCTCTTTTACCGGAAAGGCGCCGCCGTGTTTCATGACCACGAAGTGGGTGGTGAATAAATCGGGCGGGATCGATTTTGTTCGAAAAGCCTCTCTGCCCGCTCGACAATATGTCGTTTCATTTTGGCGATTTTTCTCCTTTGTCAGGAATTGCTCCGATTACGAGGAATGCGCATTTGCCCGCATTTGCGGTGAGCCGAGATCAAGCCGGTTCGGGTAGATTCTGCGGAGCGTTTCTGAAGGAGAACGCATGAGCAGGCGCCGAAATTCAGAGGACGCGCTTTTCTTTAGAGATCGCCTTTAGAGATCGCACGAGGGGCGCGGAAATTCAGGATAATGTAAATAATCATATTTTCTATAAAATTAGATAAATTGACGATGTTATTCGATAAATTACAGGATTCTTGATGCATCAACACGTTTTCACCTGCTGCAAAATTCCGTTATCTTGTTGATATTATTGCAAATACATGTTTTCAACAATTTCATGTGGAATCCACCTCCCGCAACGTGTAATCAATCCGAAAGCGGATTCACTAAAACTCCTGCGCATTCTGGCGAAGCCGTGTCGGTAAGCGCGTCGGCTGATTTGTGCATTTCTCTTCCAAAGTCCGATTCCCAACTGCCTGCCCTCGGCCATGTCTAGTACCCCGCAGCGCTCATTCAGGAGCCGCCGATTCTCACCTATGGAGAAAAGTAAACCTCTTTCGAGTAGGCGTAGCCCGAGTCCGCCGTCACCATCTCGGGCTCGCTCCTTGAGAGTTTGCGAATTGTGGGGCAGCCCCGGGGAGGGGCTACCTCCATCTGCGAGGCGATCACCTCACGTTCGTTCAACGTCCCCTCCGTCATCGCGACGTCGAGCACCACCCCGCGCGCATCGTCCACCACCGCATGCTGCTCCTAGCTCGGCTCGAACCCCCCGACCGTTCTCGCCGGCCGCGCGTCCGGGTCCGTGCGGCTCACACGCCCCGAACCCCCGCCACGGCGGCCTCCACGGTCCTTCTTCCCGGCCTCATCCTCCGAGGCGTTCTCCCGAATCACCTCCTCCACGTGGCGCTCCGCCAGACTCTCCCAACTCACGTTCGCGCGTATCAGCGAGGCGTCCACGTGAACCACTTCCGCCTTAGCCACCTTCGCGTCCAGGCACGCCTACACCGTGCGCCGGAATATCTCCCGGAACCGAGCCTCTCCCCAGCGCTGACGTATCCGCGTCAGGCTCGAATGATGCGGCAACTCCTCATTCAGCCCATACCCGATGAACCACCGAATCGCGAGGTTCACCCGCGCCTCGCGCATCAGACGACGATCGTGAACGTAACCCGGCAGAAGACCCGCCAGCATCAGCCGAACCGCCACTTCCGGGTCGATTCCGGGACGACCCCTGTCCTCGCTGTAGCAATCCGCCGCCACCTCCTCCGCAGCCAACTCAGATCCAGTACGCGATCCACCCGGGCCAAGACGTGATCCTTCGGTATCAACCGCTCCAAAGAACCGGCCACGAACAATTCCATCTGCTCGCGCCTCTTGCGTCCCAACATCTCTCCTGACTCCCCTCCCGGGCGCTGAATATCCATACAACGAATCACATAGCCGGTGTTTTTTCAACAACCCAACAGGCGCGGCGTGGACGTCACGGCATCTCTGGGAGGCTTCCCAGTTCAACTAAGCCCTCTTCCGGCACACGTGGTGGCGCAACTGCAGCACCTGTCCCTGCACTGCTAGCGGGACGCGCTGAGGGGAGCATGTGGCTTCCGGCGGGGAAGTGCAGGGACCTTGGTTCGGCCGAGAGGCTGGTCCTGTCGAAGGCATTGGAACTACGTCCGACCGGACGCTTCTTACCCGGAATCCACTGGGATCCGGTACCCAGGTGCTGTTGCCATGCCCCCACCCGTTCGGAGTCGATCAAACGCCTCAAGACCTGAGATCGGTGAGGAATTGCTGGGAGGTTGGTTGAGCGGAAAGCAGAGCAGCAAGGTGATGATTGCCGGGCTAGTCGGCCGCGTCCTCGCCGCGGGCATGCGCCAGCTCGCGCGCACTCGGATTGACCGATGGGCGGAAGGGGACCTCGCAAACCTGCGCACGGTCGGGTTGCCCCGGCTCGCTGGCATACTCATCCGGCAGCCAGACCAGCAGCTCGGTCCCAACCGCCGACTTGCCGATCGGCACGTAACCTAGCGAGATGTTGGACCCCAACTCCGAGGCGTGCCACGGCGAAGTCAGGTAACCGATCGGGTCGCCTCCGTCGGCATCCGAGACCAGCCAGAAGTCGGGCGCGTAGTCGTCGATCGGCTTGCCGCCCAGCTTCATGCCCACCATCACCATCGAGAACGGCGGACGCCCCGCGACGATCTCGGCTCGCATCCGTTCGAGGGCCGTCCGGCCGATGTAGTCGCCCTGCTTCTTGCGCGGCACTTGATAGGCCAGGTTGCACTGAAAAGGCACCGTCTCGTGGTCGATGTCCTGCCCCCAGGACAGGATGCCGGCCTGGATACGACGCTGATGGCCGGGGGCGGTGACCATTAGCTGGTGCGGCTTGCCCGCGTCAAGCACCGCGCGCCACAGCTTCTCGGCGTGCAGGGTGGCGTCGCGCAGATAGATCTCGTAGCCCTTCTCTCCCGAGAAGCCGGATTGGGATACGACCACCGGGCAGCCCTCGACCTCGGTTTCGAGGATGCCGTAGTAGGGGATGTCCCGGACATCGTCGCCCAGTAGATCGACCATCAGCGCGAGCGACCTCGGCCCTTGGATCTGTAACGGGCAGACATCGATCTCATTAATTTCCACATCCATCCGCTTCCCGACGTTGACGCCTTGCAGCCAGAACAGCATGTCGGAGTCCGCCAGCGAGAACCAGAATTCCTCCGCGGCCAGGCGCAACAGGACCGGGTCGTTCAGAATCCCGCCCTTCTCGTTGCAGAGTATGACGTACTTCGCTTGCATCGGCCTGATGCGGGTCGCGTCGCGAGTAATGACGTAGTCGACGAACCGCTCTGCATCCGGTCCCTTGATTTGGATCTGCCGCTCGACCGCGACGTTCCAAAGCGTCACGTGGTTCGTCAGCGCCTCGTGCTCGACGGCTGCGCCGCCCTCCTCCGGCCTTACGTAGCCGCGCGGATGGTAGGTGCGATTGTAGACCGTGGCTCGCCAGCAGCCTGTGTCGTGGGACAGATGCCAGTAGGGCGACTTCCGCACCCGCGTGGAGATGAGCAGCTCCGTGGGCGTCCGGCCACTCTGGCGCAGGTTGATGGGAACGATTCGGTCGGACTGGTCGACACTGTGCGGCTGGCCACTCATGGCTCCTCCTGCTCCGTCACGCCTTATGGCTTTCTGGCGCGGCTCCGGTACGCGATCGACTCACAATGATCCAACGGCAGCGACTGCACCAACCGTGGCACAGCTAATGCCGAAAGCCAACGGCGCCCCGATACCGGCGATGCCTCGCGGTACGAGTTTGCCGCCGTTACCGAGGTGCTCCCGACTCTCGCAACACTTGTAAACAGGGCTAATTATATGCCATATATGCCATGTTTCAAGGCTGACCTTCTGGCCAGGGCGTGATGTGGACGCCGATGCCGCTCATGGGGGCAAGACCGGAAACCTACGCGATCGACTCCGGGGCCGAGCATGTCGCGAGTTGTGACCGTCATGCGTACGTGGGGGATCAATTCTGAAAGACTCCATCGGCAGCCTAGCCGAGAGCACTTCGCCGCCGCCGACACGGGCGACGATTGCCGTGATCGGTGCCGGTATCGTTGGCAATTGCCTAGTGCGGCACTTGGCGGAGCTGGGGTGGGACAACCTACTGCTGATCGAAAAGGGGCCGCTGCCTAACCCCGGTGGTTCGACCGGCCACGCGTCGAACTTCATCTTCCCCACTGATCACAATCGCGAGATCACGATGCTGACATTGGAGAGCCAACGCCAGTATGCCGCGCTCGGCGTCAACACCACGTGTGGCGGTATCGAAGTGGCACGCACGGATGCTCGCATGGAAGAGTTGCGCCGGCGGATGACCTCGGCTCTCTGCTGGGGTATCGAGGCCGAGCTACTTAATCCCGCCGAGGTGGTTGCCAAGGTACCGTTCGTGAACGGTGACGTGATCCTAGGCGGCTTCTACACGCCGAGCGTGTCGGTGGTCGACTCGGTCCGGGCGGGCACCATCATGCGTGAGCAGGCGCGGGCCAAGGAAGTGCTGACCGTGCTGGACAACACCGAGGTCACCGGGCTTGAGGTATCACGCCCGCTGTTCGGCCGTCCGCGCATCCGGGCCGTGGCGACTACGCGCGGCACGATCGCGGTGGAACAGGTGGTGATTGCGTGCGGTGTCTGGAGCCCGCGAGTCGCCGCGCTCGCCGGAGCGACCATCCCGCTTACCCCAGCGGTGCACCAGATGGCTGACATGGGATCGATCGACCTGCTGCGAAGGACGGGAAACGAGATCGACTATCCGATCGTCCGCGACATGGACACCTTCATGTACGAGCGACAGAGTCACGAGGCGATGGAGATCGGCTCGTATGCCCATCGCCCCATCTTGGTGCAACCCGATGACATTCCTTCCTTTGCGGAGGCGGAGCGGACACCCACCGAGATGCCCTTCACCGGCGATGACTTCGCTCCGCAGCTCGAGCATGCCCGGACGATTATGGGCGAGTTGCTTGCCGGTTCCGAAATGCAATATTCGGTGAACGGACTGCTGTCTCTGACCCCGGATGCGCGGCAGGTGCTGGGCGAGACTGCCGAGGTGGAGAAGCTCTGGTCGGCGGCCGCAGTTTGGATCAAGGAGGGCCCCGGCACCGCGCGCTTGATCGCCGAGTGGATCACCTACGGCTATCCGCGTCTGTGCGATCCACACGGCTCGGACATCACGCGGTTCTACCCGCACGAGCGAACCGAGCAGCACATTCGACAGCGCTGTTGCGAGCACTTTAACAAGACGTACGGAATCGTGCATCCGCGTGAGCAGTGGGCGTCCGCGCGCGGCATGCACCGGGCGCCGTTCTATGATCGCACCGCGAACCTAGGCGCCGAATTCTTCGAAGCGCACGGCTGGGAGCGACCCCAGTGGTACGCGTCGAACGAGGATCTGGTCGCCCGCTACGGCGTTTCGGATCGCCCGCACGAATGGGATCGCCGCTGGTGGTCGCCGATCATCAACGCGGAGCATCTCCACATGCGGGAGAAAGTCGGGATCGTGGATTTGAGCGCCTTTCAGATCTTTGACGTGTCCGGACCTGGCGTCGTGCCCTACTTGGAGCGGTTGACGGTCAACCTCTGTGATCGTCCGGTGGGCTGCTCGATCTACACCCCGCTGTTAACGCCGGATGGCGGGATCCGCGCCGATCTCACCATACAGAGGTTGGCGTACGATCGGTTCCGCATCGTGACCGGAGTCTTCGACGGTGCGCGCGACGAGGTCTGGTTCCGCCGCCATCTGCCCAGGGACGGCTCGGTTCAGTTCGAGAACCAATCGTCGGCATTCTGCACCATAGGGGTATGGGGACCGGATGCCCGCGCGTTGCTCTCCGAGATTGCCGGCGCCCCGCTAACACAGGAAGCGTTTCCGTACGGGACGATGCAGGAGGTGATTATTGATGGCGTTCCGACGACGATGCTGCGCATTTCCTACGTGGGCGAGAGCGGATGGGAGATCTACACGCGCACGGCGCACGGCGTGCGCCTGTGGGACGCGATTTGGGAGACGGGCCGCGCCTTCGACGCCCGACCCGTCGGTATCGGCGTCTACGGCACCACGGGACGCCTTGAAAAGGGATACGCACTCATGGGCGCCGATCTCACCTCCGAGTACTCGCCGGTGGAGGCGGGCTTGGCGCGGCCCCGCGTGAAGGCCGCGGAATTCATCGGGAAGCAGGCCTACCTGCAGGCACGCGCCGAAGGTCCGGCGGCGAAGCTGTGTGCGCTGACGGTTGACGGTCACACCAGCGAATCCGGGGTGTTTCGGTTCCCCACCGGTAGCAGCGAACCGATCCTGACGCGTGACGGCAAGCGCCTCGTCGACGTCCGCGGACGGGAGTCCTTCGTCACCTCGGCCGGCATGGGACCGTCCCTCGGCCAGCACCTCCTGCTGGCCTATCTGCCGATCGAGCAAGCGGTGGCCGGCATCAAGTTGCAGGTGCTATACATGAGCGAGTGCTTCCCCGTGACCGTGGCTTCGCGCTCGGCGATGTTCGACCCTGAGGGCGCCCGCCTGAAAGCATAGCTGGACGAGGTATTGGACGTCTTGGCCACCGCGGAAAGCGTCTCGGAGCTGGAGGGGCGACTCCGCGCGAGGACGAAGAGGCGAGGCGCCTGATGAGCATCCCGGGGGTCGGGCGGATCTGCGCTTCGGCGATACAGGCCTTCGCGCCGCCATCCTTCGAGGGCACGCGCTCCACCCGCTCTCTCCCGAACCTCTCGGATCCACAAACGGGTTCCGTACTCCCGAGCCTTTTCTTGCATCGGCGGGGTCCCGATGGTACCATGTAGTATCTATATCGGCTTTTTAATCCATCGTGCGGGACGTAACGAACCACCCGGCGTTTGAATTGCGGCGTGAAAGGTCGTCGGCTCGCGATGGTGCCCGTTCGAACACCCGTCGGGGATGACCCGCAAAGCGTAACGGTCCGATCCCACCCATTAGGGAGGAACAGAAATGTCCAAGATCACGAGACGCGAGTTCCTGAAGTATTCGACCGCTGGTTCGTTGGCCGGCCTCGGCTCCCTGGCGGCACCGGGAATCCTGACGTCGGCACGCGCCGCGTCCAAGCCCATTCGGATCGGCTGCCCGATGCCGCTCACCGGGCGGTATTCCCGCGAGGCGCTGTACTGCGTCGAGGGCTACAAGCTTTGGGCCAAGCACATCAACGAGAAGGGGTACAGCTACGGCAACGAGGGGCTTCCGCACCGCGAGCCCGGGCTCATCGGCGGGCGCAAGGTCGAGCTGACCATTCTCGACGATACGAGCGACCCCACCCAGGGCGCGCGACTCATGCTTCATCTCATCCACAACCAGAAGGTCGACCTGCTGCTCGGCCCCTACGCCAGCTCCATCAACCTGGCGGTGCGGCCCATCATCGCCGCGGCGAAGATTCCTACTGTCAGCGCCACCGCTTCCAGCCAGAAGATCTGGCTGGGCCAGAAGCTCAACTGGCAGGTGCAGCTCATGGTCCCGAGCCGCGACCGCTTCGCCGGCATGGAAGTGATGTGCAAGAACGCCGGGATGAAGAAGGTCGCCCTGTTGCACATCGACGACGCGATGCCGATCGCCGCGGCGGAGGGCGTGCGCAAGCGGATACTGGCCGCGGGCCTCGACCTCGTCCTCGACGAGGCCTATCCCATCGGGATTCAGGACATGGTGCCGCTGGTCCGCAAGGCCCGGGACGCCGGCGCCGAGGTGCTCTGCGGCGGCGGCTACTCGGCCGACTCCATCCTGATTGCCAAGGCCGCCCTTTCGTTGAAATGGGCGCCCAAGGCGATCTGGTACATGTCCGCTCTCGGCCACGTGGATTTCAATCAGGCGCTCGGGAAGAACGCGGCCTGGCATTGCAGCGACACCGAATGGCTACCGACGGCCGACTGGCCCGGCAACAAGAAGTTCGTCGACGCCTTTGCCCAAGAGTACAACAAGGCGCCCGACTGGCTCGCGGCGACCGGATACGGCGGCTGTCAGATTCTCGAGGAGGCGGTCAAACGGGCCGGCTCGGTGGAGAATCGGGAGGCGATCCGCGACGTCATGTTCTCGCTCGACCGCGCCACCGTGTTCGGACGCTTCAGGGTGAACCCGTTGGGCCATCCCGACTCTGGGCTGCAGGTCGGCGGCACACGACTCGCTTTGCAGAACCAGCTCAAGAACGGCAAGGTGGCGCCGGAGGTGATCTACCCGAGCAAGATCGCCACCGCCAAGTTCGTGCACCCGTTCAAGTGGGAAGCCATGTAGGCGCAAGCGCCCCCCGGCGAAACCGTTGCATGCCGGAGGGAGTCCGCCTCGATTCGGGCTCCCGGCGGCTGCGCCGAGTCGCCGGCTTCGGCCAACCACCCATCGTTTGGGAAACCCGGCATGATCGAAACCCTCGGTACCTTCGGCGAGTTGATCGCGTTCGGGATCATCCTGGGGACGATGTACGCCCTGGTGGCCATCGGTCTGAGCCTGATCTTCGGCGTCTGCGGGGTCGTCAACGCGGCCCACGGCGACTTCGTGATGCTCGGCGCCTTCACCACCTTCGGCGCCTGGGCTTTCCTCGGACTGAACCCGCTGGTGGCGCTGCCCCTCAGTATGGCGGTGCTCTTCGCCGTCGGCTTCGGGCTGGGGCATTTCCTGATCAACGTCGTCGCCGTCCGCGGGCTGATGCCGCCGATGATGCTGACCTTCGGGATCTCCATGATCCTGTGGAACACGGCGGAGGTGATCTTCACGCCGACCTTTCGCTCGGTCGACTATCTAGGCGAGCCGGTCACGGTCGGATTCCTCACCACCAGCAAGGCATATCTCGTCGCCTTCGCGCTGGCGCTGCTTCTGCTCGCCGCTTTCTTCGCCCTCCTCCGGTTCACGGCATACGGCGAGGCCATCCGCGCCACCGCGCAGAACCGGAATCTGGCGCAAGCCTGCGGAATCGACGTCAAACAAGTCATGGCGGTGACCTTCGGCCTCGGCATCGCGCTCGCGGGCGCCTGCGGTACCATGGTGGCGATGGTATGGACGATATACCCGCAAATGGGGTTGATCTACGTGGCCAAGGCCTTCGCCATCGTCGTCATCGGCGGACTCGGGAGTCTGCCAGGCGCGTTTCTGGGGGCCTACATCTTCGGCATCGTCGAGAGCGTCGGCACCTATTACCTGACGACGCGCATGGCGCAGGTGCTGCCTTTCCTGATCATCGTGCTGATTCTGGCCGTCCGGCGACGAGGTTTACTCGGCCACGCGGTGGAGGATTGATCCGGCCATGACCTGGAGACGCGCGGTTCCCGTCGTCGGCGCCGTGGGCCTGATCGCCTACGCGGTCCTCGCGGGTACTGCGCCGCTCTATCTGGGCCCGGCGGCGCTCTCCCTGCTGTTCCTGACCCTCTACTACGTCTGCCTCGCCGGCGCCTGGAACTTCTTCTCCGGCTTTTCCGGCTATATCAATTTCGGCTTCGTCCTGTTCGTCGGGCTCGGCATGTACGCCTCGGTGATCGGCTTCGTCGACTTCAAAATGGGACTGATCCCGGGCTACCTGACGGGCGGGCTCACCGCCGCCCTCGTCGCGGCGGTGATAGGCTATCCGCTGCTGCGCATTCGCGGGGCCTATTTCGCGATCTCCATGCTGGCCCTGGCCGAGGGAGCCCGGGTGCTCATATCCACCAAATACCTGACGCCGTTTACGCGCGGCGGCGCCGGCATGCCCGTCCTCGCGGGAAACCTGACCCAGAAGTACTACGCCATCTTCCTGCTCGCGGTCTGCATCGTGCTGGCGACCATGTTCTTTGCCCGCTCGTACTTCGGCCTGTTGCTTATCGCCGTACGGGAAGACGAGGCAGCGGCGGGCGGGCTCGGGGTCAATACCACCGCCCTGAAGGTCAGCGCGTTCGTCGTCAGCGCCTTCTTCGCCGGAACGGCGGGCGGCATCCATGCCACTTTTCTGCACTACATCGAACCGTTCGCGGCTTTCGATATCAAGTACACCATGCTGTCCATCGTGATGGCCATGTTCGGTGGGCTGGGAACCGTCCTCGGTGCGGTGATCGGCGCCGTCACGCTCCAGCTCATCAGCGACTTCGTCTGGCTGCACCTCGGCCAGGCCAACATCACCGTCTTCGGTCTCGTTCTGGTCTGCCTGGTCATCTGGATGCCCGACGGCGTCGTGGTCCGCCTCAAGGAGATGGGGATTCTGCCGAAAACGAGGTGGATCTGACGATGGAGGCGAAAACCCGTCGCGCCGCGGGACACCGCTTGAGCCCAACGGGGGGGAGCATGACCGCCGATAGGCCGATCCTGGAGATCCAGGACGTCCGGAAAAGCTTCGGGGGCGTCCATGCGCTCGCCGGGTGCGGCTTTTCCGTCGGAGAGGGTGAGATCGTCGGCCTGATCGGCCCCAACGGCTCCGGCAAGACGACCTTGTTCAATACCATCGTGGGATATCTGCCGCTGGACGACGGGCGCATCCTCTATCGCGGAGAGAACGTGACGGGCCTGCCGCCCTACCAGATCGCCCGGAAGGGCATTGGCCGCACCTTCCAGGTGACGCGCATTTTCCCCAAGATGACACTGATGGAGAACGTCACCTTGCCGACGCGAAACGCCGCCGCTGATGACAGGGCCCATGAACTTCTCGAGCTCGTCGGCCTGACCGACCTGCGGGACGAATACGCGAGCGACCTCTCCTTCGGCCAGCAACGCCTGCTCTCTATCATCCAGGTACTGATGCTCGATCCGGGGTTGATCCTGCTCGACGAGCCGGCCGCCGGCGTCAGTCCCGTTATGCAGAAGAAATTGCTGGAGCTGATCCATTATCTGAATGAGGAAGGCAGGACCTTTCTGATCATCGAGCACAACATGGACGTGGTCATGAACAACTGCGAACGCGTCGTCGTCCTGAGCATGGGTGAGAAGATCGCCGAAGGATCGCCGGAAGAAGTCCGGCGGGACGAGGCAGTCCTCACCGCCTATTTCGGGGCTTGAGCCATGGCCGGGGATACGCTGCTGAAGGTCGAGGGAATCGTCTCCGGCTACGGCAAGAAGGAAATCCTGCACGGCGTCTCGCTCGAGGTCGGCCGCGGCGAGACGATCGCCCTCATCGGGCCGAACGGCGCCGGCAAGTCGACCGTGCTGCTGACCATCCTGGGATACCTGAAGCCGACGGAGGGAAAGGTCGTCCTCGAGGGAGAGGACATCACCGGGATCGAGCCACACCTGATCATCCGGCACGGGGTCTCGTATTGCCCCCAGGGTAGCAACATCTTCCCCCAGATGACGGTGAGCGAGCACCTCCACCTCGGCGCCTGGACGGTGGCCGACGCCGAGGAGCGGCGCCGCTCGCGCGAAGGGGTATTCGGCCTGTTCCCCATCCTGAAGGAGAAGGAGCGCAGCAAGGCCCGAACCCTCAGCGGGGGCCAGCGGCAAATGCTCAGCTTCGGGATGGCCATGGTTACCAGACCGACCCTCATCCTGCTCGACGAGCCGACGATCGGGCTGGCGCCCACGGTGATGGAAACCATCTTCGAGAGCATCGAGCGGATTCACCGCGACGGTATAGCGATCCTGGTCGTGGAGCAGAACTCGGCCAAGGCCCTGGAAAATTCCGACCGGGGATACGTGCTGGACATGGGTCGGAATCGTCGCGAGGGAGACTCGGCGGAGCTTCTGCTTGACCCGAACATCCGACAGATGTACCTTGGAATGTAGTCACCGGGGCGCCCGCCACGAGAGGACGAGGCGCCCGTGGAGCCGCGGATCGCGCGCACAGAGGAGGGACGAACGATGAGCATGGTCGAAGACGCCCTGGCATACGTCGACGAGGACGCTATCGCCCAGCTGACCATGGAGATGGTCGACATCCCGAGCCCCCAGGGCGGCGAGAAGGCGCTCGCCGAATATCTCGCCGACCGCTTCCGGGCGGCGGGCCTTGTGACCTGGATGCAGGAGGTCGAGCCGGAACGATATAACGTCTACGGCCGGCTCGAGGGCACGGGCGACGGCCCTACCCTGATGTACTGCGGCCATCTGGACACGACCTACGGCGGCGACGAGGAGGGCATCCGCGATCTCGGGCCGGGATATCAGCCGAAATCCTGGCGCGAGGACGAGTGGATATACGGTATGGGCACCTACAACATGAAGAGCGGTCACGCGTCGGCCATCCTCGCCGTGGAGGCCATGGCCCGGTCCAAGGCGAAGCTGCGCGGCAACCTGATGATCGCCGGCGTCGTCGGCGAGACTTGCCACGCGCCGGTGGGGCGTTACCAGGGGGCCCGCTATCGGGGCTGCGGAATCGGCGCCCGCTTCATGGTCAACAACGGCATCACCGCCGACATGGTGGTCATACCGGAGCCGACATCCAACCGGATTTCGGTGGCAACGGGCGGATACGTGTTCTTAGAACTCATGACCCGGGGCAACCCGGCCGCCACCTACAGTCGAGGCGGCTCCACAGTGCAGATCAAGCCCGGCGAAGACGCCATCGAGAAGATGCTGAACGCCATACCCGCTCTTAAGAGCTGGGGCGAGGACTACCTGGGCAGGACCCGCTACAAGGGGGAGCAAGCCGGAAACGTCAACATCATCGCGATCGAAGGGGGGCATCCGTTTCGGGCGAGCAAGCTGCCGTGCTTCTGCCGACTCTATCTGGAAGTCGGGACCATGCCGGGCCAGTTGCACGGCGATGTCATCGCTGAAGTGGATCAGGTAGTCCGGCAACTGCGGGAGCAGGACCCCGCCATCGAAATCGAGCTGCAGGTCATCCAGACGGCGTACGCGGCCGAAATATCGCCCGAGGAATACGTCGTGCGCAGCATCTCCGCCTCGCACGACCTCGTTTGGGGCGAGCGGCCCGAAATCACCTGGGACGGCTGGTACGCCGACACCGCACCGCTGACCCGCGCCGGAATTCCGGCGATCTGCTACGGCCCCCAGGGCCGCGCCCGCGGCGGCGGCACAGGCTACTACCCGAAGGAGGGAGAGCACGCATCGGTCCAGGATCTCACCAAAGGCACCCAAGTGTTCGTCAATGCCGCCCATGACATCTGCATGAAGGATCGCCTCGAGATACGCAAGCCGGATGTCGCCGGGACAATCGTGCGCTGACGTGTCCCCGCAAGAAGCGGAAGCCGCCCCTCCCACCAGGGAGCGGAACAAGCTGGGCACCCCCGGGAAAATCTGCGAACCGGGGCGGATTCACTCGGAATTCGACTTTCTGGGCATACCGCCTCGACCATGGCGGCGGGATGTCGCTTGCCTTTGATGCGAGCGCCGTGAAGGCCCGCGCTTCAATGCATTTACCGACAGGGACGTTCGGGTCGCCGGAGGGCAACCCCAGGCAAAACCCGAAAATCGCCAGCCAAAGGCGCCGATAACCCCTCCGGCAAAAAAATCGCAACCAATCAAGTTTCTAAATTTAGTACACCAGACCGGGGGAAAAGAGTTCCCGATTATAAACGGAAAATCCCAGCCACCAAACCAAACATCGAAACCGCCCGAGGGGATATCATACAGCCGCCCGCCGAAAGTTTCCGGCCCCGGTTTTTTCGCACGCCATCGAAGGCGCGCACCGCGGTTTCGCTAAAAATCTTTCCAAACTCCTCATCGGCGAATCCCCATTCCACGAGGACCGCGGTGAGGCTCGGCATCACCCGATATGCTCCCCGCGGCTGCCCCTCAGCCCCGAATACGAACGGGCCGGGGAAACATCGCGCCGCCCTTTTCCCTCTCCCGGCGGGGGTCTTGCCGCCCGACCCAAATGGAAGGGGACAACGGGCCGAATGAAAAACCTTACTCCTGCGTGCTCTCGTGCCAGCGGAGAAAGTGGTTGCGGACCGCGCCCAGGCCGTAGATGGCGCAAAAACCAATCACCCCGATGAGCGCCATGCCCATGAAAGCGTCCGCGGTCAAGTTGTCTTCCCGCGCCAGCATGATCATGAACCCGATTCCCTCCTGCGCCCCCGCCAACTCGGCCGCGATGAGCCCGCGGAAAGCATAGCCGAGTCCGATCCACAGCCCGGTCATAATGTGGGGCAAGGTGGCGGGCAGCGTGACCCGCCAGAAAAGCTGCCCCCGGCTCGCGCCCAGGGAGCGCGCCGCGCGGATGATGGCGGGGTTGGTCATCTTGACGCCGTCAAAGGTGCAGATGATGGCGGGAAACAACGCTCCATAGGTGATGATGAAAATCTTGGAACCCTCCCCCATCCGGAACATCAAGATGGCGAGGGGAATCCACGCAACCTCGGGTATTTGCCGAAATATGTCCACGAGCGGTTCGAGCGCCTCGCCGATGATTCGGACCTGACCCATGAGCAAACCGATCAAGATGCCCATGACGGAGCCCAAAAAGAACCCCTCGGTGATACGAACCACCGAGGCAATGATGTGGTGAAGAAGCTCACCCCCTTCAGCACGCCTGATTCCGGACTGGATGGCCATCCAGGGAGACGGCAGGATGAGCGGGTCCACCAATTCGAGGGTGACGGAGAGCTGCCAAAGGACGACAAACCCCGTCACCGAGATGGTGGATATTCCAAAGCGGCCTGACAAAGATTGCGTTTGCAACGTCTCTCCTAGTAGAACGCGCCTTCCCGGCTCGTGGAATGCCAGCGGAGAAACCACCTCTCCGCGATTTCCACGAGGCGCGTAATACTAAATCCCAAGGCGCCGATTACGGCCATACCCAAGATGACCAAATCCCCGCGGAAATAATTCCGGGCGTCCTGAATCAGAAATCCCAGGCCCGATGTAGAACCCACCAACTCCGCCGCAACCAACAAGGCGAAGGAGACCTGAACGCCCAGCCGAAAACCGGTGAAGATGTAAGGGAGGGCTCCGGGAAGGACCACGCGGAAGAAAATGTCCCGGCGGTTGGCCCCCAGGCTGCGCGCGGCGCGCACCAGAACGGGATCCAGCGAGCGGACCCCCATGAAGGTATTGGTGACAACGGCGATGAACACTCCCATGGATATGATGAATACTTTAGAGGCGTCATCGATACCGAACCAGATAAGGGCCACCGGAATCCAGGCCAGGCCGGGAACGGGCCGGATGATTTCGACCAATGGCCCCACCGCCGCGTGGAAGAACCGGAATTGGCCCATCAGGATTCCGATGATTACGCCGGTAAAAGAACCAACGACGAAACCCTTGAACATTCGCCAAAGGCTGACGGCAATGTGCTCTCGCAACTCACCCGCTTGAAAAAGATCAACCGCTCCCTCCCAAACTTCCCTAGGAGGTGGCAAGAAGAGCGGATTGACCAATTTGTAATTGGTGACCACGAACCAGAGGCCAATCAATCCCCCGATAGAGATGACGCGCGTCACCATTTTTCTGTTCATGCACCCTCTCCCAAAGCCGCGGAATCCGAATCCTGCACTTCCAACGACTTCTCCACCTCGACCCGGATGAGGTCGTCCATCCTCCGATACAGTTCGTTGAATTCGGGAGAAGTCCTCTCCCGGGGACGGGGAAGGTCAACGCCGAGAAGAGCCTTCACCTGGCCCGGGCGGGCCGTCATGACCATCACCCGGTCGGCCAGAACGATGGCCTCGTCGATGGCGTGGGTCACGAAGAGGACGGTTTTCTTCGTTTCACCGAGAAGCTTCAGGAGCTCTTCCTGCATCACCCGACGCGTCTGGGCGTCCAATGCTCCAAAAGGCTCGTCCATCAACAGCACTTCGGGATCGTTCGCCAGCGCCCGGGCGATCCCGACGCGCTGCTTCATTCCGCCCGAAAGCTCGAAGGGAAATTTGTCCTCAAATCCCGTAAGGTGGATGCGCTGGATGAGCTCCCGTGCGCGGGCGTGCCGGTCAGCTTTTTCCATCCCCTTCAGGACAGGACCGAATTCGATATTTTGGAGCACCGTCCGCCATGGGAAAAGTGCGAATTCCTGGAAGACGAAACCCCGGTCGGGTCCCGGCTCGATGACCGGACGTCCATCGACGCGAACCTCCCCCCCCGAGGGGGGGAGGAATCCCGCGACGATGTTCAGGAGGGTGGATTTTCCGCATCCGCTGGGACCGAGGATGCAGATGACTTCGCCTTTTTGGACCTCGAGGTTTATTTCATCCAGTGCCCGCACCGTTGATTTGGTGCGCCGGTCGACGAATTCTTTCGAAACCCGATTTACTTGCAGATTAACCGTCATATCGGAAATTCACAATACAGACACCCCAAACCGGTAAAGTGAAACTGTCCTGCTAAAGCTTGCAGGCCCCTTCGGTCTTCGCCAGATCCTTCGCGACCGACTTCAGGAGATCCGTATAGACGAATTCTTTCATGTTCGGCGTTCTTTTGAGCTTCCTGCCGACCCTTTTCATATTATCGGCCACCGCCTGCTCGGCGTTCACCATTTCATCCGTAATTTCAAGCCTGTAGAAAGTGTTGTCAAGAATGGGTTTCATCGCGGGAGCGGACATCTTATATGCCTTGCCCAGGATATTGAGAAACTCTGCGCGATTTCCCGAATCGTTCATGAACCGGTAGGACTTCAACATCGCGCGCATATACGCCCTCATGGCGCCCTGCTTGTTTTTCAGGGCCTCTTTTCGCGCGCTGATGAGGGTGAAGGAAAGATGGATGTTGGCGGGCTTCGCCATTCCGCTAAACTTGTTGAGCAACTGGGAATGCGCAAAATGCGTCGGCCGGACCTGTTCCGCGGTCGTCAGATGCGGATACCAAACCACCCCGCCGTCCACGTCCTTGTTCTTGAAGGCGGCGATGAGATCGTTCGGCGCCAGATTCACCACCCGGATCTTTTTGGCGTCCAGGCTGTATTTTTGAAGAAAATTGATCCACAGAATGTGGGCCGCAGATGCAAACCGCAACCCGATCTTCTTCCCGTAGAAGTCGGTAGGTTTCGTCATGCCCAAGTCCTTGCCGACAAAAATCTCGAGGTAATCCTTGTCCTGCCCGTTCTGGGCGATGATGCAGGCGGGCACGTTGGCGGCAGCCAGCGAGACAAATGGCAAATCCCCCGAGTGGCCCAGCTCGACTCCGCCCGCAGCGAGCGCCTCAACCATGGCCGCGCCGGAGGAGAATATCTTGTGATCAATGACAAGGTCCTCTTGCGCGAAGTAGCCCTTGTTCTTGGCGACGTGGATGGGCGCCCCGATGTTGCCACCGCCCGATCCCACGACTAGTTTGTACTTGGCCGCTTCCGAGACGGCGGCGCCCGAGCCAAAGACCCAGACCGCCACAACCGCAACGAGCATTAAAAAATTGAATCGTTTCCAAGCGCACTTCATATCGCAAGTCCTCCTTTTTACTACGTTTTGGTGAGTAAAAACCCTCAAGTATGCGCTCACCCCCCCACCCGGAGACGGGCTCAACGCGGACGCGCAACTCCGTTCTCCATATCCTCAAATATGCTTTTATCCATTTAGAGAAAAACATTACCTAATTTGTCAATGAAGTGCAAGATTGGAAAATATGTTGGGGCCGGGGCGGTTTTCCCCTCCCGCAGAACGGGGCGAAAACGGTAAGGCCAAAAGAAAATTTCATGAGGTATTCTTACGCCCGCATGGAGAAACAAGCGGGATCGGGGAGACGGAATTGTACGGCCAAATGGACCAGCAAAATAAATTCTTTTTTCACCACTCCAAAACGATCCGCCCGACGGGGTCCCCCTGCCGGAGTTTGTCCAAGGCCCCGTTCGCCTCTTCCATCGCGTAGCGGTCAGAGATGATGGGTTTGACGCGCCCGTCGCTCACAAGCGACGCCACATCCTCGACGTCCTTCACCGTATGGTTATGGGACGCGATGATCTGGGTCCACTTGGAGACGAGCGTGAAGGGTTCCAGCGGAAAGGTCTGCCCGGGCTGGTATCCCAATATGATGAGGCGGCCCCCGGGCCGGAGGAGTTCCAGGCATTGCTGAAGAACGATGGGCACGGCCCCCCCCCCCGACGATTTCGAGCGCCACGTCGGCCCCCACGCCGTCCGTCATGTCGAGAATGGCCTGGACGGGATCCACTTCGGCGATAATGTCATGAACCCGAAACAAGTCTCCCGTCTTAGTCCAGGACGTCGGCCGCGATGCTCTCCGCGACCCGTTCCGCCGCCTCGCGCACCGAATCGCGCGCGAGGTGCGCATAACACGCCGTGGTCTCGATCCGGGCGGGACCAGACCCCACGCCTCGGCCAGTGAGAACATTTTCGCGAGGACACCCACGGCCACGTTGGCCATGGCGGGTGTCTCGCACAGCCGCTGGTGCAGTTCCGCGACGTGCGCGCGTTCGACCGCCGCGAGCGGCAGCCGGCCCAGCGTCGGCGCGTTTCATGACCACGAAGTGAGTGGTGAATAAATCGGGCGGGATCGATTTTGTTCGAAAAGCCTCTCTGCCCGCTCGACAATATGCCGTTTTATTTTGGCGATTTTTCTCCTTTGTCAGGAATTGCTCCGATTACGAGGAATGCGCATTTGCCCGCATTTGCGGTGCGCCGAGATCAAGCCGGTTCGGGTAGATTCTGCGGAGCGTTTCTGAAGGAGAACGCATGAGCAGGCGCCGAAATTCAGAGGACGCGCTTTTCTTTAGAGATCGCACGAGGGGCGCGGAAATTCAGGATAATGTAAATAATCATATTTTCTATAAAATTAGATAAATTGACGATGTTATTCGATAAATTAACGAGGCTTTTCTGAAAATTAAATGAGGCTCCCGAGAGGAAAAACGGCCTGAGAAGGGCGGAAATTTCGTGAATCGATGATTTTATCGTAGAATTCAAGGCGTTTTTCTTATTGAGGAGCGCCATGAACATTTCCAGACGCCATCTGTTGCAGGCTGTGGGGGGAGTCGCGCCTCTGGCCGTCCTCGGTATTCCGCGCGATGCGCAGGCCTCCATGATGGGCCATCTGTTCGATTGGCTGAACAGCCGTCCCGTCGAGAACCCTAAGCCCGGGGAAGGAATTCTCGAGTTCGCCGCGCGCGTTCTTCCTGAAATCACGGCGAACGATAAATTCTACGTACAGAGCATCGGCCATTCATCACCGAGGATATCTCCTCAGGAATGGCGGCTGAAAATACAGGGCGAGGTGAGTTCCCCGCTTTCCGCCTCTTTATCCGACATGAATGCGCTCAGGCAGGAGAAAACCTGGGCGACGATAACTTGCATCGGAAACCCGGTGGGCGGCGGGCAGATTGGGAACGCCTTGTGGGAAGGAATACCGCTCAAAACCCTCATCGAGCGTACAGACGTGGCGGAAAGCGTGCGCCGCTCGGTCTCCGCCAGGGTCATTTTTCGCGCGGCGGATGGGTATCATGATTCAATCTCTCTCGAGCAGGCTCTGGATCCGAGAACGCTCCTCTGCACCCGGATGAACGGGGAATATCTTCCGCAAAACCATGGCGCTCCGCTCAGGCTCCTCGTGCCGGGGACTTATGGCCTCAAGAACGTGAAGTGGATCGAATCCATCGACATCTCCACCAAGGGGCATGGCGGCTATTGGCAAAGGCGCGGCTGGTCGAATGAGGCTATCGTCGAGACGCTCAGCCGTTTCGAAGCCCCCAGAAGACGCGTTGAAGTCAGAACGCCCAATATATGGCTTGTTGGCTCCGCTTTTGCAGGAAAGCGGGGAATCCGCAGGGTGGAAGTCACCTACGGCCAGGGAAAGCGTTTGCGTCCCTGGACCCCTGCTTTGCTCAAAAAGCCCCTCGGGCCTCTCGCCTGGAGCGTCTGGGCGTTTCCCATGCGTTTTGAGGATAGTGGGTTCTACCCGGCGACGGTACGGGCCGTGGACGGGAGCGGAGCGATTCAGACGGATAAGATTTCCGATCCGCAACCCGGTGGGTCAACCGGGCGGATGGGGCTTAGCGTGTATGTAAGAGATTTGTAGGCGAAACGAGGCGACTCACAGAAAAACCCCGCCGGGTACCCGACGGGGTTTTATCTTTCAGCGAGAGTGCGACTTAACGGCGTTTGCCGCCCACGATGTTCGCCGCGCGCTTTTGGCGTTTGATCATCCACTCTTTGGGCGCCTCGATGCCGCTTCGGTCCAGAATGTCGAGGTTGTGCTTGAAGGCCATATAGTTCTTGATGTAGGTGAGCGTGCCGCCGCGGCTAGGCGCGCCGGGAGGTAGCCGGCCTTCAATCAGATCGATCACGTTATAAACGGCTTCTTTCGCCATGGCGATCTGCTCGGCCAAAACGGCCGCATGCACCCACCCGTCACGAATGTCCTTTTCGATTCCGACGAGGAGGTTGTGCGTCACGATCTTGATTTGGCCGGGCTTATAGCCGGCCGCTTTCACGGCGTCCACCGTGCCGCGGGCGATGAGCGTCGCCCATGGGTAAATGCCTTTCACGTCCGGGTGTTTCTTGAGCAGATCTTCCGCCGTCTGGTAGGCGGCCTGCACGTTGGACTTGGTGAATTCCTTGGCCACGACCTTGATTTTGGGATAGTGGCTCATGTAATCCTCAAAACCTTTGGCCATGGAAGTCACCATCTCGATGCCGCTGGGTCCGGGCAGCAGCATGACTTTGCCCTGGTGCCCGATGGCGTGGGCCATGGTGGAGCCGATGAGAAGGCCCAACTCGTAGCTGTTTTTCATGACGCGGTTTTTGACGCGATTGCTGTCGAGGTCGATGTTATCGACAACGACCTTGAGGCCCTTGTCCATCGCCTTGTGTACGGCGTTCACCATGCCCTTGGTGCTGATGGGGCAGATGATCATACCGTCGTACTTCGCTGCAATGATGTCCTCCACGTGGGCCACCTGCTTGGGCAGGAATTCGTAGCCACCCGCATCGAACATCTTCACGGTTACGCCGGCGTCTTTGGCTGCCAGGACGCTGCCGTACCATTTCGAGAAGAAATAGGGGTCGACGCCGTTCGGCACGACTACGGCGATCTTGTATTTCTTCTTCGCCTTCATCCGGGCCGCCTCGGCGTCCGGTGCTGCTGTCATCGACACGAACAGAAATGTGACGATAGAAGCGAGAATCATGAAAGAGCGAAACAGTTTCTTCATCTTGAATCTCCTCCTCGCAGAATGGGTTTCACGGACGGAAGCTCTCTCCTCCGCGAAAGGAAAAAAACTGCCACATGAGATTATTTTTTACTCCTGCCTTTTACGGGAACTCAACACCACAGCCGTAATGAGCAAAACGCCTACCACCACCTCCCGGGCGAATGTGCCCACACCCAGGAGGATGAGGCCGTTGAGCAAAAATGTCAGGAACAGCGCCCCGATTGCTGCCTGCGTCACGCCGCCCTCGCCGCCGTGAAACGTCGTGCCACCCACCACGGTGGCCGCCAGGGATTGGAACTCGAGCTGAAACCCCGCGAGGCCGTTCGTGGCGGGAAGTCTCGCCAAATAGAGGAACGAGGTGATGCCCACGCAGATGCCGCTGATCAGGTAGCAAATGAGTTTCACCTTGCCGGTATCGATGCCCGAGAGGCGCGCGGCCTCTTCGTTTCCTCCGGTCAAATAGATCGCCCGGCCCAGTGCCGTACGTTTCGTCAGCAGATAAAGAACGATGAAAAAGAAAATGGCGATGAACAGCGTACCGGGGATATGGAAGAAATCCGTGAGGCCGATGGTTTGCAGAATATCTTTTTGCTCGCCCGTGAATTGATGAATGGTGCGCCCGCCCGTGAATACCAAAGCGATGCCTGCGCAGATGAAAAGCATGCTCAAGGTGACGATAAAGGGCTGTATCTTCACACGGCCCACGAGGTAGCCGTTGATGAAGCCGAACATCGTCGCCATTCCGATGCCCATCAAGATGCCTACGGCAAGGCCGAAATCCAGGATGCCCTGCGCCATCACCACGCTCGAGAGGCTCAGCAGGGAGCCCTGGCTCAAATCGATGCCCGAGACCAGAAGCACCATGCTTTGCCCGGCGACGATGAAGAACAGCAGGGAAGCGTTCCGCAGTTGGTTGGTCAGGTTATGGGCTTCGATAAAGTTGTTCACGTAGCCCATCAACTGAAGAATGTAAAAAATGACCATCATCATGATGAACACGGCTAACAAGCCGTATTTCTCGTAATTGAACGTGGCCAATAAGGAGGCAGAAGGTCTGGCCGGAGCCTCCGCTACATTCGCCATTATGTAGAATCTCCCTTAGATTTTCTGCTCACGCAGGGTACTGACCCAGATGGATGAGAGAATCACCAGACCGACGATGATCTGTTGCCGGTAGGTGTCGATTCCCATGATGTTCAGTCCATTCACCAAGAATATGATCAGGAAAACGCCCAGCGTCGTGCCCAGCACGCCGCCTCGCCCTCCAAAAATATGCGTTCCGCCGATAATGGTGGCTCCGATGGATTGGAGCAGTTGATCGCCGCCGCCCAGCCTCGGCTCGCCCGCCGCGCTGACGTTCGCCGAGAGAAGAAGGCCCGCGAAGCCGCACAAAAGTCCGCCTATACCGAAAATGGCAATCTTCATGGCGGGAAAGTTGATGCCTGCCGAAATTGCCGTTTGCTCGTTTCCGCCCAAGGCATACACATAGGTGCCGAAGCGGGTGTATTTGAGCAGATACCACATGGCGCCCAGTGCGATGAGAATCCAGATGAATGTAAAGGGAATGGGGCCCAGGTTTCCTTTCGCCAAAAGGACATATGCTTCTTCCACGTGCTTTGGCAGCGTTGCGCCCTCACGCGCGCCCCCCATTTGAAGGCCGCCGGTCCAAAGCTGGGCCGCGCCGCTGCCTATAAAGAGCATCCCCAACGTGGCGATGAACGGCTGCACCCTCATCACGCCGACGAAGAATCCGTTGATGACGCCGCACATCAGGCCGACGCAGAGGCCGGCGATAAGGCCGCCGAAAAACCCGAAGTGCAGCATCGCGCTCCAGGCCATCACGCTCACCACGCTCATGATCGAACCCTGTGAAAGATCGAACCCTCCCGAGACGATGACCAACGTTTGCGCATAGGCGATGAAAAAGAGCCAAGCGTCGCGGCGTACGACGTTTACGAAGTTTTCGAGCGTGAGAAAATTCTCGGTCGCAAAAGTGTAGAAGAGCATCAAGACGGCAAACGCGCAAATGAGGAGTATACGCTCCCAAGGCATATCCTTGACAGGATATCCTAGAATTAATTTTTCATTCTCAGTAGAAACTGCTGCACTCATTCAATATGTCTCCAGATACGGATTACTCCGCCGTCATGGCGTAACGCAGAATTTGTTCTTGCGTTGCCTCATCCCTGTCGATATCTGCGGTGAGCCGTCCCTCGCGCATCACCAAAATGCGGTCACTCATTCCGAGAATCTCGGGCAGTTCGCTTGAGATCATCATTACCGCGGCGCCGTCTTTGGCGAGTTGCAGCATCTGCGTGTGGACTTCGAATTTTGCGCCTATGTCGATCCCGCGAGTCGGCTCGTCAAAGATGAGCACATTGGCGCGTCTGAAGAGCCACTTGGCGAGAACGACTTTTTGCTGATTGCCGCCTGATAGGAAGCGTAGTTGCGTCTCCTGGTCCGGCGTCATGATTTTTAGCTGATTGATGTGCACATCCACGAGGTTTTTTTCCAGGCTCAGATTGAGCAGCCAGCGTTTAATGATGCGGCGCAGGTTCGCGCTTGTGGTGTTAAAGGCGACCGAGAGAACCTGGGTGAGGCCTTGGGTTTTTCTATCCTCGGGCAATAGCCCGAGCCCTCGTTGTATGGCCAGGCTTGGAGTCCATTTGCGCTCATGGGTGAAGGATTTCAAAAATCGAAGAAGAACCATGGCGACGCCACCCCAGATCATGACCCATTCGAGAACAAAGTTTTGAGTGAAAAGGCTCGTCAATACCATCGCGCCTATCGCCAGGGCGTACCATTTTGCGAAGTCGATGACCAAAGTGTGCCAATGATACTGCCGCTCCATGAACCAGAGACCCGCTTGCCGTATGATCACCAACCCGGTAGCGACGATATAGGGGGTGGGGCCATTCGGTATGTTGTACAACGGCCCGCCGATGATCCACTCATAAAACCACTTGCCGCTGAACAGCGGTGGCGGTGAATTCATGTTGAGCGTGACGGGATCGTAAATTCCCTGGAAAATGATGGTGAACAAGGGCAAAGCCAGCATAAAGACAACCACGTCCACAAGGGCCATCCAAACCGGATAGTGAGGGAGCTTTTGTATCTCTTCTTTCTCTTTTGTCGCACGGGTCATCTCTATGGTGCCGCCATCCACGGGGTCCGCGCCCATGACGGCCCGCGCCACCTCGGTTCTCCCGGCACCGACGAGGCCCGAGAGGCCGACGATTTCGCCATAGTGCAGGTCGAAATCGATGTCTTCGAATACACCGCCTCGAGTGAGTCCACGCACACGGAGAGCAACTTCTCCTCGCTCGCGGGGCGTCCATGGGAATTTCTCATCGAGTGTGCGTCCCACCATCTGCGTGATCAGGAAATCGAGTTCCACGTCCTTTACTTCCCATGTTCCCATGTATTCCCCGTCCCGCAGGACGGTGACGCGATCTCCGATTTCATGGACTTCTTCAAGCCGGTGGGAAATGTAGATGATGCCGACGCCTTGTTCGCGCAACAGGTTGACCGCCTTGAAGAGCTCCTCGATTTCATGTCCGCTCAAAGAGGACGTGGGTTCATCCATCACCAGAATCTTGCAGTCAAACGCAAGAGCGCGCGCGATTTCCACCATTTGCTGATCCGCTACGCTTAGAGAACGGATCGGCGCATTGACGTCGATTTTCACATCCAGGCGCTCCATGATCGCTCGGGATTCCTGCTCGACTCTGGCCCAATCCACGCGCTTCATGATACCAGGCAAGACCGGCTCGCGGCCCAGGAAGATGTTTTTCGCCACGCTCAAGTCGGGCACCAGATTCAGTTCCTGGTATATGACGCTGATGCCCAAATCGCGCCCGGTTCTGGCGTCGGGAATAATGGTGGGTGTTTCGCTGATCTCGATTTCGCCCGAATCGGCGTGGTAAATGCCGGCCAGAATTTTTATGAGCGTGGATTTCCCGGCCCCGTTCTCGCCCAAAAGAATGTGAACTTCGCCTTCTATGAGATTAAAATCGACTTCTTTGAGCGCGTGAACGCCCGGGAAGGATTTGTCGATTTTCAACATGCTAAGCAAATTCTTGGATTCTGACACGAGACATCACTTCCAAAATGAGGTTTGATTCACTCCGTATAGATTGGCGAACGAAGGCGTACCATCCCCCGCCATATTTGTAAAGTCTCGATTTTTGAAGACTTAACTAACTTTATAGGTGTTAGGATTGTTTTTCAACAAGGTAATTTTGGGGAGGCCAAGTTGAAGAATCATTTCATCAACTTTCATGGTATGATTCTCGGATGTGCGTGTCGGAGGAATTTTCATGGGGGACTTTTCATGCGCTATCTTCAAATGATGGGATTCGTTGTTATCATTCTTGGAGGTATGGCAAGCGCAGCCGTCGGGGAAACACGTGGCAAGACGGATGCCTGTTTGGTAACCCTATATAACTATCCTGCGGAGACGCCTCAGGATGTTTCGGAAAAGGTGTCGTCAAGTTCACTTTTGAAGTTAAAAAAGAACCTACGGGCAAGCAAAGCCGATGAGAATACGCATTCGCAGATGAGTCTCCCGTTACAAAAACACGCCTCAAAATAAATCTGTTCTTGAAATTCAAATCCATAGGCATACATCGTCACCGGTCGATGACGTTTCGGTATTCGGCGGATGGCGTATGTTGCGCCGGCCAGTTCATCCCGTCTTCAAAACGCGCCAAAACGCTCGCGTGACGGGCGAAACCACTCTCCAGCAAGGCGACGGAAACTATCTCCACGATGGCCGGCTCATCAAAGCCATGCGCGCGCAATGCCTGAAACTCTTCATCACTTAGTTGTTCGTTGAGCGTGAGTTTTCTCGCCACACGGAAAACCGCTTTTTCCGCTTCGGGCAATTCGGCATTTTCAAAATCATGGAGTTTGTCCACTTCGATCTCGTCGAGTTCCATACGGTGAATGAGGTCGGTTTTGTGAAAGTTCACGCAACGAGGGCAGTCCGAAGCGACCGCGCAAACCATCGCGATGCGATTGGCCAACTCACGTGAAATGTGGCCGTCCAAAACTTCCAGGCGTTTTTGCAGTTCCCAGAATCCTCTTAGAAGACCCGGCACGTGGGCGAAAAACCCGAACAAAGGCCCCAGCCAGCGCGGGT
This sequence comes from bacterium, assembly GCA_965218735.1. Taxonomy (GTDB): domain Bacteria; phylum UBA8248; class UBA8248; order UBA8248; family UBA8248; genus Bin107. The sequence goes on along the minus strand of CBDCMA010000008.1, from coordinate 1,668,947 downwards.
CTTTCAATCGGCATATCTCGTCATAAATTTGCGAAACTTCGCCTTCGGCCTCATCGGGCTTAACCAGGCGGAAGGTTTCAAAACCGGATGTGCTCATTTTTTTCTCCTGCGAATGAATTGTCGGCATGTGGATAAGATTCGACTCTAACATCATTTTCATTGTGGATGGGGAACAGCATGATCAACCAAGAAAAAACCCCCCGCCGAAGCAGGGGGTTTTTTAAGGGCTAGGTGTTGCTTACATCATGCCCGATTCTTTCCAGTAACGAGCGGCACCCGGGTGAATTTTGAGTTTCTTCATGCCGCGAAGGCCGGTCTTTTTGGTGACGAACTTTCCGGTTGGGTGGTATTTGGTAATTTGCTTGTGATTGTCATACAGGGCCTTGACAATCCCATATGCGTTGTCATTGCTCATTTTGCTGTTGGTCATCAAAGTCCACATTTGTCCCCAGCTTACGACGTCTTTGTTGTAGCCGGGAATGGAGCCGGCGCCCACGACATCGCGCACGATGCCCGCTTCGGTATCGGCCAGTTTTTTGATGGTGGCCTCATCCGGGCCGAAGAAATGGAGTTTGCCGGAGAGCGTGCGTGCGAGTTCCATATACACGGGTGCGGGAACATTCGCGTTCAGGAAGAAAAAGCCCGCGTCCACCCTTTGGTCTCTGATGGCGGCTGCATTCTGGGGGTTGGTGAAGAATTCGCGTTTCACTTTCTTGAACATGCCGCTGTGTTTGAGCGCAATCTGCGTGACGATGTAAATCGAACCGCCACGACCGCCAACGACGAATCGTTTGCCGGCGAGGTCGAACCAGTTTTTGATTCCCGTGGTCTTAAAGGTGGTGTAGACGGTCGTCAGCGGGTAAAGGGCCCCAAGCGCTAGAACATCTTGAGGTTTCTTGAAGGGTTTTCTTCCCGTTTGCCCCCAAGAGACGGCCGGCGCCGTGGCCATACCTATGCGGAAGGGCTGCATTTTGTTCTTTTTCTGAAGGGTGCGGACGTTTGCGGTGGAACCACCGGTAATGGATGCAGATACCGAAATCTTTCCACCTGAGTTATCCGTGATGACTTTGCCCATCGCGGTTCCAATCTCGAAGGTGGCGCCGCCGGGCTGAGACGTACCCAGAAGTATTTTGGCTGCGTTTGCCGCCGGGGCCGTGCCGATAACCAAGGCAAGGCCTGCTGCTAACGTAATCAGCCTAAGTGTAGATTTCCTCATTCGTATCTCCTTTTTGAGGTGAAGTAATGAAACTTTTGGGTTTCAACCTTGTTTCGATTTGCAATGTCGAAACTCATGAATAAAATACGGAGCCTTTAATTTGAATCGACGTGGCTATACTAAAGCAAAACCATAAGATTTGGTCAAGCAGGAAAGTTCGAAAAGTGCATTGAGAAATTTCATGAGTCACTGGCCAAACAATCAGCCTATCCGCTAGAATTAAAATAGTTCATACAAATAGCTTTGTTTCAGTATGATGAACCCACCGCGTTGGAGGAAGCGCGGTGGAGAAAGAAGGGAAAATATGAATACCGAAACAGATCCCGCCCAGTCGGCTCCTCTCGTAAGGGCTCTGGTTTTCATCACTTCCTGGTTGTGCGTGCTCTCAGGTTTGTACCACATTTCCGCGGTCTATCTGCGGCCATTGCCGGGCGAAATGCACCCTAACATGCATATGCTTCTTGGCTATTCCATTCTTCTGGTCGGCGGCGCCGGGGCGATGCCTCAGATTTATGGGGATAAAATTCGCAAGTTGAATTTTCTTCCCGTTTTGTATCTTTTGTCCCTGGTTCCCGCCGTCATTTTCTACTACTTCGTCTATGAGATGGGAGAAGGCTGGTCTGACTGGAGTGTTTGGTGGGTTTATGCGCTCCCGTTCGCTATCTGGATGGCGATGATGGTTGTCGAGAAGTCATGGCTCGCGCTTTTGCTCTGGATTTTGGGTTTTGTTCCTGTGTCCATACTGTTCTGGTATTGGAATTTTTTGCCCGAAAGCACGCATGAACCCACGTCTTGGTGGCTGATAATCGCATGCTCCGCTATTCCTACGATGTGGACCTTGTTCGCGGTTTTCTTCAGACCTGCCGAGGGGGTGAAAAAAGCGGGTGGTTTTCTCGCAGTGTTTTTCGTAGCGCTTGTTCTGATCGGATGGCGGATAGGTTTATGGGCCGGACAAGGTGATGAAGTGAGAAGCGCCTTATATCTCTGGCCGGTGGTTGTATTCGCTTTTCCTCTTTTTTGGGCCAAAAGGCGCATCAAAGAGGTATTTGAAGAGTATCCGGCTCACCCTTTTCCGGCCGGGTTCACCATTGGCTTGAACGCCGGCATGCTTTTTTTCGTAGCGACGGCCTGCCTGTACTTATTCTACTACCATGAAGAGATGGTTGATCGCCCCGGCGCTCCGACAATCGGTGATGCGCGCGTCGGCTTCGTCATGATTGTCGTCGCTATCGAATTAACAAGGCGTTGTTTCGGCCCTCCGCTTCCGACATTGGCGATGATTTCCTTGGCCTACGGGATCTGGGGCAATTTGTTCGCGCCTCCTTTTGGCCATGGCGGCCATACGTGGATAGAACTTCAGGCGAAACTCTCGACCGATTTCATCGGTGGGGTATTGGGCTTTTTGGTCGTCATCTCGGCTACCTTCATCATCATGTTTTTGATTTTAGGAGCGTTCTTGCATGAATCGGGTGCGGGCCGCTTTTTCGTGAATTTCGCCTTGGGCCTGTTTGGAAAGATGCGCGCGGGCGCAGGTCTCGCCGCAGTGGGTTCAAGTGCGCTCATGGGTACGGTGTCGGGCAGCGCATCCGGTAACGTCGTGACCACCGGCACATTCACGATTCCCCTGATGAAGCGAATCGGGCTAAGCCCACACATTGCAGGAGCGGCGGAAGCGGCGGCCAGCAGCGGGGGGCAGATCATGCCGCCCGTCATGGGGGCGGGCGCCTTCATCATGAGTGAACTCATCGAAGTGCCATATTTCCAGATTATCGGATATGCCACCATACCGGCCATTTTGTATTTCACCATTGTGGGGATTAACATCCATTTCGCCGCTGGTGCGCTGAATATCAAGCCATTGCCTGCTTCCGAGATTCCGAGTTGGAAAGCGGAACTCAAGAATGGGTGGTTCTATCTCGTGCCCCTGGCGTTTTTGGTCTATTTCCTCTTTGAGGGCAGAACGCCCGTGTTTGCGGGTGTCATGTCGGTTTTCATCATGGTGGGCATTTGGTTTTACCGAAACGTGACGGAATTCTTGGGTACGATGAGGAGGGGCGATAGGACAATCGCCGATGAAGTATTCGTTTTTGTGCCGGTTACGTTTTGGGTTTTTACCTTCTTCTTGTTCGCCTTCCTCTCGATTCTCGAATTGGGTTTCGGGGCGCCGTTGGGCGTCTACGGAAAACCAGCCTGGGGCGGTGCCATACGGGCCGCTCTGGCATTGGGCGTCACCGGGTTCGTTCTGATAAGTGTTTTCACCCGCATCTTCTCCTGGGTGGGTGAATTCTGGAACGAGATAGAGCGCAACTGGCTTGCCGTCTTTCCCCTCACTTTGCTGGCCTTATGGAATGCTTTCGGCTGGTCTTCCGGCGTGGCCGGGGCCGCCATTGTGCTGGCTTTGCTCAGTGCATGGTCTGTTTTCAGGGGAAACCGGGCGCAACCCACCACGACCATACCCTGGTATTTCGTCATGATTTGGGTAGGTGCCTATTACGTGCAAAAAGGGATTTACGCTCTTGCTCCCGCGATAGCGAATTTCGGCGAATGGTTCGTTCCCTTCGGGTTCATCTATGATGCCCTGATCTTTTTCGGATTAGCCATCATTGTGCAGAAGGTTATTTTCTCGTTCGGCTCGCAAGAATCTGACGCCGATAGCGCGACGCCGAGCGTGAAACAAGTATTGGCCGTATCTTGTAATCCGTTTACCTATCTGCAGCGGGCAAAGAATACGGGCGAGACGGGCGCAGGCGTACAAGCCGCGCAGAGTGCTTCCAACTGGATTTTCAGCATTCGCAATGCTTTGAGGGTAGGGGGCAGGCAAGGGGCTGAATTCGCCGTGACGCTGGCCACCATCGAAGTCGTCGTTCAGGTTCTGAGCATCACGGGCGTAGGTAACAAGTTTGCTTACATGATAGAAACCCTCGCTAATGATATATGCCTGTTCGGCGCCGCTGTGGGCGGGGGGTGCGCGTATTATATCGGTCTTGATGGTTTCTTCGTCGCGTTGCTGCTCACGGCGGTTTGCTGTGCGATATTGGGAATGGGCATGCCAACGACGGCGGCGTATGTCCTGCTCGCTATTCTGGGTGGACCCGTGCTGATTAAACTCGTTGGTCCTGAACTCGCCCATGTCTATGGAGCGGAATGGGCCAAGGAGTTCGTGGCCGCCAAAGGAGACCGTGTAGCCGCCCATATGTTCATCTTCTATTTTGCGATACTCTCCGCCATTACGCCGCCCGTGGCGATAGCCTCGCTCGTGGCGGCCAAACTGGCGGGCGCGCCCTATTTCAAGACGTCCATGATGTCTCTTCGCTTCGCCATCGTTGGCTTTATCGTACCCTTTTTGTTCATGTTCGACCCGGCCCTGCTCACGTTCGCGCATCCATTGCGCGTCGCTCTCTCCGCATCCATGACGCTCCTGGGGTTCATCGCTTTCTCGGCGGGAACACAAGGCTGGCTTCTGGAAAGGCTCTATAAATACGAGCGGATACTCTTGCTTGTTTGCTTCGTCGCGTTCATCTTGTTTGTCATTTTCTTCAGCTTCACCATGCTGATAGCGGGCCTGGTTTGCGGCGGGATTCCGCTGCTCCGGCAAATCAAGGATTACAAGCGAACCTGATATCCAAAGATAGTTCACTATTCTTCTTTGAGGGTGTTCATGCTTTTTCACAAACAACGCGCTCTCGAGTTCATGGAGAGGTTCGATCTCGACGCGCTGATGGCGACGACACGGCACAACGTCTTGTATCTCTCGGGTTTTCAGGGCTGGGCCCAATATACCTACGGCGACGCCACGACGGAGACCTTCGCGCTGTTTTTTCGGGATCAGGCTTCCCCGCCCGGGCTGATACTCTCCCGGCAGGATGAGACCTACTACGCGGCGACGGGTTCGTGGATCAAGGACGTCAGGGGCTATGGCCCCCGCTCGGCGCTCGATATGGCGCCCGACGAGGCGGGAGAGACCGAAGAGGAGAAGAATTATATATCTTTAATCACCGAAGACGCCCCACGCGAGGCGAATTCCACCGATGCCATGCTCAGGATTTTGCGGGAGCGGGGCTTGTCGAGCGGGAAAGTGGCGCTCGATAGCGAGGGAATCCGACCGGGCACGCGCGGCGGTCTGGAGGCGGCTCTACCGGGCGTATCTTTTCTGGATGCCTCGAATCTGTTCCGGCTGATTCGCCTTCAGAAGACGGAAGAAGAGATTGAGCGCATGCGCGCCGCGGCGCTTTTGAACGAACAAGCCCTCGTCGCGTTTCACGAAGAGATGGCCGTAGGGCGAACCGAGCGCGAGGTGGCGAGCCACTACTACCGCACGGTGGCCGCGGGCGGGGGGAAATGGAGTTGGTTCCACCTGGGTGGCGGGAGGCGTTCGGCCTCCATTTTTCCGCCCTCCGAGAGGAAATTCGAGCCGGGAGACGGCTTTTTCTTCGACGCGGGCATGCGGCTGAACCACTACTGCGGGGATGTGGGCTGTTGCGGTTCGTTCGGCGAGCCGGATGCGGAGCGCAAGGCGCAGTGGAACGCCATTCAGGCGGGGCTCGAGGCCGCCTTCGGCGTGATCAGGGAGGGAGTGCGGCCGTCCGAGATTTTTCGCGCGGCGGTGGCGGCGGCGAAAAAATCAGGTCTGCCGCGCTATAACGGCGCCTTCTGCGGGCACACGATAGGCATCGAGGCGCGCGAGTTGCCCTATACGTTGAGCGAACCCGTGAAGCTCGACGATCCCTTCCTGCCTCCCGATTCGGACATCCCCCTGCCCGCGGGCGCGGTGCTCTCGGTGGAATTGCCGTCGGGCAGGTTCGGTGAGGGCGGCGTGCATGCGGAATACACCGTGCTGGTCACCGAGACGGGGATAGCGCACCTGGGCGAGCCCCTACGCGAGCACGTCGTCATCGGATGATTCCATAACCATCAAAATATCAACTACTTAAAAAACTTCCGCCCTAACCCTGTGACGCGCAAATCGTCTATTTATTTTTCATTTATTTATCGAAAAACCTCGTGAATTTATCTATATTTTCGGTATTGTTCAGGGATGGGATCGCCCGGAAAGCCATCCAGAGCGCCCTGCGAGCATAGCGTGAGCGCTTGAGGGTTGCGCATCGCAAATGCGGAATTGCGCGCGGGCGTTTTTGCTCTTCGTCCCCCGCTCGTCTCGGGTCAACACTCCCCCTGCCGTTCCTGAAATTCGCTTTCGCCGATCCGGGGGTAGGCGACCTTCCCCCAGATTTCGGATGTGGGGTTCGCGTCGATGTCGGCCTGCATGATATCGAGAATCACCGGAACGATGTCGGCCATGATGCGCGTGCCGTCCCTGAGTTGGGTCTGGCCCCATCCATCGGCGAACGTCGTGCCCCCGTGAAAGACCTGGTTGCGCAGCTCATACAGCCGCCGGAAGACTTCGCCGAAAACGACGAGTACGTTTCCTTCTTCCAGGGCGATTCTTATTTTCTCTCTGTTGGAGTCGAATCCTCTGCGCCAGTTATAGTCGCTCGACGAATGCCAGGCCCATCGCCAGAAGAGTTTGAACAGGTAGGGATTGTCCAGAAGAATCCGGATCGGCGCGGAATGCTTCTCCAGCAGGATGGTGCCTATCTTGTCGTGTTCATCGCGTTTCAGGATTTCGTGCAGGAAGTTCCTGATCAGCCGGTTCTCGGGGAGAGGGGGGTCATCCATGATGGTCGGCTCGCCCCCGTAGGCCGCGTTGAAGGCGATCCACAAAAAGATGAATTTCCCCTCGTTGGACCGGGCCTTTTCGCTGCGTTTGAGCCAACTGAAGGCGCGCCGTATTCGGTGTTCGTTATGATCGCTTTGGGGTATTTGTCTGGTGGTTCGACTCATCTTCGGGGCCTCTCACCGTCGCCTGGACACGGCCGGTGGAAGAGAACTCCCCGATTGCTCCGATGCGATATAACCCCCGCGGGTTTTCCTCATCGGGGAGGACCCTTCTCTTTTTCTTTTCAGAGTTGGGTCCTCCATTTCTCATGATAGGGTTTTGATCTTCGAAATTCAACCGCTCTGACGCTCTGGCCGGAAAATGATGCCTCCTCTTGCAGGGCCGTACATGCGCGGTGTTTACGATTCTTACTTCCCCTCGCCGTTGATCCGGGGGGAAGCGACCTTTCCCCAGGTTTCAGAGGCCGGGTTCGCGTCGATGTCGGCTTTCATTATCTGGAGAATCACCGACACGATGTCGGCCATGATGCGTGTGCCGTCCCTGAGCAGGGTCCGGCTCCATTCTTCGGCGAACGTCACGCCTCCGTAGAATATCTGGTTGCGCAGTTCATACAGCCGCCGGAAAACTTCCATGAAGACGCCGCCCACGTCCAGGTTCTCGATGGCTCTTTCCGTCCGTCCGCCTGCGGCCTCGAATCGCTCGCGCCAGTCCGCACCCTCCGGCTCGCCGCGCACCCACTGCCAGAAGGGTTTGAACATGTAGTGGTTGTTCAGAATATTCCGGATCACTCCGGGGTGCTTATCCCAGAGGATGGTTTCTATTTTTTGATATTCGTCGTGTTCGATGATCGCGCGCAGGAAGGTCCCGATACTTCGGTTCTCTTTGGAATTGTCTTCATCGATGTCGATCGGCTCGGCTCCGTAGGCCGCGTTGAAGGCGATCCACAAGCAGATGAACTTCTCCTCGCAGGTTACGGCCATTTCGCTGCGCCCGAGCCAACTGAAAGCTCGCAGCATACGGTGTCGGTTGTGCTCTCTTTGGAGTATGTATTCGCTGGTTCGCGTCATCGCCTGTCCTCTCGCCGACTTCCCGGCGCGCGACGATGAAATGGAACTCCCCCATTGTACGGACGCAAAAAAACCTCCTTGGCTTTCTTTATCGTAGAAGAACCATCTCGTATTTTGTTCGGGATTGTATGCTTAATGTTTGTATAGGTTTTTCCGCTGCGGATTTCAATATTTTTCGGCGATCTTTGCCAAAATTTTACATTCCACCCGAGGGCGTTTTGCTCTCATCCGAGAGAGGTGAGGGCGCGGGCGGGGGAGGGGCCTCCCGCGAATGTGGGGATGCTTACAAGCGTGGGGCGTTCACGAACGCTCCTAATCCGGGCTTTCGCTGACTCTGGGGTAGGCGACCTTTCCCCAATCGGACTCGGGGTTTTCATCCATAATCTTGAGCATCACGGGAACGACCTCCGCCATGATGCGGCTGCCGTCCCTGAGTTGCGTCCGCCCCCACCCTTTTTTGAAAGTCACGCCTCCGTGAAAAACTTGATTGCGCAGTTGATACAGCCGCCGGAAGACTTCCCGGAAGACGGAATGTACATCTTCATTTCTCGCCCTCTCCAAGGCTTTTCCTAGTGCTTTTGTCGCTCCTTTGTTGCGACGCTCTAATTCCGCACTCCAGTCTTCGACTTGAGTATCGCTCCGCACCCATTGCCAGAAGGGTTTGAATACATACTGATTATTCAGAAGAATCCGGATGGGCCCTGAATATGTCTCCAAAAGAATGGTTCTAATCTCGTTTTGCTCATCGCGTTTTATAATTTCCAGCAAGAAGTTCGTGAACCTATCGGTCTCAGTGATGCCATCCTCATTCATGCCGGTTGGCTCGGCCCCATAGGCCGCGTTGAACGCGATCCACAGACAAATGAATTTCTCCTCGTCCGAGGCGACTTCTCTGCTCTGTTTGAGCCAACTCCGCGCTCTCCGTATCCGATGTTCGTTGTGTTCGCTCTGAGGTATCTGGTCACTGGTTCGAATCATTGCCACAATTCCTTCCGCTGTTTGATGGATACGAACTCACGATAAACGACCTCACCGTCTACTTCGCAAACGAACTGCGTCGCGGAGAGAACCCCTTGGGTTCTCCTCATCGGGGAGGAACCTTTGGAACGTAGAGCGGCAATATACGCCATTCGGTTTTCAGGCTCCATTGTCGAGATGAACATTCGTATTTGTAGGGAACGCATATATGCGTTCCTCGTGTCGCTTGCCAGCCTCTTTGGGCCAAGGCGCATCCGGACCGCATATATGCGGCCCCTACGCCCAACCCCACTCGAACTTGCCCGATCCGCGCGGATGGGCGATAGTCCCCGCTTTGTGCGGTGTGGATAATCATTCAAGGGAAAGGATGAAAGCGATGACGTATTTCTACAAAACGGACGAGATGGAAAAAAACCTGGCGGGCGCGGCCTACAGCTCGGCGGCGGGCGCGTGGGTGACGGGCGAGCGGCTCATTTTCGGGAAAATGCGTATGCCCGCAGGCACGCGCTCGAGCGCCCACGCCCACGCGAACGAGCAGTTCGGCTACTGCCTCGCCGGCAGCACCCGCCTGAACATCGAGGGGGATGATCACGTATTGACGCCCGGCCACATCGCCTACCGCCCCGCGAACGCCGTGCATGCGGCAGAGGTGCTGGGCGATACGGATTATGAGTTCATCGTGGCGAAAGATACGGCGACGAGCATTGCGGGCGCGCCCACCGAGATGACGCAAACCGCCGATCACGTCCCTTATTTCTACGATACCGAGGCGATGGAAAAAGGCCTGGCGGGCGAGGACTACAGCCCGACCGAGGGGGCCTGGGTGACGGGCGAGCGAATTATTTTTGGGAAAATGCGCATCCCCGCGGGCGGCAAGGCCGAGTTGCACTCACACCCCAACGAGCAGTTCGCTATCGTCCTGGCCGGGACTTGCCGCATGATCATAGGCGGCGAGACCGGGACGATCACGCCGGGCGACATCGCCCACATTCCCGTCGACACGGTCCACTCCGCCGAAATCCTCGGTGATGAGGACTACGTCTTCGTGACGGCCAAGGACACCTCCTGGGGCATCCAGGGGATTAAGGTGTGAGGGGATTGATCTTATCTCTGATTTAGTCGCCAAGAGAAGCTAGGAAGATTTATTGACTAGTGTGGTTCGCAATTTGACTAAACTGTGATTCTCGCCCTGTGAGTTCCGCTTTGAGTTTCTGGCGATGCGGAGTTGATCGGGTCGTTTTCAACTTTTTACGTGTTTCAGAAAGTTTCTTGTGTTGTCGGTTGGGTGCGAGAAGTTCGTTCCTACGGAAAATCACGCCTGTGATTTCCATGGGTTTCTTGAATCTACGTCTTTCCTTTTTAAGTTTGTGTTTGTGTCCATGCCGTTGCAGAGTTTTCTTTATTTCCCATACAAGTTTTTCCGGCACTACATCTCCTGAAACCGTTAGGTTATCGGCATAGACACTTAGTCGACAGCCGCTTTGGTTTACGAGGTGTTCGATTTCTCCCCACATGTCCACATAACAAAGGTAAGCAAGAATCGGACTACATGGACTTCCTTGGGGTAATGAATCGCTTCGCGTGACGATGCCTCGCAGGATTGCAGCAACATCCGACGAACATCCCATTTCTTTCCGAAAAAACCATATCACTTTGTTCGCTGTACAGTTTGGAAAGAAATCCTCAATATCGAGCAGAGAAACGGAGTCGGCCCCCAAGTGGTGCGCGGCATTATCTACATAAGAACGGCCCGATACCGGAGCAAAAAGATAGTCAGGCGGCGCAATACGTTGAAGTAAGTCCGCAATCCTTTTTTGTACCTTTTTGAGGTCGTCGCGTGGCGCGCTGATTAAGCGAGATCCGCCATCGCTTTTTTTCTTTGGAAACTCAAAATATAAATCCTCGGAAGCTGCGAGAAATTTTAATTTCTCGACGCTGATACGAAGAAGCTTTGCAAGTTTCTTTTTTGTTTTCAGTATATAGAAGGGGCTATCCTGCTTCCCGTAGTATTTAACTTGTTTTCTCGACATGGCCTATCGTTCTCGCTTCGATGAATTGTAAGAAGCTGATGACTTTCCCGGCAATTAAATCTTTTAGTTGGTCCGGCTCGTGGGATTCTCGGTTTGGGTTATCCAACTGCTCGGAGAAAAAAAGAATTGATGAAACAGGCATTCGGAACTCGGAGCCATATTGCTGAATGATTTCCATTGATGGTGATTTCTTTCCTCGCTCGATTTCTGAGAGATACGATTTAGATATTCCCAGTCGCTCCGCTAATTCGTTTTGCTTGACATCGTGGAAGATACGAATCAGGCGAAGGGCTTCTGACAACATCACAACGAAGATTCCTTTGAGCACGGCAAATAGCGTTTTCGCATCACAAGATGGAAAGCAACCTAGCCCCTAGAACATATCTCTTAGCGTCCACAAAAACCGCAGAATGCGATAGATATAGATCGCTATCAGGAAAGTTCCTCGAAGCAGGCGTGACTTCCACGGCCAACGAGGTCGTTTGTGCCCGCTTTTCGGTCGCTGCCGCCACGGTTTGGTGCTCGTAAAAGGCATTTTATGCCCTCCATTCTACTGCTCATCCGCAGGATTGCGAATGATGTCATCACCAGCAGAATGAGGAGCGCGGCGACCAAATCCAAATTGTGAAAGACCCGATTGTCATCATCGGGTCTTGCTTCATCGACGACCCCAGTCCCCTAGTCCCTAGGGTGACGGTGCCTGCCTCTGAAAGCAGCAGAGGGTTTCCCCTCCTCGAGCCGGTCTGAACCAGCCCTGGGTGTGATGACTTGTACTTCCTCGTCACCAAACACCCACAAAACTAATCGATTTGATGTTACTTGTCAAGGATAAAATTCGCTGACAGCGAATTTTGTTGTGTTGTCCTAATTGTGATTCTTAAATCGGCTTTCTCATCTCACCCGCTTTCCCTCGCTCTAATCAGTCTCTTGCATCGCCTATGCGAAGTCGTAAGCCGTTTGCAGGCGATACCCACCTCGGCTCTCCCGCCGAAGGCTTTATCCAGGCGAATCGCCATCTCGGGCGAGATGGCAGAACGGGCGTTCACGAGGCTGGATAGCTGCTTTCGGCTCACGCCGAGTTTTCGCGCGGCTTGCGTTACGCTCAACCCCAGCGGCTCCAGGCAGTCTTGGGCGACGGAAAGGCCCGGATGGGGCGGGTTCTTCATGGGCATGGCGCGATTCTCCTTTCGTGATGTTCCGTTAGGTACTACGGCCCCAGTCTCTCGACGCGCCACTCCCCGCTTGCTTCCAGCGTGTAGCGCACGCGGTCGTGGAGGCGGCTGTCTCGGTGCTGCCAGAATTCCACGCAGTGGGGTTTCAGGACGTAGCCGCCCCAGTGGGGGGGACGCGGCGCGTCTCGGCCTGCGTATTCTTTTTCCAGGGCGCGCTCTTTGTCTTCGAGATAGGCGCGGGATGGGACCACGCGGCTCTGGGGCGAGGCCCACGCGCCTATCTGGCTGGCGCGCGGGCGGGTGGCGAAATAGGCGTCGGAAATCTCGGCGGGGAGTTTTTCCACGACTCCCTCGGCGCGCACCTGCCGGGCGGGGGGCTTCCAGTGGAAGACGAGGGCGGCTCTCGCGTCGCGCTCGAGTTGTTCGGCCTTATCACTCTCGTAATTCGTAAAGAAGGGAAAGTCCGGCTCTGCGTAGCCTAGGTCCGATAAGTTCTTGTAGAGCACGATTCGCGCAGCGGGTGCGCCGTCCGCCCCCAGGGTGGCGAGCGTCATCGCGTCCTCTCGGGGAATCGCAGCCCTTTGGGCCTGCGCGTACCAGCGGCGAAACTGGGTGACGGGATCGGCCGCGACACTCTTGGGATCGAGGGCTTCGGCCGCCATCTCCTGAATCAAATTCTCATCCATTTCGCTCATGGGCTTGGCGGCTCCGAATCATCGCGGGCGTCGGCCTCTAACAAATTTTCGTTCAACCTGCCCATATTATTACACTCTTTCCGGCGGCGGAGTGGGGATATCGTTATTTTTCCCCGTCCACGCCGACCTGCACGATTCGGGAGCCGTCCACGCCCGCCACGCCCACGTATCTGAAGGGTGCTGCGTCTATTGCACGCGGCTGGACGCCCTGAACGACGACCTTCTTCGCCCCGCTCAAGAGCGCCGCGAATGGCGCCGCCTGCGACTTGGCCTTGACGTCGGTCGGGAACCGGAAGTCGGCGCCTTTGATGTTGCTGAAGGCGATGCGGCCCTTGGCGTCGCTGATCCAGAATTCTGAAATCACCGACGCCTTAGCCACCCTGGCGAGGACGGCGTTGATTTGTTCTTTGCTCATTCCCGCCTTGAGCGCCGCGGCGATGAAGTGCCCCGTCAGGGTCGCTTCGGCGATCATGTGCCGGGAGAGGGCGCCGTCGGCCATCTGTTTCTTCTCGGCTTTGGCCGCCCCGGCGAACGCGAGACAAAGACCTAAGGCCACAGCAGCCAGAATGGCTTTTCTCATCTCGCTCTCCTCGTGATTTTCACTAGCGCGGAATGTTTTCCCTCGAATATCCGCGAGATGATACTAGGCGCGGAAACCACCGCGCAAGAGGGAGATTCTCCGCCGCCGCTCCGCGCTCAGGCGTCCTTTTTCACCGGCTGGACGTCGTTCTGCGCGGGGTCGTTGGGGTGGACCCTGTCGGGCTGGATGTAGGGAGCCTGCATCTCGAAGATGTCCTGCGTGCGGCAGTATCTGGGACCCCCGAGCCTGCCCACGGGCTGGAGTTTCGAGGGGTCGATGTATTGTTTCCCCTCGATGGTCATCATCATATCTTCGCGCACGTGCCAGCGCAGCACCTCGCCGATAATGAGATGCGTCACCCATTCATCCCCGAAGGGAATCATGCGCTCGAAGCGGCACTCCATCGCCACCGGAGCGTCCTTGATGCGGGGGGCATCCACGAGGTCTGCGGGAACCGTCTCCAGACCCGCCGCATCGAACTCGCTCTCGCCGGGCGCGAAATTTCCCGCGCAGACGTTCATCGCCTCCTCCCAGCCGTTCACCACCGTGTGGATGACGTAGCCCTTGGTATCGAGAATGTTGCGCGCGGTGTCCTTGGGCTTGTTCTCGCGCTCGCCGACGGATATAGACGCCATGGGCGGATGGTGCGACACCATGGTGAAGAAGCTGAAAGGCGCGAGATTCGCGACGCCCGCCGCGCTCATCGTGCTCACCCAGGCGATGGGCCGGGGGACGACGGAGCCGATGAGCAGGCGGTAAATCTGCTGGTGGTCTATCTCAGCGGTGTCGAAGACGTGGTAGTTCATCGTTCACCTTTCAGTCTAAAGGGTGGGGGCCGGGCCTTCTTGTGCGGCAAAGTTCGGAGATTCGAGCCGCGCGGGATGCGTGTCTTGTAGGAGCGGCATGACTTCGCGCCCGAAAATCTCCGCTTCTTCGAGATGCGGCCAGCCCGAGAGGATGAAGTTGCGAACGCCCAGGTCCACGTACTCCCTAAGCGCTGCGGCCAGCATGTCCGGCGTGCCCACGAGCATGGCGGCTGCGCCCGAGCGCACCTTGTTTACGCCCATCCAGAGGGTATCGGTGAGCCAGGGGGAGCCGCCCTCGTAGAGTTCGTTCATGCGCCGCTGGCCCTCGCTCTCGGAATGATTCCGCTGGTCGGCCCACATGCCCGTGTTCTCGAGCGCGCTGTCTTCTAACAGCGCCTCCGCCGCGCGGCGGGCCTCTTTTTTGGTTTCGCGGCAGAGGACGTGGAGCCTGAGGCCGAAACGCAGGTTCTCACGCCCAGCTTCGCGCGCGCGGCGGCGCATGTCCGCGGCGTCCTCGGCGACTTGTTCGGGCGCTACCGCCCACATCATGTGCACGTCGGCGTGCTTGGCGCCCACGCGGCGGCCGGCTTCGGAGCTTCCGCCCAGAAATATCGTGGGGTGGGGCTTCGAGACGGCTTTCGCGTAGAGCGTGGCGTTTTCGATCTTGTAGTATGCGCCGTCATAGCTCACAGGCTCCTCGCTCGTCCAGAGCGCTTTTATGACGTCCAGGAATTCATCCGTCCTCGCGTAGCGCTCCGCGTGGGCCAGGTGATCGCCGTAGCGCCTCTGATCCAGAGGCGTGGAGCCTGTGACCACGTTCACCGTCAGCCGCCCACCCGTTACGGCGTCATACGTGTTCGCCTGCTGGGCGGTGAGCACGGGACTGCTAAGCCCGGGGCGAAAGGCCACGCAGAACTTGATGCGCTCCGTTCGCTGTGCGACGGCCAGGGTGATCACCCAGGCGTCCAGGCAGTGCGTGCCCGTGGGCACGAGCAAGTTCACGAAGCCAGCCTCTTCCGCCGCGCGCGCTACTTTTGAGATATATTCCACCGTCGGTGGACGCTCGGGCGTTTTGGCGTTGATGGTGTGGCCGTCGCCGTATCTTCCCGTCGGCAGAAACCATGCGTATTCGGTGGACATGCGGTTTCTCGTCCTCAAGATTCGGATTGGAAAGGGCGACCCGCCTCGTGGGCCGCCCCGTGTGTTTCCGTTTGAACTCCTGCGCGCCCCTTGCTTGCGGGACTTGATCCTCAGGCTCCTCCGGTCAGGCGGTCGCCGACTCTGTCGTCTGTTCGGCCAGCAGCGTGTCGAGCAACTCCTCGATGCGCGCAGCCTCCATCCAGTCGGACTTGTAGGCGATCTTCCCTTCCTTATCCACGATGAACGTCATGTTCGGCATGCGGCCGAATGCATGCACCACGCTCTCATCCAGGTCGTCGATCAAAACGGGCACCTTCATGCCGAATTCATTCACCATCTCCTGCGCATACTGTTTCTTGTGCTCATACGTCTCGTGCTGCGCGTATTTCTCGAAGTGGCTCGTCTCGCCCGCGTGGGGTTCCTTGGAATACACGACGAAGAATACCACGTCCTCACCCTGGTACTTTTCCTGCAAGCTCTCGACGCCGGCCACCTGCCGGCGGTAGGGGGGTCACGTGATGGCCCCGAACTCGATGACGATGTTCTTCTTGCCAAAAAAATCGGAGAGGTCGAACGCGGCGTCGTCGGTGGCCTTTAAGCGGACGTCCGGCATCGGGTCGCCCGGCTTCAGGGTGTCGCGGAACGCTTGTTTGCGCTCTTTTCGGGCTCCCATGAGGTTTCGTTTCAGAAATTTCCACTTGTCGATGTAAAACGCGCTCCAAAGCCCGAATAGCGGGCCCGGCGGCCTGTCGAATTCGTCCGCTTCTCGCATACTTACTCCAGATATGGGGTCAGATAAGATGTCGCCCCATTAAAAACGAACGAAGCGCGAAGCGCAAGGGGGAGGGGGGATGGCGGCGACACATCTTGGGGTATTGAGGGGAGCAAGGTGTGTATGTGGGGGCGGCATTCAGAAAGGAAGAAGTCTATCGTCTGGAAGAGGTGAAACAGTTTCTTCGGATTTCAGGAAATCGCGAAGTTGCTTTATTTTCTCCAGAAGTTCATCAAACGTGACGATTTCCACATCTTTGGAGTTTCGCCGAAAAAGCTCGAAGGATTTTTTCTTGTCGTTGCCTTCAGGCATGGTTCCGATAATCAGACAGCAATGTACGGCGTATGATTCAATATCATGGTCGCCACCATTCTGCGTTTTGTATAAAATATTTTTTTGCAACTCATATTTTTGTTCCAGGGCTTGGTTAATTGCCCCGGAGAATTCAGTGGAAGGTGCGTATAAATCGTTACCACGATATGGGGTTGTCTTGAATAAGGTTGTTTTTGGCGTTTTGATCTCGAAGATTGCCGCGTTATTCGTCAAAGTGTTCTTGAGAAGGAAATCAGCGATTTTCTCGCCCTGACCTGAAAGTTTCTGTACCCCTACCGAGACCTGATCCTGAATTTTGACCACAGGGTAGCCAAATGCTAAGTTCAGGATGAATGGATTCTTGTTAAAAAAGGTTTGCCATTTGGATTCTTGAAGATTCTTTCCGAGCATCTCCTCGTAGCGTTCGATCAATTTTTCGAGTGTGACTAGTTCAATGTCGTTTCTCAGTTTGGCGAATTTCTCTGGCAACTTTTCAGCGATTTCCCTTTTGTTTGCAGAGAGGGTGTCAAGTACGCCGTTTTGTTGGTCTGTAGTGAGGGGTTCTTGGCCCTGTGCCATAGCCGTGAAGAATTTACGATATGGACTTCTGCCGGTTTGTATGGGAAGTAATGGAAGCCCGAGTCGTTCTGCTAGAATGTTATGAGTCATAGCTATTTTAACTGAACGTCTTGCTGTGTTCGTGTTATTGTCGATTCGATTCAACTCCAATCGCGCTTCCTCAAAGTCCTTCTTAGCGATATAAAAAACCTTGCCACTGGCACTTATCTTCGTTTGATGCTTGCGTGAAATAACGATTTTAGTGCATTCAGACAATTCTTCTACGGCATCGATGATGAATCGGTAATCTTGGGCAAGACCTAGGCCGTAGGCGTAATTCTTGACAAAGGTTGAGGGAAGATTCTCGAGTATCTCAAAAACACCTTCGGGAGTCGTGGGCACAATTCCTTCGGAATCCGTATATGAATCCATATAGATGATGTCAGTGTCGGCTAGCGTGATGCTTCTGATTTGGTCGTATTTTTGTTTCAGAAATTGAGGATGATTTCCCCGCGTGTTGATTGGATAGATTGTAAGGCGTTTATTTTGGCCATT
This sequence comes from bacterium, assembly GCA_965218735.1. Classification (GTDB taxonomy): domain Bacteria; phylum UBA8248; class UBA8248; order UBA8248; family UBA8248; genus Bin107. The sequence goes on along the minus strand of CBDCMA010000008.1, from coordinate 1,651,389 downwards.
GATTAGTAATATCTGCACACGATGCTCGGTTGCCTTGTCAGGGTCTATCTTGGCATCTATCAAGCTACCCTTAGGCGGGACAAAATGCACTTTAACGCAATTGGGTTGATGCTCTTCTAACATCAACTCCCCATATAGCTCGGGGTTCATTTCCATGGCCCAGCGAATTGACGGGTAAAATTTAGGGTATATTTCCACACCTGCGCGAACCATCAGTCATGACCTCCTCAGATCAACCACTATGTTCGTCTCGAAAAAGTATGAATGCTCCGCAAAAGACAAGGATTTTTACCTGAAGTAGAACTAACGCCAAGCCCCACTTATACCACATTATATGGTGCTATAGCAATATCCATCTACTGCATGAAGTGTAAAAATGAAAGACAGAACAATTCCTACTCCACCTCCTCGACCTTGATATCATCGGCGCGCTTCATTGCCTGAGCGAAGTCGTAGGCTGTCTGGAGGCGATACCCCCCGCTCCCCCATGGACAAAACCGGGCCGTGTTTTACGTTCTTCAAATCTAGCGGATCCAGGCAATCATAGCGGACGGAAAGACCCGGATCAGGCGGGTTTTTCATAGGCATCGTGTGATTCTCCCCTCGTGAAGATCCGACAGATTCATTTTACTATGTAGCTGGATACTTCTTATACTCGTCGTGAAGGATTGGGATTTGCCCGGTAGAGGCCCCTGGAACTTTCGAAGCCTTTTTTTTGCGCTCCAAGTTCTCTATATCAAGCCTGCCATTGGTTTACGTTTACTTGCCCAAATCCCTCAACCCGTCTATTCTTTTCTGAAGCGCCTGAGGCATTTCGCAATACCCGTATGGCTTCGGCCACGCGAGGGGGTGGCGACCCTCCAGGCGCCCCTCTGCTCCCAACGCATAGCTCCCTAAAGACTCCCCTCATACCCCATAGACAAACGCAAAGCCGTGTTTTACCTTCATCTGAGAGAAAAAAACGAACGGAAAGGCTATGCGACACACGCGGAATCAGGCCGATCGCCGTTTTTCGTTAACGGATCCCGACCGCGACACGAGGTCAAGACGTGAGATACCCCCTGCCGGAGATTCGCCACGACCAGGAGAGTTTCGACGCGCTGACGCTGCTCCATGCGCTGACGAAAGATTGTTTCCTGGAAGAAATAGAAATCGACTTAGGCGGAACGAAACGCTTCCAGGCCGATATGTGCGCGGCGTTCGGCGCGATTCTCTATCGTCTGGGACGCCAGTTGAACACGGTGCGCCTGGTCGACGCCACCGACGAAGTGGCGGAAATTCTCTCGAAGAACGGTTTTCTGAGTCATTACGGGCGGGAGAAAATCCCCGATTCCTGGGGGGCGGCCGTTTCTTACAGAAGGTTCGACGTGCGGGACGACCATTATTTTTCCGGCTATATCGAGAGGGAGTTCATCCACCGCTCCGACCTGCCCGAGATGTCGCCGGGATTGGCGAAAAAATTCCGGGAGAGTATTTTCGAGATATTCAGCAACGCCGTGCTGCATTCGGACACAAGCCTGGGGATATTCAGTTGCGGACAATTCTTTCCCGCGCAGGACAGGCTCGATTTTACGGTGGTCGATTTGGGCGTCGGCATGCGCCGGAACATCAGGGACCGCACGGGGCACAATCTGGGGTCGGTGGATGCGATCATCTGGGCCACGGAGGCGCACAATACCACCAAGCGCGCCGGCGTGCCGGGCGGATTGGGCTTGAAACTGCTCGGCGAGTTCATCGAGTTGAACGGCGGCTGCCTGCGCATCGTGTCGGACGGCGGGTATTGGGAGAAGAAAAAAAGCGACCTCTCCACCGGGACTCTGGACCACCCTTTTCCGGGCACCGTGGTGAGTCTCGAGGTCAACATTTCGGATGCGAGTTCCTACAGCCTCGCTTCCGAGGTGAGCACCGATGATATTTTTTGAGAAAGGGGCCGCGGATGCGGAAAGATATCGCCATATCCATCTTTGAAGTGGTGGGCAGTCCCCTTTGCGTCGCTTCCGGCGATGGACAAAAAGTCTATGAGCGCCTCGCCTCCGTGCTCGATCAGGAACATGGCGCGGTGCTTTCGTTCCACAACGTCACGATGTTGACCTCGGCCTTCCTGAACACCGCGATCGGTCAGTTGTACGGGAAATTCGATGAAGAGCGAATTCGCCGCTCCTTGAACGTGGCCGACATGGAGCTCGACGATATCGCGCTCTTGAAGCGCGTCGTCGAGACGGCCAAGCGCTACTTCAAGGACCCGGAGAGATTCGAGCAGGCGACCCGCGACGCGCTGGAGGATGAAGATGATGACGCGTGACGTGCGCGGCTACACATTCACGCCCGAGGATCGATTGTTCCTGGACACCAATGTCTGGTGGTACATCTACGTCCCCCAGAAACCGAAGGCCACCCGCCAGGTGGACATCTATTCCCAGGCCCTTCGCGATATCCATGAGGCGAGGAGCCGCATCCACATCGACGTGATCGTCGTTTCGGAATTCATCAACGCATACGCCAGGCGGGAGTGGAAAAATCGCAGGCCCGACATCAAGGATTTCAAGTTTTTCCGCAGGAGCGAGGATTTCGAGTCGCTCGCCTCGGATATCGCCCGTGACGTCAATATGGTGACGAGCCAGTGCGCGCAGGTGCCGAGCGGCTTCGACACGCTGCGAATCGACGAGATGATGAGCGCCTACGGCGGGGGCCATTCCGATTTCAACGACCAGGTAATCGCCCATCTGTGCGAAAGGGAGGGGCTGACGCTCATCACGCACGACGCCGATTTCACGTATCAGGGAATACCCGTCCTGACCGCGAATCCACGCTTGCTGGACGCGGACGGCGCCGTTTACTGATACGCGCCGATTCGCGGGGGTTCAGGATTCCCCGACCCGGGAGGGCCGGCCCGCGCCTTCCGGCGGATTCAAATTTCCGTACGGCTTCGAATTTGGTATGCTCGGGCCGTGGCGCCTCTGGAGTCCCGCGCGGCGCCCGCCGGATGAGCGAACCCGCCGCTTTTCTCCCCGAAGGAGGGGATGATGAACAAGAAAACACAGTTTTCCATCGGTTATTTTCTCTTCATATTCGTTATCATGTCCTTGATCCATACGCTGTTCTTCCAGGGCGCGCGCTACCAGCGCATCCCCTACAACCAGTTTCGCGCCATGCTGAAAGAGGGCGACGTGGAGCGGGTCGATATTCGCGGCGATCGCTTACAGGGCGTTCTCAAAAGACGCGACGAGAACGGGCAGCAGAGATTCTTCGAGACCGCGAAAGTGCCGGACCCGGACCTCATCAAACTCCTGGAGGGTGCGGGCGTCATCTTTCAGGGCCAGTTCGAGCCGCCCTGGCTGGTTCAGGTGTTCACGAGCTGGGTGCTGCCCCTGGGGATTCTCTTCGCCATCTACGCGTTCGTGCTGCGCCGCATGGGACCGGGCCAGGGGGTGATGGCCTTCGGCAAGAACAAGGCGAAGATTTATGCGGAAAAAGAAGTGGACGTCCGCTTCTCGGACGTCGCCGGCGTGGACGAGGCCAAGGCGGAACTCGAAGAAGTGGTGGATTATCTCAAAAATCCGGATCGCTACCTGCGCCTGGGCGGCAAGATTCCGCGCGGCGTCCTGCTGGTGGGGCCTCCCGGTTGCGGGAAGACCCTCATGGCGAAAGCCGTCGCGGGAGAGGCGGGGGTCTTTTTCTTCAGCATCAGCGGGTCGGAGTTCGTCGAGATGTTCGTGGGGCTGGGCGCGGCGCGCGTGCGCGATTTGTTCGAACAGGCGATGGAGAAGGCCCCCTGCATCGTCTTCGTGGACGAGTTGGACGCGCTGGGCAAGGCGCGCGGCATGGGGAATCTCGCGGGCGGCCACGACGAGCGCGAGCAGACGCTCAACCAGCTTCTCGTCGAGATGGACGGCTTCGACACCCGCAAGGGGGTCATCATCATGGCGGCGACCAACCGGCCGGAGATTCTCGACGCGGCCCTGCTGCGCCCCGGGCGCTTCGACAGGCAGGTGCTGGTGGACAAGCCGGACCTGAGCGGCAGAAGGCGCATCCTGGAAGTGCATACGAAGGTGCTGGTGTTAGGCCAGGACGTGGACATCGACAGGCTCGCGGAGATGACGCCCGGCCTCTCGGGAGCCGACCTCGCCAACCTCGCGAACGAGGCCGCGCTCTTGGCGGCGCGCCATGACAGGGACGCGGTGACGATGGCCGATTTCGAGGAAGCCTTCGAGCGCGTGGCCGCGGGTCTCGAGAAGAAATCCCGCGTCATGACGAGCGAGGAGCGCCGCCGCGTGGCCTATCACGAACTGGGCCACGCCATGGTGGCCGAACTCGTGGGCACGGCGGACCCGGTGCAGAAGGTCTCGATCATCCCGAGGGGTCTGGCAGCCCTGGGCTATACCCTGCAGCGCCCGACGGAGGATAGGTATCTGCTCTCGAAAAAAGAACTCGAAGAGAGGATAGCCGTGCTCCTCGCGGGCCGCGCGGCGGAAGAAGTGGTTTTCGAAGAAGTCTCCACCGGGGCGCAGAACGACCTCCAGCGCGCCACCGACATGGCGTGCTCCATGGTGACCGAGTACGGCATGAGCGATCGCTTCGGCCCGCACGCCCTGGGCCGCGCGCCGCGCTCGCTGTTTCTGGGCGACGGGATGAACGGCGCGGCGGCGGGGTTGGACATCAGTGAGGCGACCCAGCGCGAGGTGGACGAGGAGGTGGAGAAAATCTTGGACGGCGCCTATGCGCGCGCGATGGGGATATTGACCGAAAGACGCGATGATCTCGAGACGCTCAGCGTGCGTTTGCTCGAGCAGGAAACCCTCGGCGGGGACGAGTTGCGCGCGGCGCTGGGCGTGGCCGAGACCCGAAAAGGCGGATGACGCGGTGAGGCCCGCGCTTCAGTCCGGGGCGCACCGTGCCGGCTTCTCTATTCGGTGGGTCGTCGTTCTCTCTCGTGCGGTTCGGGTTTCTAGTCCTCGTCACTCAGCGTGAACGCGCCATCACTCGCCGGTATGTAGGTTTCCGGCAGGCCGAGTTCTTTTTTCACCAAGTTCGTTCCCCGCGAGAGGGCCACCATCTTGTAGAACGCATGGCGGCGGCTCATGCCCTCGCGGCCGAAACCACAGTCCGTGGAAATGCACAGCCGCTCGGCGGGAATCGTCTCTAAAGCCTTACGGATGAGGGCGGCCACCTCCTCGGGACGCTCCACCTGGAGCCCCCGGTGGTTGATGACGCCGATAGCCACCTTGGGTTTCGTGATGCGCTTTCCGATTTCATCGAGATCCATCCCGCCCGTGCTCGCGCACTCGAAGGTGAGCACGTCGACGTCCAATTCGTTCATGTACTCGAGAGCGGGCGCGTAGCTTTTGGAAGACTCATAGAACCTCTGCTGGGCCGGGTTGCCCCAGCAGGTGTGGCACCAAAGCTCGAGCTTATCCCGCAAGCCCGCCACGCTCTTGTTGAACGCATCCACGTAGAATTCCATCGACATTTCCGAATCTTCCGAATGAAAATCGAAGCGGTGCACCCAGGGTTCTTCCACCTGGAAAATCTGGCAGCCCGCGTCTGCGAGTCGGTGGAATTCGGTGTGCATGATTTCGCATAAATCGAGGCAAAGCTCGCGCCTGTCGTCATAGAACTCGTTCGAGATGATGGATTCTACGCAATCAGCACTTATGGAGCCGAATTTGAGCGGTTTGTCCGTCATCGCCTGCGCGCAGCGCCACATCTGTGCGTATTCGAGGGGGCCTTCACCCACCTTCGAGGTGACCTTGGGGAGCATTCTGGCCTCAAGCACCTCGTACATGATCTCCCCGGGCACGGACCCGCCCCAGGTGGCGTGGCTCCTCGAGGTTTCATAGCCCGAAAAACCTTGGAGCCTGTCGACGATGTAGCCCACCCAGTCGCGCCCGCCCACGTTGGTGTCGAAGCGCGCGTCCCCGTCCGTCACGATGTCCAGCCCCGCGCGCTCCTGATCCCGGATGACGCAGGAGACGTTGTCGAGATACTGCTCGCGGAATTCCGCGTCTATCATCGCTTCGCGGAATGCCCTTCGCCCGATGTTCTGGCGGAACCAGCCGGGCCGGGGCAGGGAGCCCGTGATGGTGGTGGGCAGTATGACGTCATTCGTGGCGATATACATGTCGATTCCCCCGCTCGAAGTGTTTTACCGAATCATCCCCGTGGACAGGTTCGTTGTGGTTGTCTTGATTCCTCCAGTTCGCGTCTTACAGTTTCATGAGTCTCGCCGGCGTCTCGCGGAGGATTTTTTCCTGCGCTTCTGCGGTGAGGCCCGCCCCCTCGACGAAATCCACGACGCGCTGCTGCATCATGTCGTAGGGGTAGTCCGTGCCGCACACGACGCGATCCGCACCCACCTCCTCGACCATCCACTTGAGTGCGGAGGGGTTGAAGGTGATGACGTCGAAATAGAGGTTCTTGAAATAGTACCGGGGCGGATGCGGCGTGTGCACCTTCGTCTCGGGCCGCGCCTCCCAGCAGTGCTGGATGCGGCCGATAGCCCAGGGGAGGTTTCCGCCCGCGTGGGCGAGCAGGAGCTGGAGGTTCGGGTAGCGCTCGAAATGGCCCGAGAAGATGAGCCGCGTCGCGGCGACCGTGGTGGACAGCGGGTTGCCGACGCAGTTCGCCATGTAGTAGGGGAACAGCGGCTTGTAGTCCGCGAAATCGGGATGAATGAACACCAGGGCGCCGAGCCGCTCCGCCGCCGCCCAGAATTCCTCGTACTGGGGCTCGTCCAGCGCGTGGGAGCCGATGCGATCGGAGATGATGCAGCCGAGCAGCCCCTCCCCCATCGCGCGTTCGAGTTCGGCGGCCGCGGCCTCGCCACCGTTCTGCATGGGCAGGTTGCAAAGGCCCCGGAAGTGCGCGGCGTTTTGGTTGCAGAAATCGACGACGCCGTCGTTTTGGATTCTGATGATCTCATCACCCGCTTTCCCGCCAATCCAGTAATAAAAAGTGGGCGGCGGCGGGGAGGCCAGCGCCATATCGAGGCGGTCCGCCTTCATGTCGCTGAGCTTACGCTCAGCGTCGGCGAGTTGAACCGTCCAGTTCTCCTCCGTCATCTTCGCGTTGTACCGGGAGGATTCGGGAGGGAAGAATCCCTCGAAGCTGTCGGCGTGCTGGGGGCGGCTTTCGCGCTCTTTGGCGGCGAGCGCTTCCGCCTCGGGGATGTAGATGTGGTGATGCAAATCGATGTTGGGCAAGGGGACTTCCCTCCGTTTGGGTTCTTTTGCGGCGTCTTCACGCCCGCTTGGTTGTAGAAATGATGATGACTCTCGGGGGAGAGAGTAGAATCTGGCGCTTTCGGCGTCAATCCGGGTTTGCGCCCGCCGATTGACGCCCTCGTTTCGGAGTGAGAAACTTGAAAGAACAAGTGCGCTTCACGGAAGTGCGCTGACTCGCTTTGGTGTTGCGTCCGGTTCGGCGGCGGGAAGTTTTCCGGCTCCCGGGCTTCCGCGAAAGGAGTGGTTCCGGTGGATCACGAGGACGCTCCACGGTTGCCGCGCTCCTATGAGGGCTTGCGCGCCCTGCAAGCCGAATTCGCGCGGTATCAGGAAGAAGCGTTTCCGGAGCGGGAGCCCAGGTTTTTCGCCCTGGAACTGGCGGGCGAGACGGGCGAACTCGCGAACCTGGAGAAAAAGGAATGGAAGGGCCGCGAAATCGACATGGCGGCCTATACAGACGAGGCGGCGGATGTCATGATCGCCGTGATGAACTACGCCAACGCGCGGGGAATCGATTTGGGCGAGGCGGTTTCCGATAAAATGGCCCGGATCGAGCGCATCAGAAGGGAATCCCCGGAAAAATAAGCCGCGAAACCTGGTAATTCTTCAATTCCGTTTTGGGGCGGTATTCAAAAGGGCGGGAAACAAGCCGCAGGATGAATGTTCTGCAAAGCAGAGCGGAAAGGATGAAATTCGATGTCAGGCCACCCGACGGAGCCTGCCGACCTCGTCGACGTGCAGGCGGGTTCCGATGAGCGCAACGTCAAGATAGACAAGGTGGGTGTCAAGAACATCCGCTACCCCATCGTGGTGAAGGACAGGGCGAAAGAAGCCCAGCACACCATCGGCAACGTCAACATGTACGTGGATTTGCCGCACCACTTCAAGGGCACCCACATGAGCCGTTTCCTCGAAGTGCTGAACGAGCATACCGACGCCATCGGCGTGGACAGCGTGCCCATGCTATTACAAACCATCCGCGAGCGCTTAGACGCGCAGACCGCGCATTTTTCCGTCACCTTTCCCTACTTCATGCAAAAGGCCGCCCCGGTGACGGGCGCGGAGGGCCTGATGGCGCTCGAGTGCGGCTTCGACGCTTCGGCGGGTGCTGTGGACGACTTCATCCTGAGCATCATGGTGCGCATCGCCACGCTGTGTCCGTGCTCGAAGGAAATCAGCCTGCGCGGGGCGCACAACCAGAGGGGGCACGTGAGTATCAAGGTGCGCTTCGACGGCGAGTTCTGGATAGAGGAACTCGTCGAGGTCGCCGAGAGCGCGGGCAGTTGCGCGCTCTATCCGATCCTGAAGCGCGAGGATGAGAAGTTCGTCACCGAGACGGCTTTCGACAACCCCCGCTTCGTGGAGGACGTAGTGCGCGAAGCGGCCCTTTTGCTTCGAAACGACAAGCGCATCCGGTGGTTCCAGGTGGAGGTGGAGAATTTCGAGTCCATCCACGACCACAACGCCTACGCCTTCATCGAGGAAGAGGTGCGCCGCGGGGGGTAGTTCGTTTCTGGTTTTCGCGCTTCCCCAAACCCTCTCATCCAAATCTTGCGCTTTTCTCGCGATTGAAAATCCCTTATAACCATCCTTTGGTTTGCGTTTGAACCTTTAAGCGTTTGATTCGGGGCGATTTATGGATGCACATATAAGAAGCGAGCGGATAGACGCGCTCATGGAGGTTCTGGCGTCTCGCATCGTTATCATTGACGGCGCGATGGGCACCATGCTCCAGGACGAGAATCTGAGTGAGGCCGCCTACAGGGGCGAGCGCTTCGCCGATCATCCCTGCGACTTGAAGGGCAACCACGACCTGCTCAGCATCACCCGGCCCGACGTCGTCAAGCGGATTCATTTTGATTTCCTCGACGCGGGCGCGGACATCATCGAGACCAATTCGTTCAACTCCACGTCCATCTCCATGTCGGACTACCAGATGGAGGAAATGGTCTACGAGATGAACGAGACGTCGGCGCGCCTTGCCCGCGAGGTGGCCGATGCCTTCGAATGCGAACATCCGGGGCAGCCGCGCTTCGTAGCCGGTGTTCTCGGCCCCACGAACCGCACCGCTTCCATCTCGCCGAGGGTGAACGAGCCGGGTTTCAGGAACGTCAGCTTCGAAGATCTGGTGGCGGCCTACACCACCTCGATTCACGGCCTCATCACGGGCGGTGTCGACTTGCTTCTCGTTGAGACAGTCTTCGACACGCTGAACTGCAAGGCCGTGATGTTCGCGGCCGAGCAGTATTTCGAGGATGAGGGAGTTCGCGTTCCCGTCATGATTTCGGGAACCATTACCGACGCGAGCGGGCGCACGCTTTCGGGCCAGACGACGGAAGCCTTTTGGAACTCCATTGCGAGCTACCGGCCCATGTGCGTGGGACTGAACTGCGCCCTGGGGGCCGAGGACCTTCGTCCCTATATTCGCGAACTCTCCCGCGTGGCCGACGTGCCGGTGAGTATCTACCCCAACGCCGGGCTTCCCAATGCGTTCGGTGGGTACGACGACACGCCGAAGCTCATGGCCGAGGTGCTCGCAGAATTCGCCCAGAGCGGTTTTCTGAACATGGTGGGCGGCTGCTGCGGCACCACGCCCGCGCACATCCGTGCGATTCGCGAGGCGGTGGAGGGCTTCGCCCCGCGCCGGATTCCTGAAATTCCGCCGCGCTGCCGCCTGAGCGGCCTGGAGCCGCTGAACATCGGCCCCGAGACGGGGTTCGTGAACGTGGGCGAACGCACCAACGTGGCGGGTTCGGCGCGCTTCGCCAAGTTGATCAGAGAGGCAGACTACGAAAAAGCCCACGAAGTCGCCCGCCAGCAGGTGGAGAACGGCGCCCAGATCATCGACGTGAACATGGACGAGGGGATGCTCGATTCAGAGGAGGCGATGGTCACGTTCTTGAGACTCATCGCCTCGGAACCCGACATCAGCCGCGTGCCCGTGATGATAGATTCCTCGAAGTGGGAGGTCATCGAGGCGGGGCTCAAATGCCTGCAGGGAAAACCCATCGTCAACTCCATCAGCCTAAAAGAGGGCGAGGTCCCCTTCATCGAGCAGGCGAGGCTGGTGAAGCGCTATGGAGCGGCCGTTCTGGTGATGGCCTTCGACGAGGAGGGCCAGGCGGATAGCGCGCAGCGCAAGTTCGAGATTTGCGAGCGCGCCTACTCGATTCTCACGCGTGAGGTGGGTTTTTCGCCGAACGACATTATTTTCGACCCCAACATTTTTGCCGTCGCCACGGGCATCGAGGCGCACAACGAATACGCCGCCGCCTATTTCGAGGCGGCCAGGCGTATCAAGGAGGAACTGCCGGGCGCGCTCGTGAGCGGCGGGGTGAGCAACGTCTCCTTCTCCTTTAGGGGGAACAACGGCGTGCGCGAGGCCATGCACTCCGCTTTTCTGTATCACGGCATCAAGAGCGGGATGGACATGGGCATCGTGAACGCGGGCCAGTTGACGGTGTACCGGGATATCCCGCCGGATTTCCTCGAAAGAGTCGAGGACGTGCTCTTAAACCGCCGCGAGGAGGCCACCGAGCGCCTGCTCGAAGTGGCCGACGACGTGAAGGGCCGGGCGAAATCGCGGGTCGAGGACCTCGCCTGGCGCGAAAAGCCGGTGGGCGAGCGTCTGGCCCATGCGCTGGTGAAGGGCATGACGCAATACATCGTGGAAGATACCGAGGAAGCCCGTCTGGAGGCGGCGCGCCCCATCGAGGTGATCGAAGGGCCGCTCATGGACGGCATGAACATCGTGGGCGAGCTTTTCGGCTCGGGCAAGATGTTTCTGCCCCAGGTGGTGAAGAGCGCCCGGGTCATGAAGACGGCCGTCGCCCATCTGGTTCCCTTCATCGAGGCGGCGAAGGTGGAGGGCGAGAACAGGTCGAACGGCAAGGCGCTTCTGGCCACGGTGAAGGGCGACGTGCACGACATCGGCAAGAACATCGTGGGCGTCGTGCTCCAGTGCAACAACTACGAGGTCATCGATTTGGGCGTCATGGCTCCGTGCGCGAAGATTCTCCAGACCGCTCGCGAAGAAGGCGTGGACGTCATCGGCTTGAGCGGCCTCATCACCCCCTCGCTCGATGAGATGATGAACGTGGCGGGCGAGATGGAGCGCCTGGGTTTCGAGGTTCCCCTCTTAATCGGCGGCGCGACGACTTCCAGGGTGCACACCGCCGTCAAGATTGCGCCGAACTATGGCGGGCCGACCGTCTATGTGGAGGACGCATCGAGAAGCGTGGGCGTGATGGGCCGGCTTTTGAGCGATTCGCTGCGGGCGGATTTTCTCGCCGCGAGGCGCGAGGAATATAAGGGCGTGCGCGAGCGGCACGAGGCGAGGCGCGCCCAGGCGGCGTTCTCCACACTGGAAGAAGCGCGCGAGAATCGCCTGCGGATCGATTGGTCAGGCCCCGTCGTTCCCGGGCCGAGGGTCGGGGAGGTGCGGGTTTTCGAGGACTACCCGCTGGCGGACTTAAGAGATCGCATCGATTGGACGCCGTTTTTCCAGACCTGGGAGTTGAGCGGCTCCTACCCGAAGATACTGAAGGACCCGGTGGTGGGCGAGGCGGCGCTGAGCCTCTACCAGGACGCGCAGGATATGCTTGAGCGCATCATCGAGCGCCGCTCGGTTAAGGCCAAGGCGGTCATGGGCCTGTTTCCGGCGAATTCCGTGGGCGATGACGTGGAGATTTACGCGGATTCCTCGAGGAGCGAGGTCGTCGCCGTAGCCCACTTCATGCGCCAGCAGATGAGGAAATCCGCGAACAGCCCGAACATGTGCCTGGCGGATTTCGTGGCCCCCAAAGAGAGCGGGGTGGCGGATCATATCGGCGCCTTTGTGGTGACGGCGGGTCTGGGGGTCGATGAGGTGGCCGGGGCGTATGAACGCGCGAACGACGATTACGGCGCCATCATGGTGAAAGCCCTGGCCGACAGGCTGGCCGAGGCGTTCGCCGAGCGTCTTCACGAGCGCGTGCGCAAGGAGTTCTGGGGGTACGCCAAAGACGAGGGACTGGGCAACGAGGCGTTCATCAAGGAGAAATACCAGGGCATCCGGCCCGCTCCGGGTTATCCGGCGTGTCCGGATCATACCGAAAAACAGGTGCTCTTCGAACTCATCGACGCGCAAGGGCATACGGGCGTGCAGCTCACCGAGAGCTTCGCCATGTGGCCGGCCGCCTCGGTGAGCGGGTGGTATTTCGCGCATCCCGAGGCGAGGTATTTCGGCGTGGGCAAAATCGGCAGGGATCAGGTGCGCGACTACGCCCGCAGAAAGGGGATGGAGCCCGTCTTCGTCGAGAGATGGCTCGCCTCCTCGCTGAACTATGAAATCTCCCGCGCGAGGCGCGACGAGGAAAAACCCCCCGAGAGCGAGACGCCTCTCGAGCGGCGCTCTCCCCTGATCCCTTGATTTTCGTTTCCACATCGCGTATTCCGCCTGCGCGGGTGGCCGCGGTCGATTCTCGCCATTGACGGCCCGCCTTCGTGCGACTAGATTGTGAGGCGCGAAATCCCGGCCCGAGGGGCTCTGGGTGGGTGGTGGATTCGCATGTGGTTTTGGAGTATAAGCCTTTGTTCGCCAAGGGGATGCGAGGGTGGCGGAACTGGTAGACGCGCTGGATTTAGGTTCCAGTGCCTTCGGGCGTGGGGGTTCGAGTCCCCCCCTTCGCACCAATGTTCGAGTATTTTTTATTTTTTGGCCTTTGTTTTTGTTTTGATTCTGGAGAGTGAGGAATGACCGGCACAGTGAGCGACATCGACGCCTGCACGAAGCGTCTGGAAGTCGCCGTCCCGCGCGATGAGGTAACGGAAGAGATAGACCGCGCCTACAGGCGCCTCTCGGGGCGCGTGAAGATCAAGGGTTTCAGGAAGGGGAAAATCCCGCGCAGCGTGCTCGAGCGCTACTACGGCGAGGAGGTGCAGGCGGAGGTTCTGAACCACCTGATATCGACTTCCTACCGGAGTTTGCTGGAGAACAAGGGCATGCGCCCGGTAGGCGAGCCGAACGTGACCGACATCCAGATGGAGGACGACGCGCCGGAGTTGACTTTCAAGGCGACGGTGGAGGTCATCCCTCCCTTCGAACTCGGCGAGTACAAGGGGCTTCAGGTGAAGGCCCATCGCCATACGGTGACGGATGAGATGGTCGAGGCGCAGATCGAGGCCCTCAGGCAGCAGGCCGCCGCGTTCGAGGACGTGGAGAGGAAGGCCCGCGCGGGAGACTACGTTCTCTTCGACATCGAGGGGTTCGAGGACGGGGAGGCCGTGCCCGGCACCCGGGGAGAGAACCAGGCCCTCATGATAGGAGGCGATGAGGGTGAAAAGGAGTTGAGCGATGCGCTCCTCGGCATGAAGAGCGGCGAGGCAAAAGAGGTCGACATCGCCGTTCCCGAAAACGCCTCTCCCAACATCGCGGGCAAGAGCCTCCAGTTTCAGCTTCAATTGAAGGAGGTGAAAGAGGCGCATCCCCCCGAGTTGGATGAGGAATTCGTCAAATCCTTGGGCCGTGGCTATACGAGCACGGAGGATTTGCGGGCGGACGTCGCCAAGGAGATGGAGTCCACGGAGGATGCGAATGCGCGCGGCCACGGAATCTCGGAGTTTCTGGCCGCGCTGTTGGAGGCGCATCCCTTCGAGGTGCCTCCCACGCTAGTGAAAGGGGAGGCGGATGAGCAGATTCGCGAATACGAACGACGCTTACGCCAGGAGAACCCCGACATGCAGCTCTCGGAAGCCAAAATCGAGGAGTTGCGCGAGGAGTTGAAGCCACAGGCCGAGGAGCGGGTGCGCCAGCTCATCATCGTGGAGCGCATCCGCGAGGCCGAAGAAATCGAGGCGAGCGCCGAGGAGGTTCAGGCGCAAATCAACATGTCGGCAGCGCGCTACGGCATGACGCCCGACAAACTTCGCGAGAGAATGATGACGACCGGGGCGATGTCCTCGCTCGTTTCGAACATCAACTACAACAAGACGGTAAGTTGGCTCTACGATCAGGCCGACGTGGAATTCGACGTTCACGACGCCGCCGAACATGAAGCGCATTCCCACGACCATGAAGAGGGTGGGGAGCGCTCCCCGGACGGCGATTCGAAAGAGGATGGATAAACAGTGGCTCTCGTACCCATGGTGGTGGAACAGACGAATCGAGGCGAGCGGGCGTATGATATCTACAGTCGTCTTCTCAAGGAGAGAATCATCTTTCTGGGGACGGCGATAGACGACACCATCGCGAACCTCGTGACGGCCCAGCTTCTTTTTCTGGAGGCGGAAGAGCCCGAGAGGGACATCGCCATGTACGTGAACAGCCCGGGCGGCTCCGTCACGTCGGGCCTGGCCATTTACGACACGATTCAGTACATCAAACCCGACGTGTCGACCATCTGCATCGGCCAGGCGGCGAGCATGGGCGCGCTCTTGCTGGCGGCGGGCGCGAAGGGCAAGCGCTACGCGCTGCCCAACTCGCGCATCCTGATTCACCAGCCCATGGGCGGTGTGCAGGGACAGGCGAGCGACATCGACATTCAGGCGCGCGAGATTCTCCGCATGCGCGAGGAACTCAACGAGATTCTCTCGAAACACACCGGCCAGCCGCTCGACACGATTGAGAAAGATACCGATCGTGATAATTTCATGACTGCCGAACAGGCGAGGGACTACGGCCTGCTCGACGACGTGATCATGTCGCGCACGGATTCATCGAGCACCAGGCCGGACACCGGCGACGATGACGGCAAGAACCAGGAGAACAACGGCTCCTAGCCGGGAGCCGGTTTCGTTTCGGGAAGCGTTCTTCACCGAGGGGGAATGATCGATGGCGAGGCGAGCCTCAGACAAAAAAGACGCTCTTCGTTGTTCGTTCTGTGGAAAGAGCCAGGAGGAGGTGAAGAAGCTCATCGCGGGTCCGCACGTGTATATTTGCGATGAGTGCGTCGAGTTGTGCCAGGAAATCATGATGGAGGAGTGGAACGAGGAGCAAAAGCACAAGGCCAAATCCCTCCTCAAGCCCACCGAGATCAAGGCGATTCTCGACGAGTACATCGTCGGGCAGGAGAAGGCGAAAAGATCCCTCTCCGTCGCCGTCTACAACCACTACCGGCGCGTGGAAGCGCAAATCGACCTACACGACGTGGAGTTGCAAAAAAGCAACATCCTGCTCATCGGCCCCACCGGTTCGGGCAAGACGCTCATGGCCCAAACCCTGGCGCGCCTGCTCGACGTGCCCTTCGCCATCGTCGACGCCACCACGCTCACCGAGGCCGGCTACGTGGGCGAGGACGTGGAGAACATCATTCTCAAGCTCTTGCAGGCGGCCGATTTCGAGGTGGCGAAAGCCGAGCGCGGCATCATCTATATCGACGAGATCGACAAGATCAGCCGAAAGAGCGAGAACCCCTCCATCACCAGAGACGTCTCCGGCGAAGGCGTGCAGCAGGCCCTGCTCAAGATCATCGAGGGAACGGTGGCCAACGTGCCGCCCCAGGGCGGGCGAAAGCACCCCCACCAGGAGTTTCTGCGCGTCGATACCGCGAATATCCTCTTCATCGGGGGAGGGGCGTTCGTGGGCCTCGAGGAGATCATCAAGAAAAGAGTCGGCCAGATGGGAATGGGTTTCGAGGCCAGCCTCAAGAACGACAAGGATGATTCGCTGAGCGAACTGCTCGCCCAGGTGGCGCCCGAAGACCTGCTCAGATACGGCTTGATCCCAGAGTTCGTGGGCCGCATGCCGGTTATGGCCACGCTCGATGACCTGGACCAGGAAGCGCTCGTGCGTATTCTGACCGAGCCGAAAAACGCCCTCGTGAAGCAATACCGCAAGCTGGTGGAGTTCGAGAACGTCTCCTTGCAATTCACCGAGGGCGCGCTCGTCGCCATCGCCGCCAAGGCGCTCGAGCGCAACACGGGCGCGCGCGGGCTCCGCTCCATCATCGAGGACCTGATGCTCGATACGATGTACGAGTTGCCGGACATGGTGGGCGTCAAGGAAATCGTCATCAATGAAAATGTGGTGGAGCGAAAGGAAAGTCCGCTGCTGGTCTATGAGAAAGCGAGTTGAGCCGTCTTCCGCACCATTTCTCCGTCGCTTGAGCGTTTCGCGGGTCCGGGTGTTATCGCCCGCCTCGCGTCGTTGCGGGAGAGTCCGCCTCATCGACGGAGAAGGGTTGGTTTTTTTCACCAAAGGCGTTATTTTTCATTGACGCGGGAGACGCGCGCGTTGACAATGCGCGGGCCGCTTCCATATCATTTCGATATACCGAACGAAGGCGCGTAGCTCAGGGGGAGAGCGCTTGCTTGACACGCAAGAGGTCGGCGGTTCAAAACCGCCCGCGCCTACCATGATGGAATTGACGATGTGGCGAATCGCCGCCGCATCGTGGGATAATGATTCGAGGAACTAAAGAGGAGCTTGAGGCGCCAGCCAACGCCCGTCTATGTCTCAACAAACCAAGCGTAAAGATTTCCCGAAAGATGCCGTCGCGCTGAAGTTCAGCGGCGCACCCGTTGATTTGAATCGCGATATCCCCGATGACGCCGAGCCGGAGGTTATTCTCCTCGACTCCGAGGAGGGTCTGGAGATTCTGCGCCACAGCACGGCGCACCTCATGGCCCAGGCGGTGCAGGAGCTCTACCCGGGCGCGCAACTCACCATCGGCCCTCCGATCGAAAACGGGTTTTATTACGACATCGACGTCGACGTCACCTTCACCCCCGAGGATTTGAAGAAAATCGAGGCGAGAATGAAAAAGCTCGCCAAGAAGAAATACGCCATCGAGCGCGAGGACATCTCCCGTGCGGACGCTTTGGCCCTTTTCGGGGAAAGAGGCGAGAACTACAAGATAGAGATGATCCATGACTTGCCCGAAGACGAGGCGCTTTCCATCTACCGCCAGGGCGATTTCGTGGACCTGTGCCGGGGGCCGCACGTTCCCGGCACCGGAGTGCTGCGCAATTTCAAGCTTCTGAGCGTGGCGGGCGCCTACTGGCGCGGCGATGAGAAGAACAAGATGCTCCAGCGCATCTACGGCACCGCCTTCGCGACCAAAGAAGACCTGGCGGCCCACATCCAGAGGCTCGAAGACACGAAAAAGAGAGACCACCGCGTCATCGGCAAGCAGCTCGGCATCTTCCTGGTCGATGAGGACGCGGGCGGCGGGCTTATCTATTGGCCGCCCAGGGGCACTACGCTGAAAAAGGTGATCGAGCGCTTCTGGGAGGATGAGCACGTAAAGCGCGGCTATCAGCTCGTTTCCATCCCCCACATCGCGCGTGACGTGCTCTTCAAGACTTCGGGGCATTATGATTTTTATCGGGAAAACATGTATGTCCTGAACATCGACGAGGACGAATACGTCTTGAAGCCCATGAACTGCCCGGGCCATATTCTGGTGTACCAGCAGAAAATCCACAGCTACCGCGATCTGCCCTACCGCCTGGCGGAACTGGGCACGGTCTATCGCTACGAGCGCAGCGGCGCGCTGCACGGGATGCTCCGGGTGCGGGGCTTCACCCAGGACGACGCGCACATCTTCTGCACGCCTGAACAGGCCGAGGATGAGGTGCTGGGCGTCATCGATCTGGCGCACTTCATACTCCGGACCTACGGCTACGAGGATTTCGAGACCGAACTCTCCGTGCACGACGCTTCTGATTTCAGCAAGTACGCCGGCGTACTCGATGATTGGGAGGCGGCGGCGGAGGCGCTGACAAGGGCGCTCGAAAAGCGCGGCATCGCCTATAAGCGCATCGAGGGCGAGGCTGCGTTCTACGGGCCGAAAATAGACATCAAGATGCGCGACGCCCTGGGCCGCGGCTGGCAGGGCCCCACCATCCAGTTCGACTTCAACCTGCCCAAGCGCTTCGATTTGAACTACGTCGGCGCGGACGGCGGACGCCACAAGGTCGTCATGATTCACAGGACCGTCATGGGTTCGATGGAGCGTTTCGTGGGCGGGCTGATCGAGCACTACGCGGGCGCGTTCCCCACGTGGCTCGCGCCCGAGCAGGCGCGCATCATGACGATCACCGACGATCACATCCCCTACGGCCGCGAGGTGGAGAAGAAGCTGCTCGCCGCCGGTTTCCGGGCGGAGGGAGATTTCCGAAACGAGAAGATAGGGTATAAAATCAGGGAGGCCCTGCGAGACAAGATTCCGTACATGCTCATCGTCGGCGCCCGTGAGGCGGAGGCGGGCGAAGTCTCCCTGAGGCTGCGCGAGCAAGGCGACGTAGGGTCCATCTCATTGGAGGAACTTATGGAAAAAATGCGAAGCGACATCGAGAGCAAATCACTCACCACAGGGACGGTCTGATATGGCGTCGCGATTCAGAGGACGGGACATCCACCCCACGGCCACAGGCCCCAGAGCCAATCGGGACATCCGTGTTCCGATGGTGCGGGTCATCGACGAGGAGGGCCAGCAACTCGGTGTTCTTCCCGTGGAAGAGGCGGTAGAGGCCGCAGAGGACCGGGATTTGGATCTCGTCGAAGTGTCTCCCAACGCGGATCCGCCCGTCTGCAAGATCATGGACCTGGGGCGCTACAAATATACGCAGCAGAAAAAGGCGCAGGAGGCCAAGAAGAAACAGCGCGTGGTCGAGGTGAAGGAAGTCAAGCTGCGCATCAAGATTGAGGAGCATGACTACGCGATCAAGAGAAAGCACGCGGAGCGGTTTTTGAACGACGGGAACAAGGCGAAAGTCACCATCATGTTTCGCGGACGCGAGGTGACGCACCCCGACTTGGGCCGAAAACTTCTGGAGCGCATGGCGGAAGAACTCGTCGAAATCGGCACGTTGGAGCAGTTCCCCAACCTCGAGGGCCGCAACATGACGATGGTTATCGCGCCGAAATCGACAAAACCGCCCAGAAAAGATACAACGCCGCGTAAGAAATCGCCAAGGAAAACGGATGACGTCTCGACAGACGAGGGAAGCCTGACGGCTCCTCTCGCAGACGCATTGAGCAAGGTGGAAATCGAAGTCGCCCCTGCCGACGGGGCGGGGGATGAAAAACCCGAAGGAGAAGTGACAGAAGATGCCTAAGATGAAGACGAACCGCGGAGCGGCCAAGCGTTTCAAATTAACGGCCACGGGCAAGGTGAAGCGCTACCGCTCCCACCACCGTCATATCCTGACCAAGAAAACGACGAAAAGAAAGAGAGAACTCCGCCACAGCATCATCGCGAATCCCACGGATGCCAAGATGATCAAGCGGCTGATACCTTATATGTAGCCTTTTCGTATCTATGGTGAGGGTTTTGCCATGAGCGCGCCGATTGGGCGCGCAGTCCCTTTTGCGCCTTTGGGGTCTTGGGCTTGCGGTCATCCGGCCGTGCGGGTATATTCCCCTCGGTCGGCGGTCGGGAGTTTCAGGGAATTCGAGGCGGCCTCCGAGGGAATGGACGAAAACATCGATTGAGGGAGTATCCGAATCATGCCGCGTTCGACAGGAAAACCGGCTGGCAGGGCAAGACATCGCAGGATTCTCAAGGAAGCGAAGGGTTATCGGGGGGCGCGTTCGAAGAGGTTCCGCTCCGCCCGGGAGTCCGTGCACCGCGCCCTCGCCTACGCCTATCGTGATCGCCGGGTGCGCAAGCGCGAGTTCAGGCGTCTTTGGAATGTTCGCATCAATGCGGCGGCCCGGCTGCACGGCCTGAATTACAGCCGCTTCATCTGGGGTCTGGATCAGGCGGGTGTGGAAGTGAACCGCAAGATTTTGGCCGAATTGGCGATAGAAGACCCCCAGGCTTTCGGCAAACTCGTGGAAATCGCCAAGGCGCAGGCCGCCTAGAGCCGGGCGGGAAGAGGTGCTTCGGGCTCCACCCTGCCGGGTGGGGCCTTTTTTATGGCGTCCCCGCAACGTCGGGGATTGAGGAAAAAGCATGAGTGAAAACATTCTTCTCGACATCATTCGTGAATCCTCGAGCGCGTTGTCCGAGGCCTGGGCCGCGCGCGACGCGCAGGCGGCCGAGAGTGTGCGCATCCGCTATCTGGGCCGCAAGGGCGGTGCGCTCAATGACGTGATGCGAGGCCTGAAGGATTTGTCCGCGGATGAGAAGCGCATCGTCGGCCCGCTGGCCAACTCGGTCCGCGCCTACATCGAGACGAGCGTTTCGGCCATCAAGGATGATGACAAGGAAAAAATCATAGAAGCGCACCGCACCCTCGGCGAACGTCTCAAGGGCAGGGAGCAGGGCGGAGCGCTGGGCGAGGAACTCGAGCGAATGGCGGATGAGAGTCTGGGCGCCGTGGATGCCGCCGCATCTTCCCGCTCCCGTCTCGACCTCACGATTCCCGGGCGCGCCCCCCTCATCGGCCACGAGCATCCGCTGGTGCAGACGATGGAGGATTTGATAGAGGTGCTCACGCGCCTGGGCTATTCCGTGGCCGAGGGTCCTGAGGCGGAACTCGATTATTACAATTTCGAAGCCCTGAACATTCCCAAAGACCATCCGGCCCGGGACATGCAGGATACGTTTTATCTGACCGGTGACGCTCTTTTGCGCACGCACACCTCGCCCGTCCAGATTCGGGTGATGGAAAAGCAGCAGCCGCCCGTGAAGATCATCGCTCCCGGCAAGGTGTTCCGCTGCGACGCCGACATTACGCATTCGCCCATGTTCCACCAGATAGAGGGCTTGTATGTGGACGAGGGCGTGACTTTCGCCGACCTCAAGGGGACCCTCGAAGCCTTTGTGCGCGAAATCTTCGGACCCGAGTATCGTGTGCGGCTCAGGCCGAGTTTCTTTCCCTTCACGGAGCCGAGCGTCGAGGTGGACATCGCCAGCGATTATCTGGCTGGCGGGGAATGGATGGAGGTTTTGGGCGCAGGGATGGTGGATCCCGCCGTCTTCGAGGCCGTGGGGTATGACCCGGAGCGATGGAGCGGGTTCGCCTGGGGACTGGGCGTGGAGCGCATCACCATGCTGCGCTACGGGATCAGCGATATTCGTCTTTTCTTTGAAAACGATTTGAGAATGCTGCGGCAATTCTGATTGTTCGAATGGTGCGCACGATGAGGAACCCCGATGCGGATTAGCCTGGAGTGGCTCGCCGATTTTATCGATTTGGACCTGGAAGACCCCGAACTGCCCGAGCGCCTGGCGAACGGGCTTCTGCTCGCGGGTCTCGAGGTCGAGGCGCTCGAGCGCCCCGATGGAGCGTTCGACGGGCTGGTGGTGGCCGAAGTCTTGTCCGTGGAATCCCACCCCAATGCGGATAGGCTGAAAGTTTGCCGCGTCGCCGATGGCGCGGGGGAGCGCACCGTGGTGTGCGGCGCGCCCAACGTCGCGGCGGGCCAGCGCGTCGTACTGGCCACGCCGGGGGTGCGGATGCCGGGAGGAATGAAGGTCGAAATCGCCCGGATTCGCGGTGAGCGGAGCGAGGGGATGATCTGCTCGGAGCGAGAACTCGGCCTGGGCACGGATCATAGCGGCATCATGGTGCTCTCTGGCGCGTCCGCTGCCGGGTGCGACGCGGCGGAGCTTCTCGGCCTAAAGGATGTGATTTTCGACATCTCGATTACCCCGAACCGCGCGGATTGTCTCTCCGTCTTGGGCGTGGCGCGCGAGGCGGCGGCCCTTTTGGGCGTATCCTTGCGCATGCCCGACACGTCCGTGCAAGAGGATGAGAATACGCCTGCGTCTTCGGTCTGCGCGGTGGAGATATGGGACCCGGATAAATGCCCGCGCTATGCCGCCCGGATCATCCAGGGGGTCGAAATCGGCCCATCGCCCGGATGGATGGGGCGGCGCTTGCGGGCGGCCGGCATGCGGCCGATCAACAACGTGGTCGACGTGACGAACTATGTGATGCTCTCTTTGGGACAGCCGCTTCATGCGTTTGACTTACACCGCCTCGCCGAGCAGAAAATCATCGTGAGGAGATGGGCGGGGAGCGATGGCCCCTTCACCACGCTCGATGGCCAGGCGCGCGAGATGGACGATGAAGACCTCATGATCTGCGATGGAGAAAAACCCGTCGCCATCGGCGGCGTGATGGGTGGCCTCGACTCCGAGGTGAGCGATGACACCCGGGATATTCTCCTGGAGAGCGCTTATTTCACGCCCCAGACCATCCGGCGCACGCGCAGGCGTCTGGGCATGTCCACGGAGGCGTCGTATCGCTTCGAGCGCGGATTGGACCCCTCGGGGACCGTTCGCGCGGCGGATTTGGCTGTCGAACTCATTCGGCAGACGGCGGGCGGCGTCATCGCCCAAGGAGCGGTGGATGCCCATCCCGCCCCCATCGCGCCCAGGCAGGTGCCGATTCGGGTGGCGCGCGCGTCATGCCTGCTCGGCGTATCCCTGGATGCTTCCCGCGTGCGGGAGAGTCTCGAATCCCTGGAGCTTCTCGTGAGCGAAAAGAGTGACGGCGTTTTCAGCGTCGAGGTCCCGACTTTCCGGCCGGACATCGAACGCGAGATCGACCTGATCGAAGAGGTGGCTAGAAGGGTGGGCTACGAGAACATTCCCGCCACGCTGCCGACCTCGGCAAGCCCCGCCGCAAGGCCGACGCGCAACCGCTCCCTGGAGCTCCAGGCGCGCCGGATGATGCTGGCCGGCGGATTCAGCGAAGCGCTCAACTACAGTTTCGTCAGCAGAGAGGCTCTCGGGAGCATGGGGTGGCGCGATGAGGAGATGGTGGCGCTGCGCAATCCCCTGAGCGGCGAGATGGATGTGCTCAGGACCACGCTGCTCGCGGGGCTGTTGGCGAACGTGGCGCACAACCTGAGCCGGGGGGTGGGTGATATTCGCCTGTTCGAGCTGGGACGCGCGTTTCATCCCGTCAAAGGAGACGCCTTGCCGAATCAGGTGTTGCGCATGGCAGCCGTCGTCGTGGAGAGCGCGCCGTCCGAGGGGGATGCGCCGCTTCCGCAAGCTTTATCGGAACTGAAAGGGGTGCTCGAGCGCTTCTTCGGGTCGCTGCGGGTGGAAGACCTCCTCTTCGAACCGGTCGAGGCTGCTCCGGGATGGAATGCATCCGCGGCTTCAAGGATTCTCGCCGGTGATGCGGCCCTCGGCCACATCGGGCTGATGGCGCCCGAGGCGCTGGACGTGTGGGATATCGAAGCCCGCGTGTCTGCTTTTGAGATAGACCTCGCCTCTTTGGCCGAAATCGAGTCCACCCCCCGCCGAATGAAGCCCTTGCCGAAGTATCCGGCTTCTTTGCGCGATCTGGCGGTGGTGGTGAATGCCGAGCGGACCAATGGGCAGGTGGAGGGAATGATCCGTCAGGCGGGAGGAGATTGGCTCGAGTCGGTGCATTTGTTCGATGTCTATCAGGATTCCGCCCTCGAGGCCTCGGGGGAGAAGAGCCTGGCGTATTCGCTGGTGTTCCGTCACCCGGAGGCGACGCTCACCGACGAGCAGGTCAGCGAGGCGTTCGAGGGGATCGTAGGGGTTCTGGGCGCGCGTCTGGGCGCGCGACTTCGCTCATGATGATTTCCTTGACACCACTCTTTCGCGAACTTAGAATTAGCCGCATGCGTTGATCGCGACCTTATTTTCTTACGCCCTTGGAAAGAGTGTCCGAATGGTCATTGAAAAATTAGATGCGCTCGAAACCGCGCTCTCGAATCTTTTGGAGGAACGCAACGCCCTCAGGCGCTCTCGGCAGGAACTGGAGTTGCAACTCCAGAGCACGAGGGAGGAGGCGCGGGTCGATTCCGAGTCCGTGCGCGCCCAGGCCGATAAGTTGGCGAATTCTCAAGCGGAAAACGCGCGGCTTCAACAGGAGAACGCTCGGCTTCAACAAGAGCATACCGAGATTCGCGAACGCGTGGAAAAGATTCTGACGCACATAGAATAGTTCGTTGCAAGGTGCAGGATGACGGCATAAGGAGGCAGCTTATGACCGGGGGGAATAAACTCATGGTAGAAATTTTTGGCCAGTCCCTGAACCTGAAAAGTTCGGCCAACGCCGAATATACGTTGGAACTCGCCGAGTATGTGGACTCTCAGATTCACAAGGTCTCGCGCCAGTCGAACGACCCGCTCAAAGTCGTTCTGCTGGCCTCGATGAACATCGCCAACGAATTGTTCGAGGAGAAAAGAGCGAACCAGGAGAGTGAGGAAATCCTCTCGCAGCGCGCTGATTCTCTCCTGGAGATGGCGAAAAGAGTGGACTAAGGCGAAATTTCTCTTCATGCAGTAGCTTCTCCTGTATTCATCCCATGATTTTAGTGTCATAATGCGTCTTTGCTTGGCCCTGCCGTGTTCGTGATGGGGGAAAGCATTTTGACCCAGTACTACTTTTTCGGGAGTCCTGACCCACGGTGGTGAGCTATTCCTCTCGGGGAGTTCGGCCTAAAGCCGTGACATGGGTGCCCACCTGGCGAAAGCTGGGTTCAAAGCGAACTTCACACGGCACAAGGCGGGGTCATTATGATATGGACCTCGGGTCCTCGCCCAGGGTTTCCGCTCCCGAGTTTTAGGGGCTCGGGTGTGGCGTTGAAAGTGGATTCATGGCCGGATCGAACATTGAGAAGCAAGATGTTCGGCTGAAAATGAAGGGGATGAGAGCGCAACTCCCACCTGCCGAGGCTGGCTTGTCGAGCCGCCGGGCGGGACGGTGCCTGGATTCTTTTTTGACCTTCATGGGCGCGCGCAGGGTGGGAATATATGCAGCGGTTCGCGATGAGATGGACCTCTCATCGCTCTGGAACGAAGGTAGCGATGCGAAAAGGGTATTTTATTTTCCCAGAGTGGAAAAAGATGTTTTGCACTTCTGCCCGGTGAGTCGTCCCGATACGGAGCTTCAGCCGGGCGCGCTTCGGATTCCAGAACCTGTCCGCGATATCCCACCCCTGGATGCGAATGAACTGGACGTGGTCGTCACCCCCGGCCTTGCGTTCGATTTGTATGGCGGCCGCTTGGGGGTCGGCGGTGGATTCTATGATCGCACGTTTGGGGGTTCCCGTGGCGCGCGGGACGGGTCCGGGCCTTTGTTGGCGGGCGCTTGCTATGCGTTTCAGTTGCTTATCGGCGCATCCTGGAGGCGAGACGCCTGGGATGTCGGCGTTGATTGGGTGATAACCGACCGGGGGGCGCTGCGTTGTCTCCCACGTGAATATATGCCCTAGGAGGCGAATATGGATAACGTGGTTTTGTTGCAGACAGTCGTTGTCACCGTCGCCGTTGTTTGTGTGGCGGTGTTGTTCATCATGCGGGCGATGAAGCGCCGGTATGACGAGATGATCGCCCGGTTGGAGGCGGATGCCGACAAGCGGGTTCAGCAGATCAACGAGAGCGCGGCGAAGGAGCTCTCGCAAAAGATTCAGGAATCGCAGGTAGCCCACAAAGCGGAATTGTTGCAGGAACGAGAGCGCATTCAGCGGGAGAACAAATCCCGCGTAGAGGAACTTCAAAAGCTCGAACAAAGGGTGAATCAGCGAGAAGAGATGCTCGACAGACGCCGCGAGAGCCTCGACGCCAAGGAGGCGGCCGTGGAGCGCCGCGATGCCGAACTTGGCGTGAAGGAGCAGGAACTGAGGCGCGAGGAGGCGCGCTACAGGCAACTCCAGGAAGAGGAGATCAAGAAGCTCGAGGAGATTTCCGGCCTCAGCGTCGAGAACGCGAAAAAAGAGCTCATGGATCGCTTCATGGAGGAGGCGAAACAGGATATCGCCGCGGACGTGCAGCGTCTCGAGCGCCAGGCGAGGAATTCCGTGGATTCCGAGGCGAGAAAGGCGCTCGCCCTCGCGGTGGAGCGCTTCTCTTCCGAGCATGTGGCGGAAAACCTGGTGAGCGTGGTGGATTTGCCGACCGATGAGATGAAAGGCCGCATCATCGGTCGCGAGGGAAGAAACATCCGCGCACTGGAGATGGCGACCGGCGTGGACGTGATCATCGACGATACGCCCGAGGCCGTCGTCGTATCGGGATTCGACAAGGTTCGCCGCGAGACGGCGCGCCTGGCGCTCGAAGCGCTCGTGCAGGACGGGAGAATCCACCCGGGCAGAATCGAGGACATCGTCAACAAGACGAAAAGAGACATCGACACGCAGATACGTCAGGCGGGCGAGGAGGCCGTCATGGAGCTTGGGATAGGGGATGTGCATCCCGAACTCGTGAAGCTGCTGGGGCGTCTCAAGTACCGCACGAGCTACAGCCAGAACGCGCTGATGCACTCCAAGGAGGTGGCCTATCTCGCGGGGATGCTGGCGGATGAGTTGCGCATCGACCCCACGATGGCAAAGCGCGCCGGCTTGTTTCATGACATCGGCAAGGCGGCGACGCATGAGGTCGAGGGTTCTCACGTCCAGATAGGCTACGACATCGCCAAGCGCTACAACGAGCCGCCCGAGGTTCTCAACGCCATCGTCTCGCACCATGAGGACGAAGAGGCGAATTGCATCGAATCCGTCCTGGTGAAGGCGGCCGATACGCTTTCCGCCGCCCGTCCGGGGGCGAGGCGCGAGATGGTGGAGAGCTACATCAAGCGCCTGGAGGCGCTGGAGAAGATCGCCGAATCCTTCAAGGGTGTGGAGAAGTGCTTCGCCATCCAGGCGGGACGGGAGATTCGCGTGTCGGTCCTGCCCGATGAGATCACCGATTCGCAAGCCACCTTCCTGGCGCGGGACATCGCCAAGAGAATCGAGAGCGAGCGCACGTATCCGGGTGAAATTCTCGTCACCGTCATCCGGGAAACCCGCCATATGGCCACGGCGCGTTGAGGTTGGCTTGAAGCTGCTCTTCATCGGAGACATCACCGGAAAGGTGGGCCGCCGGATGGCCTGCGCCCATCTGGGCGCGCTCAAGGAAGAACACGGGGCGGATGTGTGCGTCATCAACGGGGAGAACGCGGCCGGCGGCTTCGGGATCAACAACGCGCATGTCGATGAGTTGCTCGATGCGGGTGCGGACGTCATCACCTCGGGGAACCACATCTGGAATCGCAAGGAAACCGCGGACTTCATCTTGCGCGAACCGCGCTTGCTCAGACCCGCGAACTATCCTCCCCGAACGCCGGGCAAAGGCTTCTTCGTCCTGGAATCCGATAAAGGGAGCCTCGCCGTCTTGAACCTTATGGGCCGCGTTTTCATGCCGCCCATCGAATGCCCATTCCGGGAAGTCGATGAAATCCTCAGGCAAATGGGCCATGAGACGAAAATGATCATAGTCGATTTTCACGCGGAGGCCACGAGCGAGAAGGTGGCGATGGGCTGGCATCTCGACGGTCGCGTGAGCGCCGTCTTCGGTACGCATACCCACATTCAGACGGCGGACGAGCGGGTGCTGCCCAAGGGCACGGCTTTTATTACGGATGTCGGGATGACGGGACCGCGCAATTCCGTCATCGGGATGAAAACGGAAATCGTTTTGGACAAGTTTCTATCGGGACTTCCCCGCCGCTTCGAGGTGGCCGGGGGAGAGGGCCAAATCAACGGCGTGATCGTCGAGATAGCCCCGGATACCGGAAAGGCTGTTTCCATCGAGCGCGTCCAGGTGTTGGAGGGAGAGCGTTAGCGATTACGCCCGCTTTTCCTTCACCCCGATGAGGGCTTCAGTGTCCGTTTCTATAGGTGGATTTCTCGTAGTCGGTGATGGCGAATTTCGAGGGTTTGTCCTTTTTCAGAAATGCAAGCAACCGCTTCAGGCGCCATCTCAGAGAGCGCGACCCCAGGAATCCCTGTTTTTCCCGTAGCGGCAGCCTGAGAACCTCGGCTACGGCGAAGGAGAGGCGGAAGGGGTTTTCCTGCATCTTTACGGGCAAGTTCAAGGGCCCCGCCCCACTTTCTTTAAGGGCATTCCATACCCTCCGGCATAATTCCGTGGGGTCCTCCCCCTCATCGTCATGAAAATCGCTTACCTCTCCCTCGAAATAGGGCCGGTTGTCATACATGCGGAAAAGCTCGAAGCGCTGCTCGCCCCGGGTGAGGATGTTCATCCTGCCATCGGGGAATTTTTCGAGCATCCGGGTGATGCGGGCCACGCAGCCGATTTTATGGATGCCGCTTTTCTCCACCAGCACGACCCCGAAGGGGGCGTCATCCTCGATGCACTCGCCGATCATGGTTTTGTAGCGCTCCTCGAAGATATGCAGGGGCAGGCGCTGCCCGGGCAGGAGTACGACCTGAAGCGGGAACAGGGGCAAGCGGTAGGTAGCCATGAAAAAATTTTACCCTGAATTATTTAATTTTGGAATTCGCGGGAAATTCTTGAGGAGGCGCAGCGTCCGGCGCGCTCATTGCGCGACGCGTATCGCCCCCTTGCAAGAGTCCGGAAATTCGTCTCAAGCTGGCCTGATTGCGCGCGAATATGGTATTTTCTCTCCAATGGGATAAAAGCGTCATTCGGTTTTTTTTGTTTTGCGGAGATTTCTCACGATGAGCGAACCGAGCATCGCCATGGCCCAGAGGGCCTGGAGCGAGCGTGCGGACGAAGGGGACAGGACCACGCTCTCGGGAATCAGGCTTCCGGCGTTTTTCGGTCCGGGAGAAGCGGTTTCGGAAAACCCCGACGAGAAGCCGGGCGCGTACCCCTACTCACGCGGTATCTATGAAAACATGTACCGGGGCAGGCTCTGGACGATGCGCCAATACGCCGGTTTCGGCAGCGCGCGGGAGAGCAACCACCGCTACCGCTACCTCCTCGATCACGGGCAGATGGGAATTTCCGTGGCGTTCGATCTGCCCACCCAGATTGGTTATGACCCGGATCATCCCCTGGTGTATGGCGAAGTGGGCCGCGTGGGGGTGTCCATCGCTTCCATCGAGGACATGGAAATTCTGCTGGAGGACATACCTCTGGATAAAATTTCCACGTCGATGACCATCAACGCCACCGCCCCCATTTTGCTGGCCCTCTACGTCGCGGTGGCCGAGAAGCACGGCATCCCCTCCGAGGCGCTCAGGGGAACCGTCCAGAACGACATTTTGAAGGAATACATCTCGCGCGGAACCTACATTTATCCGCCCGGGCCGAGCCTGCGCCTCATCACCGATACCATAGAGTTTTGCAAGGACAGTGTTCCGAAGTGGAACGCCATATCGATCAGTGGCTACCACATCCGCGAGGCGGGCTCCACCGCCGTCCAGGAGGTCGCCTTCACGCTCGCGAACGCCATCACCTACGTGGGGGCCGCGGTGGAAGCGGGCCTGGATGTGGATGAACTCGGTTCGCACATCTCCTTTTTCTTCAACGTGCACAATCATTTTTTAGAAGAGATTGCGAAGTTCCGCGCCGCGCGAAGGCTTTGGGCGCGTATCATGCGCGAGCGGTTCGGGGCGCGCTCGGAGAAAGCCTGCATGCTGCGGTTTCATTCCCAGACCGCCGGCAGCGCGCTGACCGCGCAGCAGCCGAAAAACAACGTCGTGCGTGTCGCTCTTCAGGCGATGGCCGCCGTGCTGGGCGGCACGCAGTCGCTTCACACGAATTCCATGGACGAGGCCCTCTCCCTGCCCACGGAGGATGCGGCGAGGCTCGCGCTCAGAACTCAGCAGATAGTCGCCGAGGAATCGAACGTGCCGAACGTGGCGGACCCGTGCGGGGGGGCATACGCCATCGAGGCGCTGACGTCGGAGATCGTCTCTCGGGCGGAGGAAATAATTCGGCAAATCGACGATTCCGGCGGGATGCTCCGCGCCATCGAAACGGGGTGGGTGCAGCGCCAGATTCAGGACAGCGCCTATGCCTACCAGCGCCTCGTGGATGAGGGGGAAATGGTCGTCGTCGGCGTGAACCGGTATCAGCAAGAAGCAGAGGCTGGCATCTCGACGCTCCAGATTCGCCCGGAAGTCGAGGGAGAGCAAAAAGAGCGCGTCGACTCGCTCAAGAGGAGACGGCATGCCGCGGAGGCGAGCGATGCGCTCGACGCCTTGAGCCACGCGGCCAGCGGTGATGACAATCTTCTGCCCTACATCCTGAGGGCGGTGAAGGCCCAGGCCACCGTCGGGGAAATCGCGGATACCATGCGCGAGGTTTTCGGCCTTTATCAACAAGACGTCGCCATCTAAGGCGGAGCAGGTCATATCTTGCCGCTGAAAATTTGATATCAGGTGCGTTATTTGGAGAAATCAGCATATGAAGGGCAATGAGGTTCGCCAGAAATTTCTCGAATTCTTCGCCGATGAGGCGCACAGAATCGTTCGTAGTTCGGCGCTGGTGCCCATGAACGACCCCACCTTGTTGTTTACCAATGCAGGCATGGTCCAGTTCAAGGATGTGTTCACGGGCCTGGAGAAGCGCGACTACTCCCGGGCGGTGAGTTCCCAGAAATGCCTGCGGGTAAGCGGCAAGCACAACGACCTCGAAAATGTCGGCCGAACGGCCCGGCACCACACGTTTTTCGAGATGCTGGGCAACTTCTCCTTTGGGCAGTATTTCAAGGAAAAAGCGATCGAGTTCGGTTGGGAGTTTTTGATCGATCGCTTGGGTCTCGATGGAGATCGCATGTGGATAACCGTCTTCAGAGAAGATGACGAGGCGGCGGAACTCTGGGAGCGGCTCGTCGGCGTTCCGCCCGAGCGCATCGTCCGGATGGATGAGAAGGATAACTTCTGGGCGATGGGGGACACCGGACCCTGCGGCCCCTGCTCGGAACTCATCTATGACCAGGGGGATCACATCGTCGGCGCGCCCCCGGGCAGCGGGAGCGAGGATGAGGACGGGGATCGCTATCTGGAGCTCTGGAACCTGGTGTTCATGCAGTTCAACCGTGAGGCTTCGGGCAAGATGGAGCCACTGCCCAAGCCCTCTGTCGATACGGGAATGGGTCTGGAGCGCCTCACGGCGGTAGTGCAGAAAGAAGACAGCAATTACCATACCGACCTCCTGATGCCGCTCATTCATTCGGTCGAGGAGCGCTGCGGCAAGGAATACACGGGCATTGACGCACCGAACGACGTTTCTTTCCGCGTCATCGCGGACCACGTTCGCGCGGTCAGCTTTCTGGTGGCCGACGGCGTTTTGCCGAGCAACGAGGGCCGGGGCTACGTGTTGAGGCGCGTGGCGAGGCGGGCCTTGCGCCACGGGAGGATGCTGGGCATCGAGGGGCCGTTCTTACATCAGACGGTAGGCGTGGTGGCCGAGATGATGGGAGATGCGTTCCCCGAACTCAGGGGAGGCCTCAGTTACATCTCCCGCGTCACGCTGGCGGAAGAGGAGAGATTCGCCCACACCCTCGCGCAGGGCCAGCCACGCATGGACGCGCTCTCAAAAGAAGTAAAATCATCGGGCAGCGCCACGATTCCGGGTGGGGAGGTGTTCACCCTGCTCGACACCTATGGCTATCCGTGGGATTTGGCGGTGGAAACGGCCGCGTTTCATGGCCTCGAGATAGACCAGAGCGGTTTTGACGAGGCGATGGAGCAACAACGCGAGCGAGCCCGCGCCCACTGGAAGGGATCGGGCGAGGCCGCCGTCGATGAAATTTGGCACCAGGTGCGCGATGATGCGGGCGCCACCGAATTCACCGGCTATGAGCAAGATGAGGAGGACGCCTGCGTGCGCGCCCTCATCGTGGATGGCGCGCTCTGCGATGAAGTCGGCGCGGGGGCGGAAGCGCGCGTCGTGCTCGACAAGACGCCGTTTTATGGAGAATCGGGCGGGCAGGAAGGCGACAGGGGCGGGTTCTCCTGGCCGGAGGGCGTCGCGGTCGTGCTCGACACGCAAAAGCCGCTTCCCGACGTGTATGTCCACCATCTCGAAGTGACGCAAGGAACGCTCAAAAAAGGACAAAGCCTTGCCGCGCGAATCGACGCGGAAAGGCGGGACCTCCTAAGGCGCAACCATTCGGCCACCCACCTGCTGCAATACGCGCTGCGCCAGGTTTTGGGAGATCACGTCAAACAGGCGGGTTCTCACCTCTCGCCCGAAAGGCTCCGGTTCGACTACACGCATTTCGCGGCGATGACGGCCCGTGAGAAAGAGAGGGTCGAGGACATCGTCAATGAACGTATTCGCGAAAATACGCTCGTCGATACGCGCGAGATGTCGATAGACGAGGCCCTTGCCGCAGGCGCGACGGCGCTCTTCGGCGAGCGCTACGGCGAGGACGTGCGGGTCGTCTCGGTGGGTGATTTCAGCATGGAGCTCTGCGGGGGTACGCATGCGCGCGCCGCAGGAGACATCGGCTTGTTCCGCATCCTGCATGAGGGCAGCGTGGCCTCGGGCGTGAGGCGCATCGAAGCCCTCACGGGGGAGGGCGCACTCCGCCAGGCGCGCAAGGAGCAGAACGTCCTCTCCGAGATCGGGGAACTCACCAGGGCGGCGCCCTTGGAGGAGGCCGAGCGGGTGAAGCGCCTGCTAGATCGCGTGAAGACGCTGGAGCGCGAGTTGAAGGATTCGCGGGACAGGCAATCGCGCGATGAAATGGGCGATTTGGCTTCCGAGGCCCGGGAAATTTCAGGCATCAGGTTCATCTCCGTGAGGCGCGACGGCCTTCAGGCGAGTGATTTGCGCGGAATCATCGACGCGGCGAAGGGCAAGCTCCAAAGCGGCGTCGCGGTGGTCGCCGCCGTGACGGACGGGAAGGTCGCCATCGCCGTCGGCGTCACGAAAGACCTCACCTCTCGTGTGCATGCCGGAAATCTGGTGAAAGAGGTCGCCTCGCTCGTCGGCGGCAGAGGCGGCGGCAGGCAGGACTTCGCGCAAGCGGGCGGCAAGGATGTCGAAAAAGTGGACGACGCCCTCGCCGCGGTGCCGGAGTTGATCGAAAAAATGACATGATCCTACGCCCGCGCCCGGTTCTCATGGACTCACTGCAGCATTTTTCGTTTCGGAGAACATATTGAGCAATACGGCTGTGGCCGGCGCGGCTCCAGAGCGCCTCAAGAAGAGAAGAATATCCCTGCTCATCGTCGCCCACATTGCGAACGACAGTTATTTCGGCTTTCTCCCGCCATTGCTCCCTCTTATCGTGGAGCGCATGGACCTGCCCTTGAGTCTGGCGGGTCTGCTGGCCACCACGCTTTCCATCACCGGCGCCGTGGGCCAGCCCCTTTTCGGCTACTTCGCGGACAGGATCAAGAAAGGATGGCTCCTGGCGCTCGGCCCGTTGGGCGGCGCGCTGCTCGCATTCATGCTCTACATGCCGAATTTCTGGATGCTCATGCTTCTCATGCTTGTTGCGGGATCGGGCTCGGCCTGTTTCCACCCCGTGGCATCGGTTATCGCCGGGCAGTCCTCGGGCGCGAGGAAGGGATTCGGGATGTCGCTTTATGTCGCGGGCGGCCGTCTGGGCGTGGGGCTGGGCGCGGGGATGGCGACGTTCATCGTCACGCGGTGGGGCATCGACGCCATACCGTACGCGAGCCTCGTCGGGATCATCATCGGAATCCCTTTGTTTTTCGTCTCTCCACCCATCCGGGACGTGGGGGGCGGTTCTTCGCAGAGTTTCGTGCAAACGACGCTCATGCTCAAGATCGTGTTTCGTCCGCTTTTCCTGTTGTGGCTCGTGAATTTGTGCCGCACCACGGTGACGATGACCGTGCAGGTCTTTTTGCCGATATACATTATAGCCAAAGGCGGTTCATTGGCTGCGGGCGGAACGGCCATTACCCTGTTTCTGTTCGCCGCGGCCGTGGGCGGCATCTACGGCGGGCATCTCTCCGACATCTTCGGCAGGCGGATCGTGACGATTACGGCCATCTGCGTGGGCACGCCGGCGTTGGGCCTGGTCTTTCTGTTCGATGAGCCTTTTCGTACCGTCTTCGTCATGCTCTCGGGTGCCGCTTTTTACGCGCAAATGGGGGTTTCTGTGACGTATGCGCAGGAGATAGCGCCCGAGCACGCCGGCTTGGTGAGCAGTTTCATGCTCGGTGTGGCCTGGTTCGTGGCGAGCATCGGGATGATCGCCGTGGGCGGCCTGGCCGATTACATCGGCGTGGAACAGGCCCTGCCCCTCGTCTGCATGGCGTTCGGCGTCGTGGGTTCGTTCATCTCCCTGGGATTGCCCAAGGAGACGAGATAGAAGCATGTCCAAGATATTCAAGCCCCTGGCCGTGGAGCGCGAGATAGCCGAGGAGATGTCCTCCACTTTGGACCGCATCGGGAGTGAGTTCTCCAAGCGCCATCAAAGAGCGTGGAGCGCCTGGCGCGCCTGGGAGAAGGGAGGAGAGGCGGGCGATGAAATCAGGGAAAGACTGGAGGGCGCGCTCCACCAGGCGATGGATGAAGCGGAGCACTACCGGTATTTCCTCATCGTGCAAAGAGAGGCGATGGGGCTTCGGAACCATGCGGAGATAAACCGCAAATATCCGCTGCCCCGCGTGCCGGGCAGGCCGCCTGCAGCGGGTGATCCCTCTAGTCCTCGTCTCGCTTGGCCCGGAGGATTTTCACGAGGTTGGCGTAGGAAGTTCTCCGGATGATGGAGCGGAACTGGTCGCGGTAGTTTTTCAGGAGGCTGACGCCCTCCACCAGAACGTCGTAGACGCGCCATCCGTCTTTCATTTTGTGCAAGCGGTAGGTGATGTCGATATCTTTCTTGTCCGTCGTAATAATTACGGTCTTGACCCTGGCGAATTCCGCATCGCTTGTTTCCTTGCCGAAGACGATCTTTTCATCCGTATAGCTTTCCAGCGTATTGGCGTAGTTGCGTTCCATGAGATAGCTGAAGAGTTGGATGAATTCGGCTTTCTCCTCCGGTGTGCGTTTTCTCCAGTTCCTCGCGAGGCTTCGCCTGGACATTGCCTCGAAATCGAAATACTGGTGAATAATCTTGCGCATCCGGTTCCTGCGCTCTATCTTTTTTCCGGGGGCCTTCAAATCGGGTTGCCGAAGAACCTCCAGCACCCCGTATATCCCCGTGCGCACCACCTCGGTCGGCTCCCCCGCCTGGGCGGACGGCGCGAGAAGCGCACAGGCGAGAAGTATGGCGATGAGAAATGGCAGACGCTTTTTCAAAAACA
This sequence comes from bacterium, assembly GCA_965218735.1. Lineage (GTDB taxonomy): Bacteria > UBA8248 > UBA8248 > UBA8248 > UBA8248 > Bin107. The sequence goes on along the minus strand of CBDCMA010000008.1, from coordinate 1,616,322 downwards.
TGGGTTCTCCTCGTGCGGTATGGCCTGAATCCGGGAATAGCGAAACCAAGAACGATGCTAAGGTTTTAATATGTGCTCTGGCCCCTTGATTCTGAATCCATCTATGCGAAGCCCTCATCGACGAACGGGTTCCCGGTCATCTTGAAAGGTCGTCTCAGGCGGTGCCGCCCTTTATTTCTTCACATTGCCGAAAATAAAATCGCCGAGGAGCTTTTCGATGTCAACCGGAGGTTCCGTCTCCCGAATGAGCCCGCCCGGGGGGATGATTTTCTCCGATCCTCCCTGGCTGAGGCTCACGTATTTATCGCCCAAAACCCCTTTCGTGCGAATGGAGGCGATGGAATCCCGGGAGAGCTGGATGTTCTCGTCGATGCGCAGCGTGATTTTCGCATCCTCCCCATCGAGAGAGATTCCGCTCACCCTCCCGACTTTCACGCCCGCCATTTCCACGGCGGCGCCGCTCCTCAGGCCCGTGGCGCTCGTGAATTTCGCCGAGACTTCATAGGTGCCGTCATCGAAAATATCCAGGCCGCCGAGTTTGACGGATAAGTAGGCGAGCGCAAATATTCCCGCCAGAACGAATATGCCGACGCCGAATTCCACATTTTTCCGGGACAAGGCTCGTTCCTTTTTAGATAAGAATCGAGGTGAGGAAATAATCGCCCACCAGTATCAGGACAGAAGAGAGTACCACGGCCGAGGTGGTCGCTTTTCCCACCCCTTCGGCCCCGTGGCCGCAATGATATCCCTTATAACAGCAAACCCATGTGACGATCAGGCCGAAGACGATGGATTTCCACAAGCCTACGGTGATGTCGACCATCTCGATCTTGTCCTGCATTTCCCCGAAAAAAGTGCCCGAACTCACGCCCATCAACTCCACGCCCACGAGATAGGCCCCGAATATGCCGATGAGGTCGCAAAGCGCCGTGAGCAGAGGAAATACTATCACGCCCGCGAGCAGCCGTGGAGAGACGAGGCGCTGCAAGGGATTCACGGCCATGCTCTTTAGAGCGTCCACCTGTTCGGTAATTTGCATGATGCCGATTTCGGCCGTCATGGCGGAGCCCGCTCTTCCGGTGACGACGAGAGCGGTGAGCACGGGCCCGAGTTCGCGGATGAGGCTGAAGGCGACGGCGGGCCCCAAAAAGGCTTCGGAACCGAATTTTCTGAAAGCGTAAATGCCCTGGAGCGCCAAAACCATTCCGGTGAACAGACCGCTCAGCAAGACGATGGAGAGCGAACCCGTACCGATGATGTATATCTGGCGTATGAGAAGTGAAAATCGCCACGGTGGGGTGAAAAGCCATCGAACGGATTCGAGCAAGAAAATAGCGGCGCTTCCCATGCCGCCGATGGTTTCCATCGCGCGCCGGCCAAGTGTCCGGATGCCTTCTTTCACCATTGTTGCGGAACTCATGGGGGCTGCCTTCTATTCCTCGTCATGAGCAAGTATAGTGATGCTCATCGGTTCCGTGCGGTTTCCAGGGGCGGTCGTGCGATTCTTAGGACTGAAGTCTATTTTAGTGTATCGTTCCCGGTGGTAGAAAATCAACGCTTGCGTGAGTGGCCATATTCTTCTAAGGGTTTGTTTTTTATATGAAAAATAAAGCAATCGGTCCACTATCTAAATACATTGAGTATGGCGTGCGCAACCATGCGGCGAATTTTGCGCAAATCACCCGATTTTTCGTCATGATTTACGTGCCGATATCCGTGGTTGCGCTCTCGATGCATCCCTCGATCAAATCGTTGATAGCCCCCGAAGCGAATCTCGTACTCTTGTTCCCCCTCATGATCGCCTCCCAGTTGCTCTTGCGCGTATTACAAGTGTTTTTGTTCATCCTTTTGATTTTACGGGTCGAATCCGAACGCAAAGGCGATGGCGGCGTTTGGGATATCACCGAGGCGGTGGATCGCCTGAAATCCGTCGCCAAGGTGGATTTGGCGTATACATTCGGTTTGCAGTTGTTGGGCGTCATCGGCTTTGCGGTCGCGTTGTTCATCTTCGGTTTCCTGTTCGGAGACTCGCCCATCTCGCTTCCGTTCTCGTTCGCCATGACGGTTTTTCTCGTTCTCACGCCCGCCGTGCGGTATTATTTTTGCACCTTGACCGCGCTGCTCTATGGCGATGGGTTCGCCCAGTCTTTCAGTCGCGCCGGCATGATCTCAAACGGCGGGGAAAGAACGGTCGTCGTCCTGGCGATGACCTATCTGCTGGTCTGGTTCATCCTCTGGCAGGTGATACAGGGTATTTTCGGCGGAGGGCTGCTGGGCCAGGTCTTGCTGCAAACGGGAGTCATGGTGACCTCGATCTCCTATTATCTGGCGGGGTATCTTTTGTTTTCAGACCTTTGCGAGGGAATGAGCGCAAGCGGGATGAATGGAGCGGGAGAAATTCCGGAAGACACGGGCGATATCTAGTTCAGCCCCTACAAGGATACATCGAAACTCAGCCCATCATACGCGAGTTCCACGCCGCCGGGCAGGTTTCTGTTGGTCTCGTGGTATTCCAGTTCGAAATTGGTGTGGGTGAAATAAGTCTGCTCGGGCTTCAACACCTCGACGATTTCCAGCGCCTGGGCGACCGTGAAGTGCGAGGGGTGTTCCCGGTGGCGCAAGGCGTCGAGGATGAGAACCCGCACCCCTTCCAGAATCTCCATGGATTTTTCCGGAATGGCGTTGCAATCCGTGGCGTAGGCGAAATCACCCACCCGCAGGCCCATCACCTTCATTCCCGCATGTTCGAGTTCAAAGGGGATGACGTCGATGCCGGCCACCCCGAAAGCAGAGTCCCCGATCTCCTCCAGCGTGAGTTGCGGCTTGAAGCCGCTGTAATTTCTCGCGTTGTTGAAAATGTAGCTGAAATTCTGGCGAAGAATCTTCACCGTGTTGGGATAGGCATAGCAGGGAATCGGTTTTCCCATCAGGAAATTAAAGGCGCGTAAATCGTCGATGCCGTGGGTATGGTCCGCATGATAGTGGGTGTAGACTACGGCATCCACGCGGGTGACCCGGTGTCTGAGAGCCTGCTCGCGCAAATCGGGACCCGTATCCACCAGCAGGTTTCGTCCATTGTGCTCGATGATGATGCTCGGGCGCAGCCGCTTGTTCCTCGGATCATCCGAAAGGCATGCGGCGGTGGTGCACCCGATGGAGGGAACGCCCGTGGAGGTGCCGCAGCCCAGGACGGTGACTCGCGCGCGCGAACTCATTTCACCGAATCCGCCAGTACCTGAGCGGCGGTTTGCGCATCTTCCCTCGAGATGTCGATATGGGTAACGGCGCGAAGCATCTTCGCGTTCGGAATAGAGAAGGCGACGCCTTTTTCCATCGTCATCTCGTTGATCTGATGCGCCGTTTTTCCGGTTTCCGAGATATTCAGGAACACGAGATTGGTGGGCGTCGTGTCATGGACGGGCCGAATCCCCGGAATTCCTGCGGTGAGTTCGGAAAAAAGCTGGGCGTTGGCGTGGTCATCCGCCAGACGCTCCACATGGTGGTCCAGCGCGTAGAGCCCCGCTGCGGCGAGAATACCCGCCTGGCGCCAGCCGCCGCCCCACATTTTCCGGTACCGGCGCGCTTCTTGAATGAACGCTTTTTCCCCGAGCAGGATGGAGCCCACGGGGCAGCCCAATCCCTTGGAGAGGCAAAAGCACATCGAATCGCAGCGCCTTGCCCATTCCTGCGGGGGAATGCCGGAGGCGATGATGGCGTTGAAGATGCGGGCGCCGTCGATATGCAGGGGGATGCTTTGCTCTTTGGAAAAGGTGTGCAATTCATCGAGACGCTCCAGGGGGAACACATGGCCACCGCCCTGGTTGTGCGTGTTCTCCACCCAGAGCAGGGTGCTTTTGGGATACCCCCCCTTGGGGCGGAGCCACCCCTCTGCGTCATTTCGGTCGTAAACCCCGCGATTCGCCGAGATCAGGGCGAACTGAACCCCGGACAAAAAGGGGCCTGCGCCCAGTTCGTTTCTGAAGGGATGACAATGGGAATCGGCGATGATTTCATCGCCCGGGTTCGTATGGACCTTGATGGCCAACTGGTTGGCGAGTGTGCCCGATGACACGAAAATGCCGTCTTCCTTGCCGAACAGGGCAGTCGCCTTTTCGATGAGTTCGTTGACGCTCGGGTCTTCTCCGAGCATATCATCGCCCACCCGGGCCTCGGCGATGGCCTCACGCATCGGTTTTGTGGGGCGCGTTGCAGTGTCGCTTCTGAGATCGATGAGATGACGGGACACAGACTGGACCTCCTGGGGTTCTGGCTCCCGCCTCTAGGAGTCGGGTTTTACGAATTCGGTTCGGTTTGCTCCAGTGATCGGAGGGTATATTTGCATAATCGCGAGTGATTTGCCAAATTATCGCCCTGTCATTTTTCTGCTTTAGGAATCCTCACGCACGCCTGGATATCAAAGAGATATGCGGAATACCGATGAGCTTCCCATTTTCGAGGATGATTTTCTAAAGCGCGCGAGGTCGTATCAGATGCGGCGTCTGTACGCGGGCCTGATGTCCTCCGTCCTCGAATTCGGCCTGCTGCTCTCGTTTTTGTTCTGGTATTTGAGCGCCGATGCCGCAAAGCCGGCGGGCGGCGCGTTTTTCAGCGGATTCGCGGTCTTCTCCCTTATCGCCGTCTCGAAAACGCTGGTCTCTTTACCCTTCGACCTCTACAGCGGCTATACGCTCGCCCACCGGGAAAATTTATCGAACCAATCGCCGACGGGCTGGCTGTGGGACAGATGTAAGGGCCTGGCGCTTTTGGTGCTTTTAGGTGGCGCGGCCAGCGGTGGCTTCTTGATGATCATGGCCGCGTGGCCGGAGCGTTGGTGGTGGATAGCGGCGCTCGCTTCGGTCCTGTTGCTGGTTTTCATCTCCCTGATCGCTCCCGTGGTGCTCGCGCCCATCTTTTTCCGCTTCAAGCCCCTGGCGGATGAGGGCCTCAAGGAGCGGCTCCTGGCCTTGTTGGCGAAGACGAAAGCGAGAGTATATGGCGGCGTTTGGGAGATGGAGATGAGTTCCAAAACCAAGACGGCGAATGCCGCCCTGGTCGGCTGGGGGCCGTCCCGGCGGGTGGTTCTCTCGGATACGCTGCTTGATTTTACGCCCGATGAAATCGAGGCGATCCTCGCCCATGAAATCGCGCATCATGTGGGTCGTCATATCGCGCTCCTGATCGCGATGAAGAGCATGATGCTGACTTTCGGCATGTATTTCTCCCGCTACGTTCTGGAATGGCTGGGGGGATGGGTGAACCCCGCTCTCGTGCAGCCGGGCGAGCCCGCGAACATCGTGGTCTTATGGGTTGTGTTGATCTTGATGGGAATGGTGACTTCTCCCTTGTTTCTGGTGGTTTCCCGCATCCTCGAGCACCGCTGCGATCGGTATTCCACCGAACATGCGCGGGCGCGGGGCGGTTTGTCTTCCGCTCTCGTGAAGTTGTGCAGGCAGAACCTGACGGATCCAAAGCCACCCGGCTGGGTGGTCGCGCTCTTTCATTCGCATCCACCGGTTTCGGAGCGCCTGGCCAAAATCGCATCATGGGAGAAAGCGTAAGCGGGTTTTTTAGCGCGTTTCGCCTAATTTCCTGATGTAGGGGATGACCCACTTCCCGATGTTGGGATGTGTGAGTGATGCGAACGGGTTCGGGTTGTCCACCTTTTTGATTTCCGCTCTTCCGCCTTTTTCCGTGAAAACTTTTAGAAAGGCCTCGGCGTCACGGATCGGGTAGGGGCCCTCCTGGCTGTGGAGAAGCAGAATCGGGGCTTTTATTTTATCCGCCGCCCGGATGGGGGAGCGCTTTCGGTAGGCCTCTTTTCTTTGGGCGGGTGGGCCGCCGAGCGCCGCGCGTATTCTGGCCTTTTGTTTTTCGGACAAAAGGGCATAGGTTTTCTCCAAGTCATAAAATCCGTTTTCCAGGATCAGGCCCGAAATGTTCCCGCTCCCGGCGGCCGCAAGGGCGGCCACTGAAGCCCCTTGACCGATGCCATAGACGAAAATGCCGTCTTTTTTGACGTTCTCCCTGGTTCTTAAATAACGGATGGCGGCGAGGACGGCCTTCACGCTTCTCGGCCCGGCAAAATCCTCAGGTCCCGTGGATGCGCCGAAACCGGGCAGCGAAATACTCATAAGAAAAAAATCGTCTCGCACGTGGGCCAACATGGCGCGTCTGAATCTTTGGGCTCTAGCGTCTACTCCGTGGAGTAAGAGTATCGCCGGGTAGAGCCTTTGGAGAGAATGCCCTCCGCTGGGCGGCCGAATAGCGTAAGACTCTACACGCCCCCAGGTGAATTCCATGAACCATTCCCGAATCACCTCGCCACGGGTGGTTTTCGTCTCATCGTTCCCCATGCATCCGGCGAGCAGGAACATGGCCACCAGGAGAAAAAAAACGCTCCGCAGGATATTTTTTGGGATTTTCTTTAAGATCACGACACTCCCTTTTCACCTTTTCGCGTCATGTCCGCAAAGGTCTTCGCACATCCGGAGTGAATGGAAGACATAAAAAATATCATCTTAACATACTGATATGATGGTGTTAGGCATATCGAGAACAAAAAAAGTTGCATTTTTCGTATTTTCGTATTATATTCGTATTTGTGGAGGATATGAAAAGTCTTCATTTAGTAACAAATTTTTAACGTACTTTTAACACAAAATATAGTGCACAAAAATGAGATATGCACTATATATAGATCAATGAAGGATTCCCCCCTCTTTACCAAAGGGGGCAGGGAAGGAGGCCCGTCATGGCGATGACAACTCAGAGACCCGGACACAAGACGTATGGGACGAGCCAAACCTCGAAGCGCATTCACGAAGCCTGCATGCGGAATCTCGCCCTCTATCTGCAAGGCCAAATCTCTTATGAGGATTGGCGAAGCCGACAAGAGGAACTCGAATCGAGACTTACTCCCGCGCCCGAGCTTCCCTTTGGGGCATGGGAACCCAAGACCCCCGAGGCCGCCTGATTCCCTCCCTCGCTTGGGCGTAACGGCCCAGGCAAGCGCGTCGCTTCTCCCTGATGCGCTTACGCCGCTTTCTCCGCCCGGTCCCGCTATGCAGCGGGGCACCGCCCGTAGGCGGCATGAGGGATGGGGAGATCCTGAAATTCGTCTTTTCAACCTGTGCGAAAACGGGTATATGGAGAGAGGCCGTAATTTCACGATACAAGTGGTTGTATTTATTTCTTTTTTACCCCTTGCGTTTATTGTTGATAGCTGATAAGGTTCGGTATCTTTTCTCGCAATAGGTGTGAGAAATAGGTTTGTGGGTATGCAGAACGAATGAAGATTCCCTGCCAAGAGATGCTCCATTCTTCATTACATCCCCAAAGTTCAGTCTCTTTTTTTTGAGGAAACGTATGTCAACAGGAACAGTGAAGTGGTTCAACGATGCAAAAGGGTATGGTTTCATCACTCCTGAGGATGGTGGTGAGGATCTGTTTGTCCACCACACGGCCATCCAGGCGGAAGGATTCAAATCCTTGAGCGAGGACGATCAGGTGTCGTTCGAAGTAGCCCAGGGCCCCAAAGGGCTCCAGGCGCAAAACGTCGTCAAGCTCTAGCACATCACCCGGCGTTTAAGAAAAGCGGTGGTCGGTTTCCGGCCACCGCTTTTTTTTTCGCCTCGGGCTTTCCCATCTTCTCCCTCCCAAGGTAATCTGCGCCTGGTTTTTTCCCCAAAAAGAGGATTTTCCGATGAAGCGCCCAGCGCTCGAGATGAGAAGAAACATCGGCATCATCTCTCACATCGACGCCGGAAAGACGACGACCACCGAACGCATGTTGTTCTACTCGGGAGCCGTGCACCGGATCGGCGAGGTGGACGATGGTTCGGCCACCATGGACTGGATGAGCCAGGAGCGCGAGCGCGGCATCACCATCACCTCCGCCGCCATCACCACGACCTGGGCGGATCATGAGATCACCATCATCGACACCCCCGGCCACGTGGATTTTACGATCGAGGTGGAGAGGAGTCTGCGCGTGCTCGATGGCGCCGTAGCCATATTCAGCGCGGTGGAAGGCGTCGAGCCCCAGAGTGAGACCGTCTGGCGTCAGGCGGATAAATTCGGCCTTCCGCGCCTCGCTTTCATCAACAAGCTGGATCGCCTGGGCGCCGATTTCGAGAGAACCGTAGGAATGATGACCGAAAAATTGGGGGCCAAGCCCGTGCTCATGCACTGGCCCGACGGGGAGGACGAGCAGTATACGGGCCAGGTGGAGGTGTTGAGCGGCGATTTTCTCACCTGGGACGAGGGAGAACCCCATCGCTCCGAACCCGCTGAAGCGTTAAAGGAAAAAGCGGCGGAGTTGAGAGAAACCCTCATCGAAGCGGCCGCGGATTATGATGACTCCCTGATGGAGGCGTATCTGGAAGGAAGCGCCATCGACGCGCTAACTCTCAAGACGGCCTTGCGGCGCGCCGTGCTCGCGGGCGAACTCGTGCCCGTTTTTTGCGGCTCATCCTTGAAGAACAAAGGGGTGCAGTCGCTGCTGGACGCCGTGGTGGATTATCTGCCATCTCCGGTGGATGCGCCGCCCGCGAGCGGTTTCCCTCCCGGAGAGGAAGAACCCATTACGCGTCCGCCCGATGAGGATACGCCTTTTTCCGCTTTGGTCTTCAAGGTGCAAATAGATGGGGGCAGGCGGCTCACGTACCTGCGGGTCTATAGCGGCGCGGCCAAGGTGGGCGACAGTCTCTGGAACCCCGCAAGGGGAGACAGCGAACGCTTCGCTAGGCTGTTCAGGATGTATTCCCACAAGCGCGAACGCCTGAATGACGTGGGGCCGGGCGACATCGTCGCAGTAGCCGGCATGAAGGAAGCGGCTACGGGCGACACCCTTTGTGATGCGAAAGAGCCGATAGCCTTCGAGTCGATTCTCGCGCCCCAGCCAGTCATCTCGGTTGCGATTGAGCCGAGGGACGCCACGGGAACCAAGAAGCTGAACGAGACGTTGGTGAAACTCCAGGCGGAGGACCCCACGTTTCAGGTGCGGGTGGATTCCGAGTCCGGCCAGACGGTGATGAGCGGCATGGGCGAACTCCACCTGGAGGTGCTCACGCGCCGGATAGATGAGGATTTCGGTGTGAACGTCCGGGTCGGAGCGCCCCGCGTAGTCTACAGGGAAACGCTTGCGAAAGGAGCCGACGCGGAGTTCACCTTCGACAGGGAGTTGGCGGGGGAACCTCAGTTCGCGCGGGTGCGCGTGGGCGTGGCGCCTCGCCCCGGTGGAGGCGTATCGTGTGAGAGCGCGGTGGATAACCCCGCGATTCCTGAAAATTTAATCGCCGCTGCCCTGGAATCACTCAAGGCATCTACGTCGAGCGGAGCCATGGCGGGCTATGAGATGATCGACGTGCGCGTCACGTTGATCGAGGCGGACTACGACGCCGAGCGCGCCACGGAGGCCGCTTTTTCCATCGCGGCGGCGAACGCCTTCACGGAAGCCTGCCGCGCGGCGGGCGGGCAGCTTTTAGAACCCATTATGTCGGTGGAAGTCGTCACGCCCGGGGAGTTTCTGGGCGGGATCATCGGGGACATCAACGCGCGCGACGGAAAGGTGTCCGGCGTGGAGGAGCGAGGCGGCGCGTCGCCGGTGAGCGTCGTCCGGGCCGCAGTGCCTCTCGCCAAGGTGTTCGGTTACGCCACCGCCCTTCGTTCCGCCACCCAGGGCCGCGCCACCTACACCATGCGCTTCTCGCACTACGCCCCCTGTGAGATGGCGGGGGTGTAGATTTTCTCCTTGCGGTAAAAATTTTCTGAATTTATCAGAGCCTAAGGGCCGCCTCGCATACGTCCTCTCTCTTCTCACTGGTGGAGCGATGTGCTCGTCTCGAGAAATTCCACATATTCTTTTCAGGGGACTCTTCAGTGGCCTCGCATAAGAGATTTTGAGAAACGTATCTGATACCCTCGCGATTTTAGCTTTTTGGCGCAAAGGCGAATTCTGAATGACCACCACCACCCTCTCGGTTCTCTTCTCGCTGTCCACCGCCGTCGTGGTCGGTTCCTTCACGTTGTTCGTGAGAAGCGGGCAGCGGTACGCGAATGCGGTTTCGGGCGTTCTCATCGGGATTATCGTGTCGTTTCCACCGCTGCTCGCCGGTGCGATCTGGACGTGGGAGCCCGCTCACTACCAGCCCTTGGCCTGGCTTTTTTTTGCGCTGGCCGGAGTGATGGGCCCCGCCGTGGGAAGGGTGTGTTTTTTTCATTCCATTCATCTGATAGGCGTGGCGCGCGCGGTGCCGCTCAATTCCACCATGCCGCTTTTCTCGGCGATAATCGGCATCCTCATCCTGGGCGAAAGACCGGGGCCATACATCCTGGCTGGCACGGTGCTCATCGTTTTAGGGTGTATGGGAATCACCTCGAAAAGGGGAGAGAAGAGAATGGTGCCTGAGGCCGCTGGCCGCTGGTCTTCTGAAAACAGACGGCATGAGCGGTTCTATGGTGGTGCTGGTGGTGTTGATGTTGGCGACGGTGAGTTTTGATGGTTTTACGGAAACGCCGCTTTGGCACTTCATCCGGTCGGGAATATACAACCAAGTCGTCTGGGTGGGGCGCGATGCTCTGCTCGTGGCGGATACCATCGCGCTTATCGCGGTTCCGGGGCTGTTCCTGGGCGTGTATTACCTGTTCTGCACCCTGATGCGCGCCATGAGCGGGAGTGCGCTCTCCACGCAGGAATTCGCGCGCTTGTTCGTGTTCTCTTTGGTGCCTATCGCGATTGGGTATCACGTGGCGCATTATTTTTCTTTTCTCTTCATTCAGGGACAATGCATCATCCCGCTCCTGTCCGACCCCTTCGGGATGGGCTGGAACCTGTGGGGAACCGCCGCGTATAAGGTCGATATCGGGGTCATCGGCGCTAAAACGACCTGGTACGTTTCGATTGCCGCGATTGTCATCGGCCATATATGCGCCGTTTTTCTGGCGCACGTAACTGCGCTGCGCGCACTCGGGAATCGCTTCGCCGCCGTGCGCAGCCAGTATCCGATGCTCCTTCTCATGGTGGGTTACACCATGGTGAGCTTGTGGATCATCGCACAGCCGATAACCGGGGGCTGATGGCTTACGGGCGCGTTTATCTTTTCCGTTTTATGCGCCGTATTCATGGAACAGATAGGGGATATAACTCGGGATATTGCGGCGATAAGAGTCCGCCCGAAGTATGTACAAACGGGAATGCAGGCCCTCTCTGCGGGTTCCATTGCCCGAAGCCGCTTCATCGTCCCCGAAGATGGGTCTCATCCTGCGTCTTCAAATGCCCGTCTCGACATGGCTTTGCCCCCGCTCCTCTGATAAGACATCAACCTTGCGCCGTTTTTAGTTTCGTAGATTTTTTCGTGTTTCAGGCTGGGAGAAGCGCCATGACTAATACGCTGCTGGCGGCGGGATATGCCCTGGGCACCGCATCGATGTCCTCGGCCTTCAGCCTCATCGCTAGGCGGGGGCAGCGGCATGGCACGGCCATGACGGGCGTCGTCATCGGTTTGATAGTCAACGTTCCCTGGCTGGTGGCGCTCACGATTCTCACCTGGGAGCCCGCCTATTGGAGTAAAGAGGCCTGGTTCTGGTTCTTCTTGTCGGGCATCACGGGGCCGTCGCTTGGGCGCGTGTTCATGTTCCATGCCATACATCGCCTGGGCGTTTCGCGTGCGGTCCCTCTGCTGGCGGCCAATCCGCTATTCTCGGCTGCTTTCGCCTATGTGTTTTTGGGGGAGCGGCCGGGAGCTTACGTCTGGGCGGGGATTCTGCTGGTCGTTTTCGGCTGCGCCGGAATCACCTACCAGCGAAAGGACGACGCTCCCTGGAACAGGCGAGACATCTGGTTGCCCCTGATGGCCGTATTGGGGTTTTCCACATCGAACATTTTCAGAAAAATCGGCATTGACCTCGTTCCCTCCGCGCTGCTCGGCATCACGCTCACCAGCGTTTTCGGTCTCCTGGCGCTGATCGCGCTCGTGTGGTTTCTGCCCAAGGCCCAGCACCCATCTCTCAAGTGGGGAAAAGCCTGGCATTTTTACGGTCCCTGCGGGCTCATCAACACTCTGGCGTTTTTAAGTCATTTCGCCGCCTTGAAGTACGGGTCCATTTCGGTCGTATCGCCGCTTTCATCCACGGCGCCGTTTTTTGCGCTCTTGTTCACGTGGATATTTCTGCGCGACCTGGAACGCATCACGCTGCCCATCTTGCTGGGGACGGTATGCGTCGTAGCGGGAGGGGTGCTCATCGCTCTGAAAGCGATGTAGCGCACTACCTTCGTGGTCTTCTCGTGCGGCTCAACCCGTGAGAAGCGCCCTTATCGTGGGAGCAATCTCTTTCGCGCGTCCGCGGAGTTGCTCATCCGTGAGGCTGCCTACGGGGTGGGGGATATAGGCCACCGGGTAGTCCGGCATGCCGCGCACCTTGGAGACCATCTCGACCGTGGGCCGGAAGGGTTCGGTGCAGATGACGGCCGTGGGAACTCCTTTTTTCTCCAACTCGATTCCATCGTGCACACTGCACGAAGAGCAGGAGCCTCAGTCACCCACCGCGGTGATAGCGAGGTCGCATTTCTCGGCCATTTCCGCATACACTTCGGGCTTCGCCGGGCGGGTGTCGTATTCTTTGGACAGTTCGACGGCGAGGTCCGGGTCCGCGCCGTCCTCCTTCAATTCGTCCAATATGTAGCGCATGAGCTTGTCTGCGCCCACCTTGGAGTTCCAGAGCAAACCGATGCGCTTGCCCGATAGAGCGCCATCCCGGTTCGGGCGCTCTTCGGTTTCGATTTCAGGCTCCACGGTCGGATCAAAAATCGCTATCGCTGTATCTACCATAGGGTTCATCGAACGCTTCCTCCTGTATGTGCATCACCGCCAAGATGATTTCTCGTCGTGTATTCCATCAACCGGTTTCCTCTTCGAGCGCCTCTTTTTTCAATCAAAAGATAGTCTCTGGTGAAGATTCCTCGTTTACGTCAAACGCCTGATTTACGAGACTCCCGTCGCTCGGCCGCGCTCAGCACCGGACGGGTGACGACCTCGCCGTTTCGCCTCCTGCTCCAGGCGGGGACCCAGGAGGAGTGCCCGCCGGCCTCGCCGCCCGCGACGACGATGTAGATGTCATCGGGCTTGAGCGCGTGGCGCACGTTGCCGTTTTCATCGGCGTCGATGGGCTTGTCCAGCTTTCCGGTCTGCAGAAGCCGGCTCAGGGGAAGCGTCGCGTTTTCAAAGAAATACTCTTTTAATTCTTTTTTTGTAGGAAATTCCTCGGCCAAAAGATGCGCGTGCTCAGGCGCGAAGACGAAAAAGGATTGCCCCTCGCTCATGCTGCCCAGACCCGCCATGGCGGCGGCGGCGGTTTCGGCTATCCCCAAGCCTTTTCCGTAGTGGTTCTGGATGTTGTGCGGACCCTCTGCGGCGAGGAGCGTCACCGTGCTCGTCTCGGCCGCATAGCCGAGTTCGACGTTCAGCGCCTCCCAGGGGCTCGTTTCCTCCCATTCGGCGAAGGTGAAGCTGTATTTGCCCGGATTCCCCTGGGTGGAGCGATCCAGAAGGCCCGGCTTCGAGCCCAGGCAGTTGATGATGATGAGCCTCAGGGCGCGGCCTATCGTCGCACCCGCGCGGTTGCCCGGCCCGTAGATGTTTCCCTGCATGTTGAGGCCTATCTCGTGGCGGATCGGGCCGTTCACGACCATGAAGGGCGCCGCCCCGCCCGTGCTCGTGGCGCTCGAGTGAATGTTGTAGGCCGGATCGGACATGGTTTCGAGCGCGGCGAGGATAACCGGCATGTAGGAAGGGAGACATCCCGCCATGATGGCGTTGAGCGCCACTTTTCCGGCCCGGACGGTTCTTTTTCGCTCCGCCAGGTGAAAGACGACGTCATCGGCGTCCAGCCCTGAGGCCTCCAGGAAGCGCTCCAGGAGTTCGGGGGTCGGTGGAATGACGGGCAGGCCGTCCGTCCAGCCTTTCGCATGATACATCTCTATCGCCTCATAGACATCCGCCGCTTCGATCACCGCTTCCATGGGGTCTCCTGTGTTGGTGGTGGCTTTTCTCCATGTAGCCGCAGGATATCCCAGAGAGCCGGTTTTGAAAATGCGGGTTTGCGTCCTTGGCTCCCGGTTTCATAAACGATTCGGGGCTGGTATATCATCCGTTCGATATCTCGCATCCAGCCGCCGCCTTCGGGAAGCGTATCCAAACGAAGAGGGAATATCCTGCCATGGATTTTGATTTGATACGCGCCGTAAACGCCCATTTTGGGCCCTTTTACCCCCATGCGGCCGAAGAGATTCACGCCGAATACGGGCGCGACTCGGGCGATGTCCTGGAGATCGGCCCCTACGGCCCCGGCGTGGCGCTCGCCCTGGCTGCGCGCTGCCCCGAGATGCGCTTCACCTGCGGGGATGATTCCGAGACCCTGAACGATTACCTGGGTGAAATAATAGCCAAGGCGGGCATGTCCTCGCGCGTCCGCGTGGCGCCGCTCGACAAGTACCGCCTGCCGTTCGAGGCGGCCTCTTTCGACCTGGTCGTCTTTCGTGGCGGGCTCTTCTTCTGGGAGCGGCAGGAGAGAATCGTCGCCGAGATGGACCGCGTCTTAAGGCCCGGCGGGGTGGGCGCGCACGGCGGCGGCTTCGGCGCAGGGGCGTCGGATGAACTTATAGAGTCCTTGCTGCCCGAAGCGCGCGATTTGAACAATCGCCTCGGCAAAAAGCGCCTCTCTCTCGCCGATGTGCGACAAATCATTGAAAACGTGGACCTTAAGACCGCCCGCATCGCGGCGAAGCATGGCCTCTGGCTCTACTGGAACAAGGCGGGCTAAGACTTTCCAGACCTTGAACCTCCTGCGCCCGGCCCCGTTTTTCGCCGATTCAATTTTCAGAAATTTATCGAAAAACTACGTTAATTTATCGATATTTATCGAATTGTTCAGCTCAAACCCGACCGATGAGGTCAGTCTTCCCCGAGGAGGGGAAGACTGCGCCTTTGCCGACCGATTGCTGTTTGCGCTTTCTCGAAGAACGGAAGATCGCGCCGCTGAAACCGAATCGTCCGTTTCATTCTCTCCCCTCCTTCAATCGATGAGAACACTATTTTTTCCCGCGCGGGTCAATCCCGCCCGATGAGGAAGGGATTGTGCCCCATCCCGACGAAAACCCGATGACGGCAAATGCGGTCAAATGCATGTTTGTCGTGGTGAGAGTGATTCTGAAAAAAGGAGAGAAATGAGCGGAGCAATGGGCGAGGCGTTTTTGATTTTGCCTTTGATCGTCATTCCGCAGTGCTTGAATGCGGAATCCAGAACCGATGCAGGAAAACACACACGATCTCCCCCTTCTCGGGGAAGCTCGACGCCCCTACGGAGAGAGATTAACCCGTCATTCCGGCGCATGCCGGAACCCAGGGATTTTGCCTTTGATTTTTCCCCGTCATTTCCGCCCGATAATAGCGCAAAGGGAATACCACCATATATACACCTCATCGGTTCTGGCCAACCTGTCGGTTGTCACCAGCCTACGCCGGAATGACGGTGGGAATTGACACCGGAATGACGATGAAACTTTCTCCCCTACTGCTCGCTCCTTTATCAGTCGGAACTGACCTTATCAATCGGGATTGGCCAGCAAACTCGTTTTCGTGAACACCGCGTCCAGCTCGTAGCCGCGCGCGGCGAGGTTCTCGCGTCCGCCTTCTTCTCGGTCCACGAGGCAGATGACGTGGGCGATTTCGAGGCCTGCGCCCAGCGCCGCGTCGATGGCCGTGAATGTGGAAGACGCGGTGGTCACCACGTCCTCGACGATGGCGACCTGCATCCCCGGCTTCAGGTTCCCCGCCCCCTCGATGCGGTTTTGCATCCCGTGACCCTTCTCAGCCTTTCGGATGATGAAGGCGGGAACGTCGCGGCCTTCGAGGGCCGCCGTCATCGAGACGGCCGTCACCATCGGGTCGGCGCCCAGCGTGGGTCCGCCCACGGCCTGGACGCCGCTCTCTTTGATGCGCTCGAATATCACCCGGCCCACGAGCCGCGCTCCCTCCCCAAAGAGGGTCACCTGGCGGCAGTCGACGTAAAAATCGCTCACCTTGCCCGAGGCGAGCGTCACCGTTTTTTTCTCATACGCTTTTTCCAGCAGAAGCCGCCGCAGCGCTTCCAGGTCTGCTCCTGTTTTCGTCATGGCGTCATCCTTGGATATTGATGTGTTCGCGTGTCGGGGAATTTATTGTCCCATCGGTATCTGCGTAAAGTACGTCATTCCGTGATGAAGGACAAAAGCGATGCGAGACGGCGTGCGTCCGGTATGCCGTTCCCTATGGATTCATTCGGGCGAGTGTTCCGGTCGTTCTGTGGTTCGAATCTTGTGGTAGAGGTGGAGCGCCGCTTCCTCGAAGGCTTCCGGCACCATGAGGTGCACCGTACCCAGATTCGTCTGGCTGAACCCATAGACCGAACCCGCCGAATCATAGTTCAGGTGCACGGGTATGCGCTCGGCCTCGAGCCTGCTTTTCAGGATCAGGGCCTCCATCTGTCCGCCCACCGTGGCGATTCGCTTCAAGTCGGATGATCCCTTGACGCCCTCCGGCGTTTTATCTCCCCACAAATCTCAAGCCCCCCATATAGCCCCACCACAAGCCCAACACATGAAACCAACCCCCATGTTCGGGGAAATTCGCCAGGGGCGCAAGAGTAGGGGGTCAAACCCGACCGATGAGGGAGGGTTTGACGCGACCGAGAAGGGAGGAATTGCGCTTTGTAGGGGCGGGCCCCCGTGCCCGCCCTGCGCCCTGAGGGTGTCCCTTGTCAGGACAGGCGCAGGGGCCTGTCCCTACGGCGAACAATCTCGGAGGTCGGGGTTCACTCCCCCCTTGAGGGTCAATTCCGATTGAAGAATGACGGATTGTCGGTGAGCTAGGGCGTAAGCCCGCATGCGAACCGGTGGGGGGTCAAACCGACCGGGGAGGAAGGGTTTGCCTTTTGTCGTCATTCCGGCATACGCCGGAATCCAGGGACTTTGCCATTTGTTCTTTGGCCGTCATTCCCGGCGAATGAATGAGGAAATGGAGTGCCGCAATTTATCCTTCTCATCGGCTCTGGATTCTGGCTTGCGTCGGAATGACGGTGATTTCTGCCACATTGGTCAGGATTGACCCGTAGGGGCGGGCCCCTGTGCCCGCCCGTATTTGTTATGGGTTCTGCGATTCTCGTTTGTAGTAGGGACCGTTCTTACAAACGGTCCACGATCGCGAACGTGGGCCGCATGTATGTGGCCCCTACGAGACGAACCTGTAGGGACAGGCCCCCGCCGCCCGTCCTATGAATCTTGCCCCCACCGGTGCGTCGCCCATCTTCGCTCCCTGTTGGTTTCCTATTCCATGAAATGGTAGTTTGGGGCCAGTGAACGGGAGGAGACGTCTTGCGACGGAATTCACGTATCATCCTGGCGGCGGTCTTCGGGCTGCTCATCCACCTGTGCGGCGACGCCTTGGCGGGGCCTGCGCGGGAAGGAGCATCGCTGCGCCGAACGCAGGCCGCCGCCCGGGGCGGAGCGCCCAAGACGGGCGGTCCCACCGCTTCTGCTCCTTTCGTCGTGGTGATCGACCCGGGCCACGGAGGCGGGGATTCGGGGAGTCGCGGCGCGCAGCTTCTGGAAAAGGATTTTACCCTGCGCGCGGCGGGGATGTTGGCCGCGCTCTTGTCCAGACGCCCCGAGGTGAAGGCTATCCTGACCAGAGAGGCCGACACGGAGATGACCGCCGTACAGCGCGCCTCGGTGGCGAATTACAACTCCGCCTCCTTGTTCCTCGCTCTTCATGCGGACGCCTCCTGGCGGCCCGGTGCGCGGGGGCCCGTGATCCTGGTGGCTGCGCCTCGCCGTCCGCCGCGCGTGGAGGGGGAGTCGCCCCAGGCCGTCGCCTTTCGCTGGCAGCGGAGCCAGAACGTGCATCTGGCATCGAACCGCCGCTTCGCGCAGGGGTTGCAGAGGCGCTTCGCCGCCATACGCCCCGACAAAAAACCGCCTCTCCACATTCTGGCCGTGCGGGATCTGGAAGGCGCGCGGATGCCTGCTGCCTACGTGAGCCTGGGAGTCATCAGCACGCCTGAGGATGAGGCGCGCTTAAGCGAGACGGGGGAAGAAGACCCCTACCTCACAGCGCTCGCAAAGGAAGTGCTCAAATTCGCGGGCCTCTCCGAAGACCTGCCCCCGAAACCGTTTGCGCCTGAAGAGGCTACTCCTTCCGACTCACCACAGTCGCCTGACTCGCCACAACCACCGGAGTCTTCTGAAACCGAAGCCGCGCCGCCTGAACCGCCACAGCCCGGTGCGAGTGCGCCCGAGGCGCAAAACGCCGCTCCGGTAGGGGAGGGGCGCTAGCGTGTTAAGGAAACTTGGGCTCGCCGCCCTGATCATCCTGATTAGTGGAGCGCTCGTCTGGAATTTTCAGGAAGCCGTCCTGGACTTCATGGAGCGCGGCCGTGACGCCGCGTTCGATCCTGCGCGGCAGGGCGCCAAACTCGCACCGACCGTCAGGAAGACGCTTTATTTCGCAGGCGCGGAAGAAGACCTTCTGGTTCCCTACCCCGTGGAAGTGGAAATCGGAAAAAACAACGTCGATACCCTGCGCAACCTGCTGGCGGCCCTCATCGAGGGACCCCGGGAGGAGGGATATGCGCCGATCATCCCCAAGGGCGCAAAGCTGCGCGCCGCGTTTCCGGGTTCTGGCGGAATCGTCTACGTCGACTTCGACGAAACTCTCAGGGACGCGCATCCGGGCGGCGCATGGGCGGAACTGATGACCGCCTACGGCGTCGCCAACACCGTCATCAAGAATTTTCCGGATCTCTTCGATCGCGTCGTGCTGCTCATAGGGGGGCAGGAGGCGCACAGCATCGCCGGTTCTCTCGCCGTCACGGGTCCGCTCAGGGCGCGCGAGGAATTGATATCGAAAAGGGTTTCCGCACCCGCCGCCGCACAGGGAGCGGGGACGCAAAGCGGCGCGCCCGTGACGGCCACGCAACAGCCTGCAGCGGGCGCAGTAGGCGTTCCCGAGAAGAAGCAGGACGTGGGCGCGGTGGGCGCACCCACCGGTGAGCCTGAAAATTCGCGCTAGGCGCACGCCTCGCGTATCGACTCGTCCAGAACGCGCACCATCCGGCTTATCTCCTCGTTCGTCACGCAGTAAGGCGGCATCAGGACGACCACGTCGCCCAGGGGCCGCACGGCGAGGCCGCGCTTTCTCGCCGCGAGTATGACTTCGCGTCCCTTGCGCTCGGCAGGCGTGTAGGGTTCTTTCGTCTCTTTGTTCTTGATAAGCTCCACGCCCACCATCCAGCCCAGGCCGCGAACCTCGCCCACGTGGGCCGCGTTTTTCAGTTTTTCGAGTTCGCTCCACAGGTGCGCGATCTTGGGCCGGTTGGTTTGAATCGTTTTTCCCGCTCGAAAATTTCGAGGTTCGCCAGCGCGGCGGCGCAGCCGAGGGGATTTCCCGTGTAGGAATGTCCGTGAAAAAACGCGCGGCCCGTCTCGGGCGGGCCGCGAAAGGCGTCGAATATCTCCTCGGTAGCCAGCGTCGCCGCCAGCGGCAGATAGCCGCCCGTGATCCCCTTGGCCACGCACAGGATGTCGGGCGCCACGCCTTCGTGCTCACAGGCGAACATGGGGCCGGTGCGTCCGAAGCCCGTGGCCACCTCGTCGGCTATCAGGAGCACGTCGTGCGCCGTGCACGCTTCGCGCACTTTTCCGAGAAAACCGGGTGGTTGGACGATCATCCCCGCCGCGCCCTGCACCATCGGCTCGACCACCACGGCGGCGAGATGGGCTGCGTTTTCCTCGATATAGTGCGCTATCTCATCGCCCGAGCAGACGGAGCAAGGTGGATGCTCGGCCCCCCTCGGGCACCAGAAGCAATAGGGCGCCTCGGCCCGCATGGTCCGGAACAACAATGGCCCGAAGATGTGGTGGAACAAGTCGATTCCGCCCAGAGACACCGCGCCGACCGTATCGCCGTGATAGGCGAGGTTGAGCGTCAGGAACCTGTCTTTCTCGGGTTTTGGAGTTTTTCTTTGTTTTTGGTACTGAAAGGCCATCTTGAGGGCGACCTCGACCGCCGTTGCGCCTGAGTCCGAATAGAATACGCGGGTTAAGCCCGCCGGTGCGATAGCTTTCAGTTTTTCCGCGAGTTCTATGGCGGCGGGGTTCGCCATGCCCAGTTGGGTGGTGTGGGCGATTCGCCCAAGCTGCGCGCGAACCGCCTCGTCGATTTCCTCTTTTCTGTGCCCGTGGATGTTCACCCACAGGGAGGAGACGCCGTCGAGATAGCGCTCTCCCTCCACGTCGATGAGATAGGCCCCCTCGCCGCGCTCGACGATGAGCGGGGGGTCTTCGCTCTCCCATTCGTCCATGGAGGTGAAGGGGTGCCAGAGGTGTTTTCTGTCCGCAGCGGCGAGGCGCGCGAGGCGTTCTGCTTCATCGGTGCTCATGCGGGGCGTTCGGCCAGGATGACGGCTTCCTGCTCGTCGAAAGCGTATTCGCCGTCCTCCTCGCGCGGGTCGAGCCAGTAGGAGATCGCCGGCGAGGCGGTTTCGAGATATTCGCGAAGCGACGCCTTGTCCTCATCTGTCAAATGGGGGCGCTGCACCCAATGGGAGAGCACCATCTTTTTCCTGAGAGTTTCGGAATAGAGGACTCGAAAGCCCGCGGCTTCCAGCATTTCCACCAGGCCGGGCAGGCTGTCGCAGCGGTTGTGGCTCGGGTCGCGCCGGCGCTCGAAATCGTTGTAGCTGTCCAACTCCTTGGGCTCTTCGGGCGCGATGTTGTCGATGTAGACGAGCCTTCCGCCCGGCTTCAAGATGCGGAACATCTCGCGCATCGACGCCTGAACGTCCGGGAAATGGTGGGGCGCTATGCGCACCGAGACCGAATCGAGCGCGCCCGTCTGGATGGAGATGTTCTCGGCGTCTGTTCTCAAGAACGAGGCGTTCCCGATGCCCTTCTCTTGTCCGAGCCTGCGCGCGGAATCGAGCATCCCGGCCGTTAGATCGCTTGCGATGACGTGGCTACACTTGTCCGCCATCTGGTAGGCCGTGTGGCCCGCGCCCGTCGCGATGTCGAGGTGAACGCCGCCGCTCGGGTTCAGCACCTCGGCTGCGCGCGCGAGAGAGCTGCTCCGCGCGTGGGGCGCGCTGGTGACGTAGTAGTCCGAATCCTGGTTGTATATCTTCTGTACGGCGTCTCGCTGTTCTTTGGACGTGTTCATGCCGCTCCTCATCGTGAACTGGAAATCGGTTTGCGGGGGGAGTATTTCCCGAAAATCGGTTTTGGGGCAAGCGGCCTAGAGGGTTCTCAAAACCGCGCGTGCGGGCGCGCCGTCGCGTCCTTTGAGGAGGGCGGGCAGGGCGATGAGTTCATAATCGCCCTCGGGCGCATCGCTAAGATTCAAGCCTTCGAGCAGGACGACCCCAAGGGGCATCAGCAGCATGTGGACGGGCGCGTTGGGGTCGGGCGCATCCACGCCGAGATAGTCCACGCCCAGTAGTTCCATCCCGTGGTCGTAGAGAAGCTGGCCGGCTTCCGCCGTCATGTGGCAGTAATTGGGGTGGTATGGTTTCGCCCACCATCCCTCATCGGAGTTTCGCGTCTTGATGAGAAACCGCGTAGCGCCTTCCAGGTTCTTGGTTCTTAATTCTTCCGCCGTGATGCACTCGTGGTTTTCAATCGCGATCACCCGGGCGGGACCCATGAGGGTCTTGAGATCGAGCGTCTCGATGCCGCCCGCATCATGCAGGTAGTGCATGGGCGCGTCGAGATGCGTGCCGGTGTGCACGCCGAAGACGGCCTCGGTGAGGCAAACGTCATCCCCGGCGTCAAAGGATGCGTGAAAGCGCATCGAAAGCCCCGGATTCCCGGGATATATGGGCATTTCGCCTTCCACTACGGGAACAGAGATGTCGATGATGTCCATGGGCTCTCCTCCGGCGGGATGGGGCGGGATGGATGAGGCCAGAATATCAAAAAACGAGCGCGCATGTCCAAACGCCGGTTTTGGGCGTCTCCAGCTCGTGGATGATGACTCTCAGGCACAGCCCCGGTAGCGGATTATGAAACCCTACTCATGCACGACGACGCTGCGGGCGACCTCGCCGTTCAAGAGCGCCTCGTACGCCTCGTTGATCTGCTCTATCGGCCATTCCTTCGTGAGCAGATCATCCAAATTGAGTTTTCCGACCATGTAGAGATCGATGAGCCGGGGCACGACGAGGCGGGGGTTCGATGAGCCGTACAAAGAGCCGATGAGCCGTTTTTCCTCCGTCACCAGGGCCGTGGGGGGTATCGACATTTTCGTCTTCACGCCCGCGATGCCCACGATGACGGCCGTGCCGCCCGTGCGGACGCTGTCGAACGCCGTGGACATCACCTCGGGCACGCCGATGAACTCGAAGGCGTGGTGCGCGCCCTTGCCGCCGGTGATCGCGCGAATGGCCTCTATCGCGTCCTCATCGGAGGAGTTCACCGTGTGGGTCGCGCCGAATTTTTTCGCCATCTCGAGTTTGTTCTGCATCAAGTCGACCGCGATGATGGGCTCCGCCCCCACGAGGGCCGCCCCCTGAATCGCGTTCAGCCCCACGCCGCCCGCGCCGAAGATAGCCACGCTCTCGCCCGGGGCCACCTTGGCGGCGTTCACCACCGCGCCCACGCCCGTGATGACGGCGCAACTCACCACCGCAGCCTTCTCGAGCGACATGTCCTCTCTTATCTTGAGCACCGAGTTCTCGGACATCACCGAATGGGAGCTGAACGTGGAGACGCCGAGGAAGTGATGCACCTTCTCGCCGTTGATGGAGAAGCGCGTCGTACCGTCAGAAAGCGTGCCGTCGGCCCGCATGCGGATGCCCTCGCCGCAGATGGCGGGCCGCCCCGAGAGGCAGAGCTCGCACGAGCCGCAACTATAGCGCCAGACGGATACCACGTGATCGCCGGGCTTCACGGAGGTCACGCCGGGGCCTACTTCTTCCACGACGCCTGCGCCCTCATGGCCCATGACGATGGGCGTGGGCACCGGAAACACGCCCGCCATGGCGTGGTAGTCGCTGTGGCAGACGCCGCCCGCGCGGTAGTGCACGAGCACCTCGCCCGCCTTGGGCGGGGCCACCTCGATGGGTTCGATGGTCATCGGTTTGCCGACTTCGTGGAAGATGGCTGCTTTCATGGGCATGCTCCTCGGTCGATGGGTATGCGCAAGGTTCGGTGACCCCCGGTGATATATTGTATTTTTTCGTATTCTTACCCGAAATCGGGGTGAATTGCACACGCCGGTTACTCTTTGCGCGTTGCAACTCGCCGCGCCTGCGTATATGCTCCGGGGTGGAAGTTCCTGCTAGGGGTGTATGCACTGAGAGCCTGGAGCCGTGGGCAACCCTTGGAACCTGCACTGGGTAATTCCAGCGAAGGGAAGCGGGCCTGAGAATGCAGTCGTCTTTGGCCGCTCCCGAATCGCGGGGCGGCTTTTTTTGATGGGATGTTTCGTACCGGGTGTCGCCTTGGGAGATGAATTCTTGCAAGTCCGGGTGAACGGAGAGGACAGGGTACTGGATGCGGGCGCGACGATAGCCGCTCTTCTGGAATCCATGTCGCTCGAGGTCAACGGCATCGCCGTGGCGCTTAACATGGAGATCGTCCGCCGGGGTGAATACGGGGATACGCATTTATCGGATGGAGATGAGGTCGAGATTGTCCGCGCCGTGGGCGGGGGCTGATCATAAATGAAAATGGGCGCGGCCTTATGCGTCGGCGCCGGGAGGGGGTGTGATGAGCACGTATGAGATTGGGGGCAGAACTTTTACTTCCCGCCTTTTGGTGGGTTCGGGCAAATATCCGAGTTTCGCCGTGATGCGCGATGCGCTCGAAGCGAGCGGGACGGAGATGGTCACCGTCGCCGTGCGCCGCGTGGATCTTTCGGACGATTCTTCGGAGGGTTTCTGGGCGCATTTCGATAAAGACAGATATACGATGCTGCCCAACACGGCGGGTTGTTACGACGTGAAGAGCGCGGTGACGACGGCGAGGCTCGCGCGCGAGGCCACGGGGTCGGACTTCGTGAAGGTCGAGGTCATCGGCGATGAGGACACGCTTTTCCCGGACAACGAGGGCCTGCTCGAGGCGTGCAAAATCCTGCTGGACGACGGCTTCATCGTCCTGCCCTACTGCATCGATGATCCCGTAATCTGCAAGAAGCTCGAACAGTTGGGTTGCCACGCCGTCATGCCCCTCGCCGCGCCGATCGGTTCGGGCTTAGGGATACGAAACCCCTACAACCTCCAGATTATCATGCAGCAGATTTCGGTTCCCGTTATCGTGGACGCGGGCGTGGGTACGGCTTCGGACGCCGCGGTGGCGATGGAGCTGGGCGCGACAGCCGTCTTGATGCAGACGGCCATCGCGGGTGCCGATGATCCGGTGAAGATGGCGCGCGCCATGAACCTGGGCGTCGAGGCGGGCAGGCTCGCGCATGAGGCCGGGCGCATTCCCATGAAGCTCTACGCCACGGCGTCGAGCCCGCTGGCGGGCGTCATCGGTTCTTGAGATCGGCTTCGAGAAGACTTTGGGATCATTAAAACTCGACCCGCTCTATCTCATCACGGACAGGAACGCCCCCACATCAGGCGATCTCCCGCGCGCGCTGGAAGCCGCCTTCGCAGGCGGGGTGCGCTTCGTTCAGTTCCGGGAAAAAGATTTAGAACAAGAAGAGCGTTTGCGCTTGGGAAGGGAGGTCGCCTCCCTCGCCGATGAACACGGCGCGCGCCTGCTCGTGAACGCAGATCCGGAACTGGCCGACGCCCTGGGCGCGGACGGCGTACACCTGGGCAAGGGCACGGTGAGCGTCTCCGCAGCCCGCGCGGGGGGGTATGCGGGCCTCATCGGCTACTCCGCCCACTCAGGAGTCGAGGCCGCGGACGCATTCGCCCAAGGCGCTGATTTCGTGACGCTGAGCCCCGTTTTCCCGACCAACAGCAAATTCTCATCCGGCCCCGTTTTGGGCCTCGACGCTTTCGAGCGCGAACTCACGGTTGCAGGCGGCCCCGTCTATGCGCTCGGCGGCGTGGGGGCTGCGAACGCCTCTGCGTGTCTCAAGAGAGGCGCGAACGGCGTCGCGCTCATCGGAGCGATCCTCGGAGCGGACGACCCCGCGCAGGCGGCGCGGGAGGTGCGGGCGGCGCTCGCGCTTTGATCGCGCCGGTGCGCTTCTCCGCGCGCCTACTTGAGAAATCCCCCCGAATACACAACAATAGCGAAAAATCGCCAAAGATATAATTTCACATGACCGAGCCGGGAGGTTATCTCATGGTCGATGACAAACAGTTCGACACCTTGTTGCAGGAAAAACGGGTTTTCAAACCGAGCAAGGATTTTTCAAAACAGGCCCACATCGGGTCTATGGTCCAGTACCGGGAGATGTATGAGGAGTCCGTGAAAAGGCCGTCCAGATTCTGGGCGAAGGTGGCGAACAACTTCCACTGGTTCAAGAAGTGGAAAAAGGTTCTCGAGTGGACCGAGCCGCACGCCAAATGGTTCGTGGGCGGTGAGACCAACATTTCCTACAACTGCCTGGATCGCCACCTCACCACGTGGCGCAAGAACAAGGCGGCCCTCATCTGGGAGGGAGAGCCGGGCGATTCGCGCATCCTCACGTATCAGGAGCTTCACCGCGAGGTGTGCAAGTTCGCCAACGCCATGAAGAGCGTCGGCATCCGCAAGGGCGACAGGGTCATCATCTACATGCCCCAGACGCCCGAGGCGGCCATCGCCATGCTTGCCTGCGCGCGCATCGGCGCGCCGCACAGCGTGGTCTTCGCCGGTTTCAGCGCGAATTCGCTGCGCGACCGCATTGACGACTGCCGGGCCAAGGCCGTCTTGACGGCGGACGGCGGATTCAGGCGAGGGAACATCGTGCCGCTCAAGAAAAACGCGGACGAGGCGGTCAAAGGCGCCAAGTCGATCAAGTCGATGATCGTCCTGCGCCGCACGGGCAACAAGGTGAAGATGAAAAAAGGGCGCGACCACTGGTATCACGATCTGATGGAAAACGCCTCGCCCGATTGCCCCGCCGCCAAGCTCGATTCCGAACATCCCCTCTACATCCTCTACACCAGCGGCACGACGGGTAAGCCCAAAGGCATCTTGCACACCACGGGCGGATATATGTGCGGCACCTACCTCACCTCGAAATACGTCTTCGACCTGAAAGACGAGGACACCTTCTGGTGTACGGCGGACATCGGCTGGGTGACGGGGCACAGCTACATCGTCTACGGGCCGCTGCTGAACGGCGCGTCGTCCGTGATGTACGAGGGAGCGCCCAACCATCCCGACTTCGGGCGTTTCTGGGACATCGTGGAAAAATACAGCGTCAACATCTTCTACACCGCCCCCACCGCCATCCGCGCGTTCATGAAGTGGGGCGACGATCACCCCAACGGGAGAGATTTATCCAGCCTGCGCCTCCTGGGCACGGTGGGCGAACCCATCAACCCCGAAGCCTGGATTTGGTACCACAACGTCATCGGCGGGGAGCGCTGCCCCATCGTGGACACCTGGTGGCAGACCGAGACGGGCGCCATCATGATCACGCCTTTGCCCGGCGCCACGCCGACCAAGCCCGGCACTGCCACGCTGCCCTTCTTTGGAGTCGTGCCCGACGTGGTGACGAAAGACGGCGCGTCCGTAGGCCCGGAGGGCGGTGGTCTCCTCGTCGTCCGGAAACCCTGGCCCTCCATGCTGCGCACCATCTGGGGGGACGACAAACGCTACAAGAAACAATATTGGAGCGACGTGAAGGGTTGTTACTTCACCGGAGACGGCGCGCGGCGCGACAAAGACGGCTACGTGTGGATCATGGGCCGGGTGGACGACGTCATCAACATCTCGGGCCATCGCCTGGGCACGATGGAGGTCGAGAGCGCGCTCGTGGCGAACCCCGACGTG
The DNA here is from genome assembly GCA_965218735.1 of bacterium. Lineage (GTDB taxonomy): Bacteria > UBA8248 > UBA8248 > UBA8248 > UBA8248 > Bin107. Next base: position 1,589,354 of record CBDCMA010000008.1, on the reverse strand, counting down.
GCCGAGGCCGCCTGCGTGGGCATTCCGCACGAGATCAAGGGCGAGTGCATCGCCGCTTTCGTCACGATGAAGGGGGCGAACAAGAAAAACGACGCCCTGGAGAAGCGGCTCAAAGAATGGGTGGTCAAGGAAATCGGCGCCATCGCGCGGCCCGATTACATGCGCTTCACCGACGCGCTGCCCAAGACGCGGAGCGGCAAGATCATGAGAAGGCTCCTGCGCGACATCGCCTCGGGGGCGGATAAAATCGGCGATACCACGACGCTTGAGGACATCTCCGTCCTCCAGAGCCTGCAGCAGTACCAGGACGAGTAGGGGGCGGCGGGCGAGCAGGAGTGTCGTTTGTAGGTGGCGACTGTGAGGTCGGCCATATTGTGTCCCGTGGAGCGAGGCGAGTAAGGGACAAAGGTTTTTTGTAGGTGGCGACCGTGAAGGTCGGCCATATATGCGTCCCTTGCGGAGTTTGGAAACCTCTTATTGTCTGTAGAAAAACGTAGGGACAACCCCCCGTGGTTGTCCTTTACTGGTCGGACGCAATATGCGGACAGGCACGGGGGCCTGTCCCTACGAAACCATTGCTCAGAACGCCGATGATTCCGGCGCTAAGGAGTAGCCATGTCCTACCTGTCCCACTTGGTATGCACCGATTGCGGGCGAACGCACGCGGCGGATGCGTTCGTGAACATCTGCGCCTGCGGGGGGTGTCTGTTCGCGTGCTACGACATGGGCAGGCTTAAAAGTGAGGTGACGCGCGAGCAGATAAGCGCCGGCCCGGCGACGCTCTGGCGCTATGCGCCTTTTTTGCCGGTGGAAAAGCCTGAAAACGTCGTTTCGCAGAACGAGGGCTGGACGCCGATCCACCGTGCGGAGCGGCTTGGGCGTGCGCTCGGCCTCGATACGCTGTGGGTAAAGAACGAGGGCGTGAATCCCACCGGCACGTTCAAGGATCGCGGCGCGAGCGTGGCCTTGAGCCGGGCGCGCGAGTTGGGGGCTGCGCACGTGGTGTTGAACAGTTCGGGCAACGCGGGCGTGGCGTGGGCCTCCTATGCGGCGCGCGGGGGCATGGAGTGCAGCGTTTTGCTGCCCCACGACGCCCCGGCGGGCGCGGTGCGCCAATGCGCCCTTTTCGGTGCGCGCGTCTTCACGCTCGACGGCCACTGGGCGGAATCGGGGCGCATGGTTTTCGAGGCCGCAGGGGCGCACGGGTGGTCTTATGTGAACACGATGCGCGAGCCCTACCGGGTCGAGGGAAAAAAGACCATGGGCCTGGAAATCTGCGAGCAGTTGGGCTGGCGGCTGCCCGACGTCATCTTCTATCCCACGGGCGGGGGATTGGGCGTCGTGGCGATTTACAAGGCGATAGCGGAGTTGCGCGAACTGGGCTGGGTGGAAGGCCCGGACCCCAGGCTCGTGGTGACCCAGTACGAGGGGTGCGCGCCCATCGTGCGCGCCTTCGAGCGGGGAGATGAGCATGTGGAGACCTGGGGGGAGATCGACATCATCCCGGGCGGCCTGAAATCGCCGAACCCCGCAGGAGGCCTCCATGTGCTGCGGCTGATCCGCATGACGAATGGTTCCGCGGTCGCCGTCAATAAAGAGGAGACGCTTCTCGCCGTGGAGGAGTTGGCGCGTCATGAAGGGATTCTGGCGTGTCCCGAGGGAGCCACGACGTTGGCGGGCCTGAAACGCGCCTTAAAAGATGGCGTCATTCGCCCTGATGAGCGCGTGCTTTTGATGAACACGGGCTCCGGCCTCCGGTATTCGGACGCTTTAAGCGCCACAGGCGTTACGACGCTTTCGGCGCGCGAGGCGATACCCGCCTAGACAATTTCTTTCTATCTTTTCAAAATCGGGGCCGCCCATCTTTCTGCGGAAAAACGTAGGGACAACCCCCTGTGGTTGTCCCATGTCGGACCGGGCGTGATGAGGACAGGCGCGGGGCTACACTTATGGTGAATCAGCCCTTCTTATCCCGCCTTGCCGAGCATCTCTCGCGCGTGTTCGCGGGCGGCGTCGGTGATTTCGAGCCCCGTCCCCATGCGGGCGATCTCCTCTACTCTGGCGCCATCGTCGAGAACCTCGACGCGCGAGGCCGTGCGTTCGTCTACGACGTGCTTTTCCACCCGGAAATGGCGCGCGCCCAGACTCGCGACCTGGGGCAGATGGGTGACGACGAGCACCTGATGACTTCCCGACACTCCTTTGAGTTTTCTTCCCACCACCTCGGCCACGGCCCCGCCGATGCCGGCGTCCACCTCGTCGAAAATGAGGGTGGGGATCAAGTCGGCGCGTCTCAGTACGGATTCCAGGGACAGCATCAACCGCGAGAGTTCACCGCCAGAGGCGACGCGGCTCAGAGGTCTCGGCGGCTCGCCGGGGTTGGGCGAGAAATGGAACTGGGCGCGGTCTATGCCATCGGCGCGAACGGCGACCGCCCGTCCGCCTGACTCGATGAAGCCCTCGGGGTCGTCCTGATGCGTGAGCAGCGTCTGGAACCTCGCTCCCACGAGGCCCAGTTCTCCCAGGGCTTCTTCCATGCGTTCATCCAGGCTTTCGGCGGCGCGTTTTCGGGTTTCCGACAGGGCGCGGGCGGTTTTCGAGAGTTCCGCGCGGAGCGCGTCGCGCGCATCCGTGAGGCGCGCCTCGGTTCCCTCCTCATCCGAGATGACGGCGAGCCGGTTCCGGCAGTCTTCCAGAAACGCGAGGCATTCCGCCTCATCGCTCCCGTATTTTCTGATCATCTCGCGAACCAGCGCGCGCCTCACTTCGAGCGCTTCCAGGCGCTGTGGGTCGTGTTCTATCCCTTCCGTGTAATCGCGAAGCGAATCGGCGAGGCTCTCCAGTTGCGCCTGGGCGGATGCGGCTTCCTCCAGAAGCGGGCGCAGGGATTCATCCATACCGGCCATGCCCTCGAGTTCGCGGTGAATTTCCCCCGCTTTTTCGACGAGCGCGCCTTCCGCCTCATAGAGCCGCTCATAAAGCGAGGCGGCGCCTTCTCTCAGACGGCCGGCGTTTCTGAGCCTCGGGAGTTCGCTCTCGATTTCCGCAAGTTCGCCTGCGCGCAGCGCGGCTTTTTCGAGTTCTTCCACCTGAAAGCGCAGAAGATCAGCCCTCTGTGCGCGCTCGCGCACACCTTCGCGGTGGAGCCTGAGTTTTTCTTCAGCGGATTTCAGTTCACGAACCATCTCACCCAGTGCGGCTCTTCGCCCGCTCGTTTCCGCGAAATCGTCCAAAAGCCCCAGATGGGTGGCGGGGCGAAGGAGGCTCTGGTGCGCGTGCTGGCCGTGGATGTTCACGAGGCGCTCGCCCACCGAGGCCAGCAGAGACGCCGTGCCCAGAACGCCGTTTAAGTAGATGCGGTTTCTGCCCGCCTCCGCGACCCTGCGCCGCACGATGAGTTCGCCTTCGTTCTCGATTTCGACGCCCGCTTCTTCGAGCAGGGAGCGGGTAGCGAGGCCGGCGGCGGTGTCGGGTATCTCGAAGACGGATTCGACGACGGCCTCTTTGGCGCCCGTGCGGACGAGGTCGCCCCGCGCCCGCGCGCCCAGGGTGAGGTTCAGGGCGTCGAAGATGATGGATTTGCCCGCGCCCGTCTCGCCCGTCAGGACGTTCAGGCCCGGACCGAAGGCGATTTCCAGGTCGTCGATGATGGCGAAATTCGTGATCTTGAGGAGGCGGAGCATGGGGTTTTACGTTTTCCGCCCGCCGCGCGGGTGGGTCTCCCACAGGAGTTTCTCCCGCAGGGTTTGAAAGAAATCCGCCCCCCTGGGGCGTATGATCCGCACGGGGGTTGCGCTCTTTTTGATTTTCACCGAATCGCCGGCCTCGAGCTCGCACCCGGGGAAGCCGTCGAGCGTGAGGAGGACCTCCCGGCCTTCCGCCTCGGTATCGGGGAAGATGGTGATTTCCAGTTCCGCCTCGGCGGGGACGACGATGGGCCGGTTGCTGAGCGTGTGCGGGCATATCGGGTTGATGAGCACCACGTTCAGATCGGGCAGCACGAGCGGCCCGCCCGCGGAGAGGGAGTAGGCCGTGGAGCCGGTGGGCGTGGCGATGATGAGGCCGTCCGCGCGGAAATAGCCGAGGGGGCGGCCTTCCATGTGAATCTCGTATTCGACCATGCGCGCCAGGGGCCCGGTGGTGAGCACGATGTCGTTCAGCGAATCGGATAGCGAAGGCGGCGCGCCCCCGTTTTTTTGCACCGAAGCGCCGAGCCGCATCCGTGATTCGGTGGAAAACTCCTTGTTGATCAGTATCCTCTCCAGCGCCGGGTAGAGTTCGGCCTGGGGGATGTCGGCCAGAAAGCCCAGATGGCCCGTGTTGATGCCCAGAAGGAGGGGAGATTCCTCCCCGATGTTGTGGGCGGTGCGCAGCATGGAGCCGTCGCCGCCGAAGACGATGACGAGGTCGGCGCGCCTGACGACCTCCTCGCGCGCCAGTCCCGTTTTCTCTCCCGCCATCTCGGCCGTATCCAGATCGAGATGAACCTCGAAGCCCCTCTCCCTAAGCCAGGCGGCGAGCCTGGTGAAGTCGAGCGGGTTTTTTTGCGCGTCCGCCCATGCGGTCAATGCGATGTGCTGGATGTTCGTCGCCACGTGATAAATCTCCCTCATCAACCCCGGTGGCAAGGTATCTCAGGGTATGCGCTGCGGCAACCGCCCTCGGGCGTCATCCGCGCGCGCGCAGCGCGGCGTCTTTTCTTTTTCGGGGAAGACGCCGCCAGTAGCGGCAGGCGTCTTGCAAGGGGCAGCCCGCGCAGAGTTTTACGTTTCTCTTGCTCGGGCAATGCTTGAGGATGCCCATCCGCGAGATGGCGAAATCGTAGCGCACCGGGTCCTCGGGGTCGATGCGCTTCAGGTTTTTGGTGATCTCGAGCGCCATCTTGAGGTCCGGCGTCTTCCTGTCGGTGAGTCCCAGTAGACGCCCGATGCGCGCGATGTGGGTGTCGAGCGGTATGATGAGCTGATGCGTTTTAGGCCCTTTCCAAAGCCCCAGGTCCAGACCGTCGGCGGGCCGCACCATCCAGCGGAGAAACAGGTGGAGCCGCTTGCACGCGCTTCCGCTGCCCGGGTCCGGCAGCAGGTAGTGGATGCCGCGCTCGACCCGCGCACTCCTGCGCGTCTTCGGGAGGGAGCGGAGCAGGCGGTCCCTGAATTGCTTGAGCGCCCCCTGGAGCGTCTCCTCATCCGGGCGATAGCCCTGGAGAAACAGGGTCTCGAGCGAGCCCTCGTTCCTGAGCGTCTCGCCGATCGCCCGGGCGAGGAGCCCGATGGCCTCGGGCCCCACCCATCGGTGGTAGAGGCTCTCGAAGAGGCGGGCGCTCTTCTTTGGATGATAGCGGCGCAGCGCGTCGGCCGGCTCGGGACCCAACCGCTCCATGACGCGCTTGACGCTTTCGCGTATGGCGGCGGCGTTGCCGAAGGCCAGCGATGCGCTCAGAAACGCCGCGACCTCGCGATTCGCTTCGCCCTCGAAGCCGTGCGCAATCCCGAGCGGATCGGTGGCCAGATAGGATTCGTGATAGGTGCGGGCGAGCGCGTCGAGCTTGTTTTTGAGAAGGGGCAAGTCTTTGGCCTTGAGCGCCATCAAAACGCGTCCCTCGTATCGAGCAGCAGGGTGACGGGTCCGTCGTTCACGAGCGTCACCTCCATCATCGCGCCGAAGCGGCCCGCCGCGACCGGAACCCCCAGTTTTTCGACTCGCGCGATAAAGCGCTCATAGAGAGGCGCGGCCTCCTCGGGCGGGGCCGCGGCGACGAAGCTGGGGCGTCTCCCTTTTCTGCAATCACCGTGCAAGGTGAACTGGCTGACGATGAGCATCGCTCCGCCTAAGTCGAGAAGCGAGAGGTTCATTTTCTGCGCTTCATCCGGAAATATCCTTAAAGCAGTGATTTTCTCGGCGAGGAAATCGGCGTCTTTTTCACTATCCTCGCGCCCGACCCCCAGAAAAACCAGAAGCCCGCCACGAATTTCTCCGACCACCTCCGAATTCACCCGGACGCTTGCTTCACGCGTGCGCTGGACAACGGCTCTCATATTCGCCCATCCCGTGGTTTTTTTTTCGTTTTCTCCGGGCGGCGCGCGTCTCCCCGAACCTGCTTTGCGCCGCCGCATGGGGTCAAGAATATATGGCGAGGCTCTTGAAATTCAACGCCCTCGAACCCCATCCCGTTCAGGCGGCATCCTCGAGTCATGCGGGTGGCGCGCTTTGGTTGAAATGCGGAGAGCAATGTGCGACATATTGCTAGCGAAATTTTTCGCATCTCTCACGCGCATTCGGTGAATGCTGCATCATATCCTAAACGACGACGGGGGCGGACATTGTCCAGCGCGGGGAAGTTGTCCAAGAAAAAAGTATTCACTACGTTCGAAGTGGCGCAAGTGTGCGAGGTCACGCCGGTCACGATTCAAAACTGGATAGACAAGGGCTGGCTGCACGCATACCGAACGCCCGGAGGGCACAGGAGGGTTCGCAAAGAGGCGCTCCTCGTCTTTCTGGAATCACGCAACATACCCCACCCTTTCCGGGAAAAAGGGGGAGCTCCCAAGGTGCTCATCGTGAACGGCGACGAAGGCCTCGCCGATTCCCTCAAAGGAGCGCTGCTGTTCGACAAGCCGGGCTATGAAGTTCAGGTGGCGCACGACGGGTTTCGCGCGGGAGTCCTTTATTCCGACTCGCATCCGGATGTGGTGATACTCGACCTGAACCATTCCGGTGTGGATGGTTTCGATGTGTGTCGTCAAATCAAGCAGAGCAACGCGGGCGGTGACACCTTCGTCTTGGCACTCGGCGGCGGCGCCGACGGGGACGAGCGCAAGCGCATTCTGGACATGGGCGCAGCGCATTGCCTCTCGAAGCCGGTGGACGCGGTGGGTCTCAGGAATCTGGTGAGAGAGGCGATTCTGAACCGCTGGAGGTCCGCTTAGGAGCGCTTCGCTCGACTCTTCGGAGCCGCCGGACCCATGACTTTTCATGGGAGTTGTTGATGTTTTCGTCTATTTTTTTTCTTCGGGCGCGTCCTCATCGGTCCCGCGGTTTCTGAGGAAGCGCTCCAGCTCGTTGGCCAAATCTTCTCCCGAGGGAAGTTCGCCCGGCTGGGTTTCCTCATCGAAGCCGTCGTCTCTGAGCTTGAGTTGCTCCACGTAGTCTCGCACCGATTTGTTTTTCTCCAGCGCCTCGTCCACCTTCTCCTCGAATTCATACGCGCCCGCCTCGAGTTCCGAGAGGTTGAGGGGATAGGAGAGCAAATCGCTGAGCCGCTCCACCAGGGCGAGCGCCGCTTTCGGGTTGGGCGATACGTTCACGTAGTGGGGCACGTTCGCCCAGACGCTGACGGCCGGCAGATTTTCGTCGCGGAACAGATTGTTCAGTACGCCGACGATTCCGGTGGGCCCCTCATAGCGCGAGGGCTTGAGCCCCAGTTGCGAGGCGAGGTCCGGGTTCGTCGAGGTTCCGGTGATCCGGACCCTGTTCCGGTGATAGACGTCGGCGAGCAGGGCGCCCACCGTCACGGCCATCCGCACCTCGCACTCCCGCACCATGGATAAGATGATTTTCGAGAAGCGCTCCCATTGCAGATGCGGCTCTACGCCCAGGAACACCACCACGTCGTGGTCGAGATTCGGCGTCTCGCATGCGTAGAACCTGTTCGAGGGCCATGAGATTTTTCGGCGGCTGTTCTCATCGAGGCTGACGTGGGGCCGCATGTCCTGAAAATTGTAGAACGGATCGGAGTCGATGCGGGCGAATTCCATCCCCCCCATTTCCTCGGTGATGAAGCTCGCGGCGGTCGTGGCGGCGCTGCTGGCGTCATTCCAGCCCGCAAAGGCCATGAGGAGAGCGGGGTCTCTGAGGCTCGGTGTTTCCTTGATATTCAGATATTCCATTCGGCTACCCCCCCTGAACCGCGTTGTGACTCTCAGGTGAAAAACGAGGTTCTCATTGTATGGGGTCTCGGTTGGGGATTCAATCCTTTATTTCGAGGTTTATCGCGCGGCGTTTGATGATGACGCGCCTGTGGGATATAAATTTTCAGCCTGAGAACCTGCGGCGTTTCCCGGCGAGGGAAAAGGCGCTTTCCCGCTTTTCGGACGTTTGCGGGACGAGCGGGCCGAATGCGGGTTGGGCGTGAGGGATGGGCTATGGACGCGCCGGAGTCGGTGGAGATGAAGGACAAGGTGGTTTTGGTGACGGGCGGCTCGCGCGGCATCGGCGCCGCCATTGCGAGGCGTTTCGCCCGCACCGGGGCGCGGTTGGTCTTGAACCACAGAGACGGCAAAGGCGGCTCCTCCCGGATGGCGGCGGATCTTTGCGGCGAGGTCGAGGCCGCTGGGGGACAAGCGGTCGCCATGCCTGCGGATATTTCCAAAAAAGAATCCGTCAGAACCATGTTCGCGCAGGTGGAGGAGGAATTCGGACGACTCGACGTGCTTGTCTTAAACGCGGCGCGCGCGCCCTTCAAGCCGTGGGATAAGCTCCTGGAGCGCGATCTCAAACTGTTGGTGGAGACGAATTTTCTGGGCAACGTCTTTTGCCTGCAGGCGGCGCTCCCGCTGCTCTCGCGCCGGGGGGGAGCCGTCGTGTTCATCTCCAGCCTGGGGAGTCGTTTTTATAATCCCGAATACCCGCTGGGCCCCATGAAGGCGGCCATGGAGGCGGCGGTCAAGCATTGGGCGGTGAGTTTTGACGAGAAGGGGATATCGGTCAACGCCGTCTGCGCGGGTCTCGTGAAGACCGATTCGTTCAAGACGCTGCGGAGGATTCAACCGGAATTGGACGAACTGCCGGAGCGTTATTTCGTGACGCCAGAGGAGGTGGCCGAATCGGTCTATTTTCTCGCAGGTGCGGGGGCCGGCTCCATTCGGGGGCAAACCCTCGTGGTCGACAGGGGACTCAGCAACCAGTTGAACCGCCCCCCGGGATGATCGAATGGGGGCCGATTCTTCGAAGGCGGTTGATTTTCGCTCCTCTCCTTGGTTGTATACGTTTGAATGAGTGGGGAATTTTCGCGCGCAGCTATTAGCGAGGATGGGCTGCGCGCTTGATCGGTACAGAGGAAACCCATGTCGCAAAACCTGATTTCGGACGATACGATTTTAGAAGAAGTGAAAAAGGCGATTGCCCATACCACGGGCATCGACAAGGAGACCATCGAGCCGGACAGTTCCCTGGTGGATGACCTGGGCGTTTTGTCGCTCGATTTTCTGGACGTGAACTTTCGCCTCGAACAGGTGTTCGGCATCAAGATGGCGCGCAATTTTGTTTTGGAGCACGTGGAGGAGATGTTCGGCGAGGGCGTGGCCATCAACGAGGAGAGCGAGGTGACGGAAAAAGGGGTCGAGGTCTTGCAATTGCGCCTAAACGAGGCGGCTGGGGATCTGGAGCCCGGAATCCCCGTGGATGAGCTCCCGGCCCTCGTTACGCCGAAATCGCTGGCGGGCGCGGTGCGCGACGTGCTGAACTATCTGCCCGAGAAGAGCCCGGCGGATGCGGATTGGACGACCGAGGATGCAACGCGCATCGTATGCGCGAAGACGAACGAACCCGCCTCTTTGCCCAGCGGGGATGAAGTGGTTCAGAACTGGCTGAACCGGGTGGAAGAGGAACGAGGCCTTTTCTCTTCCTGACGCCGCTTCTTCATCTCGCCAACCTGACCGGGAGAACGCCTGAATGGCCGCTAGCGACAGAAGGGTCGTGATCACCGGATACGGGGCGATGACGCCTCTGGGCGGGGACGTCTCCTCCACGTTCGACGCCGCGCGCGAGGGACGCTCCGGAATCGACGTGGTTCGCCGCTTCGATCCCGAAAAACTTCCCTGCCGGATTGCGGGTGAGATAGAAGACGAGTGGCTCGACTCGCAGGAAAACGGCGGTGGGCGCAGGCTCGATAAATTCTCCACCCGGGGCGTTCGCATGATGCGCGTGGCCGTATCCCAAGCGGCCCGGGCGGCGCGCTTGGGTGAGGTTCCGGAGAGAAGGCGAGTCGGCGTCGCGCTCGGCTCCCACGGCGATCATCCCCAGGTCGAGGAGTTGCTCCGCATCTTTCCCTACTGGAAGCCGGCGGATGGCGACCCCTTACAGGGCGGGTGGGACATCAAGGAACTCAAGAACCGCGGCGTCTATGATCTGATGACGTTTTTCAGAAGAAAATCAGACGTGGCGACCTCGGTCGTCGCTCTGGATTTCGACTGCCGGGGTCCCACGGTTTCCATCTGCTCGGCCTGCGCGGCGGGGGCGCAGGCGATCGGCGAATCGGTGCGCCTCATCCGCGACGCGAAGGCCGACGTCATGGTGGCGGGTGGTTGCGAGTCGGCCATCACCTACGTCGGGTTTCTCGGGTTCGTCCTGCTCACCGCGTTGGTGGAGAGATACGAAACCCCCCAAAGCGCGTCCCGTCCCTTCGACAGGAGGCGAAACGGCTTCGTGATGTCAGAAGGCGCGGGCGCGGTGATACTCGAGAGCTACGAGCACGCGCGCGCCCGTGGCGCCGAGATGCTGGGCGAAGTGCTCGGCTACGGCGATTCCTCGGATGCCTTTCGCATCACCGACATGCACCCGAGGGGCCTGGGCGCGGTGTTCGCCATGAAAAAGGCGCTCGAAGACGCGGGCGTAGCACCCGGCAGCGTCGAATACATCAACGCGCACGGCACCTCGACGCCCAAGAACGACACGACGGAGACCAGGGCCATCAAGGAGGTGTTCGGCGCCCATGCGGAGAAGATACCCGTCAGCTCCAATAAATCCATGATCGGCCACACCATCGGCGCGGCCGGCGCCATCGAGGCGATTCTGGCCGTGGAGGGGATGCGCCGCTCGGAAATCCTGCCGACCATCAACTACCAGAACCGCGACCCGAAGTGCGACCTCGACTACGTGCCCAACGAGACGAGGGCGCAGGCCCACCGCGTGACCCTCTCCAACAGCTTCGGTTTCGGTGGGCAGAACGCCTGTCTTTGTCTGGGCGGCCCCGAGATCGCGTGAACTCTCCGCCCCTCCCCATCACCGGGGTCGGCCTGGTAACGGCGGCGGGACGGGGCGTCGAACCCGCCTGGGAGGCGCTTTGCGCGGGCCGCTCTCTTCTCGCCGCGGACCCGGACCCCGAACTCGCCGGTTTTCCTCCGCTTAAAACGGCAAGGTGTGCGCCGATCGACCCCGAATCCATCGGCGCGGATCGTCGCGCGGCGAGGCTCATGGGCCATCACACCCACATGCTCCTGGCGGCGGTTCACGATGCGCTGGCGGGCGCTCCCGTCAATTTAGAGATGGCCGGGGAGGAAGTCGCCTTTTTCGCAGGCATGGATTCGGTCGATCCGGGGAGCGATGAATTACTCGGCGCGGCGAGGGAATCGGAGGGCGGGGTGGACCTCGGGCATTTCTTCCGCGAGGGGATAGACGGTATCCCTCCCCTATGGCCGCTCGGCTTGCTGAACGCGATAGGCTTCAGCCAGGTGGCGATTCAGCATGGGTGGCGAGGCGAGAACGCCGTTTTCAGCGCAGGCGCGGAGGCGACGGCGCGCGCCGTTTGCGAGGCGGCGGCCTCGGTGGCTCTGGGCAAGGCGAGGCTCGCTCTTTCCGCCGGCGTGAGCGGCGTGGTTTCCGCCCGGATGCTGGCCCGCGCGGCGCGGCGGGGCGCGTGGCCCGCCGCGTGGGGGCTGGGCGAGGGCGCAGGGGTGATTCGTTTCGAGGGGGTGGATGATGCCGACCCGCACAAAATACTTGGCTGGCTCAAGGGCTGTTCTTTCGTTCGTGCGCTTAAAAAACGAGGCGGCCCCGCCTGGGCGATTCAAGAATCGGCGCAAGCCGCCCTGTCTCGCGCGGGTCTCGCGCCTGAGAAAGTGGGCCTCCTCGTGATTCACGGAGAGGGGGAGCCCTTGGCGGATGGAGCGGAGGCGCAAGCGATTTCCGCCGTTTTCGGGTGCCACAAGCCTTGGGGGCTTGCGACGAAGGGCATATTCGGCCACCTTTGGGGGGGAAGTACGGCGCTGGATTTGATCATGGCGCTAAAAGCGTTGATCGAAGGCGGGGCGCTTCCGCCTCCCGGAATGATGGAGGAATTCTTTCGGGATGCGGCGCATGTGCCCGGTCAGGACGAACTGCAAAATGCGCTCGTTCTCAGCCAGGGTTTCGACGGCGTATGCGCAGGCTTCGTGGTGGGGAAAAACGCTTGACGGGAGAATGGGAAATTGCGGTTTCTCTTTTTCGACCAGATTAAAGAAGTTGTGCGCGGCGAGCGCATCGTGGGCGTCAAGACGTTTCCGCTATCGGAAGCGTATCTGAACGCCCATTTCAGGCGAGCGCCCCGGCTGCCCGGCTCGGTTTTGATAGAGGCGATGGCGCAAATTACGGGGTGGCTCGTGGTCTACACCTATGATTTCAAGACCTCGTGCGTCATCTCGCTCATCGACGACGTGGAGGTGGCGAGCGACCTGCGCCCGGGGGTGTCTTTGGAGATTCACGGCGAGATAATCGATACGAACGAGCAGGCGAGCCTGTGCCGCGCGCGCGTGGAAAAAGACGGCGTCCCCGTGGCCAAAGCGGAGCGATTCGTGTATCCCCATTTTCCCAACGATGACCCCGACGGCCTGAAAGAGCGCTTCAGAAGCTATGGCTGGCTGGAGTTCGAGGGGAGCGCATGAGCGCGCAGGTATTCATCACGGGTCTCGGCATGGTGACCTCGCTGGGCGCCGACGTGGAAACCTCGTGGAAAAAGGCGCTGGCCGGCGAATCGGGCCTCGCACCGATTGCGTCTTTCGACGCGAAGGCGCTGCCCATCGCCGGAGCGGGAGAGGTCTCGGAGGAGGCGCTCTCCGCCATCAGGGAGAGGCTGCCCGAAGAATATGCGGGAGAGGGTGAGCGTAGGGTGTTGTTCGCGCTCGATGCCGCGCAGAGCGCGGTGGCGGACGCCGGAATGCGCCCCGGTGAATACGCGCCCGAACGCGCGGGCGTGGTGATGGGAACCGGGCTCAGCAGCTACCGGCTGGAGGATTTCTCCGCCTGGGCGGACCCGGAAAACGGTTTCGACGCGGCGCGTTTCGCCAAAGAACTCGACAAGACGCAAACTTCTGGCTACTTCAATAATCCGCCCGAGCGGGCGACGTCTAAGATTGCGGAGTGGTTCGAACTCGGGGGTCCCACCGGCACCATCACCTCCGCCTGCGCGGCGGCGGGCCAGGCGATAGGCCTCGGGATGCGCATGATCCGCAGGGGCGAGGCGGACGTGGTTCTTTGCGGCGGGGCCGATTCGATGATCCATCCCGTCGGAATGGCCATATTCCTCCTGCTGGGCGCCGCGTCCAAGTCGAAAGACCCCGTTTGCCGCCCGTTCGACAGGAGACGCTCCGGCCTCGCCGTGGGCGAAGGAGCGGGCGTGGTGGTTCTCGAATCAGAAGCCCATGCGCGCAAGAGGGGCGCTGCGCCCTACGCCGCCCTTTCGGGCTATGGCGCGAGCATGGACGCCCACCAGGTGACGGCCCCGCACCCGGCGGGCCGTGGCGCTGTTCGCTCGATGAGCGAGGCGATAGAAGATGCGGGTCTCGCGCCCGGCGGCGTCGCTTACGTCAACGCGCACGGCACGGGCACGAAACTAAACGATCCGGTCGAGAGCAGGGCTATTCGCGAGGTGTTCGGCGCGCGGGCGGATTCGCTGGCGGTGAGTTCCTCCAAATCCATGATCGGGCATCTGATCGCCGCCTGCGGTGCGCCCGAGTTCATCTTCACGGCCTTGAGCGTCGCGCGCGACATCGTGCATCCTACGACGAACCTGGAGAACCCGGACCCGGAGTGTAATCTCGACTACGTGGCCGAGGGGGCGAGAAAAATGCCCGTGCCCGCCGCCATCACGAATTCCTTCGGTTTCGGCGGGCAAAACGCCACCCTCCTCGTGAGAAAGGCTGCCTAGAAGAAAGGTGATTCAGAATGAAAATCGATTTGAGCGAAAAAATTGCGCTGGTGACCGGAGGCGGGCGGGGTATCGGGCGCGCCTGCTGCACGGCCCTGGCCGAGGCGGGCGCTTCGGTGGCGGTCAACTACAGCCGCTCGGTCGAGGCCGCCGAGGAAGTGAAACAGGAGATCGAGTCAGCCGGCGGCAAGGCGCGCACCTACCAGGCCGACGTCTCCTCTTACGAGGAGGTGACGGCGATGTTCGATAAGGTGAAGGAGGATTTCGGCACGCTGGACATCCTGGTGAACAACGCGGGCGTCATTCAGGACGGTCTGCTGCTCACGATGAAGCCCGCCGGCTGGCGGAAGGTCATCGGCGTGAGCCTGGACGGCGCCTTTCACTGCACGAAGGCGGCCGGTGAGATTATGCTCAGAAAGCGCTCCGGCAAGGTGATCAGCATCTCCTCCGTCATGGGGGTCTCGGGCGGGGCCGGGCAGACGAACTACGCTTCCGCCAAGGCGGGCATCATCGCCTTCATGCGCGCCTGCGCCGCGGAGATGGGAAAACGGGGTATCCAGTTCAACACCATTTTGCCGGGCATGATCGTCACCGACATGAGCGAGCGCGTGCGCGAGAAGGGCGGCGACGTGATTATGGAGCGCATACCGGCGGGCCGCTTCGGCGAACCCGAGGACGTGGCCAGGCTCGTGGTGTTCCTGGCGTCGGCGCAATCGGATTACATCACCGGTCAGGCGATAGCCGTGGACGGCGGTCTGCTCACCGGCTAGAGCGGAGGAGTTTTGGGGATGCGGCTGTACCAGGGTGTGGATTTGGTGGAGGTGGCGCGCTTGCAAGAAGCCTATGAGCGCCACGAGGCGTTCGGAGAAGACGTGTTCACGGAAGCCGAGCGCGCCTACTGTCTCAAACGCCGCAATCCCTATCCCCATTTCGCCGCCCGCTTCGCGGCGAAAGAGGCCTGCCTCAAGGCTTTCGGCCTCGGCCTCTCCGAGCCGGGCGGGCTGGGCGGACGGGGCCGCTTGCGCGAGATCGAGGTGGAATCGGCGGCCTCGGGCAAGCCCACGCTCAAGCTGAGCGGTTCGATGGAGCGCATGAGCGCGCGGAATAAGATCACCCAGGCCACCATTTCGCTGAGCCATACGCTGGAGTTGGCGGTGGCCCAGGTGATTCTCTTAAGCGATGACGAGCCGGAAGAAGTCGGCTAGGGGGTTGTTCGTTTGAGATACATGCTCGTGGACAGGGTGATGGCGTGGGAGGCGGGAGCCTCCATCCAGGGGGTGAAGAACGTCACGATGAGCGAGGATTTTCTGGAATTTCATTTTCCCCGGTTTCCCGTCATGCCGGGTGCGATGATATTCGAGGGCCTCGTCCAGCTTGCCGGTTGGCTCGAGGCGGCGGGTTCTGATTTTGCGAACTGGATTCTTTTGGAAAAGGTTCGCAGCGTCAGGTACTATGGATTCGCCTTTCCCGGAGATCAGGTCCTCCTGAACGTGGAGGCGCGGGGAGAGGAAGAAGGACTTAAGCATTTCAGGGGTGTGGCCACCGTGGAGGGGGAGCGTCGGGTGGTCGCCGATTTTGGTGGAAAGGTGGTGCCCCTCGCGGATTATGAGGATCCCGAAGAGCAGCGCCATCATTTTCGTGTTCTCGGCCGCGAGATTCGGTTGAGTTAGGCGGGATGACCGATGCGAGGCGCTGATGTGTGGATCACGGGCGTGGGGTTGCTGACTTCCGTGGGCGAGAGCGCCCCGGAGAACTGGGAGGCGTTTCGCGCCGGCAGAAGTGGCGTCGCCTATCATCCAGGCGAGGAGAACGACTCTTTTCCGGATAATTTCTTCTACCGTGGCGCAATCCCCGGCCATGAAGACCCGCCCGAGGTGCCGCCCAGACTCGCGAGCCAGCGGAAATTTCTGAACAGAAGCTCCATCCTGGGGCTTTACGCGGCGGCGGAAGCGGTGGCTTGCGCCGGCCTCGACATAGGGGAGGTGGCGCCCGAGAGAAAGTCCCTCTATGTGGGCGCCGGCGATTTCACGCGGGTGGGCTATGTGGATTTCTACGCGGCGCTCAAACAGACCGCCGGCGAGGCGTGGGATTTCCCGAACCCTGAGTCCCTGAACGAAGCGGCGCTCCACAAGGTAAGTCCTTTTTTCCTGCTCGAAGGCCTGCCCAACAATCTGTTCAGCTATCTATCGGCCATGTACGAGTTCATGGGGCCGAACGGCAGCTTCTCCAGCCTTTCCTCCTGCGGCGCGCAGGCGCTCGAAAATTGCGACCGCGTGCTTCGCTTCGGCGAGGCCGACGTCGGCCTGGTCGTGGGTTGCGGAAGCTGGGCGCACCCTGTGATGCTTCTGGAACTCGACGGCCTGGGAATTCTCTCCCAGGCGAAAGATGGTACTGCGTCGTTTCGGCCTTTCGACAAGAGGCGCGATGGATTCTTCCCCGGAGAAGGGGCCGCCGCTCTGGTGCTGGAGAGCGCCGAATCCGCCCGGGCGCGGGGCGCGAAGCCCCTGGGCCGCGTCATCGGCGCGGCGAATTGCCAGGAATTCTCTTCAGAGCGCTATATTCCCGTTCCCGGCGAAGCGGTGCTCCATTCGGTGGAATCGGCCATGGCCGAGGCGGGCCTCTCTCCCGATGATTTGGCTTTCATCCTTCCCCACGGGAGCGCGACGCCGCAAGGAGACGCAGGAGAATTGTCCGCCTTGCTCTCGTATTGCGACAAGGCGAAAGGCTCGAGCCCGCTCGCAGGCTGGAAGCCCTATACGGGACACATGGGCTCCGCCAGTGATTTGGGCGAGATTATCCTGGGGCTCTCCGCCCTCAAAGACGGCCGCCTCCCGCCCACGCCGGGTTTGGAGCAAAAAGACGATGCGTTCGAGGCCCTCCACATCCCCGCCGAAGAATGCGCCGTCGCGGGGGCTGCGTTCTTGTCCTTGAGTCACGGCATCGGCGGGCAATCTTCCGCAACCATCGTCGCCGCGCAGTGAACAAATCCGGGAAACCCAAAAAGAGAAGGCGCAGCAAGGACAAGAGCGTATTTCACCAATGGGTGGAATACGCTCTGCTCGTCTCGTTTCTGAAGCTGATTCGCCTGCTGCCCTACGGGGCTTGCCGCGCGTTTGCCGCCGTGGCGGGAGAGGCGATTTTTCGCCTCGCTCGCAGGAGGAGGCGCATCGCGCGCGCCAACCTGCGGATTGCGTTTCCCGAACTCGACGAGGCGGCGCGCCTCGTTTTGGCGAGGCGCAGTTGCCATTCGTTCGTTCTCACCTGTCTGGAGGGGGCGAAGTTTCTCACCCGCTTCGAGCCCAGGCGCGCAGAGGAGGCGTTGCGCGAGGTCGTGGACGGGGCGGAGGAGATATTCGACAAAGTACGCGCGGTTCATGAGGATGCGGGTGGCTGCGTGTTCGTCGTGCCGCATCTGGGGAATTGGGAATGCCTCGCCCATGCCGGCGCGCTGGCGGGTATTCCGCTCTCCATCCCCGTGCGTCCCCTGGACAACCGGAAGCTCGAAGCAAAGCTGCATGAAATGCGCGCATCCTCCGGACAGGAGATTCTCGCCAAGAAAAACGCTTTCTTCCACTTGCGCGAGGCGCTGCGCAAGGGCCGTTCGGTGGCGATTCTCGCGGATCAGAACGCGGGCGCAGAGGGGATAGACGCGCCGTTTTTCGGCAAACCGGCCAGGACGACGCCCGCCCCCGCCGCGCTCGCGGTTCTCTACAACCGACCCATCGTGCTGATCTCATGCCTGAGAAAAGGGCGTGATCGACGCTATGAAGTCTTCTTGAGCGAACCGATAGCGCCGGATATGAATGCGCCAAGCGCGAAGGGGGAAATCGAGAGGCTCACGAGGGTGGTGAACGTGGAGACGGAAAAGCTGATACGCAAAGGGCCGGAGCAGTATCTATGGATTCACGACAGGTGGAAACTCACCAAAAATACAGGGCGCGCGCGGTGGGCCGACTCAAGTTGAGGATTGAGAGGGAGAGGCGGTTTCTTCCAGATGCCTGAAAAAGGGGATGCCCAGTTTATCCAGTTTCGCCTCGAGTCTTTCCGTGCAGTCAAAATCACCGCAGACGGGATAGCCCTCGCAATCTTCGGGTTTTCGGGCGAAGCGCACGTCGATCTCCTCAAAATACGCCTCCCAGTAGGGCAGTTCCTCATACAGCTCATAACCCGGCCCGAACGCCTCGCGGCAGTAGCAGACCTCGAGCCAGCGAACCTGGCCCTCCGTGGTCAGCCTCGCGTTTTTCATGCATTTCAGGAAAGTTCCGTGCGCGATGGAGCCTCGCCCGAGTTCGCCCGATTCGATGGCTTCGAGTAAATCTGCGCTTTTCCCATCGATGACTTTTCCGCGTACCAGGTACCGCATGGAACCTCCACGCCTTTTTCATGAATCCTTCATTCGATTGTAACATACACGATATGATTCATGTATAGATTGGCGAAGGCTTCGATAAGCGAAGGCGTGCGGCGGCAAGACGAGGAAGCGAAGAACCCGGGAGTGGGTGCATGACGGAAAAACCAATCGAAATCACCATGGTGGCGAGCGAGATGTTTCCCTTCGTCAAATCTGGCGGGCTGGGCGACGTCATCGGCGCGCTGCCGCCGGCCCTGGAGCGGATGGGCCACCGGGTTTGCGTCTATCTCCCTGCATATCGCGCCATCCTTCAAAAATATAAGCCGGAGGATCCCGCGCAGGTGGCGGACGTCTTCACCGATGCGCGCTACGAGGTGTTCTCGCTCGAACACGAGGGCGTTTCTGTCAAACTCGTCGCCGCCGATGACTTGTTCGATAGGGATGGGTTTTATGGAGACGCAGGAGAAGCGTTTCCCGACAATGCGGAGCGCTTCGCGCGCCTCGCCCGGGGCGCGCTCTCCCGCATGGAGCGGGAAAGAGCATACCCGTCAGTCATCCATTGCCATGACTGGCAAAGCGCCCTGATACCCCCCTTGTTGAAATATCGCCGCGCGGGCCATGAGAAATGGCGGGGTGTTTCCACGGTTTTCACCATTCACAACCTGGCGTACCAGGGCCGGTTCCACCCGGATGATTTCGCGCACACCTGCCTGCCGGATGAGGCGATGGGTTTCGAGGGCCTGGAATTTCACGGCGACGTGAACTTCATGAAGGGCGGCATCTTGTTCAGCGACGCCTTCTCCACCGTGAGCGAGAGGTATGCCGAAGAGATGCAGACGAAAGAACAGGGAGAGGGACTCGAAGGAGTGGTCGCTCTCAAATCTTCCTCTTTGTTCGGCATCATGAACGGCATCGACGAGGCGGTCTGGAATCCGGAGAACGACCCGCACATTTCGGCTCCGTTCTCGAGCGCGCATCCGGAAGCGAAGGCGAAGTGCAAGGCGGCGCTTCAGGCGGAATTGGGATTGGACCCGGGCGCTGAGGGCCCTTTGTGCGTCGTCGTCTCGCGGCTGGCGCATCAGAAGGGAATCGACCTGATTCTCGAAACGATGGATGAGTTGATGGCATCAGGCGTAAGTCTGGCCGTCCTGGGAACCGGCGAGGAGGAGTTGGAGGATTCCCTGGCGGAGGCCGCCTCGGCCTACCGGGGCCGGGTGGTCTTCGCGCCCGCCTACGACGAGGCGCTCTCTCACCGCATGTACGCGGGGGGCGACGTGTTGCTCATGCCCTCGCGCTATGAACCTTCGGGCCTGAACCAGCTATACGCCATGCGCTACGGCGCTCTCCCTTACGTGCGGCGGGTCGGCGGGCTCGCGGATTCTGTTTCCTCATCTCCCACACCCGATCCGCAAGTGGACACCGGCTTTCATTTCGACGCCTTCGCTCCTGCCGATTTCCTGACCGGGATGGAGGGGATTTGCCAAGTGTTTTTGAATCAGGGGCTTTGGCGTATGATGATGCGCAACGCGATGGAGAAGAACTCCGGTTGGGACGGCGTTGCTCCCCGCTATGTCGATTTATACGAAAAGGCGATGCGCCCGCAGCCGCGTTGAAACGAGTCGAACAAAGGAGCCAGAGTTTGGATTCGCGTGATCCCAGAGTCATTTCCTTCGTCATGGCGGGCGGGGCCGGAAACAGACTTCGCCCCTTGACGGTCGCGCGCGGCAAGCCGGCCGTGCCGTTCGGCTCGAAATACCGCATCATCGACTTCGCGCTGAGCAATCTGGTGAACTCGGGCTATCAGTCCATCTACGTGCTGGTGCAGTACCTGTCGCAATCGCTGATCGAGCATTTGAGGCGCTCGTGGAACATCAGCGGGGCATTGGGTAAGAATTTCGTGACGGCCGTCCCGCCGCAGCAGCGCTCTGGTGAGTTCTGGTTCAAGGGAACGGCCGATTCCATCCATCAGAACAGAAACCTGGTGACCGACAATGCGCCCGACATCGTCCTGGTGTTCGGGGCGGACCACATCTACCGCATGGACGTGAGCCAGATGGTTCGTTTTCACCTCGAAAGCGGAGCGGATGCGACCATATCGGCCCTGCCTGCGCCCCTGGAAGAGGCGCGCGGCTTCGGGGTGCTGGCCGTGGACGAGGAGGGGCGGGTGGAGCGTTTCGACGAAAAACCTCCCCACCCCCGGCCCATGCCGGGCGACCCCGCGCGCGCCCTATGCTCCATGGGGAATTACGTGTTTTCCTCCCAGGTGCTGATGGATGCGCTCATCAGCGACGCGGCGCGCGAGGGAGAACACGACTTTGGGCAAACCATCATCCCCGCCTTGCTGGGCGAGCGCAAAAAACTCTACGCCTATGATTTTCTGAAAAACGAGATCCCGGGTGTGAGGCCCACCGAGGAGAAGGGCTACTGGCGCGACGTGGGCACCATCAAGACCTACTGGGAGACGCAGATGGACCTCTTGGGAGAGGCGCCGCGCCTTGACTTGAGCAACCCCGACTGGCCGATACACACCAGCGCCTACCCGGGGCCGGGCAGCCGCATCGTTTCCACGCAGGTGGAAAACGCCCTCATCGGCGAGGGGTGCCAGATTGTGGGGGCGCGAATCGAACGTTCCGTCATCGGTCGCGGCGTGATTATCGAAAAAGGGGCGGAGATCACCGATTCCATCGTCATGGATCACACCCACATCGGAGCCGGGGCGAAGCTGCAAAAAGCGATTCTCGACAGGTTCAACCAGATAGAAGCGGGTGCTTGCGTCACGGCCGGGAACGCCGAGGCCTATCCCGGCGCCGTTTCCGATCCCGCAGGCATCATCGTCCTGCCGCGCGGGTTCACCCGGCCCGTCATATGAATCCCATGCGCCTGGCGGACATCCGTACCCGCGCCGAAGCCTTTCTCACCGAATCACGAAAAGAGTGGTACGAGGTCGGCGCGGGCCTCAAGGAAGATGTGCGCCTGAGCGAGATTTTCGCTGAATACGCCGACCTTTTCACGCGTGAAAACATCGGGGCTCTCGCGTCCCTCGCAGATTCGGAAGACGATGAGGCCGAATCCTTGAAGTTGGCGGAACTGCGCGGCTTTTTGACCTTGGGCCATATACGTGATGCGACCAGGGAGTTGAGCGAGAGCGCGCTTCTTTTCGAGACCAAGACCACCGTAAAAACGCCCGAGGGCGAGTCCATTCCCTATCGGCAAAGCGCCGTCGCGCTTTTGAACGAATCGAACCGTGAGAAGCGGACTTTTCTGGAAAACGCCCGCTCTGAGGCCTTGGCGCAGAAGAACGAATTCTTGCAGCAAATTCATCACACCACCCATGCGATGGCCGATGATTTGGGTTTCGAGGGCTACCTGGGGATGATGGCGGCGCTCAAGCGCTACCCGCTGGAGCCGGTGGGTGAGGAGATGGAGCGGTTTTTAGGGCGCACCGGGGCGCTTTATGCGGAGGCGATGGAAGAAGAACTGAGCCATGCGGAGGTTCCCCCTGCATCCGCGCAGCGCCACGATGCGCAATACTGTTTTCGCGGCGCTGAATATGATGCTCTTTTTCCGGCGGAGAAAATCGAAACCTCGGCGAGAACAGTCTGCGCCTCCATGGGCCTCGATCTTTTGGCGGAGGGCCGGGTGCGGCTCGACATCGAGGATCGCCCGCTCAAGAGCCCCCGCGCGTTTTGCGCCTCCCTGCGCGTGCCCGAAGAGGTTTATCTGGTCATCAGACCCCGGGGCGGTTATGACGATTACCGCGCGTTCTGGCACGAACTCGGCCACGCGCTTCATTTCGCCAACGTGGCGGCGGATGCGCCTTTCGAGTGGAAGCGTCTGGGGGATAACTCCGTGACCGAGGGGTTCGCCATGCTCTTCGATCACCTCTTGCTCGACCCGCTCTGGCTCGCGGACACTTTGGGCGGGGAGGCCTCGGACTACGAGGCGTTTTTGGCGCACCATGCGCTTTTCGAGCTATACATGCTGAGGCGCTATGCGGCGAAAATCGATTATGAACTCACGCTTCACCAGGGGGCGGAACTCGCGGGTAAAGACGCCCTGTACCGGGAAAAGCTGAGCGCGGCGACGGGAGTCGAGTATCCCAAAATCTCCTATCTCGACGACGTGGACCCGTTTTTTTATTGCGCGAATTATCTGCGGGCGTGGATGCTCCAGGCCCAGATGGCCGAGGTCTTGAAGACGAAGTTCGGCAGGAAATGGTGGGCCAATCGGGAGAGCGGAGGATTCCTGATGGATATCTGGCGCGACGGGCAACGCCACGACGGCGATTCCCTCTCCCGCCACCTCGGCTACCGGCGACTTTCTACGGAACCGCTCGAGGCGCAAATCAGAAATCTCATGCCGCGCTGACCTGTTCGAGGCGAACCGGGAAGCTCGACGCAACGCCGGTGTTTCCACCTTTACCCAAGTATTAAAGTTCGATGGGTTTGCGCTCCTTACACGAGCGATCCGCCGCCATGGTGAGGGCGAGTACGTCTCTCGCGTGCGCGCCCGTGGCGAGTCCCACCCCGCCGATTCCCAGGATGTGGCGCACGAAGGCGTCGGTCTCCTCCTTCATGGGGCCGAAGAACTCGCCCATCACGAAATCTCCCGGCATGGCGGAGCCCAGGAAGGCGACGTTCACCTGATGCTCGGGCGTGTAGGGGCAGGGAATCGCTTCTTCGGCCGCTAAAATCACGTCCCTGTGAGCGTCGTCCACGTTCAGCGAGCCCTTCGTGCCTTGCAAGTCGATCTCCATCGTCGCCGTATAGGCGGGCCAGTGGTGGGGCTGGAGCCAGCTCGTGCCCAGCGTGGCCACGCTCCCGTCGTCGAAGGTGACGATCATCCACTGGAAATCGTCGCGGTTGTATTTCTTGAACACGAAACTCGCCGAGCGGGCGTAGACCTCGACGGGTTTTTTCCCCTCCATGTACCAGAGGATGAGGTCGACCATGTAGGTGAGGGTATTGATGGAGGGCGTGGTGTTGGGCGAGCGCTTCGCCACGGCCTCGCCCACGGCGCGCGTCACGTAGATCTTGCCGAGCGCCATCACGATGTCGCCGAGCTGTCCGGCGAAAGCCGCCTGCTTCGCGAGCAGAAAGCGCCTTCTGTAGCGCTGGGTGTAGCCCACGAAAATCTCCGCGCCCGATTCTCCGGCTTTCGTCAGAATGTCGTCCGCCTCGTCCAAATCGAGGACGAAGGGTTTTTCGATGAGCACGGGCTTGCCCAGTTCGGCCGCCAGGGCCGCCGGGCCGTGGTGAAACTCCTCATCCGATGAGACGATGACGGCGCCCACGCGCTCGTCCCTTATCGCCACTTCGTATTTCTCCGTCGCCACGTCGGCCCGCACCGACTCCGCCAGGCGGTCGAGCTTCTCGGGCACGATGTCGCACACGGCGAGATAGTCCACATGGGGGATTTGCGCGCAAGAATGCGCTCTGAGCGTTCCGATGCCACCGGCGCCGATGACGGCTACTCCTGTCGTTTTCACAATCATCTCCTCACTTTAATTTGCATCCGCTTCGTTTCGGGGGAATAATCCCCTTGTCTCGTATATATTCCCATCATACATCGGGAGAATTCCATGCGCATCGACGTTCAGACCCATCACGTGCCACAAGCCTATGTCAAAGCGCTCGCCGCCCGCTCCGATTTCCCGCACTACGAGAAAGCGGAGGATTTCTGGTGGGCGTGGGCGAGCCCGGATGAGAAACTTCCGATGCGGCCTCCCGCCCTGGACATCGCCATCAAGCTCGCCGAAATGGATGAGCAGGAAATCGATATTGCCCTAATCAGCATCAACATTCCAGGCGCAGACCTCGCCAAAAACCCGAAAGACGCGGACGAACTCGCGAGAATCGGCAACGACGGCCTGGCCGAGGCCGCGGCCCTTCACCCGGGGCGGTTCCGTGGCGTGGCCTCGCTCGGGTTCGGGAATATCGACGCGACTTGCCGCGAACTGGAGCGTTGCGTGGATGAGCTGGGTTTCGTGGGTCTGCAAGTGTTCGCCTACGTGGGCGGCAAGCGCTACATCGACGACGCAGCCCTTGAACCCCTGTGGGGCCTCTTGGCCGAGCGCGGGGTTCCGCTCGTACTGCACCCGGGGCCTTCTCCCTCGGGGCCGCAGTATAAGGACCACTGGCTGGGACCGATGATAGGCTTCATGTTCGATGAATGCCTGGCGGCGCTGAGACTCATCCTGGGCGGCGTGCTGGAGCGTCACCCGAATCTCAAGGTGCTCTTGCCGCACGGGGGCGCGTCGCTTCCGTTCTTCATCGGGCGGGTGGACAACCTGAGTTCGCGCTACCGAGACGATCAGGAACTCATCACACGCGACCCGAGCGAATACTTCCAGCGCTTTTACACGGACACGGTGGTTCATTCCCAGACGGCGCTCGAGTTCTCCTTGAAGGAGATGGGCGCATCGCGCATGATGTTCGCGAGTGACGCCCCCTGGGTGCCCGTGAAGCGCCACGCCGACATGGTGAACGCGCTGGATATTTCACCGGAGGATGCGGAAAAAATCTGGAGCGGTACGGCGAGGGAGTTTTTCGGGCTGTAGAGCGTCCGTCTCACGAATCGCTTCTGAGCAGCATGCGCTTTACGTCGTATTCGAGCACGACCTCACCCTTTTGATTGAGCACCCTCTGGTGCGTGGAGACGACGCCGCGATCGGGCTTGCTTTTAGAAGGGCGAACGTCCGTCGTCTCGACTTCCACCGTGAGCGTGTCCCCCACGTAGACCGGCGCGCGCGCCACGAGGCCGTCCACGCCCAAAAGGGCGACGGCGTAATCGTGCAAAACGCCCGTCTGGACGATGAGCGTATCCGCGATTCCGCAGGTGAAAAGGGCCGGCGCCATGCGTTTTTCGTGGCCTTTTTCCCTTAAAAACTCCATGTCGAGAAACAGGCTTTCCGTATAGCCCACCAGATTGACGTAGGTCACCACGTCGGTCTCGGTGATGGTTCTGCCCCGGGTGGTGAATTTGCTCCCGACTTCCCATTTTTCAAACGCAATGCCTTCGCCCATGTAACCTGAAACCTCCCGAATAGTCGTGTGGTTCCGCGGAAGGGCGATTCTACAGGCGAGCGCAAAAATCTTCAAAGTTCTTGGGGGTTTTTGGCGTGAGGTTGAGAATCGAGGGGCGTGAAGCCTTTGATTCGAGAATGGCTACATCTATACTGGCCTGCATGAATTGACCGAGTACATGACCGCGCTCGACATGCCCAATCAAACGACCTATGAATAATCGGAGCGAATACATCGCCATGACGCGCATCGTGTGTTGGAACATCGGCAAGAAAAAGCAACCTTGGACGGAACTGCTGGAGATGGAGGTGGACGTCGCCTTGCTGCAGGAGGCGGGTAGGCTACCGCCCGATCTGGCTCGTCCGGTCGAGTGGGGGCCTCAATATCCCTGGGAGCCGTGGGAGGAGGGACTTTATGACCGAGGGGCGATGGTCGTCAAACTCTCCGAACGGGTCGAGATAGAATGGTTCAAGCGCGTTTTTCCGATCAGCGTGGCGAAGCGCGATGAAATCCCGGTCAGCGGCATCGGCGCCATCGCGGCCGCAAGGGTGATTCCGGGAGAGGGGGAGCCGTTCATTGCGGTGTCGATGTATGCGCGCTGGATCAAGCCTCATGTCACGACCGGGACGAAATGGAGGGTAGGCTACCCGGATGGGTCGGCCCACCGAATCATCTCGGACTTGTCCGCCTTCATCGGCGACTTGGACCCCTCGACGCACCGTATTCTGGCGGCCGGCGATCTCAACACGATATACGGCGCGACGGACGACAATCGGCTGGCGCTCCCGGCCCGGGATCGCACGATCTTCGAGCGAATGAACGCGCTGGGTCTGGAATTCATAGGGCCGCAATACCCGAACGGCAGGCGGGCGGAACCCACGCCGAAGGGTTTGCCTGGGGACACCAAGAACGTTCCGACTTTCTACACGACGAGCCAATCTCCGACGACCGCCCAGAATCAACTCGATTACGTCTTCGCCTCGCGGGGGTTCCACGAGAGCGTGACCGTCCGCGCCCTGAACGGCGCCGATGAGTGGGGTTCGAGCGATCATTGCCGAATATGGATCGAAGTCGGCCCGTAGTGGGCTTTTGGATGGCGTGAGAGCCGCTTCGGACATGGAATGATATAAATGAAAAGATATCAATACTTTATCTAAGAGTGGAACCCGGTGTCGTCGAATGGTATAATAGGTAAGTCGTCGTTCACGTCTTATCCTGATGGATGGGAAAAGCTCCAGGGGGGATGGATAGATGAGGCGTTTCGGGATTATCATCGCGTTGAGCGTTTTGTCGGTCGTATTTCTGATCAACACTGCGGCGGCGGAAGGCCGTCGAGATCGGCGCGGCGGAGTGAATCGGCAACAGAAATCGTATCGACACCACGGAGTCCATCGGCATCGCAAATGGCATCGCCATTACCGTCGTCCCCGCACTATCTTTCGCTATAACTACTGGTATGGCCCGCGCTTCGCCAATCCGGTCTGGTACGGCTATCCGGTCTGGTATGGCCCGCGCGTCATTTATCGGCCCTACCCCCGTAAGCGTTACGCCTATGGCTCCCTGGATTACGGCTGCGCATCCTACGTCGCGGATAACGACAACGAAGTGCTCGGAACGGTGATAGGCGCGATCAGCGGCGGCGTCATCGGACATCAACTAGGCAGAGGGAGCGGCCGGGGGTTGGCGACCTTCGCGGGGACACTCCTGGGAAGCGTCATCGGCTCCCAGATTGGGCGCGATCTCGATGAGGCCGAACGCCTCAAGCTCGCGAGCGCCACGCAGTACGCGCTCGAGAACCAGCGCTCCGACACGCGAACCGTATGGGATAATCCCGACAGGCGGGTGTGCGGCGTCATCGTTCCCAAGCCGGCCTTCAAGAACGAACGCAACCAGTATTGCCGCGAGTTCCAGCAACGGGTGGTCATCGACGGCAAAAAGCAAAGCGCCTACGGGACCGCTTGCAGGCAGCCCGACGGGCAGTGGAAGATCGCCAACTAACCCGCGCTCATCGTTCGACCTGTACTAATCCATTACGACGACCGCGCGACCGGTGACGGATGCCGTCTCGAGCCGCTCGTGGACCTTTTCCACCTCATCGACGTTGAACGAATAAGTCTCCGTCACCACGGGCCAGACGTCGCCCCGCGCCACGAGGTCGAGCGATTCCTTGAGCTCCTGTTTCGACGCGTACCGGCTGCCCATGAGTTCCAGTTCTTTTACCACCATATCGCGCGATGCGGTCTGAAACGTCTGCCCCGTGCCGCCCAGCGTCACCAGGCGTCCGCCGATTCCCAGGGTCTGGATGCCCGCCTCCATCGTGGCGGCGGAGGAGACGAAATCGATCACCACGTCCACGCCCTTGCCGCCCGTCAAGTCCAATAGCGCGCCTGCGACGTCGCCTTGGGATGCGTCGACGGCCTCATCCGCTCCCACGTCGCGGCATTTGCCGAGCTTGTTCGCCGCGATGTCCACGGCGATGACTCTGGCGTGCGCCCACTTCGCCATCATCACCATGTGGATTCCCACACCGCCGCCCGCGCCCACGACGGCCACGGTCTCGAGAGGTGCTATGCGCGCGCGCTTCGTCACTTTGTAGGGAGTGGCTATCGCGTCGCAGATGACGGACACCTCCGCGGCGTTGTTCTCATAATCGAGCCCGGCGGGGAGTTTGATGAAATTCCGCGCGGGCAGCTTGATGTATTCCGCATAGGCGCCCTGCACCTGGCGGCCGATGTAGCCCGTAAAGTTCTCGCACAGCGTCTCGCGGTTGATGAGGCACCACTTGCACCTTCCGCAGGTGACGTAGAAATGGGCGGTCACCGCGTCGCCCTCCTGTAGGCCCTCGACGCCTGCGCCCACGGCGGAGATGACCGCTGTGATCTCATGCCCGATGATGAGGGGATAATCCACCCCGGGCACCCGGCCCATGCGGGCGTGGTGGATCGTCAGCCCGGCGCCGCAGGCCAGTATCTTCGCGACCGCTTCCCCCGGTCCCGGCACGGGGTCTGGATATTCTTCCTCGACAAAGGGTTTTCCCGGCTCTCTCAGCACCATCGCCTTCAAGGGGCGTCCTCCTCAAAAATGGAATGGAATTTCGAAGGCTCGATTACAGCACATAGGCGCGCGCCTAGGCAACGAGGAACGGATGGCGTACCCTCGGTCGATCGACGTCAAACCACAGGAAGTAAAGGCATGGTGAATGAGCCCGTTGGCAGTGAAGAAAGAACGTTCAGCGCGAATCGCGCGGCCAAGACCACGCTGCTGGTCGCCTCCTTGATGCTCGCCTTCACCGCGTCGGCGCTCTATACGAACCAGCCGGGCAGGGTGGGTTACGGCTGGGCGACGCTGGCCGGAGGGGTGGCCCTGGGCGTGTTCGGGCTGGCGACCTGGCGCGGGTTCACGTGGTGTTGCTATCTCGCTGCTCTGGTGTTGGGCGTATTCGATTTTATCTGGATGGTGCGGGTACTCGAGGGCTTCGACATCGGCCTCGCCATCTGGATAGCGATTTGTTTTTTCTCCATCAAGGAGATTTGGCCGGGGGTCGACGAGAAATTCCCCTGGCTCAAGCGCAATCCCTGAGATGCGTCCGGGCCGCGCGGCTATTCCCTATTACAATCTGTCCATCACGTATCTGACGCTCTCGAAATGGCGGGGGGCATCGCTCGGCGCGAAACCAGGCGCGTTCAAGGCCCATAGCGGAACGACGCTCTCATGCAGTGAGCCGTGGCTTCTGAGGCGAACCTCGCGCTCGGCTTCGTCCATCACGCCGAATACGGTCTCCTCATCCGCCAGCACCATGATGTCGCCCACCCGCTCGGCCATTAGCTGATAGCGCGCAGCCGCTTCCTGGCGCGTAAGCGCATCCTCGATTCCCGGGCTGGCTTTGAGGATGGCGACGGCCTCGGCGAGCGCATCCTCGGTCTCCAGGTGGACGTAGGCCGCGCCGCCCTGGTTGCCGTGGTGGACGACGTAGCGGTCCTTGATGATGGGAACCGCTTCCGCGCCGACGCCACGGGTTCTTAATATGACGCCCGGGTCGAGCGCCCTTGTTTTATCGCGCATCCCATGGTCGGCGGTGATGAATATCGCTCCGTCTTTATGGGCGCGCATCCAGCTATCGACCAGATTACCGATTTCCGCATCGAGTGCGGCGTGGTGCGCTTGAGCTTCTGCGCGCTCAGGTGCGTATTTGTGCTGCAAGAAATCCGTGGTGGTGACGTAGAGGAGATCGGGTTTTTGCTCTTCCAGCACCGCCCGCGCCGCCCGCAGGAGCCACAGATTGACGGCCCCGCTGTAGATTTCCTCTTTGGGGCCCGCTTTTTCGATAAGCCACCCGGGCGGGTCTTCGGCGGTGACGACCGTCTCCGCCCCTTTGCCGATCATGTCGCAGAGTTTTTGTTTGGACGCCAATACGGCGGTCTTCCGCCCAGCTGCGCGGCCCATCTCCATGAGAGTGGGCGCGCGCACGAAACCCCCCGATTCCATGTACACTTCCTCGCCCGTTTCCGGGTTCAGGAAGTAATTGGCCGTAATACCGTGCGCGGCGGGGGGCGCGCCGCAGATCATCGAGACGTTGTTGACGTTGGTGACCGAGGGCATCTGGCACGAAACGATAAAGCGCGCTCCCTCCTCAGCGATTCTGTCGAGATTCGGCGTGGGGGAGGCCTCGAAATAGGCGGGGTCGCCGCCGTCGATCAGGATGATGAGGGCTTGCATGCGGAGACGCGATCAGCCCAGGCGTCTTAAGGCCTTGGCGCCGATATCTTTTCTGAAATACGCATCTTCCCAATAAACCAGGTCGCTCGCCTCATATGCGCGCGCGATGGCGGCGCGGATATCCATCCCGAGCGCGGTGACGCCCAGCACGCGGCCTCCGGCGGTCACGACGTCGCCTGCGTCGTTCAGGCCCGTTCCCGCATGAAAAACGTGAACGCCGGGGAGGGAGTCGGCATCCTCGATTCCGTGGATCACGTCGCCCTTTCGGTAGGCGTCCGGGTAGCCGCCCGCCGCCATGACGACGCAGACCGCGGCGTCTTTTGAGTAGCGGATGGTCGCCTCGTGCAGACGCCCCTCGACACACGCCATGAGGATGGGCAGCAAATCTCCCTCCATGCGGGTGAGGAGCGGCTGGCATTCGGGGTCGCCGAAGCGGCAGTTGAATTCCAGGACTTTCAGTTCATCGCCCTTCACCATGAGGCCGGCGTAGAGAATCCCCCGGTAAGGGGCTCCTCGCCTCGCCATGGCGCGGATGGCGGGCTTGATGACGGCATCGAGCGCTTTTTGCTCGAGCGCGCCCGAGAGCACGGGTGCGGGGGAATAGGCGCCCATGCCGCCCGTGTTGGGGCCGGTATCGCCCTCGCCGATGGCCTTGTGATCCTGAGCCGAAGCCATGGGGAGCGCGGTTTCGCCGTCCGCGAACGCGAGAAAGCTCGCCTCCTCGCCTTCTAAAAATTCCTCCACCACGCATGCGGCGCCCGCCTCGCCGAACGCTCTTTTTTCCATGATTTGGGATATGGCGTCGTGCGCGCTCGCAACATCGGGGCACAAGAGCACGCCCTTGCCTGCGGCGAGACCGTCCGCCTTCACCGCCCATGCGCCGCCGCGCTGCGAGACGAAATCCCTGGCCGCTTCCGCTTCCTCGAAAACACCGTATGCGGCGGTGGGGATTCCCGCCTCATCCATCAAGGCCTTGGAGTACGCCTTGCTCGCCTCGATGCGGGCGGCCTCGGCCGATGGGCCGAACGCCCGAGTCCCGAGCGCCTCTAATCTGTCCACGAGCCCCAGTGCGAGAGGGGCCTCGGGGCCGACGACGACCAGACCCGGCTTTTCCTCTTTCGCCAGCGCGAGGAGACCCTCGACGTCTTCAGCACCTACGGCCGCGTTTCGCCCGACCCGCGCCGTGCCCGCGTTTCCGGGCGCGCAGACGACCTCGTCCACATCCGGGCTTTGGTTCAGTTTCCAGGCCAGGGCGTGCTCACGCCCGCCCCCGCCGACAATGATGACTTTCATCGGATATTCCCGTTAGAAAATGGCGATGCCCACAACCTAAGGCGGCGCGAAAAAGGTGTCAAACAATAAGGAGACATATCAACCCATATCCCCCAGGGCGTGCTGTACGATGGTGACGAGCGCGACGGGAGCCGTGTCTGCGCGCAGGATTCTCGGTCCTAATGATACCGGCAGGAAACCGGAATCCATCGCTTGCCCTGATTCCTCCTCCGTGAGGTCTCCCTCGGGACCGGTCAGGAGGGCGGCGCGAAGCGGGGGGCCTGCCGCATCCCGGCGCACGCGAGATAGTGCCTCTTTGGCGGGAATCGCGCCTTCTCCCAGATACCCCATGATTTTGAGATCGAAATCCTTCGTCTCGGCGAGAAAACCCTCCAGGTCGCCTGGTGGATGCGCAACGGGCGGGGGCACGCGGTCGCACTGCTTGGCGGCTTCCAGGACGATTCGCCGCCAGCGCTTGTGGCGCTCGACGCTCCTTTTTTCCTGAATCCTGACTTCGCACCGCTCGAGCATGAGCGGATAAAACGCGTCGACGCCCAGTTCGCAGCCTTTCTGGAGGACCCACTCGAAACGCTCCCCTTTGAGCAGGGGAAGGCCCAAGGAGATCGAGGTGGGCGAAGACGGCCTCCTTGGCAGGCGCTCGATGATTTCGGCGACGCTCTTCGCAGCGGATATTTCCGCTAACTTCACCCTGTATTCCAGCCCATCCGGGGTCGCGGCGCGGCAGATCGCGCCCGTCTTCATCTTGAGGACGCGGCGGATGTGCGCAGATTCCTCCGCTCCCAGAACGATTTGTTCGCCCTGAACCGCTTCGGGCGCGACGTAGAAAAGCCGCAGCCCGTCGCGCGTCATGGTTTTATTACCTCGATGCTCGCCCACTCCTCGATTCGGTTCGTGTTCTCGATACTGAAGCCGGCTTCGCGGTAGATGCGGGCGAGAGCGTCCGTCTGCTCATAGCCTATGCCTGCGAGAATGCCCCGGCCCCCGGGAGCGAGCGCCTCATGGATGAGCAGCGCGAGTTCTCTGAGAGCGTCCAGGAAGATGTTCGCCGCGATGAAATCGACCCGGCCCCACCAGTCTTTCAGCACGCCTGCCGCAAGCGTCGCGCCCCGCGTCGTCATGCGGTTCGCCACCCCGTTTCTTTCCGCCAGGCCGATGGTCTCCTCCACGGCCTTCGGGTCCAGGTCGAATGCGGTTACGTGTTTTGCTCCGAAGAGTAAGGCGGCTACGCCCAGGATGCCCGAGCCGCACCCTAGGTCCACCATACGTTCGGGAGGTTTTTTGGCGCATTCGTTTTCTACGGCGAGCAGGGCCAGGCGCGTGGAGGGGTGTCTGCCCGTGCCGAAGGCGAGGCCGGGTTCGAGGATCAGTTCGATGCGCCCGTCCGGCGTCTCGCTTTCATCCCAGGGCGGCCGCACCCAGAGTTTCTCCCCGTAGGCTTCGCCCTGGAATTGACCGCGCGCGTGGGCGATCCAGTCCTGATCCTCGATATTTTTGAGCGTGATGGCGCTCTTCGCGACGCCCAGGCCGGTGAGGAGAGCTTCTATCGCGCGGAGTTTCGCCGTCGCGCCGTCTTCAAGAGCGATGTGCGTGATGAGCAGCGATGCGCCTCCCGCGCCGTCTCGCTCCTCCACGGCGGATGCGCCCGCCTCCAGTATGCGGGTGGATGCCTCCTCGGCCAGATCGTCACGAACCTGAACCATGAGTTCGAGCCATTTTTTCTTCACAGGCTCTTCAACTTTACTCCGGCAGGCGAACCACGGCCGAGCCCGCCGTCGCCAACTCGCCTTCCTGGTTGGTTCCCGTGATTTCCACCTTCACGGTATTATCCGCTTCGTTTTTCTCGACCACCTTGCCCGTGTGCCGAATGGTGTCGCCGTAGATCATGGGGCGGCGCACCTGGACGTAGAGATTCTGGAGAAACGCATCGTCCCCCATCCAGTTGGTGATGAAGGGGCTCACCCAGGCGAAGCGCATGACGCCGTTGTCGAAAGGCCCAGGCATCCCGCGTCCCGAAGCGAGGTTGAAGTCCTCGTGCTGTTGGGAGTTTTTCACCTTGATCCCGATCTGGGGGATGAGGACGGCGTTGTGCGGCGCTTTTTTAAGGTCGAGATAGCCGCGCCTGCCCGCCTTGTAGGATGGGCCGTTGCCCGCGTTCCAGGCCACCATGTCGCCGATGGTGAGGGGGCCGCGAAGCATGGGAGGAAGTTCATCCCCGACGGATACGTCCGCAAAACGGCGCTTCTCGCCTCCTTTTCTCTCCTCGGCCTCGTAGGCGTTTTCGATTTCCTGGAACTCCGCCTCGCCGTATTGCTTGATTGGCCTCTCGTAGAGGAGCGCGTTTCCCTCTTGTAAGGTCCTTATCATCGTGCCGGTGCCCCTGGCGACGACCTCATCCTTCTCGTTCCAGTAGGTGCACTCGGAGATGATGAAGATGAGCCGGCGGCCCGCCTTGTTCGTCTTGACGAAGGAATCTTTCTGGATGGATTCCGCGCGCAGCCTGGCTCCAAGCGGGATGGGTTTTTCCCATTCGAATTCCACGCCCCCGATGAGGGAGGAAAGCGGCGCCTCCATGGGCGCTCCGTGCAGAATCGGGTAGAGGACCGAGACCAGAAACGCCGGCGGCGCCATGACGTTCTCGTGGGCGGTGGCGGCTGCGTATTCGGGGTCCAGCCAAAGCGGGTTGTCGTCGTCGATGCCGTATGCGAAATGGCGGATGGCGTCGGCGCTCGCCTCGTTGTTCCACGCCTCGCGCTCGCGCACGGGCCGGCCGTTCAGCTTTTGCGTCTTCTCGATGAACTCGTCTATTCGTGCTTGATTCGACAATGTACGGCGCTCCTGTGTTTGAGTCGTAGGGATTTATCGGAAAGCCTGGTGAATTTTGTTTTCGGAAAAGATATGTAGCAAGAAATTCCGGGCGCAACAAGGCGGCCCGGCCCATGTCATTCGAGACGGGATTTCATTTTGTCCAGAAACGCCCGGGTTCGCGGATGCGTGGAGGGTGAGGAGATTCTTTGAAACTCGGCCAGAATTTCCCGCTGACGCCGGTTGAGCTTCGTGGGCGTTTCGATGATCACGCGGACGCGCAGATCGCCCGTGTCCCGCCCGCCCGCAGGCGATAATCCCTCTCCCTTTAGGCGAAACACCCGGCCCGATTGGGTTCCGGCGGGGATCTTGATTTTCCGGGCTTCCTTAAGCGTGGGCATGAGGGCTTCGTGGCCGAGGGCGGCTTGAGAAAAACTCACCGGCAAATCGAAGAGGATGTGGTTGCCCTCTCTCTCGAATATCGGGTGGGGCTTCGCGCGCACCGTGACGATGAGGTCACCCGCCTCGCCCGCTCCCTCGTCGCCCTTGCCCTTGATTCTGATTTGCGCGCCCTCCTGGGCCGCGGCGGGAATCGCCACTTTCACGCTCTCTCGCCTGGCCGTGCGGCCCTCCCCCGCGCAGGCTTCGCACGCCTCGCCCGTGTATTCGCCGCTCCCCGCACATGCCGAACAGGGGATGCGCAACTCCGCGAGTCCTTGCCGGTAGCGAACCTCGCCCGCGCCCTTGCACGCGGGGCAGGCGCTCATTCGGGCGTCGGACGCGGCGCCGCGCCCACCGCATGAGGCGCAGCACACCCGGCGCGAGACGGAAATTTCCTTTGTGATGTCTCCCAGGAGGTCCTCGAGCGTCACCTCGATTTGGGCGTACAGGTCCCGGGGCGCACTTTTTTCCGCATCGCCCGATTCACGCGCGCTGCGGAAAATGTGGGAGAAAATGTCCTCCCATTTTTCCTCATACTCGTTTCGGGGCTGTGTGGATTTCCGCCCGCGAGGCGTTGCGCGGAGGTCTGAGCGTTTCGGGTTTTGGAGGATTTCGTGGGCGATGACTATCTGCTTGAAGCGCTTCTCCGCCTCGGGGTCGCCCGGGTTTCTATCCGGGTGGAATTCCAGCGCCAGTTTTTTGTAGGCGCTTTTCAGTTGGGATTTCGAGGCGTTTTGCTCTAAGCCCAGAATTTTGAGGGCGTCGGCGATGTTCAAGGAATCATGACCTCCGCCGGAATATCTGGGGATGAGAGCGCCTTTTTGCCTATCGCTCTCCGGAGGAGAGGAATTTCGATACCGAATCCGCCGTCCATTCCACCAGCGACACGGCGCGATCGTAGCGCATGCGCTTGGGCCCGATGATGCCGATGCTGCCCAGCGGGCGGTCGTCCATGTAGTAGCGCTGGGCGACGATGCTGCAGTCCTTCATTTCTTCGAAATCGTTCTCGGAGCCGATGAGAATCGTGATGTCCGAAGATCCCAGGCACCTGTCCAGCAGGCGCACAAGTTTTTCCCTCTCCTCGAACGTGCGGTAGAGAGACTGGAGTTTGTCCGCGTTGGTGGCGAAATCAGGCTGTGAGAACACGCGCGAGGCCCCTTCCACGAAAAGGGATTCCTGCGCGTCTTCGGATTCCGAGAGCGCCTCTTTGCTGAGCTTGAGGGCTTGCTGGTAGAGGGTGTCGAGGTTGTCGCGCGCATGGGCCATTTTCTGGATTATCTTCTCGCGCACATCTCTTAAGGCGAGACCGCTGAACTCCTCGTTCAGCAGGTTCGAAATCCTGTTCAGCTCGTCCTGGCTGATAGGGGCCTCCATCGGAATGACGCGGTTTTGAACCACCCCGCTCATCGAGACGATGACGGCCAGGGTTTTTTCCTCCGACATCTTCACGAAATTGATGTGCTTGAAGTGGAGTTGCTCCCCTGCGGGCAGGAGCACGAGCCCCGCCGTGTTCGTGAGTTCGGAGAGCACGCGCGTCGCCTGCGCGAGCACTTGTTCTATTTGGGCGGCCTGCGCGGAAGCATCCAGGCGCATGGATTCCTGCTCCTCGCTCGTGAGGGTGTGGGAATCCATCAGGTCGTCGACGAAAAAGCGATACCCCAAGTCGGTAGGGAGCCTGCCGGAGGAGACGTGGGGTTTGGTGAGAAAGCCCGCGTCGGCCAGGTCGCTCATGATGTTGCGGATGGTGGCGGGGCTCAGGGCCAGGTCCGAATGCTTCGAGAGCGTGCGACTCCCCACGGGTTCGCCCGTATCCACGAAAATGTTGATGATGGCGCGCAGGATTTCCCGGTTTCTCTGGGCAAGTTCCAGGGCGTCCATTTCGAGAGTCTCCCGGCGGGGCGTCTTCCCCGCTGGATTTTGGTGTGGCACTCCGGCGCATGGAGTGCTAATTTATGAAAGATATGGGGGGATGTCCCCCGTGTCAAGCTGGTGGAAGCAGGGGGAGGGGAAGTGGTTTTCAGGCCCTCATACCCGAATCCCGGACCTTGGGCGGCAAGGCCGGCCGAAAGCGGCCGATTTTCTAGGGAATGCTTATGTCGAGCGCATGGACGAGGTTTTTGAGGGGAATTCTCGATAGATGGCGTAAGCGGGGACTGCCGCGGCCTTACGGGACGGCGCGCTCGCGAATCGCGCAATCGCGCCGGGTGAACCGGAAGTTCCAGTACCATACGATAGCCTGGACGTTTGTTTTGATAGGGATATTGATTTTTCTCTCCAATCGGCACTACGTGGACGCCAAGGCCGAGATCGCAGAGAGATTCAACCGCCAGCAGCTTCTTCTCGTGGAGCAGGCAGGCGACCGGATTGCCTCTTTCCTCGAGGCGCTCACGGCGTCTTTGCGCTACAGCGCGGGCTTTCTGCGCACGATCGAACCCCATCATCCGGGAAGAATGGCGGCGATGAGCGGCTTGTACGAAAGGCTGGGCGGAAGGTTCCGCGTGAGCGAGGTGGGGTATCTGCAGGAAGGCCACGAGTCGAGCGCCGCGATTCCGAAGGAATACCTCGATAAATTACGCGGCTGCGCCTTGCCGGAGGGCGCCTGTATTCTCGTGATTCGGGACGAGGCCCAACGGGTCGCCTCCCTGTTCGCGGCGGTGCCCGTGGCGTCGAAAGGGGATGGGCCCGAAGGAGGAGAGACGCAGCGAAAGCGCGAATGGCTCTACACGCGCATCTCCATGGCGGATCTGGTGCGCGCGTTCGTCGAACCCGTTCAATCGGGAAGCCGGGGACGGGCGTGGCTCGCGGACGGCGAGGGCAGAATCATCTTTCCTCCGGGCATCCTCCGGCTCGAGGGCATCCATTTGTCCACCCTCGCGCGTGAATTGGGGGATGAGAGACTGGGAAAACTGGCTGGGCGCATGAAGACGGAAGAGGAGGGTTTCGATTGGCATCTGGACTTGAGGCCCGAGAAAAAAAAGAAAAGCCCGCGATACCTGACGGCTTTCAGCAGCTTCCCGGTGGGGCATGAGAGATGGACTTTCGCCCTCACGGCGCCGTCTGCGGAGTTCGTCGGGCTGATCGGACGCTTGTTCCGAAAAGGCCTGCTCTTGACGGGTTTCGCGTTCATCTCCCTGATTCTGGCCGCCCTTTTGATACTCGATCGCGAGCGCAGGCGCATACGGGCCGAGGACAGGATACACTGGTCCGAGCAGGTGCTGGAGAGCAACAGACGGCTGCAGGCGCTGTTCGACGGCATCACGGACGCCATCGGCATTCTGGACAAGGATTTCCGCATCCGGATGCTCAATCGCTCGATGGCCACGCTCTTCGGCCACGAAGTTTCCGAGGTGCTGGATCAGAAATGGGAGATATCGCCGCTCACCGCGGTGCCGGGGCCTTTCGTCGAGGGCTCCCTCGTCGTCGATACGTTCGCGACCGGCGAACCGGGTTTTTTCGAAAAGTCGATTTCGTGGGACGATGGGCGCCGGATGGAGATGGAATACTACACCTACCCGATTCTCGCCGCCTCGGGAGCGACGCTGCAGGTGATTTTGTATTTGAAGGACGTGACCGGGCGCAAGGCGCTCGAAAAGGAAGTTTTGCAACGCGACAGGCTCTCGATCGTCGGTAAAATGAGCACCCAGATTGCGCATTCCGTGCGCAATCCGCTCTCTGCCATCAACCTGAACGCGGAATTGCTCGGCGATGAGTTATCGCAATTCAAGGAGGCGGATACCTCCGAGGCGTGGGCGTTGCTCAGATCCGTGAGGGCGGAAGTGGATATTATCAGCCAGGTGACGGCCGATTATCTCAAATTCGTGCGGATGCCGAGCTTGGAGAGGACGTCGGTCGACTGCAACGAGATGATCGAGGATTTACTGAATTTCCACGCGGAAGTGGCGGCGAGCAGAAAAATCCGGATTGAAAAGGAACTGGAAAGGGAGGCGCCCGACGTCGTCCTGGATGAAGCGCAAATGCGCGTCGCCATTCAGAATCTCATCTTGAACGGGTTCGACGCGATGCCCGATGGCGGCCGTCTCCTGGTCAGGACCGAACTGGAAAACGGGCACCTCACCGTCAGGATTTCGGACAGCGGCGCCGGGATAAAACCCGAGGACCAGGCTTCTTTGTTCACGCCGTTTTTCACGACGAAGGTGAATGGAACGGGCCTCGGACTCGTGCTGAGCCAGCAGATCATCACCGAGCACAAGGGGAGCATCCGCTTTGAAAGCGAGGAGGGGGCTGGGGCCACTTTTATCGTCGAACTGCCGCTCCCCGTGGCGCAGGAGGTGAAGGCATGAGCGGCCACGCCGGGGCGCGCGTGATGGTGGTGGACGACAAGCGGGGCAGCCGCGAAGCCCTCCAGAAGATGATCGCCAAGGAGGGATTCGACGTCGCCATGGCGCATGACGCGGAAACCGCCGCCGAGATGTTCGTCGCCGAGCCGGTGAATCTGCTGATCACCGATCTCAGAATGCCCGGGATGGACGGCATCGGGTTGCTCAAGGAGGTCAAGCGCATCAGCCCGGATACGGAGGTGATCCTGATTTCCGGCGCCGGGAGCATCGAGTCGGCCGTCGAGGCGATGCGCGAGGGGGCTTATGATTTTTTAACCAAGCCGCTGGAGCGCGTGGTCGTTCTCAAGGCGATAGACAAGGCGCTCGAAAAACAGGCGCTCCTGCGCGAGAACGCGGATTTGCGGGCGCAGCTTCAGAGCCTGAGAGACACTTCGGACATGATGGGCAGCCACCCCTCGATTCGCCGGGTGAAGGAGATGGTTCTCCAGGTCGCGCCCACCTCCGCCACGGTCCTGATTCTGGGCGAGAGCGGGACAGGCAAGGAACTGGTGGCGAACGCCTTACACGAGGCGAGCGAGAGAGCGGGCAAGGCGATGGTGAAGGTGAACTGCGCGGCGCTGCCGGAGAACCTCCTCGAGAGCGAACTCTTCGGCTACGAGCGCGGGGCGTTTACGGGCGCGGTGGGCCGGAAGGAAGGCCGCTTCAAACTCGCGGACGAGGGCACGCTGTTTCTCGATGAAATCGGGGACATGCCCCTCGTTTTGCAGCCGAAGATTCTTCGCGTCTTGCAGGAGGGCGAATTCGAGTGCGTCGGCGGGACGGAAACCCTCAAGGTGGACGCGCGGATAGTGGCTTCCACCAACGCGGACTTGCAAACCGCCGTAGCCGAGAAGAGGTTTCGCGACGACCTCTACTATCGCCTGAACGTGATCACCATCCTCCTGCCCTCCCTGCGGGATAGGCGCAGCGACATTCCCTTTCTCGCCGATCATTTCCTCCAGCGTTTCGCCGCGAAGAACAACCGCCCCGTTATCGCGTTTTCACGCGAGGCGCTCGATGCGATGTCGAACTACCACTGGCCGGGAAACGTGCGGGAACTCGAAAATATGGTGGAGCGCGCCGTGGTGTTGAGCCGGGGAGAAATTCTCTCAGTGGATGATTTGCCTGCGCAAATCGCCCGGGGCGAGCGCTCGGGCCAGGAACAGCCGATGGCGTCGGATTTGCCGCTCATCAACCTCGAAATCGGCACCCCGCTCGCGGAAGTCGAGCGCCGGGTGATTCTGGAGACCCTCCGCCATACGGGTGGCGACAAAAGCGCCGCCGCCCGCCTTCTGGGAATCGCCACGCGCACCATTTACCGCAAGTTGGACGGAAACTGATCGCCCGCCCGCTCACTGGCCCCGCCCCATGGGCCGGTTGTGGTAAGCTGTCTCCGTAGACGCTTTGAGGAAAGGAAATTTCGCCGATGCGCGGTTGTTTCGTCACGTTCGAGGGGGTGGAGGGTTGCGGCAAGTCGACCCAGATGGCGCACCTGCGCGCGTGGATGGAGGAGGCGGGGTTTCCGGTTCTCGCCACGCGCGAGCCCGGCGGCACGAAGATAGGAGAAGAGATTCGGAGGCTGCTCCTCGCTCCGCGCGATGAAATTCTCGACGCCGCCACGGAACTGCTGCTGTACGAGGCGGCGCGGGCGCAGCACGTGAGCGAGGTGATTCGGCCGGCGCTCGAATCGGGCGCGCACGTTCTCTGCGATCGGTTCTTCGACTCCACGACGGCGTACCAGGCGTTCGGGCGGGGGCTGGACGAAGCGGTAGTGGCCGAGTTGAACCGGGTGGCGAGCGGGGGGATTATCCCCGACCTGACGCTGCTGTTCTCCGTAGCGCTCGAAGAAGGACTCTCGCGCGCGCGCGGGGAGAGAGTGGGCGATCGGATCGAGGGCGAGAGCCTGGAATTTCACCGCAGGGTGCAGGCGGGTTTCGAGGCGCTGGCGAAGCGCGAGCCCCATCGTTTTCACGTGCTGGGCGAGGGCGCGATTCGGCAGGTGCACGAGGAGGTAGTGGCCATCGTGAAGGAAAAATTCGAATGGGCTGGAAATCCATCCGCGGCCAGGACGCGGCTTTAGACCTGCTGCGAAGGGACTTATCCTCCGGGCAGGTGGCGAGCGCTTATTTGTTTTATGGCCCCGATGGAGTGGGCAAGGCGAGCGTTGCGCGTCTTTTCGCCCAGACCTTGCAATGCCCGGGAGAGGCTCCGCCGTGCGGGGGCTGTATCGCGTGCGAGAAGGTGGGCGCGAACGTGCATCCCGACGTCGTCTCCATCCGCCCGGCAGCGGGGTCGCGCTCCATCAAGGTGGAGTTGATCAGGGAAGAGGTGATCTGGCGCGCCCATCAGCGTCCCAACGAGGGAATGCGGCAGGTTTTCATCATCGAGGATTCGCATCTGCTGACGCGGGTGAGCCAGAACGCCCTGCTCAAAACGCTGGAAGAACCGAGCGCCGGCACAATTTTGATTCTGGTGACTCCGAACCTCCATACGCTGCTGCCGACGGTGATCTCGCGTTGCAGGCGGCTCAGGTTTCAGGCTCTGGCGCGCGCGGATATGCTCGCCATCCTCGAAGAGCGATGCGGGGACGCCGATGCGGACGTGGAGAAACTCGTCTCACTCAGCATGGGGAGGCTGGGCGTCGCCCTCTCCTCGGACGCAGGCGCTCTCTCCGAGCGCAGGGATGAGGCGATGCGGTTCCTCGAGGAGTTGAGCGCGCCGGCGGGCCGGGCGGACGAGGTGACCCTCATTACGCTCGCCTCCGAACGGGCGGGGAGCGGGGCTTCGG
This sequence comes from bacterium, assembly GCA_965218735.1. Lineage (GTDB taxonomy): Bacteria > UBA8248 > UBA8248 > UBA8248 > UBA8248 > Bin107. Next base: position 1,547,704 of record CBDCMA010000008.1, on the reverse strand, counting down.
GAAGAAACGAGACGATTCTCTTTTTGGAAATGCTTCGCGGGCTGCTTCGCGATATACTCATCACGCAGGAATCGCCCGAGACGATAGAATTGTGGCATACGGACATACGGGCGGCGCTGGCCGCCATGGGAGAGTGCTGGGGAAGCGTGGGCCTGACCAAAGCCCTCGAAAGGGTGGGGTCGGCCATGCGCGACGTGGGAGGCGGGAATACCAACCCGTCCCTGACGCTCGAGACTTTGGTATATTCCCTGCGGGAGACCGTTCCCGCCGGGGTTTGAGGTGAGAAAATGAGTGAAACATCGAATGGCGGCGCCCTTGCGGAGGCGCCGCCCGAGACGCGGAAAATCGGAGTGGTCGGGGTCAAGACGCGCTTCGGCGCGCGACCGGTTCATCACACCTACGGGGAATTGCGCCTTCGGGTCGGCATGAAGGTCATGACCAGGACCAAGGACGGGGATACGGAGTTCGGCGAGATATCCGAGAATCCCCGGGTCATGGGCTCGCGCTATTATCCGGATCCTCTTCCCGAAGTGCTGCGGACAGCCACCGAGGATGATGAGAAAAAGGTGGTTCGCACCGAGGCGAGCGAAAAAATCGCCTATGATTATTGCAGGGGGAAGATATCGGAACTGAAACTGCCCATGCGCCTCGTCGAGGTTCGCTACATTCACTCGAACAAAAAGGCGACGTTTTATTTCTCCTCCGACGGCCGCGTGGATTTCAGGAAGCTGGTGCGGGTGCTTGCCGAGCGTCTCTCCGTCCGCGTGGAGATGCGCCAGATCGGCGTTCGCGACGAGGCGGGGATGAAGGGCGGATGCGGAGACTGCGGACGCACCTATTGCTGCAGTTCTTTTCTCAAGGCGTTCGACCCCATTTCCGTCCGCATGGCGAAGGATCAGAACCTGAGCTTGAACCCCGTCAAACTCTCCGGCGGCTGCGGGAGGCTCAAGTGCTGCCTTCGCTTCGAGCATTCCCATTACGTGTCGGTGAAGAAGAAACTGCCCGCGTGCAAGAAGAAAGTCGGCGGCTGCGACTGCGGCGCGACCGTCGTGCGTCAGGACCTGCTCAAGGAAGAGGTGACCCTCGTCCTCGAGACCGGAGATTTCATGACGGTTCACGCGAAAGATTTGATGCGCTTGCCCACGGGCCAGTTCTCGCTTAAAACCGCCGAGCAAGACGATGCGCCCCAAGACGCCACGCTTAAGGAAAACGGCCCGAAACAATGAGCAAAAAACCATTTTACGTCTCTACGCCGATTTATTACGTGAACGACAAGCCGCACCTGGGCCATGCCTACACGACGGTGGCGTGCGACGCCAAGGCCCGCTTCCACAGGCTGCGCGGCGAGCCGACGCAGTTTCTGACCGGCACGGACGAGCACGGCCAGAAGCTCGAGCGCGCGGCCAGAGAAGCCGGCATGGACCCCCATGCCTTCTGCGACATGAACAGCGCGAAATTCCGCGAACTCTGGGAAAAGCTCGACATCTCCTATGACGATTACATCCGCACGACCGAGGAGCGCCACATACGGGGCGTTCAGGAGCTTTGGCGGCGCGTGGAGGCGGCGGGCGACATCTACTTGGGCACCTACGCCGGCTGGTACGCCGTTCGCGACGAGGCCTTCTACACCGAGAGCGAACTCACGGAAGCTCCCGGAGGCGTGAAACTCGGTCCCACGGGCGCGGAGGTCGAATGGGTGGAGGAGCCGAGTTATTTCTTTCGCCTGAGCAGGTTCGCGAAGCCGCTTCTGGAGCATTACGAGAAATATCCTAAGTTCGTTCAGCCCGAGACCCGAAGAAACGAGGTGATGAGCTTCGTGCGGGGCGGTTTGAAGGATATTTCCCTCTCGCGCACGAGTTTTCAGTGGGGCATCCCCGTGCCGGGGGATGAAAAACACGTGATTTACGTGTGGTTCGACGCGCTGAGCAACTACCTGACCGCTCCGGGCTTTGATGAGAACGGAGTTCGCGAGGGGAGCCCCTGGCCGACGGATCAGCATTTCATCGGAAAAGATATTCTGAGATTCCACGCGGTGTACTGGCCCGCCTTCCTGCTCTCCGCCAGGGTTCCCCTGCCGGGCCAAGTATTCAGCCACGGGTGGTGGACGGTCGAGGGCCAGAAGATGTCCAAGAGCCTGGGCAACGCGGTCGACCCGCATTGGCTCATCGAGGAATACGGCGTCGACGCCATCCGCTATTTCCTGCTCAAGGAAATCCCCTTCGGGCTGGATGGCGATTTCTCCCACAACGCCCTGATCGACCGCATCAACAGCGATCTGGCGAACGATCTCGGAAACCTGCTCCACCGGACCCTGAACATGGTGAAGCGTTATAGAGAGGGGCGGCTGGAGCGTTCCCCGACCGGCGATTCCGAAGTGGAGAGCGCTTTTTACGAATTCGTCGCCGATGCGGCCGTAAAATATGAGCGCGGCATGTCGGCCACCCACTTCCAGAACGGCCTGAGAGCCGCCTGGGAGGTGATTTCCTACACCAACAAATATATCGACGCGAACGCCCCCTGGACGCTCGCGAAAGAGGGCGACGAGGCCCGCCTGTGTTCGGTGCTCTGGCACGCCGTGGCGGCGATTCGCGTCGTCGCGGCGATGATTTCGCCCATCATGCCCGCCTCCGCGCAGAAGATAGCGGCGCAACTCGGCCTGGCCGAGGACTGGGCGAGCGCCCCTTACGCCGAGTTGCTCGACATGCGCGGACTGCCGGATGAGCTGGACACCCGGCTTGGGCTTCCTCTCTTCCCGCGCATCGAGGATGAGGCGAAAGTGGCCATCCGCGAGAAGGTGGCCAAACGCATCGCCGGTGGCGCGGAAGCCGCGCCCGCAGAGGATGAGAAAGAACAGATATCCTTTAAGGAATTTCAGAAAATGGATTTACGCGCGGCCCGGGTGCTGGAGGCCGAGCGCATTCCCAAATCGAAAAACCTGCTCAAGCTCACGGTTTCGCTCGGGGAGGAAACCCGAACCGTCGTGGCGGGTCTGGCGAAACACTACGCGCCCGAGGAGTTGGCGGGCCGCAAGGTGATACTGGTGGCCAACCTCGAGCCCGCGAAGCTCATGGGCGTGGAGTCGCAGGGGATGGTACTCGCCGCCGAGGATGGCGAGAAGCTCACGCTCCTGGACGTGGATGAAGCGGTGTCGCCGGGCGCGCCGATTCGCTAGAGAACAGACGCCCCTCGCAGGGGGATTGGAGTTTATGCAGTGAATGAAGCATCTGAATCCGGGCCGGACGCATCCGGCGGCAAGGAATCCACCGGACGCCCCGACAGAGTGGGACGCCCCCAGCGCCGCAGGCGAAGGCGGGGCCGAAGGGGAGGCAAGCGCCCGGAATCCACGGGACAGCCGGATACATCCGGGAAAACCGAGCAGGGCGCGGGCGCGCAAAACGCGCAACAGCCCACCGCGCGCGCCGAGAATCGCGAAGCTCCCGACGCCGACTCGCGGCGCAAGCGTCCCGGACGCAGGAACAGGAACCGTCCGCGGGGGGAGCGGAGGCAAAGGCCCAAACCACAAGTCATCATCGCCGATCTTCCCGATACGAACGGCCTGCCCGTTCTCGTGGACACCCACGCGCATCTCGTCGACAAGGCGTTCGATCCGGACCGCCAGGGGGTGGTGGAGCGCGCCATCGAGGAGGGGGTGCACTACATCATCTCGATGGGCACCTGCCTGGAGTCGAGCCGCCAGACCCTGGATATCACGGTGTCCTACGCAGGCGTCTATGCGGCGGTCGGCGTTCACCCGAGCGACGTCGAGGGCGTGGATGAGAGAACCATCAAGGATATCGCCGGTCTCGCGGGTAATCCGAAAGTGGTGGCCATCGGCGAGATCGGCCTCGACTACTACCGCGACAACGCCCCGCGCAAGACCCAGCGCAGGTGGTTTCGAGAGCAGATCAGGGTCGCCGTCGAGGCGGGCAAGCCCATCGTCGTCCATTGCCGGGATGCGGCGGACGACGTCTACGAGATTTTAGAAGAAGAAAAAGCGTGGCGCGCGGGCGGGGTCATCCACTGTTTCACGGGCGATGGCGAGCAGGCCCAAAAATTTCTGGACATCGATTTTCATCTGGGCGCAGGCGGAGCCATCGCGTTTTCGCGCTCAGAAGAACTCAGGGAAGTTTTTGAGCGAATCCCCATAGAGCGCGTGCTGCTCGAGACGGACAGCCCCTATCTCGCCCCCCCGCCCCACCGGGGCAAGCGGAACGAACCGGCCTACGTCGCTCGCGTGGCGGAGATTTTAGGCGAACTCCACGGGATTTCGACGGAGGAGGTGACGCGGCTCACCACGGAGAACGTGCGCCGTCTGTTCGGGGTGGGACCGGAACGTGACGGGGGGAGCATCGCTTACTCCCTCGGCGATGCGCTGTATCTCAACATCACGAACGATTGCCAGAATTCGTGTTTTTTCTGCGGTCTCTTGAGCGATTGCGTCTACAAGGGCCACAATCTGGCCCTCGCGCAAGAACCCGACGCGGGCGAGGTTCTCGCCGCCGTCGGCGACCCGTCGCGCTTCGAGGAGGTCGTCTTCAGCGGATTCGGCGAGCCGACGCTCCGGCTAGACCTCTTGAAAGAGGTGGCCGGCGAGCTCAAGCGGCGGGGCGCGAAGCGGATACGCCTGGTGACGAACGGGCTTGCGAACAAGACGCACGAGAGAAACATTCTTCCCGAACTCGGCGGCCTCGTGGACGCGGTATCCATCAGCATGCAGGCGGAGAGCCCCGAGGCATACGCGAAAATATGCAAGACCAAAGACATCGAAGACCCCTACCCGCTGGTCAAGGAGTTCGTCCGCTGGGCGAAGAACTACATCCCCGAGGTGGAGGTGACGGCCGTCGACATGTCCGGCCTCATCGACATCGAAGCGTGCGAGAAGGTGGCGACCGAGGAGTTGGACGTACCCTTCCGCGCGCACGATTACGTGCGGATGGATTAGCCGGAGAGGGCGAAGCTCGATTCCGTAGGGGCGGACCTGTGTGTCCGTCCGCTACATGAAACGAGCACGAACGGGGCGATCCCGGTGGATTGTAGGGACAACCCTTCCGGGTTGTCCTACCCCCCGTGGTTGTCCCTCATCAGGACAGGCGCGGGGGCCTGTCCCTACGGCGAACACTTTTGTAGGGGCCGCATATATGCGACCCGCCTTTTTTCGGGTGGCCTGCGTGCTCACCTCATCATACACCGTACCAGAGAACACGCTGTAGGGGCGTTCGCGAACGGTGGGACAGCCCCGAAGAGGGGCTACGGAGAACTCCCGATTGCGGGCAGGTTTTCGTTCGTCGTTTCAAGCCGATACCTTCCCCGTCTGCGCGGGACGCATATATGCGTCCCCTACACTTACGTCGACGCGAACGGCGGGCGGACACACGGGTGGCAGACATATATGTCTGACCCTACCCGTCAAGAGATACAATCCGGCGGTGTTTACTGTAGAATGGTCCCACCATGAACAGACTTTCCTTGCATCCCTTCGCAGACTCTCGGCTCGGTGAAAATTTCAGCGACCGATTCGGACTGAACACGCGCATCACCCCACGGAACGCCCGTCGATGAACCGGCCCTTTTTCATCCTCTCACTCGACGGCGGGGGGTCGCTCGGGGTCTACACCCTGGGTGTATTGACCGAGGTGGAGCGCATGCTGGGACGCCCCCTGCACGAGGTGTTCGATCTCGCCTACGGCGTCAGCACGGGTTCGATCATCGCCTCGATGGTGGCCCTGGGCGACCCGGTCGAGCCGACGATTGCGGAGCGCTATTTCGAACTTGCGCCCGACGTGCTGGGGCCTTTGCTCGCGCGCTCCAAAACGAGGGCGCTTGAGCGGCACGCGCAAGGAATCTATGGCGAGAGAACTTTTGAGGATTTCAAGTTGGACGTCGGAATCCTCGCCACGCACGCGGAACATGATCGCCCCATGGTGTTCAAAAGAGTCGTCAAACAAGCCGGCGGCGGCCCCGATAGTTTCCTCTCGGGCGAGGGCCTCAAAATATCAGATGCGATCATGGCGTCTTGCGCCGCGCACCCGTTCCTGAAGCACAAGCGCATCGACATGCCCGATTTTGGTGAGCGCACTGCGCTCGATGGCGGGTTCACGGCGAACAACCCCACACTTTTCGCCATCGCGGACGCCCTGGGGCCGCTCGGCGTCGCCCGGGAGGATATCCGCATACTGAGCGTCGGAGCGGGGAGTTATCCTGAATCGCGCAAATGGACGCGGCGGATCATCGCAGGCATCAGGCCGCTCAAGACTTACATGACGCTCTCGAGAACGAGTTCGAACACCGTCGATACGCTGCGCGAACTGTTTTTCCCAGACATCAAAACCCTGCGTGTCAACGAGTCGTTCACCGACAGCGCCTATGAGACGGATTTCATGGAGCACGACCCGCGCAAGCTAAAGAGCATATTCCAACTCGGGCGCAAATCCTTCGAGGGCGCCGAGGCGAGTTTGCGGGATTTTTTTCGGGATGTGCGTGGGTGAGGGGAGGGAAGTCGTTTTGTGGTAGGGACAGGTCGCGACCTGTCCCTACGATGTGCCCGCCCCCTTTTGCCTGCGCTCGTCATTCCGGCGAATGCCGGAATCCAGAACCGATGAGGTGGAAACATGGGGGCACTTCATTTTTGCATCATTGGTTGAAAATGACGACAAATGATGAAAGGCAAAGTCACTGGATTCCGGCATTCGCCGGAATGACGAGCAAAAACAATTCCCGCAATAGTGGCGGACCTGTGTGTTTGTCCTGCCCTCTGTGGTTGTCCGAAATATGAAACGAGCGTGAACGGGGCAACCCGAAGGATTGTAGGGACAACCCCCTGTGGTTGTCCCTCGTGAGGACAGGCACGGGGGCCTGTCCCTACGGCTACGATTCTTCTCTGTAGGGGCCGTTCGCGAACGGCCTCTACAGAGAGAACACGCCTTTGGAGCATGGGTTCACTCCGCCCCCGTTTGCGGTAGAATGCCCCCGTTATGGACAGACACTCCTTTCATCCGCTGATAGCGCGCTGGTTCTGTGAGAAATTCGGCGAGCCGAGCGCCCCCCAGGATGCGGGCTGGCCCGAGATCGCCACCGGGCGCGACACGCTCATCGCGGCGCCCACGGGCACGGGCAAGACGCTGGCCGCCTTCTTGTGGTCGCTCGATTCGCTGATTCGGGACGCGCTTGCGGGTGAACTCGAAGACGCCTGCCGCCTCGTCTACATATCTCCCTTAAAAGCGCTCGGCAACGACATCCAGAAGAATTTACAGGAGCCTTTGAGCGAAATCCGCGCGCTCGCGCGAGAAGAGGGCGTGGAGCTACCAGAGATTCGCGTGGCGGTGCGCTCCGGCGACACCCCTGCGCGCGAGCGCAGGCTCATGCTCAAAAAACGCCCCCACATCCTCATCACCACGCCCGAGTCGCTCTACATTCTCCTGACGGCCGAGCGAAGCCGCAAGGTTTTGGAAACCGCGCGCGCCGTGATCGTGGATGAGATACACGCGGTCGCAGGGGATAAGCGGGGCGCGCACCTGGCGCTTTCTCTGGAGCGGCTCGACGCGCTTTGTAATGATCGGCTCCAGCGCATCGGACTGAGCGCCACGCAAAAGCCGATTGACGAGATCGCGCGCCTGCTCATCGGCGCGGGGAGGAGTAGGGAGGACGGCGCTCCCGATTGCGCTATCGTGGACGTGGGCCACAAGCGCGAGATGGCGCTCACAGTCGAGGTGGCCGATCAGGATATCGGCCCCATCGCCTCGCACGAGTACTGGGCAGAGGTGTTCGACCGCATCGCCGCCCACATCGAGGGTCACCGCACCACCATCGTGTTCGTCCACACGCGGCGGCTGGCGGAGCGCGTCTCCCACCAGCTCACGGCGAGACTGGGCGAGGGACGCGTGGCCGCGCACCACGGCTCCTTGTCGCGGAAAATCCGCCTGGACGCCGAGGAGAGGCTCAAATCGGGCGCTCTCGCGGCCATCGTCGCCACGGCGTCGCTCGAACTCGGGATCGACATCGGCCACGTCGACCTCGTCTGCCACCTGGGTGCGCCGAGAACGCTCGCTTCCCTGCTTCAGCGCGTGGGGCGTTCGGGACACTGGAAGGGCGCGGTGCCGAAGGGAATCGTCTTTCCCCTGACGCGGGACGAACTCTTGCAAAGCGCCGCCGCGATTCGCTCGGTGCGGGGAGGCGCGCTCGACCGCGTCATTTTCCCCCATGCGCCCCTCGACATCCTCGCCCAGCAGATGGTGGCCGAGGTCGCGGCGCGAGAAGAGGTGGAAGAAGAGGCGCTGTGGTCGCTCATCAGGCGGGCGCAGTCTTACGGAGAGCTTGAGCGGAGCGTTTTCGAGGACGTGCTCGAGATGCTCTCAGAAGGCATTTCCACCAGCCGGGGCAGGCGCACCGCCTATCTGCACAGAGACCGCGTGAACGCCCTTTTGAGGCCGAGGCGCGGGGCGCGGCTTTGCGCCATCACTTCGGGCGGCGCGATTCCCGACACGGCGGACTACGACGTGGTCGAAGGCGCGGCGGAGACGTTCGTGGGCAAGGTGAACGAGGATTTCGCCATCGAATCGAATGCGGGCGACATCTTCCTGCTCGGCAACCACTCCTGGCGCGTCAAGCGCGTCGAGCGCGGCAAGGTGCGCGTGGAAGACGCCGAGGGTCTTCCGCCCAATATCCCCTTCTGGCTGGGCGAGGCGCCCTCGCGCACGGCGGAACTCTCGGAAGCCGTCTCCGCATTCAGGAGTGAGTTGGCGGGGCGTCTCACGGAGCCTGCCGAGGCGATTCGGTGGATGGGTGAGGAGTGCGGGCTTTGCGCCTCGGGCGCGTCGCAGCTTCTCGATTACGTGCGCGAGACCGTGCGGATGCTGGGGCGCGTACCCACGCAGGGCGAGATCGTGGCCGAGCGGTTTTTCGACGAGGCGGGCGGGATGCAGCTCGTGATTCACTCGCCTTATGGGGGGCGCATCAACCGGGCGTGGGGGCATACGCTCAGAAAACGCTTTTGCCTCACGTTCGATTTCGAGCTCCAGGCCGCCGCGACGGACGACGGCATCGTGCTCTCGCTCTCATCGCAGCACAGCTTTCCGCTGGAATCCATTTTCGGCTTCGCGCGCCTGGCTTCGCTCAAGAAAGACATGCTCCAGTCCGCCCTGCAATCGCCCATGTTCACCAACCGCTGGCGCTGGAACGCCACGCGCGCCCTCGCCCTGCCCAGGCGCAGCGGGGGCAAGAAGGTGCCGGTCGCGATTCAGCGCATGCGCGCGGAGGATTTGCTCGCCTCCGTCTTCCCGGCCCAACTCGCTTGTCAGGACAACCACCACGGCCCCATCGAGCCTCCCGACCACCCCCTGGTGAACGAGACGGTGGAGAACTGCCTGACGGAAGCAATGGACATCGAGAATTTAAGGGCGCTCATCGCCGAGGTCGAAAGCGGGAAGATTAAAACTTTCGGCGTGGAGACGCCCGCCCCCTCGCCCATGTCCCACGAGATACTGAACGCGAACCCCTACGCCTTCATCGACGACGCTCCGCTGGAAGAACGCCGCTCGCGCGCCGTGCCGCTCAGGCGCGCCCTGCCCGATGACGCGGAAAACGCGCGCCTCGACGCAGACGTCATCGAAGAGGTTTGCGAGCAGGCCTGGCCCGCTCCGCGCGACGCGGATGAGTTGCACGACGCGCTGCTTTCTTTGTGCGTGCTGCCGGTGAAAGAAGCCGGTGAATGGTCCGCCTGGGTGGATGAACTTCTCGCCGGAAATCGCCTGGCGAAAGCGTCGTGGCAGATGGACGGCGTCGAGCGCCGAGGCTACGTTCCAGCGGAGAGAATGGCGCTCATCCGTGTGGCGATCCCCGAAATCAGGCTCACGCCTGGGGAAATCCCCTTTCAGGGGGATGAGGCGAAACCACCCGCGCAGGATGAGGCGGCCCTCGCTCTCGTTCGGGGCTGGATGGAGGCGTCGGGCCCCGTGACCGCCGAGGAGCTCTCCTCGCGAGTCGGCCTCGCGCTGCCGGACGTCGATATCGCCCTGGCCGCTTTGGAAGGAGAGGGAGCGGTTCTGCGGGGCCGCTTCGCCCGCCTTGCGCCCGAGGCGGAAGTCGAATGGTGCGACCGCGTATTGTTGGCCCGCATCCACAGGATGACGCTCGGAAAACTCCGGCGCGAGATAGAACCCGTCACGGCGGCGGATTTTATCCGCTATCTGCTCAGGTGGCAGCACGTGCACGAGGACGCCATGCTGCACGGGCGCGACGGCGTGCTCGAGGTGATCCGCCGGCTTCAGGGGCTGGAGCTTCCAGCGCCCGCCTGGGAGGAGCAGATTCTCCCCGCGCGCATCAAGAACTACGACGCAGCCGATCTGGAGGCGCTTTGCCTCTCCGGCCTCGTCGCGTGGGGACGCTTGCGACCGGGCGCTCCGCCCGAGCCGCTCGATATTCCGGAGAGCGGGAGCCGATCCAGAGGGACCCTAAAGGCGCAGCCTTCGCGCCGGGCCCTTCTGGCCTTTTTGATGAGAGAGGATATGGGGCTGTTCCTCAAACCACACGAAACCGAAGACGCGTGGCGGGGTAATCTCTCTCTCGCAGCGTGTGAGATACTCGATTTTCTAAAGGACAGGGGAGCCTCTTTTCTGGCCGACATCACGGCGGCGACGGGCAGGCTCAGGACCGAAGCCGAAGAGGCGCTTTGGGAACTCGTCGCGCGCGGTCTGGTGACGGGCGACGGCGTGGCGGGCTTGAGGGCCCTGATAGCGGGCGCGAAGGAGAAGAAAAAGGGCGAGCGGCGGCTGCGCGCCCTGCCGGGCGGGCGGGCCATATCGCGCGAGGCGAAAAAGCGCTTCATGCCCGTGGGCCGCTGGTCGCTTTGGGGTACCGCCGACGCCCCGCTCGATGAGGAGGCCGTGCGCGAGGCCCATGCGCGGCAGTTGCTCAAACGCTACGGCGTCGTGCTCCGTGAGTTGGCCGTGCGCGAGGCCGCCGCTCCGCGCTGGCGCGAAATGGTGCGCGTATTCAGACGCCTGGAAGCGAAGGGCGAGATTCGAGGCGGGCGTTTCGTCTCGGGCTTCATGGGCGAGCAGTTCGCCCTGCCCGAAGCGGTGGAGGCCCTGCGCGCCGTGAGGAGGATTCCGGCGCGGGGCAAGCCCACCATGGTTCATGCGAGCGACCCGATGAATCTGGTGGGCGTCATCGCGCCCGGATCTAAAATTTCCGCCAGATCGCGCGACGTCATCCTCTACCGCGACGGCCTGGTGGCCGACAGCGGCCCGCTAGGCGAGGTGAGAAGCCGCCTTAAGAATGAATCGCTCATCGGCGGGGGGTAGGGGAGTAATCCCTTGTAGAGGCCGTTCGCGAACGTAGGCCGTTTGTAAGAGCGGCCCTTCCGGTCTGGCCGCCTCTTTGCAAGTACCCTTGTTGATCGGAAATTACTCCCCCCTTGGGGAGGTTGTTGAAAAACCCCCTCAAGGGGAAAATGCCTGCGGCGCATTCGTCGCCCTAGCGCGTAATACTTGCCTCGTCGGTCGGCAAACGCTCGTTCATCACTCGCGTCAAACACTCATTCACCAATCGCGTCAAACACTCGTTCATCACTCGCGTTTGACCCGCGACGACACTCCTCCCTCATCCCGAGTAGGCGCGCTCACGCGCCGTATCGAGGGAGAGCCGGGGCGCATCGGGAGCGCGTCGAAGGGGAGCGCCCTTCGATACGCCGCCTTCGGCGGCTACTCAGGGTGAGGTCGATACGGCGGCATGTAAGACGAGGGGAACGCGCCTGCTCCCAGGGCCGGGTTTTTCAACAACCCCTTGCCGACGGTCTTCCCCTTTTCGGGGAAAACCGACCTCAAGGGGGGAGTGGTTTTTCTTCTCTCCTCTGTCGGCAAACCCTTCCTCCCCGGTCGGTGGACTTTCTCTACCCGTAGGGACAGGTCCCCGTGCCTGCCCTGACGAGGGACAACCACGGGGGGTTGTCCCTACATCACTCGGGTTATCCCTCCTTCATCGGTCGGGTTTGATCCTCAAGGGGGGAGTGATTCCCCGAAAAGGGGTTCGTCCCTACGGACGGAAAATTCATCGGGTTCGCGTAAAAAGAAAACCCCGGCGAATCGCGCCGGGGTTTCCCTGTATCTTTCAGGTCTCGTTATTTCTTTTTCTTCTTCTTCCTGAACGACTTGTGGCATGCTCCGCATTGTTTGCCGATAAGGCCCACAGCCTTCTTGATGGCCGCCGGGCCGCCCTTGTAGTGGATTTGGGCCAAGACGGCGGCGTTCGCGGCCAGACCGTCCGCTATGAGGTCGAATTTCGCCTTGTTCTTCCAGATGGCGGCGGTCGATGTCGTCTTGCCCGCCAGGGTGTTTTTCTGGAACGCCTTTTTGATCTTGCTCGCTCTGTTGTACATGTCCCCGGCGGCCTGGCGCACCTGCTCCTCGACCACCCAGCCGCTGCCTTGCTTCATCGCGGTTTTCAGGCGCTTCATGTCGGCGCCGATGCCGCGCATGAGCTTCCTGCGCGCCGTGACGGCGGGGTCATCGCCCTTCATCATCTTTTTCTTGCCCATCATCTGGTTGTCCGCGCAGCCCGCGACGAGCGCGCCCGCCACCAACAGGACGGCCAGGCTTCTGAATACGTCTTGTTTTTTCATGACCGGATTTCCCCCACAAAATCAGAAACGAAAAAGAACACTCGGGCGGACTCGAACGAAACCCCTTGCGCCGAAGCGCGTGAAAACCAAGCATGGGCGATGGTTCAAGCAACTTCTCATTGTATGACTCATATTAACCCAAAAGAAATCTCCCGGCCAACCCCGGAAATGGGGGGGGTAGGTTGATTTCCGGCGATGCCTGACTCGCAAGGAGGGAGTGGTTTGCTCCTTCGCTCGTCATTCCGGCGAATGCCGGAATCCAGAACCGGTGAAATCCTCATCTGCCTAGATTCCGGCATGCGCCGGAATGACGGCGTTGTGGTTCGGCCTTAAAGGATGTGAGGGGGGTAGGTGGCGGTTCCTCCCTCTCCGGTCGGAACCGACTCCTCGGGGCTGCCCCACACATATATGCGACCCGAATTGTGAAGGCGAAAGGGATGGCCGCATATATGCGGCCCTCTACAGACCGATTCTCCTAACGAAGGAGGAGAATCACTCCTCCCTTGAGGGTAGTTTCGACCGGGGAGGGAGGGGCGTAGGGACAACCCTTCCGGGTTGTCCTGCCCCCGTGGTTGTCTTTCGTCAGGACAGGCGCAGGGGCCTGTCCCTACAAACGACAATCTCTCATTATACAATCGGGATTGACCCGCACACCGTCAGGGCGGCGTTGATCCCGAAGCCCATTTATGAAACCTTGAGATATCCCGAGGGATTCATGAGCGTCTTGCCTTCCATTCCGGCGAAGGCCGGGCGGAGAGGAGAGATGAGAGACGCCGCGAAGTCAGCGGCGTGAAATCCTTATTTTATTTACCGGGTCGCGCGGCCCGAACCGCTTCGGGGCGGGCGGCCCCATTTGCGAAAGGAGTGAACATGAGCGCATTCGTGGTCGGACACATCACCGTCAAGGACGAAGAAGGATTCAACAACTACGCCGAACAGGGGCTCGCCATCGTCGCCTCCGTCGGGGGAGAGTTCGTGCTGGGCGGAGAACTCGTAAAGGTTCTCACCGGCGAGCACGACAGGCAAATGTTCGTCCTCCTGAAGTTTCCCGACCAGGAGGCGGTGGAGAAATGGTATTACTCGGACGGCTACCAGGCCCTCATTCCCGGCCGTAACGAGGCGGTGGACATCACCTTCATCTCCTATAACGAGCCGTCGGAGTAATCGTTTGAGGAGGGAGCGGGCGTGGACCGGTGCGCCGTTGTCAGCCCCTCTCATCCAGCTCCAAACGGCGCGCGCCGGGAATGCGCATCCGCTGCGTCGCAGCGTGAGCGGCCCGGCTTTCCGAGCGGAGGAATTCGAGTGATGAAGCGTCTCTATCCCGACCTTTGGCGGACGGCCGAGGAGAAACAGTTCGGCGTCTTGACCGTTCACGCCTACCTGCTCGAACGCCCGGGGGGAAACGTCCTCTTCTACAACCCGAGAAGTTCACGGGATTTCGAGGAGATAAGTGAGCGGGGCGGAATCGCGCATCACTGCCTGAGCCATTGCCACGAGGTGGATGAATCGCTCGCCGAGGTGGCCGGGCGTTTCGCCTCAAAGCTTTGTTGCCACGCACTCGTGGAACCCTATCTCCCAGAAGCGGTTTCCGCCGACGTGCTTTTCGATTCTCCCCCGCGCGAGTTTTTAGGGGGCGACCTCGAGGTGATCCATACGCCCGGCCACACGAATAACAGCGTCTGCTACCGCTACCGTTCGCCCCACGGCAAGACGTATCTCTTTACGGGCGACGCGATCTATCTGGACAATGGAGAGTGGAAGACCATCGTCGTCGCCGATGACGGGGGCGATGAGGCGGAACTGGCGCGCAGCCTCTTATCCCTCAGGGAACTCGAAGTCGACGTCGTGATCTGCAGCGTCTCGATAGGCGAGATGCGAATCGTGGAAGTCACGCCCGATAAGTGGCGGAACATCATCGACGGTTTGGTGGGGTAGGGATTATTTCCGACCAATGAGGGAGGTATTGTGAACCGATGTTTTCTTTATCCACAGCAACATCTCCCTCCTCGCTCGGCAAAATCTCCCTTCTCGGTCGGGCTTGACCACCAGTCCCACAAACGCAGTTCCCCGCATTTGCCGTCATAAGGTTTTCGGGGCGAAGGGGTAAGCTCGGAAGGCCGTCCGACGGCTTTCGGTTTTTCAGGCGGCGGAGGCGGCGCGGACTACAGGAGTCGGGCGGTCGCTCAGGCGAAGTGAGGAAGATGAAAAATGCAAACAATAATATGTGAACAATTCGATAAATATCGATAAATTCACGATGTTTTTCGAAAAATAAATAAATACTTTTGGGAGGGTCGAATAGACGCTGCTACATCGCAGCGCAGGGGAATTCTGCCATGGCCCGCTACTCCTGCGATGACGGCAAATGCGGGGAGTTGCACACCCACTCAGGGCGTCCGCCCGGCTCATTGGGTGGAAGATCCATCGTCCATGAATGACGGCGGCCTTTTCGGGATCGCCGCTCCTGCGACGCCGCAACTAGTTGATTTCGCTTACTTTCCATGAAAATCGGCGGCTCTTTTCTCAAGGAAGGCGGAAGTTCCCTCGACCTTGTCCTCGGTCGTCATGAGGCAGGCCTGGCCGAGTCGCTCGGCCACCATGCCCGCCTCGGGGCCGAACTTGAGGCCGGTATTGATGGCGATTTTCGCGATGCGCACCGCCAGCGGGCCTTTGCTCATCATCTTTTTCGCGCATTTGCGCGCAGTTTCCAGCAGTTCCTCGGCAGGGACGACCTGGTTCACCAGCCCGATGCGGTGGGCCTCGCGCGCGTCGATGATGTCGCCCGTCAGGATGAGTTCCTTCGCCTTGCCGACGCCCACCAGGGAGGTGAGCCTTTGGGTGCCGCCGGCTCCGGGCATGATGCCGAGATGGACTTCGGGTTGCCCGAATCTGGCGTTTTCGCTCGCGATGCGGATGTCGCAAGCCATTGAAAGTTCACAGCCTCCACCGAGGGCGAAGCCGTTGACCGCGGCGATGATGGGCTTCTCAATTACCTCGAGCCGCATGAGGGCGCGCTGTGAGGGGGCCGCCAGCCCGTCGATGAGGCTTCGCTCCTTGATCTGGGCGATGTCCGAGCCCGCGGCGAAGCATTTCTCTCCTGCGCCCGTGAAGATGATGACCTGAACGTCATCGTCCGCTTCGAGTTCTTCCACCACGGTCCCCACCTCTCGCCACGTCTGGGGGTCGAGCGCGTTTCGCTTCTCGGGACGGTTGATGGTGATGAGCGCGATGCCTTGTGATTTCTCGATCAGCAGATTCTTGTACGGCATTTCAATCAAACTCCTTCTGCGTTGATGCCTGTATATGGAATTCTCCATGAATCGAGGAGAAGATAGCCCATGGCGGGGAATACGTCACCCGATCACGGGATGGACGAAGGGCGGGATTATGCGAAAATTCCAGTAATTTTTTCATGCTGGACCCGCCGCCACTTCCGGTTGTACCGATAAGTGAATAGAAATCAGATATTTAATTGAAGTAACCGCATTATTAGCAGTCAAGTGTCTTGAGTGCTAACGACGCTTGACAAATGGTTTCTTTCCCCTATATACCTCACTCAGAAGGAATGAGGTGAGAGTTCGGGAGTCGTTTCGCCCGAATGACGACTTGCGGAAGATGAAGATCATTTTCAGTGGCGTTACCCGATTAGAAGCAACATTTCTTTATTTTACAAGGAGGAAGTGATGGCAAAGGTTAAAATCAGGATACAGCCTCTTCAGGATCGCATTTTGGTGAAACGTCTGGATGCGGACGAGGAGCAGGTCGGCGGAATCATCATTCCTGATTCCGCGAAAGAAAAACCCCATGAAGGGGAAGTTATCGCCGTGGGCCCCGGCAAGGTGACCGACGATGGGAAAAGGCAAGCGCCCGAGGTGAATGAGGGTGACACAATTCTTTTCGCCAAATATGCGGGCACCGAGGTGAAGTCCGAGGGTGAAGAGTATCTGATCATGCGCGAAGATGACGTGCTGGCGGTCATTAACTAGCCGGTTGTCCAACAACAAAGGAGCATTACGAAATGTCAAAAATCATACTCTTTGATGAAGAGGCCCGCTCGAAGATCAAGCGCGGCGTGGATCAGTTGGCCGATGCCGTGAAGGTGACGCTAGGCCCCCGCGGGCGTAACGTCGTGATCGACAAGAAATTCGGTTCTCCCACCTCCACGAAAGACGGCGTGACGGTGGCCAAGGAAGTGGAACTCGAAGATCATTTCGAGAACATGGGTGCGCAGATAGTCAACGAAGTAGCGAGCAAGACCTCGGACGTCGCGGGAGACGGCACCACGACGGCTACCGTTCTGGCCCAGTCTCTGTTCAAGGAAGGTCTGCGCAACGTGACGGCCGGCGCCAATCCCATCGACTTGAAACGCGGAATCGACGCAGGAGTTAATAAAATCGTCCAGGAGTTGGAAAAACTTTCCAAGCCCGTTCGCGACAAGAAAGAGATCGCGCAGGTCGGCACCATCTCGGCCAACGATGATCCGACAATCGGGGATCTCATCGCCGAGGCCATGGATAAAGTAGGCAAAGACGGCGTCATCACCGTCGAGGAAGCCAAATCCATGGAAACCTCTCTCGATATCGTCGAAGGTATGCAGTTCGACAGAGGCTATCTGAGCCCTTACTTCGTGACGAATCCGGACCGCATGGAAGCCGTTTTGGAAGATCCGTATATCCTCTTCCATGAGAAAAAAATCTCCAACATGCGGGACCTTCTCCCGCTACTCGAGAAAATTGCAAAAATGGGCCGGCCGCTTCTCATCGTCGCCGAAGACATCGAAGGTGAAGCGCTGGCGACGCTGGTGGTGAACAAGCTGCGCGGCACGCTCAATTGCTCGGCGGTCAAAGCCCCCGGATTCGGCGATCGTCGCAAAGCCATGCTCGAGGATATGGCGATTCTGACCGGCGGCAAAATGTTGAGCGAAGATTTAGGCATCAAGCTCGAGAACGTATCCGTGGACGACCTCGGACAAGCGAAGCGCGTGACCATCGACAAGGACAACAGCACCATCGTCGAAGGGAAAGGCAAGGCCAAGGATATCGAAGGCCGCGTCAAACAAATTCGCAACCAGGTTGAAGAGACCACGAGCGACTATGATCGCGAGAAACTCCAGGAGCGTCTGGCGAAGCTGGTCGGTGGCGTTGCGGTGATCAATGTAGGCGCCGCCACGGAATCCGAGATGAAAGAGAAGAAAGCGCGTGTGGAAGACGCTCTGAACGCAACTCGCGCGGCCGTGGAAGAGGGTGTCGTGGCCGGTGGCGGCGTCGCCCTGATTCGCGCCCAAAAATCCCTGGGTGACGTTGATGTGGTAGGGGATCAGCAGGTTGGCATCGATATCCTCTCCCGTACGCTTGAGTCCCCGTTGCGTGAAATTGCGAACAACGCGGGCGTAGAGGGTTCCCTTGTCGTGCAGCATGTAAAAGGTCTAAAAGGAAACAACGGTTATAACGCGACGACGGGCGAATATGAAGATTTGGTCAAGGCGGGCATCATCGACCCGACCAAAGTGGTTCGTTCCGCTCTCCAAAACGCTGCTTCCGTGGCTGGTTTGATGCTCACGACAGAGTGCATAATCAGCGACAAGCCGGAGGAAAATGGGGGTGGTGGAATGCCGGGTGGCATGCCTCCGGGCGGTATGGGCGGTATGATGTAAGTTGTTGTTCTGATGTTCAAAGGGGGCCTCTCGGAGGCCCCCTTTTTTTGTGTGGCGATGCGCTTTCTTGGACGCCTTGAAGAGAAGCCACTCGTCTCATAAAATCAAAATCGAAGGGTTTTGAGCACTCAGGCCACGCGTTTACCTTCTCGCACTCATACAGACGATAATGGAGATTGAGCAGAGAGGGATATATGGCGAGAAATGAGTCGACAAAACTTCCTTTCACCCTTTTCTTGATATCGCTATCATTGCACTTGTTCGTATTCGCGGCCTCAAGTCATGAATACGTTTGGAGCAAACCTGTCAAGATAAGCCGTCCTCTGAAGTTTCGAGTCGTATCCGTCGAGAAGGCCAAGGAAAAACTTCCGCCTAACCCCCAAAGTCGGTTTTTATCGAATGCCAACCGAAAAGAAAGTGGTTCCGGCAAACCCGGCAAGACCCCGCTCTTAAGGCGCGAAAACAAAGACCGTATTCCCTCGCGTAGAGGTGAGCTTGTCCCTAATGTAGCGTCTTTAGCGCCAGCTCCAAAATCGAAGCTTCCAGTTCCAGTCGCCACGCCGGTGCGGCCTACACCCCCGGCAGTCGCAATGCCAAAGCCTGAGCCTAATAAGGTGGAGAAATCGAAGGAAGGGAAAGCTCTGCCGACACCGGAAACAAAGGAAACGCCCCAGTTAATAGAAACGGCGAGACTTAGCCCGGCCCCTAAGCCTCCACTTAAAATCCCATCACCTGCTCTTAGAGAAAAAATCAAACCAAAAGAAGAAAAGATAAAATCAAAAGCGCGTGTAGAACCAATAAAGCAAAAAATCGTAAACAAGGTTGTTGCAAAAGACAAGCGCAAGCCTAAACCAGTGGTCAAGAAAAAGGTGCTGAAGGAGGTCGTCAGGAAGAAACCTCCCAAAGAGAAAAAGAAAGTCCAAGCAAAGGGAATAAGAAAAGAGAAGCTTAAAGTAGCAGCGTTGAAACCGGTTCCTCGGCCGATTCGGCCGCGACGTCCAGCCCCCAAGCGGCCTCAAACAAAAGACCCTTTGGCGCTATTTAGAGTGAAGCCCCAGCCAAAGGGAAAGCCCAATGCGCCCAAGTTCGATCTCTCGGATGAAGAGGCGGACAGAATCGCAAAAAAAAGTTTGTTGGATAAAGACCTGGAAAAAGAAGAAGGTGAAACGATTTCGCTTGATACGCGTGATTTTCGATACGCTTCCTATTTCGCTCATATAAAGAGAAGAATCCAGAATGCCTGGATATGGCCTCCAGAGGCGCAAAAGTACGGGGGCAAGTTGTTGTTGCGTTTTAAGCTGAGAGAAAATGGAACTTTGGAGGAAGTGCGTCTAATAAAGTCTGCAGGCATTCGAATTCTCGATGACTTGGCAATGGCCGCGGTCACCAAGGCGGTGCCGTTCGAGCCGATTCCTGTGGGTCTTAAGCGTCTAATGCGTAAATCAATAACAGCCACATTTGTGTATGATTGAGTCGGATAGGAGCCCCATTACCGCATTTTGGGGTGATATAATTGGTTGACACCTGCAAGTGCTGATTTTACGATAATTTTTTGGTTTTTAATGCTAATCAGGGGATTGTTCTTTGCCCGAGTCATCGTCACGGTTAAGCAAACAAATCGAAGATTATTTGAAAAATATCTTCAAGCTTCAACAGGAAGCATCCCCTGTTGCGACGAGCGCCATTGCGGAATGTATGGAAATATCGGCGGCATCGGTGACGAGCATGATCAAAAAACTCGATCATTTGGGATTGTTGACATATAGGCCTTATAAGGGGGTAGTTTTAAGCCCAAAAGGGGAGAAGGTCGCCTTAGAAATTATCAGACATCATCGATTGCTCGAATTGTATCTCAACCAAAAGATGGGCATTGAGTGGGACAAGGTAGATGCCGAGGCGGAAGAGTTGGAACACGTCTTGAGCGAGGAACTAGAAGCCGTTTTGGATAAGGTGCTTGGCTATCCTACCC
The DNA here is from genome assembly GCA_965218735.1 of bacterium. Taxonomy (GTDB): domain Bacteria; phylum UBA8248; class UBA8248; order UBA8248; family UBA8248; genus Bin107. The sequence goes on along the minus strand of CBDCMA010000008.1, from coordinate 1,527,469 downwards.
TTGATCCCCACGGAGACCCGATTCCCGCAAAAGACGGCACCATGATTGACACCAAAGAAATCGTCCTCATCTCTCTCGAAGTGGGCCGCGCCACAAAAATCACCCGTGTATTACAGGATGACCCGAATATATTGCGATATTTGGGTGAGCTTGGCTTCTTCCCGGAAATGCCAATAGAGGTCATTGAACAATCTCCTCTCGCGGGTACCGTGACGTTATTGGTCAATGACGAAAAGCATACATTGGGCCGTGACATCGCCTCTCGAATTTTTGTGCTGAACGAATAAGGCTGTCATCTTTTCGGAAAATCAGTTTCTCGTTTCGTGGTTCTCCCCATATAAAGTATACTTTTGCCCATTACATATGCTGATGCTTTAGGAGCAGTTCACCTTGTGGATGGGTTTATTCGGGTGGTCGCTCGACGGAGCTTGGCCATTTGCGTGGGGAGAAAAAAATCCAAGGGAAAACAATTTGGACCAAAACCCGTATCGTTTAATTCTTGAGAAACTTCATTGGGAGGAAATATGCCGGCTAAAAAACAAACAACCAAGAAAAAGACTGCAACAAAAGATTTTGACCACCGCTTCCGCGCCATCTATGCCAAGGATGTCGAGTGGCAAGAAGATGTGAGCAACGAACTGCTTACGCTGCCGAAAGGGGTTAAGGTGAAGATATTCGCCCATGATCCGGTGATGAAGCGCATCGACATGAAGGTGAAATTTCCTAAAGGCTATGTGGAACCTCGTCATACGCACAAGAGTTGGCATTCCATTCTGGTGACTCGAGGCAGGATGTGCGTAGCGGGCAAGGATTTGAGGCCGGGCGATTATGTTTTCGGGTGGGATTTGCCGCATGGTCCCTATGAATATCCGGATGGATGTGAAGTTTTTGTCGTCTTCATGGGCGATGGCACACAGCACGTTTGGGAAGAAGAAAAGCATCTCAAGCACAAATTAAAGTGGGAAGCCGAATCGGCTGCGGGCAAAAAAGCCGTCGCCCAGGGCGATATGGCAAGGAAGCAGGCATTGGCGAAAAAAAGAGCGGTCAGGCCCAAGCGAAAAGCGGCGAAGAGAAAAACGGGCCGCGCAAAATAATGACGCCGCAACGAATCGCCGTAATAGGCGCCGGCGCCTGGGGGACGGCGCTGGCGGATTTGTTTTCTGAAATCGGCCACGAGGTGATGCTTTGGGTTTTTGAGGCAGACCTTTGTTCCCGTATGGCGTCGCACCGTGAAAATGACGTGTATCTCCCGGGCATCGCCGTGCATGAAAATTTACGATTCACGTCCGATTTGGCGGAAGCGGCCTCGGCGGGCCAGGATATTCTCGTGAGCGTCATGCCGAGCCATGTGGTTCGAGGCGTGTGGACGAAGCTGGCGCCTTCGATTCATGAGGAAACGCTCATTGCGAGCGCTACGAAGGGCGTGGAAGAACAAACCCTGTGCCTGCCCACCCGGATTATCTCGGAATGTATCCATGAAGCGGGTGGCGAGCAGCGCGTGCTTGCTTGTCTCTCGGGGCCTACGTTCGCCCGCGAGCTTGCGGAGAGAAAACCCACGGCCATCACGACGGCGTCTGATGATTCCGGTGCGGCGGGCGTGATTCAAGAGGCGCTCTCCGCTCCCCATTTCAGGATTTACACGGGCGCCGACCCCATCGGCGCCCAACTCGGCGGGGCGCTCAAAAACGTCATCGCCCTGGCGGCGGGCATAGCGGACGGGATGGGCCTCGGGTTGAACGCGCGCGCGGCGCTCATCGTGCGCGGTCTGGCGGAAATCGGGCGTCTCGGCGTAGCGATGGGCGGTAAGCTGGAGACGTTCGCCGGCCTTGCGGGAATGGGAGATCTGGTGCTCACGTGCACGGGCGATCTCAGCAGAAACAGAACGGTGGGCGTGCGGTTGGGCAAGGGAGAGTCCTTACAAGAGATACTCGAATCCATGACGGCCGTCGCCGAGGGCGTCTCCACCGCGCCTGCCGCCGTTGGGCTTGCGGACAAGTTCGGGGTGGAGATGCCCATATGCCGCGAAGTCCACGCCATATTGTTCGAGGGCCACAATCCCGAAGATTCCGTGAGGTCCCTCATGTCGCGTCCGCTGAAGGCCGAACTCCCCTAGTCGGTTGCGTCCAAATGCGGGCTAATGCGGAGTGCGGAAAACTTTTTTTAATCGATAAAATTCGATAAAATGTTTAATTCCTGCTTCGGTATATTTTGTAACTGATTGAAATATAATGAATTATCAATTTATATCCTCGCCATTCGTTTTCAGAAATTTATCGAAAAACATCGTGAATTTATCGTATTTTATCGAATTGTTTCATCTGCCTTTTCGATATTTTCAGGAATTCGTTCTCGTCCCGTTCCATGCGCACGCCTTTTCTCCTGGCGGTGGATTCCGACACGCCCTGAACACGGCGTGATGACGGGATATGCTTTCCAGCGCCACGCGCACGATACCGAATCTTGGGATTTCACGAGGTACGGCAAATGCGTGGTTCAAACCCTTCCTCATCGGGGTTGTTGAAAAACCCGGTACTGGGAGCGAGCGCGTTCCCCTCGTCTTGCATGGCCGCCGTATCGACTTCACCCTGAGTAGCCGCCGAAGGTCAAACGCGACTGAGAAAGGAGCGTTTGTATCGAAGGAGGCGCTACCTTTCGATGCGCCCCGGTTCTCCCTCGATACGGCGCGCGAGCGCGCCTACTCGGGATGAGGGAGGAGCGTCATCGTGGGTCAAACGCGAGTGATGAATGTCAAATCGGAGTGAGGAGCGAAGATTTGTTTGCCGACCGACGAGGGAGGTATTACGTGCAAGGGCGGCGAATGCGCCGCAGGCATTTTTCCCTTGAGGGGGTTTTTCAACAACCCCGGGAAGGAAGGATATGCGATTTGTAGGGGCAGTCCCTCCCCGGCGTTATTCCACGGTCCGTGAGCCGCCCTCATCCCTTCGGGGTTGTCGTCATTCCGGTGTCATTTTCGACCGAGGAGGGAGGAAATGCGGAATCCAGGCGGACGGGAAATTCATCGGTTCTGCTCAACCTATCGGTTGCCACCGGCGCATGCCGGAATGACGGGGCGGCAAGGCTCAATCCCGACCATCCAGCACAGGCGCGATGAGGCCCCTCCCTGGGATTATCCCTCTTTCAGATATGCGCTGAGAGAATCGAGGCACTCGCCCCAGCCTTCTCTGTGCTCATCTTGCATGTTCTCATCCGGGAATCCCTCGTGGGTGAGGGCAATTTCGGTTTCATCGCCCTCCTCGAGAAAATCCACGCTCACCAGGGTTTCGGGGTAATTCCACTCCCCGCGCTCCCACCGGAAGCTGAATACGAGGCGCTCGGGAGGCCGTATCTCGACGAACGCCCCGTTCAGGTAAAACGACTCTTCCCCCGCCGGCTGCATCTCGACCCGGTATTTTCCGCCTATCGCTAAATCCATCTCCACGAGGGGCGCCGTGTGGCCCTCTGTCCCCCACCATTTCTGTAGCGTGTCCGCCTGCGTCCACGCGGCGAAGACTTTTTCTCTCGGGGTCTGGAAGGATCGTTTGACGAGCAGCGTCATTTTCGTTTCGAGCATATCTAAAGTCTCCGTGTCGGAGAAAGGAGAGATTCCGTAGGGGCGGACCCGTGTGTCCGCTCTTCTTGGTATGTCCCTCTCTTCATTCCGGCGTCATAACAATCGAGAAGGGAAGCGAGGGCCTTTGTATAATGGCACGGATGGCACGGGCAAAAATTTCCGTGGCAAACCTATCCGATTATTTGGATGTTCTTGCTTGCCGAAATACTTTTTCCACTTCGCAAATTTCGGATATGTCTCGGGAGTGAACATACTATTGATAGGGAATTATACACCACAGTAACATCTACGCATTTCATTGTCAGGAAGAAGTGCGAGGCTCATAATCGAGTTGGGGTACTTCCCCGAGTTGCTTCAGCAAGTCGTCGTTGAACAATGGCGAATTTGAGTCCCATTCAATACGGGGTGTTACTTTACGCGTAGCAAAAATGGGTGCCGCAAATACAAACCGCTCGTCATATCGTCGGTAAATAGTCTCGAAGAATCGTTCGAAGCGTAAAGAACTTTTCTTTGGTGGGAAGGTGTCGAGTAGCTTTCCGATATTAGGGCCGCTCGTTTCCACCAAAGCGAGACTAACCGCTTCATATTTACTGATTGTATCACGCAAGTCAGCGCGTCCCTCTAGTTGTTTGAATGCTTCGTGATAGCGGACGATTCCGTCCACCGGATTCCCGTCTTTCTGGAGTGCAACATCATTGTCGGCGAGAGCAGGATCGCTCCCAGCGAGATGCGCTCGAAGTACCGAGAAGAATCCAATTACGAGTGCAGCGTAGGTCATGTGCAAGTTTGTGCACTCACCAATCGCTTCCTCCATTCGGTTGGTGAGATTGCGAAACGCATTGCCGGTGGTTTTACAGGAGATAGCAATGACGGGGCCAATGCCGGGTTTTTCCACGACTACGTCTACAGCTTTGGTCTTCAGACCACCTAATATAGTCGCCTCTCTACCGCTTGCCACATTCGGATCGAAGTGCAAGAGATAGCTCGTATCCTTTTTGACAACCTTGAACGGCGGATGGGGTTTTATTTCGTCGGGATGAAACCCGCCTTCAATGACCATACGGCAGGCAATATACCAATGGATTGGCTTTACGATATTTTGACTTTGCGTCTTCTGCTTAGATGTAGCAAGATGATGGAAGGTTTCTTTAGTCCCGAGCCAATGACAGACTTGCCAATCTTTCTTTGTGAACTCTTCAAGCCGCTTCATAGTGTCTCCAAGCCTGAAGCGCGGTAATGCCGTCTTGAGCAACCTTCGTTACAGCTTCTGAAAGCGCCATTTCGGATGGGATCAGGATACTACCTGCCTCTCGTGGCTCCAACTTTAACATGCCTCCGCCTAACGGATGACCTTCGATTTCGCAGCTAAACTGAAAGACACCCGAGCGAAGCGCCGCTAGAATACGTGGTAACATCGCTTTGTCCTTAAGCAGGACCGCATGAAGTGAATTCGTGCACGCGCAACGCGCCGCATTCTGCACAAAGGAGACCCGTCGGCCGGACATATAGCTAAGGAAGAAATCGGGAATCTTGACGTCTGGGACTACGTACCAGGGATTGCGTGTACGACATTTGAATGCGTCAGCGGCTTGCGAAGCTTGTGAAGTGCGCAGGTATGCCTGCACCGATTTTGGGAGCTTTTGTTCTTTTCTCAGGCGTAAAAGTAGCGTTTTCTGATCCTCTCGAAGCCAGCGATTGACTGTGGATGGATTAACCTGCACAGGTGGCAAGGAACGTGTGTTTCGCACTGTTGTTTGCAAACAACTGTTCGGGATACGAAGCTTCTCGACCTCAGACGGACGCAGGTGGAAAAAGTCGTTTGCACCCGAGACATAGCCGATATTGACTTGTGCAAACTCACGAAAGCGTAAGCTGCTCTCGTCTGAAACGAGTCGTTCGTAGAGATTCCGGGCCATTGTGGGCAACAGAAAAGGCCGCAGGCGCTTGTTCCACGAGATACGCCAAGTTCCAACATTTACGCTCGTTGTTCCAGTTGGCGGCATTTCACGGAAAGTAAACTGTTCCAGAGCACTCAGTTTGATATGGTTAGTGGACCCACCCTTGCCGTCAGCGTAGAGAAGCCAGCAGTCTTCCGATAGTTCGGGGAAAAGTTTTTTTCTAACTGCGACAATTTGTAGGTGGTCGAAACATTTTGTTAGATATTCGATTAGCGGAGCACTATACGGCGCATGTCCGATTTCGGCCGGAACAACGAAGGCCATGCGTCCGCCCTGATGTAGGAGGTGGGCTGTCCCAACCAGAAAAAGCGGCCAGGAAGAGGTGAGCCTTGAGAAGGTGGCCCCTAGTTCAGCGCAAAGAGCTATGGCCCTTTGACGTTGAACACCTTTGAAAAGCTGATAGCGGATGAAGGGAGGATTCCCGGCGGCACATTCGAAACGCTCTTCAGTGCTCCTCGCCCACGCAAAGAAATCACCCTTATGAACCATCGCATTAGGTGCGCGATGCATGGCAGTGGCAGTGGCAACTGGGTCTAGTTCAATACCGACACTATTGGGATGGCCAGCGATGAAGCGTCCATCCCCGCAAGATGGATCCAGAAGGCGATCATCAGAAGTCCTGACAGCCCAACTAAGCAAACTACGTACTACCGGGTCAGGAGTATAGTAAGCTCCCTTCTCTTTTGCCCCAGTGGCATCGCAGGAGAGATATCCACTATACCTGTCGTTACCCGTGCTCATATTACAATTCCCTTCCCTTTTGTTTCCTGCGCTAGCAAATGGTTACGACCATCCGGCAGGGAGTCCAAATTCTCCTCGATCGGGGCCTTGTTCCTTTGCTTTCGCCTTCGGCTCGCGTTCTTCACTATCCGCCTGCGGTTGATCGACCTCTGCATTTCATGTCCTCTTGATCCATTTGCTTCTGTGGGTACACTAGTAGACTCAACAGACGTCATTTCGCTCTGTTTCGCTCTCAATCGGGGTCTCGTTCGGGCGTGGAATGATTCTTTTCCCCATACTAATGGGGATTTGGTTTTTCGTCAAGAACTTTCGTTAAATTATCGTCTTTCCCCTAGCTCACTAAAACGGCAGCCAGCCGAATCCGGTAATAAATCCCCGGAGGTAGCAAATCTGTCCGCCGTGCTGGATGTTGTCGGCGGCCACCCTCCCGAGGTAGTCCCCGATTTTGATGGTCTGGCCCATCGTGGCGCAGATTTCCTTGTCCAGATCATCGGACGAGAGGCTCTCCAGCACCGAAGACGCACGCGCCCGGACGGCGTCGGCGTAGCCGAGCAAATTTTCTTTCGTACATTCGAGGCCTATCACCTGCTCGAGCGAATCCCCGAAACCCATCTGTCCCGGGTTCGGTTCCATGGCGAACTTTTCGTGCCATTTCTCTGAAATCCAGAGCTGCTCCTGGCCCGAAGCATCCGCGAAGGCGATGTCCTCGACCCTCGTCTTGTGCCAGATCAGCCAGCCGATGGTGTTGTCCTGATCGCTCGGCCGTTTGAGCATATCCGCATCCTCCAGACCCTCCAGGGCTCGCTTGACGAGTCCATCGCTCATCCCCAGCATGTCGGAAATTATTTTTGCGCCGTTCATGGAAAGCTCCCGTTTTTAGTAAGCCGTGAAATGAATTTCATGTGTAACCCAGGGATATTTCTCTTCCCTCCCACCGTCAAGGTTTCATCGGGCCTGGAATCGTGATCGCCCACCTTGTGGGGGAGGCGGATATGGGCCATGCTTGCGTGGTGTCCGCCTCGCCGCCCGAGGACTCGAGACGGGTAAGTTCATGAAATCGCTTCTCTACAGACCCCTGGCCTGGATCGTCGCGATAGCCCTGCTGCCCGCCTGCTGGGGGGCGGCGCTTGCGTTCGCAAGGAGCTTCCCGGCGGCTTTTCTCGCAGGAGGCGGGGGGTCATATACGCCCGCGCCCGAGGGCTGGGCCTTCATCATCGGTGGGGGAGTATACGCCGTCTGGCATCGGTTTTGGCCGCCTGAGTTTCTCTACGCCTTCGTTCATGAGTTCACGCATCTGGTGTTCGCCTTGCTCACGGGCAAAAAGGTGAGTTCCTTCGAGGTGAACCGGGGGAGCGGGAAGGTGGGCTTGAGCGGCACGAACCCCATCATCACCCTGGCGCCTTATTTTTTTCCCCTCTTGACGGTGGTGGTTTTGATTCTGGGCGCCCTCCTCGATTGGGGTTTCGGGTACGGGCGGATTCGCCCGGCGACGGCGTTTCTCGCAGGCCTCACTCTTTGCCTGCATGTGCTCATGACCTTACACGCGCTTGGCGCGTCGCAGCCCGACATCGCGCGCGGGGGGCGGGTTTTTTCCTGGGTATTCATTTTTTTCTCAAGCCTTGTTTTTGTCGGAGGCGCTGCGCTCGTCTCGACGGGGGGATGGGGTATGGTGGTTACATACGCCACCTCCATTTGGGGTGAAAGCCGGGATGCGTATGTGTTCCTGTTCGGCTGGATCAGGCAAATCATATAGTTTGGAGAATCTCGATAAATGGCTTTCAAGGCGCGGCTTCGGGTTTTGGCGATCGTTTTTTTACTTCTCCTGGCTGGAGGCTGCGCCTATCAGATTTCACGAACGCAAGGCGTCGCCAGGCCGGGCGAAATACGAACGCTTAATCGCATCGTCATTGCTCCTTTTCATTATGCGAGCGACTGGACGGGCCTCTTCCGCGACATCTACGAGAAAGCGGGCCTAAAGGCGCCCGAAGTAAAAAAAATCGAGTTCGTAGAAGGCGCGTTTCTGGTGCGCGACGCCATCACCGCCAAAGGGTACAGAGTTCTTCGGTGGCCGAAAGAACTCGAAAAAACAAAAGCGGACGATCTGCTGAACGCCGAGGGCAAAATCGCAAAAACCCATCTGTCGCTGTTAAGAGATTCGGGCGCGCAGGCGCTCATCCTCGCCCGTGGCAGCCGCAACTGCAACGATATCGAAGCGTGCGCCGCGAAGGTGGAAATACGTTTGATAGACCTCGTTTCGCAAGAAGAGTTGTGGAAATCAGGAGCCGGCGCAACGACGGCGCTCTCCCAGGGGGATGAAATGAGAACCGCCGTTCGCGAGGCGCTCGAAGGATTTCCCGGCAAATCACCCGGTTCGGGGTGAAAGCGGAAAATTGCGCCCCTTGCAGGCAACGTTCGCCATGACGATTTGTCGTTTTTTGCGGGCATCATGCGGCATGATGTGACAAAATGGCAATTTCTCCAGCCGCATTATTTCCTATCATATTGATATTGCAATAGTTATAGCGTCGAAAAGAATGGCACGCCCCTTGCAAGAGATATAAGCAACGTTGATCGCGGCGTTCTTAGGCGGCACGCCCCGATTAGCGGGCGAGAGGAGTTGCTGATCGGGTCGGCGCTCCTCCGCCATGCAATCATACATCTCGCATGATACCCCCCTGCGAGAGCCTCCTCCCGGAGACGGGAGGAGGTTTTTTTTTGGCTTTATCCGGCCTCATTTCCCCCGGCGTGGTTTTCAAGCGGGCGATGTTGGTTTATGGTGCGCTTCGTATGCAATCATGCAGTGTCTATTCTGCAGGATGCCGAGAATTCACTTATTCAGGAAATGAGGAGTCGAAAAATGGCTACGGATAAAGTGCGCCTCGCCTCTATCGGGCTTGGCTGGTGGGGCGGTGTTTTGGTGGATGCCGTGAACCGCAGTGGTTCCGGCGAGGTGGTTACGGGTTTCGCGCGCAGTGAAGATGCGAGAAAGGCGTTTTCGGAGAAACGCAATTGCCGGACGGCGGATAGCCTCGACGATCTGTGGAACGACCCGGAGGTGGAGGGCGTCATCGTCGCGACCCCCCATTCCACGCATCTGGACATGATTTCCGCGGCCGCGTCGGCGGGTAAGCACGTATTCGTCGAAAAACCGCTCACCCTGACGGTCGATGAAGCCAAAAAGGCGAACGAGGCGACTTCCAGCGCAAACGTCACCTTACAAGTCGGGCATCACCGCCGCCGGCTCGGCGCGAACCGGAAGATCAGGGAAATGATAGACAGCGGCGAACTGGGGGTGCTCCATCAGATGGAAGCCAACCTCTCGCTGCCCATGGGATTCGAACCCAAGCAGGGTTGGCGCAACGACCCGGCGGAATGCCCCGCAGGCTCGATGACGGGCCTGGGCGTCCACATGATCGACAACCTCCAATACTTGGCCGGGCCTGCGAAGAGAGTGGCCGCGTTCAGCAAGAAAGTGTTGGGCAAAACGAACTTGGACGACACGACGAGCATAATCATCGAATACGAAAGCGGCCCGCTCGGCTACATCGGGACAACTTTCGTCATTCCCAAAATTTGTGATACCGCCGCTTTCGGCACGAAGATGAGAGCCTATAGCGAAGAGGAAGGCGGAAAGCTCTACGTGGCGAAAGTCGGCGAGGAGACCCGGACGGAAGTCGACGTCGTGGGCGGAGACGCTCTGGCGGATGAGATGGATGAATTCTGCAGGTGCATCCGGGGCGAGGCGACTCCCGAAACGGGCGGGCCCGAGGGGCTCGAAGTCGTCGCCGTGCTCGAGGCGGTCGTCCAAAGCGCGGCCACGGGCCAGGTGGTGGATGTCGCGTCCCTTCGCGGGTAACTTGCGAGTCTTATTCTGGAGGAAAAGATGGCTCAGATGACGCATGTCGGCACGTCGCCGACGAAAGACGACGCTTTGGCGAAAGCGGTCGGTGATACCATTTACGGCGATGATTTTCATCTGCCGGGCGAGATATACGGAAAAGCCGTTCGCGCTTCGATGACGCCGGCGAAGATCAAGAAGATAGACGCGAGCGAGGCGCTCGCGCTTCCGGGCGTGCATTGTGTCTTGACCGCAAAGGACATTCCCGGGAAAAACGCCGGGCGCTATCCCGATTTCCCGGTGCTGGCGGAGGACGTCGTCACGGATATCGGCGACGCCGTGGCCCTCGTGGCGGCGGACACCAGGGATCTGGCGGATGAGGCGGCTTCGCTCGTGCGCGTCACCTACGAACCGCTCTCGGGCGCGTATGACTTCACCAGCCTCGAAGAGGGGGAGGTGGTCTGCGACTGGAAGACGGACAAAGGAGACTTAGAAGCAGGCTTCGAGGCGGCGGACGTGATCGTGGAGAATACCTATTTCTCCGCTTGTCTGGATCACGCGTTCATCGAACCCGAAGGCGGTGTGGCCTGGGTGGACGAGCGCGGGGTGGTGAACGTTCGCGTGCCCACCCAGATGATAGAGAACTACCAGAACGTGGCGAGAACTCTGGACTTGCCGCTCAGCCGCGTTCGCTACGAGTGCCCGATGCTGGGCGGCGCCTTCGGCGGCAAGGAACACCCGCTCCTGGGCGCATTCATGGCGCTTCTGGCGATAAGGACGGGGCGGCCCGTGCGCATGGCCTATTCGCGCGAAGAGACCATGAACACCGGCAGCAAGAAACACCCCTTCCTCATGAAGTACAAGACGGGGGCCACGAAGGACGGGAAGCTCACCGCTATCGAGGTGGACATCATTGGCGATGCGGGCGGGTATGCGGCCAACAGCAAGGGCCTGCTCCTGGGCGCGCTCGTGGTGAGCGGAGGCCCCTACGAGATTCCAAACGCAAGGGGCCGCGCGCGCGCGGTCAGGACGAACAACCCCTTCACCGAGGCGATGCGCGGCGTGGGCGCGAACCAGGTGTGTTTCGCCTATGAGGCGCAGATGGATGAGCTCGCTGCGCGGCTGGGGATGAACCCTCTGGAATTCCGCGAGAAGAATTTCATCGCCAAGGGCGAGACGCTCATGCAGAACCAGCCCGTGCCCTCCCGGGTGATGCTGCCCGAACTGGCGGCGGAAACCAAGAGGCTCATCGGCCGTTCGGCTGGCCGCGTGCCCGAGAAGGACCACGGCCCCTGGCGCGTGGGAGTCGGGGTCGTCGCGAACATGGGCGGATACGGAAGGCCCAGGAACGAGGGCGAGGTGTTTGTGTCCATCGACCTCGACGGCAGCGTGAACGTGCGCACGGGCGCATCGGACGTAGGAGCCGGCCAGACCCAGACGAATCGCCAGATAGCCGCTGAAGCCTTAGGGATCGGTCTGGATGACGTGACGGTCACGATGTCGGATTCCCACGTCACCCCGCTCGTTGGGGTTACGGCGGGCAGCCGCCAGACGATGATCTCGGGCGGTTCCTGCTACCGGGCGTCGACGGAACTCAAGGAGAGAATCCTGAAGGGAGCCGCCGAGTTGCTCGAAGCGGATCCTGAGGATCTGGATATTCGAGACGGGCGCGTTTACGTGAAAGCCGCCGAGGAGCGCGGGGTCGCCTTCGCCGAGGCCGCGGCCCAGTGCAAGAAGATGGGCGTCGACCTCCACACGGTCGGAAAGATGAAAATCGGCGTCCACGATTTCGAGGGCAACGAGCAATACGGAGACGCCGGCGGCTGGATGGATTACGTGTTCGGTGTTCACGCGGCCGAAGTCGAGGTGAACGTCGATACGGGCGAGCTTCGCGTGCTCAACTACTGGTCGGGCCACGACGTCGGCCAGGCCATCAACGTGCAGCACGTGGAAGGGCAGTTCGAGGGCGGCACGATGATGGGCGTCGGCCACGCACTGGCCGAAGAAGTCCTCACGCAAAAGGGCGCGCTCCTGAACAACGAGTTTCACGGATACCTCATCCCCACCTCGGTGGATACGCCCGAGTGGGATAACGTCATCCTCGAATCGGGCGAGGGCCTGGGTCCCTACGGGGCGAAGGGCATCGGAGAGCCCCCCTGCACGGCGGGAGCCGCTGCGGTGGCCTGCGCGGCGGGCCAGGCGATTGGGGCGCGCATCACGCGCATACCCATCACGCCGGATCACGTGATGGAGGTCCTGGGCCGCCTGAAGACGAACGGAAGCCAAAGCTAGACGAATATACCGAGCACAAGATTCTCTCGCTAGAAACGCCCCGCACGCGTGCGGGGCGTTTTTGCGTTTTAAGGCGCGCGGGCGCGGATGCCGGCGTGAGATCGTTTTTATATCCAGGACTCGGGTGCCCCTTCGAAACCATTGCGCTTGAAAATTACTCCCCCCTTGAGGGTCGGGCTTTCCGAGGGGAAAGTCCGTCAGCGAGGTAAGGGCGTAAGCCCGCAAGCGAGCTGGTGGGGGGCAAACCCGATAGATGAGGAGGGTTTGCTGCGGATGAGGAACACGTCGGTTCGCAATTCCTCGCTCCTTGCTCGGAAGAATTCCTCCTTTCTCAGTCGGAATTCACCCCCCCCCCCGCCTCAAGGGGGGAGTGATTTCAAGCTCTCAAGAGCCGCCGCTCTCGCGCGGCGCAGCACGGATTTTGCATGGATGGAACCCGCCCCTGTCATAAATTCAAGTTCGGAATCACGCGAAAACGTACGCGGAACGGTTGCCGGATAAGAATGAACGGCAATACCGCTTGTCGAGCGATACGGATGAGATTGACGCCGCCGGGGTTGAGCTATCAGGGGGGAGCAAACCATGCACACCACACTGTCGAACGAGCGCCCGGTTCGCCGGGCGCGGGCCGCATCGAGACCGTTCCGGGCGTATGGCGTAGCCGTTCTGCTCGCCTGCGCCATCGCAATCGGGTTGCCGCCGGCAACGGCTTACGCGACGGCAGGGAAGGACTATCGCCTGAGCGGCCCCTACACGCAGAACAATCTCGCCATCTACCTGATTCACCGCGAGGGCCGAAACGCCGGCCCCTTGCCGATCACCCTGGGCGAGGCGATGAGGCAGGGCCTCGTCAAGGTCATCGAAACGGGCAACGTAGGGCGGCTCGCGATCCGCAATCTGGGCGATCGCGAGGTCTTCATCCAGTCGGGCGACATCGTCAAGGGCGGCAAGCAGGACCGCGCCCTGGTCGCGAGCATGATCGTCCCCCCGAACTCGGGGAACCTGTACATCGATGCCTTTTGCGTCGAAGCAGGTAGATGGTCCAGGCGAGGGAAGGAGAGGCTGAGAGAGTTTTCGGAATCCGCACACCGCATGCCTTCCAGGGCCGGCAAGATTGCGATGATGAAAAGGATGCGGCGCGAGACCGCTCCCGAGGCCGGTTGGAGCGGAGTATTGGAGAGGGGGCGGAGGCGGTCGAGAGGCCCGAACCTTCAGGGCCAGGTATGGGACTCGATTCGGAGTGCGCAGATGAGTTGGAGCCGAGCCATGGGGGCGCGCGTCGCCGACGAACGCTCGCGCTCGAGCCTCCAGCTATCGCTCGAGAACAAGCGCCTCGCATCTGCGCTGGTGTACTATGAAAAAGCCTTGAGCGGGCTTTTGGACAAGCATCCGTATGCCGTAGGCTATGTCTTCGCGGTCAACGGCAGGATCAACAGCGGCGATGAGTTCGGAAGCGCCGGCCTGTTCCGGAAACTGTGGCTGCGGCAGTTGAAGGCGGCGGCGACGGAAGCCGTCACGGAAAAAAACGCGCAGAAGCGAAAGCAGCCGACGCTCGCCGAGATCGCCGCGTTCATCGACGCGGCGCGAGCCGCAAAGCCCGCTTTGAAAGCGATGCCGGGCGGTTTGAACCTGGAGACGCGCAAGACGAGCGATTCGTTCTACATGGAAGTCCGGCGCAAGAACAACCGCTGGGTGCACCGGAACTTCGTCGCCTTCTAGCTCGGAGCCGACCATCCCGGTTAGTTAGTCGACGCGCCACGAACCTTCTTTTACATGAAGCGCCCCGCACGCGCCGCGGGGCGTTTTTGCGTCGTGAGACGTAGGGCTTGCTGTATCGCATCTTCTTTTCCTTGTAGGATGCGCCCGAAGCTCGCCCATTCGTAGAGAAATGCGCCATGCTCTCGACTCTGGACTGGTCGCTCATCCTCGGCTACATCGCGTTCGCTCTGCTCGTAGGCGTGCTGACTTCGCGCTCGGCGTCCAGGAGTCTGGCTTCCTACTTCGTGGCCGGGCGCAGCCTGCCCTGGTGGTGGATAGGCATCTCGATGGTGGCGACCACGTTCGCCTCCGACACCCCTCTCGTCGTGGCCGGCATCGTCGCCAAGCGCGGCATCTCGGGAAACTGGTTCTGGTGGGCGTGGGTCATCGGGAACGTGGGCGTCGCGGTTTTCTTCTCCCCCTTGTGGCGGCGCGCGGGCGTGGTGACGGACGCCGAACTCCTGGAGCTCAGATACGGGAGCGGCCCCGGCGCGTTCCTGCGGGGTTTCAAGGCCGTCTATTCCTCACTCATCGTGAACCTGATCGTTTTGGGCTGGGTGTTCCGCGCCATGGCGAAGATTGCCGAGCCTTTCCTCAAATGGGAGAAGGTTCTGCCCGCAGGCCTGTGGAGCGCCATCGAGGGGAACTGGCCCGCCGCCCTTACGATGGGGAGCGTGAACGAGAGCGTAACGGTCGCTCTTCTCGTCTTGATGATAGCGGTCTATTCGAGCGCGGGCGGAATCCGCGGGGTGATTCTCACCGATCTCTTCCAGTTCGTCATCGCGATGGCCGGCAGTTGCCTCTTCGCCTGGTACGCCGTGGAGGCCGTGGGCGGGCTGTCGGGAATGAGCGCGAAATTACACGAGATATACGGCGCGAAAGGCGCTGCGGATATCCTCTCTTTTCTTCCGCCAGAGGGTGCGGGATGGGCGGGGGCGCAGGTTATCCTCATATACCTGTTCGTTGTCTGGTGGGCGCACAACAACGCCGACGGCGGTGGCTACATCGGCCAGAGGCTGTGCTCGGCGCGCACGCCCAGGGAGGCCCAGGCGGGCGCTTTTCTCTTCACGATAGGGAATTACGTCCTGAGGCCCTGGCCGTGGATACTCATCGGCCTGGTGAGCCTGATTCTGGTCCCCAAGGGCATGGACGCCCTGCCCGGCACCATGGAGGCCAAAATCCTGGCCGACCGGGAGACGGCGTATCCCCTCCTGATGGGGCGCCTCCTGCCGGCGGGGGTTCTCGGTCTGGTGATGGTGGGTCTTCTGGGCGCGTTCATGAGCACGGTGGATACCCATCTCAACTGGGGGATGAGTTATCTGGTGAACGACGTGTATGCGCGCTTCATCCGGAAGAAAGCGGGAGCGCGCGAAGTCATCGTTGTCAGCCGCCTGGGTGTGATGGCCATGTCGCTCTGCGCGTTCGCCGTGGCGGCGCAGATGAGCAGCATCGAGTGGGCGTGGAAGTTCAACATTTCCCTGGGCGCCGGCCTCGGCCTTCCGGTGCTCCTGCGCTGGCTGTGGTGGCGGACGAACGCCTGGACGGAGATTTCAGGAATGCTGGCCGCAGGCGCCACGGCCCTTTATCTCCATCTGGGCGATAAGCCGCCCTCGTTTCCCGTATTGCTGGCTGCGGAGGTGGGCGTCGGCTTCATGGTGATGCTGATCGCTACTTTCATCACGAGGCCCGTCAAGGCGGAGGTTTTGAGGAATTTCTGGAACAAGGTGCGGCCCCCGGGCGCATGGGGGCGGGTGCGCGGACAGGATGCGCGTTCGGCGCCCGTATTCGCGCTTGCGGGCATCTGGCTGGCTTTAAGCGTGTTTGTTTTCGCCTTGATGTTCCTCTTGGGCGCGCTGCTCGTAGGCACCTGGGAACAAGCGGGCGGGCTTGCGCTCCTGGTCGGGCTCTCCCTGTGCATGGCCTGGGGAATCGACCGGCGGTATCGGTACGGGCTCTTGTTCGTCTCGGAAAGCCCTCGTCGGAACTCCCATGAACCTCGCTTCCCGGAGTTTCGCGGGTAATCTCCCGGGTCATCTGTCCGCCGCTTCTTCGAACTCGGTCTCAGGCACCATTGCCTTCGTAGAGGTCGGGATTGATCCTTCGAGGTGAGTAGCCTGCGCCTCTCTGTGTAGGGGTCGCATATATGCGACCCTTGTTCTAGGGGAGAAAGGCAGGGACGCATATATGCGTCCCCTACCGTTGGTGGATAACGGATTATCGTTTTTGCTCGTCATTCCGGCCTGCGCCGGTATGACGAGCAAAGGCGAGGGACACTCCCCCCGTTTGGGATATCCCCAATCACTCCCCTCAAAGGGGGAGTGAACGTCACGCAGCAATAATTCCGTAGGGGCGGACCCCTGTGTCCGCCTTGTTCATGCCCTTGTCCGGGTCGGATTCCAAAACGGGCGACCACGGGGGGTCGCCCCTACGGGAAGAACCCAATGGAGCCGTCATCCCGGCGCATGCCGGAATCCAGAACAAGACGAGCGGACACGCAGGTCTTTGGGGTAGCTCCGAGGAGGGGCTGCCACTACGGAGAGAAATTAACGCGTCATACCGGCGGATATCCATACACAAGAAACCCCGGGAACGTCTCGCGCTCCCGGGGTTTCTTGCATGTTCACATCGATACTTTACTTACTCGTCCACTTCCTCGAACTCGGCCGTGTACTCCACGGCTATTCCCCTCTGCACGCTCTGGCTGGCCGGGCAGCCTTTCTCGTGCACGGCGAGGGCGCGCTCGGCGTCTTCGCGCTTTCCCTTGGGGATTCTGCATGTGTAGTGGACCTTGATCTTCGTGACCAGGGCCATGCCGTCCACGTTCTCGATGATGCCTTCTACTTCCGCCACCAGGTTATCGGGGCTGCTCTTTATCCCGCGCGCATCCAGCGCGCCTCCCATGTTGCCCGTCAGTCAGCCGGCGACGGCGGCGGCCAGATGATCCAGCGTGGCCGGGCGCTCCACCTCGGGTTCCGCCTTGTAGAAATTCTTGATTCCCCCGTGGATGCCGTAGGGAATCGGATCATCGGGAAATGCGTCGAGATAGCCCGTCTTCATTCCCTTGCCGGGTTCCTTGACGATGCGGGCCTTGGTGACGTGAATGACTTCGCCCATCTTGTTCTCCTTCTCGTGATGAAGTTTTCGAAAAATTCCCTGAATGATTGGACGCTCAAGGGTAGCACCCCCGTCAGGCGAGGGGAACTCTCTTTGGGTTTTACGTGATGACGACGATGGTGCCCGCTACGGTGAGCAGCGCGCCCAAAACGAGCCGGGGGGTGATGTTTTCCGTCTCGCGCAGGAACAGCCAGCCGAGCAGCAAGACGATGAGCGGCTGGGCGGAGACGATGGCCGTTACGCGCACGGCCAGCGTGTGGACGAACGCGAAGTTATAGAGCGGTACGGCTATCGCCTGGCACGCGGCCGCGGCGAAAATCCACCTCCACGCAGAAGCGGGGATGGGGCCGCGCGATTCCTCGCCCTTACTCAGCGCCATCAGCAGCGAGGCCGTGGCGGCTCCCACCCAGAGCGCGATGGAAGCGGTGGCGAGCGGATGGAGGTTCAAGGACGCCTTTTTGAAGAAGACGGCGGCCACGCCCCAGAGCAGCGAGGTGACGCCGGCGGAAATCCAGCCGAAGAGTTTCCATCTGGCGCCGTGAGCGCTTGATTCCGGCTCCTGGGATGGTTCGGCCTGAACGATGAGCGTGATGCCGACCAGGAGGATCACGAGGCCGGTGAAGATGGAGAGCGTAGGCGTCTCTCCCAGCATGAACGACGCCCCGATCGCCGTGATGACGGGATAGGTGAGCGCGATGGGTATGGAGCGGTTGGGCCCGATGCGGTGAATGGCGCGGTAGTAGAACGAGCGCGATATGCCGATATGGAAAAAGCCCGCCAGGAAGGCGAACGTCAGCGTGGTCGCGGTGACGCCCCAAAAATCCTCGACCGAGATGAAGAAGACGGCGATGATCGTCACGAGCGCTGCGTTCACGCTCGTCATGGCGGCGGTGACCTTGAGGACGGGCGCGTTCATGAGCGCGCGCTTGATGAAATAGATAAACACCGCCCAGGAGGCCGAAGCTATCGAAGCAAACAGCACGCCGTAGGCGTTCGACTCGAGGTTCATCTCAGGAGAGATACGCGGCGTATCGGGATTGTCGGGACGCGGTCAATGACGTTATTTATCGGGATTTCTGCAAAGTACCGCGCGCCAGTAGTCAAAGATGTTCACACGCTCCTGCCGTTCGAGAATCAGGTTGTTCGCTTCGAGCAGGGTTTCCAGGTCCAGGGTGGTCTCCCATCCGAATTTCTTGCAGACGCCGTTGATGAGCTCTTCGAACTTGGCCAGCAGGAATTTCTGGCTTTTGAAATGATTGATGAAGACGACGCGCCCGCCCGGTTTGCATACGCGGCAAATTTCCGAAACGACCTTGTGCGGGTCGGGGGCTGCGCTCACCACGTAGCAGGCGGTGACGCAGTCGAAGGTGTTGTCCTCATACGCCATGTTCTGCGCGTCCATCACGGCGAGTTCGACGTTTCCGAGGTCCATCTTCTGGACTTTCTCTTTTGCCTTTTCGAGCATTTTCGAAGAAATGTCGATGGCGATGATCTCCGAAGTGGGCGGGTAGAGCGGCAGGGAAAGCCCCGTGCCCACGCCTACCTCGAGCAGTTTCTCGCCCGGCTTCAGGTCGAGCAGGTCGACTCCGACGTTTCTGCCTTCATGAAATACGTGCTTGAAGACGAAATCGTAGAATTTCCCCCAGCGATCATATATCTTGATGACGGCATCTGGTGAATCCACTTGGCATCCCTCAATGAGAATTCCCGCGTTCCCGGCCGCACGGGGAATTTTGTGGGTGATAGGCGCATCAACCGCAAAACACCCGCCTTGCTCCCCGGTTCTACTCTGTTACTTCCATCTTCGAAAGATATGCCATATTTTAAGAAAAATAGAAAATGATTGCCACAGCAATCCGGGAGAATGTCATTATGCCATGGAATATGATCGATTTCGAGGAAAATAACGGCTTGGCTCTCGTGCGCTTGAATCGTCCCGAAGCGCTCAACGCCCTGAGCCGGCGGATGGCGCAAGATTTATGCGAAGTGTGCGAGAGGTGCAATGAACCCGATATCCGCGCGATGGTCCTGAGCGGCGCGGGACGCGCTTTCTCCGCGGGCGGGGACTTGAAGGAAATCGACGAGCGCCTGAAGACGGGCGAGAGAATGGAGGAATTCCTTTGGCCGGACTACCAGAAGGCTCTGGCGAAACTCTATGACGTCCGGTGCCCGACGATAGCGGTCGTCCATGGTTTCGCCGTAGGCGCAGGATGTGATATCGCTTTGGCCTGTGACGTTCGCCTGGCGGGCGCGAGCGCATCGTTCGGGCAAGTGTATTCCCACGTGGGGCTGGTTCCCGATTGCGGGGGCACGTTTTTCCTGCCCCGCGTCGTGGGCGGTGCGAAAGCCCTGGAGTTGATATTGACGGGTGAGGTCATCGATGCGGAGGCGGCGCTCGCAATCGGTCTCGTTCGTTCGGTTCATCCGGATGACGCGCTCATGGAGGAGGCGATGGCCTTCGGGCGAAAACTCGCCGATGGACCGTCGATTGCGCTTCGGGCGGCGAAGAAGCTGATTCGCGGGTCAGGCGGCCTCGACGTGGCGACGGCGCTTCGCGCGGAAGCGGGGGCGCAAGCCGAGACGACCGACAGTTCGGATTTTCAGGAAGGGATTTCCGCCTTCCTGGAAAAACGCAAACCCCGGTTCCGGGGCAAATGATCTTTCGCCGGCCATCGGGAGCCGGCGCCATATAAAGGACGCTTCTCGGGTATGGAAGCATATTTCGCAAGTTTTCCCATCTGGGCGAATTTCCTCTTATTCTCTCTGGGCATCGCCATCATCACGAAAGGCGCCGACTGGTTCACCGACGGCGCTGTGGGGGTCGCCGAAATAACGGGGATTCCCAAAGTGGTCGTCGGCGCGACCCTGGTGAGCCTGGCGACGACGGCCCCGGAATTCAGCGTATCCGTCATTGCCGCCTGGCTGGACCATCCGGCCACGTCCGTGGGCAACGCGGTCGGCTCCACCATCTGCAACATCGGGCTCATTCTGGCGGTGGCGTTTTTGCTCGACCCTGTTTCTCTGTCCAGAAAAGAGATTCTCCCGAAAGGCGTCTTCATGCTGGCGCTGGGCGCCCTGGTTGTTTTTATGGGGTGGAACGGGGAACTCACCGGAGCGGAAGGGCTGGTTTTGTTCGCCTTGGTTCCTGTTTTTCTGTGGTTCGGCATGAAGCAGGGAACGTGGGCGGATTTCGATTTCGGCAGCGCGATGATGGACAGGGAAAAGCATTATATCGGGCTGCGGTTCATCGCCGGGTCGGTCACAGTCGTTTTCGGAAGCGTTCTGCTCGTGCAGAACGCGGTGCACATGGCCCGCGCCATCGGGGTTCCCGAACTGGTCATCGCCCTTACGCTCGTGGCCGTCGGCACGTCGCTTCCTGAATTGATTACGGCGGTATCCGCATCCTTGCAGGGACATGGAGATATGGCCGTCGGCAACGTGGTGGGGGCGAATGTCTTGAACATCGCGTGGGTGCTCGGGGGGGCGTCCCTCATTACTCCCCTGGGTATCGAGCGGCAGACGTTCGTTCTGGATTTCCCCTCCATGCTCTTGATGATGGTTCTGTTCTTGTTCCTCGCGTCGAGGAAGCGCGGGCTGGGGCGGGGTGCGGGGTTCGCGCTCCTTTCCGTATACATATGTTATCTGGTGCTGATGTTCACCTTTTTTGTATAAGGGGACCGGCCGGGGGAAAATAATTTCGGGCGCGAATCCCCCCCGGGCGCCGGTGGCGCTTTGAAACGACGCGTCAATTTTCGTTCGGCTCCATTTATCGGTATATTGTACGTCGGTTTGTTTTCTGGAGTCTGTTCTTTTTTCGACCTCGAGAACGATGGGGAATGAGATGGACATGAAAAAAATATCTGCGCTGATCGTGGTGATTCTGCTGCTTGGCGGCCTCGACGCCGAGGGGGCGGGCAAGAAAAACGATGGGTCCATGAAGAATATGGACGAGCCCGTCGTCGAGGTGAATGACAAGAAGATCACATTGGGAGAAATAGAGCAGAGGCTAAGGACGCTGGCCCCCGCCGTCCGCATTCGCATTCGCAAGAACAAGCAGCAGTTTCTCGAAGGCCTGGTGCGGGGGGAACTCTTGTATCAGGAGGCGCTGCGGCGAAAAATAGATAAATCGCCCCAGATTCAAAAAAGGGTCGAGCGCCTGATGCGCAGACTCGTCATCGAGGAATTCCTGAAGCAGGACCTGGGGGCGGCCGGCGCGTCCGGGCAACAACTGCGGGATTTCTTTCTCGCGAACAAGGGGCGGTTTCGCCGCAAGGAGACGGTCACCCTCGCCCACATCGTGCTCAAAAGCGAACAAGAGGCGTGGGACGCCGTAGCCGAATTGCGGAAAGGCGAGCCTTTCGCACGCGTGGCGAGGGAGCGTTCCATCTTCGAGTCCACGCGCGATTCGGGCGGAATGATGGGCACGGCCGAGCGCGGGGCGTTGGATAAGGCGTTAGAGGATGTGGCGTTCAAACTGCCCATCGGCCAGCCGAGCGAGCCGATTCGAACGGCCGTCGGCTGGCAGGTGATTCGCGTCACCGAGCGCGTAGGGGCTGCGGACGCGAAGTAT
Source organism: bacterium (assembly GCA_965218735.1). GTDB lineage: Bacteria > UBA8248 > UBA8248 > UBA8248 > UBA8248 > Bin107. Next base: position 1,505,627 of record CBDCMA010000008.1, on the reverse strand, counting down.
GAGGACGTCAAGGACGACGTTAAGCTCGTTTATTCAGAGCTTAAGCGCCGCGAGAACTATGGGGCGCTGCTCAAGAGCTTGCGCGAAAAAGCAAAAATCAAGGTTCACGCGGATCGCTTCAAATAAGCCGGCGCGCGGTGGGGTTGCGCGCTGTCCACATTTTTCCCACAGCTTTTCCCCTGAATATCCCCAGGGCGCGCACGAGCTATCCACAATAAATTGTGTTTTTTTCTAAAAAAGCGTTGACTTGGCACTACATCTTGTGTTTATATGCTTCTTCTAGAAAATGAAATATTGAGCGAACCAGAATGAAAGCCTCCCGTATCGGGCATGAAAGCCGAACGGGAGAACAGATGAGCAAAATCGCCCCCGTTTCGGGCGGACAGGGGCGGTCATCTGGGGGTGGGAGGAGTCGGACTTCTCTCGCCCCCGGATATCATTTCAAGGAATTTCACCCCCCGAAACATTGAGCATGCATGGCGTTTGATGTTTGCGTTTCGGATGGAACCCGGGTTTTCGTGATGCGCCCGGGCAGACGGAGTTCACGCGATGTCGATTAAATCGGACAAGTGGATTTCCCGAATGGCGCGCGATCACGGGATGATAGAACCCTTCGAGGACAGGCAGGTGCGCGAGGGCGCCATCTCCTACGGCGTCTCCTCCTATGGGTACGACATCCGCATCGCCGATGAGTTCATGATCTTCACGAACGTGAACTCCACCATCGTGGACCCCAAAAATTTCGACGAGCGTTCACTCGTCCACGTCAAGGCCGACACCTGCATCATCCCGCCCAATTCCTTCGCCCTCGCCAAGACGGTGGAGTATTTCCGCATCCCCCGAAGCGTGCTCACCGTCTGCGTCGGCAAGAGCACCTACGCGCGTTGCGGCATCATCGTCAACGTCACGCCCTTCGAACCCGAGTGGGAGGGCTTCGTCACCCTCGAGGTGTCGAACACCACGCCCCTGCCCGCCAAGATATACGCGAACGAGGGCATCGCCCAAGTGCTCTTCTTCGAAAGCGACGAGGAGTGCGAGATCTCCTACGCCGACAAGAAGGGCAAGTACCAGAAACAACAGGGCCTCACGCTGGCGAAGCTGTAGTGGCGAACCCCTCCTCGGGGTCGCCCCACCGTTCGTGAACGGCCCCTAAGGCTGCTACTACTCGCCATTCCGATGTCATCCTGACCAAAGAGCGAATATCCGCCGGAATCCCGTAGGGGGACAACCCGCGGGGGTTGTCCTTGAATATACCGTGGTCGTTTCTGCTCGGGAGGACAGGCGCGGAGGCCTGTCCCTACGGCACCCTTGCAACCGGAATGAAGGCGTAGGAACGGATCTGTTTGGCTGCCCGCTTTTCGTTTTTGCTCGTCATTCCGGTGTCAATTCCGACCAATGCGGGAGGGATTGCCGGAATCCAGCGACTTTGCTTTTTGTCTTTTGGCCTTATCGTTTCTTATGATCGTCCTGCGATGCTGTTATCTTCATCGGTTCTGGCTAATCTGTCGGTTGTCACCAGCATGCGCCGGAATGACGACGAAAAACGAAAATCACTCCCCACACTCCAAAAACCCTTGTTTTCTTTTTTCTTTGATGTTTCACGCCCCTGTTGTATGATGATCCCATGTAATTTGTCCCAAAAAGTGGAACCGCCCGCTCCACTGGGTCAGTCGGGGGTCGTTATCGGTGTCTCATAAACTCTCCCATCTCGATGCGGAAGGCCGCGCCCGAATGGTGGACGTGGGCGGTAAGGAAGTCACCCACCGGGAGGCCGTAGCGCGCGGCCGCCTGGAGATGGCGCCCGAAACCCTGAACCTCATCCTCGCCGGGGGCCTGCCCAAGGGCGACGTGCTGGGCACGGCGCGCATCGCCGGCGTCATGGCGGCCAAGCAGTGCGCGAACCTCATCCCGATGTGTCATCCCTTGCGCATATCGAGCGTGGAGATAGACTTTTCCGCCGATGAGCCGCTCGGCCTGCTCAGCATCGAGGCCGCCGTGCGCGCGCAGGACAGAACGGGCGTGGAGATGGAAGCCCTGACCGCCGTGAGCGTGGCCGGTCTGACCGTCTACGACATGTGCAAGGCGGTGGACAAGGGCATGGTTCTCTCGGGAATCAGGCTGGTGAGGAAAACGGGAGGAAAAAGCGGGGACTTCATTCTGGATGAAGAGTAGTCACTTTTCGTGTCTTTATTTTGGGGACGACGCGCCTGACACACCCCGCCCGCTTTTAGCCTTTGCCTGTCGCCCCGCAACCCTCCCATGCGGGAGCCGGAAATGCCCGGTGACGGACATTTCATCATGGAAGGCGTTTTTGGTTCCGCCTGGAATCATCACGAAACAACGTGATCTTAAGATATTATTTTTATTGTTTATAAAACGTCGCGGGAGAAACAAACATGAATGAATCCACCTCAAAGATACCGCTGGAGAAGATACCGCTGGAAAAAAAGAGAGGGTTGAGCGGCCTGGGCCTGATTCTGGGTGTTCTTTTCATCGTCCTTTGCGGCGTACTCGGAGGGGCGCTCGCCGAAGCCTTGCTCGCACCGAACCGCATGGCGGGCCTGGCCGGAGGCGCTGCGGCGGGCGTCGCGTTGCTGGTGCTCGCCAGGGAACTGGGCAAGCTCAAAATCGGCGTCCTGGCCGGCGGGGCTGCGGGCCTGCTCCTGGGCTTGCTCGCCTCTTTGCTGCTCTGCGCTCTTATCGGCGAGGCGTTTCCGCAAAACGTCCGCCCCTTGGCCGGCGCCTTCATCGGTTTGCTTTTGAGCTGTCTGGGCGTTTTTATCGGCTCCGTGGCGGGACGCCGCTACCCGTCGCACCCTGCTCAGGAAAAAGAAAAAGGCGCGGGCGACAAGAAACACCACCACGCCAAGATTCTCGATACCAGCGTCATCATCGACGGGCGCATCGCGGACATCTGCGAGGCGGGCTTCGTCGAAGGACCCCTGGTATTGCCCCAGTTCGTGCTCAAGGAGTTGCAGCAGATTGCGGATTCCTCCGATTCCCTGAAGCGAAACCGGGGACGCCGCGGCCTCGACATCCTCCAGCGGATTCAGCAGAACCAGGATCTCGACATCCATATTCTGGAGACGGATTTTCCCCGCGTGAAGGAGGTGGACACCAAGCTTGTGCTCCTGGGCAAGGAGATATGCGGCATGGTGATGACCAACGATTTCAACCTGAACAAGGTGGCCGAGCTTCAGGGAGTGCGGGTTCTCAACATCAACGAATTGGCGAACGCGGTGAAGCCGGTCGTTCTGCCCGGCGAGGAGATGAACGTGTTTGTCATCAAGGAGGGCAAGGAGCATAATCAGGGCGTCGGCTATCTGGATGATGGAACCATGGTGGTGGTGGACCATGCGAAGCATCGCATCGGCGAGAAAATCCCCGTCTCCGTGACGAGCGTTTTGCAGACCACCGCCGGACGGATGATTTTTACGAAAATACGAGATGAAGCCGAACTATCCCGAACTGGCGCCTGAGCGCGCGCCTCGTACGCACTCCTCTCACTCATTGCCGAATCCGGATGAGGTAGCGGCGGTCGTTCCCGCTGCGGGGGAGGGTTCGCGCCTGCCCGGAGCATTGGCGAAACAGTTCCGAAGCCTCGCGGGGAAGCCCCTTTTCCATCACTGTCTTTTGCGGCTCGCGCGCACAGGCCTCATCGGCCGAATCGTCGTGGTGGTTCCCTCCCTCTCGGACCCGCCCGATCTTCCCGGCGGGATGGACGTGGAGGTTCGGATGGTCGAAGGCGGCGCGCGCCGTCAGGACTCGGTTCGAAACGGCCTGGCCGCCGCCGGGGACGGGGTCGCGTGGGTGGTCGTACACGACGGGGCGCGGCCCCTCGTGACGCCCGAAGTCCTGGAGAGGTGCCTGCTCGGCGCGGCCGAGACGGGGGCGAGCATCGCGGCCCTGCGCGTGGTGGATACGGTGAAGGTGGGCGACGCCGATGGATTCATCGAGGCGACGCGCTCGCGCGAGGGCCTCTGGCTCGCCCAGACGCCCCAGGTGGCGCGCCGGGAACTACTCGCGCGCGCGATGGAGTGGGCCGAGGCCAACGATTTCGAGGGAACCGACGAGGCGGCCCTGCTGGAGGCTACCGGCGTTCGGGTGAAACTCGTCGAGGGAAGCGCGCAGAACATCAAGGTGACCACGCCCGGAGACATGGAGCGGGCGGCGTGGCTGATGGATTTGGAAAAACACGGCGAGAAGGAGGCGCGCCCTTGATTCGCGTAGGCGTGGGCTACGATGTGCATAGGTTCGAGCCGGGCCGCAAGTTGATACTCGGCGGCGTGGAGATTCCCCACGAGCGGGGTCTGAGCGGACATTCCGACGCCGATGCGCTCACCCACGCGATTATCGACGCGCTGCTGGGCGCGGCGGCCCTGGGCGACATCGGCGCGCACTTTCCCGACACGGACGAGTCCTACCGGGACGCGGACAGCCGGAAGCTCCTGGCGCGCGTGGTGGCGCTTTTGAGGGAAAAAGGCATGAAGCCGAACAACGTCGACTCCGTGGTCGTGGCGCAAAGACCGAAGCTGGCCCCGCATATTCCCGAGATGCGGGAAGTCATCTCCTCCATTTTGGGGATCTCGCCCGATCTGGTGGGAATCAAGGCGACGACGAGCGAGAGAATGGGCTTCGTGGGACGTGAGGAGGGCGTCGCGGCGCATGCGGTTTGCACGATAAGCGTGGATTCTCCTTGACGCCCATCCTCGGGGCATGACAAATTTCTGCCCGGACGAAACCCGGAACGTATTTTTCACCCCCTCATCCGCGCGCATTTTGGAGAGAGCCACTTGGGTGTTCAGCTATACAACACGTTGACGAGAACGAAAGAGCCCTTCGAACCCTTGGAGGCGGGGCGCGTGAAGATGTACGTCTGCGGGGTGACGGTGTATGACCACTGTCATCTCGGGCATGCGCGCGCCGCCATCGTCTTCGACGTTATCCACCGCTATTTCGAATACCGGGGCTACGAGGTTCGCTTCGTGTGCAATTTCACGGACGTGGACGACAAGATCATCGCCCGCGCCAGGCGGCTGAAGGTTCCCATTGGTGAACTGACCGAAAAATTTATCAGTGAATACTACACGGACATGGATGCGCTCGGCGTCCTCCGCGCGGACGCCGCCCCCCGCGCCACGGAGAACATCGAGGGCATGGTCGATATGATCGAAAAGCTCATCGAGAAGGGGATCGCCTACGAGATGGCGGGGAACGTCTATTACGACATCGGAAAATTCACGGACTACGGAAAACTCTCGGGCCGCAATACGGAAGAGCTCGAGGCGGGCCACCGTATCGAACCGGGCGAGGGCAAGCGCAACCCGCTCGATTTCGCCCTCTGGAAGGCGGCGAAGCCCGGCGAGCCGGAGTGGGAGAGCCCTTGGGGCAAGGGGCGGCCCGGCTGGCACATCGAGTGCTCCGTCATGTCGAGCCGCTACCTGGGCGAGAGGTTCGACATTCACGGCGGGGGCGAGGACCTGGTGTTTCCCCACCATGAGAACGAGATAGCGCAGAGCGAGGGCTGCTTCGGCCACGACTGGGTGCGCTATTGGGTGCACAACGGCTTCGTGCAGATCAACCACGAGAAGATGAGCAAGTCGAAGGGGAACTTCTTCACCATCAAGGCGATTATCGAGGATCACCCCGCCGAGGTGATCCGGTATTTTCTGCTGGGTACGCACTACAGGCATCCGGTGGATTATTCGGATCAGGTGGTGGGCGAGGCGAGAAAAGGGCTGGACAGACTCTACAACGTGCGGCTCAGGCTCGCCCGGAGCGGCGGGGAGGATTCCGGCGGCTGGCGCGAGCGGGTGGAGGAGGCGGTCGCCGCCTTCCGCGCCCAGTTCACAGAAGCCATGGACGATGATTTCAACACCGCGCGCGCCCTAGGGTATCTCTTCGATTTCTCGCGCCGGATAAACGGCTTCATCAACGAGGCGGGCGCGTTGCCCGAATCGGCGGCCGGGCTTGCGCGCGGCGTCTTCGAGGAGGTGGGCGCGATTCTGGGCCTGTTCGCCCATGCGCCCGAGGAGTGGTTCCGAAGCGCCGCGAGCGCATCGCTCTTAGACGTAGATGAGGCCCAAAACGGGGCCTTGGGCGACGAGGAGATAGAAGAGTTGCTGGACAGGCGCGCCCAGGCGCGCTCGAACAGGGATTTCCCCGAAGCCGACCGGATCAGGGAAGAACTCGCGTCGGCCGGCATCATCCTGGAAGACGGCCCCGACGGCACACTCTGGAAGCGAAGGACTTGATGACGCCCGCGATGGGTGAGGCCGGAGGGAGCGCCGCATGATCCATCTCATGCCACCGAGTAGAAGAGTGCAAACTTGAGGCCCGGGCCCGAATACGTCTGCGGCGCACACAGCGTGCTGGCGGCTCTGGAGCGCGGGCCGGGGCGGGTGAAGCGGCTCCTCATCGCCGCTGGGCGTCGGGGCCGCAGGGCCGCCGAGGCGGCCCGGCTCGCCGAGGCGCGCCGCATCCCCATCGAGGAACTGGATCTGAAGCAACTCACGAAAAAGGCCGCCACCGCGCAGCATCAAAACCTCCTCGCGGAGGTCTCGCCCACACCGCTTCTTGCGCTGGAAGACCTCATAGAAGCGCAACCGGCGGCGGCTCCGCCGATTCTGCTGCTCGACGGGGTGCAGGACCCGAGAAATTTCGGCGCCATATTGAGGAGCGCAGCGGCTCTGGGAGCGGGCGGCGTCGTCTGGCCGAAGGATAACGCCGTGGGCCTCACGCCCGTTGCGGCCAAGGCGGCCGCCGGCGCTTTGGAGGTCGTACCGCTCGCGCGCGTGACGAATCTGGTCCGGGCCGTATCGGCTCTCAAGGAGGCGGGCTACTGGCTCCTGGCCGCGGACGCGCGCGGCGAGAAGACGCTGGGCGTCGATGAACTCCCCTGGCCGTGCGGGCTGGTTATCGGAGCGGAGGGCAAGGGCGTGCGTCCGCTGGTGCGCAAGAATTGCGACGCGCGCGTGCGCATCCCCATCGAGGGGGGCGTGGTGTCCTCTCTGAACGCCTCTGTCGCCGCGGCGATCCTGCTCCACGGGGTGCGCCGGGGTCGTGTGAGGGATTCATTTGAAGGATCGGAGGCATGATCGAACCAACTGACTTAAACCTGACAAGCCGAGCCGCTACTGAGCCTCTGACGCGCCGGCTGATTTCCGCAGCAAGAAATGGGGGGACGTTCACCTACGGCGAAATGATGGAGTGGTTAGAGGGAGAATGCGAACTTGAGAAAATCCCTGATATCCGGTTCGCTGGAGCGGTAGGGGTGGTCTTGGGTGCTGTGATGGATAACATCCTCACCGTGGAAAATTCGGCCCCGTTTCTCAACGTGCTTGTTGTCCGAAAAGACACAGGGCGACCGGGGCCAGGCGCTCGCGAATTTCTTGCCCAGCGTTACCCCGATGAGCCTTGGCTCAATAGAGAAGACGCCTATAAAGAAAACCGTGATGCCTGGGCCCGCATTATTGAGCAGGAGACCGAGGCGGTTTGTGCTTATCCCTACTGGGAGCGCGTTTATCAAGATATCTACGGCAAAGCTTATGAACCCGATCCGTTCTATGCCGAGGGGGTGGAATCGGACGGTTTGCCCAGAGGGCGCGGGGGTGAAGGGGAAAATCATAAAGCTTTGTGATTATGGGTGAAGGATAACCCGGATTGGATTGAGAGGCGGCTTCGTGGTGTCAGAACAGAGACGGAAGTCGATCTCTTGTCGGGCGACCGCGTCGATGTCGTGTTCTGCGCTGAAAGAGAAATAGTAGCCATAGAAGTTAAATCCAGGGACTCGAATTGGGCCGATCTCCGCCGAGGAATTTACCAGTGCGTCAAATACAAAGCCGTTCTTTTGGCTCAAGACGACTGCCTGCCCGTCGATTCATGGCTTGTTACTGAAACGGCACTTGATGGCGATTTGAAAGCGCTCGCTAAAAAGCTGGGCGTTAAACACAAAGTCATTTCATTGAAGTGAGAATGATATGGGGGTTCTTGCCGGAAACTCCAGATAGCGCGCGCTTCTTGCTTTTCCCCCCTTCAAAGGTGATAAAGGGGGTTGACAAGGTGCGCCGGGGAGCCTAATTTACCCGCCTTTGTTGGCTGGCGTAGCTCAGCTGGTAGAGCAGCTGATTTGTAATCAGCAGGTCGGAGGTTCGAGTCCTCTCGCCAGCTCCACGGCGGGACGCGCCTCCCGAGCTTCGTTGGAGAGAACCCGGCTGGAGGGTCGCCGGGTTTCCCGTTTTATCCGTCCGGGATTCGGCGGATACGGCGGGTTCAGGGAATTGATGGTTTCCGCAAGGTTTTTTTAATAGTTTTTGGTGAACGGCGGTTTTCGGGGAGGTTCCCGAGTGGCCAAAGGGATCAGACTGTAAATCTGACGGCTCAGCCTTCGGAGGTTCGAATCCTCCCCTCCCCACCAAAAGATAATTGTTGAGACGACGAAGACGAGCGCTTTGGACTCAGAGGCGGGAATAGCTCAGTTGGTAGAGCATCAGCCTTCCAAGCTGAGGGTCGCGGGTTCGAGCCCCGTTTCCCGCTCCAGGATGATTCGAGGCTTTTGCCTTTTCTTGATATGGATTTCATTCGTGTGGATTTCGGCTCGCGGGGTTGCTCTTGCCGAAATAAGCTGTATTATCCGCCCGAGACGAATGTCCGGGCTCATCGTTCGCTGAGGTTGCTCTGGCTGAAACAAATGGTATTCGTACGACCGTGACTCAGCCAGCCCACGTAGCTCAGCCGGCAGAGCACTTCCTTGGTAAGGAAGAGGTCACCGGTTCAAGTCCGGTCGTGGGCTCCAGGGCAGGCGGAATTCATTGAAATTTCGAGATTCGTGCATTATCCTGTAAATTGCGCGAAACGCCTTGAAATTTCTTGGTTCGCAATTTTCCCCTTTGGCTATAGACGAGATTTCGGTCGAGCGGGTATAAAGGCGCATTTTTCGGGAACGACAAGGAAGAGAGGAAGTGGTTCCTCTCCCCCGAAAGATATAATTTTTGAAATTTTAATCAGAAGGAGAAGGTAAGCCATGGCGAAGGCGAAGTTTGAACGCACGAAGCCGCACGTGAACGTAGGGACGATAGGACACGTGGACCATGGGAAGACGACACTGACTGCGGCGATCACGAAGCATCTGGCGCAGAAGGGGATGGCGGAGGAGATCGGGTTCGACGAGATCGACAAGGCTCCCGAGGAACGCGAGCGCGGGATCACGATAGCGACGGCGCACGTGGAGTACGAGACGGAGAACCGCCACTACGCGCACGTGGATTGTCCGGGCCATGCGGACTACGTGAAGAACATGATAACGGGCGCGGCGCAGATGGACGGTGCGATACTGGTGGTGTCGGCGGCGGACGGACCGATGCCGCAGACGCGCGAGCACATCCTGTTGGCGCGCCAGGTGGGAGTTCCCTACATCTGCGTGTACCTGAACAAGGTGGACATGGTGGACGACGAGGAGCTTCTGGAGTTGGTGGAGCTCGAAGTCCGCGAGCTTCTCTCGACGTATGAGTTCCCGGGCGATGACCTTCCGGTGGTGCCGGGCTCTGCGCTCCGGGCTTTGGAGGGCACGGACACTTCCTCGATAGACGCTCTGATGAATGCCGTGGACGGTTATATCCCCCAACCCGTACGGGACGTGGACAAGCCGTTCCTGATGCCGGTGGAGGACGTGTTTTCGATATCCGGTCGCGGTACGGTGGCGACGGGCCGGGTGGAGCGGGGGATCGTGAACGTGGGCGACGAGGTGGAGATAGTCGGCATCACGGACACGCAGAAAACGGTGGCGACGGGAGTGGAGATGTTCAGGAAGCTCCTGGACCAGGGGCAGGCGGGCGACAACGTGGGCGTTTTGCTCCGTGGGGTGAAGAAAGACGAGATAGAGCGCGGGCAGGTTCTTGCGCAGCCGGCCTCGATACTGCCGCACCAGAAGTTCAGGGGCGAGGTGTACATACTGACGAAAGAAGAGGGCGGTCGTCACACGCCGTTTTTCAATGGCTACAGGCCGCAGTTTTATTTCCGGACGACGGACGTGACGGGTCTGGTGACGCTGCCCGAGGGGCGCGAGATGGTGATGCCGGGGGACAACGTTGCGCTGGAGGTGGAGTTGATAACGCCGATAGCGATGGAGCGTGAGCTTCGCTTCGCGATACGCGAGGGAGGCCGCACGGTGGGGGCCGGCGTCGTCACCGAGGTCGTCGAATAAAGCAGGCAGAGCAGTCGCTTCAGAAAGAAGGTTTTCAGAGGCCAGTGGCTCAATTGGTAGAGCACCGGACTCCAAATCCGGCGGTTGGGGGTTCGAGTCCCTCCTGGCCTGCCATGAACCCGGGCGCCGGACTCTGGTCCGAGAAGATTCGGGAGCGGCTGCGGAGAGCGGATGGATGACTAATGATGACTAATAAGGTAGTAGGCTGGATTCATCAGGGGCGCTCCTTTTTGCGCGACGTACAGAGCGAAGCGAAGCGCGTGACGTGGCTGGGTATGCGCCAGACGGCGGCCCAGACAGCCGTTGCCCTCGTGTTCGTCTTCATTATTGCGGTATATTTGGGCCTCGTCGATTTGGCGTTGTCCCGATTCGTCAGTTATTTCCTCAATTTCGGTTTCTAATAAATCAGGATTTCGGCATGTCCATGAATTGGTATGTGGTGCACACTTACTCGGGTTTTGAAAACAAGGTGAAGCTCTCTATCGAAGAGCAGTTTCGCGGTGAGGCGTACGAGGAGAAACTCGGCGAGATCGTGGTGCCCACCGAGCAGGTGGTGAAGGTGAAGGGCGGGAAAAGGCGCACGAGTTCGCGAAAATTCTTCCCCGGCTACATCCTGATTCGCATGGAATGCGACGAGGACACCTGGTATGTCGTCAAGAATACCCCGAAGGTGACGGGTTTTCTGGGCGGAACGTCTCCGAGTCCTCTCTCGGAAGCCGAGATAGATAACATTCTCAAGCAGATAAGTGGAGAGGCAGAGAAGCCCAAGCCCAAGATTGATTTCGAAAAGGGCGAGAGCATTCGGGTGATAGACGGGCCTTTCGTGAACTTCACCGGTGAGATTGACGAGGTTCATCCCGATAGAGGAAAACTCAAGGTGATGGTCAGCATTTTCGGCCGCGCAACGCCGGTGGAACTCGAGATGCTCCAGGTGGAGAAGGTGTAAGCGGGAGAAGGTTTGTTGAAGACGAGGCTCCGCGCCATCGCGCGGGGCTTGTGGCGTCCGGGAAGATGGAGAGAAGGAAAGCCCGGGCGAAACTTCAGGGCGTGATTGCTCCGAGAGGGAAAAATGGCGAGAGAAGTGGTTGGCATCATCAAACTTCAAATACCGGCCGGCCAGGCGAACCCCGCCCCGCCCGTCGGGCCTGCGCTCGGTCAGCAGGGCGTGAACATCATGGAGTTTTGCAAGGCCTTCAACGCGCAGACCCAGGGAAAAGAGGGAACGATTATTCCGGTCGTGATCTCGGTGTACGCGGACAAGAGCTTCACCTTCATCATGAAGAGTCCGCCCGCCTCCGCTCTGCTGAAGCAGGCCGCCGCCCTGGCCAAGGGCTCCTCCGAACCCGGGCGCGAGGGCGTGGGCAGCGTGACGCGCAAGCAGCTCGAGGAGATAGCGGAGATCAAGAAAGAGGATTTGAACAGCGCCGATCTCGACGGGGCCGTCAAGATTATCGAGGGTACGGCCCGGAGCATGGGGATCGAGGTCAGCGGGTAGTTTTTATTGAACTGAAGTGGGAGGTGCTCATATCGGGCGCCGCTCGAACCACGATGGAGGAGGTTGAAAGATGCCTGGTCACGGTAAGAATTACCGAAACGCCCGCGAGCAAATCGAGCGGGAAAAACTCCACGAACTCTCCAACGCCGTAGGTTTGGTGAAGCGGGTGTCGTCGGCCAAATTCGACGAGACCGTCGAAATCACCGCGAAGCTGGGCGTGGACCCCCGCCATGCGGAGCAGATGGTGCGCGGAAGCGTCGTTCTGCCCAACGGCATCGGCAAGGAGGAGCGCGTCGTCGCGTTCGCCAAGGGCGAGAAGGTGGCCGAGGCCAAGGAGGCGGGCGCCGAATACGTGGGTGCGGATGATTTGGCCGAGAAGATTCAGGGCGGCTGGATGGAATTCGACCGCGTGGTGGCGACGCCGGACGTCATGAGCGTCGTGGGCAAGCTCGGGCGACTGCTCGGGCCGCGCGGCATGATGCCCAACCCGAAATCCGGCACCGTCTCCTTCGACGTGGGCCGTATGGTTCGGGAGATCAAGGCGGGCAAGGTGGAATATCGCGCGGATAAGGCGGGCATCATTCACGCCCCGGTGGGAAAGGTGAGCTTTGAGGAAAAGGCGCTCTCCGAGAACGTCTCGGCGGTCGTGGACGCACTCGTTCGCGCGAAGCCCGCGGCGAGCAAGGGGGTGTACTTCAAGGGCCTCACCATCTCCAGCACGATGGGGCCGGGCGTGCGGGTCGACCACCAGTCTCTTCTCGCGGCATTGAAATAAGGAGGCCGGAAATGGCTACAGGCGTAGTGGAGAAGGGAAGACTGGCGACCGGCAAGGCGCCTCGCACCGACAAGGTCGAAGCGATCGAGGTGCTTCATGATCGCTTCAACGAAAGCACCTCCTTGGTGTTGTTCGATTATCGTGGACTGAGCGTTTCGCAGATGACGGCCTTGAGGCGGCAAACGCGCGAGAGCGGCGTTCGGCTCTCCGTCATCAAGAATTCGCTTGCCGAGCGCGCGATAGAGGGTACGAGTTTCGAGGAATTGCGCGGCAGGCTCGTCGGGCCGGTTTCGATTGCGACGACCGACGGCGATCCCTCGGTTCCGGCCAAAATATTGAAGGACTTCACGAAAAAAGAATCCGCCGGCGCCATCAAAGGCGGTGTTCTGGATGGCAGGTTTCTCGAAAGCGCCGAGGTGGAAGCACTTGCGGAATTACCCTCGCGCGAAGTATTGCTCTCGATGCTGCTCGCCGCCTTGCAGGCACCCGTGGCGGGTCTTCCGAGGGTTTTGAACGGCGTCATCACTCAATTGGTGAATGTCGTTGACGCGATTGTCAAGAAGAAAGAATAAGTGTAATATAGTTGATTGCCCTAAGAAGGGGCGCAAACGGTGAATTTTCCTAAATAAAATGGCCAAGCCATGGCCGATGGTTTATTGCGCATACGAGGAAAGGGCGGAATTGTGGCGACCAAAGAAGAAGTAATCGATTTCATTGAAAACATGACGGTGATGGAGTTGAGCGAATTCGTCAAGGAACTCGAGGACAAGTTCGGCGTGACCGCAGCCGCACCCATGATGATGGCGGGAGCAGGAATGGCGGCCGGCGGCGACGCGGGCGAAGCGGCGGAGGAGAAAACGGAATTCACCGTCACTCTCAAATCTTTTGGTTCTGAAAAAATCAAGGTCATCAAAACCGTACGCGAATTGACCAGCCTTGGCCTCAAGGAGGCGAAAGACCTGGTGGAAAGCGCCCCGCAAGCCGTTGTCGAGGCGATTCCCAAGGAAGATGCCGAGGCAGCCGCCAATAAACTCAAAGAGGTCGGCGCGGAGGTGGAAATCACATAAGGCTCACCCGGGATTCTGATAGCCTGGCTTTCGCTGTTCGAGCGGGGCCGGGCGCTTTACTCGAATCGCCCCCACTTTCTTGAGGTGAGCCAACATGAATGTGAAAAATGGCAAAAACGGCCGACGGGTTCGTGAGGATTTCGCCTCTATACCTGCGGTTATCGATATTCCGAATCTGATCGACATCCAGCTTTCTTCCTATGAGAGATTTCTCCAGTGGGACACGAACCCCTCCGAGCGTCGGACGGACGAGGGTCTGGAGGGTGTGTTCCGCAGCGTGTTCCCTATCTCTGATTCGGCCGAGAACGTAACGCTCGAATATCTGGGCTATGAGATAGGCCTCTGGGAATCGAAGAGGAATGAATATCCCGGCCTGGGCGGCCCCGGCGTGAAGGACGATGACGGGGTGGAGGTATTCTGTCGGCAAAAGCACGAGGCCGATGAATGCCGCCAGAGGGGTATGACGTACGTCGCGCCCCTGCGCGTCATGCTGCGCCTCACGGTGTATGAGCTGGATGAGCTGACCAAGGAACGCCGCGTCCGCGAGGTGAAGGAGCAAAAGGTATACCTGGGTGAAATTCCCCTCATGACGGAGAACGGCACCTTCATCATCAACGGCACGGAGCGCGTCGTCGTCAGCCAGATGCACCGCTCCCCCGGCGCTTTCTTCAGTGCGGACAAGGCGAAGCCCACGGCCAAATCGGCCTTCACGGCCAGGCTCATACCCTACCGGGGAAGTTGGCTGGATTTCGAGTTCGACAGCAAGGACCTGCTCTTCGTCCGAATCGACAGGCGCCGCAAGCTTCCCGTCACCATCCTGCTGCGCGCATTCGGTCTGGATAAGGACGATATTCTGAATTCCTTTTACCAGAGCGAGGATCTCTTCTACGACGAGAAGAGGGACATCTACTACAAAAAACTCTCCGAGCTCATGGTGAACCAGAGGATTTTCGAGGACATCGTCCTTCCCGAGACGGGCGAGTTGGTGCTGCGGGCCGGGCGGAAGTTCACGCGCGCCGCTTTGCGGAAGCTTCAGGCCGCGGGCATCGAGAACCTGGAACTCAAGGATGAGGAAGTCGCCGGGGGGATTCTGGCCCAGCCGGTGCCCGATCCCGAAACCGGCGAGGTGCTCTTCGATACGAACCTCGAGATCACCTCGGAGGTGCTCGCCACCCTGCGCGACAAGAAAATCCCCAAGCTGGCGATTCTTTATGTTTCCGGCGTCGGCGCGGACAGGACCATTCGCGACACCCTGACGACGGATAAGTGCGAAACGAACGAAGACGCTCTCGTGGAAATCTACAAGCGTCTGCGACCGGGTGATCCGCCGACGAAGGAAACGGCGCGGCTCCTTTTCGAGAATCTCTTCTTCAATTCGAAGCGATATGATCTGTCCCGCATCGGGCGGCTGAAGCTGAACACGAAGCTGGGCCTGAACCTCCCGCTGGACCAGAGAACCTTGACGCTCAACGACGTCATCGCCACGGTTCGCTACATCATCGAGCTTCGCCACGGCCAGGGCGCGGTGGACGACATCGACCATCTCGGCAACCGGCGCGTGCGCTCCGTGGGCGAGTTGCTCGAAAGCCAGTTCCGCGTGGGCCTCGTGCGCATGGAGCGCGCCATTCGCGAGCGGCTGAGCATCCAGGACATGGAGAATCTCCTGGTGCGCGATTTGGTCAACTCCAAGATGATAACGGCGTCGGTGAAGGAATTTTTCGGATCGAGCCAGTTGAGCCAGTTCATGGACCAGACGAATCCTCTCTCCGAAATTACCCACAAGCGCAGGCTCTCGGCTCTGGGACCCGGAGGCTTGACGCGCGACAGGGCGGGTTTCGAGGTGCGCGACGTTCACGCCACCCACTATGGCCGCATATGCCCGATCGAGACGCCCGAGGGGCCGAATATCGGACTGATAGCGAGTCTTTCCACGTATGCGCGCGTGAATCTTTACGGATTTATCGAAACGCCCTGCCGCAAGGTGGTGAGCGGGCGCGTCGGCGAATCCGTCGAATGGCTCTCGGCGATCGATGAGGACAAGTACAAGATAGCCCAGGCGAACGCGCCTGTGGACGAGAAGGGAAACCTCGTCAACGATTTCGTATCCGCGAGGACGAGCGGTGAGTTCGTCATGGTTCCCCGCGAGCAGGTGGACTACATGGACGTCTCTCCCAAGCAGTTGGTGAGCGTGGCCACCTCCTTGATTCCCTTCCTGGAGAATGACGACGCGAACCGCGCGCTCATGGGTTCGAACATGCAGCGCCAGGCGGTTCCGCTTCTGCGTCCCGAGGCGCCCTTCGTCGGCACCGGGATGGAGGGAATCGCGGCGAGGGATTCGGGCGCGGTCGTCATCGCGCAGTGCGACGGCCGGGTGGCGAGCGTGGACGCGACCAGAATCGTGATTCGCGCGACCGAGCAGGCCGGGAACGTGGCCGAAGAGGGCGTCTACATCCATAACCTGGTGAAATATCGCCGCTCGAACCAGAATACGTGCATCAACCAGAAGCCCATCGTTCATGTGGGGCAGGGGGTGAAGAAGGGCGATATCGTCGCGGACGGGTTCTCCACCGACCAGGGCGAACTCGCTTTGGGCAGAAACATGCTCGTCGCCTTCATGCCCTGGAACGGCTACAACTTCGAGGACGCCATCGTCATCTCCGAAAAGGTGGTGAAAGAAGACATCTACACCTCTTTGCACATCGAGGAGTTCGAGATCGAGGCGCGCGACACGAAGCAGGGACCCGAGGAGATTACGCGCGACATCCCGAACCAGAGTGAAGAAGCCCTCCGCGACCTCGATGAGAGCGGCATCGTTCGCGTGGGAGCGCGGGTCAACCCCGGAGACGTTCTCGTCGGGCGCATCACGCCGAAAGGCGAGACTCAACTCAGCCCCGAGGAGAAACTGCTGCGGGCCATCTTCGGCGAGAAGGCGGGCGACGTTCGCGACTCCTCGCTCCGGGTGCCCCCGGGAATCGAGGGAACGGTCGTGGAGGTTCGCGTCTTCTCGAGGCGCGGCGCGGCGAAAGACGCCCGCATGCTCGAGATCGAGGAGGCGGAGATCAACAGGCTGGAAAAAGATTACGGCGATGAAATCCGTATTCTGCTGGAAGAGGGCGATGCGAGAATCCGCTCTCTGCTGATAGGGCAGCGCGCCCTCGCCGAGGTGGTCCACCCCAGAACGGGCGAGAGCTTCTTCGCCGAAGGGGAGGAACTCGATGCGGAAGGTCTCGCGGGCTTCAGCGGCATCTACCTCCTGGGTCTGCCCGTCGAGAAGGGGTTGCTCGAGCAGATCACGGCCATGTCCGATCACACGAACGAGCAGGTGGAATTGCTCGACAGCATTTTGCAGGAGAAGATAGCCAAGCTGCAGCGCGGCGACGAACTTCCCCCCGGCGTTCTCAAAATGGCGAAAGTCTACGTGGCGATGAAGCGCAAGCTCCAGGTGGGGGACAAGATGGCGGGCCGCCACGGCAACAAGGGCGTCGTGTCCATCATCGTTCCCGAGGAGGATATGCCCTATCTCGATGACGGCACACCCATCGAGATCGTGCTGAACCCCCTCGGCGTGCCCTCCCGCATGAACGTCGGCCAGATACTGGAGACGAACCTGGGCTGGGCCGCCAAGGTTCTGGGCAAGCATTTCGCGACGCCGGTGTTCGACGGCGCGACGGAAGAGGACATCGTCCGCTATACGGACGAGGCCAAGTTGCCGCCTTACGGGAAAACCCAGTTGTATGACGGCAAAAACGGCCAGCCCTTCGAGCAGAAGGTGACGGTGGGCATGATCTACATGCTCAAGCTCCACCACCTCGTGGACGACAAGATTCACGCGCGCTCGACGGGGCCCTATTCTCTGGTGACGCAGCAGCCCCTGGGCGGCAAGGCGCAATTCGGCGGGCAGCGCCTCGGTGAGATGGAGGTGTGGGCGCTCGAGGCCTACGGCGCCGCCAAGACGCTGCAGGAGATACTGACGGTGAAGAGCGACGACGTCTCCGGCCGCACGCGTATTTATGAGTCCATCGTGAAAGGCGAGAACTTGCTCGAAGCGAGTCTGCCCGAGTCCTTCAACGTGTTGATGAAGGAGCTTCAGAGCCTCGCTCTCGATGTCGAGTTGATAGAGAGCGGCGAGGCGCCGAGCTAGACTGAAATCATTAGCCTGTTTGTTTGGCGGTTCCATCGACCGTCGCCTAAGGGATGACGCATATACTCCCAAGGAGGGTTGAATTGGACAGTAACTTGCATCTATTCGAAAAGCCCAAAGATCCGGTTTCCTTCGACGCGATACGGATTCGCATCGCCTCCCCGCACGTCATTCGCGCCTGGTCTTCGGGCGAGGTGAAAAAGCCTGAAACCATCAACTACAGAACGTTCAGGCCCGAGCGGGACGGATTGTTCTGCGCGGTCATATTCGGCCCGGTGAAGGACTACGAGTGCCTTTGCGGGAAGTACAAGCGCATGAAGTACAGGGGCGTGGTTTGCGAGAAATGCGGCGTCGAGGTCATCTCCTCGAAAGTGCGGCGCGACCGCCTGGGCCATATAGAACTGGCCACGCCGGTCTCTCACGTATGGTTTTTCAAGGGCCTGCCCAGCCGAATCGGCAACATGCTCGACATGACGCTGCGCGAACTCGAACGGATTCTCTATTTCGAGAACTATGTCGTCATAGAACCGGGCGAGACGGAGCTCAAGAAATACGAACTCCTCACCGAGGAGCAATACCGACATATATACGAAGAATATGACGAGGATGAGTATAAAATCGGCATCGGCGCGGAGGCGATCCGCGAATTGCTGGGCCAACTGGACCTCGAGTCGCTCTCCGCGCAATTGAAAGCGGATATTCGCGAGACCTCGAATCTGCAAAAGCGCCGCAAGCTCATCAAGCGCCTGAAAGTGGTGGACTCTTTCAAGAATTCGGGCAACCGCGCCGAGTGGATGGTACTCGAAGTCATTCCGGTGCTGCCGCCGGAACTTCGTCCGCTGGTGCCGCTCGACGGCGGCCGCTTCGCCACGAGTGACCTGAACGATCTCTACCGCCGCGTGATCAACCGCAACAACCGGCTGCTCAGGCTCCAGGAGTTGCGGGCGCCGGACATCATCATCAGAAACGAGAAGCGCATGCTCCAGGAGGCGGTGGACGCGCTGTTCGACAATGGCCGCAGGGGCCGTCTGCTCCGGGGCCCGAACAAGCGCCCGCTCAAGAGCCTCTCCGACATGCTCAAGGGAAAGCAGGGCCGGTTCCGCCAGAATCTTTTGGGCAAACGGGTGGACTACTCGGGTCGTTCGGTCATCGTCATCGGGCCGGAACTCAAGTTCAACCAATGTGGCCTGCCGAAGAAGATGGCGCTCGAGCTCTTCAAGCCCTTCATCTTCAATCGCCTGGAGGAAAAGGGCCTGGTCGCCACCATCAAGGCGGCGAAGAAGATGGTCGAGGAGGAACGCCCCGAAGTGTGGGACGTGCTCGAAGAGGTGGTTCGCAACCATCCGGTGATACTCAACCGCGCGCCCACGCTGCATCGCCTCGGCATGCAGGCGTTCATGCCGGTTCTGGTGGAAGGCAAGGCCATTCGCGTACACCCTCTCGTGTGCGCGGCGTTCAACGCGGATTTCGACGGCGACCAGATGGCGGTGCACGTGCCCCTTTCGGTGGAGGCCGTGGCGGAGACCCGCGTGCTGATGCTCTCGGCGAACAACATTCTCTCGCCGGCCAACGGCATGCCCCTGGCCGTGCCCAGCCAGGACATCATTCTGGGCTGCTACTACCTGACGAAGCCGCGTGGCGGCTCGAAGGGAGAGGGCCACGTGTTCTCAAACGTGGGCGAGGCGAGAATCGCATACGACCAGGACGAGGTGGGTCTGCAGACCCGCATCCGTATTCGTCTGGGAGATGAATTGGTGGAAACCACCGTCGGGCGCGTTCTCCTGTATGAGATATTGCCCGAGGGGGTTCCGTTCGAGGCGGCGAACTGCGTCATGGACAAGCGCGCGCTCACCCAACTCGTCGCCACGTGCTACGAGAAGGCGGGCCGCTCGAAGACGGTGACGTTTCTGGACGCGCTCAAGAATCTCGGCTTCACGCACGCCACGCAGGCGGGCATCTCGATCTCCATCGACGACATGAAGGTGCCGTCCAGCAAGGGCGAACTGACCGAGGAGGCCAGAGGCGAGGTGCTCGAGGTCGAAAAGGAGTATCGCGACGGCTTGATAACGGACGGAGAGCGCTACAACAAGATCATCGATGTCTGGTCCCACGTCACCGAGGAGGTCTCGAGCGAGATGTTCAAGGTGCTCGAGCGGGAAGATGATTCCGCGATGAGCGGGCCCGGCGGCGTGGACGGCCAGCCGCTCGACTTCAACCCCATCTACATCATGGCCGACTCGGGCGCGCGCGGCAGCACGGCCCAGTTGCGTCAGCTCGGCGGAATGCGGGGACTGATGGCGAAGCCCTCGGGCGAGATCATCGAAACGCCGATTACGGCGAACTTCCGCGAAGGCCTCTCGGTGCTCCAGTACTTCATATCCACGCATGGTGCGCGCAAGGGGTTGGCGGACACCGCCCTGAAGACGGCGAACAGCGGATACCTCACGCGGCGGCTGGTGGACGTGGCCCAGGACATCATCATCAACGAAGAGGACTGCGGCACCATCAACGGCATCGATATGAGTTCCCTGGTCGAGGGAGGCGAGATCATCCAGGCGTTGGGGGAGCGGATCATCGGCAGAATCGCCCTCAACGACATTAAGGACCCCTTCAACAACGAGGTTCTCTGCCCGGCGGGCGAGGAGATTAACGAGGAGAAGGTTCGCCTCATCGAAAACGCGAGCGTGGAGAGGGTCACGATTCGCTCGGTGCTCACCTGCGAGTCCCACACGGGCGTTTGCTCGAAGTGCTACGGCCGAAGCCTGGCCGCAGGCCAGCTCGTGGAGGTGGGCGAGGCGGTCGGCGTCATCGCCGCGCAGTCCATCGGCGAGCCGGGCACGCAGCTCACCATGCGCACGTTCCACATCGGCGGTACGGCCACGCGCGCGGGCGAGCAGAGCACGGTGGAGACCAAGCGCGAGGGCTTCGTGAGGTACCTCAACCTGCGGGTCATCACGACCAAGAAGGGCGACATGATCAACATGAACCGCAACGGGCAGATTGCCATTTGCGACGAGACGGGTCGTGAGCGCGAGCGCTACCCGGTGGCGTACGGCGCCTACGTGCGCTCGCGTGAAAACTCGAAGGTAAGCGAAGGGGAGATCCTCCTCGAGTGGGACCCCTACACGTTTTCCATCATGGCGGAAAAAGATGGGGCCATCGCGCTGCTCGACGTCATCGAAGGGCTCACGATGCAGGAGGAGATCGATGAGATTACCGGTCTCTCCCGCAGGGTGATACTCGACCACGCAGATGAAAAGCTCCAGCCGCGCGCCGCTCTTCTCGATGAGGCGGGCGAGCAAGTCTCCGTATACCCCCTGCCTGCCGGGGCGCACATCAGCGTTCAGGAGGGCGAGGCGATCTCCTCTGGCGACATCATATTCAAGATCACGCGCGAAACGTCCAAGACCAAGGATATCACGGGCGGTCTGCCGCGCGTCGCCGAGTTGTTCGAGGCGCGCAAGCCCAAGGAGAACGCCGTTATCTCCGAGATAAACGGGCACGTGAAGTTCGCCGGCACGCTTCGAGGCATGCGCCGCCTTATGGTTGTTTCCGAAGAAGGCGATGAGCGCGAATACCTCATTCCCCGGGGAAAGCACGTGAACGTGCAGGAGGGGGATTACGTTCGGGCGGGCGAGCCGCTCATGGACGGCGCGGTGAACCCGCACGACATCCTGGCGGTGCTCGGCGAGAATGAATTGCAGAACTACCTCGTCAACGAGGTGCAGGAGGTGTACCGCCTGCAGGGTGTGAACATCAACGACAAGCATATCGAGATCATCGTTCGCCAGATGCTCAGAAGGCTCGAGGTCGTCGATCCGGGAGAGACCGATCTCGTCATCGGAGAGCAGGTGACGCGCGATCTGTTCCAGCGACGCAACCAGGAGGCGGAGGAAGAGGGGAAAACCCCGGCCACGGGCCGTCCCATCCTTTTGGGCATCACCCGGGCCTCCCTGTCCACGGACAGCTTCATCTCGGCGGCCTCCTTCCAGGAGACCACCCGCGTGCTCACGCAGGCCGCGGTTTCCGGCAAGGTGGATTTCCTGCGCGGTCTCAAGGAAAACGTCATCATGGGCAGGCTCATTCCTGCGGGCACCGGCGCTCGCCGATACCAGCAGGTGGAGCTTCTCTCCCCCGAGGTCGAACTGGCGCCCATCGGCGATGATATTCCGGCGATCGTGAATGATGAGGAAGAGGAAACGGCCCCTGCTACGGAAAAGGGGGTCTCCTCGGAATAACTCCTTGAAAATATGTATTTTTTTGAGCGCCTGAGGTTGACAAGAGCGCGAGTCGGGCTATAATCCCCGCTTCCTTGTCTGGCGCGTGTGGTTTTCGAATTCGCAGGCCCTTGCAAGTAATTGAAATAATTATAGATAATTGGCTGCCCTGTCTCGGGATTCAGCCCGAAACCATATAAAGGGTCCCGAGATGAGGGCAAAGAACGCTCTGGTCTCGAAGGCGCAAGATTTTTCGGAGCGTTTTTCGCTCATGTTTGGAGTAAATGGTGCCGACGATTAGCCAGTTGATTCGCAAGGGCCGCAAGCGGATTCAGACGAAGACCGATAGCCCGGCGCTGCGTAATTGTCCCCAAAAGCGCGGCGTTTGCGTACGGGTGTACACGACGACGCCCAAGAAGCCGAACTCGGCGCTCCGAAAGGTAGCGCGCGTGCGCCTCACCAACGGAATGGAGGTGACCACCTACATCCCGGGCGAGGGGCACAACCTTCAGGAGCACTCCATCGTCTTGATTCGCGGCGGGCGGGTGAAGGATTTGCCCGGCATCCGGTATCACGTCGTTCGGGGGACGCTCGATAGCGTGGGCGTAGAAGCGCGCCGCAACGGACGCTCCAAATACGGGGCGAAAAGGCCGAAATAGGCGGCATTCGCTTTTAAGGTTCAGCAGGGAGATTCATTTTCCATGGCGAGAAGAAAAAGGGCCACGAAAAGAACCGTTTTGCCGGATCCGAAGTTCAACGACCGGCTGGTGACCAAGTTCATCAACTCCTTGATGCTCAAGGGGAAGAAGAGCCTGGCCGAGCGCGTGTTCTATGGGGCGATGGACGTGGTGGAGGAGAAGATGAAGGAAGATCCCGTCAAAGTCTTCAAGCGCGCCATGGACAACGTGAAGCCCGCTCTCGAGGTTCGCTCCAGACGCGTGGGCGGCGCCACCTATCAGGTGCCCGTGGAAGTGCGGCCCGACAGGCGCACGGCGCTGAGCATCCGCTGGATCATCCAGAACGCCCGGAGTAGGGACAGAAAGATAGCGAACGGCCTTGCAGCCGAGATTATGGACGCCGCGAACGATACGGGCGGCGCCGTTCGCCTCAGAGAAAACACGCACCGTATGGCGGAGGCGAACAAGGCCTTCGCCCATTATCGTTGGTAGGCCGAGGGAAGGATTAAGACCGTGTCCAGCGAAACTGCGCTCAATAATACCAGAAACATCGGCATTATGGCGCACATCGACGCCGGTAAGACGACGACGACCGAGCGAGTCCTGTTCTACACGGGCAGAACCCATAAGATGGGTGAGGTGCATGACGGCGCGGCTACCATGGATTGGATGGCGCAAGAACAAGAGCGCGGAATAACCATCACTTCCGCAGCGACGCGCTGCGACTGGAACGATCACGTCATCAACATCATCGACACGCCCGGCCACGTGGATTTCACGGCCGAGGTGGAGAGAAGCCTGCGCGTTCTCGACGGCGCGGTGGCGGTGTTTTGCGCCGTGGGCGGCGTGGAGCCGCAAAGCGAGACGGTCTGGCGCCAGGCGGAAAAATACGGCGTGCCCCGCCTCGTGTTCGTCAATAAGATGGATAGAACGGGTGCGGATTTCCAGAGGGTTGTGGAGGAGGTGCGGGAGCGTCTCGCCGCGAACCCGCTCGTGCTGCAAGTCCCGATCGGGGCGGAGGAGAACTTTACCGGCATGGTGGATCTCGTAACCATGAAGGCGCGGGTGTTCGACGACCCCATGGGCGCATCCTACTCAGAGGCGGAAGTGCCCGAGTATATAAAGGCCGAAGCGGATGACTGGAGAGAGAAACTCTTCGACACGCTCTCGATGTTCGACGATTCGCTGGTGGAGAAATACCTCGAAGGCGAGGAGATTTCTCCCGAGGAGATTCGGGCCGCGATTCGAAAGGGAACGCTCTCCAGAGAATTCGTTCCCGTCGTATGCGGCTCGGCGTTTAGAAACAAAGGCGTTCAGCTTCTGCTCGACGCCATCGTCGATTATCTCCCCTCTCCTCTTGATATCCCTCCGGTTCAGGCCGTCTTGTCAGATGAAGATTTGGAATTGGGCAGAAAACCGGAGGAAAGGGCGCCCTCGGACAAGGACCCGCTCTGCGGGCTGGCCTTCAAGGTGATGACGGATCCTTATGTGGGCCAACTGGTGTTTATCCGCATATATTCCGGTGTGCTGAAATCCGGTTCCTTCGTGTTGAACACGATTACCGGCAAGCAGGAGCGCGTAGGGCGCCTCATGCGAATGCACGCGAATAAGCGCGAGGAGATACAGGAGGCCCATGCAGGCGACATCGTCGCCGCCCTGGGCATCAAGCAGGCCAAAACAGGTCATAGCCTCTCCGATCCCGCCCACCCCATCCTTCTTGAAACCATCAACTTCCCGGAACCCGTCATTTCCATCGCCATCGAGCCGAAAACGAAATCCGATCAGGACAAGCTGGGCAACGCCCTGGCGAGGCTCTCGGACGAGGACCCGACCTTCCGGGTGCGTTCGGATGAGGAAACGGCGCAGACCATCCTCTCCGGCATGGGTGAGTTGCACCTGGAGATTCTGGTGGACAGGCTTTTCCGGGAATTCGCGCTGGAAGCCAGTGTGGGCAAGCCCCAGGTCGCTTATCGGGAGACGATTCGGGCCGAATCCACCGCGCGCGGGCGTTTCGTGCGCCAATCCGGCGGACGGGGGCAGTTCGGAGATGTGAAAATCACCATCAAACCCCTCGCTCCCGGCGGCGGTTTTCAGTTCGTCAACAAGATTGTGGGCGGCGTGATTCCGAGAGAATATATCCCGGCGGTCGAGAACGGCATCAAGGAGGCCATGGGAAACGGGGTGGTCGCCGGGTATCCATTGCTCGATATCGAGGTGACGCTTTTCGATGGTTCCTTCCATCAGGTCGATAGTTCCGAGGTGGCCTTCAAAATCGCCGGGTCCATGGCCTTCAAGGAGGCCGCGAAGAAGGCGAAACCCGTTCTGCTCGAGCCCATCATGGATATGGAAGTGGTGTGCCCCGCAGATTATCTGGGCGACGTCATGGGAGACCTCACCTCCAGGCGCGGCCGGATTCGCGAGATGGAAGACAGGGCGGGCGCCAAGGTGGTGAACGCCTCCGTTCCGTTGTCGGAAATGTTCGGTTACGCGACCGATGTGCGGTCCATGACCCAGGGTAGAGCGACCTATACGATGCAGTTTGGTCGATATGAAGAGATGCCGCGACAGCTTACCGAGGAATTGATGGCGAAAAACGTCGGTACGGCGGTCGAAACGGCATAGACTGGTATTTCGGGAGAGGGCGAATGTAAGCCGCCCTCTCTGAATTTTAATCAGAAGGAGAAGGTAAGCCATGGCGAAGGCGAAGTTTGAACGCACGAAGCCGCACGTGAACGTAGGGACGATAGGACACGTGGACCATGGGAAGACGACACTGACTGCGGCGATCACGAAGCATCTGGCGCAGAAGGGGATGGCGGAGGAGATCGGGTTCGACGAGATCGACAAGGCTCCCGAGGAACGCGAGCGCGGGATCACGATAGCGACGGCGCACGTGGAGTACGAGACGGAGAACCGCCACTACGCGCACGTGGATTGTCCGGGCCATGCGGACTACGTGAAGAACATGATAACGGGCGCGGCGCAGATGGACGGTGCGATACTGGTGGTGTCGGCGGCGGACGGACCGATGCCGCAGACGCGCGAGCACATCCTGTTGGCGCGCCAGGTGGGAGTTCCCTACATCTGCGTGTACCTGAACAAGGTGGACATGGTGGACGACGAGGAGCTTCTGGAGTTGGTGGAACTGGAAGTCCGCGAGCTTCTCTCGACGTATGAGTTCCCGGGCGATGACCTTCCGGTGGTGCCGGGCTCTGCGCTCCGGGCTTTGGAGGGCACGGACACTTCCTCGATAGACGCTCTGATGGATGCCGTGGACGGTTATATCCCCCAACCCGTGCGGGACGTGGACAAGCCGTTCCTGATGCCGGTGGAGGACGTGTTTTCGATATCCGGTCGCGGTACGGTGGCGACGGGCCGGGTGGAGCGGGGGATCGTGAACGTGGGCGACGAGGTGGAGATAGTCGGCATCACGGACACGCAGAAAACGGTGGCGACGGGAGTGGAGATGTTCAGGAAGCTCCTGGACCAGGGGCAGGCGGGCGACAACGTGGGCGTTTTGCTCCGTGGGGTGAAGAAAGACGAGATAGAGCGCGGGCAGGTTCTTGCGCAGCCGGCCTCGATACTGCCGCACCAGAAGTTCAGGGGCGAGGTGTACATACTGACGAAAGAAGAGGGCGGTCGTCACACGCCGTTTTTCAATGGCTACAGGCCGCAGTTTTATTTCCGGACGACGGACGTGACGGGTCTGGTGACGCTGCCCGAGGGGCGCGAGATGGTGATGCCGGGGGACAACGTTGCGCTGGAGGTGGAGTTGATAACGCCGATAGCGATGGAGCGTGAGCTTCGCTTCGCGATACGCGAGGGAGGCCGCACGGTGGGGGCCGGCGTCGTCACCGAGGTCGTCGAATAAAGCGATGGAAGGATAGCGGGGAAAAATGAGTCAGAAGATTCGGATTCGACTGAAGGCATACGATCATCGCCTGCTTGACCAATCGGTAGGCGAGATTGTCGATACTGTGAAGCGGACGGGCGCTTTGCTGGTAGGGCCGGTGCCGCTGCCCACTTCCATCAACAAGTATACGGTGTTGCGCGGTCCGCATATCGACAAGAAATCGAGAGAGCAGTTCGAGATCCGGACACATAAACGGCTCGTGGACATCATGGAGCCTACGCAGCAGACGGTGGACGCGCTCATGAAGCTGGAACTCGCCGCCGGCGTAGATGTCGAAATCAAGTTGAACTAGACGGGATGGTGTGATGGAATTTTTACTTGGCCGAAAAATCGGGATGACCCAGATATTCTCGCCGGATGGCGGAGCGATTTCGGTGACGGTGGTCGAGGCGGGCCCTTGTACCGTCGTGCAGAGAAAGACCGAGGAGCATGACGGCTATGCGGCCGTTCAGATCGGGTACATGCCCCGAAAGGAAAAGGGTCTCTCGAAGGCGGCCTTGGGGCATTTTCGAAAAGCAGGAACACAGCCTTTCCGCTACCTCAAGGAAGTTCCGCTGGAGGATGAGGACGCGGAACTCGAGGCCGGAAGCCTGATCGACGTGACGATATTCGATCGCGGCGATCGCCTGGATGTGACGGGCACGAGCAAGGGCCGCGGCTTCGCCGGCGTGATGAAGCGTCATGGATTCAGCGGCGGGCCGGCCTCTCACGGCGGCATGTTCGATCGCCTGGCGGGTGCGATGGGCGCCTCGGCCTATCCCTCGAAGATCATCAAGGGCAAGAAAATGCCGGGTCAAATGGGGAACGAGAAGTTCACCACGCAGGGGCTTTTGGTGGTGGACGTCATTCCCGAGGAGAATCTGCTGCTGCTCCGAGGCGCCGTGCCCGGAGCGAATAATGGATTTCTGGTTTTGCGCAAAAGCGTCAAGGGCAACAGGGGTGGACTGGAAAAACCGAAAGAACAGTCCAGGAGCCTGAATCCCCTGAAGGCCTCCAAACGGGCCGCGCGCGGGAATTGAGGAGCGACATGCCCCAGATTGATGTCTATGACCTGGAAGGAAAGGTGGTGGAGCAGATGGATTTGCCCGAGGCCGTTTTCGACGGCCAGGTCAAAATACACCTGATTCACCAGATGGTGAAGGCGCAACTCGCAGCGCGGCGCGCGGGCACGCATTCGACGCTGACGCGAAAGGAAGTGCATGGCACGGGCGCCAAGCCCTTTCGTCAAAAGGGCGGGGGCCGTGCGCGCGCGGGTGACGTCAAATCGCCGATATGGCGGCACGGGGGAATCACTTTCGGCCCCAAGCCGCGCGATTACAGCCAGAAGATGAACAAGAAGATGAAAAAAAGCGCGTTGCGGAGTGCTCTGAATTTGAAGTGGAAAGAGGGGAAGCTGCTCGTCGTGCGCGACCTCCATCTGCCGGAGCCGAAGACGCGTCTCATGGCGGGCGTCATCGAGAGTCTGAATCTCGGGCGCAAGTCGTTGATAGTGGATGACGGAGACGGACAGAACTTCGAATTGGCGACGAGAAACATCAAGGGGGCGAAGCCGATGCGGCCCGATGGCTTGAACGTGTATGACATCATGGGCCATGAGCACCTGGTTTGCACCAAGGGCGCGCTCGGCGGCATCTCGGAAAGATTGGCGGGCTAGGACATGGAAAACACATTTGTCATTCGCAGACCCTGCGTGACGGAGAAGAGCATTGCGAGCGGCGAGGAGGCCAACAAGGTCGTCTTCGAGGTCGCTACCAACGCCAACAAGATAGAGATAAAAAAGGCGGTGCAAGAGTTGTTCGGCGTCACGGTGCTGAATGTGAACACGATGCGGGTGCCCGGCAAGAGCGTCCGCATGGGGCGTCATCAGGGTAGCAAGCCACCATGGAAAAAAGCGATTGTGACGCTGCGCGAAGGTGACACCATCGAATTTTTTGAATCCGTTTAGTTTTTGAGGCGAACGCTATGCCGGTAAAAAAATACAAGCCGACTTCTCCCGGGCGAAGATTTCAGGATGTCTTGGTGCGCGATGACATCACGGCGGATCGGCCCGAGAAGTCCCTGACCAAGGGGATGTCGAAATCCGGCGGACGAAACAACCGCGGACGCATCACCACCTACCAGAGGGGCGGAGGCCACAAGCGCCGCTACCGGGTGGTGGATTTCCGGCGCGAGAAGACCGACGTGCCCGGCAAGGTGCGCTCGATAGAGTATGACCCGAACCGTTCTGCGCGACTGGCGCTTATTGTCTATCTGGATGGGGAGAAGCGCTACATCCTCGCGCCCGATGGTCTGGAGGTGGGCGCTACCGTCAGTTCGGGGCCGGAAGCGGAGATTCGCACCGGCAACGCGCTGCCCGTGGAGCGGATTCCGCTGGGCACGACGTGCCACAACATCGAGATGAAGCCCGGGCGCGGCGGACAGATTGCCCGGAGCGCGGGCGTAAGCGCCCAGCTCATGGCGAAGGAGGGTAATTATGCGCAGTTCAGGCTCTCCTCCGGCGAGGTCCGCATGATTCACCTGACTTGCTACGCCACGATAGGCGAGGTGGGAAACTCGGACCACAGCAACGTAAGTCTCGGCAAGGCGGGGCGGAAACGTTGGTTGGGCCGTCGTCCCAACGTCCGAGGCGTGGCCATGAACCCGGTGGATCATCCCCTGGGTGGTGGCGAGGGAAAAAGTTCGGGAGGCAGGCACCCGGTTACCCCGTGGGGCAAGCCGACGAAAGGGTATAAGACACGAAAGAAGGATAAACCTTCTTCTAAATTCATCGTGCGACGAAGAAAATCCAGATAGCCGGATTCGAGGGAGATTGTATAGCGATGCCACGTTCTCTTCATAAGGGGCCATTCATAGATGCGCACCTCCGCAAGAAAGTGGAGGCGATGGACGAGAGCGGCGAGAAGAGGATGATCAGGACCTGGTCGAGACGCTCTACCATCATCCCGGATTTCGTCGGTCATACGTTCGCCGTGCACAACGGCAAGAAATTCATACCCGTATACGTGACGGAGAACATGGTGGGTTTCAAGCTTGGTGATTTTTCTCCCACCCGCACGTTCCGCTCGCACTCGGGAATGACGAAGCGGCAGGTGACGCTGAAATAGATTTTTAGTGGATAAGGTGAAGCAGGCAAGGGAATGATATGTCCAAGGCGATTTTGAAATATTACCGGGCCAAGCCGCGCAAGACGCGCCAGGTAGCCGACATGATTCGGGGCAAGCGGGTGGCGGATGCGCTCACGCTTTTGCGCCTTTCCACGCGCTCCTCGGCCAAGGTGGTGGAGAAGGTTCTCCTCTCGGCGCTGGCGAATGCCACCGACAAGGGAGAGAACGACGATCCCGAAGGCCTGATAGTGAGGAGCGTTCGGGTCGATGAAGGGCCGACGCTCAAGCGGTTTCGCGCTCGTGCGCGCGGGCGCATCGGCCGGGTCAAACACAGAAGTTGCCACATTCGCGTGGATCTCGGCGAAGCGAATTAGGGGGATAAAAATGGGTCAAAAAGTTCACCCCATCGGTTTTCGGGTCGGCATCACCAGAGGCTGGAACTCTTCCTGGTTCGCCAAGCATAATTTCGGCGACCTGCTTTTGGACGATCTGCGCATCCGCAAATACGTGAAGGAGCGCCTCTCGCACGCAGGTGTGAGCAAGGTGGAGATCGAACGCGCCAGCGATCGCGCGCGCATCAACATCTGGACGGCGCGGCCGGGCATCATCATCGGAAAGCGCGGCGCGGAGGTGGACAGGCTAAAAGCGGATCTGCAAGAGCTTACCGGCAACCCGGTGAACGTGAACATCAAGGAGGTGCGCAAGGCCGAGATGGACGCCCAACTCGTGGCGGAGAACATCGCCATGCAGCTCGAGCGTCGAATCGCCTTTCGCCGCGCGATGAAAAAAGCGGTCACCTCGGCCCTGCGCTTCGGCGCCAAGGGCGTGAAGATTCAATGTTCCGGCAGATTGGGGGGCGCGGAGATTGCGCGAACCGAGTGGTACCGGGAAGGACGCGTGCCGCTCCAGACCCTTCGTGCCGACATCGACTATGGGTTCGCCGAAGGCAAGACGACATACGGAATCATCGGCGTGAAGGTCTGGATATTCAGGGGCGAGATGATTCGGCAGACCAGAAGAACGCCGGCGTCTCAGGCCCTGGGTTTATGATCGGCGCTTAGGAGCGAAACATGCTGCAACCAAAAAGAACGAAGTTCAGGAAAATGCAGAAAGGCCGTCTGGACGGAAAGGCCCAGCGCGGCGCGACGCTCGCATTCGGTTCCTACGGACTTCAGACCCTGGAGACGACGTACATCACGGCGCGCCAGATCGAGGCTGCCCGTATCGCCATGACGCGCCACGTCAAGCGCGGCGGGCGGATATGGATTCGCCTTTTCCCGGACAAGCCGATTTGCAAGAAACCGGCCGAGGTTCGCATGGGCAAGGGCAAGGGAGCGCCAGAATCCTGGGTGGCTCCCGTGCGCGCCGGCAGGGTTCTCTATGAGATGGATGGCGTCGCGGATGACGTCGCCCGCGAGGCGCTTCGCCTGGCCGCGCAGAAGCTGCCGTGTAAAACCAGGATTGTAACCTCTTCCTGAGGGGGATGATGGCGTGAAATACAGCGAGGTCCTCGAGTTGAGCGATGATGAGCTCGGATTCAAGGAGGGGGAATTACGTCAGGAGTTGTTCAACCTGCGCTTTCGCAAGGCGACGGGCCAGTTGGACAACACGGCGCGCATCGGTCTGCTCAGGCGGGATTTGGCGCGGGTGTTGACCTCAAAGAGTGAGCGCGAAAGGGCGCAGGCCGCAGGTACCGAGGGAGAGGGATCGTAGATGAGTGAAGTTCGGGGCAGGCGGAAGGTTCGGGAAGGAAAAGTCGTAAGCGACGCCATGGACAAGACCGTCACCGTCGAGGTGATGCGCATGTTCAAACATACGACCTTCAAGCGCGTCGTGCGCAGACGCAAGAAATATCTGGTCCACGATGAGGAGAACTCCCTTCATGCAGGCGACAGGGTGCGCATCATCGAAACCAGGCCAATGAGCCGGAGGAAGCGCTGGCGTCTTCTGGATGTAATCGAACGTACGAAGTAGGGAACGGGAAAAATGATTCAGGTCGAAACAATGTGCAGCGTGGCGGATAATTCGGGGGCCAAGCGCGCCCAGTGCATCAAGGTGCTGGGTGGAACGCGCCGCAGATATGCGCGGATCGGCGACATCATCGTCGTGGCGATCAAGGAAGCCGTGCCGAATAGTCCCATAAAAAAAGGCGAAGTCAGGCGCGCCGTCGTGGTTCGGACCGTCAAGGAGACCGGGCGTGAGGACGGCACCTATATTCGTTTTGACGACAATGCCGTCGTCATCATCAATGACGCGCGCGAACCGATGGGAACACGCATTTTCGGGCCTGTGGCCCGCGAGTTGAGGCGCAAGCGTTTCATGCGAATCGTTTCGCTTGCCCCTGAGGTTTTGTGAGGAACGAGATGGGTTCGAATTCAAAGAAGACGCACGTGAAAAAAGGCGACATCGTTCAGGTGATCGCGGGCCGCGAGAAGGGAAAGACCGGCAAGGTGCTTCAGGTGTTCAAGAATGAAAACCGCGTGCTCGTCGAGAAGTTGAACATGATGAAGCGGCACACGAAGCCGACCCAGACGAACCAGCAGAGCGGCATCCTGGAGCGGGAGGGAAAGATCCATATTTCCAACGTCATGCCCGTGGACCCGAAGACCAACAGTCCCTCCCGGGTTCGGAGAAAACGACTGGAAGACGGCGCGCATGTGCGCGTGACGCATAGCAGCGGCGAGTTGCTCGACACGGTATAGGTGAGAGAAGGATTTTGATCGAAATGGCGTATATGCCCAGAATGTTGCAGCTTTATCGTGATGAAATCGCAGAGAAACTTCGCAAGGAGTTTGAATACGCCAACGTCATGCAGATTCCGCGGCTTCTGAAAATCACGTTGAATATGGGACTCGGAGAGGCCGTCCAGAATGCAGCGACCCTGGAGAACGGCGTCGCCGAGTTGACGAGCATTGCGGGCCAGAAGCCCGTCATCACGCGGGCGAGAAAATCCATCGCGAATTTCAAGCTGCGCGAGGGGATGCCCATTGGGGCGATGGTGACGCTTCGCGGCGCGCGGATGTGGGATTTCATGGATCGTCTGGTGAACGTGGCGCTCCCCCGCGTGCGCGATTTCAGAGGCTTGAGCCCCAAATCCTTCGATGGACGCGGGAATTACAGCCTTGGAATTCGCGAGCAGCTCATTTTTCCCGAGATCGACATCGACAAGGTGGAGAAATCCCGCGGAATCGGGGTTGTCATGAACACCTCGGCGAACACGGATGAAGAAGGAAGGGCGTTGCTTCGAGAGTTGGGCGTTCCCTTCCGGGTGACTTAAGAGGGAATACATTGGCGAAAAAGTGCTTGATTGCGAAACAGAAGAAGACGCCCAAGTTCGGCGTTCGGGCGTATAACCGCTGCCAGCGTTGCGGGCGTCCGCGAGGCTATTTGAGGCGTTTCAAAATTTGTCGAATCTGCTTCCGCGAATTATCGCTCAAGGGCGAGATTCCGGGAGTCACGAAATCGAGCTGGTAGCCGGAGAACAAAGAATATGAGCATGACCGATCCCATTGCCGATCTTCTGACGCGCATTCGCAATGCGGTGCGCGCGGGGCATGAAAGCGTTGTGATTCCAGGAAGCCAGTTGAAGGCGCGAGTCGTCGGAATCCTGAAGTCCCAGGGCTACATCAAAGGATATGATATCGAACCTGGTCCGACGGGCCAGACCCGGATCAAGGTGGAACTCAAGCCGCTTCAGGACGGCAAGCAGGTGTTGACCGGCCTCAAGCGCGTCAGCAAACCCGGCCTTCGGGTGTATGT
Organism: bacterium; assembly: GCA_965218735.1. Classification (GTDB taxonomy): domain Bacteria; phylum UBA8248; class UBA8248; order UBA8248; family UBA8248; genus Bin107. The sequence goes on along the minus strand of CBDCMA010000008.1, from coordinate 1,472,278 downwards.
GAACAAGGAATCGGTTCCCAGGGTCCTCAATGGCATGGGAATCGCCATTCTCACGACATCGCGAGGCGTGGTGACGGATGAGGAAGCGAGAAATCTGGGTGTGGGCGGTGAAGTTCTTTGTGAAATTTGGTGAGGTGGTTTGAATGTCACGCATCGGAAAAATGCCGATTCCCATACCCTCGGGCGTGGAAGTGAAGCTCGATGGGCGGCGCATCTCGGTTAAGGGACCCCTGGGCGAACTCGAGCGCGAGTTGCACCACAGGCCCAAGGTGGAGATAGATGGGGAGAACATCGTCGTTTCGCGAGTCAGCGAATCCCGCCAGGACAAGGCGCTGCACGGCCTCACGCGCACGCTGATCGCCAATATGGTCGAAGGCGTGACCAAGGGGTTCGAGAAGGAACTCGAGATCATCGGCTTGGGATACCGCGCGGAGGAGAGGGGCAAGGGGGTTGTCCTGAACGTCGGTTATTCGCATCCGGTGAGCATCGAACCCATCGAGGGCATCACCTTCGAGGTGCAGAGCGACCGCAATCGAACGGCGATCAAGGTGAAGGGCATCGACAAGCAGGTTGTGGGCTGGGTGACTGCTGAAATCCGTAAGGTGAAGCCCCCCGAGCCGTATAAGGGTAAAGGCATCCGCTATGCGAACGAAACCGTTCGCCGGAAAGTCGGCAAAGCCGGCGTGTAGAGCGGGAGGTTTAGGAAGTGGGTCGATTGAGCAAGCTTGAGGCGAGACTCAAGCGAAAAACGAGGATTCGCAAAAAGAGCCGTGGAACGAGCGAACGTCCGCGTTTGACGGTTTTCAGGAGCGGCGCGCACATCTATGCCCAGGTGATAGACGATATCTCGGGCGAGACCCTCGCAGCAGCCTCCTCGCGCGAGGAGGATTTCGCGTCCGAGGCGAAGACCGCCGAAAGCGCGGGAGGGAGCAACGTGGAGGGTGCCGTTATCGTCGGCAAGCTACTGGCTGGTCGCGCGAAGGCCAAGGGTGTGGGAAAAGTGGTTTTCGATCGCAACGGCTATCTCTATCACGGCCGCGTAAAGGCGCTGGCCGATAGCGTGAGAGACACGGGGGTAAGTTTCTGATGGCGCGAGAAGCGAGAAGGGGCCGGGGCAGGGAGCCTGAGAATCCCGAGGAGCGTGAATTTATCGACCGGGTCATCTATGTGAATCGCGTGGCCAAGGTGGTGAAAGGCGGCCGGCGGTTTAGTTTCAGCGCCTTGGTCACCGTCGGCGACAGGAAAGGGCAGGTCGGCATCGGCATGGGCAAGGCGAACGAGGTGCCCGAAGCCATTCGCAAGGGTGTGGAGAAAGCCCGCAAGTCGATGGTGAAAGTATCGCTGGACAAGGAGACGATTCCCCATCAGACGATGGGTCGATACGGCGCGGGTCGGGTGATGCTCAAGCCCGCGGCGCGGGGAACGGGAGTCATCGCCGGTGGTCCGGTGCGCGCGGTGCTCGATGTCGCCGGTGTGCGCGACATATTGACGAAGTGCATCGGTACGAACAACCCGCACAACGCGGCCAAGGCGACGCTGCAGGGATTATCCTCGCTGCGCAACCGAGAAGACGTCTTCGCGCTCCGGGGAATCGGCACCGAAGAAGAAACCGCCGAAGGCGGAGAAGCGGAAGATGCCGAGGTTGCGGATGTAGAGGCGGTGAATGGCGATGCCGTGGATGGCGAGGCCGGCGACGCCAAAGATGACGGCGCGAAAGCCGGAGAAGCGGAAGATGCCGAGGTTGCGGATGTAGAGGCGGTGAATGGCGATACCGTGGATGGCGAGGCCGTGGATGGCGAGGCCGGCGACGCCAAAGATGACGTCGCGAAAGAAGAATAGAGGGACGAGATGGCGCAGGATAAAATTAAAATCACCTTGAGAAAGAGCACGTCAGGCTCGAACGTGAAGCAGCGCGCCGTTTTGCATGGCTTGGGTCTGAGGCGGATCAACCAAACGGTCGTGAAGGCGGACAACGCTTGCATTCGCGGCATGGTGTTCAAGATCAAGCACCTCGTAGAAGTGGAGGAGGGGGCCTAGCTCCCGGATTCATATGTCCGAGAACGATACGAAGCCAGAAGATTCATTTACGGGCCTGGGCGATTTGTCCTCCCCGAAGGGGGCGGTGAAATCCCGGCGGCGCGTGGGACGCGGAACGGGTTCCGGCACTGGCAAGACCTCGGCGCGTGGGCATAAGGGGCAAAAATCACGCTCCGGATATAGCCGAAAAGTGGGTTTCGAGGGCGGACAAATGCCGCTCCAGCGCCGCTTGCCGAAACGTGGGTTCAGCAATCGCTTCAAAAAAGAGTTTTCCGAGTTGAACGTGGGTCGTTTGGGCGCACTGGCGCCGGGCGCCAGCGTTGACGCCGGTATCCTCCGGGCCGCCGGCCTGGTTCGGAAATTGGCCAAAGGCGGCGTCAAACTCCTGGGCGAGGGTGAGGTGGATCGCGCGCTTCACCTGAAAGTTCAAAAATGCAGCGAATCTGCGCGCCGGAAAATCGAAAGCGCAGGCGGAAGCGTCGAGATTGTAGCCCTCGCCGCCAAGCCGGAGGATAAAAGCGAGTGAGGGAAGGCGGCGTTCCCAGCATCTTTCAAGTGCCCGAGCTGAAAAACAGGATTCTCTTTACGCTCGGCATTTTGGCGGTCTACCGAATCGGGGCGCATATCCCGACGCCTGGTATCGACACCGTGGCGCTGGCGGCCTTTTTCGCCGAATTAAACCGGGGCGGCGGCACCCTCATGCAGTTTTTCGACCTCTTCACGGGCGGCGCCCTGAGCCAGTTGACGATTTTCGCCCTGGGCATCATGCCTTATATCAGCGCCTCCATTATTCTGGAGTTGCTCACAGTCGCGGTTCCCCATCTGGAGCGTCTGAAAAAGGAAGGGGATTCGGGGCGCAAGAAGATCAACCAGTATACGCGCTACGGCACGGTCTTTCTCTCGACGGTGCAGGGCTTCGGCATCGCCGTCGGCATAGAGCAGATGTCCGCTCCCACGGGAGCGCTCGTGGTTCCGGACCCGGGTTGGGGTTTTCGGTTGATGACGGTTTTGACCCTGGTGGCGGGAACTTCGTTCATCATGTGGCTCGGAGAGCAAATTACCGAGCGAGGGATAGGCAACGGAATTTCCCTCATCATTTTCGCAGGCATCGTCTCCGGTCTGCCCGGCGCGATCATCAATACGTTCCGTTTGCTGGGCACCGGGGAGCTTCAGCCTTTCGTCATGATTTTGCTGGTGGTGGGGATGGTGGCCGTCGTGGGCCTCGTGGTCTGGTTCGAGGCAGGGCAGCGCCGACTAAGGGTCCAGTACGCGAAGCGGATGGTGGGCCGGAAAATGGCGGGAGGCCAGGAAACGCACCTGCCCTTGAAGGTCAATACCTCCGGCGTCATTCCGCCTATCTTCGCGAGTTCCATGATTCTTTTCCCCGCGACAATCGCGCAATTCTCGAACGTGGCCTGGCTCCAGCAGTTGAGCACGTTGCTCACGCCGCCGAGCACCTGGTATGTGGTGTTGACGGTCGTGCTGATTTTCTTTTTCGCGTACTTCTATACGGCCATCATATTCAATCCGGTGGACGTGGCGGAGAATTTAAGAAAGTATGGCGGTTTTATTCCGGGAAGACGTCCGGGACGGCCTACGGCGGATTATATCGACCGCACTCTGAGCCGCTTGACGTTTCTGGGCGCCATCTACCTGAGCGCCATCGTCATTTTGCCTACTTATCTGATCCAGTGGTTCAACGTGCCGTTCTTCTTTGGCGGAACGGCGCTTTTGATTGTCGTGGGCGTGGCGGTGGATACCCAGCGGCAGATCGAGTCTCATTTGGTGATGAGAAATTATGAAGGATTCCTGCGTCGTGGACGCATTCGGGGGCGTGCGGGTTAGCGGATGAAAATTATTCTTCTAGGTCCTCCAGGATCGGGGAAAGGCACCCAGGGCGCTTCGCTCTCGAAATCCCTGCAGGTGCCAGAAATCTCGACGGGAGACATGTTGCGGCAGGCGGTGGCGGAGGAGACGATGCTCGGCCAGCAGGTAGGGGACATCATCAACAAAGGCCATCTCGTGCCGAATGATTTAATCATATCGGTCATCGAGGAGCGCATATCCCGAGCGGACTGCGATAAAGGATTTATCCTGGATGGTTTTCCCAGGACGATTGAACAGGGCGAGGCCCTGGAAAGGGTTTTGCCCGAAAGCGTGGACGTGGTTATCTATTTGAACGTATCGAGCGAAGCCGTAGTGTCGCGGCTGGCGGGGAGGCTCACGTGCACGAAATGCGGCGCCGTGTATCCCCACAAGGACACTTCGTTTTGCTCCGCCTGCGGGGGAGACCTCTACCAGCGCGAAGACGACATGAAAAGCACGGTGCTTCGGCGCCTCAAGGTGTATCAAGAGCATACCGAGCCGTTGGTGGCGTTTTATCGCGAGAAGGGCAAGCTTGCGGAAATCGACGGTGAGGGTAGCTTCGAGGAAATCGCGCAGAGGGTGGAGGAAGGTATTGCCCAGGTGCTCGCGTGATGGCTATTATCCTTCGTTCACGAAAAGAAATTGAGCGGTTGCGAGCGAGCAACCAGGTGGTGATGAGCGTCATGGCGGAACTCAAAAGAGCGATTCAGCCGGGCGTCACGACCCTGGAATTGGATGTCTTGGCGGAGAGGATCATTCGCGAGCAGGGGGCGATACCCGCTTTCAAGGGTTACAGGGGCTATAAGCACACGATATGCGCTTCTGTGAACGAAGAGGTGGTTCACGGGGTGCCCTCCGAGAAGAAGCTGAGAGAAGGGGATATCGTCAGCGTGGATGTCGGGGCGAAATTGTATGGCTACTATGGCGATCATGCGATCACCTTCCCCGTGGGCAAGGTGGTTCCCAAGGCGAAAGAGTTGTTGAAATACTGCGAGGAGTCGCTTTTCAAGGGGATCGAGCAGGCCAAACCGGGCAACCGGTTGTTTGATATTTCACATGCCGTGCAAAAGCATGCGGAAAGCGCTGGGTTTTCGGTGGTTCGCTCCTACGTGGGGCATGGGGTGGGAACGAATCTTCACGAAGAGCCACAGGTTCCGAATTTCGGCGAACCCGGCACGGGGCCGGAGTTGAAGGCGGGCATGGTTCTGGCGATTGAGCCCATGCTGAACATGGGAGTGCATGACGTGAAGGTTTTAAACGATGAATGGACGGTGGTCACTGCGGACGAGAAACTCTCTGCGCATTTCGAGCATTCCGTCGCCATTACCGTGGACGGCCCGGATATCCTGAGCCTTGCCGCATGAGGAAACCACGTCGACAGGGGAGCCGGAAGCAGAGAAAGCGCGATCAGGTCGAGCGAGAGGAGCGCGCTCCCAAGGAAGGCGTGATAGAGGTGGATGGAATCGTCGTGGAGCCTCTGCCGAACGCTATGTTTCGCGTAGAACTCGAAGGAGGCCACAAGGTATTGGCCCATATCTCGGGGAAAATGCGGATGCACTTCATCCGGATTCTACCGGGGGATAACGTCAAGGTGGAACTCTCCCCCTACGATTTGACGAGAGGGCGGATAACGAGTCGTTATAAATAGATGTTTCGGGTGAAATTTGGAGCCAGGCCATGAAGGTGAGAAGTTCCGTGAAACCAATGTGTGATAAGTGTAAGGTCATCCGCCGAAAGGGTGTCGTGCGCGTCTTGTGTTCGAACCCGAAGCACAAACAGCGCCAAGGCTGAGGCGACGGCGAAGAAATAAAGGAGAACGCGAATGGCCCGTATTGCCGGAGTGGATATTCCCAACGATAAGAACATCAACATCGCTTTGACGTATATCTATGGGATCGGGCGGACTTCCGCGAACAAGATAGTGGAAGAAGCGAAAATCAATGCCTTCTCCAAGGTGAAGGACCTCTCCGAGCCCGAGGTGCAGGCCTTGCGCGAGGTTATCGAGCGCAGCTTTGCGGTGGAGGGGGACTTGAGGAGCCGGGTGACCATGAACATCAAGAGGTTGATGGACATCGGCACCTACAGGGGGCTTAGGCACCGCCGTGGCCTCCCCGTTCGCGGGCAAAGGACGCACACGAACGCGCGCACCCGCAAGGGGCCGCGCAAGACGGTGGGCGCAAAGAAAAAGGACATCTGATTTTTTATTTCGTCTCTTATAGGGTAGGAGATTTCAGTTGGCGCAAGCGGGCAGAGGAAAACGCGGTGGAAAACGCCGCCGCGAACGGAGAGCCATTGGTAAGGGCCAGGCTCACATTTTGGCGACTTTCAACAACACCATGATCTCGATTTCCGACACGGGCGGGAACGTGGTTTGTTGGTCGACGGCCGGCGGGCAGGGCTTCAAGGGTTCTCGCAAGAGTACGCCTTTCGCTGCGCAGATGGCCGCCGCGGATGTCGCCAAAAAAGCATTGGACCTTGGCGTGACTTCGGTGGAGGTATTCGTGAGTGGACCCGGTTCCGGCCGCGAAGCGGCAATTCGCTCGATGGCCGCGGCGGGGCTCGAGGTGAGTCTCATTCGTGACGTGACGCCTATTCCCCATAATGGATGCCGTCCACGCAAACGGCGTCGGGTCTAGGTCAAGGCGAAAAGGGAGTTTGAATTTTGGCGCGATATAAGGATTCGGTTTGTCGGCTTTGCCGAAGGGAAGGGATGAAGCTCTTCTTGAAGGGCGATCGCTGCATCGGGGACAAATGCTCTTTCGAGAAGCGGAGCTTTCCGCCGGGGCAGCATGGGGCGTCGCGTTCGCGGGGAAAGGTGAGCGAATACGGGCTTCAGCTTCGTGAGAAACAAAAGGCGCGCCGGGTGTACGGCGTGCTGGAAAAGCAGTTTCGGCTTTATTACAAAGAAGCGGCGCGGCGCAAGGGCGTCACCGGCGACAACCTGTTCTCACTGCTCGAATCCCGGCTCGATAACGTCGTATTCCGGGCGAGCTTTGCAGATTCGCGTAATCAGGCGCGTCAACTGGTGATTCACAACCACATTCGGGTGAATGGCAAGAAGGTGAATCGCCCGGCGTTCGTCGTGCACAAGGGCGATGTCGTCGAGATAAAGGAGAAAAGCAAGAAGAATGCGCTGATCATCCAATGCGCGGAGAAAGGGAAAGTGCGCGGCGCTCCCGCATGGCTCGACGTCGACCACGCCGATTTTCAAGCGCGTGTTCTGGAGCCACCCATTCTGATTGAGTCTCTGTTTGACATCAACGCGCAACAAATTGTGGAACTGTATTCCAAATAAATGACGAGCTCGTTTCGACCAACTTGTTTCAAAAAGTGGTCAACCGCCGAACGGAGGACCAATAGAAATGACAGCTATTGCTGAGCTGGTCAAACCCACTGGCCTGGAACCGCAGCCGGAGAGTTTGACCGATACTTTCGGCCGCTTTGTCGCCGAGCCGCTGGAGCGTGGGTATGGCGTTACGCTGGGCAATGCGCTTCGTCGAGTGATTTTGTCTTCACTGCCGGGAGCCGCGTTCACGGGTGTACGCATCGAGGGCGTGTTTCATGAGTTTTCGAGCATTCCGGGCGTCATGGAAGATGTGACGGAAATTATCCTGAACCTGAAGGACGTCGTCATCGACGTGGAATCGGAAAATTGGCCGGTTCACATGCATTACCGGCATTCGGGTTCCGCAGGCGCGTTCAAGGCGGGAGACATCGAAGCTCCTGCGGGCGTGAAGGTGCTGACTCCCGACCTGGAGATCGCCAACATGAACGATGAGGCGGAACTCGACGTGGAACTCGTGGCGAACATCGGTCGCGGCTACGTGCCTGCGGAGAGAAACGTGGATTTGTCCCTCGGTCCTCAGTTCATCCCGATGGACTCCATCTTCTCTCCCATCCGCCGCTGCACCTTTCAGGTGGAAAAAACGCGGGTGGGCGATATTACGGACTACGACAAGCTGATTCTCGACGTGGAGACGAATGGAACCATCGCTCCCGTGGATGCGGTCGCCCACGCGGCGAAGATATTGAAGGACAACCTTCAGATATTCATCAACTTTGAAGAAGAGCGTGCGCCCCAGGCGCCCCAGGTGGATGAGCGCAGGCAAAGAATGGTGGAGAGCCTCGGCAGAAGCGTGGATGAGTTGGAGCTTTCGGTTCGCAGCTATAACTGCCTGAAAAACGCGCGGATCCGTACGTTGGGCGAATTGGTGCAAAAATCGGAAAGCGAGTTACTGAGAACGAGGAACTTTGGACGCAAGAGTTTGAATGAAATTCGTGATATCCTTACGGGGATGGGTTTGTCCCTGGGAATGGATTTGAGCTATATGAATTTCACAGCGCGCGAATTCAGCGGGCAGGATGATTCTGGACAAGGATAGGGTATAGATAGATGCGGCATCGATGGCATGGCAGAAAACTGGGACGCACCTCGAAGCATCGGGATGCGATGACGAGGAACATGGTGACTTCTCTCATCGACGAGGAGAGGGTGCGAACGACGCTGGCGAAGGCCAAGGAGGTTCGTCGCCACGCAGAGCGCATCATCACCGCGGGCAAGAAAGGCACGCTGCATGCGCGGCGTCGGGTCGCCTCTTATCTCAAGACACCGGGCGCTGTCGCCAAGCTCATGGAGACCATCGCCCCGAGGTATGCGGAGCGGCCGGGTGGCTATACCCGTATTCTGCGCCTTCCGCCCAGGCAGGGAGACGCCGCTCCCATGGCGCTCCTCGAGTTGATCGACAGGGATACCTCGAGAGAAGAAGAAAGACGGGAGCGTCGCCTGAAAAAAAGAGAGGCCCAAGGGGAAGGATAGAGGGCGAAATATGATGGACGCTCAAAGGAGAGCCGCCTAGGCTCTCCTTTTTTGTTTGGCCTGAAATCAAGTGGAGAAGCGCCATTGTCTGATTCGAGAGGACGTCCGGATGCGGATGGCTGTTTTGTTTGTGGGCCGGAGAACCCGATTGGCCTGAAAATCACTTTCCGGCTCGATGGCGATGTCTGCCGTGCGGAGTTTATGCCGGAGTCCGTGCATCAGGGCTACGACGGCGTTACGCACGGCGGAATCGTCTTTAGCGTTCTCGATGACGTCATGGCGAATTGGCTTTTCCTGAAGGGTGTTCGCGCCTACTCGGCGCGAAGCGAAATTCGTTATCGGGAGCCACTTCCGGTCGGCACCCCCTTGTTGCTCGAGGGAAGGCTGAAGAAGAAAAGGGGCAGGTTCGTCGTCCTGGAGGGAAAAGCGAGCAGGGCGGAAGACGGCCAGGCCGTCGCCGAGGCGGAGAGCACGTTTCATGTCGTGGAAGAGGGGATGGGCGGTTTATGAAAATCGCGCTGCTCAGGGAAATCAAACAGGATGAATACAGGGTCGCCCTCTCGCCCGGAGCCGTAGAGGCTCTCTCTGAGGCGGGGCACACCATGATGGTGGAAAATGGAGCGGGACTCGACGCAGGCATCGCGGATGCGGAATACGAGACGGCGGGCGCGCGCCTCGTTTCATCGGCGGAGGAACTCTGGGCGGAAGGGGAGATGATCGTCAAGGTCAAGGAGCCCCTGGAATCAGAATTCTCGCTGATGCGCGAAGGACAGATTTTATTCGCGTTCTTGCATCTGGCCGCCTGCCGGCCCCTCGCGCGTGCGCTCGTTGAAAGCGGAACTTATGGCGTCGCGTTCGAGACGGTGAGTTCGCCCGATGGCGTTTTGCCCATTTTGCAGCCCATGAGCGAGATAGCGGGTAGGATGGCCGTTCAGGAAGGGGCCAAGTACCTGGGAAAAAACTTGGGAGGACGTGGTGTATTGCTGGCCGGGGCGCCGGGTGTCCCCCGAGGGAACGTTGTCATTCTCGGAGCGGGCATCGTGGGAAAAAACGCGGCGAAAATAGCGGTCGGAATGCACGCGGGCGTCACGATTTTCGACATCAACCATGCACGGCTCGAATATATCGACGATATTTTCGACGGGCGGGTCAAGACTTTGGTGTCCACGCGCTTCACCGTTCGGGAGACTCTCCGCGAGGCGGATTTGGTCATCGGCGCTGTTTTGGTTCCCGGCGGGCGCACGCCCGTTCTGGTTTCGCGCGAGATGCTGCGGGAGATGAACCCGGGCGCCGTCATCGTGGATGTGGCGGTGGATCAGGGTGGTTGCGTGGAGACGATACGGCCCACCTATCATTCGGATCCCACCTACGTCGTCGAGGGCGTCGTCCACTACGGTGTGGCGAACATGCCGGGGGTCGTTCCCCGCACGAGCACCATCGCGCTCTCGAACGCCGTGCTACCCTATGCTTTGGAGTTGGCCAACTCAGGTCTCAAAGAAGCGGTGATGCGCAACTCGCATCTCGCCGATGGCCTGAACGTGGCCGAGGGGCGCATCACGCACGCGGGCGTGGCGGAAGCTCTGCAAATAGAGGGCGCAAGCGTGAGGGACGTGTTTTCCTAGTCGCGTCCGGCGGCCGGGACGCTTGCGTTTTCAGGTGATTTCTTGATGAGGTCCAGCACGAATTTCCCTTGAATTTCCAGGTGCCTTATCACCAGGCGTTCGGCGGTCCGACCGTCACCCTCGAGAATGGCATGGAGTATTTTCTCATGCTCGGCCATGGAGTCATCGAGCCGAACGGGTGCGTGGAGGGTCACCACGCGGGTCTTCATGATTTGCTGCCGAAGGTTCTCGATAAGCGCCTGGAGTCTTGAATTCTCGCAAGCGCTCGTGATGTGCCGATGGAAATCGCGGTTCGCAGCCCAATATGAATCCACTTCGCCACGTTCATGGTGTCGTCTCAACTGGTGAAAAAACGCATGGAGCTTTTCGTTCGCCCTTCCTTCCTGGAGGTTCGGGGTCGCGAGGCGCGTGGCAAGGCCCTCGAGTACGCTGGTGATGGCGTAAATGTCCAGAACCTCATCCTCGCTCACCAGGCTCACGTGCGCCCCCTTGTGCGGGACGACGGTGATATAGCCCTCCGCCGCGAGTTCCCGGAAGGCTTCCCGAAGCGGCGTTCTGCTCACGCCCATCGACTCGGTCAGCGTCGTCTCGACCAGCTTGTCTCCCGGCTGGAAGATTCCGCTCAGGATGGCGTCTTTTATCTGTTCCGACACCATCTTGCTCAAGGATTTGGGTTTTTCGATCTGAACGCCCGGTATCCGCATGTCAATCTCCAGACGATGTCTTGTGGAGCGTCAACGGCCTGGCGCCGGAGAAGCGCCCGAAGATGTCCATAGCTAAGGCCTCATACCACGCCTTCTTGCCGCAGGGTGTTTCTTTGCTCCTCATCCATTCCGAGAACGGATTCGAGCACCTCTTCGGTGTGTTGGCCCAGCGTGGGCGGAGGAGTTCGCACGGCGCCCGGGGTTTCGGATAGCTTGATGGGTACGCCGGTCACCTTCGTGGGGCCGGCGACGGGCACGTCGACGTCCACCACCATCTCGCGCGCGAGAACCTGGGGTTCGCTCAGCACCTGCGCGAGGTTGTTTATCGGGCCGCATGGAACCCCGGCCCCCCGGAGGGTTTCGAGCGTTTCTCCCACCGTCTTCTCGGCGAAGAAGGCGTCGAGGATTTCTTGAAGAGCCTCGCGGTTGTCCACCCGGTCCTTGTTTACGGCGAATTTGGGGTCTTCCTTGATCTCCCCCAGCCCCGTTGCGTCGCAGAATCTTCGCCACAGGCTGTCGTTGCCCACGCCCAGGTTGAAATATCCGTCCTTACACGAATATGTTTCATAGGGAGTGATGGAGGGGTGCTTGTTCCCCCGCCTCGGCGGAATTTTTCCCGTCGCGAAGTAGCCGTTCGCATGGTAGGTGAGCAGAGCCACCTGCCCGTCGAGCATCCCGACGTCGACCATCTGGCCCACGCCCGTTTTCTCGCGATGATATAAGGAGAGCAGAATACCCTGGGCGGCGAGCATACCCGCCGTGATGTCCGCGACGGACGCTCCCACCTTGTTGGGTGGGCCGTCCGGCTCTCCCGTGATGCTCATCAGCCCGCCTTCGCCCTGGATGACCACGTCGAAGCCTGGCTCGCTTTTTCTGGGGCCGGTCTGGCCGAAGCCCGACAGCGAGGCGAATATCATCGCGGGGTTGATGCGGTGGATTTCCTCCCAGGAAAAGCCGAGTTTATCCAGCGTACCGGGCCTGAAATTCTCCACCATGATGTCGCTTTTGCGAATCAAATCCCGCAGAAGCTCCTTTCCGCGCTCATCTTTGAGGTTGAGCGTGAGGCTTTTCTTGTTCCGGTTAATCGAGATGAAGTACGTGCTCACCCCGTTCAAGAAAGGGGGCCCCCAGCTTCGCGTGTCGTCCCCGCCGTCGGGATTTTCGATCTTGATGATTTCCGCGCCCATATCGCCCAGCATCATGGTGCAATAGGGGCCTGCGAGAATTCGCGTGAGGTCGACTACCCGGATTCCTTCGAGTGGTCCAGACATAAGGGTTCGCTCCATCAGGTTCGGATGAGTGATATCAGCACGCCGGCCGCAATTGCCGAACCGATGACGCCGGCCACGTTGGGACCCATCGCGTGCATGAGCAGGAAATTACCCGGATTCTCGTCGGCACCCACCTTCTGGACCACGCGGGCGGCCATGGGAACCGCGCTCACGCCGGCGGCGCCGATGAGGGGATTGATCGGCGTGCGGCTGTACGCGGCCATTATCTTGCCGAAGATCACACCGGTGGCCGTGCCGATGCTGAAGGCGATGAAGCCCAGCAGGAGAATGCCGATAGTCTCCCATTTGAGGAAACTCTCGGCCGTCATCGAAGCGCCAACGGATACGCCGAGGAATATCGTCACCATGTTGAGCAGCGCGTCCTCGGAAGTCTTGAGGAGTCTCTCGACGACCCCGCACTCACGGAAGAGGTTGCCGAGCATGAGCATCCCGATGAGGGGCGCCGCCGAAGGGAGTAGAAGGCCCGTGAGCAGCGTCGTGATGATGGGAAAGAGGATGCGAACGGGTTTCTCGATCTCTCTGAGCTGCATCATCTCCCGCCCGCGCTCCTCCTCGGTGGTCAACGCCTTCATGATGGGGGGCTGTATCAGCGGCACGAGCGCCATATAGCTGTAGGCGGCCACGGCGATGGGACCGAGCAGATGAGGCGCCAGTTTCGAGGCGGTGTAAATGGCCGTGGGGCCGTCCGCGCCGCCGATGATGCCGATGGCGCCGGCTTCAGAGAGATTGAAGCCCAGGAATATGCTCCCGAGCAGCGTAGCGAAGATGCCGAATTGCGCCGCCGCGCCCAGGAGCAATGTCTTGGGATTCGCCAGCAGGGGACCAAAGTCCGTCAGCGCGCCGATGCCCATGAAGATCAGGGGCGGAAACACGCCGGCCTTCACCCCGAAGTAGAAATAGCGGATGAGGCCGCCTTCGTCGAAAATGCCGGTTTCGGGGAGGTTCGAGAGCAGCATGCCGAATCCGATGGGCACCAGGAGCAGGGGCTCGAAACCCTTCTGGATGGCCAGGTATAGCAGGAGGCAGGAGATGGCGAGCATGAGGACGTCGCCGTAGCCCAGAGACGAGAATCCGGTGACGGAGATGAAATCGGCGACGGAGGAAAACAAGCTGCTCATGAAATCTCCATCAGTAGTTGAGAGGCTTCCACCTTGTCGCCCTTGCGCACATGAACCGCCTGAACCGTACAATCGGAATCAGCCGAAATGACGTTTTCCATCTTCATGGCCTCGAGAACCAAGAGCGTGTCCCCGGCGCGCACCGCATCGCCGGGAGCCACCTCGACGGATAAAACCTCGCCCGGCAAGGGGGCCAGTATTTTCCCGCCGGCGCTCACCGGCTTGGGTGAGGGCTTGCGCGCGGCGGACGGACGGGGAGCGGAAGAGGAGGCCTTCTCCTCTTCTTCCACCCCAACGCGATGCGTCTTCCCGTCTACCGTGACATCGAGATCGTTTGTGCCGGGGTCGCGCTCGACGCTCACCGCGTAGCGCTTTCCGTTGATGGTCAGATGGAAATTTCTCACCGACGCCTCCGCTGGTTGAGATGTCCCAGGCGGGCGGTTCGCGCCCAAAGGGAATCAGCGTCCCGGCGGACTTGGGGAACGTGAATCTCGGGGCCTTCCGTTTCCAGAAAATATCCGGCGGCTGCTGCGAGAACGATATCCATATCCTCATTTTCCGGTGAGGCCTTCGCAACCTTCGCGTTCTTGTCGTTCTCCCGCCGCCCGGAGCCGACGAATTTCTCCAGAAGCAGGATGACCATCATCAGCACGATCAGGGAACCGAAGACGACGCCCATGCCGATGATCGTCAGCAGAATTCCGGGCATGAATGTATCCACAGAGAAATCCTTATTTTACAGCGGAATGTTTCCGTGTTTTTTCTGCGGCCTGTCTTCCCGCTTGTTCGCGGTCATCTCCAGGGCGCGGATGAGTTCGCCCCTCGTGTGGCGCGGCTCGATGACGGCGTCCACGAGCCCTTGTTTCGCGGCCGCATAGGGTTTGGCGAAAAGGCTCCGGTATTCCTCTATCTTCTCCTGGCGGACTTTCTCGGGGTCATCGGCTTCGCTAATCTCGCGCCTGAAAATGATGTTGGCGGCGCCCTCGGGACCCATCACGGCGATCTCGGCGAACGGATATGCGAGAACGCGGTCGTAGCCCAGGCCGAACCCGCACATCGCGATGTAGGCGCCGCCGTAGCTCTTGCGGACGATCAAGGCGATTTTCGGCACGTTCGCCTCGCTGTAGGCGAAGAGCACTTTTGCCCCATGCCGGATGACGCCTCCGTATTCCTGCTGCGTGCCGGGCAGATAGCCGGGCACGTCCACGAAGTTGATGATGGGGAGGTTGAACGCATCGCAGAAGCGCACGAAGCGGGCGAGCTTATCCGAACTGTCGATGTCCAGGACGCCGGCCAAGTGCGTGGGCTGGTTTCCCACGACGCCGACGGGTTTCCCCCTCAAACGCGCGAACCCGACGACGATGTTTTTGGCGAAATCGGTGTGAACCTCTATAAAATCACCATCGTCGAAAACATTGGAGATCAAGTCCCGAACGTCATAGGCGTGCGTGGCCTCCGCCGGGACGATGCCGTCCAGTTCGGGGTTCTCATCCGGCGGCCACTCCGGCGCATCGGACAGGGGGGGATCGTCGAGGTTGTTCGACGGCAGGAATGAGAGCAGCTTTTTCACCATCTCGAAGCATTCACGCTCGTCTTTGGCGAGAAAATGCGCGTTCCCGCTCGTCGAACTATGCACCGCGCCGCCGCCCAACTCCTCGACGGATACGTCTTCTCCCGTCACCGCCTTGATGACTTCCGGCCCGGTGATGAACATCTTGCTCAACCCATCGACCATGAAGACGAAATCCGTGATGGCGGGTGAGTAGACGGCGCCACCCGCGCAGGGGCCGAGAATGACCGATATCTGGGGAATTACGCCCGATGCGTGGGTGTTGCGCTGGAAGATGCGCGCGTAGCCGTGCAGCGCGAGAACGCCCTCTTGTATGCGCGCCCCGCCCGAATCGAGGATGGTGACGATGGGCGCGCCGGCCTTCATGGCGAGTTCCTGTATCTTCACGATTTTTTCCGCGTGCATCTCCCCCAGGGAGCCGCCGAGGGAGCCGAAATCCTGTGAGGCCACGAACACGAGCTGGCCGTTCACGCGCCCGCTGCCGGTGACGACGCCATCTCCCGGGGAGCGCCGCGCATCCATCCCGAAATCCGTTGCGCGCGTTTCGACAAAAAGGTTGATTTCAGAAAAACTTTCCGGGTCGAGCAGAAGGTCGATCCGCTCCCTGGCGGTCAGCTTCCCCTGCTTGTGCTGGCGTTCTTTGGACGCCTCGCCGCCGACCGCCTGCGCCTTGGAGGTCAGCGCTTTAAGTTCATCTATGGGGTTTTGTGGGCCTGATTCGGGCGACAATGCGCGTCTCCTAAAGTGTACATTGCATACAATCAGCTTTGGGCCGCAAAGTCAAGGGTTTCCGAATTCGCCGGACTGGATTTTAGTAAGAAAAACCGGCGCGGCGGGGAGGAGTTGCCGACCGCGCAGAAGCCGCCAAGAGCTCGGCTTCTGCAGCATTCCCTTCCTCCGGTAGGGTTTTCCGTTCACAGCAGGTTGGAACTACTCCCCCCTTGAGGGTTGGGCTTCCCGAGGGGAAAGCCCAACGGTGAGCTAAGGGCGTAAGCCCGCAAGCGAACCGGTGGGGGGACAATCGCGACGACACTCCTCCCTCATCCCGAGTAGGCGCGCTCGCGCGCCGTATCGAGGGAGAGCCGGGGCGCATCGGGAACGCGCCCTTCGATACACCGCCTTCGGCGGCTACTCAGGGTGAAGTCGATACGGCGGCCATGCAAGACGATGGGAACGCGCTCGCTCCCAGGACCGGGTTATTCAACAACCCCGCATTGGTCGGGTTTGACCCTCAAGGGGGGAGTAAAAAATCTCGAGGAGGGAGGGGCGACGTGGCCCGTCGAGAGTATCGGGAGCGCTCATGCGCCATCCACTGGAGTTGCTTCAGGACGCCATTTCCCATTCGGGGATTCCGGCGTGGAGGAGTTGCCCCGGAAGCTGGCGGTTCAGAATCTTCTCCGCGTGATCGACGGCCTCGAGGAGTTTCGAGAGATCGATGCCTGTGTCGATCCCCATCTCGTGGAGCATGTTGATCGTGTCCTCACTCGAGATGTTGCCGGTGGCGCGGGGGGCGAACGGGCAACCGCCCAGGCCGCCGATGGAGGTATCGAACGTATCGATGCCGACTTCCAGACCCGCCAGAAGGTTGGCGAGACCGGATCCCCTGGTATTGTGGAGATGAAGCGCGTAGCGGACGGAGGGGAATTTGTTGCGTATATGTTCAGTGAGCCTTTTGATTTCGGCCGGGTTCGTCATACCCACGGTGTCGGCGAGGCCGATTTCCTCACAACCCATGTCCACGTATTCGCCGACCACCCACTCCACGTCTTGATACGAGATGCGCCCCTCATACGGGCAGCCGAACGTGGCGACCACGCCGCCTCTGAGTTTCAGGTTCGCTCCCTTCGCCATCTTGGCGACTTCGCGGGCCACCCCGAGCATTTCCTCCCGGCTCGCGCGTATGTTCTTCTGGTTGAACGTCTCGCTGGCGGCGACGAACAACATGACGCCGTCCAGTTCGCACTCGAGCGCGCGCTCCATGCCTCGGACGTTGGGAACCAGGGCTTCATACTCGGTATCCGGGTTGCGCTTGCAACCGGCCAGCACCTCCTGTGCGTCTCTCATCTGGGGGACGTGTTTTGGACTCACGAAACTCGTCACCTCGATGCGGCGAACGCCGGCGTCGGTGATGGTGTCCAGAAGTTTTATCTTATCCTCCGGCGTGATGTATTGCTTTTCGTTCTGGAGGCCGTCTCGCGTGCCGACCTCGACGATGTCGACCTTTGTGGGGAGACTCATCGCATTCATTCTCCTGAGCAGGTAAAGGGTCCGTTCCCGTTACGTTATACCGTGGTTCTCGCTATCTTCTCGACGCGGGAGGGGAGCCCCAAGGCTCCGTGGCCGGGGGCATCCGCCAGTGTGAACTCGCCTTCTGAAATGGAGTGGCTCCACTCGGCGTATGGTTCCTCATCGAGAAAATGGGCGAGCTCGTGCGCCCTGTCCGCGTTCTCAAGCGACAGGGCGAGGGCGAACCCCGCCGATTTGGCGATATACGATTCGTAGGGCGAACTCAAGAGAGCTGGTTTCCCGGCGGCGTCGAAAACACGCGCCACCTCCCAGGCGTTTTTTGGGCCGCCGAATTTCGCGATTTTGATGACGGCGACGTCGGCGGCCTCCGCATCCACGAGGCGGCGCGCGTCGTCGATGGAGAACAATGACTCATCCACGGCGACCTGCATGCCCCGGGCGCGAATTTCGCGGAACACGTCGATGCACTTCTCCTCTGTGGGAAGCACGGGCTGCTCGAAGTGTTCGAGGCCGATCTCGACCATCTTGTCCGTGAAGCGCAGGGCTTCCTCGGGCGAAAACCCGCCGTTCGCATCCGTTCTCAGCTTGATTTGCGGGCCGAATCGCTCGCGCAGCCTGACGATGCGCTCGGCGTCCGCCTCCATGTCGACGCCCGATTTCACCTTGAGGGTGCGCACGCCTTGATTGAGGAGCGTCTCCGCTTTCTTGATGGCCTCATCATTAGGGAGGAGACCGATGGGGCCGTCTAGCGTGACGGTGTTTCTCTTGTGCCCGCCGAAGACCTGCGAGAAAGGCGCCTGGCTGGTCTTAGTGGCCAGGTCGATGGCGGCGATTTCCAGTGCGGTGCGCGCAGCGCCCATGCCCTTGAAATCCACCGTCTCATCGAGCGTGGTGAGCAACTCATCCGCCTCTTTTCCCTGTATCTGGGGAGCGGCCTGCCTGAGTCTGGCCGCCATCTCCGAGCCGGTCTCTTTGGTGATGTACATCAATGGCGCCGCCTCGCCCCAACCCTCTTCTCCCCCATCGTTCGTGAGGCGAACCACGACTCTTTCGAGTGTGGACGCGCCCCCGTAGCGGTTTCTGGATTGCTGGGTAACTTCCACGGCGGTATCCCAAACCGTTATCTCCTGAATCGGCATGAATATCTCTCCTTTATGAATGGAGGACCAGCGTCTCTTCACATTAGACAAAAAGAGGACAAGACCTCTGAGGCCCGCTCATGACTCCCTCCATGAGGGGTTCATTCGGGCGCATAAATCCAGATATCCGGCAGGGTGCGGTACGCCTCTCCGCAGTCCAGGCCATACCCGACGACGAAATGATTCTCGATCGTGAATCCGACGTGATCCGCCTGCACCTCGGCTTCTCTCCTCGCGGGCTTGTCCATCAAAACGCAGGTTCTCAAAGATGCGGGGCGCTTTTCCCGGAGAAGTTCCAGTGTTTTCGAGAACGTGTGGCCCGTATCCAGAATGTCGTCGATGAGCAGCACGTTTCGCTCCTCGATGTCGCCCAGGTGACTGGCGTCGATTTCCACCCGGCCCGTGCTTTGCGTTCCCTCCCCGTAGCTCGAGGCCGAGAGGAAGCCGAGCGTGGTGTTGCGCATGAGGGCGCGCGCGAGGTCGACGCCGAAGAAAACGGAGCCTTTCAGTATCATGACGATATGAACCGGCCCGGCGGGGGAGGCCGCGTTGATCTCGGCGGCGAGCTCCGACAGGCGATTCCGGATGTCCGCCTTCGGTATCAGTATCTCGGTTGCGGGCATCGTCTACTCGAGCACGGCCAACAGCAGGCGCTTCAGGTCCTCCTGGGTCGAGGGGACCGGGTTCGTGTTGACCTGGTGGCTTTCCGCCGCGTCTTTCGCCAGGACGTCCAAATCCTCGTTCACGACGTCCGCCTCTCTCAAGCTGCCCGGAATGCCGATGTCCGTGTTGAGTTCGCGGATGGCGTCTATCGCCGCCTCGGCCGTGTGCGCAGCGCCGTCACTGAGAAGCGGCGCCATGCGCGCGTAGGTCTCCCGCATGACGGGGAGGTTGAACTCCATGACGGGCGGCAAGAAGATGCCGTTCGCCGTGCCGTGGTGAATCCCGTGGTAGGCGCCCAGCGGATGCGCGAGCGAGTGCACGATGCCGAGGCCCGTGTTGGTGAACGCGCGTCCCGCGAGCATGGCCGACAGGGAGATGGCGTCGGCCGCCTCGGGATCGGACGGATCGTCCACGTAGGCTCTCCCGTTTTTGCCGATATAGGTGATCGACTGAAACGCGAGGGCTTCCGTCCAGGGGCTGGAACTGGGCGAGCCGATAGATTCTATCGCGTGGGTCAGGGCGTCCATCATCGCGCCCGCCGCGATGTGGGAGGGAAGTTTGGCCAGGAGCGCCGAGTCGACGATGGCGAGTCTCGCGAACAGCGAGTCGTCGGCCAGGACCGTTTTGATCATCAGCTTCGTGTCCGTGACGATGGAGCTCAAGGTGACCTCGCTGCCGGTGCCTGCCGTGGTGGGAACGGTGATGAGCGGCGGGCCGGGCTTCGTGGCCTTTCCGCGGCCGTAATAATCACTCGGCACGCCTCCGTTCGCGATGATGGCGAGGGTCGCCTTGGCGGTGTCCATCGTGCTGCCCCCGCCCGCGGCGATGAAGCCGTCGCACCCGTGTTGATTGAAAAAATCGCGGGCCGCGATGATGCTGGTGTCAGAGGGGTTCGCCTCGGCCTGATCGTAGAACTGGTAATCAATCGGCCCGTTTTCGAGCCCCTTGATGACCGAATCGAGCGCCCCGCTCGATGCGAGTCCCGGATCGGTGACGAACATCGGTTTCGCCATCCCCAGGCCCTTCGCTTCCTCTCCGATGTGGGCGACCTCTCCGCGACCGAAACGAACGCGGGGGCCGGATGCGATTTCAAACGCTTTCACCATGAATATACTCCTTCGCTACTCGTATGAGGCTTTTGGGAATTTACGAAGCATGAATTCGTAATCTTTTTCCGTGTCGATGTCGAGAAAGATATCATCATTGGGCAGGTGGAGAAAAACGATTCTTTGAGGAGATTCGGTTTCCAGTCTTTGGATGATTCCCCTGCCGCCCGCGTCCCCGCTCGCCTGAAGCAGTTCGTCTCTGAGCGAGGCGGAAAAAAGCGCGGGATTTCCGCGCCTGCCCTCGAAGGCCGGCGCCACGACCAGTGCGTCGGGCCGGGATGCCTCATACAGGGAAATCATGTCGTTCACGATTCGGGGCGTCAGCAGGGGCTGATCTCCCAGGACGAACAAGTAGGCGTCGGCGGCCTCGGAAGCCGCCTCGACCCCTGCGACCATGCTCGTGCTCTGTCCTTGGGCGTAGCGGGGGTTGTGCTTGAGGCGCAAGCTCAGGCCCCTCACGGCCTGTTTCACCAACGCCTCCTCATGACCCGTCACGAGGATGACCTCTGAAACCGCGCCGGCGAGCACCGCTTCCGCCGTCTTGCGGATGACGGTCTCATCCCCGAGGGGCAGGAGAAGCTTGTTCCGCCCCAGGCGTTTCGAAAGGCCTGCGGCGAGCAGTATCGCCGTAATGCGGCGCGCGTCCGCCATAGAGTGCTTTCCGCCGAAAGAGAAGAAAATGACTGCGCTTCATCGGCATGGTAAGGAGGCGGACTTCTGGATGTCAATTCTCGATGGGCGCTCCCCCGGGCCGTTCCGTTGACAAGGCTTCATGCCGACTCTAATATCGGGAAGCGCTCAAAACCCACGACATCTCGTATAAGAAACCCGGATGAGGGCAGTCATTTCACCGGTTTTGGCGTTGGCTCAAAGGACGCGCTTCATGCAGCGAATCGCAAGGATTCGAATAGTTCACTTATAACGCGGAACATGCCGAAGGAGAATCACCATGGCGTATAAGAATCACGAAATCGTTGATCTCTCACAAGACATCTATCAGGGACAGCCGGTGTTCGTGGGACACCCCGAGACCTGGCGCTGGACGAATATGACGCACGAGGAAAGCGCCGCCAGCGGACGCTTCCAGAGCGAGATGAGCTATTATTCGGGCATCATCCAGTTCTGCGAACACGGCCCCACGCACGTGGATTCCATCAGCCATCTCGACCCCTCGCCCGACGCGCCGCACATCGACGAGATGAACTTCGATTCTTTCTACAGCCGGGGCATTGCGATTGATTTCGAAAACGTCGAGGACAACAGCTACATCAACGCGGACGACGTGAAGCGCAGGCTCGATCACTATGGCTACGAACTCAGGCCGGGCGATACCCTTCTCTACACGTACGGGCACTTCAAGCGCCACCACCCGACTCCCCTCTACACGACGGCCTACGCCGGTTGGACGCGCGATGCGGCCGAGTACGTGTACGGCGAATGCGGGGCCATCAACGTGGGCACCGACGCCCCCAGCATGGACATGGCCACCAGCCCGGGATACCCCTGCCACCTCGTTTGCCGTGACCTGGGCCGCACCAACACGGAAAACCTGTGCAACATCGAATTGGTGGTGGGCAAGGAGTTTCTCTACATCGGGCTTCCGCTCAAGATTCGGGGCGGGTCGGGTTCGCCGATTCGGGCGATCGCCGTGCTGAACGCCTGATTCCTCTCGCGCGAGGCGAATATGAAAGCCCTGGTGAAACAGGCGAAAGGGCCTGGAAACATGGCGCTTCTCGACGTGGAGGAGCCTCACGCAGGTCCCGGGCAGGTGAAGGTTAAAATCGCCCATGCCGGCATCTGTGGGACGGACGTGCATATCGCCTCGGGCGAGTTTTTTCACTATTTCCCCCCCTTGGTGCTGGGCCATGAGTTCTCGGGCGAAGTGGTGGAAACGGGCCCGGGCGTCGAGGGAATTCCTCTCGGGGCAAGGGTGACGGCCGAACCCACGAAATCGACCTGCCGCGTCTGCCCGCACTGCATCTCGGGCCGCTACAATCGATGCGATGAGCGCGACATCGCGGGCGTGGTGAGCAACGGCGCCTTCACCGACTACGTGGTCACCCGCGCGGAGTCGATTCATCGCCTGCCGGATAACGTGAGCTTGAAGGCGGCCGCGCTCTCCGAACCCCTGGCGGTGTGCGTGCACGGGATGTGTGAGCAATGCAGCGTGTGTGCGGGAGATTTCGTCCTCATCATGGGGCCGGGCGCCATCGGTTTGGGGTGCGCCCAGGTGGCGGTCGCCCACGGCGCGCGGGTGATGGTGGCGGGGGCAGGGAAGGATGCGCACAGGCTCGCTCTCGCCCGCTCGTTCGGCGCGGAATGGACGGTGAACGTGGAGACCGAAAACGTCCTCGAACGGGTTCTCGCGGTCACGAACGGCTGGGGGGTCGATTTGGCGGTCGAGGCGGCGGGCGCTCCCGGCGCGCTCGATATTTGCGTCGAATCGGTGAAAAAAGGAGGAGAAATTCTCCAGGTGGGTCTGCCCGGAGCGCCGATTCCCGTCGATATGGATCGATTGGCGTTCAAGGAGATTCGCCTGGTCGGCACGTTCGGCCAGAAGCGCTCCGCCTGGCTGCTGGCGCTCGAGTTGCTGGAGGCGGGCGGAATCGACACCGAAGCGATGGTATCTGATATGCTCTCGCTCGATGAGTGGGAGAGAGGCTTCGACATCATGCGGCGCGGGGCCGGGTTGAAGGTGCTCCTGGCGCCCACCGGATAGACTTGAGATTGAGAATGGCGGCGCTTTTCGCCAGGAAAAAGGAGCTCAAGGAAAAATACGGCGAGCGTATTCCGCCGGGGCAGACCGCGACGGAAAAATGGCCGGTGCTCCATTTCGACGAGGCGCCGCAGGTCGACCTCGAATCGTGGAAATTCCGCGTGTTCGGCGAGGTGGAAGAAGAAATCGAGTTCAGCTACCAAGAGTTCACCTCGATGCCCGCCGTCGACGTGTCATGCGACATTCACTGCGTCACCCACTGGAGCCGGATGGACAATCGGTTTCACGGGGTTTCCTTTCGGGAACTGATGAAGCGGGTGAGGCTCAAGGAAAACGCCGGGTTCGTCATCGTTCATTGCGAGTGCGGCTACACGACGAATCTGCCTCTTGCGGCATGTATGGACGATGACGTGCTGTGGGCCTGGAAGCACGACGGGGAGAATTTGACGCCCGAGCACGGCTGGCCGCTCAGGCTGGTCGTGCCGGGTCGTTATTTCTGGAAAAGCGCGAAATGGGTGTGCGGGGTGGAGTTTTCGGCGGTCGATAAACCCGGTTTCTGGGAGACGCGCGGATACCACAACGACGCGGACCCGTTCAGACAAGAGAGATATTCGGACTAGTCCAAAAGCGTTCATTTTAGGGGATGGCACACATGAGCATCGATCCGAAAGAATTCAGAACCGCCCTCGGCAGATTCGCCACCGGTGTCACGGTCGTCACCGCGAAAACCGAAACCGAAGCCCGGGGCATGACGGCGAACGCGTTTTCCTCCCTCTCGCTCGACCCTCCGCTCGTCCTGGTGTGTTACGACAACAAGGCGTCGAGTCTCAAGATGGTTCAAGAAGCGAAGAAGTTCGCCATCAATTTTCTGTCCGAGGAGCAGAAGAGCGCTTCCGACTGGTTCGCGGGCAAGGGCAAGGACGCGGAAGATCAATTCGCGGATATCCCGCATGAAACCGGGGAGAACGGCTCGCCGCTGATCACGGGACATGTGGGTGTTTTGGAGTGCGACCTGCACGAAGAGCTTTTGGGCGGAGACCACACCATCGTCGTAGGGCGGGTGACCCGCGTCTTGCTAGAGGAAGAGGTGCGCGCTCCGCTTCTTTTCTATGGCAGCGCGTACCGGAAAATGGATATGGACGGCGTCTACGACTGATCTCTACACCCTGCTCGAATTTCACGAGGAGTCCCCTTGGCTTCGTATCGCGCGGTTGCGTTCGATCTTTTCGACACGCTCGTTGATTTCGACATCTCTCTTTTCCCGGTGGTGGAAATAGACGGAAAACAGGAGAAGACCACGTCCAAAGCGGCTTATGACGCGCTTTATGACGGTGGTTTCCTGGTGCCTAACTACCCGGCCTTCCACCAGCTCTGGCTCCAGAACTCCAAAGAGGTGTGGGCCGAGCGCAACAACGACCCCGAGTTGAAGGAAGTTCGCTCCATACATCGTTTCAGGCGCCTCATGGCGCTTTTGGTGGCGATTCCCTCAGGCGATAGGGAGAGAGCCGCCAAGACGGCCTTAAACGCTCACATGTACGGCATCGAGAATTCCGTCGTGTTCGACACGGGCCGGCTCGACGTGCTGGGGAAGATAAAAGACGCCGGCCTGCCGATAGCGCTCTTAAGCAATTTCGACCATGCGCCCACTGCCTGGCGGATTATCGATCGAATGGGCATTACGCCTTATCTCGATACCGTGCATATCTCAGAGGATGAGGGTTTCAGGAAACCGGCGGCTTCCTTGTTTCTCAAGGTGGCCGAAAAACTGGGCGTGGCGCCGGGTGAAGTGCTCTTCGTGGGCGATACTTTCGAGGCCGACGTAACGGGGCCGCAGAGCGTGGGCATGCCGTGCGCCTGGCTCAACAGAAAGGGAGCTGCGGTTCCGGAGGGCGGCCAACCGCCCGATTTTGAAATCCGGGAGCTTAAGAGCACGCTTTCGATACTGGGCCTCTAGGGGCTGTTGAAAAAGTCCCGATTTCGTGATTCGGTGTATGTAGCCGACCGGGGAGGGAGGAGACAACACAATCCCTCCCGCCTTGGTCGAGATTGACCCCTTGAGGGTCATCGCCGACCATGGAGAGAGAAAACCACTCCCCCCTTGAGGGTCATTTCCGACCAAGGAGGGAGGGAATGTAGGAGAAGCCGAGCGATTTGTGCGAAGGCTGATGTGTGTGGGGTGAAATTCGAGCGAGAAGCGAGGATTTCCCGACTGAGGAAGGAGAGGCTGCCTGACTTAAAAAGGAGCAATCGCTCCCTTCTCGGTCGCGATTGACCCGCGACGAAACTCCACCCTCATCCCGAGTAGGCGCGCTCGCGCGACGTATCGAGGGAGAGCCGGGGCGCATCGCGAGCGCGTCGAAGGGGAGCGCCCTTCGATACAAACGCTCCTTTCTCAGTCGCGTTTGACCTTCGGCGGCTACTCAGGGTGAGGTCGATACGGAGGCATGCAAGACGAGGGGAACGCGCCCGCTCCTTGCTCGGAAAAACCTGCAAACACTCGCTCCTCGCTCGCGTTTGACCCTCAAGGGGGGAGTAATTGTATATCTTGCGAGGGACGTGACCGACCCTCAAGGGGGAGTGGTTTTTCCGCTACTCGGTCACCGATAGCCCTTAAGAGGGGAGTGTTTCTTGCATCTTTCATCGATCGCGTCAAACTCTCGTTCATTGGGGCTTTTTCAACAGCCCCCTCTAGGTCCGGTTTGCATGAGGGTATTCGGTTGTCGGTTCTGGCGCTTCAGCATGTGGACGTGGAAAGGCTCTCGCTGCTCGAAGATATACTCGCGCAGCGCAACATAGCCTCGCGCTACGTGGCCCTCCACAAGGGGGAGCGCCTTCCGCATTCCTTGAATGATCTGGAAGATACCAAGGCAATTGTCGTTCTGGGCGGGCCGATGGGCGTTTATGAGGAGGAAAAATACCCCTGGCTGGCCGATGAAATCCGTTTTATCGGAGAAGCGCTTCGCTCGGGGTTTCCCGTTTACGGCCTTTGCCTGGGCGCGCAACTCATGGCGGCGGCGTTGGGCGCTCGCGTGCACCCGGGAGAGGGGAGAAAAGAAATCGGCTGGTTTCCGGTGGCGTTGACGCCACAGGCGCAAGGGGACCCGCTGCTGGGGGATGAGGAGCCGTCCTTCCCTGTTTTCCAGTGGCACGGAGATACGTTCGACATGCCTGAGGGCGCCGTTCATCTGGCGTCTTCTGAGCGATACCCGCATCAGGCGTTCCGGTGGGGAGAGCGCGCCTACGCCTTTCAGTTTCACCTGGAAATCGGGGCGGAAGACATATCCACCTGGCTGGAAGCGTTTGAGGGAGATATGAATTCCCCGCGCTCGGACGCGGACCCCCAGGCGATATTGAGCGATGCGCCGGGGCGCCTGAAGACTTTGAACAGGCGCGCTGCGCGCTGGTTCGAGCGCTGGCTCGCACTCTCGGGGCTTGTGGGGTCGCCTTGAGTTCTCCCGCCCTTGTCGGCGGGGGAGCGCTTGCCTAATATGCAACTCCCCACGGGGGCCATCATTTTCTGATTTTCGACATAAAGGAACCATTCATGGCAGAGCCTATTCGCGGTGAAATCGTCGCCATCGGCACCGAGATGCTCCTTGGCGACCTCATCGACACCAACAGCGCCTTCATCGCAGACCAGCTTAAATCGGTCGGCGTCAACATGTATTTCAAGACCACCGTCGGCGACAATCTGGACAGGATCGCGGGCGTCATCAAACAGGCGCACGAGCGCTCCCAGGTGGTCATCACCACGGGCGGGCTCGGCCCCACGGTGGATGATTTGACGCGGGAGGCCTGCGCCAAGGTGATGGGCGTAGAACTCGAGTTTCGCCAGGATTTGTATGATTACATCAGCGCCTATTTCAGCCGCCGCGGTTTTCACATGAGCGATAACAACAAAAAGCAGGCCTATATTCCCGCCGGGGCCACTCCCATCGAAAACCCGCGCGGAACGGCGCCTTGCTTCATGTGCGAGGACGACAAAGGGGTCATCATCGTGAGCCCGGGCGTGCCGCACGAGATGCGCTACATCATCACCCAATGCGCGTTGCCCATCTTGCTAGGAGAAATACGACCTGGGCGAGGTCATCCGGACGAAGGTTCTCAAAACCTGCGGCCTCGGCGAATCGCGCGTCGATGAGATGATATCGGACCTGTTTCGTGAATCTATCAACCCGAGCATCGGCGTGCTCGCCCATCCCGGACAGGTGGACGTGCGCATCACCGCGCGCGCGCAGAATATCGAAGAAGCGGAAAACATGATTTCGGGTCTTAGAGGTCAAGGTGCGCGAAATTCTGGGCTCGGCCGTCTACGCCACGGGAAACGCGACGCTCGAGGAGACGCTGGGGCGCGTACTGGCCCAGAGCGGCAAGACTATCGCGATCGTCGAGTCGAACACCGGAGGAGCCTTGATTCAGAGGCTGAACGCTTGGCCCGAGCGCGTGCAATTCTTAAAGCGCGGCGTCGTCGGCCTTCACGCGGAGGAGTTGGCGCGCATGTTCGGGGTGGATGCGAGCGAAGGGCCTCAAGATTTCACCAGGACGCTCGCCCGGAGGGTGCGTGAAGAGTCGGACGCCGACATGGGTCTCGCCGTCTTCGGCCCCAATCCGCCCGAGAACATCGAACCGGAAAACTCCCGCCGCGCGCCGGCGCTGGGTGACACACACATGGCGCTGGATACGGGAAGCGACGTGTTCACCTTCTCATCGAGCTTCGGGGGCAACGAGCAGTTCGTGCAGTCGCGCGCGCCGATTTACGGGATGGAACTCGTGCGCCGCGCGGTGCTGGGCCTCGACCCGCTGACGTGACGCGGAAAAGGTGAAAATATCGATAAAATATCGATAAATTGACGATGTTTTTCGATAATTATCTGAACAAAATGAAAGAAATGATATCGGCAAATACCATGAAATGCCGGAAAACACGGGGAAATGCGGGCGGGCTTTAACGCCATCGTTCGAATGAATTCCAGGTACTACGCCCCTCCGTAGCGGCGGCGGCGCTTGTTGATGTCCTCTAGTTTGCGCGAGAGTTTCTCGAGCGTGCGGTTGTCGCTCAGGTTTCCTTCGATATGTATATGGTAGATATGCGTGTCGCCTCCGTGTCCTCCCAGTTCTTCTCGTATCGCGTCGCGGA
The DNA here is from genome assembly GCA_965218735.1 of bacterium. Lineage (GTDB taxonomy): Bacteria > UBA8248 > UBA8248 > UBA8248 > UBA8248 > Bin107. The sequence goes on along the minus strand of CBDCMA010000008.1, from coordinate 1,444,245 downwards.
TGATGGGCTGCACGCCGCGCTGAAAGAAATCAATCGATTGGGGGTGGTTCACGTTCATGATGTGCTCGGGGCCCGCCTCGCCCACGAGCCTGAGAGCGGAACGCTTGACAAAACGCCCCGCCGCGTCGCCTTCTTCTACGGGCAGCGCACCCATGTAGGCGTAATACGTTCCGCCGAAATAGCGGCGCACTCCCTCCTGGGGCGAGATGCCGGCTTTCCCGGCCGCGTTTTTGATGAGCTGAAACACCGGGCCGACTCTTTCCAGTATAGCACCGTCCACGCCCACCTTGCCGCTATAGACAGCTTTGGGGAGAGGGAGAATCCCCGCTTCATCCGCCACGCCGGTTCTGCGGAATTTCTCGAGCGCCTGATACATCCCGGCCGCCTGCGCGATCCTCGCTATGGCCCTGGTGAAAGGGGTGGACCTGTCGATTAAGCCCTTGAAACCCAGGAAAGAAAGCGCCTGTTTAATGGCGCCTCCTTTGTTGAACAACACGTCGGTGAGCAAAAAAGCGCCTGCCGCCGGCCCGAAGGCGGCGAGGCCCGTGGCGCCCGAGATCGCCGGAATGGCGCCCGCGACGTTGATGCCCAGATTCGCCCCTCTCTTCAGGGTTTTCGGGCCGCTCAGAAAATCGAGCGTGGAAAAAGCGATTTGCAGGGTCGCCGCCGTCTTTGCGGCTGCGATTCGCGCAGCCAGCTCGCCGCTCGCCTTTCCGCCCAGCGTGGTGGCGATCTCCGTGCCCCCCAGGCGATTCGCCGCCTCGATCTCGGAGACGGATTTGAAAAGCCGCATCAGTCCCGCCTCGCCGCCGATTTTCGCCAGCGGCACCACGAGTTCCGGACCGGCCTCGCCGATTAAGCCCAAGGTCGGTCTTTTCACCAGACCGCCTTGGGAGAAACCGAGTACCCTGAACAGTCCCTCACCAACATCACCCAGCAACCCGACGCCCAGCTCCTTGAGCGCGCTCACCGTCGGTTTGATGAATTGCGTGCTCGCCATCTCGACGGCGGCGTCCCGCACCATGCTGATGGCGTGGTTTTTCAGGTCGCTGAACAGATCCTTGGCGCTCGAGATTTGGCCGGAGAGGACGCCCGAGAAAAACCGGGTAAGCGATTCCTCGCCTGCCCTGGCGAAGTCATCCAGCACCCTGTTGGCGATCTCGAAAGAGGCGGGCAGGGCCGTGACTTTCTTTTGAATGTCGCTCAGGCCTTTGGCGAGCGGACCGGAGCCGAGTTGGGAACCGGCCTGTTCCGCCCTCTTGCCCAGGGCGCTCATCCCCTCAGCCGCATCCATGGACGAGACGCCTACTTCTTCGAGTTTTTTCGAGGATTCCAGGAAAGCGCGGCTCGATTTTTTCAGCGTAGCGCGGGACTCGCGGGTTTCTGCATTCAGTTGTTCGGTGGCGGTTCGCGCCTGGCCCGCCGTTTTGGTGAACCGGGCAAGTGTTTTGAGGCTGTTTCCAGAATGTACGTCTATTCTCTTGGTCAATGAGATTTTATAGGTGTGCTCCGGCATGGAATCCCCCACTCCTGAATAAGATGCTGAACCCGACGCGCCTCATCGCTCCCTTTGGAATTCGATTCTTCCGGACCGTGCAGGTTCAGGAACTGCCCAAAGCGAGGATTTTCTTACGTCGGCCCGGGTTTTGAATGCGCATATTTGCGGGCGTTCTAATCCGCCCAGGGGTTGATGAAATGCCACAGATGGTTGGTGAGGAGACGCGGCTCGATGGCCGCGATGGCGCACACGACGGCTGCGACCGAGAAAAGCGCTGCGAGAAGATGGGGAATCATTGTTGACGCTCCTTTTTCAAGCGCTCGTCGAGTTTGGCGAGCGCGATTTCGACCGCGCGCAGGCGGCGCAGTATTTGCGCAAAGGTTTGCGTGTCCTCGCGCGTTTTTTTGGTCGAAATGGCTTTCAGTTCACGGAATTTGAGATCGGCGATAGTCTTCGCCTCACGGAACTGGGTCTCCACCTCCTGGAAGCGAACGCCCGCGCCCGCGTTTTTCTCCAGAAGCCAGGGATGGCCCCGCTCTCCCATGTGGGTCGCCAGGCGACTTTCCACGTTCACGATTTGGTTGTAGAGCGGGGTGTAGGCGGCCACCCCGAGACCTGCGATGCTCAGGATGGAGAGAAAAATCTGGAGCCCTTTTCCGTTTGCTTCAGCGACCATCAGCGCAGGGCCTCAAAAGAGGAGGCGGCTTCTGCGAGCTTCGCATCGAGGGCCGCCACGCTCGTGGTGACGCTCGCATCCTGGGTGTCGCGCACGCACGCATCGTAGATTTTCAGGAGAGAGGCGAGCTTGCCGAGCAGGGTCGTTCTCCGCGTCGTCCACTCGTCCACTACGCTTTGGCCCGTCACGTAGCGCGCCGGATAGACGTCTTTCCGGTTTTTGACGAGCAGGAATTCCGGCTTGGTGAGCTTGGCCGCGTCGGAATCCTGCGCCCAGGCGTCGATGAGCTTGGCTTTTTCCTCATATTCGGCCAGCTTGCCGCCCAGAGCGCTCACCGGAACATCCACAATGCGCGCCTTGGCGCCGTTGAGCAGCAAATGGAGTTTCTCTTTCGCCTGTTCCCTGTGGATTCGCGCGACGCCATCGGGCGCGTGCGTATCGTGGGCCGAAAGAATGGCCTCGCGCTCCGCTACCGTGCTCGAATCGGCCACGTTGATGACCCACGAATCGAGATCGGGTCCACGGATTTCCGGACGGGCCGATTCCGCCTCGCCGGGACCGGGCCGCCAGCCGGGGTCGGGAATCGTGGTCATCTTCAGCCGGTGCGCGCTCCCCAGGTAGAGGTGCGCAAGCCCCGCCTCTTCGAGTTCATCGCGAAAATGCGGGCCGACGGCTTTCGTCACTTCCATTTCCATTTCGGTCTCCTAAATCAAAACGACGCTTTGGAAGAGATAATCGTCAATACTCAACGTGACCGTGCCGGACACGCGAAAGACGAACGTAGAGTGAACCTCGGCGAGCGCCCCGGTGTATATTTGTGTTTTCATCATCGCGAAATTGTCTTTTTCGTTGCTGGATGAACCGATGATTTCGACTTCCGGATAGGCTTGTCCCGCGCCGTTGAACAACTCGAGATCCATATCCAGACCCACCAGCCCCGGGTTGTTTCTTGAATTCACCCGGCCCTGTCCGCCTGCTTCTTGACGCACGACGTCATGGCCCGGCCACATCAGGATTTCATGCGTGGCGACGGAAGCCCAGTTGGTGGAGGAGATGGTGGCGAGTGCGCCTTGGGAGCGGGCGGCGTATTCCGCCTTGTTCCAGAAACTTCTCACGTATACGTCGCTCGAAAGAACGAATTGGGATGCGCCGTCCGTTCTCGCGATGCCGACGAGGGTGCGGCCCACATCGTCCGTTTTGTGCGCAAGCCCCGTGGCGGGGTCGAACGCCCAGTTCTCCGTGGCCTCGAATTCGAGTTGGAGCGCGCCCCCGTCATCGTAAACGAAGACCGCATAGGATTCGTTCGCCACGAGGTCCGCGTTCGTTATGGTAATCCCCTCCCAGGGTAAATCCTCGTAATAGACGTCGCCCGACGCCCCTTCGATGAAGGGCACGTGGCGGCCCGCCACGGGATTTGCGACAGCGGGATAATAGACGGAGTTGAGCGTCGGCTTGAGGGCCAGGGTGGTGGCGTTCACGTAGTCAAGCCTACCCGAGCATTCGATGGGCTGTCTGTTGGCCCTGATTTTCCGTCCTGGAACAAGGCGGCGAGGGCTAGGCGGTCGATGACGCGGGCTTTCGTCGGATGGTTGCCGCCGAGGGCTTCCTCCGTGTAGCGGGCGGACAGATCAGCACCGATGGGCATTGTTTTCTCCTTTACGCGTAGGTGGCGGCGTCGCGCTCGGCACCCAGGAGCCAGCCGCCTTCGAGTGTTCTGGTCCCATCCAGAAGAGGGGAGGATGTCAGGAAAAAGCCGGTATCCCGAATTTTGAACTCCATGTTCTGCTCGCCCAGGTCGTAGTTCACCTCAATCACTTCTCCGATTTGATTTACGAGGGGTTCGAGGTTTTCCGATCGCATCCAGGGCACGCTGAACGCGACGTAGTCGTCCGGTTCGACATCGAGTGCTCTCAGGGTGCCGTCCTCGATGGTGAGCATGCGGGTGGGTTGGTGATAGCGTTCCACGATGCGCGATTGAATCGTGGCGGCCACGCTCTCGCGCCGGACCCATTCGAGCCTGAGCGGGCTTTGCGGGGGCATCCTGACGCCATAGAGCCTTTGGGAGGACGTGTTTTTTGTAGTATCGCCATCATCGTGCTTCATGTGCCGCGCGCTTACGTAGTCCCTCGCGTAGAGCGCCGGAACCTGGTTGATGACCGTGTCGCGCGCCACCTCCGCCTCGATGCGCCACTGGCCGAAGCGGGGCAGAACCTTTTTGGGAAGAAGCCCGGAAGATTCCGCCCCGGCGACGCGCACTCCCAGGCGACCGAACGGGTCGATTTCATATCGCCCGAGAAAATCTCCCAAAAGCGCGGTGAGGACGTCGGCGGGCGCATGATCGTCCATGAGTATCCCGCCCGCCCGGTAGCCGAGCGCGCTTGCGCCGGCCGCCGCGCGTGAGAGGGCCTGCATGTCGATGTCCTGTTCGCTGAAACCCCAGACGTTCGTCATCAGGTCATAAATGACCTCGACGGGGTTTTCGATGAGCGCGCCCGCAGCATCCATCCTGCCCTTGCACACGGCGGTCACCCTCCCCTTGGGCGGGGCGGAAAAGACGGCGGTGGCGATGACCCCCTTGCCCTGATAGTTGCGGGCGAGTTCCAGCGCGTAGTCATCCGGCTCGATGCGGCCATCGTCATCAAACAAGATGACGGCGCCTGATATCTCATGTTCGGCCACGCAGTAGACGCCCTCGCCTGTGGCGTCGATTTTCGGGAGCGCGTAGACGCCCGCATTCTCACGCGAGGAGATGGTTAAATCCCCGTAGATGACGGGGAGACTCTGGTCTTCGAATTCAGGGGCGGCGTATCTAGAGGCGCGCCCTATCAGAAACGAATCCGAGAGCCGGTCTGTCGTCAGGTCGGCCATCTAGTTTCCCTCGCATTCAATCGTGACCAGGTCGATGCGCTCGATGATTCGGCGAACCGTGAAACTCGCGATCGAAAGAACATCGGCTATGATTTGCCCCGAAAACCCGACGCGGACGTCCACCCTTCCGCCCACGAGCGGCTCCGTCGCGAGGATGCGGCTCATGCGCGGGTGGCCGTCCATGTCGGGGTTGTTGTGGATGGATATCGTGAGGCCGGAGAGTTCTTTTTGCCTGAATGCTTCGAGAGCGGAGAGGCCCTGAAACGCGCCGAGGGAGAAGCGTCCGCCATCCTCTATCCAGTCATGAACGCCGAGGAGCACTTCCGCTCCTTCTCCCAGCAGGAATGATCCGTCGAGAGTCCGGGCGCCATCGAGGAAGTAGATTTTTCCGCCTTGCCCGATCAGCGAATCGGGGACCTGCTTTGTGCAAAACACGCGCTTTCCGCCGGCGGTGGAGAGGTGATAGATGATGAAAGCGTTTTTGCCCGCATGTTCGGCGATATCCGCGGTGGCATGGTCCGTGGCCCGTCTCATGCGAGTCTCTCCTTGAGCCCAAGCTCGAAGGAGAAATCATCCGGCCCCGTCTGGCGCGGCAAAAAATCGCCCATGAGGTTGGCGAGAATGAGCGAGGCGGGGTCATCCACGTCCAGATGAACGAAGAGCGGTTTGGCCCGCCCCGCCTGAACGTCCTTCACCGTCCGGTACATAGCGAGGAATTCGCTGCGCTGCCCACCGGAGATGCGCTGATAGGGGAGGGTGGCCGTGCGGGCGCGGTTCAGGAGCACCAGACGGTCCGCCCTGTTCTCCGTGCGGCCCGCCTGCTCGAAGGATTCTTCTCCCACCACGTTTCCGAACCAGAAATGATCGGCAGGCTCAAAAAAGCCGCCCAAGTACATTTCCGAGATTTCCAGATAGGCATCCGGGTTGGCGCCGCCGCCTTCGGCCAGGAAACGCCAGTAGCGATACGAGCGGGGCGTGGTGGCGAGATAATGGACGAGCGTGGGGCTTCGCCAGGCGAGCGCTTCCTCGAGCGCGGGCGCGCGCCAGTCTGCGGACCTGTTCGCCTGAATCTTGAGGCTTGTTTCCGGCGCGAAGTTGTGGAGGTGGGCGATGAATGCGTCGGGAGATTTTTCCTCGCCGAAATCAAGGGCGACCGACCAGGGGTCTTCGGGCGGGGGAGGCGCTCCGCATCCTCGTGCCGGGGTCCAGATCGTAGATTCTTCTTGGCGAGTGAAAGCGGTTCGCCGTGGCCTGCCAGCGATCTCCCAAAGCGAAAGCGGGTGAATTCACTCCACCCGCGAAGCGAACCTTCACGCCTGCATCGAGGGCGACGTCTCTCAGCGCGGTGGGGATGTTCGAGGCTTCCCAGCCACCCGCCGGAGTCGAAGTCTTGCGCCACTTGAAACGAGCGCTCCCCACATCACCCGGGGCCTCGATTTCCACGGAGTAGACTTCCCTGTCGTCTCCGGCGTAGGCGCCCGAGAATATCATCGAGCCGCCCGCGTTGGTGACGCGCGGCACGCCCGCGCCGACGAATCCCGTTTCCACCGAAGTGGCGGTGATGGCCGTCTCGTCGTCGATGAGATTTCGGTACATGAAGCGATGCCCCATTTCACTCTCCTGGATGAGGGCTCCCGCATCGGGAGGAAGCGTTTACGCGCGGCGCGTCTCGGCCATCGCTCCGGCGGAGGAGGGGCCGGGGCCGTGGAATATATGGAAATGGAGCGGAGCTCTCGCCCCGCAAATGCGGGCAACTGCGTGGAGGCGGCGTATATCTTGAAAAGACGCCGCTTTTCGGGAATATCCTGTATGCGAAAAATGATGAACGATGAATGCGCCGGGTGAATTTTATTTTCTGCGGCGGCGTTTGATATGGAAATTTGAAAAATCGGGAAGGTCTGTTAAAATGGCATGTACATAGGAAGATGCGGTTTTTGCTAGACTTGCCTGCTTTGCAGAATATCCGCCCGGTATTTCGAAGGGAATTTCGATGCGCAGGAAGGTGGAGCGCCTCGCCAGATACTTTATTTCCGAACTAAAATCTGCCGGGAGTCCGGTGAAGTTCTGGGTAGTTGGCGTGTTGGTGGCGCTCGGCTTTGGCGTGTTCTCGGGCGTTGGTTCTTCCATATACATTTCTCCCGACTCATCTGATAACAACATTCCGAGACCGGCTGCGCGCGGAGCCCGAAAAGCGCGCAAAGATACGACGCGGCACGAACCCGCCCGGGCGCCACGGAGTCAGGCGCGCGAGAAGCCCAAAGAAAGTCTTTTGAAGAAAACCCTCCAGAGCCCACCGGTCGAGAGCCCGCCTGTCCAGAGCCCGGCGGTTGAGAGACCATCGGTCGAGAGTCCACCGGTTGAGAGGCCGCCGGTTGAGAGGCCGCGGGTCGAGAGCCCACCGAAAGAGAAGAAACTCACGACGAAAGCGGGCAAATTCTCCAAAGCGGACACCGTCATCGGCGTGCTGAAAGCCCATGGTGTGAGGCGTTCTGAGATTCAGGAAGTTTTAGAGAGCGTCCGTGAAAAACGTATTTTTTCGCGGGTTCGGGCGGGCCGCCGATATGAGGTAAGAAAAAAGGATGGCGAATTTCGTGAATTCGTTCTTCAACTCGACAATACGAGCCGACTCAGAATCGCGCGAACGCCGAACGGCGCGTTGAAAGCCACGAAAGAGGACATACCCTATTCCGTAGATGTCGTGCGCATTCAATCCCGCATCGACAGTTCCTTGCATCAGGCCATTTCCGATGGCGGGGGGGCTCCTGTCCTCGCGTACAGGTTGAGCGATATTTTTGCATACGTCATTGATTTTCATAAGGATTTACAAACCGGAGACCAGGTGGAAGTCCTGGTTGAGAGAAAGCGCCTCGAAGGGGAATTCGCCGGCTACGGGAAGATTCTGGCGGCTGAGTTCATCGTGGCGAGGAGGCGACACACGGCGGTGTATTTCGAGCACGCAGGCGGCACGTATTATGACTTCGAGGGCGAATCCTTGAGGCGCGCATTTTTGCGATCTCCGTTGCGCTATACGCGGATCAGCTCGCGTTTCTCGAGGAGGCGCTTCCATCCCCTGCTCAAGCGCTATCGCCCCCACCTCGGCGTAGACTATGCCGCACCCCGGGGTACGCCCGTGCACGCGGTCGCTGATGGAGTCGTCACCCGGGCGAGCCGAAAACGGCAGGCCGGCAAGACGGTTGAACTACGCCACGGGGGAGGTTATAGAACCGCCTATCTCCACTTGTATCGATACGCGCGCGGAATTCGCACGGGCAGGCGGGTCCTCCAGGGCCAGGTGATCGGCTACGTGGGTTCCACGGGTTTGTCCACCGGCCCCCACCTCGATTACAGGATCATCCGTCGGGGCCGGCATTTGGACCCCTTGAAGGCGGAACTTCCCAAAGGTATGCCGCTTCCCCGTTCGCTGCGGCCGGCTTTCAAAAGGATTCTGGACGAACGGCGAACGATGTTTGACAACTTGCCCCTGCTGAAGGTATCTCAGGCTTCACCCGCGGCCCACGAGCCGTTGTTCGGCGCCGAGGGTATGCGAACACCACGTCTTTGACCTGAAAATGAAACGAGGGAGAAGCGCCCATGTTGATTCCCTTCGAGGGAGTGCTGCCTACAATTCATGAGACCGCCTGGTTGGCGGAGACCGCTGTCGTTATCGGTGATGTGGAGATCGGCGAGCACAGCAGCGTTTGGTATAACTGCGTTTTGCGCGGGGATCATATGCCCATCCGCGTGGGCAAGCGCACCAACATACAGGATGGCTCGGTCCTGCACATCGAGGGCGGGAAATACGACTGCGTACTGGGCGATGACATTACTGTGGGTCATATGGCCATCGTGCATGGGTGCCATGTGGGAGACGGCGCTCTCATCGCGATGGGCGCAATAGTGATGAACAACGTGAAGGTGGGCGAGGGCGCAGTCGTCGGAGCGGGCGCCGTCGTGTCCGAGAACAAAGTGGTTGATCCGGGTACCCTTTGGCTAGGAGCACCCGCCAGATATGTGCGAGACCTCAACGATGAGGAAATAGCGCGCTTCAAGAACGCCGCCGTCTCTTATATGAACAACAAAGAGCGCTTCAGAAATTCATGACGACTCCGGAAAACCTGATTTTTCATGTCTGAAAAATCTCGCAGCAACCCCGCGGCTCCGCTTGCCGCGGTGGTGGATTTGGGCACGAACGCAGCCCGCCTGGCGCTTGCCACGCTCGATGACGCGGGCAGGCTCGAATCGCGGGGTCGCTGGCGTGAACTGATACGCCTGGGCGAGGGAGTTCGTGAAACGGGACTGCTCTCCGAGAAGGCCATGGAAAGAGGGCTCGCCTGCCTGTCGCGATTTGCCCAAATTATTCAGGAGCATCGCGTCCACCTCACCGATGCCGTGGGGACGAGCGCGCTGCGTGAAGCGCGAAACGCGGATGTATTCATTGCGCGCGCCTCGCGGCTGGGCATTGCGATGCGCGTTATTCCGGCCGAAGAAGAAGCGCGGCTGGCGCTGGCGGGCATTTTCGCCGGCGAACAAGCTAGGCCCGAACGCGCCTTGGTCTTCGATGTCGGCGGGGGAAGCCTCGAAGTGATACTCGCCGAGGGAGATGGGGTTCGGGAGATGGTGAGTTTGCCCGCAGGCGTGGTGTATCTGACGGAGCGTTACCTGAAAAGAATGCCCACGCCGGATGAGCAGGTGCAGGCCTGTTCGGAGGCGGTGGATGCGATGTTGGCGGACATTGATTTTGGTGAGGTGGCGCCGGCGGAACTCCCCTTTGTCGGATGCGGGGGGGTGGTGGCGCTGGCCTGGTTTTTAACCGAAGGCGCGCCGCCGGGCGGGAGAGTGGATGGTCTCTCGCTGCAGGCCTCTTTTTTCGAAGAATGGGTCGATCGGTTTGCTGGAATGTCTCATGGGGAAAGAAGTGGGCTTCGCGGCTTCGAGTCGGGGCGCGAGGACGTAGCGCTCGCCGGCCTCATCGTCGTGCGCGCGCTATTGCGGTGGGGGCTAAAAAGGGAGTTCGGCATATCAACAGGTGGTGTTCGTGAGGGACGGCTTCTGGAGTTATTGAGGTCGGGTTCGTAGGGTTTTCGAGAACGATTGCGCGACGTGCGTAAATTCAATGGAATAGGCAACGCCCCGATTCGATCCTTGTAGCGTTGTTGTTTGACACGGCCTTACCGCCTCCCTATATTTTGAATTCGAGCGCTGTGGACAGGAGCGCGATGCGCCGTGATGGCCGGGGAGCGCACCCATCTGGTGGCGCACTTCCTCTGGGGAAACGGTATGGGGAAAATACTTCAATTTCCTCTCCCACAAATTCCGGATGATGGCCTTGATGTCAATCTGGATTTGGAAATGGATGATTTGGAGGAAGTCCGGCTCAAGGTTTCCGGTCTACAGCTCATCGGGAGGCTGGAGAAGACCGCCTCTCATGAGATTAGTTTTCAGGGTCGGCTGAGCGGTCAATTTATGTTGGAATGCTCTCTTGGGCTGGCGGAATTTCCTCATCCGTTCAATGAGCCTTTGGCCGTCTTCTTTTCGCAAATGCCGCAAGATTTGGACCCGGAAGGTGAAATCGAACTGACGGAAGAGGATATCGAAGTCGCATACATCGAAAGCGAAACAGTGGATCTGACGACGCCCGTTTGCGATCAAATCGGGCTGGCGGTTCCCATACAGCCCAGATGCCCTGAGAAATGTTTGGGAGATGCGCCTGAAACTTGCCGGAAACTCGATGAAGGGGCATCCGTCGGAGTAGGAGCGGGACCGGACCCGAGGTGGGGGGCGCTCAAGGATTGGAAACAACCAGGTTCCGCATGATGGGCCTGTGGTGATTCGTGTGTGATGAATTTGAAATTCGGAATATGTGGTACTATATGGGGATTCATTTCCGGGCATGAAGCCGAGAGGCATGCGAGGGAAATGGTCGTGTTTGGCGCATTATCTTGAAAGGAGCACGGTGCTGTGGCACTTCCAAAACGTCGGCACTCGCAGACGCGGGGCCGCAAAAGAAGAACGCATTATAAAGTGGCGAAACCATCAGTCGCAGTTTGTTCGAATTGCAGTAATCCGGTGCTGCCCCATCGGGTATGCAATGTCTGCGGGTATTACAAGGGCCAAAAAGTTTTAGAAGTGAAGGAATAAAACCACCGCAGGAAGAGACGATGAAAATAGCCATAGATGCCATGGGTGGAGACAACGCGCCTTCGGCGGTAATAGAAGGGGTGTTGGAAGCGCACCGGGAAGAGGGAATCGAATCCATCCTGGTGGGCGCGCCGGAGCGAATCGAAGCGGAACTCGCGCGTCTCGGAGCTTCTAAGGATATCTTTGACATTCGCGCGGCGAGTCAAGTCATTGATATGGGCGAATCGCCCACGAAGTCGTTGAAGTCCAAGCCGGACTCATCCATGCGCGTCGCTCTTCAGTTGGTCAAGGACGAGGAGGCGCAGGCGGTATTCAGCGCGGGCGACACCGGAGGCGCCTTCGCCACGGGTTTGACCGTTTTACAGCGTATGCGAGGGGTTCAGCGGCCCGCCATCGCCGCTCTGATTCCCACCCTCAAAGGATTTTCCGTCATGCTGGACGTGGGAGCGAATTTGTCCCCACGGGCGCAACACCTCTTTCAATTCGGCATCATGGGTTCCGTATATACCGAGGAAGTGTTCAATAAACCCGCTCCCACTGTGGGGTTGTTGAACGTGGGGGGCGAGGATTCCAAAGGAACCGATGTGCTCAAGGCGGTTCATGAGATTTTTGTGAAAAGCGACTTGAATTTTGTGGGCAATGTGGAGGGAAGCACCATTTTTCAGGGCAGCACGGACGTGATCGTGTGCGACGGGTTCGCGGGTAACGTGGCCTTGAAGGTGAGCGAGAGCCTCAGTGAAATGCTGACGACGCTGCTCAGAGAGCAAATCATCGGCTCGGTGCGCAGCAAGATCGGGTATATGTTTTTGCAGAATGGACTGAAGTCCATGCGCCAAAGAACCGATTATTCCGAGTATGGAGCCGCGCCATTGCTGGGCCTGGGTGGAATTTGCACAATTGGGCACGGCCGCAGCAACGCGAAGGCCGTGAAAAACGCCATCCGGACAACGGCGAATATCGTCCACGTGGATCTCAATGCCAAGATACAAAGAGAGATTGACAAACATATCTCCATACAGCGTAGCAGTGATGTCGGTTGGCGCTTATGGAACCAGATACGAACGGGCATTTTCTACGAAAAAGTAACCGAAGATGAGCAAGAGGGTGGCGAGGAAGAAAAGAAGCCCTCTTGATATCTGAGTCGATTTTCGAATACGATCGCACCCTGGCAGTTATCTCGCCCGAATAGGGAATCATATATTGACCCGCTCTGTCATTTTGGGGACAGGTTCTTATGTCCCTGAAAGAGTTCTCACGAATGCCGATCTGGAAAAGATGGTCGACACCAGCGACCAGTGGATTCGCGCTCGAACGGGAATCAGCGAGCGGCGTGTGGCGAGGGCCGATGAGGCCACTTCCCACCTATCGATTCATGCCGCCAATCAGGCGCTGGAGGCGGCGGAGGTGCGCGCCGAGGATATCGACCTCATCATCGTGACCACCCTCACGCCGGATACGATGTGCCCGGCGTCCGCTTGCTGGCTCCAGGCTCATATCGGCGCGCACAGGGCGGCGGCGTTTGATTTGAATGCGGCGTGCACGGGCTTCGTCTATGGCCTTCAGGCGGCGGATGCGTACATTCGCTCAGGAATGATGAAAAAAGTGCTCCTGGTTTCCGCCGACGTCATGACGCGGGTGACCAATTGGGAGGATAGGGGCACTTGCGTTTTGTGGGGGGACGGAGCGGGCGCCGTTGTTGTAGGAGCATCGGAAAATGGAAACAGAGGCGTCATGGACTCCAGGGTTTATAGCGACGGGAAAGCCGGGGAACTCATTGTGGTCCCCGGAGGCGGTTCGCGATTCGCCCCGATGACGCCGGACGATGTGCACAACAAAGCGCATTTGCTGCAAATGAGAGGACAGGAGACGTTCAAGACGGCGGTACGCTATTTCTCGGATGTATGCAATGAAACGCTGGAGCGAAGCGGCCTCACCTTGGATGATGTGGATGTGTTCATCCCCCATCAGGCGAATCTGCGCATTATCGAGGCCGTGGCGAAACGGCTTAAATTGTCGATGGAAAAGGTGATCGTCACGATTAACAAATATGGCAATATGTCCGCGGCCACCATCCCGGTTGCTCTGGATGAATCGGTGAGGGAGGGGAAAGTTCGAAGCGGAGATAATGTCCTCATGGCCGCTTTCGGTGGAGGCCTCACTTGGGGTGCGGTTTTGGTCGAGTGGAAGTGATGATATGAATACACGTAAGGATTTTGCCTTACCCCCCGCCCTGTTTTATTCGCGAGCATAATAGACTAAAGCTTCGCTGTTCATGCTGTTGGCAAGGATTTCGAGATGGGTGTGAAGATTGCGTATTTGTTTCCAGGCCAGGGTTCTCAGTATGTTGGCATGGGCAAACAGTTCTATGATGAATACCCGCTTGCGCGAGAAGCCTATGAGCAGGCGAGTGATATTTTGGGATGGGACCTCGCCAAGCTCAGTTTTGAAGGCCCCAAGTCGGAGTTGACGCTCACTTGTCACACCCAGCCCGCGATTCTGGTTCATAGCCATATCGCCTGCACCCTGCTGCGCGAGTGCGGCTTCGACCCTTCTCTCGCCTTGGGGCACAGTTTGGGGGAATATTCCGCCCTGCTGGCGGCCGGGGCCCTCGATTTTCAGACCTCCGTCGAGTTGGTGAAGAAAAGAGGCCGCTTCATGCACGAGGCCGTCCCCGAACGGGGCGGCGCCATGGCGGCCCTGCTCGGCATACAGAGAGAAGTTGCCGAAGCCATTTGCGGGGAAGTCGAAGGTGTGGTGGAGGTTGCAAATTATAATGCCCCCGGCCAATATGTCTTGTCGGGAGACAGGGATGCGGTGGAGTTCGCCGCGCGTTTGGCGAAAGACAAGGGAGTCGGGAAGGTTGTCATGCTTCCGGTGGGAGCGCCCTTTCATTGTTCTTTGCTGAGCGAAGCGGCGGAGCGTATGAGTGAAGTTCTCGACGAAGCGGATATCGCCGACCCTTCGATCCCCGTATATGCGAATGTGACCGCCCAACCCGTGCGGGAGGGAGAACTCGTAAAAGAATTGCTCAAACGGCAAATTCGCTCCGCCGTGCGCTGGGAGGATGCCGTGCGCGCGGCATGCGAGGAAAAACCCGATGTGATGGTCGAATTGGGTCCCGGGAGAGTGCTCTCAGGATTGAATAAGCGGATATTGAAGAGTATACCGGTGCACAACGTGGAAGATACGCGGAGTCTGGAGCAAACGGCTTCGGCCCTGGGCGAGTTCAACTGAATTTCATGCCTGTGTATGATGATTGCGGAAGTCTGGATGCTGTAAAAGCGGAAACGGGTTTATGGAATTCGGAAGGAATTCCTTGGTCATATGAAAAGAGTATTGGGTCCATGTTCTTGGCGAAAAGACAACTCAATACCGGTTTGAGAGAAAGATTTTCGGAGGAATCGGCGTGACAGATGATATCAAAGAACAAATAAAAGAGATTATCGTTGAGCAGTTGAGTGTGGAGTCTGAAAAAGTGGTTCCGGAAGCTTCATTTACCGATGATCTGGGAGCAGATTCGTTGGATACCGTAGAACTCGTCATGGCTTTTGAGGAGAAATTCGGTATTGAAATACCCGATGAAGAAGCGGAGAAAATCTCCAAGGTTCAGGATGCGTATGACTATATCTCCAAAGTGCCTGGAGATTAACGAAACCTCGTCCGTCTGCAAATTGAAGAGGAAGCATGGATAGTCAAGGTTTGTTAAGGTCGGATGTTCGTGTTGTCGTTACGGGGATCGGGTTGCTGACGCCGCTGGGCATGTCGGTGGATGAAAACTGGGAAGCCTTGATGCGGGGCCGCTCGGGTATCAGTAAGGTGTCCCGATTTTCTTCGGATCGCTTGACGTCACGGATCAGCGGCGAGGTAAAAGGTTTTGAACCTGAGAATTACATCAGCCGCAAAGAACTAAAGAGAATGGACACTTTCATACAGTACGCTATCGCGGCCACCCAAATGGCCTTCGATGACGCAGGACTGGAAGCCCCGGATGAGGAATTGGCGCCGAGATACGGCACCATCATTGGTGTCGGTTTGGGCGGTTTGCCTGCCATCGAGGCAAATAAGAAGATATTGGACAGCAGAGACCCGACACGCATCAGCCCTTTTTTCATTCCCATGTTATTGGGGAATCTGGCCGCCGGCCAGGTTTCGATGCGTTGGGGATTAAAAGGACCGAACGTTTGCACCACGACGGCGTGCGCGTCGGGGAATCACGCCATCGGGGACGCGATGAAGTGCATCCAGCGCGGCGTGGTCGATGTCATGGTGGCCGGTGGGAGCGAGTCGTGTATCACGGAGTTGGCCATGGCAGGATTTTGCGCGATGCGAGCACTCAGCACCCGCAACGATGATCCTGAGGGGGCGAGCCGTCCTTTTGATGTGGACAGGGATGGATTCGTGATGGCGGAGGGAGCGGGCGTCGTGATTTTGGAGCGTTATGAACATGCCGTAGCGCGGGGTGCGGATATTTACGCCGAACTCAGCGGCTATGGATTGACTTCCGACGCCCACCACATTACCTCTCCGGACCCGGGCGGTGACGGGGCGGCCCGCTGCATGGGCATGGCGCTGAATGATGCGGGGCTTGCGCCCGAGGATGTGGATTACATCAACGCGCATGGCACATCCACCGGCGCGGGGGATAAACTCGAAACGACGGCCATCAAGAGAACATTTGGCGAACATGCCTACGAACTCAGTGTAAGCTCCACAAAATCAATGACTGGGCATCTTCTGGGCGCGGCGGGAGGCGTGGAATCGGTTTTCACCATCTTGGCGCTGAAAAACCAGCGCATTCCTCCCACCATCAATTTGGATAACCCGGACCCGGAATGTGATCTCGACTATGTGCCCAACTCTGCCCGGGAAGCGAACATCGACTGTGCCCTCACAAACTCGTTCGGTTTCGGGGGAACCAACGCGTCGCTCCTCTTCAAAAAAACAGAAAACGACGCGGCTTAAAAAGAGCGGTTCCACCGTCAATAGAAACGGGAAGTTCTCTGGTTTCGGTGCAGGGGGCATCACCCTGGATGAAATCGAAACCCAGATCGGTTATTCGTTTTTGGATAAGGAACTCCTCGTCCAGGCCCTGACGCACCGCTCTTTTTCTCAAGAAAGCTCAACTCCCGCTTCAGACAATGAGCGACTGGAATTTTTGGGCGATGCAGTTTTGCAACTCATCGTGACGGAGAAACTCTGGAAGGATTTTCCGATGGATGACGAGGGTGTCTTGACGCACCTGCGATCGGAACGGGTGAATGGGCGCTCTTTGGCGAACGTTTTTAAGCGTCGTGGGTTGGGAGAATTCCTTCGCTTGGGCAAAGGGGAGGAGAAAACGGGTGGCCGAAAGAAACCCTCCATCCAGGCGGGGGCATTCGAGGCGTTGGTCGGCGCCATATATCTCGATGCCGGTTATGCCCTGTGCGCGCAATGGGCGGAATCATGGTTCTGGCCTCCTGGCCTGAATGAGGAAGATGTCCTGTCGCAGGATTTCAAAAGCCGGCTTCAGCGTTTGGCTCAACAAAATGGAGACAAGCCGCCCGGGTATCGTCTGGTTCGAGAGAGTGGCCCCGAACACGAAAAAGAATTCGAGGTCGAGGTTCGTCTCGGTCGCAAGGTAATGGGACGCGGGCAGGGCACGACCAAAAAGGCGGCCGAGCAGGTGGCCGCGAAGGAAGCCGTTCATAAGATCGGAGAAACCTAGCGCCCCGAATTCCGGGAATGTGATATTTTCCCTTTGCGGATACCTGAGAATTCTGGTAACTTATTGATTCCTACCGCCCTTGTGTTGTTTCAGACCGCCCCCTGAAAATGAAGTGCATTCGCCCGCCGAGGTGTTGAATTTGCGAGTCCAACGCTTGGAAATGCAGGGGTTCAAGTCCTTCGTTGACAAAACCGTGATCGAAATCGGCGATGGCCTTACGGCTGTGGTCGGACCCAACGGATGCGGCAAAAGCAATGTATGCGATGCCGTTCGGTGGGTTCTGGGTGAGCAGGCGCCGAAAAACATGCGATCCAAGAAGATGGAAGACGTCATCTTCAATGGAAGCGCCGATCGCAAACAACTCGGAATGTCCGAGGTCTCAATTACCATCACCGATCTCAAAGGTGTAGTGACCGCTCCGGCATTCAAGGATTTTGACGAAGTGGTGGTTACCCGTCGATTGTATCGCTCCGGGGAAAGTGAATATCTCATCAACCGTAATCCCTCCCGACTCAAAGATATTGTCGATTTGTTTCTCGACACAGGCGTTTCTCTCGACACCTTCTCCATCGTGGAGCAGGGCAAGATCGAGACTCTCGTAAACGCTAGGCCCTTGGATAGGCGGATTCTGATTGAAGAGGCCGCCGGTATCATGAAGTACAAGAGCAGGCGGAACGAAGCATTGAGGAAATTGGAGCTTGCGCAGGCGAATCTGCTGCGTGTGGCCGACATCATGCGTGAGAAAGAGACCCGTCTGCGGTCTTTGCGCCGCCAGGCGAGAAAAGCGACGTTTTACAAAGAATACCGAACTGAGATTGCCGATCTTGCCACCAGAATCATGGCGCTCGACTACCTCAAACTTGTCGATGAGCTTGTTCCGGCGGAAAAATCGTATAACCGCGTCAAAGAAGAAGAACAAGCGGTTTTGGCGAAATTATCTTCTCTTGAAACCGATAGAGAAAAAGGGCGCATTTTGATTGCCGAGCGCTCAGAGGCATTGGCGGAATCCCGCCGCCGCGCCGTAGAGGTGGAAGGTTGCCTTCAGCGTCTGGAGAACCGAACCGAGATGCTGGGCAGCCGCCTCGCGGAACTCGACGCGGAAGATGAGCGTCGCGCGGAGGAAATCCGGACTCTCGACGCTGAAACCACGGTCTTGAAGAATGCGAGAACCAGGCTTTCCTCGACGCTTGAGACGCTTACGCGACAATCGGGCCTTGCGCGCCAGGAGTATGAAGTCAGTGCGGCGGAACTGGCCGCTGTTCGTGAGAGTTTAAGAGAACTCGAACGAGCGCTTGATGAGGCGAGGTGCGCTCTAGGAGAGGAAAGGGAACGCTTGAGCGCGGCCCGTCAGCAGATTGCCTCCATCGAATCGAGACGCGAAGGGCTGGCCGAGTCCACGGAGAAGATGGACGACGAGGCCGAGAGAATCAAGCGTCAAATTGAATCGACCCAAGCCGATGTGGATGATGCGAGAAGCCGGGTGGAATCGCTGGTTGCATCTGAGGGCCAGGCAAAACAAGAGCTTGAACAGTCAATGTCCGAGTGTGCGAGAACATCCGAGTCGTTGAGCCGCCACGAAGCGTCCGTGGCTGAAACGAAAGAGTCTTTGATGGAGGTGAAATCCGCCCTCTTGGCCTTGGAAGGGCTTCTTGACTCCGGCGAAAGCGGAATAGCGGATGTGGAAGTGTTCAGATCTTGCGGTGCCCAGGTGTTGGCGTTTTTCTCCGACGCCATTCGTGTGGACCCGAAATTTGAAAAAGCCATCGAAACGGCACTTGGTGATAAATTGCTGGGTGTGGTGGTGAAGACTCCGGGTGATGCGGTGAATGCGGTTCGTACGCTGATGGGTTCGGAAGCCGGGCGAGGTGTGGTGCTGCCGATGGAAGTGGGTGTACAGCCGGGTGCCGTCGTCCCGCTGGGAGAGGGCGTTCTGGGAGTGGCGGCGGATTTTGTTCGTTGCAATGTGGATTATCGGCCCCTCATTCAGTCGTTGCTCGGGAATGTTGTGGTGGTGGAGGATATCGATGCCGCGCAGGCGGCATGGTGCAATGGGCCGCAAGGCGTCGTATGTGTGACTTTGGGTGGTGAAATTATTCACGCAAATGGTGTGGTGGAAGGCGGTTTGACTCGGAATGAGGGCTTTTTGGAGCGTTCCAGAAGATGCGAGGAGATGCGCCTGAAGGCTGAACATTTCGAAGAGCAACTTCTCGAGTTGGTTCCGATCTCCCAAAAATTGCGAGAGCAACTCACAACGGCGGAGCAAAGAAGCCGTCATGCGACCGAGGCGAATCAACGGGCCGAGGTGATGCGTGTGGAGGCGGAGGGAACCCTCCGCTTGATGGAAGATAAGCGCGAGGAATTGCAAAAACGACTGGTCGCGCTCGAGTCCACCCAAGAAGAGATTCGCGTGGAGCAGATGCGTCTCGTAGAGGCGTTCCAGGCGGCCAAAGACGAAAGTCTCCGCTCGGAAGAAACAATTCTGGAATTCACCTCGCGTGTTGAGGATATCGAGAGAAAGGTGGGTGACGCCAGCCGTCGATATTCAGAAGTAGAGGCGCGCGTCACGGACAAAAAAGTCGCCATGACGGAAATCAACGGACAGGTGGCTGGTGGCCGGGCCGAGGTCCAACGGCTGGAGGAGGGGATATCCCAGAATTCAGCCCGCAAAATCCGCAGAGAAGAAGAACAGCGCGAATCGAAAGATAAAAGAAAACGCTTTGAAGAGAGCCTCGCGCAAAGCAAAGAGGAAATCCTCACTCTTCAGGATGAGAAAGCCAAAGTGGAAGCCGAGCAGGCCGAGCGTGATCGCATTTTGCGGGAAGTGCAATTACGTGATGAGGAACTGGGCGATTCGATTCGCGGGATGAAGGAGAGTTCCTCCGATCTGAATAATGCGGTAAGCGTGGCGGCGGAGCGGCGGACGACGCTCCGCGTACAACGAGAATCCATGGTGGAATCCGCCAAAGCGGAATATGAGGCCGATCTTGAGGAGACGGCGGAGAGTCGGCGCGAAGAGATGCCCGAGTATCAGGAGATTGTCAATCGCCTGGAGATGCTGAATCAAAGGCTTTCCCGCATGGGGGAGGTGAATCCTCTGGCCGCGCAAGAATATGATGAAATCAACCAGGAATATGTCTTTTTACAAGAACAGCAGCAGGATTTGGAAAGCTCCATCACCGATCTCCACGCTACGATCGAGAGACTGAACAAGACGACGAAATCCCGTTTCCTGGCGGCGTTCGAGGAGGTGGGCAATGCCTTCGCGGACATCTTTGGCCGCCTTTTCCAGGGTGGTGAGGCGCGCATGTACTTGCTCGATCCGAATGACCCCCTGGAGACGGGCGTCGACATCGAGGTGAGGCCACCGGGCAAGCGTCCTTCGAACATCATGCTTCTCTCCGCCGGGGAGAAGGCCCTCACCGCTCTTTCTTTGCTGTTCGCGGTCTTCAGCGTTCGGCCGAGTCCGTTTTGTATTCTCGACGAGGTGGACGCCACCCTGGACGACGTCAACGTCGGACGTTTTCGAGAAGTGATAGGCGAACTCGAGGATCGGAGCCAGTTCATTATCATCACCCATAACAAAAAAACCATGTCGTATGCGAATCAACTTTACGGGGTAACGCAAAGAGAGAAAGGTGTTTCGGAAATCGTCTCCGTAAAACTGAACCGCGAAGATGCAAGGGTAAATGGCGTAGGGGAAGCGGTGCTGGAATCGCAGGTGTAGCATCACCCGTATTTTCAAGAAAGATTTTGCTGGACATTGCCCCGGTGCACTGGTGCCGGGGTTGATTTTGCGTGGCGTGCGCCGGAGGAAATATCTTTGACGTCTGATTCCGGGAAGAAAGAAAGCGCAGAGAAGGGTGCCGGCGCAAGAGGCTGGTTCGCCAAATTGCGCGATGGCCTTGCGAAGACGAGAGGGGGTTTTCTCGCCCAGGTGAAGGGCTTGCTGGCGGGACGCATTGATGAGGATACGCTCGAGGAGTTGGAAGAAGTTCTCTATATGGCGGATTTGGGCCCTCTCCTCGTCGAGGCGCTGCTGGAAAGGCTGAAAGCGGGAGAGGGAACGGGGATGGATGCGAAGGCGCGTGTGAAGGAAATCATGCGCTCTTGTTTTGAAAACCCGGCTTGCCCGCCTGCGTTTACGCCGCAGGATCCTCCTGTGGGGGAGCCGAAGATCATTTTGCTGGTGGGAGTCAATGGTGTGGGCAAGACGACGACGGCGGGAAAACTCGCATCGCGTTTCTCGGCCGAAAAACACAAGGTCATGCTCGCGGCGGGGGATACGTTTCGCGCCGCGGCCGGAGAGCAGTTGGCGGTATGGGCGGAGAGAAGTGGATGCGAGATTATTCGTCACCAGGAGGGAGCGGACTCATCCGCCGTGGTATATGACGCAGTTCAGGCTGGGAGGGCGCGTGGCGTCGACGTATTGCTTGTGGATACGGCGGGGCGCTTGCATACGAAAAAGAATCTCATGGAAGAATTAAAGAAACTCAGACGCGTGACGCAGCGCCTCGTCGATACGGCGCCACATGAGGTGCTGCTCGTGTTGGATGCGACATCGGGACAAAACGTACTCTCCCAGGTGCGGGAATTTGGCCCCGCCTTGGGCGTAACGGGTCTTGTGCTCACCAAGCTCGACGGCACGGCCAAGGGCGGCGTGGCGTTGGGCGCCACTTATGAAAGCGGCATACCGATAAGATATGTCGGCGTGGGCGAATCGGTGGAAGACCTGCTTGATTTCGACCCGGATGCCTTTATCGAGGCGATTTTCGGAGAATAGTTACAACCTTTTTATTTTCAGTTATTTACGCTGAAAATTCTTTCACTTATTTATCGAAAAACCCCGTGAATTTATCTATATTTATCGATATTTGCGGGAATTCTCAATTTTAGAGAAGGTCGGCGCCGTATCGGAGCGCAGGGGAATCCCACCATGGTTCGCGCCGCCTACGATAACGGCGAATGCGGGCAAATGCGCGCCGGGAATGGAGAGTTTCTCCCTCATCAACCACCGCTCAATATCGCCGGCAGGCGGGATTTCTCGGGGCAATGCTCGGAGGGTTCCGTCCCCTCCACAAAGGCTTCCAGTATCGGTTCCCCTTCGCACCATGTGGAGGGTAAATGCCCGGAGCGCGAATCCACCTTCACCAAGGTGATGCCCGGTGGCGGCTCGGGGATACGGACATCTGATTCTTCGCCTTCGAGCCAGCCTTTCATCACCTCTATCCATATCGGCAAGGCCGCGCTGCCGCCCGAAGCCCGGTAGCCCATATGCTTGTTGTCATCGCGGCCGACCCAGACTCCCAGGACGAGGTTTTCCGAGAAGCCGATGAACCAGGCGTCCCGGTATTCGTTCGTCGTGCCTGTTTTTCCCGCCAGAAATGCCCCGATCTTTTTGGCCGCTTTCCCGGTTCCATGCGTTATGACGCCGCGCAGCAACATTTTCATTTGATAGGCCGCCTCGGGCGCGATGGCGAGATGCGTTGTAGGAACATTTTCCTCCAGTATCCGGTTTCTTCCGTCGGTGACTTTCGTGATTTCATAGGGCCGCGCATATACGCCCTGCATGGCGAATGGAATGTATGAGGCCGTGAATTGGTACGGCGTCACCTCGATAGAGCCGAGCGCCAGAGAGAGGTATGGGTTCATTGGTGAGCGAATGCCGAGCCGATGCGCGAATGTAATCGCTTTTTGCGGTCCCATCTGGTCCAGCAGCTTGATGGTGGCCAGGTTCAGTGACGACTGCAGGGCTCTTCTCATGGTGACGGGGCCATAGAATTTGTTGGTGTAATTCCTGGGTTTCCAATCCTTTAGCGTACCCGGCATGCGGCGGACAAAGGGGGTATCCATGAGAATGTGCGCAGGCGTGTAGCCCTGGGACAGGGCTGTCCCCATGATGATGGGTTTGAAAGCCGAGCCCGGCTGGCGGTGCGCCTGCGTGGCCCGGTTGAACGGGAAGCGACGGAAGTTGGTTCCACCCGTCAGGGCGCGGAGCGCTCCGGTTTTGGAGTCGAGTGCGATGACGGCGCCTTGTACGGTTTCTTGCCATTCCAGGAAGAGCTTTTTCGAGCTGCGATCCACCTGGATCGCGCGGCCCAAAAGCAGATCTCCTACCCTAAGCCTTTTGGGGTCGATGTGTCCGGGAAGAAGCATCTCGGCCTCATAGTTTCCGATCAGCCCGCTCACCACGTTTCCCGTGATATCCAGGATGCGAAATTGGAACCCATCCCCCAGGCGCGGCGGCCTCTTCATTTTCGTTCCGGGGCGCATGAATCCACGGCTTTGGTTTATTTTTTCAACCCCGTTGATGAGCGCTTGATGCGCAATTTTCTGTAAGCCGATGTCAATGGTCGTATGAATCTCCAGACCACTTTTGTAGAGGGATTGTCCAAACCTGCGGCTGAGGCTGATGCGTGTTTTTTCAATGAAATATGCGGCTTCGGGTACGATATTGGCCACCCGGGGAACGAGTCGGATTGGTTCTTCGCGGGCGATTCTTTCCTGCTCTGCGGTGATAAAGCCGGATACCCGCATTCTCGTGAATACCAAATTGCGCCGTCTCAGCGCTTTCTCGGGATTGGTTTTGGGATTAAACCGTGTGGGCGCCTTGGGCAGTCCGGCGATCATGGCGGATTCGGCCAGCGTGAGTTGAGCGACCGTTTTTCCAAAATAGATTTGGGCGGCGGCCTGCACCCCGTACGCTCCGCTGCCGAGGTAGATTTGATTCAGGTAAAATTCGAGTATTTCATCTTTCGTGAAGCGCCGCTCAATCTCGAGAGCCAGGAACGCTTCCCGGATTTTTCGCTTGAGTTTTCTCTCGGGCGTTAAAAAGAGAACTTTTGCCAATTGCTGGGTAATGGTGCTGCCCCCCTGCACGAAATGGCCCGCTCGCAGGTTTTTGATGAACGCCCGGAAAATATCTGGATAGCTGACCCCCGGGTGGTCATAAAAGCGGCTGTCTTCGATGGCCAGAAACGCCTGGCGCAGCGTGGTGGGGATTTGTCTCAAAGGAATGGGCTTTCTTCTTTCCTGGTACAATTCCGCGAGAAGTTCACCCCCGCGGGCGTAAATACGCGTGATGGTGTTGGGTTTATAATTTTGGAGACGCTCGAGTTCGGGAAAATCATATAGATAACTAAAGCCCGCGCCGGCTGCCATTCCGCATGCAATGGCCAGGGCGCCTAGTGTGAGAAGGGCTATTTTTCCGCGTCGGGAACGAGGCAGCACGCAGTGTCCTCTTTGGGAGATGAATTAGCGAGGCGTTTCTCCGCCATTTGGCGAAGACCGACCATTATAAATTTGCGAGGTCGGTTTCGCAATGTCTGAAAAAAGCAATTGCTCGTTGACAAGGGGAAACGAGGTCGACATAAAGGGATACGGAGATGTTATTGGTATCCCGTCGCCCACTTGTCTCAAGGGGAGCGTATAGGGTGTTTGAGCAATCGCGCGTTTTGGTGCTCAACCAGACATATGAGCCGATTCATGTTTGCAACGCTCGCCGTGCGATTCGCATGATGATCACGGGGAAAGCGGATACCATTGAGACGAACGGCCTGATCGTCCGCAGCGAAGCGATGGAGTTTCATCTCCCCGCCGTCATACGATTAAGAACATATGTCTATGTTCCGCGCAGGAGTCGGATTCCATTCAGCAAAAAGAATGTGATGCGTCGCGATGAGAGCACTTGTCAGTATTGCGGCGCCAAAGGCGGGTATTTAACGGTGGACCATGTGTTGCCGCGTTCCCGTGGCGGCCGCTCCACATGGGAGAATGTGGTTTGCAGTTGCCGGAAATGCAATGCGAAAAAAGGAGATCGTACGCCTGATGAGGCAGGCTTGAAGCTGAAAATGCCGCCCCAGAAACCAAAATCGTTCATATTGCATCACCTGAACCATCGGTTTCCTCGAACCGTGCAAAATGTATGGGAAAAATACCTCCACCCCACTCAATTCGCTTGAGTCGCAGGGTTTATCCATCTTCCTTTATCCGTTAGACTTTCTTCCGCCCGTTTTTTCGAGCCGCCTTAGCAGGAGGCAGAGGACCCTTCATGAGTAGCTTCGAGCTCCATTCGAAATTCTCCCCCACGGGCGATCAGCCCGAAGCCATAGACGCTATCGTCCGGCAATTCGAAGAGGGACTAAACCATCAGGTCCTCTTGGGCGTCACCGGTTCCGGCAAGACGTTCACGGTGGCGAACGTCATCGCGAAGATGGGAAAACCCACCCTTGTCAT
Organism: bacterium; assembly: GCA_965218735.1. Taxonomy (GTDB): domain Bacteria; phylum UBA8248; class UBA8248; order UBA8248; family UBA8248; genus Bin107. Next base: position 1,419,129 of record CBDCMA010000008.1, on the reverse strand, counting down.
CGCCCATAACAAAACCCTGGCCGCCCAGCTTTACAATGAGTTCAAGGGGTTTTTCCCGAACAACGCGGTGGAGTATTTCGTTAGTTATTATGATTACTATCAGCCGGAAGCTTATGTGCCTACCACGGATACCTTTATCGAAAAAGATGCCTCCATCAACGATGAGTTGGACTGCCTGCGCCACGCGGCCACACGCTCCGCCTTGATGCGCGAAGACGTCATCGTGGTGGCGAGCGTGAGTTCCATCTACGGGCTGGGTTCGCCGGCCGATTATTTCGATCTGCATATCGATATTTCCGTCGGCATGGAAATGGATCGTGAGGAGTTGCTCACGCAACTGATAAGAATTCAGTACCGGCGTTCGGATGCGGCTTTGCGTCGCGCTTCTTTTCGCGCGCGTGGCGATGTCGTCGAAATCATACCCGCCCATGAAGAAGAGCAAGCGATTCGCGTGGAGTTTTTTGGGGAAGAAATCGACGGCATCACGGAAATCGAGCCGATGCGGGGAATCGCTTTAAGAAAACTCGATCGGGTGGAGATTTACCCCAACAGCCACTACATCACGCCCGAGGAGAGGCTCTCGACCGCCATCGAATCCATTCAGCGGGAGTTGTGGGAGCAGGTGGCGGAGTTGAATGTCCAAGACAAATCCTATGAGGCGCAGCGCTTACAGCAGCGAACTTTGCAGGATATAGAGATGCTCAGGGAAGTGGGCTACTGCCACGGAGTGGAAAACTACAGTTTACACCTCGACGGGCGTTTGACGGGCGAGCCGCCCGCAACCTTGTTTTCGTATTTTTCCCGCGATCATCTGGTGGTGGTAGATGAGAGCCATCAAAGCATCCCCCAGTTGCGGGGGATGTACCGTGGAGATCGCTCCCGCAAGGAAACCCTGGTGTCATATGGCTTCAGGCTGCCGTCGGCTTTGGATAATCGACCACTTGAAATGAAAGAGTTCGAGGCGAATCTGAAGAACACGATCTACGTTTCGGCGACTCCCGGGCCCTACGAATTAGAGAAAAGCGAAGGCGTTGTCGTGGAACAGTTGTTAAGGCCCACCGGTTTGGTCGATCCCCCTGTGGAGATTCGCCCGGTGCAGGGACAGGTGGATGACTTGCTGGCCGAGGTGCGCCAGGTGGCGGCTATGGGGGACCGGGCGCTCGTCACCACCCTGACGAAGAGATTTTCCGAGGATTTAACGGAATACTATGAAGATTTAGGGGTCCGGGTTCGGTATTTGCACAGCGATATCGACACACTCGAGCGGGTGCGGATAATTCGCGATCTGCGCTCGGGCGTTTTTGACGTGCTGATCGGCATCAATTTGCTGCGAGAGGGATTGGATTTGCCCGAAGTCGCTCTCGTCGCCATATTTGACGCGGACAAGGAAGGGTTTTTGCGCTCGGAAACTTCTTTGATCCAGACCACGGGCCGCGCGGCCAGGCACATCAATGGGCGTGTCATCATGTATGCGGACCGCGTTACGGACAGCATGCGCCGCGCACTCGATGAGATGGATAGAAGAAGGAGCATTCAACTCGCCTACAACGAAACAAACGGGATTGTTCCCCGCTCCATCAGCCGCAGGATGGATGAGCTTTTGGAAACATCCGGCGATCATGACTATGACAGTTCCCTCCAGTGGGAAGATATGGAATCGCCCCTATTGTCGGAGATGGACGCATCGGCTTTAGATGAACTGCGCGCCCAAATGCACGAAGCGGCCCAAAAGCTCGAATTTGAAAGAGCTGCCGAGATTCGCGACAAGATTCTCACCATCGAGCGCCGGCAGCTTGGTCTGAAAACCTCCGAAATCATAACATGAGTGATTCCGTGCTTTCTCCCGGCCTGGTTTCCGTGGGAGAGGACCGCTCGTTCTTGAAATCTTTGCCCGAGAAGCCGGGGATTTATATTTTCAGGAGCCGAACGGGGGATGTGCTCTATGTCGGCAAGGCCTTGCGGTTAAGGAGCAGGGTGCGCAGTTATTTTGCAAAAAGGACTGGCCGAGGGCCCTGGATTCAAAAAATGGTGGAAGAGTTATCCACGATTGAGCACATTGTTACGGCTAACGAAATCGAGGCGCTCATCCTCGAGAGCAATTATGTGAAAAAGCACAAGCCCCGCCATAACGTGTTGCTGCGCGACGACAAACATTTTCCCTACCTAAAGCTCAGCACGGGCGAGGACTACCCGCGTCTGAGCATCGTTCGTCGCCCCGCCGGAGATGGCGATTCCTACCTGGGGCCCTTCCCATCGGCGAGCAGTCTGAGACGCACGATTCGTTTTTTGCAAAAAACGTTTCATATCAGGCCCTGCACGGGTGGTCTTGAAGATAAAACGGCGAAGCGGTGCATCTATTTTCAAATGGGCCAGTGCATGGGGCCGTGTGATGATTATCAAAGCCGGGAAGCCTATAGAAGCGGTGTTGACGACGCCCTTGATTTTCTCAAGGGGAAAAATCGGGAGTTGGTTCGAAGACTCAAAAAACAGATGCAGGAACACTCCGGGGAATTGCAATATGAAGCCGCCGCGAAGGTGAGGGATCAGATTAAAGGAATCGAGCATGTCACCGAGCGACAGACCATGTTATCCGTAAAAGGGGGCGATCAGGATGTGCTCGGCTGCCATCGCGAAGGACAAAAAGCGACGTTTCGATTGTTTTTTATTCGAGGAGGCAGGCTGCTGGGGGACCAGGGATTTCATGTGGCCGCTCGAGAAGATGTTCCCGACGGAGAAGTCGTCTCCGCATTTGTGAAACAGTATTACGACAACAAGACTTTTTTCCCCGATGAAGTGCTTTTGCCGTCCCCGGTGAATGATGCGTCCCTTATCGCGCAATGGTTGTCCGAGAGGCGGGGCAAAAAGATATCTGTTTTGCATCCCCGTCGGGGGGATAAACGCCGGCTGGTCGAGATGGCGAGCGAGAACGCGTCGCATGCTCAGGAACAGGAAAACGCTTTGGTCAACAAAGAGCAGAAAACGCTCGAAGAAGTTCGGCAGGCGTTGGGGCTTGAGGAATTGCCGGTGCGGATTGAAGCGTTCGACGTATCGAATTTACAGGGGAGCAACATCGTCGGCGCCAGCGTCATGTTCCAGGAAGGGCGCTCGTTGAAAGATGGCTATCGTCGCTACAAGATTCGGAGCGTGGGGGAATCCCCCGATGATTATTCCTCCATGCGCGAGATCGTTTTCAGGCGCTTGGAGCGTTTGGTGAACGAAGGAGGGGAGTTGCCCGATCTTCTGCTTATCGACGGCGGGAAGGGGCAACTCTCGTCGGCCGCCTCGGCGCTGGAAGAACTCGGCGTGGCGGATGTGGCGTTGTGCGCGATTGCAAAGGGCAGAAGTTCTGAGAACCCGGAAGCGCAGGATGTGATTTTCCTGCCCGGTCAGTCGGACCCCATTCAATTGAAAGAGGGAAGCGCGCCCAAACTCATGCTGCAAAAAATCCGCGACGAGGTGCATCGGTTCGTCCTGACGTTCCACCGGACGCGGCGCAGACGTACTGGAATTAAGAGCGGTCTTGACGATGTGCCCGGTTTGGGCCCAAAGCGCAGGCGCGCGCTATTGCGAACGTTTGGGAGCCTAAGAGGCGTATTGGAAGCGAGCGATTTCAAGCTCCTGGAAGTAGAGGGCATTACGCCGAAACTCGTGGCCGCCTTGCGGGAAAAACTCGGGGGCGAGAGCGCCTTTATCGAAGGAGTTGGGGAAAGCGCTTCCCGGACAAGCGAATCTTGAAAGCGAAGGACATAGGATTTTCCATATTCTCGGGTCTTTTGCTGGCGTCTTTGTATCCGCCGTTTCAGTTCGAGATTCTGGCCTGGATCGCGCTCGTCCCCCTTTTATGGGTGCTGGAAGGCAAAAAACCACATCAAGCGTTCATGCTGGGTTTGCTGACCGGGCTGGTTTCGTTCGGAATCATCATCTGGTGGGTGAAGATTTCCATGGCCACCTACGGGGGATTGCCGCCGCCGCTCGCCTGGCTGATTACCGCCGTCCTCGCGGTTTATCTGGCGTTGTACCCGGCATTATTTGCATTTTTCATGGTGCGCATACATTCGGGCGGCACTTTTCTCACGTTTCTCATCGCGGCGCCCCTTTGGGTCTCTTTGGAATTGTTGCGCGCCTATGTTTTGTCCGGTTTCCCGTGGGCTTTGCTGGGGTATAGCCAGTATCGCTATTTGCACGTCATTCAAATCGCCGATCTGGTGGGCGTGTATGGCGTGTCGTTCTTTATCGTGTTCGTGAACGCGGCGATTTGGCATTTCTTCCGTTTTCCGCGAAAGGCGCCCTACGCCGTCGTCATCAGCGTTTCTCTCATGGCGGCGCTCGTGTGGGGCTATGGTTATTTGCGTCTCCACGAAGTGCCTATCGAAACGGCGGGTGCTGCGCGCGCGGTCGGCATCGTTCAGGGAAACGTCGATCAGTCCGTGAAATGGTCTCCCCGCTGGAAAGAGGGCATTCTCGAAAAGATGGGGAAACTGACGAAGGACTTGAGAGGGCGTTTTCCGAAGAACGAATCCTCCACTCCCCCCGTCATTGTCTGGCCGGAAGCGGCGGCTCCTCTTGTTTACCGGCCAAAAGCGTACGGGAGAAGCTATCTTCGCCGACTCGCGAGAGATACGGATTCCTATCTGCTGTTTGGAACACTCGGCAAGCGAGACGTGAAAAAAGGGCCCAAATTAACGAATTCGGCGTATCTCCTCAGTCCGGGCGGCGAGGAAATCGGCCGATATGACAAAATGCACCTTCTGCCTTTCGGCGAATATGTCCCGCTCGGCAAACTATTGTTTTTTGTGGAAAAACTGGTGCCCGTGATCGGGACGTTCAAATCCGGAGACGAGCCGAAGATATTTGATGCCACCGGCGCGAAGTTCGGCGTCTTGATTTGTTTTGAAGCAATTTTCCCCCGCGTGGTGCGGCGGATGAAAGGCGCGCAGTTTCTCGTCAACATCACGAATGATGCGTGGTTCGGGAAAACTGCGGCTTCTGAGCAGCACCTGTCGATGGTGGCGTTCCGGGCGGTGGAATTCCGAATGCCGATTGTTCGTTCAGCGAATACGGGGATCAGCACGTTGATCGATTCTACAGGAGCGATTCGAAAGCGAAGCCCCCTTTTTGAGGAGTGGATACACTCTGATGCCGTCTTGTTGAAAAAAGACGCCCCTAGCGCTTATGCCAGGATGGGGGATATGTTCGCGTATCTGTGTGTTTTCGTTTCTGTGGCGGGTGTTTTGCTGTTCCGCTCCAGACGGGGCTCTCGAGTGTGGTATGATAGGTAGAACTGCCCGGGTGGACTCCATGCCGACAGGTCATAGAGTTGTATTTCGAAAGATTGGAGATATCGATGGAAGAATTGTGTAAAAAATCTGAGCAACTAGAGGCGCGCCTCCTTGAACTGCGAGGGCGGCTTTGACCTCGATCGATTGGAGGCGGAATGCGCCAAGCTGGATAAACTCGCCGGAGCGACGGATTTTTGGAACGACGCTGAAACCGCGCAAAACACACTGAGGCAGCGCGCGTCTCTTGAGAAAACGATCCGGAATTGGGAGAACCTCAACGGGGGACTCAAAGAACAGAAAGAACTTCTCCAGCTTCTCCAAATGGAAGAACCGTCCGAATCAGAACTCCTGAGCGATATCGAAAATGCTCTTTCCTCTCTTTTCGAAGAAACCGAGCGCCTGGAGTTTCACCTGGTCATGAATTCCGAGGAAGACAGGGCCAACGCCATTCTCTCCGTGAATGCGGGAGCAGGTGGTGTCGAGAGCCAGGATTGGGCCGAAATGCTCTTCCGCATGTATACGAGATGGGCGGAGGAGAGGGGATACCAGGCGCGTCTTGTTTCCATACTTGGAGGGGAGGAGGCCGGGATTAAAAGCGCTACCCTGATCATTCAGGGGGATTACGCCTATGGTTACCTCCGAGCGGAAGTCGGCGTGCATCGGTTGATAAGAATTTCGCCCTTTGACGCCAGTTCCAAGAGACACACCTCGTTTGCTTCCGTGGATGTCGTGCCAGAGGTATCGGATGATGTGGAAATCGAGATCGATGAGAAAGATTTGAGGATTGATGTGTTCAGGAGTTCGGGCGCCGGTGGCCAACATGTGAATACCACGGATTCCGCGGTGAGGATTACACACTTGCCGACGAATATCGTGGTCTCATGCCAAAATGAGAGAAGCCAGCATAAAAATCGCGCTACGGCCATGAAAATGCTACGCGGTCAGTTATATGAAATGGAGAAACGAAAGCGCGATGCGGAAAAAGAAGCCCAACATGCCATGAAGAAAACCATCGGATTCGGGAGCCAGATTCGTTCCTACATCCTGCATCCCTACCGGATGGTGAAGGATCATCGAACCGATGTGGAACTCTCGGATGTGAATGCCGTGTTGGATGGGAATATCGACAAGTTTATCGACGCCTACCTTCTCTCGTTGATAGAAGGGAAGGCGAATACGCGCGCGTAATCGCCGGGGCTGAATTGGGCTTGAAACGAATGAGGAAGACAATAATATCCACTGGATGCTGAAAGAGAACATGGGAGGAGTGCCCCGGTGGCGGATGAAACGATACCATCGCCAGATGAACGAGATGATAAAAATATTTTGACCCAACAGCGGAGAAAAAAGCTCGATCGGATTCGTGCGTCCGGAGCCAACCCGTTTGTAAATCGATTTTCGACGACCCATCAGATTGGCGCTGTCGTCCAAGAGTTCCATGAAGTGCCGACGGATGGTTTTGATGAGGCGAAACAGGCGAATTTCTCCGTGGCGGGGAGAATCATCGCCAAGCGGGTGCAGGGTAAAGTCGCCTTTATCGATCTGCGAGATGGGACAGGACAAATTCAGTTGTTCATTCGGATGAATGAAATAGGGGAAGACGCTTTTCAGTCCGCAAAGGAACTTGATATTGGCGATATCGTCGGTGTGGAAGGAGGCGTGTTCCGAACGAGGATGGGCGAGCTTTCCATCTGGGTGCGCCGGGTAAACCTATTGACGAAAAGTTTGAGGCCGCTACCTGAAAAATGGCATGGCCTACAGAACGTGGAGGCGCGTTACCGACAGCGGTATGTGGATTTGATCGCAAACCCCGAGGTGGTCGAAGTGTTTCGGGTGCGCACCCGGATAATTCAGTCGATACGCCGCTTTTTGGATGATTTGAATTTTCTGGAAGTCGAAACCCCGATGATGCAGGCCATCGCCGGCGGAGCGGCGGCCAGACCGTTTGCCACCTACCACAATACCCTGGAAATGCCCTTGTACCTTCGCGTGGCGCCCGAGCTTTATCTCAAGCGGCTGGTTGTGGGGGGAATGGATCGCGTCTATGAGATTAACCGCAATTTCAGAAATGAAGGCATATCCACGCAGCACAACCCGGAATTCACGATGCTTGAGTTCTATATGGCCTATGCGGATTATAACGACTTGATGAAATTGACGGAGAAGATGGTGGCTTCTTTGACTCAGGATATTTTGGGAGGTGACGTGCTGAAGTATGGGGACGAGGAAATCTCGTTTCAGGCGCCTTGGGCGCGATATAAATGGCGCGATTCCATCGTGGCCGTGGGAGGCGCGCCGAGCGAAGTATTGGAAGCTGAAGAAAAAGCCCGCCTTTTTGCGCGAGAAATCGCAGAGCCGAAAGGCTACCCCATACCGGATGCAATGAGCCATGTGCGCATCCTGGAGTATCTGTTCGAAGAATTGGTGGAGCCGAAACTCAGGCAGCCCACTTTTATCTATGATTTCCCAAAAGCCCTTTCACCGTTGTCCAAGAGCCGGGAAGATGACCCCGATATTGTGGAGCGGTTTGAACTCATCATCGCCGGGCGCGAGATCGCCAACGCTTATACGGAGTTGAATGATCCGGACGATCAGCGGGCGCGCTTTGAGCAACAAGATGTGGCGAGAAGGGCCGGCGATGAGGAAGCGCATGAGATCGACTGGGATTATCTCACGGCCCTGGAATACGGCCTCCCGCCTACAGCGGGTGAGGGAATCGGAATAGATAGGCTCGCGATGCTGCTGACGAATACACATTCGATTCGAGATGTGATCCTTTTCCCCCTTATGCGGAAACAACAAGGCTGAAGATGTCTTTTTCAACAGAACTGTTCATTGGCCTCAGGCACTTGCGCTCGCGGAGCAAACTCGCTTTTGTCTCACTCACTACCTGGATATCTGTGCTGGGCATCGCGCTGGGCGTCGCAACACTCATCGTCGTCGTGGGAGTAATGACGGGGTTTCAGCGGGAATTCCGTGACAAAATCCTGGGCACGCAAAGCCATATTGTCGTGACGAGATCAGGTGCTTCATTGATGAAAGAATGGCGGAATACCTTGGAGAAAGTGCGTAAACAGCCAGGTGTGGTGGCGGCCAGCCCTTTTGTGTATGGGCAGGCAATGTTCTCAGCCAAGAATCGTGTGATGGGTTCGGTGGTGCGTGGAATCGACCCTGCCCGGGAAATCGATGTGACAGATATCAAGAGGTATCTTGAGGGTGATGTATTAGAAAAGATTTTGGATAAAAGAAACAGCGCCGACAAACCCGGCGTTATACTCGGGAATGAACTCGCGAAGAACTTGTACCTCAGGGTGGGTGATTCGGTGACGATGGTGAGCCCCGTGGGAGTGATTACGCCGATGGGCCTGGTGCCCCGAACAAAAAAATTTCAAGTGGTGGGGGTCTTTCGCAGCGGATTTTACCAATACGACGCGGGACTCGCGTTTATTTCCATGAAAGAGAGCCAGACCTTCTTTGGATTCGGCGATTCTGTAACGGGGGTGCATTTGCGGGTGAAGGATATTTTCTCGGCCGAGCTTATTTCTCGCAAAATTCAGAGCACCCTATCAGCGGCTTATTCGTCTCGTTCTTGGCAGGAAATGAATCGCAACCTGTTTTCCGCGTTAAAGACGGAAAAAACCACGCTTACCATACTCCTCCTTCTGGTCGTTGTTGTCGCGGCCTTCAACATTATAGGCTCCCTGGTCATGGTGGTGATGGAGAAAGGGCGCGAAATCGCGATCTTGAAGTCGATGGGAGCTACAAGTGGCGCAATTTTAAGGATATTTTTCGTTCAAGGCGCTTTCATAGGGCTCTTGGGCGCTGTGCTGGGAACCAGTGGAGGTCTCGTTCTGGGGTGGAATCTCCATATAGTGGAGGATTTTTTAGAACGCGTGTTTGGCCTGGACATCCTACCGCCCAGCGTTTACCATATAGAGAAATTGCCGGTGCAGATGACGCCTTTTGATGTTTCTGTTACTGCGGTGTCCGCTTTGTTGATCTGTTTGGCGGCGACACTATACCCAGCGTGGCGTGCTTCTCGCGTCGATCCGGTAGAAAATCTCCGTTATGGTTGATTCGAGCATATTGGAGATGAGTGAATCTGCTTCACCCAAAGGTGTGTTACCGCAGGTTATCGTCACTAGGGGACTGGCGAAATCATACTCTATGGGCAGTGGCGAGGTGGTGGCTCTGAGCGGAGTCGACCTCGAAGTTGGTCATGGCGAAATGGTGGCCATCATGGGGGTTTCAGGAGCGGGGAAAACCACCCTGCTTCACCTTTTGGGAGCACTCGACAGGCCGACGAAGGGTGAAGTGATTTTGGAAGGCAAAAGCCTCTCTGATTGCTCGGAACTAGAATTAGCGCGATTGAGAAATCAGTATGTGGGTTTTGTATTCCAGTTTCACCACTTGTTGCCGGAGTTTTCCGGGCTGGAAAATGTTATGATGCCCGGGTTGATCCGTGGTGCCCCCAAAAAGGAGGTGGAGGAGCAGGCGAAGGAGTTGTTAAGCCGGATAGGCTTGGCTGATAGATGGAACCATCGGCCTGGAGAACTTTCTGGAGGAGAGCAACAAAGGGTTGCTATTGCCCGCGCGTTAATTAACAATCCTTCTGTAGTACTTGCGGATGAACCAACGGGGAATTTGGATTCCTCAACCGCAGAAACGATATTTGAATTGCTTCGAGAGATTAACCAAAGAAGCAAGCAAACAATTTTGGTGGCGACACACAATATTTCGATGGCGAAGAGAATGGATCGTGTGGTCGCCATGGCAGATGGGAAAATAGCCCAGAAAAAGTAAGGAGGGCCGTATGTTCAAGCGATTCACCGAGCGTGCCCGCAAAGTCATTATTTTAGCCAGAGAGGAAGCGGAACACTACCGCCACGAATATCTGGGGACCGAACATATCCTCCTTGGTGTACTGAAGGATGGGGGCGGGATCGCCATAGCCGTTTTGCAGAAGCTGGGGGTCGACCCCAAGCAGCTTCGGCTGGAACTTGAGCGTAATTTACCCAAGAGTTTGAGCGGCCCCGTGGAGGGGGATATTCCATTTACCCCGAAGGCGAAAAAGGTGCTGGAGTACGCCGTCGAAGAGGCCCGTCTGATGGGTCATAACTATATCGGCACCGAACATCTGTTGTTGGGCATCGTAAGAGAGAAAGACGGATTGGCGGCCAAAATCCTGGCCAGCTTTGGTGTCAAACTTCAACAAACGCGGGAACAGACCATTAACCTCTTGAGGGAACCCGTGGCGGCGCGTTCTCGGGAGAAGAGCAAGACGCCGGCGCTTGATGAATTTGGCCGTGACCTCACAGTGTTTGCGGATGAGGGGAAACTTGATCCCGTCATCGGGCGGGAGGATGAAATAGAGCGTGTCATCCAGATTCTCGCGCGAAGAACGAAAAACAACCCTGTACTGATCGGAGAACCGGGCGTCGGGAAAACAGCGATTGTCGAAGGCTTGGCTCAATCGATCATCTCAAAAGAAGTTCCCCAGATTTTGTACAACAAACGCGTGGTTCAACTTGATCTGGGCGCTTTGGTCGCGGGAACGAAATATCGTGGGCAGTTCGAAGCGCGCTTAAAAGCCATCATGAAAGAAATCACGCAAAGCCAGGATGTGATTATCTTTATTGACGAGTTGCATACCTTGGTGGGTGCAGGTGCGGCGGAAGGCTCCATTGATGCTTCAAACATGTTGAAACCCTCCCTCAGCCGCGGAGAAATTCAGTGCATCGGCGCCACCACTTTGGATGAATACCGAAAATATATCGAGAAAAATGGCGCTTTAGAGCGTCGTTTCCAAAGTGTTATGGTGGATCCGCCTTCCGTGGGTGACACAGTCAATATACTGAAGGGTTTGAAAGATAAATATGAAAAACACCACCGCGCGCAGGTGACGGAAGATGCGATTATCTCTGCTGTTCGCCTATCCTCCCAATATGTGTCGGACCGTTTCTTGCCGGATAAGGCGATTGACGTCATTGACGAGGCGTGCAGCAAGGTTCGTCTTGAGAAGGAAACCTTCCCGAGCAACATTCGGGATCTGCAGCGACAAATCGAAGAGACGGTTCGCACGAAGAAGGACATGATCGAGAAACAGGATTTTGAAAAGGCGGTTGAGTTGCGCGACCAGGAAGAGCAGGACAGAAGCAGGCTTGACGAGTTGAAAACGGAATGGGAAGCGGACCAGACGGATGAAGAGCCTTTTGTCACCGATCAAGATGTGGCGTACGTGGTCAGCCGGATGACCGGCATTCCATTGCAGCGCATCGGGGAAGTGGAGAATGAACGTCTACTCCGTATGGAAGAGGAATTGAACAGCTGCATCATCGGGCAAGAAGAAGCCACGCGCGCTTTGACGAAGGCTGTTCGCCGGGCGCGCGCCGGGCTGAAAGGGCCGAAGAGGCCAATCGGCAGCTTCTTGTTCCTAGGCCCTACGGGCGTAGGTAAGACCGAGATGGCCCGAATGCTCGCTCAGTTCATGTTCGGTGATCCGAGTGCCCTCATTCGAATTGATATGAGTGAATATATGGAGAGATTCAACGTCTCCCGCCTCACCGGGGCGCCTCCTGGATATGTCGGTTATGAAGAGGGGGGGCAACTCACCGAGCGAGTCCGCAGAAAGCCTTATTCTGTCGTGTTGCTTGATGAGATAGAAAAAGCGCACCCCGATGTCTATCACGTTTTGTTGCAAGTGATGGACGATGGTTTGCTGACGGATAGCTATGGCCGCAATATCGACTTCAAGAACACGATCATCATCATGACTTCAAACTTGGCGGCGCGATCCATTGAGAAAGGGACATCCCTTGGTTTCCAGAAGGCCGACACAGGCCTTGGCTTCGATAAGATTAAAGACAGTATTCGAGATGAGTTGAAGCGCACCTTTAATCCCGAATTCCTGAATCGCGTCGATGATGTCATCATCTTCCGGCCTCTTTCGCATGAAGATATCCTGAAAATCGTGGATATTGAAATTGCCAAGGTCAATGTGACACTCAGTGAAAAAGAAATGATGATTGAGTTGAGTGAAGAGGCCAAAGACTGGCTTGCCAAACAGGGGTTTGAGCCGGCTTATGGGGCGAGACCGCTGCGTCGTGTTATCCAAAGGCATATCGAAGATACCCTCAGCGAAGAGGTTTTGCATGGTAAGTTTCAGGATGGGGGAACGATTTTGGCGAAGTTGGCTGGGGATGAATTGGTGTTTGAACTGAAAGAAGACACGGAAGTGCTCAGTGTCCAAGATCTCTAGTTTGACTGAAAAGCCGAAAACTGTTTCCCCTTTTCTCTCGGGGGTGAGTCTCATGCGTTTTGCGGCGAAGGTTCTGGCCTGCGCCGTTTTGGCCGTCATGTCACTTATGATTTTTTCTCATGAGGCGATGGGGCAGGCGCCTTCACCGGCAATTACAATAAAGGCAATTGAAATCCAGGGGAATCGTAGGGTTGATCGCTCTACGGTTCTTTTTTACGTTCAGTTGAAAGAAGGGGAAAACTACACCAATGTAGAATTGGTTAAGCAAATACGCGCGGATGTTCGCGCCATATACAAACTTGGATTTTTCAGAGATGTCAACGTCCAGGTGGAGTCTCTCGAAGGGGGACTCCGGGTTATCTATCGTATCAGCGAAAAACCCACTATCAATCAGATTGAAATCATTGGAAACAGCAACATAGAACTCGAGACAATCCAAGAGCGTGTCACAGTGAAGGTTCAGACCATTGTGAGCGAATCCATTCTCAAGGAAACTGTCCGGAACATCCGAAAATTATACCAAGCACAAGGCTATTATTTCGCCCGCATAGAAGCTGTGTTGAAAGAAAGCGGCCAGAATACCGTGGCCGTCACGTTTTTGATAGATGAAGGAGAAAGTGTACACATTGGGGCGATTAATTTTCAAGGCAACGAGAATGTCTCCAGAAAAGATTTGCTCAAAGGAATGGAAACCAGCGAGTCGGGAATTTTCTCTTTTATCACGAGCTCAGGAATATTCGACGAAGATGAGTTGCAAAATGATTTGGTGCGTATCCGCCTATTATATGAAAGTCGCGGGTACGTCAAAGTTCAAGTTGGTCAGCCCATTATTCGCGAGGATCGAGAAAAAGGCCAGATTAATATAACGATACCTATCAGCGAAGGTTTTCGATACAGAATCGCAAAAATCGATATTCGTGGTGGAGAGGATGTTATCCCCCCAGGAGAGCTCAGAGGGGAGATGCTTCTTTTTGTGGGCGATGTTTTCAACAAAACCCGCTTAATCGCCGATGTGCGAGCGATAACAAACCAATTTTCGAACCGTGGCTATGCGTTTGCTGATGTTAACCCTATCACCAAGACAGACGATGAGAAGAAAACGGTCGACGTAACAGTTCAAATCAATAAAGGACGAAGAATATACATTGGCAAAGTGGAGATAAAAGGCAACACCCGGACTCGTGAGAATGTAATTCGTCGGGATGTCCGGGTAATAGAGGGATCTCTGTATAACGCGAGAGGATTGGCGCGGACACGTCAGCGTCTCACTCGGACGAATTATTTCGAGACAGTGGAAGTCGCTGAAAAACGGCGCCCGGGTAACGATGAAATACTCGATATCGATATTGAGGTGAAGGAGAAACCAACCGGCTCCATCACAGGCGGCATTGGCATCAATAGTGACGAGGGCTTTTATGCGCAGGGAGAATTGAAAGAGTCGAATTTATTCGGAAAAGGTTTGATTGCTTCATTATTCACCAGAATTTCTTCTGATCGCTTTGATCTGGTTGCGGAATACTTGGACACGAACTACCGGGACTCCGGCTTCTCGCTCGGGGGAAGCCTGTTTTTTGTCGATCAGGAATATGAAACCTTCGATAACAAGAAACAGGGTGGCCGAGTAACGGTTGGCAAGGAGTTCCAGGAGTTCTTGAAGGCTTTCGTTTCTTATGAGCTTGCAGAATCCCGTATTAGCAATGTTGATGACACGGCGACATCGACGATTCTTGAACAGGATGGAGAAACTTTTCTGGAAAGTAGCATTATTCCGAGGTTGATTTTTGATAACCGGAACAGAATTATTTTCCCGACGGATGGTACGTTCTGGAGCATTTCCTCCACAATCTCTACATCAATATTAGGTGGAAATGTTGATGTGCTCTCTTTAGAAGCGGAGTTCCGGCAGTACTATAATATTGGCGAACGCTTCCGGATCCGTGTTTTGCGGGATTTGATTTTGAGTTTGAGAGGAAATGTCCGCTACGTTGATTCCTTAAAAGGTGAATTGCCGGCGTTCCGCCGGTTATATGGTGGTAGAAGGCATGTTGTCCGCGGTTTCAGTTCTAGCGATCTTGGCCCTCAAGACATGCAAGGTGAAGCGATAGGTGGGTTTTCTTCCGCTCTCGCCTCCGTGGAATTTTCGCACCCCCTTATCGGTCCGACCCAAGTCGCGGCTTTCCTCGATATGGGAAATATTTGGGATGAGGACAATGCATTGGATCTAAGTGATTTGCGGTATGGTGCTGGAGTTGGTTTGCGCATCATAACGCCAATCGGTCCCATGCGGTTTGATGTTGGATATAAGCTGGACAGAAAATCGAACGAACGTAGAAGAGAAACGCATTTGGGAATCGGGGCTGCGTTTTAGAATTAGGTGTGCCGACATTATCTTTGAGATGGAGGATGTTTAACGTGAAGCGTTTTGGGCTATCGATTTTGCTCGCATCGATATTTTTTGCCCTTGCCTATGCAGGTGATGTGGAATCGGCAAATGCGAAATATGGCGTTGTCAATATTCAGCGCGTATTGCGAATTTCAAAAGGTGGACGGGTCGCGAGTTCGTCTTTGGACAGAGAGAAAAAGAGGCTCGAAACCACGATTCGGAAAAGGCGCGATGATTTGGCTCAAATGGCGAATAAAGTGCGTGATTTGCAATTGGAGATCGACCAGAAAAGCGCGATTTGGCGCCAAGAGGAAAAAGAGCGCAAGGCGTTCGAACTGCGATCCCAAAGGAGGGACCTCGCGCGTGAGCAGGACAATCTGAGGCGATTGTTGCGGGAGAGCCAACGAGATATTGAAGAGCGCCGAAGGATGGCCGTGACGAAGGTATACAAAGAGGTAAAAGGCATTGTTCATGCAATCGGAAAGCAAGAAGGTTTGGATGTCATTGTAGACAGTGCCACTGGCGGTGTTTTGTTTCACAATCCGGAAGTGGATCTGACGGAAAAGGTGATAAAGCTGTACGATCAGAAGAAGAAATGAAATGTTTCTGGCTGAGATTGCGAATCTGCTTGGCGGAGAATTGATCGGCGATGGGAACCTAGATGTCCAGGATGTAGCCGAATACGAAAAGGCCTCGCCAAAAGATTTGAGCTATGTGGAGTCAGCGAAAAAGCTTAGTATACACTCTGATGCGGGTGCCCTTATCGTCCCCCATGGACTGGAAACTGGTCGTCCATGTATTTCTACGAGAAACCCTCGTTTATCTTTCGCCCGCGCGGTCTTGTTGTTCCGCCCACCTCAAAAATTACAGCCCGGGATTGACTCCAACGCCAGTATCTCCGATGCGGCCCGTGTGGGAGACGGTGTGTATGTAGGGCCATTCGCATCTCTTGCCGGTGGTGTTGTGGTGGGTGATGGTTCCTACATCGGGGCGGGTGTGCATATCGGCCAAAACGTGAGGATAGGCTCTGAATGTTACATATACCCTAATTGTGTTTTGTATCCTGATGTAGAGATAGGGGCAAGAGTTATTCTTCATGCGGGAGTTGTCATCGGTTCGGATGGATTTGGATATATTCCCGATGAGGAGGGTCGCATTTTCAAATACCCGCAAACGGGCACGGTCGTCATTGAGGACGATGTGGAAATCGGGGCGAACAGCACAATCGATCGGGCCACTCTAAGAGAAACGAGAATCGGCCGGGGCACGAAAATCGACAACCTGGTGCAAATCGCGCACAATGTCGTTATTGGTGAGGATTGCATATTAGCGAGCCAGGTAGGCATCTCGGGTAGTGCGAAAATCGGTCGAGGTGTCATGATGGGCGGCAATGTCGGAGTGGCGGATCATGTTGAAATCGGCGATGGTGCGAAACTAGGAGCGGGAACCGGTGTGCCGAAGAGTTTGGAGGGAGGGAAGGTGTATCTCCACGCTCCTGCGACAGAAATTCGTGATGCGCGCAGGCGAATTGCGGTTTTGAGGAATTTGCCGAGGATAGCAGAAAAAATAAATGAACTCGAAAGAAAGATTGGTAAATTAGAATCATGATGGATAGTCAGCGGATACAGGAGATAATTCCACACAGGGATCCGTTTCTATTGGTTGATCGGGTAACAGAGCTTGACCCGGAAGAAATTTCTATCGTAGCCCAGAAGAATATCACCAAAGATGAACCATTTTTAGAGGGTCATTTCCCTGGCAATCCCATCATGCCGGGTGTATTGATCATAGAAGCGTTGGCGCAAACCGGTTTGATTTGCCTTTTTGAGTTGGAATTAATCGATCCGGGGGCTGAATTTTTCTTCACTGGCATCGAGCAGGTAAAATTCAGACGTCCGGTTGTTCCCGGAGATTCGTTGCAGTTGCACGTAAAACTCTTGAAAAACAAAAGGACGTTGTGGAAGTTTGAAGGGCGAGCATTTGCAGGGGGTCAGATAGCCGCCGAAGGTCTTTTCACCGCCTATGCTATTCCCCGATCCCGATAGACATTGAACGATATAGCCCCCACTTCGAATATCGACCCGGAAGCACAACTCGGGCAGGATTTGAAAATCGGACCAGGTGCTTTTGTCGGCGCAAATGTAATTCTTCGAGACGGATGTGAAATCGGTCCGAATGCAACCATTCAGGGGCCTGCCGAAATAGGTGAGGGTTGTCGGATTTTTCCGAATGCCGTCATCGGCTTAGAAGCGCAAGTTGTCGATTTGCCGTCGGATTCAGGTGGGGTTGAAATCGGAGCAGGCACTATTGTCCGTGAAACAGCGACAATTCAACGCTCTATGTATCAGGGCCAAAACACGATACTAGGCAGGAAATGCTACATCATGGTCGGTGCGCATGTGGGCCACGATTGCCGTGTAGGTGATCAGTCGATCTTGGTGAACCATTGTTCTTTGGGTGGACATGTGGAAGTCGGAAACAAATGTTTCATATCCAACTTCATTGGCGTGCATCAGTATATGCGAGTTGGGGAGGGTTCGATTGTCGTGGGCCCCGCTGCGGCGAGAAAAGATGTGCCTCCATTCGTCAAGATGACAGGTGATCCTCTGCGTGTGATTGGATTGAATGTGGTTGGTTTACAGAGAAGCGGCGTATCGGCTGAAGTGAGAGCGGGCATAAAAAGGGCGTACAAAATCCTTTTCAACGAACCGGGTACGATGACGCAAAAAATAGAGAAAATAGAAGCGCAGGTGCCATTAGGAGCGGAAATTCAATCCGTGGTAGAATTCGTGCGGAATTCGAAGAATGGCGTCTATCAAGGCCGCGTGTAAGTGTAAGTTTTTTGTGAGGTTAAAAGCCCATGCTGGATCCTCTGCGAGTTGGCGTCGTCGGCGTTGGCCATATGGGGAGTTATCATGTAGCTGCGCTTTCCGAACTTTTGGAGGCGAATCTGGCGGCTGTTTGTGATTTGGATGCCAGTCGCGCTCAGGAATTGGCTGATAGATACGGGGCGAAGGCGTTGTCTGATCCAGCCGATCTTATCGGCTGTGTAGATGCAGTTACCATCGCTGTTCCTACCTTGCAGCATTTTGAAGTGTCTCGGATATTCCTCGAGAATGGCGTACATGTGCTGGTGGAGAAGCCCATTTGCACAACGATGGAAGACGCCCGGAAATTATTTGACTTGGCAACCCAAAACAATTTGGTTCTTCACATTGGCCATGTGGAGCGCTTTAATGGAGCTGTGCAGGAGTTGGGCAACATTGTAGATGACCCCACCCTGATTGAATGCCGCAGGCTGGGGCCCTTCACGCCGAGAGTGAGAGAAGACGGCGTCGTGCTTGACTTGATGATTCATGATCTCGACATCGTCTTGCGGCTGGTGGATGAGCAAATTGACTTACTGTCGGCAACCGGTGCCAGTGTTTTGTCTGATCGAGATGACGTGGCGAATGTGCAGATTTGCTTCGCCAGTGGATGTGTGGCGAATCTTACCGCGAGCCGAGTGACGCAGAATAAGATCAGAACACTCTCCGTATCACAACCGGATGCGTTCATTACGCTTGATTACGCGGACCAAGAGCTCAGAATTCATCGCCAAGCGATGAGCGAACATCATTTGACACGTGAAGAACTCAAATATCGTGAACAATTTCAAGTGGAAAGGGTATTTGTCCATAAAGGCAATCCGCTCAAGCTGGAATTGCGGCATTTCTTACAATCGGTACAGGTATTGGATGTTGTTTCTGAGCCGGAAAAAGAATTGCGGTCTCTGGATATCGCCATTCGTGTTGTAGGGATGCTGAAAAACTCCATGCCCTCGACACTCTAAAACTTCCCATGCCGGATTCCCAAGAAAGAATTGGCCTAATCGCAGGTTCGGGAACGTTGTCCTCTGAATTTGTTTCCTGTGCGAAACAACGGGGTAAGCATGTGTCCGTGGTGGCTTTGTCCTCCGAGATAATGGATACATTATCGGGCGAAGCGGATTTCGTCTCCCACATTCCTCCTACCCAGCCAAAGAAAATCATCCGGTTTTTCAGTGACAAGAATGTTGGGGAAATAGGGTTCGCGGGGAAAGTTGAGAAAAGCCTCTTATTCCAATCTTTACGTTTCGATCTGACGGCTCTGCGTTTCATGAAGAATGCCAAGAATTTGGCCGATGCAACGATAATGAATGCCGTTATCGAACTTATGGAGGAAAATGGGATGAAGGTAGTTCCACAAACAGAGTATCTGGAACATCTCATCACCCCCCGTGGGGCCATTACAAAAAAGAAATTGCGCCAGAATCAACGAAAAAATGTGGAGTATGCCTTTCAGATCGCCCGAAGTGTTGCGGCGTTGGAGATAGGCCAAACTGTGGTGGTCCATAAAGGGACGGTGGTTGCCGTGGAGGGGATGGAAGGTACGGACGAGGCGATTCGAAGAGGGTGTTCTCTTGCTGGAAAAGGGGCTGTTGTTTGCAAGGTGGCTCGCCCCAAACAGGATATGCGCTACGATGTGCCCTCAGTCGGTCCAGAAACGTTGCACGTGATGCGCGAGGGTGGCGCGTCGGCGTTGATCTTGGAGGCGGGTCGAACTTTTCTCATCGATCGTGAGCGTTTCGCACGGGAAGCCGACGCAACTGGCATCGTCGTTGTCGGGTGGTCGGAAAATGAGCAAGGATGAAAACTGCGCAAACGGCATCATGGTGGTCGCTGGAGAGCCATCTGGAGATATTCACGCCGCGAATTTAGTGAATGCGCTTTCCGCTAAGATTCCCAATCTCCAGGTATCCGGCATGGGTGGGCGATCTATGGCCGAGGCAGGCGTCGACCTCATCCATAATATCGGCGACATATCTATCGTTGGTTTCGCCGGCATTCCCCGCATTTATCCCAAGCTGCGAAAAATTAAAAGAGATTTGCTGGAGAAAATAGGAGAGCAAAAGCCAAAAGCGGTAATTTTTGTAGATTACCCGGGATTCAATCTTTCTTGCGCGCGCTCGGTGCGCGCCCTGCCGCAACCGCCGAAGTGCATATATTTCATCACCCCCCAGGTATGGGCCTGGTGGAAAGGCCGTGCCCGCACCATTGTAGATATTTTTGATCTGGCCCTGAACATATTTCCGTTTGAACCTCGAATTTTTAATGAATTAGGCGGAAGAGCCGTGTTTATCGGTAATCCCATCGCCTACGAACTCAGAGATGCGCCGTCTAAAGAAATGGCCCGACGCTCATTGAACATACCGATGAACGACAAGGTGATTTCACTCCTGCCTGGCAGTCGGCTCAAAGAAATCGATTTTCATGTGGATGCCATGGTGGATGCTCTCAAGATAATCGATGCGGAAACACCAGGGATGCGCTTTTTGATTTCAGAGGCGATTTCATTGCCCGAGGGGTATGTTTCGAGTCGATTGAAGTCATCGGGAGTCGAAATACGGACAATCAGGGGCGATTCAGAAACAGTGATTCGCGCGGCCGATGTCGTAGTTGTGGCAAGTGGCACGGCTTCGCTGGAGACAGCCCTTTTGGGTGTGCCGATGGTTGTTTTATATGCCGGGGATATGCTTTCGTATCTGTTGGTCAAGTTTTTTTTAATTCAAGTGGATTATATCAGCCTGGTGAATTTATTGTCCGGATATGAGGCGGTTCCCGAGTTATGTCAAAAGCAGGCGCGCCCACGATTTATTGCGAATGCGTTGAGAGAAGTATTTTGGAATGATGATGTCCGGGCAAGGCAAATCAAAGCGTTCGAGAGAATTCAAAACGCTTTGAAAGGAATGAATCCCTATGCGTGTGCCGCGGCGCATATAGCGACAGAACTCGGTTTTGGTGCACAGGACACGAAGGATGCATGAAAATTCGACCACCTATGATGAATGGGGACGCGATCCCAAAGCGCCTCTTTCGGTTTGGCTAGGCGGTATGGCCATCGCGGGTTATTTGAAAGCGGTCTACGCCACTTCGACAATGGTCTCTCCGAAAACGGATTTTCATGACAAAGTGATCGATGCGCCCGATGAAAAGTATATTTGGGCGTTCTGGCATCATAATGTGGGGTTAATTTCTTTTTTCTTGCCGAAGAATTATCGCCGTACGTGTATGGCGAGCAGAAGCCGGGATGGAGAATTACTCGCTCAGATGGTCTCCCGGCTCTGCACCCATTGCGTAAGGGGTTCTTCCTCTTCGTTGGCTGGAAGAGACAAAGGCGGAGCCGTTGCGTTTCGACAAATGGTCAGAGTGGCGAAAAAAGGACATCACCAGCTTATGATCACGCCGGATGGACCACAAGGCCCACCGGAGAGAGTAAAAATGGGAATAATCTCTTTGGCGAGTATCACGGGCTATCAAATTTGCCCGGTCGCTTTTGCGGCATCCCGCTTTTTCAACACCCCGACATGGGACAGGACGATTTTCCCTCTTCCGTTCGGGAAAATCTCTGTTTGTTGTGGAGAGCCGCTGGATGTCCCGCGTACCCGGGATGAGAGCATACTGGAGTCAAAACGCGCGGAAATAGAAAAACGGCTCATCCATGCGAATGAAGAAGCCAGATCTTATCTGGAAAACCCAGCAGAGAAGTGAAACCGCCCATGCTGTTTTTCTATAATGTTATTATTCTTCTCATCTCGCCTGTTTTGCTCGTATATTTTCTGATTCGTCTGTGGCTCCGTGGATTCAACCATCAAGCTGTTCGTCAAAGGTTCGGGTTTCCTCCGAAGTTGCCCGATGCGGCGGGAGAGCGTCTCTGGTTGCATGCCGTATCTGTGGGGGAAGTAGGTGTAGCCGCCGTTTTGATACCCGCGCTTTTAAGAAAGAAACCAGAACTGAAAATTGTTCTTTCCACAGTCACCCAAACAGGAAGAAATGAGGCCCAAAAAATATCCGGGGTCGAGCAACTGATTTTCTTGCCGCTTGATTTCTCTATAATCGTCCGCTCCGCTTTGAGGCGGATTCAACCCTCCATGATTGCGCTCATAGAAACGGAAATATGGCCGAATCTCGTGGTTGAAGCCGAAAGACGAAATATCCCTGTATCCATTATCAACGGGAGGCTTTCTGATCGCTCGTATCGTAGTTACAAGCGCTTTCAGTTTTTCTTTTCCCCGATCCTGAAGTGTTTAAGGGATGTGTTGGTGCGTGGAGAGAGTGATGCCGAACGGTTTTTGGATTTGGGGGCAATTTCTGTTCGAGTTTTCGGGAACATCAAATTTGATATGCCCTTGCCGGTTCGGGGGCCTTCGCCTCGTTCCTATGGTCTAAGCGCTTGTGAGCACGTCATTGTGGCTGGCAGTACGCATGCCGGAGAAGAGAAACTGATTGGAGAGGTGTTATCATCCATTCACCGGAAAATGCCCGGGGTGGGCCTACTGCTGGCGCCGCGCCATCTCGAAAGAGTTGTCCAGGTAGAAACAGTCTTGCAAGACTCAGGCATTTCTCCCGTGCGATGGAGCGACATAAAAAATACGGGCGGTGAGCATCAGGTTGTCATCCTGGATGTGATGGGTGAACTCGCAGGTGCGTATGCGTGCGCGACGATAGCGATTATCGGGGGAAGTTTTATTCCCCATGGTGGCCAGAACCCGATAGAAGCGGCGCGCTGGGCCGTGCCATGTCTGTGTGGCCCTCATATGGATAATTTTGGGGAAGTGACCCGCGAGATGCTGGAGAAAGGCGGCGTGATTCAACTAAGCGAGCGAAAAGACATAGAGGCGGCCGTCGTGAAATGGTTGAATGATCCGATATCTCGAAAACAGGCGGGTGAAGCGGCTTGTCAAGTGGTGGAGAACAACCAAGGCGCTGCCGAGCGAACTGCGGAATATATCGTTCAAATTTTGGCGAAATCGAATGGGGGAGCCGCATGAGTTTTCGACGCGGCGTTTTGATGGCTTGGGAGGGTAATCCGTTGTCCCCGGTTTGGTCTCGTGTGTTGACAAAGGGTTTCAAGCCCTTGGGGAGTATCTATGGCGCGGCGATGGCGTATCGGCGCAAGCGTTATGAAGCTGGGAAAGTCCATGTGGTGAAAAATCCCGTACCTGTCATTTCTATTGGCAATCTTGCGCTTGGTGGGACGGGTAAAACGCCCACCGTTGCCTGGATATTGGCAAAACTGCTCTCAAAGGGACGAAAGCCTGCTGTAGTAAGTAGGGGCTATGGCGGAAGGCCTAAGGATGTGATGGTTGTCAGCGATGGCAAGGGCAGTCTGATGTCAGCGCCACCAGCCGCGGATGAGGCGGCAATGCTCGCCCGGCGATTCCCTGACCTTCCTATTTTAACGGGAGCAGACCGCTCTTTGGTCGCCGAAAAGGCGGCGGAGGAATTCGGGGCGGATGTTGTTGTGCTCGACGATGGCTTTCAACATCTATCACTTTGTCGGGATATTGATGTGGTGCTCTTACGCGGAGATTATCCTTTTGGAAATGGCAGGGTGATTCCCGCAGGAATTCTTCGCGAACCGGTTTCGGCCCTAAAACGTGCAGATGCCGTTTTAGTGACGGGTGAATGTGCCGATCGCACGAGAAAGGAGATTCAGTCTCTTGTGGGAGATATCCCTATTTTCACCGGACGCCTTGAGCCCGATTCGCTCCTGGATTCAAGAGGTGAAAAAATAGGTATGCCGGATGAACTCAGGGGCGCTAAAGTAGTCGCCGTGAGCGGATTGGGAAATCCGCGTGGTTTCGAGAAAATGCTTGAATCGTTGAATGTCGAGCTCCTGGCGCACCATGAATATCCAGATCATGCCCATTATGCTTTGGCGGATGGAGTGCGGCTCATTTCGTCGCTGAAGAAAACAGGGGCCGATTTTATTTTGACCACAGAGAAAGATGCAGTGAAGTTATCGACTTTGTTAAGCAAGGCGCCACTTCGTATCCTTCGGGTGATGATGAAAATCAATGAAGATGCAAATTTAACGGCCTTGCTCGAAAAGAAAGTGTTTTCGTCTTGAATGGGCGGGTTATGCTCTTATGGAGGTGAGCAAATAGGCGCCTCCTGCGAGAAAAATGGCATTAGGCCCCCAAGCTGCCAGGATGGGTGGCAGGCGTCCGGCATGTCCGAACGAAAGGCTCGCATGGAATAGAACGAGATAGATAGCACCGATTCCAATAGCGATAGCGACTCCTAGAGCGACTCCTCCGCTTCTGCTGTTTCGAATAGAAAAAGGCACACCCACCAGGGCCAATACAAAACTTATAAATGGAGCGGAAATTTTGGCCCACATATCTACGACATAGCGATTAGTGTCCACTCCGCTTTTCCTCAAGTTCTCAATGTAGCGACTGAGTTCCTGATAATTCATCGTCTCCGGATTTCTGCCTGTTTTTTTGAAATCTTCCGGCTTTTCCGTGAGCATGAAAACTTTTTTCTCGAAAGTTTCTTGTTGGATTTTTCCCTCACCCGCAAAGTCATGGATCACGCCTTGGTGGAATTCCCAATGTTTTTTCACGGGCAGCCAAACCGCTTCAATTGCGTCAATACGTTGCGTTAAGCGATTGCGCTGATCCATGCGGTATAGAGTAACGCCCCTCATTTTTTCTGAAGATGGATTATAGTGCGTGATTTGCCAGATGGTGTTGTTTTGTGAACGATACCAGATTTTGTCTCTCTGGGTATGTGTCCGCAAACCGACTTTTTTGATGTTGACTTGCCAGATGTATTCTCCGCGTTTGTTGGCGAGTGGAACAACATATTCATTTCCCAAGAAGGCAAGGAAGCTGATTCCCAGGCTAGCGACAAGAATGGGTGTAATGATTCGATAAAGGCTGAATCCGTTGGCGCGCATGGCGACGATCTGGTTTTCTCTGGCAAAAAGAATCAGCGTGAAAGTGCTCGCCAGCAGAACGGTGAGCGGAACAGAGAGAAAAACGAGATGGGGCATTTTGTATAAGAAATACAGGGCGCCATCGGTCAGGGTCGCTTTTTTTTCGATAAAATCGTCAATTCGTTCGATAAACTCAGCAATTAGGAAAAGGGTTATAGCTCCTGACTGACAAATAAGCACCATTCTCAAGAACTGCTTGAGGATATAGCGGTTCAGTATGTTCATAGCGGGAATTTATGATTTATTTCGGATGAAAGGAGAGACGGGTTTCAGGAGTAGTCCCCGAATGTCGATGGCGCTGCGTCGTCCTACGGTTCGTATCATATACCCCGCGAGGAGGGACAAAAATATGTTAGGGCCCCAGACGGCGACCGAAGCGCTAATTTGTCCATTCTCTCCCATGCCCTCGGCGAAAGTTACGATCATATAATAGAGAACCAAGACGCTCAGGCTCAAGGCAAAGCCGCCGTGGCGCCCCGAACGTCTGTTTTGTGCGCCGAGGGGCGCTCCTAAGAAAGCCAGGATGAGGCATGTGAAAGGAACGCCGAATTTCTTGTTCAACTCCACGAGAATGGCGTTGTATCTGCTTGTTCCTGGTTTTTGTTCTTTTAATTTGCTTCTTAGTTCATTTAGGGGAAGAGATCGCAGACTCGTCCGGAGTGCTTTTGTTTTTCCGATGGCCTGCGTGAGGTCCAAATGGAGAATGTAGCTTCCGAAGCGAGCGATTTGATAATGATTTTTGGGAAGAGCAGAGAAACTATTATGTGTACTTGTTTTTTGGCTGAAGGTTTTTTCGGACTCGCTGGCCGTGTGAACGGTTCCGTTTGTAAGACGCAGCCATACCTTGGAGGAACCGGGAGATTTGATGAGCCTGCCATGATCAGCAAAGATGACTTGGTTCTTCCCTTTCTCTCTCGTATCCGAAATGACGATGCCTTTCATGGTTTTACCCGATTCATCGACTTCTCGCACGTAGATCATGATTCCATCAAAATTGTCATGGAAAATTTGTTCCCGGATATTGAACGCTGCCGCTCGACTGCGGAGCATCTGCTGGCTGAGCTCCGAGATGGCGTTTTGACTCCAGGGGAGAGCGAATATCATGAGGAATCCGCTCAAAACGGCGGTAGCGATACCCACCATTCCAACAGGGATGAGTTGAGAATAAAGGTTCATGCCGGAGACGGTCATTGCCAAGGATTCGCTGTCGCTCGACAGGCGGCTAAACACCATGATGCTGGCAATGAGGGCGGACATTGGGAGGGTTACTAGGAGAAGAACAGGCAAAGCGGTGAAAAGAAATTGCGCCACAATCGAAAGTGGCACTCCACGATTCACCACCAAATCCGTAAATTGCAACGATTTGTGGAGCAGGAGCATAAATGTAAGGAAAAACAAGGATATGAGGAGATATGATATTAATTCGCTCAGGATGTATCGATGCAATATTTTCAAAAGGGATCCTCTGAGAGGTGGGCATTCAATGCTCGCATACCACACTATATGAGCAGTTCTTGGATTGTAAAGTGTGTTTTTATGCTCATTGACGCTCATGGGATCGGTTGATAGCGTTGAAAAAAGTGGAGTTTTGGTTATTTCTATTTTCCAGGTTTCGATGTAAGGCTGTGTATCGAGGGGGAATCGGGTTTGAGCGATGATGTCCATAGGGGGGAGTTGCATCTCGTGGTAACACCCACATGGATAGGCGACACGGCCATGTCCGCTCCTTTTTTCTCGTCCTTGAGGAAAGCATATCCCGAGGCGAGGCTAATAGCGGCGGCAGGTCCTTGGACTTCCGGGCTGCTCCGAAGTTTTCCCTGGATAGATCGGGTTTTATCGGTCGATGGGAGAAAATGGGGAAGCTTCTTTTCAATAAAGAAGATGTTAAGAGGCGAGATGATAGATTATGCTTGGATTCTGCCCAATAGTTTTCGTGCGGCTCTAATGGCTAAATGGGTAGGAGCAAGGCGCCGAATCGGATACAGCACCGATGGTAGAGGTTGGCTTTTGAGCAACCGTGTCGCTCCCGCGCCGAATGTTCCTCATTTAGTCGATTATTATCTTCGCCTTCTTGAGGCGGAAGGACACGAAACCCAAGTGCAAGTTGATGATTTCCTCATCACGCCCCAGGCGCTGGAATTTGCGGATAAATTACTAAAAAGACACTTCATCGGGCAAAACGCGCCTTTGGTAGGGATTCATCCCGGGGCTTTTTTCGGTGAATCCAAGACATGGCCGCTAGAATACTTCAAACAACTAATCCACCTACTTATGAATCGTGAAAAAGCGCGGGTTTGCATATTGGGTGGGCCGGATGAACGGGCGCTTGCAGAGAGATTGAATGCGATGTCTGGTGGGCGAGCAGTGAATCTGGCTGGTGAAGACACCCTGGAGACTCTGCCTGCTTTGCTGTCTCATTTGGATGTATTCATATCAGGCGATACCGGGCCGCTTCATGTGGCGGCACTGGCTGGGACTGCGACGATCGCGCTCTTTGGTCCCACAGACTATCGTCGAACGGCGCCCAGAGGTCTTTGGAATCGGACCATTTATACGAATCTCGATTGCAGCCCATGTTTCGAGAGAACATGTCCGCTCCAGCATCATAATTGTATGAAGCAGATCACGCCTGAAAAAGTGGTGGGTGAAGCCATCGAGTTGCTGCATAAAAAACCAGAGACACGCAAGAATTGAAATAAGGAAAGATATGACGAAAAGAGCAGCGGTATTTTTCGACAGGGACGGAACCTTGAACCGTGATGTGGGTTATGTCACCCACCTCGATGTGTATGAACTCCTGCCCAGGGCGGCGGCAGCTGTCCGCAAGGTGAATGAGGCGGGATGGCTTGCCATTTTGATTACAAACCAAGCTGGCGTGGCCAGAGGGTACTTTCCCGAATCCATGCTGAGAAAAGTGCATTGCAAACTTCAGGATGAACTCAGTGACAAAGGCGCGCGGCTTGACGCAATCTATTATTGTCCACACGTTCCAAACGGGGACGACCCTGCTTATTCGATTGACTGCAAGATGCGAAAGCCTTTTCCCGGTATGATTTTGAAGGCGGCGGCAGAGTACGATATCGATTTGGGAAAATCCATTATGCTTGGGGATAAATACTCCGATTTGGAAGCAGGCTGGCGCGCGGGTTGTAAGTCAGGTCTTTTGCTTACAGGATATGGGCGAGGGGAAAGAGAGCTTCGCGGAGCACAGTGGCCTCGCCAGCCGGATTTCGTGGCGCAAGATGCCTATCATGCAGTGGAAATCATTATGAACGAGGGTGGGAATCACTAGCATGAGTTCACACCTGGTAGAATACATCCAAAAATTCTCATCTCTACATGTTGCGGTGATTGGTGATTTCATTGCGGATGAATTTATCCATGGTGCTACTTCTCGGATTAGCAGGGAGGCGCCCGTTCTTGTTTTGGACTTTATCGGTCGCGAGATTGTTCCCGGCGGTGGGGGTAATGCGACGATGAATGCGGCGGCCTTGGGTGGAAATGTGAGTGCTATCGGCGTGTTGGGAGCCGATGAAGTGGGCAGAGCTCTTTGTCATGAAATGGTGAAGCGCAGAATCGACACCAAGCTTTTATGGGAAGATTCCGAGCACATCACTCCCACGAAAACACGCGTGATGGCGGGAGGGCGAAACACCAAGCGCCAGCAGGTGATTCGGGTGGACCGCGAAAAGAAATTGTACTTGAAGGAGAGGCTTGAATCCCAAATAGTCTTTGAAATTGAGCGAATAGCAAATGGTGGCTTGGATGCTCTTGTGATTTCCGACTATGGCTTGGGTGTCGTGACGGAAGGCGTAAAAGCGGCGATCCGGAAATTACCGAAGGAACTCATCGTTACAGTGGACAGTCGATGTGCGGGAGATTCGTTTTTAGGGGTTACCGCCATCACGCCCAACGAAGAAGAAGTAGAGGGGATGCTAGGCTATTGGCCCGACGAAGATCATCTTGATGAGGCGGGTGTCACCTTACTCCAAAAAACGGGTGCCCAGGCAGTCTTGATCACCCGGGGAGACAAGGGAATGAGTCTCTTTGAGAGAAATTCTCCAAGAACGGACATTCCTATTTATGGATCAGATCAAGTGCTTGATGTGACAGGTGCGGGAGATACGGTGATTGCCGCGTTGACACTATCCCTGGCCGCGGGCGCGTCGATGCGTGAAGCGGCGGAGATCGCGAATCGGGCGGCGGGATTGGTGGTGATGAAGGCGGGAACGACGGTAGTGGAGTCTCATGAACTACTTGCCACATTCGAAGGGGATGATGTGTGAGCATCCAGGAAAAGGCGTGCCAGGGAAAGTGGATGGCGATGGATTCCCTGAAGCCGGTGCTGGACAAATTGCGCCAAGATGGCAAGCGCATCGTGTTTGCCAATGGTTGTTTCGATGTTCTTCATGTTGGTCATGTGCGCTATTTCCGCGATGCTAAAGAAAATGGGGATGTTCTGGTGGTGGCGGTCAATAGCGATGTTTCGGCACGCGCCCTGAAAGGGTATGGCCGACCGTATGTGCCGCAGGATGAGCGTCTTGAAATCCTCTCTGCCCTGGAGTCGGTTGATTACCTTTTGCTGTTTGATGAACTCGATGTGTCGAGTCTTTTGCTCACCTTGAAACCGGATGTGCATGCGAAGGGGACAGACTACACCGCAGATACGGTTCCCGAGCGGGAGACGGTAAGAAGCTATGGAGGCAAAATCGCTATTTGTGGAGACCCGAAAGAGCACTCTTCCACGGACCTAGGCGTGCGCATCAGGAGGTTAGCTACTGATGAGTGAGCGATTCCTCATCATTCGCTTGGGAGCCATCGGTGATGTCGTTCATGCCCTCCCCTTGGCGTCGGCCATCAAGGATGCCCGGCCAGATTCTCATATCACCTGGGCAGTTGAGCCGGCCCCGAGAGAAGTACTTCTTGAAAATTCAGATATAGATGAAGTCTTGACCGTCGATACCAAGGCATGGCGGAGAAATATTCTCTCCAGCGGTTTCTCTGCTTTTAGGCGTGATCTCGGTGCCGTGAAAAATGTAGGGGCTGATGTGGCGCTGGATGCCCAAGGGTTAATCAAAAGCGGTTTGTTGGCATGGGCGTCAAAAGCGCCTGTGCGCATAGGGTTTGAGCATCGTTTTTGTAAAGAGGGAATGAACGTACTGTTTACAACACATCAAGTCTTTCCCCCGAAAAACCCACATCATGTGATAGAGAAGAATCTATCTCTCCTAAAGCCGTTGGGTTTGCCCATTCCTCGAAGGGAGAAATACCGCTTTCCCCTTCATGAAACGCAGCAAGAAAGAGAGCAAGCAGAAAAGTATTTGGAGAGCGTGGGCCATATAGAAGGCCGCTCCTTATTGGTGATTCATCCTGGAGGTGGATGGCCGACGAAACGCTGGGCTCCCGCTCGTTTTGCGCAACTTGCCGATCATTGGCATGAGAGTGACATGGGAGGTGTTCTCCTGGTATGGGGCCCGGGCGAAAGAGAGATGGCGGAGGAAGTGGCGAGCGCCATGAAAACACGACCTTATGTTGTCCCTGCGACGAACATTCGCGAGATGATGGCTTTGATTCGGCGTGGCGGTTATTTCGTGGGCGGTGACTCGGGCCCCATGCATCTTGCCGCGGCGATGGGTGTGCGATGCCTGACGATCATGGGGCCTACGGAACCGGTGAGAAATGGCCCTTGGGGGTCAGGGCATTTGGTTTTGCATCACCGCCTCGCTTGCAGTGGTTGTTATGCGAGAAAATGCCCTGACATCGAGTGTTTGGAGCGTGTGAAAATCGAAGAGGCTGTGGATGGGCTGAACCAACTCTATTCGGTCCATGAAAAACATCGCTAGATATGCGAAACTAAAGAAGTTTTGTGAATGGACCAGGGTATCTTTCAATTTTCAAATGGTGTGCTGCCTGATTTGAAGATGTGGATGTTGTTTCGGATGTTTGATTGCAAAGTGGAGATAAACGGAATATGAGCGTGGACAAAGAGTTGTTGGAAATATTGGCATGTCCTGTCACCAAGACCTCGCTTGAATTAAGTGAAGATGAAAATTTTTTGATTGCCCGGGAATCGGGGTTGGTCTACAAAATCGAAGATGGCATCCCCATCATGCTTGTAGACGAAGCCATCCCGCTTGATGAGTGGGAGAAAGCGCAAGGGAGAGGCTAGCAAAGATGTCTGGCTTGGGGACATCTGATGAAGCCGATGCAGGGCCAATGCCTGTGCCCGGGTCAACCAGGAGACCTGTTAGCGTCACTATTGTGGCCCACAATGAAGCAAAACGCATCGGTGCGTGCATTGATAGCGTTTCTTGGGCGGATGAGATTATTGTTGTGGACGCAGGCAGTACAGATGACACCCAGAAAATATGCCGAAAACGTGGCGCAGTGGTCATTCAGAATCCTTGGCGAGGACATTCCGCACAAAAAAATTTCGCTATCTCCAAAGCTAAACATTCGTGGATATTGAGTCTGGATGCAGATGAATGTGTGAGTACTGAGCTTGAAAAGGAAATTCTCTCTGTTTTGTCTGCCGATAGTCCTGCAGAAGGATACCGGATGCCCCTGAAAAATATATTTTTTGGATGCTGGCTCCGCCATGGAGATCTTTGGCCAGATTATCATCTACGACTGTTTCGACGCGATGCAGGAGTGTTTAACAGGAAAAGCGTTCATGAGTCCGTTGTGGTGCGAGGACGGGTGGGTGTGCTTTCAGCCCCGTTGGAACACTATAGTTATGATGCGGTTTCAGATTTTTTCCAGAAACAGGTCCAATACGCCAGGTTGTCGGCGGAAGATTTGTTCTCGGAGGGAGTACGGCCTGGCATCAGTGATTTTTTCATCCGCCCACTTTGGCGTTTTTTCAAGAGCTACGTTTTGAGGATGGGCCTTCGGGATGGGGTTGAGGGATTATGCGTATCAGTCGGCTCCGCTTATTATGTGTTCATGCGCGCCACCTTTTTGTGGGAGCTGTGTCGAGGACGTGATCGCCCTTAGTGTTGTTCATAGAAAAACCTCCTTGGATATGGGTGGCCAGGAGAAGAAAATTCTGCTGAGTGCCGTCTCTTTTCTAATTGGGCAGCCGGGCAGAGAACTGAAAAAGGATGCCAGCCGAACAAGTGTGCCTTTCAAGCCGGTTCACATGACACCTCAGTTGAATTTTCAAGAGAATTTCGGATGAGCCGCACCCAGGTTTATCTCAGACTTTTAGTATATTTACGTCCATACAGACTGAGGTTCGGCATCGCTGTCGTCAGCACGATTATCGTAAGTGGGTTGAACGCATACCCCGCGTACCTCGTTCAGCATCTCATCAATGATATTTTAATCTCGAAGCGATCCGATGTCGTCTTTTTGATTTGTTTATCCCTCGTTATCGTCTATCTGGTAAAAGGTGCTGCCGCTTACCTGCAGAATTATTTCATGCACTGGGTCGGTCAGCGCGTGGTGATGGACATCCGAAACGAGCTTCACCGACATCTTATTCATTTACCACTTCGGTTTTTTGAAGCGAAGACGACCGGAGAGCTGATGTCGAAAGTCATTTATGACATCACTTTGGTGCAAAGGGCGGCCACAGACTCCGTGCGGGATTTATTCCGGCATGGCTTCACCTTCATCGCCTTACTTGGCGTGGCTGTTTACCAAAGCCCCCAAATGGCGGTGATATTCATCGTAATCGTTCCTTTGGTGGCGTTTTTAGCCTTGACGATGGGGGAGAAAATTCGCCGAATCACCCGGAGAAGCCAGGCGCGCATGGGAGATATGAGTAATTTGATGAAAGAAACCTATGTGGGCATTCGTGTCGTTAAGGCATTTGGAGCGGAAGGTGAGGAAGAGAGCCGTTTTGTGCGGGCCACCCGCTCCTTTTTTGACACCGTGATGCGGGCCATGCGGGTTCGGTCGCTAGCGCCCCCGATAGTGGAGATCATAGGCGGTATTTTGGGAGCGGGGGTTCTGTGGTTTGGCGCCAGGGCGGTCATTCAAGGGAGTATGGATCCGGGAAAGCTGACGAGTTTTGCGGTCGCACTGGGCATGGCCTATAGCCCGCTGAAATCCTTCACCCGTGTGTTTCATAGCCTGGTGGAAGGAATTGCGGGTGGCCAATCGGTCTTCGAGACGATGGATGAGCATGTTCCAGAGGATAAGAATCCGAATGGCGAAGTGATGGAACGGCTTTCTCAACATGTTCGATTCGAGGGTGTGCATTTTTCTTACTCTGATGAAGCTACGCTGGAAGATATCGATGTAGAAGTGCCGGCGGGTTGCATCCTGGCTGTTGTAGGGATGAGTGGAGCAGGAAAAAGCACGTTGCTGGATTTGATTCCGCGTTTTTATTCGCCCAGCCGGGGGAATATTTTCTTTGATGGGAAAAAGGCATCTCAATATACGCTGAACAGCTTGCGCGCCCAGATCGCCGTGGTGACCCAGCAAGTGATTTTGTTTAATGATACGGCGGAAAACAACATTGCCTATGGTGCGAAGAAACCCGTCGGCCGTGAAGAAATAATTTCGGCGGCGAAAGCGGCCAATGCCCATGATTTTATTATGGGACTTGAAAATGGGTATGAGACCATACTGGGTGAGGAGGGGGTGCGCTTATCTGGCGGCGAACGCCAGCGTATCGCCATAGCTCGCGCGATTTTAAGAGATCCTTCTATTTTGCTGCTTGATGAAGCCACGAGTGCGCTCGACACGGAGAGCGAGCAGTTGATTCAAGAGGCGCTTGAGCCTTTGATGAAGGGCCGCACCACATTCGTGGTGGCCCATAGGCTCTCTACAGTCCGAAACGCTGATTTAATAATCGTGCTTAAAGGAGGAAGAATTGCGGAGAGAGGGACGCACGATGCGCTGATGAAGCAGGGTGGCTTATACCAGAGGCTCTACGAAATGCAGTTCACAAGCGAGGAAATACCCCTCCCCAGTGAAATGAATAGTGCAACAAATGGTGGAAATATACCGTAGAGTTATTTGTTCGAGTAATCCCGCTAGGTGGAAGATAGGTCCCTGTGTCCCAATCGGATTTTTGGGGTTAGAGGTTCTGTTCCGGCTATTTCTTATGTGTTTGAAAGTTTGAGTTTCCGTCTTTGATGAGCAGGGCGCGGACACTGTGCGCCTGACTATTTGTGAAAATACCGTATAGAAAAGCAATCAAATGTCTTTAGGAACTGGATCGAGAACGACGTTTTTCAGCAAGTTAAAAGACTCCTGGATGGAATTTGGGGAGCGCTTCCGGAGGCGTTCACCTCTTGTGCGGATAGCGTTTGGCGGGCTTTTTGGTTTTGCCGTCAGCGCCCCGTTTTCGATATCACTCGCTCAAATTTGTGTGTTCACGGCCATGGTGACGTGGCTGGTTGCAATGAGCAAAGGAACTCCCCTGCTAACCCAGAAGTTTCCGTTGTGGGGGCCTTGGCTCCTTTTTGCAATCTTGACTTTAGCAAGCTCTTTTCATGCTGCCGATTCAATCAAAAGCCTGATAAAGGCGCGGGAATTAACTCAAATCATGATTTTTTATTTGGCCATCAACGTCATCGAAGATGACTGGGAAGCGCTTTGGTTGGTGAAAGCGCTTTTCATAGCCACGAGCATTACCGCTTTATATACCCTGGGAATTTCTCTTCAACTACCCTTATCGCTGAATAATCGGATGTCTGGTTTTTTCAGCATATACATGACACTCGGTGGTTTCTTGCTTGTAGTCGGCACCTTGGCGCTTTCATATATCTTGGTACCGACTCGGGAACGAAAGAGCATATGGATCTACGCGTCAACCCTGTTGATTGTCACTGCATTGATGACTACTTTGAGTCGCAATGCCTGGGTTGGCCTTGCCGTGGGGTTGGTGGTCGTTGCTGTGGCGAGTAAAAGTAGAAGGGCGGGTTTATGTTTGGCGCTGTTGATAGCAGTGGTGATATTCATGGCGCCTCATTCCATCAGCCAGCGCGTGAAGAGCATGATGAATCTTCAGGACAAAACGGCCGTGGAGCGGATGTATATGTGGCAAAGCGGCATTCAAATGTTAAGGGAGAAAACACTTCTGGGTTTTGGGCCTGGCCAGATCAAAAACAATTATACTCGATACGTGAATCCCAAAGCGATCGAGAAATCGGTTGTTAATTTACACAACAATGTCGTGCATTTGGCCGCTGAGCGAGGAATTCTTGCTCTCGGTGCTTGGGTTTGGGCCTGGATCGGATATTTTATCTTGGTGATTCAACGAATTCGAGATACGAGGGCTGCGCCTTTCGGAACGCGACTTCGAATGGTAGGCGGTTTGGCTGTGGCCGCGGGCTTTTTAAGCGCCGGGATGTTTGAATACAACTTTGGTGATTCCGAAGTGGTGATGGTTATGTTTATGGCAATCGCCCTGCCTTTTATGGGTAGGATGAAAGAGGTTCATCCTGGGTAGTTTCGTTTGTGCTGCGTATTAGCGGAACCGAATCAAAGATTGGAAAAAACCTAATTTCTTTACCGATTCAGCGGCTACGAGGTCGACTCTGCCAAGTTTGTTGCCCCCTAGTTCATAGGTGATGCTGCCTACCTTTTGACCAGTGCGGATGGGGGCGGGTATCGCTTGAGGCAACTCCACTTTCATAGATATGCGTTTTTCCTCACCTCGTCTTACCAACGCCTTGACATTTTCCCGGGGCCGGATACGGATCATCCGCTTGTGTCCGTTAAGCACCTTGATTTGCCCGTGTTTCGTTTTTTTGCTTCTACTCACATCGATCCAGCGGTATTGAATGAACCCCCAAGCGAGTAAACGCTTGGCCTCTTTGAATCGGCGTCTGGAGTGGCTCGAACCCATAACAACGGCAATAAGTCTTAAATTTTTGCGTTTGGCCGTAGCAACGATGCTGAACCCCGCTTTTCGGTGATAGCCTGTTTTTAGCCCATCCATACCGCGAAACTTCCCCAAGAGATTGTTCGTGTTGGTCAGGGTGAAGCTCCCGTTCCGGAAAGGAGCATTCTTGGTGGCGCTCCACTTTATAATCAGTGGATATTGTATCAACTCGCGGGCAAGAATGCTGGCATCTCGCGCACTCATTCGATTGGTCGGTTTCTTTCTGCCCGGGGGAAGCCCGTTGACGTTGACGAAATGAGTGTCCGTCATACCGAGTTCTTTGGCGCGTTGGTTCATCATCCCGACAAAAACTTCAGTATCTCCAGCAATGTGTTCCGCTACGGCGTATGAGGAATCGTTTGCCGAACTGATGATGATGGATTTCATCAAATCTCGTAGAGAAAAATTTTCTCCTTGCGCCAGATATACTTGCTGACCTCCAATTCGAGAGGCTCGGCTGCTGACGGTGATGATCTCATCGAGGTGGATGATGTTTCTCTTAATATGTTCCATGGCGAGTAATGCAGTCATCATTTTCACAATGGAGGCGGGTCTCGTGCCAAGGCGCTCATT
The DNA here is from genome assembly GCA_965218735.1 of bacterium. Lineage (GTDB taxonomy): Bacteria > UBA8248 > UBA8248 > UBA8248 > UBA8248 > Bin107. Next base: position 1,382,989 of record CBDCMA010000008.1, on the reverse strand, counting down.
GTGTGATTGAAGGACTCGCCCCGTATCTGCTTCGAGCAATAGGATGGAGCGATAGGGGATGACCTTGTTGCGATAATGCTTCCCCCGCGCGAAAGCCGAATCGACTCCGATCGCCAGAAAGCACGCGGATAAGAATAACGCAAATGTAACCGTACTCCAGCGGTATCGCCAGTTGTATTCCAGAGCGGATGGCATGGTTTTCCTTAGAGTCGGGGCGATTCAGGCGGAGTTTCTTAAGAAGGTTTTAAGACTAACTGTTTAGCCTTTCGAATTCTAGTCACATTAAAAACTTTTTCCATATGTTTGTCAAAGTGAAAATATAATGAGGTTGCCGGAGAACCCCCACTCAGATGGGTTACCCTTCTGTTTTGATGGGGAGTATCCAGGATGATATTCATGCTGCAGCGTTAAATTCCATTTCTTGCGTCTCACAAGCTGCTCTGATAGGATCCGGGTTATCAAAGAGTTATGGGATACTCAGATTAAATATAGTGATGTACATCAAGTGTGCCCCATGATGAAGATGGGGTTTGACATTCTTTTTTGCCGCGATGGGCGGAGGGAGAAGGAGGTCTTCTCATGTTTAAGGGTTCTTATGTCGCAATGGTTACCCCGTTCCGCGACGGAAAACTCGACGAAGAGGGCATTCGCTCTCTGGTGGAATTTCATGTGGAAAATGGAACGCATGGGATTGTGGCGTGTGGAACCACTGGGGAATCCGCCACGCTGACCCACGAAGAGCACGACCGGGTCGTAGAGTTGGTTATCGAGCAAGTTGGTGGGAGGATTCCGGTCATCGCCGGTTCAGGATCGAACAGCACCGCAGAGGCCGTTCAGCGTACTCAGTACGCCATGAGGGCCGGTGCGGATGGTGCGCTCCTTGTGGCGCCTTATTACAATAAGCCTACGCAAGAGGGGCTTTATCAACATTTTAGGGCAATTGCAGAATCAGCAGATATCCCAATCGTTCTTTACAACGTGCCAGGTCGCACGGTTGTTCAGATAGCACCTGATACGGTGGCGCGCCTCTCGGAGATTCCCAACATCGTGGGCATCAAGGAAGCGACCGGAAATTTAGCGAATTGCTGCGATATCATATCTCGCGTGCCGGATGATTTTATCGTGCTTTCTGGAGATGATTTCGTAACGCTACCCATGATGGCGATGGGTGGCGTGGGCACGATTTCGGTGACGGCGAACGTCGCGCCGGCAGACGTGGCCCGGATGTGTCAGGCCCAACTCGATGGAGATTCCGCCACGGCGAAAGAGTTGCATTACAAAATGTGGGAGCTCAACCACATGATGTTTTGCGAAACGAATCCGATTCCGGCGAAAGCGACCTTGGCGATCATGGGGCGCATTGCGCTGGAATACAGGTTGCCGCTCTGTGCGCCATCTGATGCCAACATGAGAAAGTTAGAAGAGTTCGCCAAAGAGTATGGCTTGATTGAAGAAGCGGTAGCGACATAGCGAACATATTCGAATGGAAAAGCGGGAGTGGCCAACTCCCGCTATTTCCGTCTTAAAATAAATATCCTTACAGCCCCAGAACCCTGAGGGCGTTTCCGCCGAACCAGAGTTGTTTTACGTCGTCTTTCAGCGGGAACTTATCAAATTCGGCCAAACTTTCCTTGGGGCTGATCATCGGCCAGTTCGAGGCCCAGAGAATTTTGTTTTTGAGCACGGAATTTCCGTAGCGGATCAGTGGTTCCCATCCGGTGCCGGGTGAGCCGATGTATTTGGGCATCGTACCGCTGATTTCGATATACAGGTTGGGGTGTCGCCAACTCACGGCGATCATCTCCAAAATCCATGGCCAGCCTCCGTGCACCGCCACGATGCGGAGCTCGGGAAAATCCCTCGCCACCTCATCCAGGTAAATCGGACGCCCGAAATCAAGCAGATTCGAGCTTGAGAGGTTCATGGACGTGTGGAGCAAAACGGGGATGTCCAATTCCACGCATTTTGCGTAAATGGGATAGAATTTCTTATCGTTCGCATAAATCCCAAGCTCCCATGGCCCCATGTTTACGCCCCGAAGCCCATAATCTTTTACTTCGCGTTCTAAATCGCGCAGTGCGTCCATACCCCGGAAAGGGTCGCACCCGGCCGTTCCGATCAGTCGATCCGGGTAATCCTTGATGTATTCGTATAAAACATCGGCGGGAAATTTCGTGCCTGAAATTGTCGTCATGTCAGAAGTTTTAATGAGGGCTTTATCCACCCCTTGCGCATCCAAAAAGGCGATAAACTCATCCGGTTTCATGTAGCGGTGTTCCTCAGCGTTGCCATAGACCCTGTCCCCGTAGTGTTTGGCGTAATCCGCAAAGCGACCTGTGGGTTTTAGATATCTATCCAGACCCTCGGGAATGGGGCATGAGACTCTGAAATCGATGATGGGTGTAGACATTTGCAAGCTCCGGGAAATTTGAACCGTAAAGCAGAGAATAGATCAGGATGCTCGCTTTCGGAAGTCATGGTCAGAAAATACCTGCTCCCTCGCCAGAGGATATCGAATCCTTTATCCTCTCCCCATCTGGGGTTAGAGGGGTTTTATGCAAAAGCGCAATCCACCATCAACCCATTGGCTTTGGGCGATTTGCGCGGCGCAGGTGCCGATGATGTTCGTCTATGCGAATTATGTGGCGGCGCTTCCGTTGTTCAAGTCGGAATGGAATCTCACGAACGTGCAGGCCGGCACGATTTATACGGCGTTTTACGTGGGCTATATTCTCGCCTCGGCCGTGCTGGCGACCGCAACGGACTACATGAGCGCGAAAAAAATATACTTGGCTTCGAGTCTTTGGCTGGCGCTCTTGAATTTCATGTTCCCGCTCTTAGCCGATGGTTTCATCAGCGCATCGGTGTTTCGCGGCCTCACGGGCGTGGGGCTGGCCGGCACGTATGCGCCGGCGCTTAGGCTCGTAGCGGAGTATGCCCCGAAGGGGAGGCGTGCTCGCATGGTGGGGGTGTATACGTTTTTTTATACCGTGGGTGTCGCCGCTTCAATTTATGTCACAGGCGTGCTCGTTGCGAATTATGAATGGCGCACTGCGTTCGCGTTGACGTCTCTAGGACCGGCTATCGGTTTTGTGGCCATGGTATTTTTGCTTCCGTCTCTACCTTCGCCAAGGGTTGATGAGGATGCAGGATTTGAATTTCCCAGGCTGCCGGCCCCTGTGTGGATGCTGATCGGCGTTGTGGGTGCGCACAGGTGGGAGGTGTTTGCCTTCAGGGGTTGGATAGTCACCTTTTTGGCGGCCTCTTTGGTGATGGCAGGAACGGAGACGCGCGAGAGCGCCCTGCGTGTTGCATCCTCATCCGCCGCCCTGATCATTGGGCTCAGTGCGGTTTCGAAGCTCATAGGCGGCTGGTTTGCCGATCGCATTGGCCGCCCGCCCACGATTATCGCGAGTCTTTTTTTAAGTGGCCTCATTTCGGTTTCTGTCGGGTTCGCTTTTGGGATGCCGTTTGGGGTTCTCCAGGTTATCTGCCTGATTTGGGTGATCGTGATGCACGTGGATGCCCCCGTGCTGGTGGTGTTGACCACGGAACTTACGCCCAGACGCCACCTCGGTTCAACGTTGGGGATTCAATCGGGTTTGGGATTTCTCCTTGGCTCCTTCGCACCCATGGTGGTGGGAAAATTTTTGGATATGAGTAATGATTCGAGCAATGGTGAACTTCCAATGCATTGGGATTGGGCATTCATAGGTCCGGGAATTGCGGCGATATTAGGGGCAATCGTCACTATTTTTGTCGCCCGGCGCTTTATTCCCGGGGGAAAGCCGCAAGAGGGCGGAGCAGAGGCTTCACGGCCATGAATATCCCTGTACGCACCGCATGCGAGATTCCATTGTATGATACCGCCCGCTTGACGATGCGGGAAGTTTTGATATGATTTCCATAATTCTGAAAAACATGATGAATGGTGGCTTAAAGGAAATCTCAGAATACTCCATAAACTCTGGAGATATAGCTTCTTCACACGGACGTGTTGGCTACTTTACAGGTAGAGGAGAGAGAAAATGTTGAAAGGAATCATCACTGGTCTCATGGCGGTAGCTTTGTTGAGCGCACCGGTGTTCGCCGCGGATGAGGCGACCATGCGCGCCGCGAAGAAAGAGGGGAAGGTTGTCTGGTATTCTTCGCTAACGATTAATATCGGGCAGGATATCTGCAACCGCTTCAACAAGAAAAAAACAGGGATTAAGTGCGTTCTCCACCGCGACGGCTCGGGCAAGCTCTATCGTCGTTATCTGCAAGAGCGCAAAGGTGGAATTTACATCGCCGACGTGATTCACACTTCGAACCTGGGTCATTTCCTGAATCTCAAAGCGAAGAAAATCATCACGCCTTACAAGCCGGCCGGAACGGACAACTTCAACGCGAAGTTCGTGACGAAGGATAATTACTGGACGATTCTCCGCGCGGGCGTGTTGATGCCTTTCTACAACACCAAGAAAATCAGCGCGAAGGATGCGCCCAAAACTTATGCAGATTTCCTCGACCCCAAATGGAAAGGCAAAATCGTTCACTCACACCCCAGCTACAGCGGGTTCGTCACGAATGGCATGATCAATATCGTGAACAAATTCGGCTGGGGTTATTATGAAAAGATGGCCATGCAAAAGCCCAAAATCGTGCAGTCCGCAGCCGGCGGCATTCCTCTGGTAGCGCGTGGGGAGGCTTGGCTGGGAGCGGGTACGACCTCCTATTCGCTGCTCAAGCTGATTCAGAAAGGCGAGCCGCTCAAACCCATCGTTCCCCCGGCGGGCTTGGCTTTGGTGACTTCGCCGAACGGCGTCTTCACGAAATCGCCACGCCCCAACGCCGCGCGCGTGTTCACTGATTACCTGTTCACCCTGGAGACCATGCAGCTTCTGGCGGATTACTTCCTCTACGTGGGCAATCCGAATGTGAAGTATCCCAAGGCGTTGCCGGCGCTCAAGGACATCAACCTGATGGCCATTAGCGGCGCGGAACTGAAGAAGAAGAACAAGCCGACGCGTGCAAAGTTCAAGAAGCTCTTCGGCGTGTAAAAAACATGGGCGGGAGCGGTTTCTTGCGTAATATCGAGGAATCGCTCCCGCTTCATTTTTATTTTGACCAACTGAATTTTTCGAAAACAGCTTAAGTGTAACTTCGAAAAGGAAAGATGCGGATATGACGCAAGATGCGCAACAGCTTCCCGGAATGATCTCGGGAGGCGAACCCTCAGCCACCAGAAAATTCGACTATTCCGTCATCGTCTGGGTAGTGCTGTTTATCCTGCTAATCATCCTGGTGGCGAATCCCATCTTCCAGCTTTTCAAGGAAAGTTTTTTCGTTTCTGAAGATGAGGCCGGCGGCTTTACCTTCAAGAACTATATTGACGCATTCGAGACCTCGGAATACTACAAGCCGATGTACATCACGATGATGCTTGCCGTCTCCGTGGGCAGCATATCTCTGGTGGTGGGAGCCGTGATGGCCTGGGTGGTCAGCCGAACGGATATCCCTTTCCCGAATTTAATCAGAAACGGCATCTTGGCCTCTTTCGTGACGCCTCCTTTCCTGGGCGCCATCGCCTGGATATTCCTGGCGGGAAGGAACGAAGGGTGGCTGAATAAATGGATTCGCGGGATATTTTTCTTGAGTGATGAGTTTTATCTGTTCGACATTTTCACGATGAAGGGCGTCGTATTCGCCATGTCGCTCTACACGTTCCCCCTTGTATTCATCGTCGTTTTATCAGGCTTGAATAATATTTCCTCAGACGTAGAAGACGCGGCCAATGTAGCGGGTGGCGGCACGTTCAACACCATGGTCAATATTACTTTACCGCTGGTGGCGCCCTCTCTGTTTGCAGGTTTCATCCTGGCGGCGTTAGAGGCGATGATTCTTTTCGGCATCCCGGCTGTATTGGCGATACCGGCAGGTCAGCACACGATGACGACCCAGCTTCGCGCTTTCATGGTTTCGGAAGACGATTTGCTCGGCTTGGCCTCGGCCTACGCGATGCCCATGCTCGTTTTGGCGATCTGCATGGTTTGGACGCGAAGCACGATCCTGGGCCGCCGGGGCTACGCCACGGTCGGCGGCAAGGGAGGACAGAGGCGGCCGCAAAAACTGGGGGCTTGGCGGATTCCGGTGTTTCTACTCTCCCTGCTCCCTCTTGTTTGCGCGATTGTTCTGCCCTCATTAGCTTTGTTGACCACGTCATTCATGAAAAACCTGGGCGGCGGATTGAATTGGGCGAACTTCACTCTATGGAATTATCATTTCATCTTGACGAATGATGCGGTGAGAGTATCGATCTACAATACGGTTCTCCTGGCCATCATGGCGGCGACCGGCGCCACGATCGTGGCCGCGATTTCCGCTTTTATCGCACAGCGCAAGCTCATCAAGGGACATCAATACATGGGTTTCATGGCGACCGCGCCCATTGGGATTCCCGGCATCGTCTTGGCGATTGGCCTGTTCTCAGCCTATACGAAACAACCCTTTGTGCTGTATGGAACGCTCTGGATCATGTTCCTGGCTTATCTCACCAAATACCTGCCTTTGGCGTATCAGACGTCGAACGCGGCCCTCACGAGTATTCATCCTGAACTCGAGGAGAGTTGCCGCATCATGGGTGCGAATCGGCTTCAGGTTTTCAAGGACGTGACGATACCCTTGTTCAAGACGGGTATCATCGCGTCGTGGATATTGGTGTTCATGCCCTCGCTCAGGGAATTGAGCGCCTCGGTTCTGCTTTGGACGACGAATACGAAGGTCATCTCGGTGGTCATCATCGATTTCTATGAAGAAACGCTGTTGGGTCCCATATCGGCTCTCGGGATATTGTTGTTGCTTATTACTTTGGTGGCGATTGTGCTCGGCTTCCGCTTGGCGGGAAGGGACTTCATGCGGTCTGCCGGATAGAATAATAAGGGAGATTTGCGTTGGCGGTTTTAGACTTAAGAGGGCTTTTGAAAATCTTTGGCACGGATGTTCGCGCGGTGGATGAGATAGATCTGCACATCGAACATGGGGAATTGATTTCTCTTTTGGGTCCATCTGGTTGCGGTAAAACGACTACGTTGCGCCTTGTGGCCGGTTTCATCGAGCCGAACGGCGGTGAAATTGTGATGGATGGAGAGGTCGTATCGAATGCCAGCAGCGTCATCCCGCCTGAGCGCCGCAACATGAGCATGATTTTCCAGAGTTACGCCATCTGGCCTCATAAGACGGTGGCCCAGAATGTCGGCTATGGATTGAAATTCCGCGGCATTACGGGCGCCGAGGCGGATAAGCGCGTTAAAGGCCTGCTCTCTATCGTACAAATGGATCATCTGGGTGCACGGTATCCGGGAGAACTCTCGGGTGGTCAACAGCAACGCGTGGCCTTGGCCCGCGCCCTCGTGGTGGAGCCGGCCGTATTGTTGCTGGATGAGCCGCTCTCGAACCTTGATGCCAACTTGCGCGAGGAGATGCGCTTCGAGATCAGACGCCTGCACGATGAATTCAATATCACGAGTATTTATGTGACCCATGACCAAGCCGAGGCTATGGTCACCAGCGATAGAATTTGCGTCATGAACAACGGAAAGATTGAACAAGTGGGCAATCCGTCTGATATATATGATATTCCGGCGACGAAATTTGTGGCCGAATTCGTTGGCGTGACGAACTCGATTCGAGGGAAAATAAGTGCCCCGGATCTTTTTGAGGCTGGCGACGGCGCAAAGTTCATGATGAATACCGACGGCGGAAAAATAGGAGAGCTCGTATCCATAAGGCCCCACCGCATTCAGGTGCATCCCGAGAATGCCGACGTGGGCGGATCGGATGCTCAAAACGTACTCGATGGCGAGGTGACGCGAGGCTATTATTTCGGCAGCACGGTGGACTATCTTGTGAAAGTGCCAGGTATGGAAGAGCCGCTCCGTGTCATCGGCGACCCGCATCAATTCTTTGGCGTGGGTAGCAAAGTGCGGTTGACCATCGACAAATCGGCGGTTGTTCTAGTAAGCGATAGTTAGTTTGCCATTGATGCAAATCGTTATTCCAGACGACAGTTTCCGTTTATTTGAAAATTCCGAGGCCCTTGAAAAATTGCGCGCCTTGGGGGATGTTCGCCACTTTACCGATAATGCCGAAAGCGACGAATTGCTTCGAGAGCGTCTTAAAGACGCGGAAATCATCTTGACGACCAGGTATCAGACCGACTTCAAGACAACTGATTTGCTGGATCACATTCCCCGCCTGAAAATGATTTCCGTAATGGGCACACGCCCGCGCATGATCGATATGGGGCGTGCCAATGAACGCGGGATCGTGGTGAGTACAACGCCTGCGGCAAGCGCTTTGTCGGTGGCTGAACACACGATGATGCTGATTTTAGCTTTGGCGAAAAGAATACCACTTATGTTTCCCGCAATGCGGACGGGTGGTTGGCCTCAGGAGCAAGGGGTCGAGCTTGCCGGGAAGACGCTGGGTCTTATTGGGTTCGGTCATATTGCTCGCGTAGTTTGCCGCATGGCCTTGGGCTTCGGGATGAGGGTCGTCACCTGCTCTCCTTCGATGACGCCCGAGCGCGCGCAAGCGGAAGGGGCGGAAGCGGCTTCTGTAAATGAATGTCTCGCATCTGATGTGGTATCACTCCATCTTCATTTGCCGGCGGGCGCCACGCCTTTCATGACAAGAGAAAAATTCGCTCGGATGAAGGAAACGGCGTTTTTCATCAATACTTCACGTGCTCAAATTGTGGATGAGGATGCGTTGTTGGATGCCTTGCGGAATAGGCGCATCGCCGGCGCCGGCATGGATGTTTTCGAGCCTTTCGAACCACTGCCGAAAGATTCAACGTATCGGTCTCTGGATAATGTCATCATCACGCCGCATTCGGCGTGGATTACTGATGGCACGTATGCGAGGTTCCGCGACGTACCGGTAGCGAACATCGAAGCGTTTCTGAGAGGTGCACCCATCAACATCGCTAGGGAGAACGTCTAGGAAAGGAAACGAAACCGCCCCGGCAGTCGACACGCCGCCGGGGCGGTTTTTCTGTTACTCTTTTTTGATCAGTATTTTGCTGTATACCAGCGCCGCTGCTGCACCGCCGATAATAGGTCCTATCCAATAGACCAGGTGGTTAATGCCATCGAAGCCGCCTCCTGCCAGTGCGGGGCCGAAAGTACGCGCTGGATTCATGGATGCTCCCGTAAGTGGACCCCCCATCAAAATATCTGCGGCGATGGTGAGGCCAATCGCAAAACCACCCACGTCGGGATGTCTGTCATCCACTGCGGAACCCCAGATAACGGTGACAAGAAAAAACGTGAGGATGATTTCGATCAGAATACCCATGCCGAAGCTCACATCGCTTGCCAAAGTCGGCGTCCCCAGGTTCACTTTCTGCCAGACATCAGCGGCAAAGATGATCCTCAGCAGAATGCCGGCCACAGTTCCACCGATGAGTTGGCTGATGATGTAGGAAATGCCTGTGCCGCCGTCTGTCCTTTTGGTGACCATAAAGCCAATGGTGACGGCTGGATTGAAATGACCGCCCGAGACGTGCCCCATAGCGGAAATCATGACAGAGAGGATCAAACCGTGGGCAAGGGCAATGCCGATTAAACCCACGGCACCCCCAGTTTTCTGATTCAAGATGATAGCGCCCGCGCCGATGAAGCACAGCGCAAACGTGCCGATGGCTTCCGCTACGCAGGCCCTTCCTGTAGGACTCATTTTCTTCTCCTTACTCGTTCGGGCGAAAGAATTGGAGGAAATTTCATGCCGCTATTGACTCGATACGGAGGATTCCAGGTAAAGAAAACGGCCTATTTCCATGCCTCATTATAGCAAATCATGATGGATACACCATGTTTTGTGGATTCCCAGAGAGGGCTGCGGCAATGTTTTCCACCGACATCAAAAGTCCTGCCTCTGTCACCTCGGGTGTGATGCCCGCATTATGCGGGGAGAGAACTACATTTTCTAATTTCCCCAATGGATGATTAGGTGGCAGAGGTTCCTGGTCAAATACATCGAGACCCGCCGCAGCCAAAGTCCCATTTTCCAAAGCCGATATGAGCGCCTTTTCTTCCACGATAGGTCCACGGGCGGTGTTCACCAAAATGGTGTTTGCGCCCATGCGGGAGAACGCTTCTGCATCGATCATACCGATGGTATCCACTGTTTGACGCACGTGTATCGAGACGACGTCGGCCCGTTCATGCAAAGTGTTCAAATCGACGAACTCCAGTCCTACCTCCGCAGCGAAATCATCGTCTGGATGAAACGTCCAGGCGATGATATTCATCCCGATACCGGCGGCGATGCGTGCCGTCTGACGACCGATGGCTCCTAAGCCGATGAGGCCGAGTGTTTTCCCGCTTAATTGTGTCATCTGACCACGGGGCCATTCGCCTGCCCGCATGGCGGAATCATTTCCGAGTATCTGACGTGCAGCCGCCATCATGAGGGCCAAGGTGTGTTCCGCCACGGAAACGGCGGACACGCCGGGTGTGTTGGAGACAATGACGTTTGCACTCTTGGCTGCGTCCAAGTCGACATGATCCGTGCCCGTTCCCCAAATCGAAAGAATTTTGAGAGCAGCGCAATTTGAGAAAAAATCCGCGTCGAATTTGCAAAAAGCTCGGATGTTGATGATTCCATCCGCCCCAGACACGCGGCTGAGCAATTCTTCAGGTGTCTGCGGGTTTGATGTGTGAATTTCGACATCTCCGATTTCTCGCAGCCGGCCTTCGGCGGCGCTGCCCGTGAAAACGGAAGGATAGTCATCTGGTACAATAATTCGGTTCACAAAATAGCCCCTTTATACGCAAGAAAACGAGAATGCTGCAGCGTTTCTCTTTCGCTGCCCTTATATGCATAATGCGCTTTTTCATCTGCATTCTTATGACACGCAAGGAGACAAAACAAGTGGAACCTCTCGATCCGCGTAAAGACAGCGCCACTCCCGGTGAGCGTGCGATAGATGAGCCCGAACTCCCCACACAAGGGTATGCTTTCACCATGTCCGCCGACACCGAAACGATAGAGGGAAAAGGCCAACTCAAACTCGGGACGCATAGACATTTTGGGGTGTATTGTGATGAGCCGCCTCGCATCGGCGGGGAGGATTCCTACCCCCAGCCTCTTTGCTACATTGCCATGGGGGTGGGATTCTGACTTCTCACCCAGCTTGCGCGGTACGCGCATATGATGAAAGTGTCCTTCACACACGCCAAGGTGCATGTGGATTTCGATTACTTTTTAAGGGGTTCTGTCCTCAAGGGCACGGTAAATTCCGGCTGTACTGAAGTCCGTACGCACTTTGAAGTGGAATCCGATGAAACGGCGGAGAAGATATTGGCGGTCATCAAGAATGCGAAGCAAGGATGTTTTGCCGAACAAATGGTGACGGCCGCCGTCCCGCTGAAAAGCACTCTGAGCTTGAATGGTGAATCGATCTCTGTTAGCGGCATTACGAAATAAAGCGCCTTGCTCATGACTTGATATAGCAGGCCATCAACGCCGGTGTTTATCGTAGCCCTTCACTTGAGCCTGAAGTGGACCGCCTCGTTCTCCCGAAAAGGGGTATTTACGCGGTGGCCGCGTTCGCCTTGGCGGCGCGCTGTCCCGCTGCGGTGCCTGACAGTCGTCCGTAGACGGAGCCCAAGGTCAGTCCCGTGCCTCCCGGGTAGTTGAAATAATAGACGCCGCCCACGAGTTCGCCCGCAGCGAACAGTCCGGGGATTACCTCGTTTTCGGTATTCATGACTTCCGCCTTCGGTGTTACGCGGATGCCGCCGAAGGTGAATGTGATCCCCGTGGTGACGCCGAAACCGAGGTAGGGCGGTTCATCGATGGGAAGCGCCCAGTTCGATTTCGGTGGTTCGATCCCTTTTGTGCATTTGCCGTCTTTGATGGTCGGATTGAATTCGCCCGGTTGAATAGCGGCGTTATACTCCTGAACGGTTTTGACGAACGCATCGACGTCGATATCGAGTTGTCTGGCAAGTTCTTCGAGCGTGTTGGCCTCGGCCTTGGTGACTTCGCGAATGCGATATTCATCACGCAGCATGTGAACCGTTTTCTGGTCGAAAATCTGAAAAGCGGCCCGTTGGGGTTGTTGGAGAATGTTTCGACCATATTTGGCGTAGGTATAGTTTCTGAAATCGGCTCCTTCATCAACAAAACGTTTGCCCTCGATATTCACGATGATGCCGAACGGATATGAGTGTTTCTGGTAGGACTCTCCTACCGTGAGGTCGCCGAAGGGCGGGGCGTTCAAATCCCAGGCGACGGCGTGGCAGCCGCTCCAGTTGCCATAGGACTGGGCACCGATGTCGAGCGCCATCTTGATGCCGTCACCCGTGTTGTAAGGGGTGCCGCGGACTTTCGCGAGTTCCCAGCCCGGACCCAGGTACCGGCAGCGCATCTCGGCGTTCGCCTCGAAACCACCGGATGCCAGAACCACCCCGTGGGCTTCGACTTCATAAGGCCCATCGGGGCCTTTGACCTCGACGCCCGTCACTGCGCTCATCGGGTCCGTGATCAGACGCATCGCCTTTGATGCATAACGAATCTCGACTCCGGCATTGTTTGCGGCATCGAGGAGTGAATCGATGAGACCGCGCCCGCCGCCGACGATCTCGAGAACCAGGCCGCCCCAGAAACGCATCTTGCCGTCTACCTTGAAGGCTTGTCGGCCGCTTGCCAGGATGAGCCGCAGGCCCTTTGACTGCATCCATTTCAGGGTCGGGAGCGACTCGTGGATGAGGACAGAGGCGAGATCGCCGTCGGTCTGATATTCGGTTAACAGGGCGAGATCGTCAAAGAATTTTTCCGACGTGTAGGGGTCAATCTCGATATTTTCTTTCTCGGCGTCGGAAAGATCGGGGACGAGAGAGTAGATGTCTTCGATGCTGTTAAAGGCGAAGCGGAAAAGCCCTCCCGAAAAAGCTGAATTGCCGCCACGCCATGCTTCGGGAGCCTTTTCGAGCACCAAGACTTTGGCCGCCTCCTGGTCCCGTGCCGCAAGAGATGCGCAAAGAGCGGCGTTTCCGCAGCCCACGACGACGACATCGTATTTCTCTGTAGCATTCGGCATTTCTCAAAACCTCCTCGAAGCCTTCTGTTCAAGGCGACTCATGTTTGTGTGGATGCGGGGATGAGAACCATTTCCATGAGGGTTTTCCGTCACTTCAGAAGCCAGGAAACTGGCTCTTAACTAACATATTGAAGGGACTTGGTCAAAACTCTTGAGATGAGACACCCACTCATGTCAGCGCAATGTCCTAGAAATTCCGCATTAAAACATGATTTGCTAATTGACCGCCCCAGGCACTTCTCATAGAATTTTCTCCCCATCCTTATGAAGGAACATCATGGAAGCTACTGTCTACCAAAGTTTTATGGAAGAAAGAATCGCCCATATCACAGAAGCCTGTACGCATTGCGGAAAGTGTTACGAAGTCTGCCCGATGGTTTCGTATTCAGAAGCGGAGGGTGCGGAGCCCGAACGGGTGACGAAATCCGTTGTCGACATCATCAATGATCGCCCCCATGAACGAGAGGGGGAACTTTGGGCCAAGGCCTGTCAAAAAAGTGGAATTTGCATTGAGGCTTGTCCAGAGGATGTCAATCCCCGTGAAATGCTCTCCTATGCCAAGCTCAAGCTCCAAAATATCGAATTAGAAGAAGCGGAAATTCAAGAAGCCGGCCGGTCTTATTTTCAAGACATGAGCCGAAAAATTCGTTTCATGGCCGCCCTGCAATTGGAACCTGAGCAGTTCAAAAACCTCACTGCTGTACGAAGCCCCAAGGCAAATAAAGTGGATGCGGTGTTTTATTTTGGGTGCAACATCCTTCAGACGCCCCATATCCTGCTTTCTTGCATAGATGTTTTCGACCGGCTCGAGTTGGACTATGAGGTGGCTGGCGGCGTGGGCCATTGTTGCGGCATCAACCACATCAGACGCGGAGATCTGGAGGCAGGGGCAGAGATGGGCGCACGTTCTCTCTCGCATTTCAAATCATACGCGCCTGAGAAAGTCATTACTTTTTGCCCCACATGTCAGATGCAATACTCGGAATATCAACACTTGTATACCGGCAAACCGGTTATCCCCATGGCGAGTGATTCGAAATCGAACGAAGACGAAATTTTACCGTTTGTCCACATCACGCAGTATCTGGTGGATAATTTGGATTTATTGCGAGAAAAATTTACGCAAAAAGTAGAAAAGCGTGTGGCCGTGCATCTGCACGGGGGGACGGATGGCGTTGAGGAAAACGTCATGAAAATCCTCAAGGAGGTTCCCGGTCTCGAGTTCGTGGAAATTGAACAGCTATCGGATCATGGCTATCAGTGCCCCACTCTCCTTATTCCAGAGGCGAAAAAGGCGATGCGGGAGAAACTTTTTGACTCTGCGCGTAGCGCCCGGGTGGATTCGCTGCTCACCGTTTATCATAGCTGCCATCGTGAATTGTGTGACTTGGAAAAGAATGAGCCCTTTGAAATCGAGAATTTCATGACGATTCTCGGCCAGGCCATGGGTTTTGAGTATCCCGACTACACGAAGACGTACAAGATTTATGAGGATATCGACCGGGTCATTCAGGAAGCGGAGGACACGCTCCTCGCTTTTGGAATGGCGCCCGATAAAATGCGCGAACAAATTCAAACGGCGCTCTATGGCTGAGTAGCGGGTCTTCCGGGTTTCTTCGATTCCTACGGGAGATTCGTAGACTCTCTCATTTCCTCACTAAAACGATATCGAAAAACCCCAGTTTGTATGTTTTCCCCACAAAAGTTTTCTGGAGGGGGATGATCAGAGAGGGTCTCGACCGTTCATGGTCGCCCAATCTCGGGTCGCCCTGAAAATATAACTGCGTCACAAGCGGCTGGTAATCGGGATGGCGAATATAAAAATGAATGTGTGACGGCCTCGCCCGGAAGCCAAAGCCGTATCGTCCCGGATGCACGGTCTCGAACTGATACAGACCTCGCCTTGAGGTGCGCATACGCGCTCTATAAAGGAAATTATCCTTCTCATCCATACCGTGGTAGCGGCCGTTCGTATCCGCCTGCCATACGTCAATCGTCGCACCCTCGAGCGTTTTCTGGGTGTCATGGCCATAAGCTTGGCCGCGGATGATCATGCGTGCCCCCGGTGCGTCCCTCGGCATCAAGTAGCCGCGGAAAGGAGCCCCTTGCTTATAGAAGGGTCCCATCATATCGGAGGCGGTCGGTTTTCGCGCTTTGGGGGGCGCCTCATCCAGCTTTTCGCCTTGCGCGAGCAGGAATTTCCCGAATTCCCCCAATTCCCCGTATACAGGCGTGGGGGCGAGGGTATTTTGAAGTGCGAAGGCGCCCGTGCTGAGCGCGGTCAGGCCGAGCAGGGAGTTTTTCAGCAATTCTCGTCTGTTCCATTTCTTCATGGCGAGATTCCCGGCGGCGGGGCGAATTACTCGAAAAAGACTATCATTTTAGACCGAGAAGGTTCCAGCCCCGGAAATTCACGCGCCTGTTCTCACGAGGCCATCACCTTGGCCCCGCTGAAGGTGAGTGAAAATAGCACCTTACCAGTATAACCACCCCCGCGAATATGCGCCGCCAGAAGATGTGGCGCATGAAATCAGCCGCGCTGGGCCATCTCGATGCTGATGTTATCGGGACCTTTGATGAAGGCGATTTTCACTCCCGGGCGTATCTCCCAGGGTTCGCAAATCCACTCGGCGCCCTTTTCGGTCAACTCTTTTTGCGCCTCGTCCATGTCGTCGACCAAAAGCCCGAAATGGTCCAGCCCGTAGCGGGGGTCGGAGCCCGTCCGCACCGGGTCTTCCCCCTTCGCCCTGCCCGAGACGAGGAAAACCATGCCGTTCAAGTCCATGTTGAACGAGGGGGCGCCGCCCAACTCTCGTTCCTGCACGACGGTGGCGCCGAACATGTTGATCCAGAAATCGCGGGCGGCGTGCGGGTCTTCACTCCGGAAGTGAAGGTGGTCGTATGAGTATTTGGCCATGCGGGAATCCCCTCTCGATAAGCTGCAAACCTCGGGTTTCATGATGTGTTCGATTGTCTTTGGACTTGATGAGCCTTGGATTGTAAGTATTGGGCCAGGAGTGGCAAGAGGATCAAAGGCGCAAACCCGAAGCCTAGCCGGGTCCGCCTTCTTCTTCCTGCATGAGTTTTTCCGCTTCGGCCATCTCGTGGAAAAGCTGGCGGGTGGCCGAAAAATCTCTTTCCAGCTTATCGAAAAGCACTCTGATCTGCTCGGGCGAAATGACTTTGGCGAGTTCGCTATAGACTGCGTGCCATGTGTGGGATCCACGCTCCCCGCGCCAGAAATCAATCTCCTCGCTTGCCGTGATGGCGTCGTACACCTCGTGCTCATGTTCGAGCAAATCCCGGAGCACGGGCTCGTAGTTCGGGTCGTTGGAGTTCAGGTAGCGCATGAGGTAGTGCCTGAATTCGGGCTCCTTTTCCATCGGCTGGGGGTCGGACATCTCGCGCAGGGTCTGGCATGTGGCGGAGAAATCCTTCTCCAGGCGCTCGAAGAGCTGCTCGATGTGGAAAGGGGTGAGAATGTCGGTAAGTCCGGTGAAAACAACGTGCCACATATGGGAAAGCCTCTCTCCGCGGGTCACCTCCGCGCCCTCGCCGACGGTGCTCTCGTCGTAGACCTCGTGCTCGTGTTCGAGCAGATCATGGAGGACGGGCTCGAAGTTCGGGTCCTCCGAATGGAGGTAGCGCATGAGATAGGGCTTGAATTTCCGCACCTTATGGCGTCTGGGCATTGCGTGTTCCTCTATGCTGGAAACTCTCGGTAATGATTCCACCATTATATCACCAATCCGGGCCGCCTCGCTATGGCGCATGAGAGCGCAATCCCGCTCCCTCGGCCCCGTTTTCCGGCGATTTATTTGTCGGAAATTTATCGAATAGCTACGTTAATTTATCTAATTTTATCGAATTGTTCAGTAATTCCGGGCAATTCCTGGAAAGATTTTGACGACCGGGGAGAGAGGGTCAATCCCGACTGATAAAGGAGGGATTGTTCCGACCGAAAATGGAGGGACTTGGTTCCCAACTGATGCCGAATCGCCCGTTTCATTTTCTCCCCTCCTCCAATCAATGAGAACATTCCCATTCCCCGCGCGGGTCAATCCCGCCCGATGAGGAAGGGATTCTCGCCCATCCCGACGAAAATCCGATGACCTCAAATGCGGGGAAATGCGCCTCCGGCGTGATGTGGCGAATCCCGAAAAAAAGCGAATGTAGAGGCGTTCACAAATTTCTCTGCTATACCCCTCATAGTGGTTCCACCCGCTAAACTTGCTCGACGCGCGCGGATGCGCGGTAGTCGGCGTCTTGTGAGGTGCATGCAGGCCTGCTGCGGCATCTCTTCGCTCCACGAGGCGAAGAAATTAAAGCAATTAGCTTGATTGAATAAAAGCATATTGCTATATTTCCTGTGGTGCGGAGGGTGCAATGTGCGAGTTGACGTTCAAGAGGCAAGCCATCAAAGCCCTGCGCAAGATGCCTTCTCCGCCGGCCCGACGGATTCGCCGCGAATTGGATGAGTTGGCGGAGAATCCCGAGGGGTGGAACTTGGATGTGAACGCGCTGAGGGGACGTCGCGGTTTCAGGCTGCGCGTCGGCGAGATGCGGGTCATTTCGAGCGCGACGACGACGCTTGTATCATCGACGTGCTGCGCATCGCTCCTCGGGGTCAGGCTTACAGGCGATAGGAGGACGGCATGAAAAAGGCGCAAGTCATTTTTGACGACCTCGGCCAACCGGCGTTCGCCGTCATCCCGTGGCGTGAGTATGAGCGTCTCTCGAACGGGGACGCCGAGTCGCTCTTGAGCGATGAGGAGCTTTATGATCGCGCCGGAGCGGAGGGGGGCGAGTCCTTTCCCGCCCAAGTGGCGGATCGTCTCCTGGCCGGTGAAAACCCCATCTGCGTGTACCGCAACCATCGCGGCATGACGCAGGGCGAGTTGGCCGCCGCAGCCGGCATCCACCCGGTCTACCTCTCTCAAATCGAGACGGGAAAGCGCACCGGCTCCACAAGGACGCTGGCCGCCATCGCCGAGGCGCTCGGCGTAACAGTGGACGACCTGATATAGGGGAGAGGGGGCGCATCGTAGAGGACGTGAAGAACGCCCCACGTTCGCGAACAACCGGCACGCTGTTGGGTTCGGCGACGTGAGTGTAGGGGACGCATATATGCGTCCCTGCTTTTTCGTCGTCAAAACACGGGTCGCATGTATGCGACCCCTACGAGGAATGCCTCGCCTCGGTCGGCAATTTCCCCTCCCCCCACTTCCTGCTGAACCGCGCCGCCGTTTTGTTGTATCATGAACGCAGGAGCATGATTCGCCGCGCCCCCCCTCGCATCGCGCCGGGTGGGCCGTGGATTACGGGTTGCCGTCTACACGATTACCGGAACAAATCACTACGGGAGAGGTGACGATGGAAGATGTGCGCGTAGAGCGGATGGCGGAGATCATCACGGGGTATTCCTCAAGGGTGAAGCGGGGCGATCTCGTCGGCATCCGGGGCGGCACGGTGGCCGCTCCCCTGATTCGCGCGGTATACGCCGAGTGCGTCCGGCGCCGCGCCTTTGCCTATACCGA
The DNA here is from genome assembly GCA_965218735.1 of bacterium. Taxonomy (GTDB): domain Bacteria; phylum UBA8248; class UBA8248; order UBA8248; family UBA8248; genus Bin107. The sequence goes on along the minus strand of CBDCMA010000008.1, from coordinate 1,364,362 downwards.
TGTGTCGCTGCCGGGGATGGAGGAGATTTTCTACCAGTACGCCAACCGCGAGCAGTTGTCGCATCTCTCTCCCCTTCGGCGGTTTGAAGTCGAAAACGTGGACGTCGTCATCGGCATTTTATCCGAAACGAACACCCGGCGGCTCTCGGGGGCGGACCCCAAAAAACAGGCGCTCACCTCCAAGGCCAGGCAGCCCATCATGGAGACTTTCATGAAGCGCGCCGCCCGGTACGAAAAAACGGGCAAGAAGGGTCTCAGGTGGACGCTCACCCTGTTCCCCACCGAGGCCTACGCGCAGGACGCCGAGATGGGTCTCAGGGAATATGAGGATTTTGTTTTCGGCGCGTGTTTCGCGGATGAGGAAGGCGGCATACGACGCTGGCGGGCGCTGGACAGGCGCCAGGAGCGGGTGGTTCGCTACCTGAAGGGACGCAAGGTGGTGGAAATCGGAGCGCCCGGCACCGACCTGCGGGTGGGCATCGCGGGGCGTCCGTTCATGAACTGCTCGGGGCATAACAATTTCCCGGACGGGGAGATTTTCACCGGGCCGCAGGAGCGGAAAATCGACGGAAAGATTCGCTATTCCTTCCCCGCCTGCATCGCAGGGCGCGAGGTCGACGGAGTGGAACTCCAGTTCGAAAAGGGCGAGGTCGTTAAGGCCCGTGCGGAAAAAAACGAGTCGTTTCTGAAATCCATGATCGGCATGGACGAGGGCGCGAAAAGGGTGGGGGAGTTCGCCTTCGGCTTGAACGGCGGCATCCAGCGCTTCACCAAGAACACGCTGTTCGACGAGAAGATCGGCGGCACCTTACACCTCGCCCTGGGCAAGGGATATCCCCAGAGTGGTTCGAAGAACGACTCCGCCCTGCACTGGGACATGGTGTGTGATTTGCGCGAGGGCGGCGAAGTCTACGTGGACGGAAAACTCTTTTCCAAAAACGGGGAACTCAAGATTTAGCCGGACAGGTAAAACGCGATTCCCATCGGCTCGGGGGATGGTCGCCGGACCCTCAAAATGCTATTCTCCACGCGCCGTTTCCACACGGGCGGGTAGCTCAGCTGGAAGAGCGGTGCCCTTACAAGGCATAGGTCGGAGGTTCGAACCCTCTCCCGCCCACCATGCGCTTACATCATCAGGCTAAAACGCCTCATCAAGGCATACCGACCTGATTTCCCCGTTTCATTCGGCATTCGTTATCAAAAAATGCGACACCGGGGGCGGGGAATCTCCCCCACCCCCGATGTTTTAAGCCTCATTCTGTTCGGCTCGGGCTGAACCCGAGCCGCTGCTTAAGCCTTACTTCGCCACCGCGCCGGGCCGTCTTTTGGGGATGATCGGCACGAGCAGGTGCGATTGATGATTCGGGCCGCTGTGCAGGGTGGTGCGCCCGCCGAAGACTTCTTTCGAGCGGTCGACGGGATGATCGTGTAAGAACGGTCCCGAACCGCGCGAGGGAACGTAGGCTTCCACCGCAGGGCCGGGGCGGTCGAAATCCTGTCCGGCGATGTTGATGGAGAGTTGGAACCCTTTGGGCAGCACGATGCACTGGGGCCAGATTTCGATGTCGAGTTCGTAAATCCGCTCCGGCGTCAGCAGCTGTTTGTCGTCGTGCGTGTGGTAGGGCCGCCAGGGGTCTGATAGCTCCTCATCGAGCTTTCGGTGCGAGGCGCGCAGCCACCCCTGTGCGAGCGGCGTCTTGGGGTCGACCGTGCCCTGGAAATAGACTTCGCGTCCCCTGGGTGAGAACGCCTGGACGGTCAGGAACAAATCCGCATCCTGGGTGGATGAGGAGACGAAGAGCTTGGCCGCCATCGGGCCCGTGATCTCGGTTTCTTCCTTGAGCGGCGCCGTCCGCAGGGTGACGCCGCGCGTCAGCGCCCGGAAGGTCTTGGAGCGTTTGGCTTTCGGCGGGTTCGGGTCGAGCTTGCCCTTGCCGCCCGCGTGCAGATACAGCTTCGTCCACTTCGTGCCCTTGAGCGGCCATTCGTGCTCCTTGCGCAGTTCCACCTCGTCGGTGAACGGACGCCTGAGGTTGAGCCACACGCGGGGTTCTTTGTCCCAGCCGTTCTGCTCGCCCTTCAAGTAGTAGTCAAAGAAGCGCTTCTGGAGCTCCATGCCGTATTCGAGATAAAACCACTCCTCGTGCCTGCCCGGATGCGCTTCGAGCCATTTCTCCTCGGAGGCCGCCTGCGTGTAGGCCTCGAAGTTCCCGCGCGGGTGCAGGCCGAAGCCCGCCCAGCTTCCCGCGCTCAGGAAGGGGACTTTCACCTTCGACCAGTCGGGCGAGCGGGAGCGGTACCAGTCGTCGTCCATCTCGCGCGCCAGGAAGTTTGCGAGCGTGTCGGCGCGGTTGTCCTTTAATTCTTCCTTCGAAAGCGTCGCCGGGCCTGTGGAGCGCGTCTCCATCCAGTGGTCGCGTGGGCCTCTGGGGTTGCCGTGCTGCACCGCCTCGACCTGGCGCGGATACCAGATTTCCATGAACTTGTTCGAGAGAATGCCCCCGTGGTGCGCCCAGTCGCGGTAGTGGTCGGCGGCGCCCTCCCAGGGAATCATGGCCGTCAGATGTTTGGGCTGTAACGCGGCGACCTGCCATTGGTTGATGGCGTAATAAGAGACGCCGTTCAGTCCGACCTTGCCGTTCGACCACTTCTGCTTGCCCGCCCATTCGATGGCGATGGCGAAATCCTTGGTCTCGCGCGGGGAGAAGATGTCGAGATAACCGGGTGAGCGGCCCGCGCCGCGCGAATCGAAGCGTACGCAGGCGTAGCCCCAGGGCACCCATATTTCAGGGTCCACCGTCTCCCATGTCAGCCAGCGGTGTTGCGAGCCCTCCAGAATGTCGGGGTGCATCTTCACCAGCGAATCCCAGAGCGGCTTGTAGTGCTCCTGGTACTTGACTCCCTTGCCGTAGGGGCCGCCGGCCATGACGATGGGCGCCTTCGCCTTGGTGTCGGGCCTGTAGACGTCGACCCGCAGCACCACCCCGTCGTCCATCTCGACGGGCAAATCACGTTCGATAATCATATGCACCTCCCGGGTTTGAGAATGAGGCCGCGGCTCCCGAGACGGGGCCGCCCGCTCTTTCCGCGTTTGCGCTTGAATAGAATGTGAAGAAATTATGCGACAACGGCCCGCATTTTTCAATTTGGAGAATTTATGGCTTTGTATCTCTTCCAGGGCCAACCGAGACGCGGTGCGCGAGAGCCTTTTGCCATGATGATCGGGAAGACCCTCGGGAATTTCCACAGGAGCGATAAGCGGCTATATTCATAGAGCCAGTTGCGCTCCAAAACCCGCCGCCGGGACGGAATTCCTTTGATCACGTACATAGACCAAATCGATCGCCACATCTCTGGCTGGATGAACCGCTACGGCCGCCTGTTCTTGAGAATATCGCTCGCCGTCGTCTTCATCTGGTTCGGTATCCTGAAACCCTTGGGTGTGAGCGCGGCGGCCGAACTCGTGCGCCGCACGGTCTATTGGCTTCCGCCCGATTTCTTCATCCCCCTGCTCGGCTGGTGGGAGGTGGCGATAGGCGTAGGGCTTCTTTTCCGCCCGCTCATCCGCGTTGCTCTTTTCCTGCTTTTCCTGCAGATGCCGGGGACGATTCTGCCGCTGTTCCTGCTGCCCGAGGTCTGCTTCACGCAGGTTCCTTTCGCCCCCACGCTGGAGGGGCAATACATCATCAAGAACCTCATCCTGCTGAGTGCGGCCATCGTCGTGGGCGGCGCGGTGCGCAGGGAGGAGGACGCGCATCCGCGCACCTGAGGCGCGGCCCCGTACCCGTGGCCGTCAACAGATATTTTGTTGTGACAGCCCCTTCTCGGGGCTGTCACACAGGTCCCCGTGCCTGTCTTGATCGCGTCCTTCAACAAAGGACAACCACGGGGGGTTGTCCCTACGGGTCATTCAGGCAATGTGGGGGAAATTTCGGTTTTATAGGAGTGGTTTTTGCCGTCATTCCGGCGCATGACGGAATCCAGCGACTTAGTTTTTTGTTTTGTATCGTCATTCCCGACAATGTGGAGAAGATGGAATACCGCAATATATCCATCTCATCGGTTCTGGATTCCGGCATTTCCTCCCTCCTCGGTCGAAAATGACACCGGAATGACAACACGGTGGGCGAATTCGATTGTTGTAGGGACAACCCCCCGTGGTTGTCCCTCCTCTGGTGTGGATATGACGGGGACAGGCGCAGGGGCCTGTGGGACGACCCCGAGGAGGGGTTCGTCCCTACGGGACGGGACTTGTGGAACCTCGTGTAAGGGTGGACACACGGGAAGGACGCAAGGGCGCATCTTGCGCAATAGACCATACCTTCAGCGAGTGCCCCACGCCGCAAGGCTCTGGATGGCGCGGTGAAAAATGCTATAGTGCCTCGGCTTGAAACCGTCATCATCAATCCCTCATACAGGAGCGAACCATGAGCGAGCCGCAAATCAGCGTGCAGGACATCCTGAACGCAAGCGCGGGCTGCCTTCAAAAGCAGATGTACGTCTATTTCACCACGCCTGCGAACGGCTTGGTACCCGTGATGGAGAATCTGGAAGATCACCTGAAGTTTCAGGTGGAACTCGAACAGAAGGGCGTCATGTTCGGCGCCGGGCCCTTCTGGACGGATGACGAGCTACGCTGGGAGGGGGAGGGGATGATCATCATCCGGGCAGGTTCTCTTGCGGAGGCGAGAGAAATCGCCGCATCGGACCCCATGCACGCCAGCGGAGCGCGCACGTTCACCATACGTCCCTGGCTGATGAACGAAGGTTCCGTGACGATGCGGGTCACCTATTCGGACGGCGGGCGGGAGGTCATATGAACCGGCATGGTTTCACCCTTGAACGGGAGATGGACTCGATATGAACTGGACACCAAGGCGGGAGAAATTCCGCGCCATACTCGAAGGCGACAGATGCGTTCACCCCGGTTCGGTGTATGACCCCCTCACCGCGCGCATGGCGGAGGATTTGGGCTTTGAGGTCGGCATGTTCGCAGGCTCCACCGCCTCGCTCACGGTGCTGGGCGCGCCCGACGTCATCTTGCTGACGTTGACGGAATTCGCCGACCAGGCGCTGCGCATCAACCGCGCCATGGAGGCTCCCCTGATGGTGGACGCCGATCATGGTTACGGCAACGCGCTGAACGTGAAGAGGACGGTCGAGGAACTCGAAACCGCCGGCGTGGCGGGCCTCTCGATAGAGGACACGATACTCCCCCAGCCCTTCGGCGCCGGGCGGGCGCAACTCAGCACGGTGGAGGAGGGCGTCGGCAAGATGCGCGCCGCGCTCGAGGGACGCGGGGATAAGAACCTCGTCATCGCGGGCAGGACGAGCGCGCCCCGCATTACGGGCACGGAAGACGCCATCGCGCGCGTGACGGCCTATGAGGCGGCGGGGGTGGACGCCATCTTCGTGGTGGGCGTTCAGAGCCGCGCGCAGCTTGAAGCCATCTCGGCTGCGGTGAGCCTCCCCATCATACTGGGCGGGAGCGCCAGGGAGGTGCGCGGGCTGGATTATCTTGGGAGTCTGGGCGTGCGCGTCGCGCTCCAGGGCCACCAGCCCATCATGGCTGCGGCCCAGGCGGCCTATTCCACGTTAAAGGCGCTCAAAGACGGCGTACAGCCCGAGGAGCTTGAAAACGTGCCCTCGGGCGATTTCATGAAGAAATACATGAGCGATGCCGACTACCGCCGCCAGATGGAGTCGTTTCTCGAGTGATGAAGTTCGTAAACATGTAGATATGTCCGGCTTGCGGGTTCTCTTCACCAGGGAGCGTCGAAATTCCGGCGGAGCGCCGGATCAAGGGCTGGTCGCGCCGAAAGAAACGCGCCCTGATCGACGGGGACTGGCTTCGGCTGAAGCGGGCGGCGAAGAAGGATTTCAAGCGGAAAGGGTGAAGGGATTGCTGGGAAAGCCGGTGAGGGAACACATACTCTCATCCCGAATAGGCCCTTCGATACGCGGCTTTGCCGCTACTCAGGGTGAAGAAGTTGGATGAGGAAAGGGTGTTGAGAATACCGGGATATGGAGTTGAGAACACCGGGATATGAAAATATCACCGCCTCATCCCGAGTAGGCCCCGAAGGGGCCGTATCGAGGGAGCGCCCTTCAATACGCCTCTCGCAGACTCGGGACTACTCATGATGAGGGGAAGGTTTTGCAGCCGCTACTCGGGATGAAGGGGAATGTTGCATGAACCAAAGAACGAAAAGAACTCCTCATCCCGAGTAGGCGCGAAGCGCCGTATCGAGGGATGCCATGACACCGCGCGCGAAACGCCGACTCCAAGTGACGAAACGCCCTCTGGGGAGATATACTGGCTCCTCAATCAGGGGAACCGAATCCACTCGGAGAGAGCCTCATGGCCATAGAGCTTGCATGGTACATGTCGTGTGACGGCGACAGCGCGTATATCGGCCAGAAATTCGCCGACCATCCCCCGAGCTATGAGACCTTCACCCGCATCGCGCAAAACGCGGAGCGCAGCGGCTTCACCACCATCCTGGTGCCCACCTCGCAGGTGAGCGGCCACTACGGGCCGCAGGCCCCCACGTGGGACAGCATGGTGAACGCCGCGGTCATCGGCCCTGCGACAAAGACGATAAAGCTGCTCCTCGCCGTGCGGGTGGGAATCATCGACCCGGCCATCTGCGCCCGGATGATGGCCTCGCTCGACGAGCTCACGGGCGGGCGCATTCTTTATAACATCGTGACGGGAGGCGGCGCGCTCGCGAACTATGGCGAGACCTTGGACCACGACACGCGCTATGAGCGCACGGATGAGTATCTCGAAATTTTAGAGGGCCTCTGGACTAAAGATAAATACTCGTTTGCGGGCAAGTTCTACCGCCTGGAAGACGCCACCGTCTATCCCCGCCCCGTGCAGAAGCCGAGGATTCCCTTCTTCATGGCCGGGGCTTCCGAGATAGCGCAGGACATCGCGGTCCGGCGGGCGGAGTATTCGGTCTTCTGGGGAGAAACCCCCGGGCAGGTGGCCGAGCGCGTCCGGTATATGAACGATAAATGCGAGCGGGCCGGGCGGGAGAGACCGCTCAAGTACGTGACGCGCTTTCAAATCTTCGCGCGCGAGAGCGAAGAGGAAGCCTTCGAGGCGGCCGAGGAGGTGATGAGCCGGGTCGACCCCGAGGTGCTGGCGCACCGGGGGAAGGTCATCTCCTCCTTCGAGAGCAAGGGCACGAAGGATCAGCAGGCCCGCACGCGCGAGGAAATGGTGGCCCCCAACCTCTGGGCGGGCATGGGCCGGATTCGCTCGGGCTCGGCCGTCGCCATCGTGGGCTCTTATGCGCAATGCGCGCAGAAGATCATCGAGATCGAACAGGCGGGCATCGACTTGCTTATCCTCTCGGGCTTCCCCCTGCATGAGGAATGCGAAACCGTAGGCAGACACGTGATTCCGCTCGTGCGCGAGATGGAAAGGGAACTGGGTCTGGTGCACGAGGAGGATGAGGCGTTTTTGTGCTTAAGTCAGGGAGTCTCCGCCTAGTTTTCCGCTGATTTCCGTAAAATACGGGCGGGCTAACATAGGCCCGCTATCCTTTCATTGGTGAGGGTGAATTTTAATGGATTTTAATCTGAACGAAGAACAGCAGGCGTGGCGCGATAAGGCGAGAAAATTCGCGACCGAGGAGGTCGCTCCCATATCGCTCGCGCGGGACATGATTTCCGACCCGCGCGAGACTTTCGACTGGGAGATTATCAAAAAGGGCTCTCGGCTCGGTTTCCGCACCGCCGTCGTGCCCAAGGAACGCGGCGGACACGGGATTGATTTTGTCAGCCAGGCGCTGGTGATGGAAGAAATCGCGCGCGGGGACAGCGCGATATCCAAAACCTTCAGCCAGTGCTGGAAATGGAGCCACCTGATAGCCGCCGCCTGCACGGATGATCAGAAAGACAGGTTCCTGAAACCTTTCCTGGAGGACGACACCTACCTTCTCGGAAAAGGCGGAACCGAGGAGTCGGCGGGTTCTGACAACCGCATGCCCTCGGACGATCCCCGGACGGGCTGGAAGCTCAAGGCGGTGCGCGATGGGGACGAGTGGGTGCTGAACGGACGCAAGCGCTACATCGCCAACGGCAGCGTGGCCAAGCTCTTCTTCATCGACGGTAGATCCGACCCGGACGTACCCATCACGCAGGGCACCACGCTCTTCCTGGTGCCGACGGATACGCCGGGCTTTCGCGTGGGCAAGGTGTACGACAAGATAGGCTGGCGTTTTTACCAGAACGCGGAGCTCATTTTCGAGGACGCCCGCGTGCCGCACGCCAACGTGGTGGGCGATGTGAACCGGGGGATTCAGGCGAGAAAGGGTGATACGTCCGAATTCGGCGATCTGGAACTTTCCTCCAACGGGCTGGGCGTGTGCCAGGCGGCGGTCGACATGGCGATGCGCCAGGCGAGAACGCGCTGGCAGGGCGGTAAATTCATCATCGAGCACCAGGCGATTCAGCTCAAACTCTCCGAGATGCACATGCTCACCGAAGCGCTGCGCTCCTACGTCATGCGCACCGCGTGTGACCTCGAAAAGGGCGCGGACCGCGACATGAAGCACAACATCCTGCTCATGAATTTCTCGACGGACGTCATCCAGCGCGTCACCCACCTGTGCATGGACATCCACGGCGGCGCGGGCGTCATGAAGGACGTGGGCGTGGAAAAACTCGTTCGCGACGCGATCGTCTGGACGCATCTGGCAGGCGACGCCGTACAGCGCATCAAAGTCATCAAGCACCTGTGATCGGGGGAATCTCATGAATGAAAAATCGATTTCCCTGGCGGTGATTCTGGGCGACGGCGTGGGCCACGACGTGCTGCCCGTGGCGACGGAGGTGATTCAGGCGGCGGCGGGCGCAGTGGGTGTGGCCGTCGAGCCGCAAGTGTATGACTACGGCGCACTCCACTATATCGAGCACGGTACACCCCTGCCGGACGACGTGGAGGGGCTGGTGCGGGGCCTCGCGGACAGGCACGACGCCATCCTGTTCGGAAGCGCTGGTCTCGACCCCAGGATTCCGGCGGACGTGAACTGCCGCGACCTCCTGCGCGCGCTTCGCTTCGAGCTTGATTTGTACGTGAACCTGCGGCCGGCGCCGCTGCTGCATCCGGATTTCTGTCCCTTGAAGAAAGATGCGCCCATCGACCTGGTCGTCGTGCGCGAGAACACCGAAGGGCTGAACGTGCGCGTGGGCGGCAACTTCAAGAAGGGAACGCCCGATGAGGTCGCCATTCAGGAGGACATCAACACCTATAAAGGGGTCTCGCGCATCTGCCGCTACGCCTTCGAATACGCGCAAAAACACGACTATCCCAAGGTGACCATGGCGGACAAGCACGGGTCTTTGATCCATGCGCACGGCCTCTGGCAGCGGGTTTTCTGGGCGGTTTCAGAGGAATTCCCCGACGTGGAGGGGGAGCATTACTTCATCGACACGCTGTGCCAGGATCTCCTGTACAAGCCCGAGGATTTCGGCGTCATCGTCACCAACAACATGTTCGGCGATATCCTGAGCGATTTGTGCGCGGGGCTCGTGGGGGGCGTGGGGCTGGCGGCGTCCGGCTGCATTCATCCGGGCCGCGTGTGCATGTTCGAGCCCGTGCACGGCACCGCGCCCGACATAGCGCTCAAGGGAATCGCGAACCCCTTCGCGGTCTGCCTCACGGGAAGAATCCTGCTGAACACGCTGGGCATGGAGGATGCGGCGAACCTGATTTGGGAGGCGATTCGCTCCGCCGTCCGCGAGAAAAAGACCACGGCCGACCTGGGCGGTTCGCTGAATACAAGGGAAGTGGGCGATTATCTATGCGCGCATATCCAGAAATCTGGCGCGTAGCGTTGTTATATAAGGTAAGGTGATGAACCAAGCTGAACAAAATGAACTACTCAGTGAAATTTCTGAAGACCTCGGAGATTTTACTGTAATGTTTGTGAAATCTCAAAAAGAGGAAAAAGGGCAACCTGATATAGCACTTGCAGGTTCTGGCACACTCATCTCTGTAGGAGAAGAAAGAGCCATTCTTACGGCTGATCATGTGCTCGACTATATAGCCAAAGAAAAAAATATTGGTTTAGCTTTCCCATGTCGTTTTGAATCTCAGAAGCATCATGTCCAACTCAATACATTTGAAATGCAATATATGCGATCTCTGACTATTAAAAGAGGACCAATCGAATCTGAAGGTCCTGATTTAGGTGTTTTAGTTTTGCCGGAAATATATGCTAATAGAATTGGATTGAAAGCATCATTCTATAATCTGATAAAACGTCAAGATCGCATGTTGAACTCACCTCCATCGGCTGTAGATTCTGGAAATTGGATACTAAGCGGTGCGGCCGGTGAATGGACTAAAGACTTACCGCCAGAACAAAACTATTCAAGAGTTAAACGGTTTGAAGGATTTGTGGGTATGGGAATTGTCAAAGCTGCATATACAATCGGTGATTTTGATTTCCTCGATTTTGAAGTTAAACGCGGCAACGGTTATGAAGGTCCAAAAAGTTTTGGTGGTTTTAGTGGTGGGGGCTTATGGGAAGTATTGATATCAAAGACGGATGAAGGTTTTGAAGTGCGGGATAAACTCTTATCAGGCGTAGTCTTTTATCAATCAAATATAGAAAAAGACGGGTCACAAATTATTAAATGCAATGGGCGTCGCTCTATTTACAAACATGTTATAGAAACATTGCAAAAATAGTTTTGTTTGCGGATTTAAGTGATTTATTTCCGAACTATTTGAAAAAATTGAGTAATGATAATTCTGTCAAAGTAAGTATATAAGCCCCATATTTCGCTTTCATAAGCGAGAGGATAATTCATGGTTTTTGAAGTCGGTTCGCCCGCACATGCGGGCCAAATCGTCGTCGATGCGATGGTAAGGGAAAACGTCAAAAGGCTCTATTGCCTCCCCGGCTCTCATCTTCTTCAGTTCTACGATGCGCTGAGGGAAGCGCCCTCCATCGGTCTCGTCACCTGCAAGCAGGAGCCGAACGCCTCCCTGATGGCCGACGCCTACGGGCGGCTCACCGGAGAGCCCGGCGTCTGCCTGCTCACGGCGGGACCCGGCGGTGCGAATTCCATTGCGGGCGTGGCCCAAGCCTATGGCGCAGCGTCGCCGATGGTGCACATCACGGGCTCAGTACCCCTCGATGCGTCGCGCGAGGCGTTCCACGGGGTGGACGACCCTGATTTTCTGGTCGAGATGTTCGGAAAAGTCACCAAGTGGAGCGTTCGCGTGAAGAGGATGGAGGATATCTCGGGCGTCATGGCCAGGGCGTTTCACGTCGCCAGAAGCGGGAGGCCGGGGCCGGTCCACGTCGAGATTCCGAGGCTCAGCGATTACAGCCCCCACCTTTTGCAGGAAACGCCCATTGCCCTCCCAGAATACGCGCCGCAGCCGACGCAGGTCGTGGCCCCCAACGCGGAGGACGTCGCCCAGTACGCCCGGAGACTTCTGGCGGCGAAATACCCCGTCATCTGCGCGGGCAAGGGGGTGATGCGAAAAGGGGCGATGGAAGAACTTGCGCGGGTTGCCGATAAATTCTCGATTCCCGTCATCTACCCCCAGGATTCGATGGGCGTCATTCCCGAGGACCACCCCCTGGCGGTGGGGCATTACTTCGCCTTCAGGAACACAGGCTTTATGGACGGCGTTACCTCTCGGTGTGACCTGATGATGTTCATCGGCCTAAGAGCCGCCACGGCGGAAGTGCTGCACATCGACCCCTATGCGCCCCCGGACAGGATTTTCATCGGCTTCGACGATGAGGAGGATGCGCATTACGGCGGCGCGGATGAGATTGTCGCCGACCCCGGGATGTTCCTGAGCGCTCTGGAGGCGCATTTGGAGGGCGAGAGCGGATGCGCGGGAGATGGAGTAAGGGCGCAGATCGCGCAGGGCAAGGCGGACATGAGAAGGCAGGCCTTGGGAGTTATCGAGGGCCATGAGAGCGAGACGCCGATCCATCCGGCCTTGTTGATGGAAAAGCTAGCCACCCACATCAAGCCCGACGCCATCGTCGTGAGCGACGTGGGCAACTGCCAGATGTTCGCGCGCTACTACGTGCCGCTCACGAACCAGTTCTCCTTCATGCAGTCGGGCGTGTGGAACGCCATGTCCTTCGCGCTGCCCACGGCCATCGTCGCCAAGATGGAATATCCCGAGCGCGACGTCATCGGCCTGGTGGGCGACGGCGCGTTCCTGATGACGATCGGCGATTTCGTGACGGCGAGCGAATACGGCGCGAACATCGTGATGATCGTCTTGAACGACGGCTCCTACGGCCAGATAGACCGCCAGCTGCAAAACCTCTACGGCGCGGCCTACGGCTGTGACTTCAAGAGCCCGAATTTCGCCGAGATGGCGCGCTCTTTCGACGCCTGGGGCGTGCGGGTGGAAGACCCCGCCGATCTCGACGCTGCCATAGAAGAGGCGCTCTCTGCGGGCAAGCCGGCCATCGTGGAAGTCATGACGCGCGAGCAGCCCCTGCCGAAAATTTCGTGAGAAACCGGAGCGGGTGAATTCAAGGCCGGGCGGGCTTCTATGCTCCGATGAAAGTTCTCGTCTCCCTCACCACGGATTTATAACCAGCCAATAATCAAGGAGTTTTTTCATGGATATTCGTCTGGACGGAAAAAAAGCGCTCATCACGGGCGGCAGCCGAGGCATGGGCCGGGGTATTGCGCTCAAATTCTCTGAATCAGGAGCCGAGGTGGCCATCGTCGCGAGGCGGCCCGACGTGCTCGAGGAGACGAAACGGGAGATAGAAGCCGCTACCGGGGGCAGGGTGTTCGCCTATTCGTGCGATATGGGCGACGCGGAGGCGATCAAGGCCATGTGGGCCTCGGCGCTCGATGATCTGGGCCAGATCGACATTCTGGTGAACAACGCGGGCGCATCCACCCGGGGGCCGTTCGAGGAGATTAGCGATGAGATGTGGGAAGAGGATTTGGGCCTCAAACTCTTCGGCGCCATCAGGACCTGCCGCCTCGCTTTCCCCGCGATGAAGGCGCGCCGCTGGGGCCGCATCATCAACGTGGTGACCGTGGCGGGAAAAGCGCCGCCTGCGGGCAGCGCGCCCACATCAGTTTCGCGCGCCGCAGGCATGGCGATGACCAAGGTGCTGGCGGGCGAAGGCGCTCCCTACAACGTGCTGGTGAATGGGCTGTGCACGGGCCGCATCGTGACGGATCAGATTGCGGGGCGCTATGAGCGGGAAAAGCCCGATATTTCTTTTGAGGAATTCGTCGCCGAATACGGGCGTGATATTCCCCTCGGCAGGATGGGAACAACTGAGGAATACGCCAACATGGCGTGTTTTCTCGCGTCCGACGCCGCGTCTTTCATCACGGGGACGGCGGTGAACATCGACGGGGGATTCTGCGCCGTCGTATAGGTCAGGGATTGATGCGCGCCGGTATCTCCCGGAAGACGCTGAAGAGGAACAAAACCGCCATCAAGGCCAGCGCGCAGGATCCCTTGGAAACGGACGTTCTTGCCTGCTCGGATTTTTTCACTCCCCCCTTGAGGGGGGAGTGTTTCAGGTCCTTAACGGGGAGTGATTTTCTGCCTTTGCCCGTCATTCCGGCGCGCGTCGTCTTCAGGGATACGGGCAGACGGCGCGAAGCGGGCATTCCTCGCATTTGGGCTTCGGGCGGCAGCAGGTGTGTCCCAGGCGCACGAGCAGGGCGTGGTATTCGTTAAAAAGAGGGGCCTCACGGGGCAAGTGGGCCGTGAGGCTTTCTTGTAAGGCGAGATAGTCCTTATCCCCGTTTTTTGACGTCTCGAAATGCCCGAGCCGGGAGAATATCCGCTTCGTATAGGCGTCCACCACGAAGGCGGGCCTCCCAGCGGCGTAGAGCGTGATGGAATCGGCCGTTTCTCGCCCTATGCCGTCTAAGCCCAAGAGTTCTTCGTGTAGCTTTTCGGTGGGCAGGCTCAGGAATTTGTCCACGTCTCCCTCAAAGTGTTTCCAGAGATAGGCGACGAAGCCTTTGAGTCTTTTCGCCTTCATGTTGAAAAACCGCGCGGGCCGGATGAGACGGGCGAGGCGGTCTCCCCGCACTTTCTTGAGCGCGCTTTCCGTTAAAAGGTCTTCTTTTTTGAGGTTATCAATCGCGCGCGCCGCGTTCGCCCACGATGTGTTCTGAACGAGAATGGCCCCCAGGCATATCTCCAGCGTCGTCTCGCCGGGCCACCAATCTTGCGGGCCGAAGCGCGCATACAAGCGCTCGTAGATATCCATCAGGCGCTTTCTGCTGACGCCCGGTTTTCTAACTGCGCGTATTTCCCCGCTCATGCTCGCCTCACTCATTCCCCTGGTGTAGATTCCTACATTTATACGGGCAAGCATCGTAGCGCAAAGACGCCTCCGAAGCCCCGCCGGGTTTTCGGGATTTTGCGGAGTGGATATTGCGGGCGAACCGGGGTCGGCGCCGCCGCCTCCATCGCTCGAAGGTAAAGGACGTTCGATGCAAAAAGGAGCGAAAATTTTGGTGGGCGACTGCGCCGGAGTGAAGGCGGGCGAGGACGTGCTCATCGTCACCGACGCAGAGCGCCTCCCCATCGCGCAGGCGCTCTGCGCCGAGGCGCAAAGCCTAAGCGCTCGGGCGACGATGGCCGTGTGCCCGCCCAGAAGCATCGACAACGAGGAGCCGCCCCCACCCGTGGCCGAGGCGATGCGGGCGTCCGACGTGGTTTTTCTGCCCATCACCCACGCTCTCGCCCATACGCGGGCGACGCGTGAGGCCATCGGCGCGGGCGCGCGCGTGCTCTCGATGACGGCGTTCACGCCCGGGCAGATGGAGTACGGGGGCCTGATGGCGGATTTCAGGGCGAGAAAACCGCTTTGCGACGCCCTGGCGGCGCGCTTGGGCGAGGCGAGCGAAGTCCGCGTCACCAACCCGGCGGGCACCGAACTCGTGCTCGGCGTCGAGGGACGCGCGGGCAACAGCCACGCCTGCGTTCTGGATGGCCCCGGCTTCACCGCGGTTCCCAACATCGAGGCGAATATATCTCCTTTGGAAGGAACGGCGAGCGGCGTCCTCGTGGTGGACGGCAGCATTCCCTATTACGGCGTGGGCGTCATCGAGGAGCCTGTGATTTTTAGGATCAAAGACGGGTTCGTGCGGGAGATATCGGGCGGGCGGCAGGCGGATTTCCTCGATAAACTGCTGGCTGAACAGAACGACGAATGGGTCTACAACGTCGCGCAGTTCGCGATGGGCCTGAATCCCGAATGCAAGGATTTCACGGGCGGGATGCTGAATGATGAGGGCGTGAACGGCACGATCCACATCGGGGTCGGAACCTCCGCCAACCTGGGGGGAGACGTGCAGGCCAAGACCCACTTCGACGCCATCATCAGAGCGCCTTCGGTCTGGTTCGACGGCGCGCCCATCATCCGAAACGGCGAGATACTGCCGGACGCGGAATGATGGATAAAGACTTGCAAATTCGTTTGGGCGTGGACATCGGGGGCACGTTCACCGATCTCGTGCTCATCGACGAGGCGCAGGGCGCGGTCCATATCGCCAAGGTGCTGACCACACCCGATGATCCCGCCGAGGGGACGCTCTCGGGCTTCAGGAAAATACTCGAATCCGCCGGTCTTAAAGCATCCGACCTCGTGAGCATCGTGCACGCCACCACCCTCATCACCAACGCCCTGATCGAGAGAAAAGGCGCGCGCACGGGCCTCATCACCACGCAGGGGTTTTCCGACGTCATCGAGATTGGGCGCGAGAAGCGCTTCGACCTATACGACCTGCACCAGGAGATGCCCGAGCCACTGGTTCCCGAGGAGTTGCGCACCGAGGTGCCCGAGCGCGTCCATGTAGACGGCGAGGTGGTGGTTCCGGTGGACGTAGAAGCCGTGAAGCGCGAAGCGGAAAAACTCGTTGGGCTGGGGGCGGAATCCATCGCCGTCTCCTTTCTCCATGCGCCCGTGAATCCCGAGAACGAAAGGGCGGCCCGGGCGGCGGTCGAAGAGGTCGCAGGGGATGCGCCCGTTTCCATCTCATCCGCCGTGGCTCCCGAGACGGGCGAGTACGAGCGAACTTCCACCACGGCGGCGAACGCCTACGTGCGGCCCATCGCCGATGCGTATTTGACTCGCTTGCTCGCCAGCCTGCGGGATTCGGGCTTTTCGGGAGATCTGTTCATCATGCTCTCGAACTCAGGCTTCGCCACTCTCGACAGCGTGCGGGAGCATCCCGTGCGAATCATCGAATCAGGGCCTGCGGGCGGCGCGCTCACCGCGGCGCAAATCGCCCGCTCTCTGGGAGAGGCCCACGTCCTGGGCTTCGACATGGGCGGAACCACGGCCAAGATATGCCTGATTGAAAACGGGGAACCCGCGACGGAGAACCGCTTCGAGGTGGCGAGGACGTCGAGATTCCAGAAGGGAAGCGGCCTGCCCATCCTCTCGCCCACGGTGGATCTGGTCGAAATCGGCGCGGGCGGCGGCAGCATCGCTGAGATCAGCGGGTTGGGGCTGATTCAGGTAGGCCCCCAAAGCGCCGGCGCGATGCCGGGGCCGGCCTGCTACGCCCAGGGCGGCGCGCAGCCCACGGTTACGGACGCGAGCCTGCTTTTGGGCTATCTCAATCCCGATTTCTTCTTGGGCGGCGCGATGCGGCTCGACGCCGAGAAGGCGCGCGAGGCCGTCTCGTCTCTGGCCGAAAAGCTGGACATGAGCGTAGAGGATGCGGCGTGGGGGATTTATGAGATCATCACCGAGCAGATGGCGAGCGCAGCGCGCGTGCACATCGCCGAAAAAGGGGGCGACCCCAGAAACTACGCCCTAATCGCCACCGGAGGCGCCGCGCCCCTGCACGCCTGCCACATGGCGAAAAAACTCTACATCCGCCGTATCGTCTGCCCGCCGGACGTGGGCGTGGCCTCCGCAGCCGGTCTTCTGGCGGCGCGACCGAGAGCCGACGCCGTCCGCGTCCTGGTATCAGACGTGGATGCGGTGGACTGGGCGCGTGTCGAGGCGCTTTATCGAGACATGGCCGCGCAGATGAAAGATTCCCTGGGGGACAGGATCGACGTGGATGCGCGCTGGGAGTTTCAGCCCGCAGCCGACATGCGCTACCGGGGGCAGACGGATACCGTGAGCGTCCCTCTCCCCGAGGAGGGCGGGATGCCGGTTCGCGACGCCGCTGCCATGCAGGAGTTGTTCGAGCAAGCGTATGAGAAGCGGTATTTGCGAAAAATCGAGAACGTGGCGGCGGAGGTGGCCGCCTGGCGGCTGACGATGCTGGGTCCGGGCCCTCAGGGCATGGACGTCCCGCCGCTCACGGATGAGGCGGATTTCGATAAGGGGTCAAGAAAGATATATGCGGGTCCTGAGAGTGGATTCCTGGAGGCGCGCGTCTACCACAGGTATTCGCTGCCTCATGGTCGGGAATTTTCCGGCCCCGCCATCATCGAGGAGCGTGAATCCACCATCGTCATCCCGAAAGACGCGCGATTTAGAAAAAATGAAAGCGGCCACATCATCATCGAGGTGAACGGGTAATGGCGTTCGATCCCATCACGCTGGAAGTGCTCTGGCGCAGGCTCATCGGCATCGTGGACGAGGCGGCGGCGACACTGGTGCGCACCTCGTTTTCCACGCTGGTGCGCGAGTCGAACGATTTTTCCTGCGTGATCACCGACGATCAGGGCCACTCCCTCGTGCAGTCCTCCGCCAGCATCGCCTCGTTCATCGGCACCCTGCCGATAACGGTTCGCCATTTTCTCCGGGCATTTCCGCCCGAGACGCTCGAACCCGGCGACATCCTCATCACCAACGACATCTGGTACGGAACGGGCCATCTTCCCGACGTGAACATCGTGAAGCCGGTGTTTTACCGGGAAAAATTCATCGGGTTTTCGGCCAGTACGGCCCATTTGCCGGACATCGGCGGGAAAATCCGCTCTCCAGACCCCAGGGAGGTCTACGAAGAGGGCCTCCAGATTCCCATGATGAAGATGTACCGGCGCGGCGAACCGGATAAGACGCTCATCGACCTCATTCGCTACAACGTGCGCGTGCCCGATCTGGTGATGGGCGACATCAACGCGCAGCTCACGGCGAATCGCCTGGCGGAAAAACGCCTGGGCGATCTCTTGGAAGAATACGGCCTGGATGATTTGCGCGCGCTGACGAAGGAGATTCAGGGCCGCTCGGAAAAAGCCATGCGCGACGCCCTGCTTCGTTTGCCCGATGGGGAATACGCCTCTGAAATCGAAACCGACGGTCTTGCGGAACCCATCCGGGTGCGGACGCGGATCGAGAAAACAGGAGATTCCCTGGTGATCGACTACGCGGGTTCCTCGCCCCAGGTCGATCGCGCCGTGAACGTGGCCTACAACTACACCTATGCCTATTCGGTCTATCCCATCAAGTGCGTTCTTTGTCCGGAAGTTCCCAACAACGAGGGGTGCTTCCGGCCCATCGACGTGCGGACGGAGCCGGGCAGTATTCTGGAACCCTTACACCCCGCCGCGGGAGGAGGCCGGATGTTGGTGGGCCACTATCTGCCCGCCGCCGTCTTCGAGGCTCTCGCCCCCGTCATTCCCGAAGAAGTGCCCGCGGCGAGCGGTTCTCCGCTTTGGTGCGTGAACTATACGGGGCTGGACAAACGGGGCGTGCGAACGGCGGGGCTTTTCTTTCAGAACGGGGGCACGGGGGCCACCGCGCGCGGGGACGGCCATGCGTGCCTGAGCTATCCCAGCAACGTCTCCCACACGCCGATCGAAGTGATCGAGCGCATCACGCCCTTCACCCTCATCGAGAAAACGATATTAAGGGATTCGGGCGGCGCCGGGAAATTCACGGGAGGCTGCGGGCAGCGAATCGTCTTCAGGAACGACTCTCCCGCCCGCATTACGGTGTCGTTCATGGCCGAGCGCACGAAATCGCCCGCGCCGGGGCTGCTCGGCGGAGGATATGGCGCGCGGGGGCAGGTGCGCATCAACGAGCGCGAAATCGACCCCAAGGTCACCACCGACATGGAGCCGGGCGATACCCTCACGCTCATCACGCCGGGAGGCGGGGGATACGGAGAAGCGGAGTGACGGGGCCTTTGCTTTCTGATGATGAATGGCGCTTCGTGAGAGGCGCGCGCGTGGCGCGGCTGGCGACGGCGGATAAAGACGCCGCGCCCCACGTCGTGCCCGTGGTTTTCGCCGTGGTGGACGGGAACATATACGTTCCGGTGGACGGCAAGCAGAAAAAAGACATCGAGCGGCTGAAACGGCTCGACAACATCCGCGAGAATGAAAAAGTCTCTTTTCTGGTGGATCATTACGAGGACGACTGGGCGAACCTTGGCTTCGTGATGCTTTTCGGGAGCGCCGCCATCATCCATGCCGATACGGACGCAGTCTATGAGAAGGCGGCGGAGTTGCTTCGTGAGAAATATGCGCAATATCGCGGAGCCATCACAATCCACGCATGGATGATAGAGATAAAACCGCACCGCGCCGTATCCTGGGGCGCGATTGAGACGAGGGAGTTTTCTGAATGAAGCTGAGCTATCAGATCGCCACACCGGATATCTCCACCCCCAACCTTCCCAGCGCGCAGGGAACGCTCGAAGAAAACCTCGCCTGCGTGGCGGAGGCGGGTTTCGAGGGCGTGGAGCTTTCGGTGAGAAAACCCGGTGAACTCGACCTGGGCGCTATCGAGAAGGAAATCGCGCGCCGGGGCCTTTCGGTTTCTATGATCCACACGGCGGCCATGGGCTTTCAGGATAAAATTTGGCTGTGCCATCCCGTGCCCGAGATCAGGGCGGTATCGTATCGCCGCCATCTGGACGCGCTTGAGATGGCGAAAAAGTTCGGGTGCGGCATGGTGATAGGTTCTTCGCGCGGGAATCTATGCGAGGACGCGCGGCGCGATGATTCTCTCCGCTGGATGCGCGACGCGCTTCTGGGTCTCGCGGATGAGGCCGCAGCTCACGGACTCAAACTCTATCTCGAACCCTTGTGCAGCCACTGGATCAACAACGTGAACACGGCGGCGGAAGGCGTGGCCCTCTGTCGGGAACTGGATCATGAGGGTCTCGTGCTCATGCTGGACACCTACCACATGAACGTGGATGAGGCGTCGTTCACGGGCGCGATCCTCGAATCGAAAGAGTATTTGGGCCACATGCATCTGGCCGAGAACAACCGCCTGTATCCCGGCGGCGGGCATATTCCTTTCGGCGAAATCATCGGGGCGCTCCGCTCGATAGGGTATGCGGGCTATCTGACCTGCCAGATTGTCTCGAAACCCGATGCCCGAACAGCGGCGAGGCTGGCGGGTGAGAATCTAAGAGCGCTAATTGAAGAGGTGGCGTCATAAGACTTTCTTGCAAGGCCGCCGCCCCGCCACCCGCATCTTCCGCCGAATCGTGGGAAGAATAGGGGGCGCTACTCGCTTAAGGGGGTCCATACCCGAAGCCTCGCGAGGGACGCGGACCCTCATCAGGAGAGATAAAGCCTTATTTTTTGAGTGAAAAAAGCCGCCTCGCCAGATCGGCGTCGGGGATGGATATTTCTCCCCCCCACGCCAGTTCGGCCAGGAGCCTTCCGGTGAGGGGGGCGAACTTGAACCCGTGGCCCGAGAAACCGGCCCCGAACGCGATGCGCGGGTTCTCGGGGTGTAAGTCGATAATGAAATCCTCGTTCGGCGCGTTGGTGTAGAGGCAATGCTCCGCACTCGCGAGCGTCCATCCCGATGCGGTGAAGAACCTCGCCATGAAACGCTTCACGTCCTCTATCTTGTCCTGGTCGATGGAATCAGGCTCCTCGTTCGGGTCGTCATCCACCCCGATTCTCATGTGCCGGGCCACCTTGACGCCCGTGTGGCCGATTTCGGGCATCCCGTAGAAAAGGTCGTTCTCTTCCTGTTCCATATACACCCAGACGGGGAAAGGGCCGGGCCGGTAGGCTTCCGGCTCGGCGGCAGGCGTAAAATATCCCACCGTCTGGCGGGAGATGGTGAGCCTGGGCTTAAGGAAGGGGAGCAATTCCCGCGCCCATGCGCCGGCCGCCACGATGAGGCGCTCGGCCTGGAGCGTTCCCGCGCTCGTTTCGACCCGCACGGGGTCGGTCGCCGGGTCGATTCCGTGAACGATGGTGTTTTCGTGGATTTGCACCCCGTTCTCGCGGGCCAGCGCGGCGAGTGCGTCGACCGCTTCTTTCGCTGCGACGAAGCCGCCCGTCTTGTCCAGCAGAACTTCTTCGGCGTTATCGAAGGTGAACTGGGGAAACAGCCCCCGCGCCTCGCCCGCAGAGATGAGTTCCACGTCCACGCCTACTTGCTGCACCGCGTTGATGTAGCGGCCGAGACGCTCGCAGGGGAGTCCTGTGTAGATTCCGGGGTTGGAATACACGAGCTGTTTGCCGACGGCTTTTTCGAGCCTCGGCCATTCTTCTTTGTGCACCCACTGCATCAGGCGGACGTATTCGGGCGCAATGTAGGCGCTTCGCGTGACGCGGGCAGGGCCATGCGAACTGCCCCGGTCGTGTCCGATGGAGAAGCGCTCCACGAGCCCGACGCGCTCGGCCCCCAGGCGTTTTAAGTGATAAAGTGCGGAGAGCCCGTTGATCCCGCCGCCGACGACCAAGGCGTCGAAAGTATCGCCGTTCATGTGGTTTGACCTCATGGATGATGGACGCGCCATGAGTTTTCTTCTGCTCCTAGCGCGTGAATCGGGCGTATAGCATCATCAGCCCGCAACCATCCATAACAAATCGGCGCGCCTCCGCCAAGTGGGTCACTATGAGGGGACGCGATTGTGCTTGGTTTGCCCCTGTCCACACGGGCCGCATATATGCGGCCCCTACAGTAAAACCGTGAACGGCGATGGCTCCGTAGGTGGCAGTCCCTCCATGGGACTGCCCCACACATACATGCGTCCCGTTATTTTATAGAGGAGATTCGTGAATTGTGAGGTGGCGCATGGTAGGGACACGTCGCGACCTGTGGGAAAGCCCCGAGAAGAGGCTGTCACTACACCGCAAACCACAATCTCTCCCATATTGCCTGAATGACCCGTAGGGACAGGCCCCCGTGCCTGTCCTGGTGGAGGACAACCACGGGGGGTTAAACCCGAGCGAGGAGCTAGGGTTTGCTACAAACGCGCAAATCCTCCCTTCTCGTTCGATAAATTATCCCTCTTCGGTCGAGTTTGACCCTCAAGGGGGGAGTGATTTTTCTGCCGCACGCGCTGCTACTCAAGTGTACGTTGGAATTGGGAGAGGAAAGAAGACTCCTCCGGTGAGGGCGAAGATCGCCCCGTCATGCTAAAGTGATGCTCAATCAAACAGGCGGAAGCGAAATAAAATTCACACTGGTGGTAGGGAGGTCGAAATGAGCGCCGATGGACTGAATTTTCTCTCAATATATGAGATCGCCCAGCAGATCGAGAGCAAGGAAATCTCCCCGCGCGAGGTGGTGGACGCGCATTTACGCCGGGTCGAGGCGTTTAATCCCCAGCTCAACGCATTCATCACCGTGTGCGCGGATGAGGCGACCGAAGACGCGAAAAAGGCGGAGGATGAGATTCAGGGCGGAAACTACCGGGGGCCGCTCCACGGGATACCCGTGGGCATCAAGGACATCGTGGATACCGCGGGCGTCCTGACGACGCAGGGTTCGAGTTTTTTCCCGGAAAACGTGCCTGCCGAGGATGCGGAGTGCGTGAGAAAGTTGAAAGCTGCGGGCGCCGTCATCATCGGGAAATGCAACACGCACGAGTTCGCGGCCGGTTCCACCACCGTGAATCCCCATTACGGCCCGTGCCGCAACCCCTGGGACACCGAACGGGTTGCGGGCGGATCGAGCGGTGGTTCGGGTGCTTCCGTCGCGGCCTTCATGTGTCCCGCCGCAGTGGGGACCGACACGGGCGGCTCCATCCGGGGGCCTGCGAGCGCATGCGGAACGATGGGCTTAAAACCCACGTATGGCCGGGTGAGCCTTCGCGGCATATTCCCGAATTCTCCCAGCCTCGACCACGCCGGCCCGCTCGCCAGAACGGCGCGCGATTGCGGCCTCATGCTCCAGGCGATGGCGGGTTTCGACCCGGCGGACCCAGGCTCTGCGGATCGCGAAGTACCCGATTTCTGCGCCCTGATAGGAGAGGGCATCGCGGGGATGCGCTTTGGGCTTTGCGAGGATTTATACCTCGGTGAAAACGACGAGTCGGTTCAAAACGGCTTTGCGTACACGATAGAGACGGTGAAGCGCCTGGGCGGCGTCATCAGGGAAGTCCGCTACCCGCTCGCTGCGAAGATGAACGAGGTTCGCGGGGTCATCGCAGGGGCCGAACTGGCGGTGGTGCATCGCGAGCGGTTTAGTGAGCATCCCGAAATGTTCGGCGAGGACGTGCGCGACCGTCTGGAGTCGGTGAACCGCGTGACGCTCGATGACTACGTGCGCGCCTACAGGGAGCGGCGGACGCTCACCCGGGAGATGGAAAAGGTGTTTGGTGAAATCGACATCCTCATGGCGCCGGGCTATCCCTGTCCCGCAGCGCCCATAGCGACCATGATGGGCAGCGTGAACGGAGTGGAAATGCCGTTCTCGGGTCTCGGCAGACCCCAGACCGGCCCGTACAACCTGTTCGGTTTCCCGGCCATGGCCGCGCCGTCCGGCTACAGCGCCGATGGCCTGCCGGTTTCCGCCCAGTTCGTGGGGCCGCCTTGGGAGGAAGCCCGCGTGCTGCAGGCGTCCCATGCGTTCGAGGAGGCCACGCCGGAGGTCCAGCAGAAGAAGCCTCCGATGTTTGCCGGGTGATTTTGAAGGAATTTACAATTTTTTTATTTCGTTGACTGGGTTCAAATAACATAGATTGTGAGGAAAGACAGAAAACGAGGAATGAGAATGATTTCGTATATTAAGTTCTCGCTGGCGAGTCTCTCACTGTGGGTTGCAGTGATAATGATTTGGACACCTGCGTCTGCGGTTTCATGTAAACACTGGAATACGGTGTGGTTTTTCGATCATGCCAGCGTGGCGGATATTTCCCGTTGTCTGAAAGCCGGTGCTGACCTCAACACACGATATAAAAGCGAGTCAATCTTAGACCCTGCAGGAGGGGAGACACCTTTGCACTGGGCGTCGTGGCGGAGCGAAAAACCGGCGGTTATAAACACCCTAGTTAAAGCCGGAGCTGACCCGAACGCGCGGAATGAATACGGAAGGACGCCCCTTCATGGGAATCTGTTCGGCTACATTACGAACCCGGCAGTCGTGACAGCCCTACTAAAGGTTGGTGCTAATCCGAATGCAAGGAATGATGATGGGAAAATACCGAATGGCGCAAAGCACAAACCCTGCTGTTGTGGCAGTGCTACTGCACGCCGGTAGCGACTTGAACGCGCGGGATAAACATGGACGAACACCCCTACACGCAGCAGCGAATTGGAGCAAAACGCCAGCGATCGTGCTATTGTGAAAGCAGGAGCCAAGGTGAATATACGCGATGAAAATGGCTGGACGCCCCTATACATGGCGTTGGTGTTCAATAAATCCCCGGCGATTGTTGCAACCTTGCTGCAGCTTGGGGCTGACCCCAACTTACGGCCGGAGAGCGCCAGCGACGACGCGACCGTGAAGCCCACGACAAAGGGCGCACTGGTGGTTCTGGAAAGGCGCTCTCTGGCACGAGACGGACCGCGCGTGCGCAACGCCCGGGGCGTTGGCGGAGCAGAATCCCGCAGCATGGGCATAGGCCCGGAACGGACATCTACTGGCGGTTGAACGAAGAGCGATTCAAAACCTTGAAGCAAAGGTAAAAACACAGAGGTGGCAATACTTCTACCTTCTAGGTAGTTTTTCGCGAGATTCCGCCTTTGGTCGCTGCTCGAGTGGGAATCGGTGAAAAGACGTGAAAAATTCCAAAATTAAGATGGTTTTTGATTAAAAATCGTTTTCTTATTGTGAGGGTATTGGGATATGACGCCGACAGATGGTTCCGCGCTCGTTTCTACCGCGTGGCTCTCAGAGCGCCTGGGGAGTCCGAATGTACACGTCATCGAGGTATCATCCGCCAGTGACGACGCCTCCTACCGTGAAGCCCATGTGCCGGGGGCGCACTGGTGGTTCTGGAAAGGCGCTCTCTGGCACGAGACGGACCGCGCGTTCGCAACGCCCGGGGCGTTGGCGGAGCAGTTGGGCAGCATGGGGGTTGGGCCGGATGCGACCATTGTTCTCTATGGTGAGCCGGTGCAGTTCGGCACCTATGCGTACTGGGTCCTGAAGATGGCGGGCTTTTCGAATCTGAAGCTGCTGGACGGCGCGAAGAAAAAATGGATTGTGGACGGAATGCCTGTTTCAAGCGAGGTCCCGGACCCGGTGGCCGTCGACCATCCCGCGCCGGATGGGGCGGAAGTTTTAAGCGTGGGCAGGGACGATATACGTGCGAAACTCGGGGATCCGGGCAGGGTGTTGGTGGATGTGCGCTCGCCCGAGGAATACAGGGGCGAGCGGGTGATGCCCCCGCCGGGTTTCAACCACGGGGCCGAGCGCGCGGGGCGCATTCCGGGGGCGGTGCACCTTTTTTTCCGCGAACTGCTGAATGCGGACGACGCGTACAAGAGTACGGAGGAGCTTGCGGATATCCTCGGCGGCGCAGGCGCCGCGCCCGATGATGAGATTGAACTCGTCCTCTACTGACGCCTGAGCCACCGGGCCAGTCTGGTCTGGTTCGCCATGCGGTATATGCTGGGTTATGAAGACGTCAAGATTTATGACGGCTCATGGACGGAGTGGGGGAGCGTCGTCGGGTTCCCGATCGAAAAGTAGCTCACACTCCGGTCTTGGGCAAAATAAATCATTTCGCGGGGTAGCGCGGTTTTTCTCCTCGCAGCACATGCAGTACGTCGGTCGCCGCCTTTCGCCGCATATCCTCCAGAGCCGCCGTGCTGTACCACGCGCTGTGCGGCGTGACGCGGCAGTTGGGAAGTCCGAGCAGCGGGTGGTTCGGGGGCGGGGGTTCTTCTTCGAGCACGTCTAGGCCGGCGCCCCGGATGGCGTTTTTCGCTAAAGCGTCGGCCAGCGCCTTCTCGTCCACGAGTTCGCCCCGCGCCACGTTAATGAGAACGGCGTCGGGCTTCATGCGCGCAAGCGCTTCCGCGTTCACCATGCCCCTCGTCTCGGGCGTCAAGGGCGAGTGCAAGGAAACGTAGTCCGCTTCTTCCCATATCTGCGACAGCGTGACTTTCTCGGCGCCTGATTCTTCGAAAACCGATTCGGGAGCGAAAGGATCGTGCGCGATGAGCCTCATGCCGAAAGCGCGCGCCTTTCCGGCCAGGGCCGCGCCGATCCGCCCGATTCCCACCACGCCCATGGTCGCACCCCGCAGCGGGCCGATGGGCCTGAGCGAGGCGATTCCCCACCCGCCCTGTTCGACTTCTGCGATTCCCTGTTCGAGTTTTCTGGCGAAGTAGAGGATCAGCGCCATGGCGTGGTCCGATACCTCATCGATGCAGTAATCGGGCACGAAGGTGACTTGAATCCCTTTTTTCCGCGCAGCTCCCAGGTCGATGTTGTCCACCCCCACGCCGCCGCGCGCGAGGATTTTACAACGCCTTAATTGCGCGATGACTTCGGCGGTGAATTTGGGTATCGCGCCGATGATGACGCCTTCCGCCTCCCCGCAGAGTTCGACCAGGGATTCAGGGTCCGCTCCCATGCCCAAAGCCAGGCGGGCGCCCAGAGGCGAGAGTACCTCCTCCTCGATGGTGGGGGGGCCGAAGCGCGTTCCGGCGACGGCGATGAGCGGGCACTCTTTTTCTTGTCGATTCAAAATCAAAGCTCCCTCAGGGTTTCCCGTTTGTGGACCGTGGGGTGAATGTAGAAGCGCTTGGGCGCAGGCAAAAAAAACACCGCAGCCTCACGACCGCGGTGTTTGGAGTTGCCATTGAAGCTAGCGCAACGTGTTGTCCGCTCTTCTCGGCGGGTCGTTCGCCGGGCGCGGTTCGACCGGCTCGTTGTTCTTGAATTCCTCGGACAGTTCCGCGTTGATTTCCGCCCATACGGGATCGTCGTCTTCGGTTTCCAGAATGGCGTCAATGGGGCATTCCGGCTGGCAGACGCCGCAGTCGATACATTCCTCAGGGTCGATGATCAGGAAGGGTTCCCCTTTGTACTCGCCTGGGTGCATGCAATCCACGGGACAGACGCTCACACACGTCGCATAGCGCTCGCCCAGGCACTTCTCCCCGATGACAAATGTCATGGATGATTCCCTCCTACGGATAATAAAGATTTTTTCGGTTTGAACCCCGAGGGAACGACCCTCCGGCGATTCACGTTAAATTCAACTCGAATTCACCTGGCTATCCCAAGCGCAAGGGGATGCTACCAGATGCCTATCGGGAAAATCAAGGGATTAGGGCACAAATTTCAGATTATCCGGCCTTTGCGGGCGACGGTTTGTTTTACTCTGCCGGTTTCGGAGAAGCGTCGAAAACTTTACCGAGCGCCCGGAGCATGGTATCGACCGATTCGGGCGGCACACCCCCGAGTTCGCCGTGGAAATCGAACCCTTGCAGCCAACGGAACTTCTCGAGCGAGGCGGAACTGATGTGCGAGTCCACTCCCAGCGATTCGAGGGTCGAGACGACGCCTTCCATCTCCTGCGCGCGCCTCTCGGCGACGATGAGGCTCGTGCCCGCCAGGCTCAGGGCCAAATCCCTGAGAGGAAGCCCCTCCACCGTGCCGGCGATGGAGACCAGGAGTTCATCCACGAGCCCGCAACGCCTCGCCGCCTCGATGGCTTCTAAAAAAGTCATCATCAGTCCCTTGGTGAATACGCTGCGCACGACCTTGAGAGCCGAGGCGTCTCCCACGCGCTCGCTGAGAACTTGAAGCTGCATCCCGTACGGCGCCATGGCCTCGCTCAGGGAGCGGGCCTTTGGGCCTGAGACCAACGTGACGACCGTATGCCCGTACACTTCCGCAGGGTCGCATATCGCCCCGTCAATCGGATGGCCTCCCGCCGCCTCTATGGCGCGGCCGATTTCTATCTTCATCTCGGGAGTCGTGGTGTTCAAATCCAGGAACACGGCATTCTGAAGAAAGGGGGCGGCGCTGCGCGCCATCTCCAGCGCGGTTTCCGTCGTCAGGAGCGAGAGAACGAGGTCCGCGCCACCCACCGCCTCTTCCATGGATTCCGTCATCCGGATGGCCGGGTGATCGGAGGCGTCGAGATGCTCCGAGCGCCAGGGCGGTCTTTTCCACACGCGAACCTGCGCTAAGCCTGCTTCCGCCAGCCCCCGGGCGATGGGCCTGCCCGCCATCCCGAATCCCAGTACGCACACGGTGGGAAAATTTTGAAGGTTCAAGAACATCTCTCCATTCGGCTTCATGTGGATGGGTATGTGATTCCCGGCCATGTTCCACGTAAAATAGATACAATGAAATTATTATAAGACAGGTGGACGCGCGGCTCTACCGAGTCCGGGTTTTTTCCATTTCCTCTGGATATGCGCGAAAACGCATCAAAAAATCGGGGGTATGACGTATGGACCCTGTGGTTCCGCGGATGGAACTGGTGATTGACCCTTCGATACGACACAAGGTTCCCGTGCGCGTGGAGATTCATCTGAAAAGTGGAGAGGTGCTTTCAAGGACGGTTGCGCAAGTGCGCGGCGGGCTAGAGAAGCCGATGCGTGCGCGTGAACTGGAGGAGAAGTTTCTGAAATGCGCGCGTTTCTCCCGCCCGGATGCGAACGGGAGAAGCGCGCTGGTTCATAAGGTCAATGCGATAGACGCGCGAGAAGATGTGAGCAGCCTGGTCTCGCACATGATCTGGGTTTAGTTCGCTACCTTCAGCCTGTAATCGGGCGTCGGGTTCAGGGGGCATGAATAATAATAGTCGCCCTCTTTCAAGGTGATGGCGTAATCCCTCGATTTCCCCTTCACGAGGCCGCCCCCCGAGACCTTCGGCAGCGTGAGGCGTCCGATGCCTGCGCCGCGCAGATAAAACCCGAGTTGGTAGGGCACGTTCTTGTTCGTTACCCGGAAAACGTACTTGCCGGGTTTGAGCGTGATGGTCTCGGCTTCGCCGAGGCGTTTCTTTCCGCTTTGGGAGTTGATGGCATTGCAATCGGCCGACCCCCTGGTTTTGAAGCCATGGTCCTTCCCCTCGGGTTCGGTGAACTGGCATCCCGTCTGGGTGAGGGTGATGATGGTCGGCTCGGCGGCGCCCACGGCAGTCGATGCGAGAGGGAGCAAGGATATCGCAAAGAGAATCACGAGCGCTTTATGGAGTTTTCGCATGGCGTTGTTCCTCTGTCGGGTGTGTTCTCAACCCCCGGTTTTGATTCACCGGAGGGTCATGAAGCTGTGCCGGCGGCTGTTTTCGATGATTGGGCAAGCGCCACTATACGAGTTCGCTTCGGAGAGCATACCAAAAAGATGTGGCGAATTGATGAAAAAAACGTCAAATAAATCGCAAGCAAAACTCTCAGACGGGGAGGCTGATCCAGATGTGGATGACGCCTTCGTCATACGAGGCGCCCACTTCGCCTCCATGCGCCTCGATGAGGGCCTTCACTATCGCCAGGCCGATGCCTGCCCCCCCGCTGTCGCGGGAACGTGATTTTTCCACGCGGTAGAACCTCTCGAAGATGAGGCCGACATCCTCTTTCGATAAATTCCTGCAAGTATTTGAAAAAATAACCTTTACATATTTTTCACACTCCTCCGCCCGAATGCGGAACTCTTCTTGCTCGGGCGTGTAACGCCATGCGTTCTGAACGATGTTTCCCAGAGCCTGGAGAATCTGATCCCTATCCGCCGGCACCGTGGACACACCGCTGCCGAGATCCGCGTTCACTCGTATGCCTTTGGCCTCGAAATCATGCCGATAGAGTTCGATGACACGCTTCACCAGATCCGGCAACTGAACTTCCTCTCGCCTCAGATGGACCTTGGCGGCCTCGGCCCGGGTGAGTTGTTGGAAATCCTGGACCAGGCGCACAAGGCGCAAGATTTCCTCCTTCAACATGGCGAACGTCTCTTTGAGGGGCGGGATGGCGCCATCGGTCAAGCCTTCGAGATAGCCGCGCACCGTGGTGAGCGGAGTTCTCAACTCGTGGGCTATATCCACCAGCATGGTTTTTCTGAGTTTTTCAATTTTCTCCAGATTGTCGGCCATCTGGTTGAACGTCAGTCCGAACTCGCCGACCTCGTCCCTCGATGAAATATTCGCCCGCGCGGTGAAATCGCCTTGCGATACTTTTCTGGATACCTCCGCCATCGCGTAGAGTGGGTGCAGCACTCTTCTGGTGAGAAAGAAGCTCAAGATAACCGCCAGTGTCAGGGAGAGCAGGCTCGCATTGATGATGTAGCGGTGCACGGCGTCCAGGAACATCTGGTGTGTTTCCGTGGGTGAGATGTTGTACTTGCGCATCAGGGCGGCGAAATAATCGGCGGCGAGGAAATCGATCGACAACCAGACGATGAGAATGACCAGTGCAATGACCGGCAGGTTGATGGACAGAAGTTTCCAGAGCAGACGACTTTTCATGCTAATTGCCTCCTTGCTTTTCCTCGTCTGTAAAACTATATCCCACGCCGCGCATCGTGAGGATGAGGTGGGGATTGGCGGGATCGTATTCGATTTTTTGCCGGAGTTTACCGATGTGGACGTCCACGACCCGGTCGACCACGGCGTCCGACGTTCGGTAGAGCTTGGTGAGCAGTTCATGGCGAGAGAAAACGCGCCCAGGCGCGCTCATGAGCGTCAGGAGCAGCACGTATTCCGAGGGGGTGAGCGATATGGGTTTGCCGTTTCGGGTGAGTTTGTGCTTTTCGGGCTCCATGAGCAGGTTGCCGAAAGAGAGTTTCGTATTCCTGCACATGGGCGCGTACCTCGTGCGCCTGAGGATGGCCTTGACGCGCTCGATGAGTTCCCTCGGGCTGAAGGGTTTGACGACGTAATCATCAGCGCCCAGCGAGAAGGCGAAAAGCTTGTCGACTTCTGCTTCCCTCGCCGTGAGCATCAGGATGGGGACATCGGAATCGACTCTGAGCCGCTTGCATACCTCCCAGCCGTCCATGTGCGGAAGCATCAGGTCGAGCACGACGAAAATCGGTTCGAACTCGCGCGCCAGTTCCAGAGCCCGCTGCCCGTCATGGGTGGTGATGGTGTGGAAACCTGCCCGGTTCAAAGATTTTTCGATGAGCGATGCGATGTTCTTTTCATCTTCTACAATCAGGATGGGGCCTTTTTCGTTCATGCCATCCCGTCCCTCCGCCTAAAAAAACGTTGATATGGTATCAACGAAGGCGGCAGTGCAACATGAAGATTGTGTAAAGATTTGCCTGGACAGTCAAGGAAAAATGAAGATGATGCCGGCCGGGGCGCGGCGGTTTTTTCCGCTTCTACACTCAGGATGGGGTCTTTTTCGTTCATGCCATCCCGTCCCTCCGCCTAAAAAAACGTTGATATGATATCAACGAAGGCGGCGAAGCAACGTTAAGATTTTGTAAGGAATTTACAGAGGAGTCAAGAAAAAAATCGAGATGAGGCAGATCGAGGCGAAACGTCCCCTCCGAATCATCCGTCGGGGTGTGTAGTGTGATTGATTTCTATTCTTCGAGACCCATCAGGCGGGCGGGATTTCGCTGGACCATCCAGCGAATCTCCTCTTCCTCGAACCCTAAGCGCAGCATGGTGGCGATGAACATGCGCAGCATTTCCGTCGGCGGGGGGTTCAGGTCGAGTTGCGCGTCCGTGCTCATCACGCATCGCTCGGGACCGAGGGCGCGCGCGGTTTCCGCCACTTTCATGGGGTCCAGATCGCGCCACATCGGAAAAGCCGATATCCACGTGAACTCGACGATGTAGCCCAGGTCCGCGACTTCGCGCAGTTGCGCCTCGCTCGCGTTCACGATGAAGATGATCGGGTGGGTGAAGATGAATTTTTTGACCCCGATTTCTTTCGCCCGTCTCGCCAGGGCGACGCCCTCATCCGCAGACAAGTGGCCTGTGGCCACGGCAACGTCCGCGTCGCGGGCGATTTCCAGTATGGCGTCCGCCTCCGGGCATACCGCGCCGCTCGCGTCCAGGACGCTCAGGCCTTGCGCAGGCGGGGGCTGTCGATAGGCCTCCGCGATGCGTTTGCTGTAGGCCCCCACCTGGATGTCGTTCGCCGCGGAGTAGGTGGGCATCCAGATGACCTTCACGCCCAGGCGCGCCGCGCTTTCCGCCGCGAAGGGCGAGAGCCCGCCCACGTTGGCGTTCAGGGTGATGGCGCCGAAGGCGGTGACGCCCGGGTACACCTCGTTCAGTATCCTGGCTTGGGCGATGGTGGGCCACAGGTGGCTCTTCATCACGAAGCCGCGCATGCCGACCTCGCGCGCGAGTTCCGCCCATTCATGGTCCAGCACGCGCCCGGGTTCCTCTAAAAATACCTGAGGGAAGATGTGGGCGTGGACGTCGATGGCGCCCTCCAGGAGATCGTCCGCCTTGGTGCGCATGAACAAAAACCCTCCGAATTCGAGTAGGACAAATTGCGTGAAAAATAAAAACGCATCATGCGTCATGAACAGGCGGCGGGCAAGCCGGTTCCCGCTGTGCTCCGCAGGTGATATTCTTCGTTCTCGTGAAAAAAAGATTTCCCCCCGAGGAGGATTTCTCATGCCCCACAGCCAGAGCATCGGAACGCCTGTGCGTGAAATCGAAACACCCGCTCTGATAGTCGACCTGGACGACATGGAGGATAACCTCGCGTTGATGGCGAAGCGCCTGGAGGGGACGGGCGTCAGCCTCCGCGCCCACGCCAAGACGCACAAGAGTCCCTGGCTCGCGAGAAAACAGATGGCGCTCGGCGCCGTGGGCGTGTGCTGCCAGAAGGTGAGCGAGGCCGAGGTGATGGTGGAGGGCGGGGTGGAGGACGTGCTCGTGAGCAGCGAGGTCACGGCCGTCTCGAAGCTCAGGCGTCTGGCCGCACTCGCGCGCCATGCGAGCCTGATGGTGGTGGTGGATCATCCCCAGGGGGTGGCGATGCTCTCAGAGGCGATGACGGCGGCGGGAGCGGAAATCGGCGTGCTCATCGACGTGGACGTGGGCCAGGGGCGCTGCGGCGTGGCGCCGGGGGCTGCGGCGGTGGAACTGGCCCGGCGCGTGGAGGGGGTGAGGGGACTCGAACTTAAAGGAATCCAGGCCTACCAGGGCAAAGCCCAGCATGTGGATGGATTCAACGAGCGGCGCGAGGTCTACGCCCGCGCCATAGCTCGGATGCGCGAAACCGAGGCCGCGTTCGAGGCCGCAGGGCTTCCGATGGAGATCAGGAGCGGCGGCGGCACGGGTTCGTGGCGCTGGGATGCGGAATCAGGCGTACTGAACGAGCTTCAGGCGGGCAGCTATCTCTTCATGGATTCCCACTACCGCAGCATCGGCGGCGAGAATTCTGAAACCTATGACGACTTCAAGCCCAGCCTGTTCGTGCTGACGACCGTGGTGAGCGCGCCCGGGCCCGGACACGTGGTGATGGACGCCGGCCACAAGGCGCTCGCCTCGGACAGCGGCCTCGCGCCCTGCGTGGAACTCGAGGGCGCCGTGCACGCGCGGGCGTCCGATGAGCACGGCGTGGTGGAACTCTCCCCGGCTTCGAGGCGTCCTGAAATCGGCGAGACGCTCCTGTTCCAGCCCAGCCACTGCGACCCGACCATCAACCTCTACGACGTCTATTACGGCGTTCGCGGCGGAATGGAGGATGGCGTGCTCGAAGCGGTGATTCCCGTGGCCGCGCGCGGCTGCGTCTGGTAGAGGGCGCTTTCACCTCGTGAGAGGGCTACGCGACAATAGCGTGTCTTATTTCCCCGCCCTTATTACTACGGTTGCCCGAACGTGGCCACCCTGTCCACGCGGCACTCGAAGAGCACGCGCTTCTCATCAATTACCGGGTCTCTGAGCGCATAGGGCGGGTTCGCGCCCGTGTATTTCGTCCAGATGCGGTCGAGTTGCTCGGTCGCCCGCTCGCCGCCCGGCTCCTCCTCTCGTATCTCGTTCACCACCGTGCACTTGATGCTCATCCAGTGGTAGGGGTTCTCGGGGTTCACGAGAAGAACCGTCAGTTGCGGGTTGTTGCGTATCCATCCGCATTTCGCCCGATGCGCGGCCGTGTTCACCAGAATCGTGTCGCCCTCGTAGTCGAACCACATGGGCGTCATGTTCACCCGCCCGTCGGGACCAATGAGGCCCAGCGTGACCGTAATCGGCTTGTCGAGCAAATCTCTGTAGATGGGGTCCAGGTCCGCCAGACCGCTCGCCTTCTTCCTCTCGCCGACTGCGAACTGGCCCTCTTGCAGACCCCCGGACACGTCCTTGAAATTGGCTACGGTGAATTCCGCCATCGCGCACGTCCTCCTGAAGAGAATGAATGGATTTGCCCCAAAAACTAGCAGAGGGGAGGCGGCCCGGCAAGGGGAGGGGGCTATGTGGCGACGCTCACGGCGTTGAGGATGCTCGTGGTTTGGGATAGGGTGGAAATCGCAAATCTTCTTTTACCGAAGAGTTGATTGTGGGCCTCGTGCCCCCGTCGTTCGGCTCGCCGATTCCTCACATCGTAAGGACGCACCGCGATGAGACGTCAGTTCCTGCGATTTATTCTTCCTGAAAACCGCTGGGGAGACGCCGTATACGCCCGCATCGACTACAGGTTGTGCCTGGGACGTTTCCCAAGGACGAAAAATCCTCAGACTTATAACGAGCATCTCGCCAAGATGAGAGTCGAAGGTTCGCTTCTGGACCCGCTGCGTCAGTACGTGAGCGACAAGGAATACGTCAAGACCTACATCAGTGGAGTCGTAGGGGAGAAGTATGCGGTCAAAACCTACCAGATACTGAAAACGGCCGATGATGTGGACCGTTTTGTTCCCGATCGCCTTCCCTGCGTGGTGAAGCTCACGCAGTCGAGCGGTCGCTTTATAATACTTACAGAATCGGACCCCCTTCTCGACAGGAAATTGATGAAGGAATGGCTGAAGGAGAATTATTATAAATTTTTCCGTGAGTCGAACTACCATTATCTGGTTCCCAAGATCATCGTGGAGGAATTTCTCTCCGAAGACGGGCGGACGCCGCTTCCAGATTACCGGATATTCTGTTTTCACGGTGCGCCGAAGCTCATTCAGATCGACTTGGACCGTTTAACGGGTCAAACCCGAAACTCGTATGATGTCTCATGGAATCGCCTGCCAGTTGCTATGAAATGGCCGACGAGCGCTGAAAATGCGCGACCGCCGGAACTGGAAGAGATGCTCGACGTAGCGGCCAGGTTGGCGCGGCCCTTTTCCTTCATCCGGGTCGACATGTATGTCATGGGAGGTGAGATTCGCGTAGGAGAATTGACCAATTGTCCGGCCAATGCCGCCACAAAGATATCTCCTCCCTCCGCCGAACTCGTCCTCGGCAAACTTTTCGAACCCGGCGACCCTCCCGATCTTCTCACGCTTTTGGCGGAAGCCGAGAAGCAGGCTTAGAAGAGGGAGCTACCTCCCCCCGCTCTTTGCGCAGCGAAAGCCCAGAATTTTCCAGCGGATGATGCCGTCGAGCCGAAAGCGCTCCGCACTCCTCAGGTATTCGGGGCCTTCGCGCCACGAACCGCCCCGAATGGTGTGCAAAAACCCGGACGGCGGCCCCTGGGGGTCTTTGAGCGGGGCTTCGCGGTAGTAGAACTCACCCCAGAAATCACGCGTCCACTCCCAGACACCGCCCGCCATCGAGCGCGCCCCGTAGGGCGATTCGCCGCCCGGCTTGCCGCCCACCGGCTGGGGGCGTCCGTGGCCCACGCGGGCGCGGTCGAAGGAATCACCCCACGGGTAGCGCCTCGCGTCCGCGCCGCGCGCCGCCTTTTCCCATTCCGCTTCGGTGGGAAGACGTTTGCCGGCCCAGGCGCAATACGCCCCAGCGTCGAACCAGGAGACGCCCACGACGGGTAGATGTGGCCGGTGGAGGGTTTCATCCCGAGAATACTTAGACGCCCGGTGGCCCGTGGTCTTCCTGAACCTCTCCCAAGCGGCGACGGACACCTCATCCCGGTCCATCCAGAACGGGGAGATGAAGACTTTCCGCACTGGAAGTTCCTGGGGGTTGCCGTCGTAT
The DNA here is from genome assembly GCA_965218735.1 of bacterium. Taxonomy (GTDB): domain Bacteria; phylum UBA8248; class UBA8248; order UBA8248; family UBA8248; genus Bin107. Next base: position 1,328,245 of record CBDCMA010000008.1, on the reverse strand, counting down.
GACCCTTGCGTGAAGCGGCCCCCCGGCACGAACACCATCGCCCGCCCGTCTCTCGTATCGGGAAGCACTTTGATGATGGGCGGGGAGGGGGGAACGGTCTCATCGGGAGCCTCACTCCGCTCTCCCGCCGCCGGAGCCGCAAAGATCAGAAGGATGAGGAGGGAGAAAATAAAGCGCGCCGCGACCTGGTGGGTGGGTGTTTTTTCTTTTGTTTCCATCTTGCATGCGCCTCGTGGTTTCACTGTAAGGTTTCCCGCTGGGAACGCCCTGAATATAAGCCCAAGGAGAGGGGATGCGTCAATTCGTCCCGCACCGGGGTAGCCCACCCCGCCTGAAAGCGTACCGCTCCTGCGCCGGATGTTCATGTTGAGATATGCTAAGGTTCTTGCGGTCGGAATTCATCAGATGTGGAGGGCGGGTTCTTGAACCGCGTCGTATCGCTCTTGCCGAGCAGCACCGAGATCATCCACGCCTTGGGCTGCGGCGATCGTCTCGTGGGCCGTTCGCACGAGTGCGACTATCCCGCCGGAATCGCCGACCTCCCTCCTTGCACGGAACCCAAATTCGACCCGAACGGCACGAGCCGCGAGATAGACGAGCGTGTGAAGACGGTGCTGGAAGAAGCCGCCTCGGTCTACAAGGTCGACACCGGCCTGATCGATGAACTCGCGCCTGATTTGGTGGTCACGCAGTCCCAATGCGAATTGTGCGCCGTGAGCCTCTCGGACGTTCAGGCGGCCGTCCGCCGGCTGGTGCGCTCAAAGCCCGATGTTCTCTCGCTCGAGCCCAATGAACTAAAAGACGTCTGGCGCGATATCGCCTCGGTGGCCGAAGCCCTGGGAGTCCGCGAACGAGGCGACGCGCTGCTCGATGAATTGCGCGGAAGGCTCGATGCCATCGCCGAGCGCGCGCAGGGGGTAGGCCACAGGCCTCGGGTCGCGTGTATCGAGTGGTATGAGCCGCTGATGGCGGCGGGCAACTGGGTGCCCGAACTCGTGGAAATAGCAGGTGGTGTGGACGTCTTGGGCGTTCGAGGCGAACACTCGGCGTGGCTGGAATGGGCGGTGCTGGAAAAGAGCGAGCCCGAGGCCATCGTGCTCATGCCGTGCGGGTTCGACATCGCCCTCTCGCGCCGAGAGCTTCCCGCGCTCACCGGACGGGCGGAGTGGGCGCGCCTGGAAGCCGTGCAAAGGGGACGCGTGTTCGTCACGGACGGCAACCAGTTCTTCAACCGCCCGGGGCCGAGGCTGGTCGAATCCGCCGAAATTCTGGCGGAGATTCTGCATCCTGAAGCCTTCGCTTTCGGTCATGAGGGCGCAGGCTGGGAGCGCCTTGATATCCCCTAGGGCCGGCGCATCGTCCACTACTCGGCGGCGTCTGGAATCAGATGAGCCTGGACGTTCTCCTATTTCTTCTTTCTCGGTTTGCCGTTGATGAACGTTTCGCGGACGAATTGTACGACCGACCAGATTTCCTCATCACTCAGCACGTGGCCGTAGGCCTTCATGAAATCGAACTTCTTCATCTCGGTGACGTCGATGCGGCCGAGCTTGATGAGCCAGAACAGGAACTCATCGTCGAAGCGCGCCATCTGCTCTTTTAGGTGATAGTTCATCGGCGGCGGCTGGATGTGGCTGATGAACGGTTTTTCGGGGTCCTGATCCTCCACGGGACGGATTCCGTTGCCCTGGCCCTTTTTTCCGTGGCACTGGGAGCAGGCGTCGATGAAGATTTCCTTGCTCTCCTCATCCTTGGGCTGTTTTCCGCTCGTGAAGCCGCGCTCCCATTTGAGGAGCTTTCGAATCTGGTCGTCTTCGAGCACTTCCCCGAACGAGGGCATGGCGGTGGGGACGCCGTTTTTTATCTTGTGGCCCTTCGTCTGGTTCTTGAGCACGTTCATCTTGCCGAATTTCACGATGGTGAAGATGTAGTCATCCGTCATGCGCTTCATGTAGGGGCTGATGAACACCTGCGGCCTCGGCCTCGAACTCCGCCAGCTAGGGCCCTTCCCGTCGCCCTTGCTGCCGTGGCAGGAGAAACAGATTTCCTCATAGATTTCCTTGCCCAGCCAGTAGTCCGCGCCGTTTTGCTTCGCCGTCTCGGTCTTGGGAGGTATTCTCTTGGCCGCAAGAGAGGCGGCGGGCGCGATAAGGCTCCACGCGAGAGCCACGACGATCCACAAACCCCTTTTCTGTACAAACTTCATTCTCCCGTCCTCTTTCACTCTTTATCGGTCTCGTCGATATGGGACGCAGGCGCGGAGATTCCGCCTTCCCGATCGATGCGGGGAGGCGGTGTCTCAAACGCGAGCGCGCCGGATGCTCATCCGAATATGTCGGCTAAGCCTCCATTATTTCTTGCACGGATTCTTGGCGCATGGATTCTTGGCAGCGCACGGATTTTTTGCTGCACATGGGTTCTTGGCGCATGGATTTTTTCCCGCGCAAGGATTTTTAGCGCACGGGTTTTTTGCGCAGGGGTTCTTCGCACATGGATTCCCGGCACACGGATTTTTGGCCGCACACGGGTTTTTCGCCGCGCACGGGTTTTTGGCCGCACACGGATTCTTCGCACAGGGGTTCTTGGCGCAGGGATTTTTCGCCGCGCATGGATTACCTCCGCAAGGATTCTTGGCTGCGCAGGGGTTGGCTCCGCAGGGGTTCCCCCCACCGGCCGCGGGCTGCACCGTCTTCATGAACGCCTTGCGCTTCGCCTCCCAGTCGAGCATGCGCTTGTATCGCGCGCGGGAGAGCGAAACCACGTAGGCTTCCAGGTCCTTGTATCTCTGGGAATAGGGGTCCATGGGCGGATTGCCGATGAACGTCGTGGAGCAAAGGTCGTTGAACTGCCCGACGCTCACCACCTGGCTCGCCGGACTCAGGCGCGGGAAGTGATCCGCCGCTCCGATGAGGGTGGGGATGGGAACCGGGTTCCTGAAGCCCATGATGTCCACGGCGGTGCCGCCGACGGTGCGGCCCCGGGGATGGCAGCCCACGCAGCCGATGTCTCTGAAGATTTTCTTGCCCCGGGTGACGGCATCCTTCACGCTAGCGTCGCGTTGCTGGGTGAAGAAAAAGGGCGGCGGCGTGATGGTCGCTTTCTTTTCCGCCGCCTGGGCGGCCGATGGAATAATCAGGCCTAAGGCCACGGCGAGAATGATGCCCCACTTTGCTGTCTTCATCATTTTCTCCTTGCTGGGATATGGAATATTCCGACCTCAAAAAAATCAGACCTCACGCACCGGGCGCGGAGGCGTTGTTAGCGCTTCGCAGCGCAAGGATTCTTGGCGCACGGATTCTTGGCGGCGCACGGGTTTTTCGCACACGGGTTCCCACCACACGGGTTCTTGGCGCAAGGGTTCTTGGCTGCGCAGGGGTTTGCGCCGCACGGGTTTTTCTTTGCGCATGGATTGGCCCCGCAAGGATTTTTCGCCGCGCAGGGGTTTGCGCCGCAAGGGTTCTTGGCGGTCTTCGCGCAGGGGTTGCCAGCGCAGGGATTCTTCGCGCAGGGGTTACCGCCACAGGGGTTGGCGCCGCAGGGATTGCCCCCGCCGCCGGCAAGCGCGTAGATGAAGTTCGCCTTGTAGTAGCCGCCCCTGGCCTGGGTGGAGATGTTCACCCGGGTTCCGGCCTTGATGGAGGCTGCGCTTATCGGTTTCGGCCCCCGGTGCGCCAGCGTGGTTTTCACCACGTGGACGCTCACGTTCTTACCGGCGGAGGTGCGCACGCCCAGATAGCCCTTGCTGTAGCCGGTGACCTGGCCGACGAGCATGACGGCCTCGCTCTTGGCCCGGGCCGCACCGCCCGCACAAGGGTTGCACGGATTCCCCCCACAAGGGTTTTTCGCCGCCTTGGCGCATGGGTTCGCGCCGCAGGGGTTCTTGGCGCAAGGGTTTCCTGAGCAGGGATTCTTGGCGCACGGATTGGACGCGCAGGGATTTTTCGCCGCGCACGGGTTCTTGGCGCACGGGTTCGCCCCGCAGGGATTTTTCGCCGCACAGGGATTCTTGGCGCACGGATTTTTTGCGCACGGATTTTTCGCACACGGGTTTTTGGCCGCACACGGATTTTTTGCGCAAGGGTTGGCCCCGCAGGGATTTTTCGCCGAGCACGGGTTCTTGGCGCATGGGTTCGCCGCCTCGGATGGAAAGGCCGCCCAAAGCGAGGCGATGAGGAGCGCGGCGAACAGGATGAACCACGATTTTCTCAGCATAATTCTTCCTCCATGGAGGGATAATTGCGATACGAATTTTCGTCGTCCGCTATTTCTGGAATTTTGGGTGTTGATCGAGCCAATGGATTGCAGGATACACGAAAGGTTCGCGCCGGGCAAAATGTCTGATTGCCGGCCATGATAATCATGGGGAATGAAGACAGGAATGCGAGCGGGAACAAGGTCATGGAGAATTTCCCTGCCTCTTGAAGCGGCGGCTTCATCCCGATTCTATCAGAATCGAGGGCGCTAGGGGAGTAGGCGCATCCCGAGAAAAGCGACGAACAGGGCGAGAAAAACGGCCAGAAACCCGCAATATGAATGAATCTGCCGCAAATCGTCGTTTTTGAGATTTTTTCTCAATCTTCGGCCCAGATAAGCCGTCGTCCAGAACAAGCCCAGGGCCAGGGTGGCGAAATAGCTGTGCGCCGTCTCGTATACCGGGGATTCCAGGGCGAAGCGCATCCCGCCGAGACCCAGGGTGTAGCCTGCCGAGAAAAGAACGACGAACCACCGCCCGAGCCGCATGTGAAGGCGGGCGATTCGCGCCGTCTCGGGTCCGGCTCCCCCCTTTCGGGAACGCCTCACGCGCAAGCCGTTCGCCAGTGTGATCAGGCCCAGCGAGAGCGTCGCTATCTGAAAAGCCGGATGAATGTACGCCCCAAAATTCATGCGCCGCCGCTCCAGGAAATCTCGATGAGATGAGTGTTCATCTCCGCCCTTGATGTTTACCTTGCCGGATGGCGAGACGCAAAGCTATGATGGCGAAAACACGAACCCGGCCCATCGGCGCACAAGCGAATGAACTCTTAAGCGAGGGAATGATGAACATAGAAGACGTACGCGCCATCGCGCGCGGCAGTAAAGTGTTCGATTTGGGTGTCGAGCTTTTCCCGGGGATGCCCCACGTGCCGCTCCACGGCCCGTTCGGGTACTCGATGATCAGGGAACACGGCGACTTCATGATTTCAGGCGGGGCGTGCTCGGCGGTGGATACCTTCTTCTGCACCGGCCACACGGGCACGCACATCGACGCCCTCGGCCATATCGCGCAGGACATGAAGCTCCACGGCGGCGTGGATGCCGCCGCCTCCCAGAGCAAGACCGAGGGTCTCAAGGTCCACGGCATCGAGAGCGTGGCGCCCGTGGTGAGGCGCGGCGTGATGCTCGACATGGCGGCGCATTTCAAACAAGACGTGCTCGAAGCGGGTCGGCCCATTACGCCGAATGACCTCGAAGCGGTCGCCGCCGCCCAGGGGGTCAGGGTGGAGGAGGGCGACGTCGTCCTGGTGCGCACCGGCCACATGCGCCACTGGCCGGGCCGGAATTATTATTTCCAGAAAGGCGGCGCGCCCGGCATCGACCTGGACGCCGCGAAGTGGCTCTCGGAGAAGAGCATCTTCATGGCGGGCAGCGATAACTTCGCCGTCGAGGTGCTGCCGGCCCCTTCCTTGCCGGTGCACTGCCACATGCTGGTGGACAGCGGTATCCATCTTTTGGAGGTGGCCGTGCTCGAGGAGTTGAGCCGGGCCCGGGCGTATGAATTTCTCTTCGTCTGCCTGCCGCTCAAAGTGCGCGGCGGCACGGGCTCGCCCGTCCGCCCCGTAGCCATTCTGTAAACCCACTCCCATTCTGTTTTGGTGCGATAGATATGCCCCGCGTGTTCGAGGACAAGGCCAAAACGCTTTTAAGCGATGCGGGCGTGCGCGTCCCGCGTGGCCGCTCGGCGCATACGCCCGCCGAGGCGGAGGAAGCGGCGCGCGCAATCGGCGGCCCCGTCATGGTGAAGGCGCTGGCGCCTGTGGGAAAACGCGGGAAGGCGGGCGCCATCCTCTCTGCGGATACGCCCGATGCGGCGGAAAGAGCGGCCACCGAACTTCTGGGCCGGGTGGTGCATCATTTTCCCGTCAAGCGTCTGCTGGTCGAGGAGAAAATCGGGATCGTGCAGGAATGGTATCTCTCGATCGCCTTCGACAGCGCATCGCGTGGGCCGCTCGTCATGTTCAGCACCGAGGGCGGCGTGGAGATCGAGGCGCTTTTGGAGGAAAACCCCGAAGCGCTCAAGCGGATGGAAGTCGATATATTAGACGGCCTGAGCGAGGAGAGGTGTATTTCTTTTCTCCGCGCCTGCGGCGTGCACGGGGAGTCCCTCTACCGGGCGGCCCTCGCCTTGGAGGCCTGCTATGCGCTTTTCCGCCGCACCGAGGCGCGTGTTCTGGAGGTGAATCCCCTCGTTTTGAGCGATGCGGAGGAAGTCGTAGCCGCCGCGTGCGTACTCGATCTGGACGCGGACGCCTTGTTTCGCCATCCCGAACTGGATGCGCTGCTCGATGAAGGCTCAGACGGCGGCTGGCGTCCGCCCACCCCCATCGAGGCGAGGGTAGCGGAGATAGACGCCGGAATGCCTCCGTTCAACACGGCGCGCTTTACGGAAATCGAAGGCGGGGAAATCGCGCTTCTCTGGAGTGGGGGAGGAGGCGGTTTGTATCTCCTGGATACGATGGCGCGCCTGGGCGGGAAGCCGGCGACGGCGTTCGACATTACGCCGGGTCCATTGGAGGAGAAGTATTTCGAGATCACCAAGAAAATTCTCGGGATGCCGAACGTAAAAGGCGCGCTCGCGGGGAGCAACATCACGAGTTTCTCGCGCGTACAGCTAAAAGTCCGCGCCATCGCCCGCGCCGTTAAGGAGACGGGAGTCGACCTCTCTGAATTCCCCTTCATCGTGCGCTTCGCGGGCTCAGGTGGGGAGGAGGCGCGGGAGATCGCCCGAGAGTGCCCCGGCCTTCAGTATCTGGGCGATGAGGTGACGCTCGAAGAAGCCGCCGAGCGCATTGTCTCCCAGGTCGAGGCGGTGAAGCGCGGAGAGTCGTGGACGAACACGGGAGGCGGGTCTTGAGCATCCTCCTCGATGAGGCCACGCGCGTCGTCGTGGCGGGCATCACGGGTTGGCAGGCGCGCGCCCACACCGGGTTCATGCGCAAGTACGGCACCCGCGTGGTGGCCGGCGTGGTGCCGGGGCGCGCGGGCGAGGATTGCGACGGCGCGCCCGTTTACGATTCGTTCGCCACTGCTCTTGATGAGCATCCGGCGGATGCCGCCGTCTTGTTCGTGCCCGCGGCTGCGGCGGCGGAATCGGCCATCGAGGCGGCGGGAGCAGGAGTGGGGATGATCCTCGTGTGCGCAGAGGGCGTGCCCCAGCACGACGTAGCGCTAATGATCGCCCACGCCAGGCGCGCGGGGGTGCGGCTCGTGGGTCCCAACAGCCAGGGCGTCATCAGCCCCGGGCGCGCGAAGATGGGCGGCACGGGTGGTGATTTGCCCGTCACGAATCTCTTGTTCCAAAAGGGGCCGGTGGGCGTGCTGAGCAGAAGCGGGGGGATGGGCAGCGAGACCTGTTGGCTCCTGAGCCGGGAGGGCATCGGCCAGAGCACCTACGTGAGCGTGGGCGGGGACGCGATGGTGGGCGCTCCTTTTTCTGAACTCATGCCCTTGTTCGAAGCCGATCCGGATACGGAGTGCGTCGTCCTGTTCGGCGAGCCGGGCTCGTGCGCGGAAGAGGACGCGGCGCGCCTGATGGGCGAGGGCGGCTTCACCAAGCCTGTGGTCGCCTTCATCGCGGGGATGATTAACGAGTCCGCCCCGAGCGGGGTGAGCTTCGGCCACGCGGCGGCCATTATCGAGCGCGGCGAGGGTTCGCCTAAGCGTAAAAAGGCGCTGTTAAAAGAGGCGGGGGCTGTGGTGGTGGAGGACATGCGCGAGATTCCCGCCGCCGTGCGCGATGCCCTGAGCGGCTAGATTTTTCACTCCCTAGCTGATAATTCTATCCGGTATTTCCCGGCATGAAGGCCTTGGTTTGAAGAAGCCCAAAACCCTCATCCCGAGTAGGCCCGAGGGGCCGTATCGAGGGATGGGGAGGCTTGGGACAGTTCCCTTGGCATATTCAGGACGGGCGCCCTTCGATACGCCGCTACGCGGCTACTCAGGGTGAGGAGGGAGCTTCGCAGGGGTAGGGACAGGCTCCCGCGCCTGTCCTGACGGCTTGGATTGCGTAGAATGCCGAGGCGGAAGAGGCGGCCTTGGCGATATTTTTTTTGAATTTGACAAGGAGAAATTGCGAATGCCTAAAATGACAGGCGCCCAGGTCATGGCCGAGATGCTCAAGGGTTATGGCGTGACTCACACTTTTTTGGTCCCTGCTGTTCTCAGGCGCTCGATGGCCGAGATGGAAGAGCGCACGAACATCGCCAGAATCCAGACGCATGGTGAGAAATCGGCCGCCTACATGGCGGACGGCTACGCGCGCGCGGGCAAGAAGCCCGGCGTCTGCATGGCGCAGGTCATCGGCGCGATGAATCTGGCGGCGGGCCTGCGGGACGCCTATCTGGCGAAATCCCCCGTCCTGGCCTTCACGGGCGGGCGCGTGCCCGAGACCAAGTTCCGAAAGGTTTATCAGGAGGTGGACGATGTTCCCGCCTTCGAGCCGGTGACGAAGTTCAACGCCACGGTGGATGACGTCTCGCGCTTTCCGGATATGCTCCGCCAAGCCTTCCGCGTGGCCACCTCGGGGTGTCCGGGGCCCGTGCACCTGCAATTTGCGGGCAACGAGGGCCAGCTCGACATCGGAGAGGCCGAGATGGAGGTGATCATCGAAGAAGACTTCAAGGAGCTTCCTCCTTATCGACCCGAACCCGAGCCGGCGCGCGTGAAAAAAGCGGTCGAACCGCTGGAAAAGGCTGAACGCCCCGTCATCGTCGCAGGCGGCGGCGTTCGCTCATCGGGGGCTTCGAAAGAACTCATCGCCCTGGCCGAGAAGCTGAACATACCGGTGGCGACCTCCTTGAACGGTAAGGACAATATTCCGGGAAACCATCCGCTCTCCGTCGGCGTGGTGGGCTCCTATTCGAGAAAGAGCGCGAATCAGGTGGTGAACGGAGCCGACCTGGTTTTTTTCGTCGGCACCGAGACGGGCGGCATGACGACGCACTTCTGGGCCGTGCCGCCCATCGGCACGCCCGCCATACAACTGGATATCGAGCCGGAGGCGCTCGCGCGCAACTATCCTTTGCAAGCGGCGGTTCTGGGCGACGCCAAAGTGAGCCTGCAAAAGATGGCTGATGCGGCGAACGCGGAATCCGCCGCCTCGCGCGCTGGCTGGGTGGAAAGAGCGCAAGGCTTCGTCCAGGGATGGCGCGATGAGTTCAGGGAATATCTCGAATCAGACGTCGCCCCCATGCGCCCTGAGCGCATTTGCCGGGAACTGACGGATTCGCTGCCTTCGGACTGCGTCGTGTTGGGCGATACGGGCCACTCGGGCATGTGGATGGGCGGCATGTATGACCTCTCGCATCCGGATCAAAGCTACATCAGGAGCGCGGGCCACCTGGGCTGGGCCTTCTCGGCGGGTCTCGGGGCCAAGTGCGCCGTGCCTGAGCGGCCGGTGCTCGCCTTCAACGGCGATTCGGGCTTCTGGTACCATCTCTCGGAGATCGAGACCGCCGTGCGCTGGAAGATAAACGCGGTGACGCTGGTGAACAACAACGCCTCGGGGAATCAGTCCAAGCGCGGCTTCGATCGCGCCTACGGCGGCGAGCAGACCGAGCAGGCCTATGAACTCTGGAAGCTCAGCGAAGTGAATTTCGCCGAAATCGCCGAATCCATGGGCGCGCTGGGCATCCGGGTGGAAAAACCGGGTGAGCTCAAGAGCGCGCTCGACCAGGCGTTCAGCGCGAATCGGCCCGTCATCATCGACTGCGTGAGCGACATCGAGGCCATGGCGCCCCTCGCCGTTACGGAGTGATGGGCATAAGTATCTGAAAAACAAAGCTTTCTGTAACACTCGCTGATTAGCTCCAAACTACAGCGCTAGTAGTATAGAAGTGTGCGCGCGCCTCTCTTCTCGGAGCCTCAGGCACCAATTATTTCTTTGCTTCCAACCTGACGCTTAAACTCCATGACCGAAAGATCATTTCGGATGCTGTGCGCTTGTCCATAGTGTATTTGCTCAGGATCAACTAAAAATCCGATTTCAAGTTAGAAGTTGATTTTACAGCGTAGGGGAAAATCGCCCGAAATTCCCATTTTGCGATCATTGATTTGATACTCTCATGTGGCTGTTGCTTCAATTCAATCTTGAAGAGGGAAGTTGAGATGATGAGGAATAAATCACCATTCCATAGACACGAAAGAGGAGATAAACGAATGCGCAAGACAGGGAAGAAACTCATAGTGATCGCTGCGTTGTTTGGGATTCTGACGATGAGTGTTCCAACACCGAACGCAAGTGCTGGTCCGTTGCTGTGCGCTGCCACGGCGACCGGGGGAGCTGTTGTTGCATTTTTTTCCCTCTTCACTGGCCCGGGCATTTTCGTAACGGCACCGACCATCTTGAGCGCCACGGGTTTGGCCTGCGTCGTGCCAACGCCGTAGGTCACAGCTATTTGGAGTTCGGAGGGGAGTGTTTTGCTCCCCTCCGGGCGGCTGTAAGTTAAATATCCTCTCAACTTCAAATAAGGAGGATGAGATGTTGACGATGACTGGAATGGATTTCAGCGTTTGCACCTTTGTGGCTAAGGCACTAGTAGCGGCCTGTTGGCCTCCGTACCCCCCATTTCCTCCTTGGCCGCCAATGCCGTGGTTGTAAATTGGTAAAATGGAACTTTATTCGTCAAATGGGTGGAGAGGTAAGAGCCTCTCCACCCATGGGATGGACGAGTTGGGGAATAACTCTCAGAAATCCACCTCGATTGACTGGGTAGCATGATAAAAGTAGCGAAGATTCGAAGGTTTGATTTCGATAGGAGGAGAATATGGACCTTTTATTGACGTTGAGTTTGGAGTCGTACATTTCCGAAATGAAAATTCTGAAATCAATAAGCAAGATATCGGGGCTCGATCCGAGGAATTTGCGAAAAGGGATCGACCGATCGCTATCGACAGGGGAGTCTCTTTCTGCGCTGATGGAGGGGAAGATACTCGGAGCTCAGATCGAATTGTCCTTAGTCAACGAAATTAATCTCCATTCGTTTGCACCCACTATCCTTTCATGGAGGAAGGATCTGTCTGTACTGGAAGGGAATGTGAAATCGATCATCAGATGCGTGAACGTCAATGAAGAAATTTTGTATTTCGAGCGAGCGATGGTACCAGTGATTAATTTCGTCGAAAGTAAGATTGGACTTGGAATAAAGACAAAGCTCAATGCGAAAAGTGCCTGGGAGATTCAATTGGCAGAATTTCCGAATGAGAGAACTTTGGCGCTTCAAACCGGGAACTCGTGCCATTCACTCGTTATGCTCTGGGACGATATGGTTTTAGAGTTCAAGAAAAAATCTCTAGAACAAGATGATTATGAAAGTTTCAGTTTTTGGGATTTCGACATCTTCGGAATCATAACAGTTTTCGACGCGGCAATTCAGGCGTGGGACTTCTATAACGACGTCGCGAAGGCCTTGGAAGAACTCATGGTTAAAGAGCCCGAGCCACAGAGCCTGCTCGCCTATCGCGATTGGCAGGTGATCCAGATGAACCTGGCAAGCGTCGCGTCTTACGTCCGTGGGTGGATGAATATCGGACCTACGTTGTTGGACTTCGCAGATGAGAACAGCAGAGGCGCGCAATTCAAACAACAAACTCAAAGAAAGCTGGAGCGGTTGCAGGCGATTTCAGAGAGTCCCGTACCATTTGATGAACTTCTCGACCTCATTACGAGAAGACAACCACGCCACCTACTTTCGGCCTGGAATGTTGCATATTTGGCCGTTGAATCTGGTTCTCGGAGCGCGGTTGAGCAAGCGGAAAAACAACTCGCAGAAATAACTGGTCTCGAAAGAGATGAAGTTTGGAGCTACAAAATCGACAACGAACCGGCGCTGAATGAAGAACCGCACATAAAAGAGTACTTTACTGAGGATGGGATCCCAAAGATTTTGAGGAGGTCGACATGAAAAAAATACTCTGTGGCTTAATTACCGTGTTTTCTTTCACCATACTGATGTCTGTCGCAGGTGCCGATATCAGTGAAGCTCGCGCGAGAACTAAGCAAGGAATAGACATTGACATAAAGGTAGATGTCTCCTCCTTAGGCACCAAGCGTATCTAGACGAATTTTCGCTATAAATTTGTCAGACCGTCTGAGATGCGTTCCGCACGCTTGTAGCGGCGATCTTCCTCTTAAGAAACTCGCGCGTGACACGGATGAACGCTTCGGGTTCGTCCATGAATACGTGGTGATGCGCGCCCGGAATCACGGTGGTTTCCACGTGCGGGACTTTCTCTCGCACCCAGTCGAGAGAGTCTGATTTCAGGCGATCCGAGAATTCCCCCGCCACGAGCAGGGCGGGCGTCTCGACCTGAATCCAGCCTGCGCGCTGATCCGTCTCGGGGCGCGCGGCGTGAAAGCGCCTGTCCGCCTTCACCGTCCACGCGCCGTCGCCGTTTGGTTTCACGGCATGGCGCGCGATGTGGGCGATGGTTTCCGGGTCCACCTTGTCCGATGCGGGCAGGAGCCTGAATTTCTCCACGAACAACTCCCGTGACGCCCAGGGTCTGGCGGGCCGGTTCCCGAACGCACGCACCTCGGCGAGAATCGCGTCCGTGGTTCTGAGCGGGGAATCCACGATGATGAGGCCCTCGACGTCGGGAGGCGCGAGAGCAAAGAGGTTGAGCGCGATGACGCCTCCCATCGAGTGGGCCAGCAGCCAGGGTTTTCTGCCGCTCGCCGCTTTCGCCCATTCCACCCAGGCGGCCACGTCGCGCAGGAGGTCCTCGAAGACGTATTCGCTCAGCCATTCGCTATCCCCGTGGCCGCGATGATCCGTCGCCACGGGCCGGAGCATATCCCTGTAATGGGGAGCGATGTGATCCCACCAGCGCGCATGGGCCGCTGCGCCATGAAGCATCAAGATGACGGGTTTATCCTCGCCCTCGTCCCCGTGGTCCAGGCCGTGCAGCCGCACGCCGTCTCTTTCGATGAAAACGCTCTTTGGTTCAGCCATTCGTGTTCACTCCAGACTTCGTGGGGCCGTTTTGAATTTCGGGGAGAATCCATGATCGGCGCGCGAATGGCAAGCCCGCCCGCTCTTTCGGGGAGATTTCAGGATGGAAGGTAGCCGGATGGCGGCCTAGGCGTCGTCACCCCCGGGCCATACAGCGTTCGCCAGGCGCAAGCCCCCGAGCGCGCCGAGTTGCCCGTGCAAAGAACGAGAATATGGTGCATGGATTCTCCCTCGCGTTGAGGGGTCGAGATGATGCGCTTGCCCCTCGTCCTCGTAGTCCGGAGCCTCTTTTCGGTAGGAAACTCTTTGGTTCAGCCGTTCTTTTTGCTCCAGATTCCAGAATGTTGTTTTGAATTTTAGGTTTTGTTTCGGGGGTGAAACTTCCACCGCGCCGCCCGGAAATCATGTAGCCCAATTCAGCGACAATATCAAGTTTCAGTTCTTTACTTTCGGGGGCGTATCGTGAATTGCGGGGAGGGCCGACCGCCTCAACGCTTCAGGATGCGGACCTGTTCGACGCCGAGGCCGACAAGGACGTTGTCGCCGACGGCGAAAGCGCGGCCGTCCGCGTGGTGGGTCTCGTCGACCACCAGCATGTCGTCGCCGACCGCCACGCTGTAGCGCAGCAGATTGCCGAGGAATTCGCGGTGCCCCACCCGACCGGTGAAGGCGAGACCGGCGACTGTCTCCTCCGGCGCGGCGATGCTCATATCCTGGGGCCGGAGCATGGCGGTTCGGTACTCGCCCGGCGCATGAGCGTCGCCCGCCAGGGGCAGGGTGATGCCGCTGGCCGCTACAAAGCGCGCCCCCTCCGCCGTCGTCTCGACCCGTCCGTCGATGAGGTTCGCGGTGCCGAGGAAATCGGCGACGAAGCGGTTCACAGGCTCGTCATAGAGTTCGATGGGCAACCCCACCTGTTGCAGTATCCCGGCGTCGAGCACGGCTATCCGGTCCGAGATGGTGTTGGCCTCTTCCTGATCGTGGGTGACGAAGATGGTGGTCAGCTTCAACTCCCGCTGCAGATCCAGAATCTCGCGCCGCATCTGTATGCGCAGGTTGGCGTCGAGGTTCGAGAGGGGTTCGTCGAGCAGCAGCACCCGGGGCTCGACGACGATGGTGCGGGCCAGCGCGACCCTTTGCTGCTGCCCGCCGGATAGCTGCGAGGGACGCCGCTCGCCCAGTTCCAGAAGCCCGACCATATCCAGTGCGGCGTCGACGCGCTTGGGAATCTCGGCTGCCGGAGTCTTTCTCTCCTCGAGGCCGAAGGCGACGTTCTTGCGCACCGTCATGTGCGGCCACAGCGCGTAGGACTGAAACACCATGCCGACGTTGCGCCGCCAGGGAGGCAGCCGGGTCACGTCGTCCTCGCCGATGAAGATGCGCCCGCGAGGCGCCGGGCCGAAGCCTGCGACCGCGCGCAGCAGAGTCGATTTGCCGGACCCCGACGGACCCAGAAAGGTGAACAACTCGCCCGGTTCGATGCGCAGGTCGATGTCCGTGAGCACGTCGGTCGTATCGTAGGCGAGGCTCAACTGCTCGATGACGACGCCGGCGGCGGTTTCTGCTCTCATGGTCAGACTCCCGCGACGACGGCCATATCGGGCGTTCGCTGGATATCCTTGCGCTGGATGATCCGGTGCGAGACGTAGGTGGCGATCCCGACGATGACCACGGCGATGATGCCGAGAGCCGCACCGGGACCGCGGCCCGCCGCCGACTGCATGAACTCGTAGATGCCGAAGGCGAGCGGAGCGTCTGATTCCTGCGACACCAGCATGATGGTCGTCGAGAGTTCGACCGACGCTGTGGCGAAGCTGGTGACGAAACCGGCGACGATGCCGCCGGACATGAGCGGCACGACGATCCGGTAGATGGTGCGGCCCTTTGTCGCGCCCAGGTTCTCGGCCGCCTCTTCGAGCATGACGCTGAGTTGTTGTAAGGCCGCCATGCAGGCGCGCAGCGCGTAGGGCAGCCGCCGGATGGCGAGGGCGATGACGATGATCACCCACCACGAGGCCAGGGGCTTGTCGATGATCGGCACGTTGAACTGATAGAAGGTGCGCAGATAGCCGATGCCGAGCACCACGCCGGGAATCGCCACCGCTCCCATCGCGGCGTAGTCGAGCCATTGCCGGCCGGCCAGCCCGGTGCGCAGGACGATGTAGGCGATGGCCGTGCCGAATACGACGTCGATGCCCGCGGCGAGGCCCGCGTAGAGCAGCGTGTTGGTGATGAATTCCGATGAGTCCGAGATCACCCGCAGGTAGTGCGCGTAGGTGTAGGCGTCGGGCAGCACGCTGAACGACCATACCGTGCCGAGGGACAAGATGGCGAGGCCGAAGTGCGGCGAGAGCACCAGCAGAAGGATAAAGACGACGACGCCGTAGCAGGCGGCTTTCTCCCAGGGCCTCAGGTCTCGCTTCATCAAACCGCCCCCGCCCTTCTGTACGGTGGCGTAATCCTTGTTCCGCAGCGCCAGAAACGAGGTCCAAAGCGCCAGCAGGGAGAATATGACCAGGATGACCGAGATCACGTAGCCCATGGGGTCCGAGATGCCGATGGAGGAGATGCGCAGGTAGGCTTGGGGCGCCAGCATGTTGTTCACGTTGAGCAGCAGCGGCGTGCCGATGTCGTCGAACACCTTCAGGAACACCAGGGATGCGCCTGCGACGTAGCCGGGCATAGCCAGCGGAAACACGATGCGGCGGAACAGGCGCATGCCGCTGGACCCGAGGTTCTGGGCCGATTCCTCCATCGCCCGGTCGATGTTGTTGAGCGAGGCCGAGAGATTGAGGAGGATGAACGGGAAATAGTGAATGCTCTCGACCAGGATGACGCCGTTGAGCCCTTCCATGAAGGGGATGGTGAAGCCGAACCACTCATCCAGCAGCAGGTTGACCGATCCGTTCTCGCCGAGGAGCAGCAGCATCGCCACGGCGCCGACGAAGGGCGGCATGATCAGTGGGAGCACGCCCAAGGTCTGGATGAGGATGGCGCCGCCGAAGTGGAAACGGGTCGTGAAATAGGCGAGCGGAAGCGCAAAGCACGACGCCAGCACCACCGACATCGCGGCGACGTAGATCGAATTGATGGAGGATTCCTGAAACAGGCTGGTGCGGAAGAAGTCGACGAAGTTGATGAGCGTCAGCGCGCCCGTGTTGGGGTCCTGGAAGGCGACGTAGATCACGTTGACGACCGGCGCGACCAGAAAGACGAGCAGAAACAGGCCGATGATGAGGCCCACCGCCGCCGGCCCCCACTGGCCGCGCGCCATCGCTTCCAGAGACATTCTTCCCCCTTCTCCGCACCAGCGCGAGGTCTACAGCATGGACGCCGCCTTCTCGGCCAGCCCCCTGGCGCTGGTGTAGTTGGCCTTGACCTCGGCATCCCAGGCTTGTTCGATCTCGGCCTGGCGGCCCGTCACCTTCGTGGTCGCCTTCTTGCGCTTCTTCTTGAATATCCGGTTAAAATCTTTTTTGCTCGCCTGGGCGGCGGTGATGGGCACCTTGGCCACCAGCGCCTTCGCCTGGTCGATCAGTTTCTTGGCCGCCATGTTGGATTTGCCGCCCATTTGCGCCTCGGCGATCTGGATCGCCTTGGTCGCCGCGCGCAGATCCTTGAGGCGGTAGGTGACCATCACGTCGAACAGGGAGTTGATCACGTTGTAGCGGTTTTTGGAGAGTTGCAGGTCGAACTTGACCGCGGCGCCGATGGACTTGTCCTTGAACGGGTTGGGAAAGCCGGCGGGCGCTTTGGCGTAGGTCTCCGGATTAACGGGCAGACGCCGGATCTTCGGGTCGAGCAGCACCTCCTGGCCGGCGGGCGACAGGAGAAATTCAATAAAGGCCGCGGCGGCCTTGGGGTGCGGAGCGTTCTTGACGATGGCGATGTTGGCCGGCACCAGGGTCGTCACCGGCGGGTAGATGAACTTGACCGGAAAGCCCGAAGCCTCCGAGGAGAGGCCGAAGAAATCGATCACGATGCCGAGGCCGAACTGACCCGAGTTGACGCCGTCGGGCACGCCGAAGCTGCGCTCGGTGACGGTCTTGAAGTTGCCTGCGATGGCCTTCAACTCGGCCCAGCCTTTCTCCCAGCCCTTGCCCTGCAACAGGGTTTCGACGGTCAGGTGGGTGGTGCCGGAGCGAGACGGCGCGCTCATGCCGACGTGGCCGTGGTAGACGGGTTTCGCCAGATTGGCCCAGGTTTTCGGCTCGGGCAGTTTCTTGGCCTTGAGGTAGCGGGTGTTCCACATGATGCCGTAGCCCGACGCCGCGAATCCCTTGTAATAGCCCTCGGGGTCGTTGATCGGGAAGGCGCCCACATTCTTGGGAATGCCCTTGATCTTGACCTTGTATTTCTGTAGAAGGCTGTCGCCCTTGAGCACTTCGAACGCGTCGGGCGCGGAGGCCCAGAACATGTCGGACCTGTTGTTGGAGGCGGTCTCCTGTAAATACTTGATGCCCGCCGTGGTCTTTTTCTTGAGCATCTCGACCTTGACGCCGGGGTGTTTCTTCTCGAAAGCCTTCTTTACCGTGGTCGTCGTATCCGGTGGGTAGGACGTGACGATGACGAGTTTCTTCTCGAGCGCGACCGCGCCGAATGGCGCCGCCAGGACGGCCAGCGCAAAGCCGAAGGCGATGATCCAGAAAGTTGTTTTCTTTGTTGCCATTGGATTATTCCTCCTCGTTTTCTCTAAGGGGACTCGTGTCTTGAAGCGTCAATGATTCTCAATGAATGAGGTTTACCTCAGATTGCATGATTATATCACAAAAACGTCTCAAAAGTGGCGCAATGTATGCCGCCGATGGAGGAGGGATACACGGTGAGCGACGGGCGCTCGATAGCGTCGGCGACGCGTTATTCCTTGTTCAACTCCACGTCAATGGTGATTTGCACCTCGTTTCCCACGACGAGCCCGCCCGCTTCGATCAGGCGGTTGTACTTCACCCCGAAATCCTTGCGGTCGATCCGGGTGGTGGCGCTCGCGCCCATCTTGACGGTCCCGCGCCGCATTTTGACCTCCCCGCTGATATCGACCACCTTCAGGAGAACTTCTTTCGTGACGCCGCGGATGGTCAGGTTTCCGATGAGGTCGAGGCCGTCCGAGCCTGCATTTTTCACGGATTCGGACTTGAACGTTATGTTCGGATGTTTCTCGACGAGCAGGAAATCGTCGGTACGGAGATGGTTGTCGCGCCGCGCGTTTCGTGTATTGACCGAGGCGGCGTCGATGACGATATCCGCCATCGTGGCTCCGGGGTTCTTCCGGTCGTAGCGGACCTTGCCCGATACTTTTTGGAATTCCCCCCGCACCCAGGTGACTCCCAGGTGACGCACCTTGAAGGTCACCGTCGTGTGGGCGGGGTCGATTCTCCACTCGGCGGCGTGCGAGAGGGCGGGAATTACCAGCCATGCCGCCGTGATGAGCGCCGCTGCATGCTTCGCAAATCGGTTCATGAGTCTGGTTCCTCAGTGTCAATGGGTTGGAGTGACAAAAACAAGGCAATTCTCTCTAATTTGTGGTTGTTGGAAAAGTCCCCCAAAAACAGGGGATGGATTTCCCAATCGATATACGCTTACGGAATGACTCCCCCCTTAGAAGGTCGAGCATCCTCCACAGGGGAGAATTCCAAACCACTCCCCCCCTTGAGGGGGTTGTTGAAAAAGCCCCTCAGGGGGAAATGCCTGCGGCGCATTCGCCGCCCATGCGCGTAATACCTCCCTCGTCGGTCTGCAAACAAATCTTCGCTCCTCACTCCGATTTGACATTCATCACTCGCGTCAAACACTCATTCATCAATCGCGTTTGACCCGCGACGACACTCCTCCCTCATCCCGAGTAGGCGCGCTCGCGCGCCGTATCGAGGGAGCGCCGGGGCGCATCGGGAGCGCGTCGAAGGGGAGCGCCCTTCGATACGCCGCCTTCGGCGGCTACTCAGGGTGAGGTCGATACGGCGGCATGTAAGACGAGGGGAACGCGCCCGCTCCCAGGGCCGGGTTTTTCAACAACCCCCTCAAGGGGGGAGTGGTTCTTGCTTTTTCATCGGTCGCGTCAAACCCTCGTTCATCGAGACTTTTTCAACAGTCCCAATTTGCGAAGTTTTGCTACGCTTTCCCATCTTCAGACGAAGATTCTTCCTCCGCCTTTTGTCCCTCCAGGTATTTTCCGTATTCGTCGTGCGTGGTCTCGGGGCACAGGTCGGGGCCGCGCTTGTAGGCCGCCCTCGATATCAGGTGCGCGGCGACGGGCGCGGTCAGGAACAGGAAGAAAACGGCCAGAAACGCCTGCGTCGTGACGGTAACGCTCTGGAAGATGATGCTCGCGCCCAGGAGAATGCCGCCCATGCCGAAGGTCGTGGCCTTGGTGGCGGCGTGCATGCGGCAATAGACGTCGGGCAGGCGGAGGAGGCCTATGCTTGCGACCAGCATGAAGAAGGCGCCTCCCAGCAACAAGACGGCGGCGAGAACGTCACTCAATGATTTTCCCCCTTTCCAGAAACTTCGCGTACACCGTGGTGCCGACGAAGCTCAGGATAGCCAGTGCGAGTACGGCGATGATGAACAGCTTGTTGTGCGTCTGGATGGCGAACAGCGCGATGACGCCGAGCACGTTCGTGGCGAGGGTGTCCGCCGCCACGACGCGATCCGACGTCGTGGGTCCCTTGAAGAGGCGGATGAACGCCAGGATTACCGAGAGACCCAGCATGACGAGGCTTATCTGTACGGCCGCCTGGATCATTCCACGGCTCCCACGATGGGATGCTCCAAGCCCTCCCGGATGCTCTCGGCCACCTCGTCGGGGTGGTCGATGTCCAGCGTATGGACGAAAATCGTCTCGTGATCCTCCGACACGTCTATGCTCAGCGTGCCGGGCGTCAAGGTGATGGAGTTGGCCAGCATGGTCACGCCCAGGGGCGTCTTGCACATCGTCTTGTAGGGGATGATGCCGGGTCGAATCGACAGACGGGGCGAGAGCACGATTTTGAGCACCTGGAAGTTCGCGATGAACAACTCCCAGGTGAAACTTCTCAAGTATCTGAAATAGCTGCCGATGCGGAAAAACGTCCTGTCCTGGTAGTAGGATTTCTTGAGGAATCGAATGATGAAGGCCGCCATGATCAGCCCGACGAAGAAGTGTCCGGGCGTAGCGCTTCCGTGCAGGAATATCCAGATGGTGGCGATGGTGAATGCGAGCGTGGCGAGCGACATCAGGCCTTCCCCTTATCCGATTTCCCGCATGGCGGCGATGTAGAGTTCGGGCTTCGTGAGCTGGGCGGCCACGAGTTGCGCCCACTCGAAGAGCCAGTAGGCGCCCAGCCCGAAGAGAACCGCGAAGGCCGAAAGAAAGGCGACCGACCCGTATAGCCCTGAGCTTGCTGCGCCGACCTCGCCGCCGCCCGTTCCCCAGGCGTAGCGCTGGTACGTCGTGAAATTATAATAAAGCGATATTACGCCGAATCCCAGGGCGATCCCCGTGGCGAGTATCGCGCCCTGGGAGAAGCCCGCCTGGAGCACGAAGAGTTTGGCGAAAAAGCCGGTGAACGGCGGAAAGCCCGCGAGCGACAGGAAACCCACAAGCATCAGGAGGCTGGCGAAGGGCGCCTTGCCCATCATGCCGCCCATCTCGTCCAGATCCACCGTGCCGGTGAGCTTCTGGTTGAGTCCTGCGCCGAGCAGCATCGCGCTTTTGAGATAGGCGTGGCCGACGATGTAGAAGACCGCCGCCGCGAGTCCGGCTTGTGAGAGCAGGGCGATGCCGAAGGCGATGTAGCCGAGCTGGTTGATCGTGCTGTAGGCCAGGATGCGCTTTAGGCTCGTCTGGGGCAGGGCGCCGAGCGCTCCCAAGGCGATGGTGCACAGGCACAGGGCGATGAGCCCCGGCTGGAGTATCAGGAACGCGGCCGGGAAGATGAGCGTGGCGCAGCGGATGATGGCGTAGATGCCCACCTTCACGAGCACGCCCGCCAGAATCGCGCTGATGGGGGTGGGCGATATCGAATGCGCCGAGGGCAGCCACAGGTGCATCGGGAAAATGGCCGCCTTGACGCTGAATACGAACACGAAGATGAGCGCGGTCACCACGATGAGGGGAGTCGGCCCCAGGAGTTTTATCTTCTCGGCCAGGTCCGCCATGTTCACCGTGCCCACCTGGGCGTAGAGAAGCGAGACGCCGAGCAGGAAAAAGGCCGATGCGATCAAGTTCAGGCAGGTGTACTTGAAGGCCATCTCGAGCTGATCGAGGTTGTAGTAGAACCCGAGCAGCGCGTAGGTGGCCATGAGCATGACCTCGAAGAAGACGAAGAGGTTGAACAGATCGCCCGTGATGAAGCACCCCTGTATCCCCATCAGCAGGAAGTGCAGCAGCGGGTGAAAGGCCTCTTTTCGCTGCGCGTCGGTGAGATAGCTTCTCGCGAAAACGGCGCACGCCCCCACGATGGAGGCCGAAAGACACAACAGCGTGGCGGTGAGCCTGTCGGCGGCCAGGACGATGGCGTAGGGGAAGGGCCAGAGGCCCATTCTGTGGACGAATATCGTGCCGTCCGCCGTTGCGCTTAATAGCGCGACCGCGAGAATCAGGTTCACCAGCAGCGCGAGGGTGCTCAGGGATTCCTGGAGCGCGCTCCTCTTGCGGACGAGGAACAAGACCGTGCCCGTGGCGAGCGGCCAGACGACGAACAGCGGGAATATGGCGTTCATCCCCTGAGCCTCCTGATCTCGTCGATGTCGTCGGTCTGGAACTTGCGGTAGGTGAAAAACGCGAGGACGAGCAGAAACGCCGTCACGGCGAAGCTGATGACGATGGCGGTCAGCACCATGGCCTGGGGCAGGGGGTCGACGTAGGCGAACGGGTCGAGCGGGCCGCCTTCCTTGGGCACGATGGGCGCTTTTCCGTCCCCCACCCAGCCGGAGGCGACGATCATCAGGTTCGTGGCGTGGCTGAGCACCGCCATGCCGAGCACCACCTGGATGATCCTGCGCTGCATGATGAGGTAGGAAGCCACCGTCACCAGCACGCCGATTATCACCGCCAGTATCCAGAGCACTTTAATATCTCCTTCGCGCCTTTGCGTCCGGAGAGGAGGCGGGGGTCCATGCCGCCGCCCGTCCCCGGGGGTTTTCTTCCCTTAAGAGTCTTCCCTCTCCGTCTCCTGCGCGCACAGGCTGGTGAGTATGGACATCACCACCCCGACCACTACGCCGTATACGCCCACGTCGAACAAAAACGCGGTGAACAACTCCACGTCGCCGATGAAGGGCAGGGCGAAGTGGTATATCGAGCTTTTGAGATACGCCCCCTTGACGTAGCCCCACACCCCAGTGAGGGTGGAGAGGGCCAGCCCCGCCAGGAAGATTCCCTCATAGGGCCAGTTGAACCGCCGCCAGCCTTCTTCCGCGTCCACCGCCACCCACTGGAGCACGATGCCCACCGACGTCATGAGGCCCGCGATGAAGCCGCCGCCCGGCTGGTTGTGGCCGTAGATGAGCAGAAAAAACGAGAAGAGCAGCGTCAGGTGCAAGACGGCGGGCGCTATCGTCTGTAGAATCAGTGATCCCATTTCATTCCTCCCGCCAGCCGCACGATGGCGTAGATGGCTATCCCTGCGATGACCAGCACGGTGATCTCGCCCAGCGTGTCGTATCCCCGGTAATCGACGATGATGGCGTTGACCACGTTCTTGAACCCGGCCACGGGCTTGCTCGTGCGCATGAAGTAATCCGCAATGGTGCGGAACTTGTGCGTGTTCATGGCGGCGGCCATGGCGAGCGTAGCGCAGACGCCGAGGCCGACCGCGATTCCCCAGTCTCTAATCTTCTTGGCCGTCGAGCGCGGGATGGGCTTGAGCTCGGGCAGGTAGTAGAAAACCAGAAGGAACAGCACGACCGAGGCCGATTCGATCATGATCTGCGTCAGCGCCAGATCGGGCGCCTTTAAGAGCAGATACAGCCCCGAGATGCCGTAGCCCATCGTGCCGAGAGCGAGAATCGCCGGGATTCTCCGCCTGAAAAGCGCGGTGGCGAGGGCCGCGGCCATGATCATCATCGCGATGACGACCAGAAGAAACGATGCGCCCGCGAAATTCTCAGGGAAGACCTTCGCGCCCCAATCCATCCGCCAGACGAGGTAGAGGGCGGCGGCGGTGGGCAGGACCAGCATCAAGCGCATGTAGCGTCTCAGGTTCCCGTCCTGGAGCAAGAGGAGAATCTCCCACGTGCCGTTTCGCAGCCAGTCGATGGAGGCGTCATATATTCTGTTCGGAGCGGGGGCATTCCCCCAGACGCGGGCGACTGCATCCAGCACCACTTTCACTTGCGCGAAGCCGAAGTAAAGCGCGAGACCCAGCGCCATGGTGATGACCGACATGATGAGCGGCGCGTTCACCCCGTGCCAGAGGCCGAGATGGAGTTCCAGATGCGCTCCGCCGCCCAGGGTGGCCTCCGCAGCGGGTGCGACGAGGGAGTGATCGATCAAGCCCGGCGCCAAGCCGAAAGCCAGGGCCATGAGAACGAGAATCGCAGGCGCGGCCAGCATGCCCAGGGGCGGGTCGTGGGGATGTTTGGGCGCTTCTCCTTCCGCCGCCTGCCAGTAGGGCTCGCTTAAGAATCTCAAGTGATAGAGCGCCGTGAACACCCCAGCGAAGACGGTCAGATACGGCCAGAACCACCCCCAGCTTCCGGGGCCGCCGGGGCGTAAGCTCACCTCGTAGAGCATCTCCTTGGTGATGAACCCGCCCATGGGCGGTATGCCGATGAGGCTGAAAGCCGCGATGACGGCGAGTATGTGCGTCTTCGGCATCAGTTTTCGCAGGTTTCCGAGCAGCCTCACGTCGCGCGTGCCCGCCTCGTGGTCGATGATGCCCACCGTCATGAACATCGCCGCCTTGGCGGCCGCGTGGTTGTAGAGGTGGAGCGTCGCGCCGATGACGGCCCCCTTGCCGCCGAAGCCCAGGAAGGTGACGATGAGGCCGAGTTGGCTGATGGTTCCGTACGCGAGAATGGCCTTCAGGTCATAGGCCCTCAAGGAGAGCATGCCGCCCGCTATCATCGTCGTCATCCCGAAGCCCGTCACCACGTAGCCCCAGGCGGGGTGCGCGCCCAGGATCGGGTAAAAGCGCGAGAGCAGATAGATGCCCGCCTTCACCATGGTGGCCGAGTGCAGGAAGGCGCTGATGGGCGTGGGCGCTTCCATGGCGTTCGGCAGCCAGATGTGGAAGGGCCACTGCGCGCTCTTGGTGGCCGCGCCCAGGATGATCAGCAAAAAGACGCCCAAAGATATTTCTTTCGCGAGCCCCGGCGTGAGCACCAGTTGAGAGAGCCGCCATTCGCCCGCCATATCGCCCAAGAGCAGGAATCCCCCCAGCATGGCGAGGCCCCCGCTGCCAGTGATGAGGATGGCCTTGGTGGCCCCGTAGTTCGAAGCATCCCTGTCCGACCAGAAGCCGATCAGGAAAAACGAGGTGATGCTCGTGAGTTCCCAGAAGATGAACAAAGAGATGAGGTGGTCTGAAAAAACCACGCCCAGCATCGAGCCCATGAACGCGATGAGAAAACCATAGTAGCGCCCCAGCGCTTCGTGTTCGTGCAGATACCAGTGTGAGTACAGGACGATGAGCGCGCCCATGCCCGCCACCAGAAGGCCCCACATGAGGCTCAGGCCGTCCACCATGAAGGATATTTCCACGTTCGCCGCAGGGACCCAGGCGATGGCGTGCGTGATGGTCTTCTGTCCGCCGGCCGCCCATTCGCCGTACAGATTAAAGAGCGCCCACAGGCTCACGAGCGGCGCCGCCATGGCGAACCAAGCGGCGTGTATCCTGAAACGCTCGGCGAACCAGGGAATGATGGCGGCGGCTAGGAACGGGAAGAAAACGATGATGAGGGTATTATCCAAAACACAGACCCTTCGGGATGGTTCTCGAATATCGAAATACCGAAATGGGCATTTTAAGTTCGGAAAATAATGGCATAATCATCGCCATCGAACAACGAAGACCAATTTTCGCGTGATTTCTCGATAAACATGGAGGTTTCGACTTGAGCGAGACGACCTACCACCTTTACGCCCTGTGCCAGGGCTCGCGCGCGTGCGACGCCTCCTGGCTTTTGTATTTAAGCGAATCGGGGAGGACGCGCACGCTCCCCTATTTCTTCTGGATACTCCAGCCCGAAGACGGCGGCGCTCCCATCGTTATCGACACCGGCTTCAGCGAGGAGTCCCAGAAGGCGCGAAACCCCGATTACGCCGACTACCGCCAGCAGCGGGAACTTTTAGGGCATTTCGGCATAAAACCCTCGGAAGTCGAGACGCTCATCGTGAGCCATCTGCATTGGGATCATTTCATGTCGCCGAGACTCTTCACGGGAGCGCGCTTTTATCTCCAGAAACGAGAGCTTGATTTTTGGCGGAGCGACGCGGCGGAATATCATTTCATCAACCATTTTCTGGGAGACCTGGAAGAAGCCGAACGCCTCCATGAGGCCGGCCGTATGAAACTCGTGGACGGGGAGGCGGAGATTGCGGACGGCGTGCATGTTCACTGGGTGGGCGGCCACACGCCGGGCCACCAGATTATCCGCTTCCGCACGGGCAGGGGCTGGGCGGTGCTGGCCGTGGACGCGGCCTATCTCTACCGCAGCCTCGAATCCATGATACCGCCCGGCATCCACATCCACGTGGACGACGCGCTCCGCGCGCTCGACAAAGTCAAGGACCTCGCCGATGCGACCGACCTCATCTTCGCCGGACATGACGAGACGGACTTGAGGCGGGAGGAGGTGTATCCGGGGGTGAGGATGTTTGTGTGAGAGAGACGATAATTTTACGAAAGCACTTGACGGAAAGACAAATGCCCATTAGTATAATTGTTAAGAATTATTCCACGCCCGAACGAGACTCCGAGCGATAATGAAGCGTCATGGAATTGTTATATTTCTGGTGGCGAGAGCATAGCCGATGAGCGCGCACGTGCTTGCCTTCGTGAAGATACGTGAAGAGTGAATTACCGGGAGGCTGGCAACTATGGTGGGGCTTGAGGAGTTCTTGGCGATGAATCTTAATATGGTGATGAAAGGTTTACGCTAGATTAACCATCAACACATGCAACACACAGCCGCAAAGGAGTACATGTTATGACAAGTAAAAAAAATCCAGACCAGAAAAGATCACCAATTAGCCGTGTGAAATATGTTCGAGACTCGGCCCCTACAGGCCATCACACCAGCACTCTAAAAAGTGGCGGAGAAAGTGGCGGAGAAAGTGGGGGGCAGGGAAGCGAACAATCCGGGACCGGCGCAAGTGGCAGCGCAAGTGGTAGCGGTGGCAGTTCTCCAAGTGGCAGCGAGAAGACAGCTAGCGATAAGTCTTGAAGACATATTAACTTGTCAGCGGAATCGTTGCAGAAAATCGGAAAATCCCTCGCCCTATTCATTCAACAGTTCTATATTGCTAAAGATTGGAAGTGATGACAGCGCAAAAGACTACTAGTTCAAGTTTTGATTTTGGCAAGTAATGCAATTACGAAAGGGAAAACACCATGAATGACAAGGACCACGAAAGGACAAGCGAGCCCCGGCCTGAACCTATCATCAGAGAGGAAGATCTCGAAAAATTTTCGGCTCCCACTAGCCATCACACTGAAATTCTGCTGGACCCTACGCTAAATCCAATTACGGTGAGAGAGCAAAGTGGTGAAAAGCCGTCCGATGCTGGTTCGGGCAGCGGAGGTAATTCTCCAGGTGCCAGCGAGAATAACGAAAGTGGCAAGTCTTGAAAACATACTAATCCGTCTGCGGAATCGTTGAAATGCAAACTAGGGATTATGTGTTCATTGGCATATTGATTGTTAATATTTTTGCCTTTTGCGCTACGATTTTCTCGGTTCGCAGGCAATCGAAAGCCATTGATGCCAAGAACTACTTTGATATCAAGAAGAACCTTGCGGATGCCTGGAGAGAATATCTCATTTCGAAAGAAAACGAATCACAGGAAAACGAAGAAAGATTCAATTTCTTCGAAATTTTGGGCCTTCTTGAGGGAACATGTCATTTGTACAACAAACGCATCTTCCATGGCGCGACAAAAGAACAGGTGCGGGATTATATGCATGAAGTAATTCCGAAAATCTGTAAAGACGCAAAAGAACAGTTGATAAGCAGTATATCCAGCCCCAAGACGTATTCCGAAATTCGGAAGTTTGCAAAATCACAAAGAATTGAAGAAGTGGAAGAAGTATTTCAGCAAGCAAAAGCTTCAAAATAGACGGATTGGTTCATGCTTTTTTCTCGGGCCATCATATCTGAATCCCCATTCCTCTTCCCGTTGGTAATGACGCTGGAATAAAGAGATGGACTTATCAAGATGGGCGGACACAGGGGTCCGCCCCTACGCTACCTTTCTCTCCTCGATTGGAATTGATCTCACACGCCGTCATTCCGGCGGATGCCGGAATCTAGAGCCGGGGAGGGTGAAAATGCGGCTACGTTTCATTCTCTTTCTGCTCGGATGGGAATAAAGGCGAAAAGCAATAGGCGAAAAAGATAAATCCCCTGGATTCCGGCATGCGCCGGAATGACGGCAATCTCGGAGAAGCGCGGGCGGCTCGCGAGCCTCCCCTTATCAGGAAGGCTCGACACCCCTACGAAGGCGCAATTTTTCCCACCTCAGTTGTTGCCTAAATTTACTCCCCCCTTGAGGGGGAGTCGGCAAGGCAAGGACGAAGTCTGTAGCCGTGCCGGTGGGGGGCATGATTCTAAAGCGACTCCACCCTGCAAAATAAAAAGCTCCCCCCCCCGCATCAGCCTTCGCAGAAAACGCTCGGCTTCTTCGAC
The DNA here is from genome assembly GCA_965218735.1 of bacterium. Classification (GTDB taxonomy): domain Bacteria; phylum UBA8248; class UBA8248; order UBA8248; family UBA8248; genus Bin107. Next base: position 1,300,211 of record CBDCMA010000008.1, on the reverse strand, counting down.
TCCCCCTCAAGGAGGGAGTGTTTTTCCTCTTTCGTCTTGCCGTCGGGTTTCCCGAGGAGGAGAAGCGCAAGCCTCCCTTACCGGTCGGAAATGACCCTCAAGAGGGGAGGGACTCACAACCACGTCATTCCGGCGCATGCTGGTGGCAACCGCAAGGTTGACCAGAACCGGGGAGGGTGAAAATGCTGCGGCGTTTCATTTTCTCTATGGTCGGATGCGAATGAAGGCGAAAAGCGAAAGACGAAAAGATAAATTCCCTGGATTCCGGCATGCACCGGAATGACGAGCAATATCGAAGGAACGCGGGCGGCTCGCGAGCCTCCCCTTATCAGGAAGGCTCGACACCCCTACGAAAGCGCAATCTCTCCTTCCTCAGTCGAGATTGACCCTCCCGCATTGCTCGGAATTGACCCCCCACCAGTGCGACTGCGGGCTTACGCCCTTAGCTCACCGACAATCCCTCATTCTTCAATCGGGATTGACCCTCAAGGGGGGAGTGTTTTTCCTCTCCCCAACCCGCAATCAATCTTGCAGCCACCACCCCTACGGGGCCACAATGCGCTCGCCTCTTACACCCGGGAGGCGCAGCCGAGATTCGCGCGAACCCCATCCCGAAAAGGAGAAGCCATGAAGAAGCCGTCCGTTGCGATAGTGACGACCGGAGGGACGATTTCATCGAAATACGACACGCGGGGAGGGGAGAACGCGCCGGCGGCGGGTGCGGAGGAGCTGGTCGCCTCGGTTCCCGAACTCGGCGGTGCGGCCGAGGTGCGCGTCGTCGAGCACTCGAACGTCACCAGCGACGTCATGGAGACGGCTACGGCTTACGGCCTTCGCGACCGCCTGCGCGGGATTCTGGCGGATGAGGCGACCGCAGGGGCTGTGGTCACCCACGGGACGGCCACGATGGAGGAAACGGCCTATCTCCTGGACCTCACCCTGGGCGGCGAGAAGCCCGTCGTGATAACGGGCGCCATGCGCAATTCCGTCGCCCGCGACGCGGATGGTCCCAGAAATATTTTCTACGCCGCAAAAATCGCCGGAGATCCCGAAGCGCGGGGGCGGGGCGTGCTGGTCGCGCTCGATGGGGAGATATTCGCCGCGCGCGACGTCATCAAGGTGCATACCCACAGGCCCCATTCCTTCGCCTCGAGAGACGGCGGGCCGATAGGGGTCGTTTCGGATGAGGGCGTGCTGTTTCACTACCAGCCCGAGCGGCGTCTTCACCTCGAGGTCGACCATGTGAAGGAAAACGTGCAACTCCTCACCGTGACCCAGGGGGTGAACGACCTGCTCGTGCGCGCGTGCATCCGCGAGCGGGTGGACGGGGTCGTGGTGGAGGGAGTCGGCGCGGGCAACGTGAACGTCCCTTTCTACCGCGCCTTGTGCGACTCTCTTCAGGCGGGAATCCCCGTGGTGATAGGGGTGCGCATCTTCGCGGGCGCGCCGCACCGCGCGAAGGCCCACGCGGGTTCGTTCCTGAGCCTGCTCGAGCGCGGAGCCGTATCCGCAGGCTATCTGAGCGGAATCAAGGCCAGGACCCTCCTGATGGTGGCGCTGGCGCACACGCAGGATTTAGGGGAATTGCAAGAAATTTTCGAGCGCGCGGGCGGACGATCCTAAAGACGAGGGAATTTTGCGTCCCCGGGCGGCTCGCGTGCCGTGGGGTAGTCCCGAGGAGGGATTGCCCCTGTAAAGCCGAACAAGACCGCACTTCCCCGCATTTGCCGTACCCCGTGAAATCCCGGGATTCGCTATCGTGCGCGCGACGCGGGAAAACAATTCCCGTTATCGCCCCACCTTCGGGGCGTGTCGGAATTTACTATGGGGAAGGGAGGCGTGTTCATGGAATCTGTCGATTGGACAAGAGTGAAGACGGCGAACCCTCTCCCGGGTTCACCCCCCCCACCGGCGCGACTGTGGGCTTACGCCCTTGTCTTGCCGACAATCCCTCATTCTTCAATCGGGCTTGACCCTCAAGGGGGGAGTAATTCTCTTTGTTGCTCGGGTTTGAGCACTGTGAGCAGGGGAGGGGTGCTCATGGACTTGAGGATAACGGCGGAAATGAAAATAATCCAATTTCCCGTAAATTTCGATAAATTCACGGTGTTTTTCGATAAATATCTGAAAAGTAGGCGCGAGGACATGAAATGATAATCAACTATATTTCAGCTACTTATGAAGATAAATTAAAGCAGAAGACAAATATTTTATCGAAATTTATCGATTAAAAAAGTTTTTTCGCACCCCGCATTTGCCCGCATTTCCTCTTACCGCGCCGCGGCCCCGAAGTCTCCCCAGCATAGAAATATGAATGGCCTTGCGGTATGGTACGCCCAACTACCACCCATCAACATAGGAAGGCGACATGAAAGTAGGCCTCTTCATCACCAACCAGCAGCGTCTCGAAACCGACATGGTCAGCGCCCTGGACGAGCAGTACGCCATGGTGCGCCTGGCGCGCGACAAGGGCTGGGACTCGCTCTTCACCGGGCAGCACTACCTGAACGAGGGCGACAACAAACAGCTCCAGATCGTCCCCTTCCTGGCGCGTCTTCAGGCCGAAGCGGGCGAGATGACGCTGGGGCTGGGTATCCTGCTCATCAACCTCCACAACCCGGTCTACGTCGCCGAGACGGTGGCCACGCTGGACGTCATCTGCCGGGGGAATTTCGTGTTCGGCATAGGTCTCGGCTACCGCGACAAGGAGTTCGACGCGTTCCGGGTGCCGAAGGGCCACCGCGTTCGCAGGTTCGAGGAATGTCTCGACTTGGTGAAGCGATTGTGGACGGAGGAAGAAGTCACCTGCGAGAGCGACGTGTGCAAGCTCGAGGGCGTGCGCATGAACATCCGCCCGGTTCAGAAGCCCTATCCGCCGATTTGGGTGGCGGCGAATAATGATAAAGCCATCGAGCGCGCCGCGCGCATCGGCGACAACTGGTTCATCAACCCCCATTCGACCACGGCGACCATCAAGCGCCAGATGGAGCTCTACCGGGCGGAACTGGACAGGTGCGGCAAGCCGTTCCCGGCAGACTTTCCCTGCATGAAGGAGGTCTTCTGCAGCCATGACAGAAAAACCGCCCTCGAGATGGCGGGGCCCTATCTTTTCGGCAAGTACAAGGACTACGCCAAGTGGGGCCAGGATGACGCGATGCCCGAAGATGAGTCGTTCGATCAGGAATTCGACGATCTCTTACAAGATCGCTTCATCATCGGCTCGCCCGAGGAGTGCTTCGAGCAACTTCGCCCCTATTGGGAGGAAGTCGGCATGAACCACCTCATCATCCGGACGCATTGGGCGGGAATGCCGCTTTCCACCTCACTACACAGCATGCGGATGATCTCGGACGAACTCATGCCGGAACTCAGGAAAATCTGATGGTTTCCGTGCATGGACGGGTGAAACGTGGTATAATCGAGTCACTACACAACAGTGCATGGCCACAAAAAGTAGGGGACTGATATGTCTGAAAAAAGGATGATATCTTTCGTTCTCAACGGAGACCCCGTCGAAGTCATGGTTCCCGTGAACCGCTATCTCGTGGACGTCATCCGTGAGGATTTGGGCATGATGGGCACCAAGCGCTCCTGCGATCAGGGCGTGTGCGGCTCCTGCTCCGTCATCATAGACGATGAGCTCATCAGTTCATGCCTCACCCTCGCGGTTCGCGCCGATGGGGCGAAGATCGAGACGATAGAAGGCCTCGGCACCCTCGAAGATTTGCATCCCTTACAAGCCGCTTTCGCTTCTTATGGCGCGACGCAGTGCGGCTATTGCACACCGGGGATGATCGTTTCGGCCAAGAAACTGCTCGATGAGAATCCCGACCCCTCCGAGGCGGAAATTCAGCACTGGCTCACCGGGAACCTTTGCCGCTGCACGGGATATCGCCAGATCATCGCGGCGATTCGCGCCGTGGCCGAGGGCAGAACCGAGCCTGCGTCCCCCATCACGGTTCCCACGGTGAAGGTCTACGACGAATAGTCCCTCTCCTCCCGATACAGGAGGTCGCCATGAAGTGCATGATCGAGCACGTCGCCCTGCGTGTAACGAATCTCGATAGTTCTATCGCGTTTTATCGCGACGTGATGGGCTTCAAGCCCGTCGGCCGCCGGCTCATCCACGGCGGCGAGATAGATCAGGTCGTCTTCCGCGTGGGGGAGGACATCCTCGTCCTCTTCCATGCGAGTGATTTCGTGCCCGAGGACGTCGAGGCGAAGGGCGGGATGGACCACATCGCGTTTTGTCTCGATGATGCTGAATACCACAATGTAATCAATCGTTTACGAGCTAGCGGCAGGGAGCCTCACCGGGGCGAGGAGAAGAACCTGGGTGCCTTCGGCGTGGGCTACGCCACCTATTTCTACGACCCCGACAACGTCGAACTCGAGATCAAGCGCTACGACGATCCCCCCGAACAGCCCGGCCCCGAGTGGTACGAGAGCGGGCGGAAGATGAGCGTCTCCTAGGCGCGCGGCCCCTTTTTCGGCTCTTTTATTTGCAGAAAAACACCGGAAATTTATCGAAAAACCTCGTGAATTTATCTAATTTTATCGAAATTCATTTCCCGGCTTGCTTACTTGCGCGGGCGTAATATACCGAATCCCGGAAATGGAGGGATGACGGGAATTGCGGGGAAGCGCGTGGTCAATCTCGACCAATGCGGGAGAGATTGCGCTTTCCCGTGCGGCGCACACGATACCTGCTTCTGAGATTTCACGGCCATCGGCAAATGCGTGGAGATGCGTGGGTGAGGCGCCGCGGATCAATCCCGATGGAAGAGGGAGAGATTGCTCGTGTTCGCCTTCGCAGAAGAGAGGTCCGCCGCTTCGAGGGCTTCTTCAATACTTGACCATCGTGAAGATAATCGAAGGCACCAATGGTTCGCCGCGCGGCCGGATGGCTTCGATGCAGATCTTCGCCTTCGGGTTGTCGGCCGACATCATCACTTCCAGCGCATCACCCGCCGCCAGCGGGACGATTCCCTGCGATACGATGACGTCCTTCGCCCTGCTGCCGGCGTCCTGGCAAAGCTGCACGTTGGAATTGCCCACGTCCTTCCCGTTTACGCGCAGCCACAAGTCGAAACAACCGAGGGGGCCCCCGCCTTCGCGCCCGACCTGGGGGGCGGCGACGATGAGATACGGCCCGGCCTTGCTCACGGTTATCTTGTTGTTCTTCATGGCGACGCCGGAGGCTGCGTCCGTCACGTCTATCTTGACTACAGTGGGCTTCATGCCCGGGCACTGGGTAATCGTGGAGGATGCTTGTAAATACTCGGCGGCGTTCGCCATGCTCACGGATGCCAAAAGCACAAACAGTGTAGAGACAATCTTTTTCATGATTGAATCCCTCCCCATGAGGAAAACTGTCCGACCCAGGTATTTCTCGCGATATCGCCAATCTCACCAGGGAACAAAACCACAAACAACCCATGGCGGGATGATAACACAAATAAATCAATGTCAATCCGGTTTGGTTTGCCCCTGGATTTTCAAAGCCGGGGGGTATGCGTTAATCCCTTTGTCGGGGCGTCGTTCTTTTGTAGCGTGGACGGAGCACGCGACCTGTCCCTGGGAGGTGAGTGGTTCCTGAACGTAGGGATAACCCCCCGTGGTTGTCCCCTGTCGGAGCGGGCGCGATCAAGATAGGCCAGGACAGGCACGGGGGCCTGTCCCTACAATCCCAAAAGCGAAGACACCCGTCATTCCGGTGTCAATCCCGACTGAGAAAGGAGGGATTGCGGAATCCAGAACAGATGAATTTCTCGTCCGCCTAGTCAACCTTACGGTTGCCACCAGAATTCGCCGGAATGACGGCGTTGAGGGATAATCCCGATCTATGAGGGAGGAATTCGTAGGGGCGGACCTATGTGTCCGCCCGCATTGTGCATCGCCGAGAAGGGGAAATTGTGCCCGTTCGACCTAGAGCACGAGAGCGCGTTTTTTCGTAGGGGCGGCTCGTGAGCCGCCCTTGCAGTTCGTGAAGCACCGGAATAGGCAATGCAAACGTTTCTTTGGGCATAGGGCGGACACAAGCAAACTTCCCCTTCTCGGGGAAGCTCGACACCCCTACAATACGCCCCTCTTTATGAAAACTACTTCTTGATCGACAAGAACTTGAGCACCACGCCGTCGGGGTCTTTGCAGAAGAAAATCTTGGAACCCTGGATGGGGCCGCTCGGCACGGTGGCGGGTTCCGGCGAGCACATGGTGGTTCCATCCGCCTGGAGTTTCGCGTAGAGAGCCTCGGCGTCGTCCACCACGAAGCCGATTTGCAGGCAGCCCGTGTTATTGGGGTCGGTGTTTATCGTCTCGCCCGCTGCGCCCTTGTACTCCATGAGTTCCAGATGAAGCCCGTGGCCGCCCATGTGCACCACGCGAAGGTGCGCGCCTTGGACGCCCGTCACCTGGGCTGAGAACTCCGGCGTGCGCTCGGAATCCGATTCCACCTCGAAGCCGAAGTGCTCGGCATACCATTTGGAAGATGCGTCCGCGTCCTTTACCGTCAGGGATACGTTATGAAAGCGCTCAATACCCATGGGTGTTCTCTCCTGTCATCCTGTTGAAAATGGCGCTCTTTTATTATCGCTCAGAGGGCGTCTCATTGCGGGTAAGTTCACCCTTCCATGCCGGTATCAAACTATTCGGAGGAGGGTTTGGGTTTCAAGTCCAAAGATGCCGAGTTCATGCAGTAGCGAAGCCCGGTGGGCGCAGGGCCGTCGGGGAACACGTGGCCCAGATGCGCGTCGCAGTTCGAACACACCACCTCTACGCGGCGCATCCAGAGCGATTTGTCCTCCTTCTCGCCCACGTTCTCGGGCTTGAGCGGCTGATAAAAACTCGGCCAGCCCGTGCCCGAGTCGAACTTGGTCTCGGCATCGAAAAGCTCCGTCCCGCAGCACACGCAGGTATAGACGCCGTCCTCATGGCAGTCGCAGTATTTCCCGCTGAAGGCGCGCTCGGTTCCCGCCTCCCGGGTGACGTGGTATTGCTCCGGCGTGAGTTGCTCGCGCCAATCCGCATCCGTTTTCTCTGTCATTTTCATACTCCTTCATCCCATCTGGATTTACCTGTAGGTGGCGGTCCCTCCTCGGGACCGCCCCACACATATATGCGTCCCAACCAGTCTGACTATCCCGGCGGCGTTGAGCGATCGAACTTCATTTTCGATCCGTGGCGCGGGACGATTGAATGGGGTTGTTGAAAAAGCCTTTGTCAAGGTAATAACCCCCCAACCCCCTTGTCAGGGGGGCTTTTCTTCCACCCCCTCGTCGGGAGAGCATCGCCATTACCCCCCTGTTAAGGGGGGGTAGGGGGGGTTGCTTTTCCATTCGAGAGGGGCTTTTTCTCTACCCCTGAAAAGGGGACTTAATCAACAACCCCGAATGCGTCCCTCTGCTACGGATAGAATCATCAAAAACCGCGCGAAAGACAAGGGCGCGCAGAAGATGGATTCCTCACAGGTGGGGCAGGGCCTTTAAGACGTTCACCTGGTTCGTGTTGCCCATGTGGAAGAGTTGGATCGCGTCGCGGTGCACTTTCTCCACCGGCGCGTCCTTCATCACGCCCATGCCCCCCCAAATCTCCACGGTCCGCATGGTCATAAAATTCAGCATCTCGACGGTGAGCACCTTCGTCGCCCGCGCGAGTTTCTGATCATTCAGCCCCTGGTCGATGCCCCAGGCTGCGCGCCAGAGCAGCGTCCTCGCCGCTTCGAGCCGGGTGTACATATCGAGGAGGAGCGAGCCGATGAGGTCGTGCTCGATGATGGGTTTTCCGCCCTGCACCCGCTCGCGCGCGTGGCCCAACGCCAGATCGTAAGCCCGCTGGGCGATCCCCAAAGCCGTGGACGTGGCCTCGAGGGTGCCGACGTTGACGACGCTCCTTCTTCCTTCCTGAAATTTGTCCTCCTCGCCCAGGCGGCTTTCCAGCGGGACCCGCACGTTGCGGAAGATGAGGTCGTACTGGGGGTAACACCTCAAACCCACTTTCTCGTGCAGCCTGCCGACCTCGAAGCCCTCGTGCGGCGGAAAGAGCATGAATCCCGTCACGCCCTTCGTCCACGGGACGCTCTTGTCGGTCCGGGCGAAGGCGGTGACGTATTTCGCCTGCGCGCCCATGGCGATGAACTGCTTCATCCCGTTCAAAACGTAAGAATCCCCGTCGCGCACCGCGCTCAGGGCGGGGCCTGCGGCGAGGTCGGCATCGAAGGGAAGCGCGTTGTCGCTGCCCGCGTTGGGTTCCGTGACGGCGATGCCGATGCAATAGAGCGGGTCTTTGAGGTAATCGGGAATCACGCGAGCGAGCTGTTCTTCGCTCGCCACGGCGGTGAGGCCGGCTATCGCCTTCCAGTTGTGGCTGAACACCTTGGAGACGGCGGGCGAGCCGGCGGAGAGTTCCTGCATCACCACGCACTGGGTGAGTACGCTGGCTCCGTCGCCCCCGTATTCCTTCGGCACCGCGAGGGAGTGAAACCCGAGCGCCGCGCCGCGCTTCACCATATCGTAGGCGAACTTGTCCTCCCCGTCGGGGCGCTTTTCCAGTTCCGCGACTACGGGCAGCATCTCCTCCATTGCGAATTTTCGCGCGAGTAGCTGCAAGCTCTTTTGCTCTTCATTCAGTTCGAAATCCATACAAATTTCCTTTCGGGTTTATGAATCCGGTGCGCCATGAGGTGGGAGCGTTCGCGCTCTCTCCTGTTCATGACGCCTCACATTTTGAGCCTTATGAAACGGCTTTTCGGCTGCAAATCGCCAGCGCGGCGGCGAGATAGACCTTTGCCGCCGTCACCACGTCCTCGATGAGCACGTGCTCGCCCACGGCGTGCATCAGCCCTTTCTTTTCGGCTTCGGGGTGCATCCGCCCGCCGGGGCCGTAGCAGACGCACGGGATGCCGTAGTGGTTAAAGTGCGTGGAATCGGCCGCGGGCCTTCTGATGATGGGCGCAGAAGCCTCTCCCGTAACTTCCTCGTGCGCCGCAAGCGCCGCCTGTACGAGCGGGGCGTCCTCATCGAGCAGGGTGGGCGGGTCGTTCACGTAAAACGCAAGCGCGGCACGTCCGCCATCGTCCGCCGCTTCGTCGAGCACGCCGCGCAGTTCGCGCTTGATGTCTTCCGTGTTTTGGCCCGGCACGGTGCGGATGTCCAGATACAAACTCGCCTCGGCGGGGTTTCTGGAAAGCCGCCAGGGCCAGCCGCCCCGGACGGCGGCTATCGTCACGTTGGGGTGTTCTCCCATGCAGGAATGTCTCGCTTCATAATCGGGTATCCAGCGCTCGAGGGCGGTTTGTATCCTGTGGACCGCGCGCACTGCGTTCACGACCCCCGGGCGGTTCGAGAACACGCTGTGGCTCATCGTGCCTGTGGCCGTGATTTTCGCCCACACGACGCCCATGTTCGCATTCGAGACTTGAAGCCCCGTCGGCTCCGCCAGAACCGCGCAATCCGCCGTCTCGCCGTGTAAGATGAGGTGGCGCGTGCCCGTCCCGTAGCCCGAAAAGGAAAGACCTGAGAACTCATCGATAGGCGCTTTTTCTATCTCGCCCACCACGCCTGCGAGGGAGATGTCCCCGCGCAGGGCGATATCCTCGCGGCAAATGGCCTCGATCGCCGCCATCGCGCCCGCAAGACCGCTCTTCATGTTGTTGGCCCCGAGACCCCACACCCAGCCGTCGCGGTGGACCGCCTTCGGCTTGAAGCCCTCGCCGCTCAGGTAGTCCTCATCGCCGTCATAAGAGGTGTCCATGTGGCCGGTGAACAGGAGATTCACGCCGTCGCCCGCTCCCTCTCTCGCGCCTATGGCGTTCGGCCTTCCGGGGTCGACCTCCTGTAAGCGGGTATCCAGCCCCGCGCGCGCCATACGGTCCACCAGGTAGCGCGCCATATCCGCCTCCCCGCCCGTGGGACTCGGGATGTCCACCATCTCACTCAGGAGTTCGCGCACGGCGTCGGCGGTGAGGTGGCGCGCGCAGCGCGCAAAGTCCGGGTGCGGCATCGAATCCTCTTTCTCGCTTAACGTATCAGGGGCTTCTAGCGTATCATGGAAGCGTCGCTTCCCGGTATCTCCACCAGAGTCGAGGTGCGCTTCTGAGTCACTCCAAGAGTACGCGCGGATATGATTACACCCGAGGCTCCATCGGCTGGGCGCTCACGCGCTTGTCGGTTCCCATTTGCGGCGAGCGCATCCTACGCAATCTCGACGGCATTTTCGAGATTTACTGGCTCGGATATTTGGGACCGGAATTCCTGGCGGCGGCGTCTCTGGGCTTCATCACCTTGTTGTTCATTCGCTCGGCCCCTTTCGGCTTGAGAATCGCAGGCCAGGCGCTCGTCGCCCAGCGGGTGGGAGCGGGCGATGGCGAGGGGGCGTCGATCATGGCCGGGCAGACCATCTTTCTTGTCGGCGTATTCTCCCTCTTCGCCACGTTTCTGGGGATTTTACTCGCCCCGTTCATGATGGGGCTCATGACGCGCGACCCCCGGTTGGCCGCATTGGGGGTCGTCTACATCCGGGCGGGCTTCGCCGTGCTGCTCGCCGCGGAGGCGATGTTCGTCATCGGCCAGATTCTGAGGGGAACGGGCGAGCCGGGCATCACCATCGCTGGCGTCATCACTTCCACCGCCTTGACGCTGATTTTCATTCCCCTCCTGATGTTCGGTTTCGGCCCTGTTCCCGCCTTAGGGCTTGCGGGCAGTTTTTTAGGAATAGGCGTGGGGAGGCTGGGCGGTTTCCTGACGATGCTGACCTTCATCGTGAAGGGCAAATCGAGGCTCAGTTTAAGGTGGACGGATTTGCGCCCGCGCGCTTCCGATATCTCCCGCGTCGCGCGCCTCGCCTGGCCCGCCATGGCGCAGAACCTGCTCGAGCGCAGCGCCCTCGTTCTTATGGTGCGGATGCTCTCGCCGTTCGGACCGAGCGCCCTGGCCGCCTGGAGCATCGGCAACCGCGTGACGATGATCGCCCGGATGCCCAGCTTCGGGCTGCAAAGCTCGGTGCGCACGCTGGTGGGCCAGAATTTGGGGGCCGAGAAGCCCGAGCGCGTGGCCCGCACTGTGTGGCTTTCCGTCGCTGCTCTGGTAATTCTGATGACGGTCGTGAGCTTCGTAATGTTCGCCTGGGCGCAGGAGATCGTCTCGTTCTTCGGCATGAAGGACGACGCGACGGGCGTCATGGCGCTCAGAATCCTGTGCGCCGGTCTGCTCATGGAGTCTATCCGCCGGGTGATGGCGGGCGCGTTCCAGGGCGCTTCGCGCTCGAAACCACCCATGATGGTGGAGGGCGTCGTCCGCTGGGGGGTTCAGCTTCCCGCCGCCTATCTCCTGTCTTTCGGCTTCGCCGTGGGCGCAGGCGGCGTCTGGTGGGCGGTGAGCGGGGGTCAGATTTTAAGCGGCGCGCTCCTGCTCGGGTGGTTTTTCCTGTGGGCGCGGAGCGGGAATATCCGGGGCTTGATGGGTGCTCGGAGTTTGAAATCCGCAATCAAATCCACTTAAGCTGTTTTTGCCGCTTTCGAGGGCATTTTGCGTCTTTCATAAGAGATGCTGGTTGTGGCGGGGCGTGCTTCGAGACGCGAAGACGCTCCCCATGAGGAGTTTACGGGCTATGAACAAGGCGTTAGCGGCGGGGCTTTTTCTCATAGCGGGGTTTGGTGTTCTCGTGACCTTGACGAAAAGGCCCGAGCCGCCGAGACAAGCGGCGCAGCCGCCCGCATCTGAAAACATGGCGCAAATCAGCCGGGGGAAATCGCTGTTTTCGCGCAATTGCATGCGCTGCCACGGGCCGGAAGCCAGGGGTTCGCAAATTGGCCCGCCGCTGGTGCACAAGTATTATGAACCCTCCCATCACGGGGACGCTGCTTTCTTCATGGCGGTCACGCGCGGGGTGAGGAGCCACCACTGGAAGTTCGGCGACATGGCCCCCGTGCCGGGTGTTGCGCCCGAGGAGGTGGCCTTGATCGTGCACTACGTGCGCTGGCTGCAGAGAAAAGCCGGAATTTTTTAGAGGGGCAGGAGAGGATACCCGATGAACGAGACAGATGCGCTGCACGAGTTGAGGAGAAAACGCTTAAGAAGAATGCTCGCCCTGTGCGGGCGGGCGCATCCGTTTTACAAGCGCCGCTTCGCGGAGGCGAACCTCATCCCCGAAGCGGTTCAAGACCTCGATGATCTCGAAAAAATCCCCTTGACGCGAAAAGAGGATTTCATGGCAACGCCCGAGGATTTCAGCCTCGATCCCGCCTGGCTGCCCGAGCTTCCCTTCGAGGAGCGGACGATGTGGAACGTGGCCTACACCACGGGCACCACGAGCGGGCGGCCGTCGCCTTTTTTCAACACCACGCACGATCAGTACCACATCATGCTCCAGGCGAGGGCCTGCAACGAGGCGGAAGGCCTGCGCGCCGGGGACGTCATCGCGAACCTCTACCCGCTCTCGCCGATGCCCCTGGGCGGGTTTCTCTGCTGCGTGCGCTCGGCGGAAATCATGGGGCTTCCCGTGGTGAGCGCGCTGACGGGCAGTCCGCATCCTGAATATCCCGTGCGAAGATCACTCGATGAGGCTCTCGACGTGGTGGCCGATTCGGGGGCCACCATCATCTGGGGGGTGCCGAGTTTCGTCCGCCGGTTCCTGAGGAGGGCGCGGGAGCGCGGCGTAAAACTCCCCCGCGCGCGCATGGCGCTCACCACGGGCGAGGCGGTGAGCGACGCCCTGCGCGAGGAGTATATGGATCACTTGCGCTATTTCGGGGCGCGCGACCCGCAGGTGCGGGTGCGCTACGCGGCGACGGAGATGCAGGGCGGCCTCGTGCAGTGCGTGAACGAGGCGATGCCGCACAACGTGGTGCCCGAACTCTACCTGCTCGAAGTGGTGAACCCAGAAACCGGCGAGCGAGTCGCCGAGGGGGAGGAGGGAGCGATAGCGCTCACGCACTTACACCGCAGGGGCACGGTCTTTCTGCGCTATCTCATCGGGGACCTCATTGCGCTCAGATGGGAGCCTTGTCCGCACTGCGGGCGGCTGGGCGAGCGCATCGTGCGCCTGCCGAGAAGAACGGGCGACCTCCTCAAGGTGCGCGGGATGCTGATGAACCCCGAGATCGTCTTCGACCTTCTGGCGAAAGAGCGGGCGATTCGCGAGTTTCAAATTCGGATTCGCAAATCTGCGCCCGGCGACGCGGATTCGATGGATGAGATGATCATCCGTCTCGAAGCCGAGGATTCAGAGCGCGAGCGGCTCGGCGCTTCCTTGCCGGAGCGGGTGCGGGGAGCGGTGATGATAAGGCCGGTTCTCGAATTCGTGGCCCCGGGCGTGATTCACGACCCGATGCGGGACGTGAAGGCGCGCCGCCTCGTCGATGAGCGGTGAGGGCCGTCGCATGGTGCTTTGGGTGTGAGAACTAAAGCGCTGACTGGCGTCCCCGTTACGCGCGCGGGGCGGAATGGATTATAGGTTTGCTCGAAGTTAGGGGTTCTGACGGATGAAACTGAAGCGGATCATATATGAGGAGCTAAGCGCAAAGCAGAAGGAAGTTTACAACTTCCAGAAACTTGCAGGGATATTGGCGGACTACGGCTTCAACTGCATCAAGCTCCAAGACGACTGGCACGGTGCCGATTTTCTCGCGTACCATAAGGATAGAAATCAGACCCTAAAGGTACAACTCAAAGGACGTCTGACTATCGCCAAGAATTACCAGGGCAAAGAGCTTTATATAGCTTTCCCGGCCAGTGAGACCTGGTATCTCGTGTCTCACGATGAATTGGTCAAGGTTGTAGACAAGACAACCTCTTGGCTCAGTACCGATTCATGGACTAAGAAAGGCATGTACAATAGCAAAAGCCCGTCGAAAGAGTTACTGAACAGACTTTCTCGATACGCCTTGACTGAAAAAGTAAACCTTTCAAGCTGAGACACTGCTCAAATCCCTAACCCCTGCAGCACCATTCGGCGCATGCTGGGGCGAACTTCAGCCAATGATCGAGTGCGCACCAGCCATCGCAACTGTGATGATGCCTCCGTCGCGGCGGCATGTGAGTGGGATGCGGGGATTCCCGAAAATGAGGCGCTGGCGGAGTTGTCGGCTCACAACAGTATGGAATCAGCGAGCAAATCTGAATGTTCCGACTATGTGGCGGTTTTGTCCTTCCACTGAATTGTTTCTCTTGGTTCCAAGTTGGCCACAAAACACCGGAGAAATGCAGAGAGAGACATCAAGATTTGAAAATTTATGTCTGTAGGGTCATTTTGGGGTTCATAAGGATAGCGCGACTTCACTAAAATACCGTCAATTTTGGAAAGGTCTTCTCGAAGACTTCTTTCTGTCGTTGCCCCATAGGAAGATTCAAGACGACACCGAATATCGTCTTCTATTTCATCCAGGATGAGGTTGAATTTATGGCCTCCTGCATTCGCTTTAGCGTGTACGCTGTATGATTGCACCTCATCGATCTCCGGCATGTCCGGCCTAAAGGCATTCTGTTCGGGGATATGTATGACTTCTGCAGCAAGACACTTGAGATAGAGCTCGATAGCCATTCCAGCGGCGTTCATCATGGGCAAGAGGACACCGATGCCGGGAGGATTTTTTTTTAGAATCAGTCGGGCCTGGTCGTACTGATCTGCGGCGTCCTTGATGGAGGGATTGGGGATTTCCCGACGGCTTTTCCACTCTTGGGAGTATTGCATGTGCGTGTCCTCTTTTTCTGTCAACCCGCCGCTCCGCCGGAGTCAAGTCGGTTTTCGCGGACTCCACCGGCTACCAGGCGAAGTTTCCCTCGTCATCGAGCGGCGAGAAGGGGTTCCAGGCGACTTCCCAAAAGTGTCCGTCGGGATCCTGGAAGTACCCCGAATGGCCACCCTAGAAGACATCCTGCGCTTGGGCTAGACGCCCAGATATCTCTTGCGGGTTTCCTGGTCTTCGAGCAGGTCGGCGGAGGCTCCTCCCCACTGGATGATGCCTTTTTCTATCAGGTAGGCGCGCTTGGTGATGCTGAGCGCCATGCGGAAGTTCTGCTCCACGAGCAGGATGGCGATGCCTTTTTTCTGAATCTCCACCAGCACGTTCTCGATGGTTTCGACGTAGGCGGGCATCAGGCCCTCGGTGGGTTCGTCCACCATGATGAGCTTGGGCTCCGTGCCGAGGCCCCGCGCCATGGTGAGCATTTGCTGCTCGCCGCCGCTCAACTGGTTGCCCTTGTTGTTGATGCGCTCCTTGAGACGCGGGAAGAGGGAGAAAATCCAGTCGAGATGCGCGTCGAGGTTCTTGGCGCCGTCGATGGGGATGCGGCTGATCTTGAGGTTCTCGAACACGGTGAGGTTGGTGAACACCTGGCGATCCTCGGGGATCCATGAAATCCCCGCGAGCGAGACGGTGTGCGCCTCGGCCTTGGTGATGTCTTTTCCCTCCATGGTGATTTTCCCGCTCTGGGGCGTCAACAGACCCATGACGGTCTTCATGGTGGTGGATTTGCCCGCCCCGTTCCTGCCGAGGAAGGCCACCGCCTCGCCTTCGCCCACCTTCAGGCTCAAGTCGTGAAGCACGTGGCTCAAGCCGTAAAACGTGTTGATGGAATCTACTTCGAGCATTATTCCCTCAGGTATACGCGCTGCACTTCTGCGTTCGCGCGAACTTCCTCCACCGTGCCCTCGGCGAGAAAGGCGCCGTTGTGCAGCACGGTGATTTTGTCCGAAATGCCCAGCACCACCTCCATGTCGTGCTCCACGAGCACGATGGTGAGCGGATCGGCCAGGCTCTTGATGAACTCGCCCGTCTGAATCGTCTCCTCGGGACTCATGCCCGCCGTCGGCTCATCGAGCAGGAGCAGCTTGGGGTCGGTGGCGAGCGCGATTCCGATTTCCAGGTAGCGCTGCTCGCCGTGCGCGAGCGTGCCGGCGAGCTCGCCGCGTTTTTCCGTCATGTTGATGCGCTCGAGTATCTCGTCGGCCCTTTCGATCAACTCCTTGTGGTTTCCAATCGTCGACCACAGGTTGAACGTCATCTTGCGCGATTGCACGGCGATGCGGATGTTCTCCAGCACGCTCAGCTTGGGGAAGATGTTGGTGATCTGGTAGGTGCGGCCGATCCCCAAGTGGGAGCGTTCATGGGCGGGGACTTCCGATACGTCTTCTCCATCGAAGAGCACCTGTCCCGACGTAGGCATCAGGTCGCCCGCGATCATGTTGAAGAAAGTCGTTTTGCCCGCGCCGTTGGGGCCGATGATGGAGCGCAATTCGCCGGCATCGACCGAATAGTCCACGGCGTCCACGGCGATGAGGGCGTCGAAATGCTTGCTCAGGTTTTTGGTTTCGAGGATAGGCATTTTGTCTTTCCGCTATTCCGGGTCGGCGGCCGCTTCTGCCGCGCCCTTTTTCTCCAGATATTTCTTCTCGCGGTATTCGAGCGTCATATTGCGGATGGTGCCCAGAATGCCCGAGGGCACGAAAAGCACGATCAGCACGAATATGCCGCCCACCCACGCTTCCCAATACTGGAAGATGGCCAGGTACTTTACGAATTCCACGCTCATCAACTGTCTCAGGTACCAGTAGATAAACGAACCGACCGCAGGCCCCAGGAAGGTGCCCGCGCCTCCGAAAAGGGTGATGATGACGATCTGTCCCGAGGTGATGAAGTGGATGTTCTCGATCGGCACGGTCTCGCCGTATATGATCGCCAGCGCGCCCGCGACTCCCGAGATGGCCCCGCTCATCGTGAACGCCATGAGCCGGACTTTCGCCACGTTGTAGCCGCAGATGCGCGCGCGGTTCTCGTTTTCACGAATGGCTCTGAGCACGTGGCCGTACGGCGAGCGCAGCACCTGCCAGATAGCGGCGATGAAAACGACGCTCAGTATGAAGACGAAGTAATAGGTGATGTTCGCGTCCATGATGCCCACGCGAAGGCCGATGGAGCCCAGCCGCATGTTCTCCAGCCCTCCCAGGCCGTCCGTTCCGCCCGTGAGGTCGTCGAACGTCTGCGCGGAGTAGTAGAAGATCATGCTGATGGAGAGGGTGACCATGGCGAAATACACGCCGCGCTTCGAACTGCAGATCGTACCGATGAGCCAGGCGACCAGTGTGGAGACGATGATGCAGGTGATGAGCGAGATTTCAAGAGGCAACACCTTGAAGGCGCTGACCATCCAGTCGGGCGCGTAGGTTCCGGGCTTGATCCAGGCGTGCATGATGCCCACGGTGTAGCCTCCCACGCCGAAGAAAGCGCAATGGCCCAGGCTGAGCATCCCCGTGTTGCCGAGCAGGATGTTGAAGGCGATGCCGAACAGCGTGTAGATGAGAATCTGAATCATCAGGGGCGTGCTCGGCACGAAGCCGCGAATCTCCGTGAGAATCTCGGCGGAGGTCTCCCAGTCGTTGTCCTCGAGCCAGATGATCGAATCGTTAAGGGCGCTGAAGAAAAACGGGTACACCAGCAGAATACCGGCGAGTATCAGGATGCCGTAGTTGTCGAGAACTTCCAAGATCCAGGCCCAGAATTCCCTGGGGGTGAATCGGTTTTTTGGAACTGCAGAGTCCACTTTAGAAATCTCTCCCGAGACGATAAGGATCTTTAATCAAAAGCGCCTTCTTGGCCGAACAACCCTCTTGGTCTCAAGAGAAGGATTACCGCCATCACGATGAAGAGCAGGATGTCGGAAGCTTTTTCCCAGAAATCGGGGCCAATGACCGTGCCCGTCCAGTTTTGAACCACGTATTGGGTTCTGCCCACCAGGGGCGTGAGCGCCCAAAGCTGGCCCAGAATCAGCCCGCCGATCACCGGGCCGATGAAACTCCCCATGCCGCCGACGACGACCACGATGAAGGTCTGCACCAGAATCAGTTCGCCCATCGTGGCGTCCACCGCGAACAGGGGCGCTATCATGACGCCCGAAAATCCGGCCAGGGCTATCCCCAGGCCGAAGGTGAGCCGCCAGATACGCGACACGTTGATGCCCAGCACCTTCACCATCGTGTTGTTGTTGGTGCCTGCGCGAATCATCATGCCCAGATTGGTTCTGTAGATGAGCAGCCAGAGGAGGGCGACGAGAATCGCCGCGGTGATGATGGTGAAGCTCCTGTAGGCCGAGATATCGAGCGTGCCCGTCTTTAAGAGGGAGAACCCGAACATCGGCGGGATGTTGAAGGGTTTCCCCGGTCTGCCCCAGATGAAGCGGACGAAGTCCGGCAAGAAGATGGACGTGCCGAACATGATGAGAACGCCCGAGAACCGCTCGTTTTCCGTATTGTATATATTGCTGATGATGTATTTCTCAAAAACCATCCCGATTCCGAACATGACGACGGGCACAAGGGCGACGGCCATGATGAAGCCCACGTTCGGTCCGAGAATCGGTGTGAAAATGAGGTTCGAGACCGTGTATCCCACATACGCGCCCAGCATGTAGAAGGCGCCGTGTCCGAAGTTGATGATGCCCATCAGCCCGAATACTATCGAAAGACCTAAGGCCAGCAGAACCCAGAAGGAACCTTGCACCAGCCCCAGGAACAGATGCTGGACGAACTCCGAGAATTCAATACCACCGCCGCTTGGCAAAGCGCGCTCCTTAAAAACGGGGAAGTCGTAAGAGGGTCAATGTCTAGGATGAAACGCCGCCGCTGTCAAACGCCATGAGGAGAAAGCCTGGGCGGCTGGATTTCCAGCCGCCCAGGCCGGCGTTGACGATGCCTCGATGCTTTGCCCTAGGTCCTTGCGCTGGCGGGTCCTTTCAGGCCTTTCGCGTCGCAGGAGACGGTGTTGCCCTCGCCGCTGGAGGAGCCGATGACCTCGATGTGATCGAAGGGGTGCTTCATCTCGGCCTTGGATTTGCCGCGCATCACGAAAACCTCCGAGATGCAGACGTGGTCGCAGGCGCGAATCTGGCACGGGCCCTTGCTGTACTGGAACTTTTTGCCTTCCAGCACCTTTGCGAGCTTGAAGTGATCGCGCCGCTTGTAGAGCTTGGTTTCTTTCGCCGTGTCCAGAATCAGCCGCGTGAGGTCGTGGGCGAGCATTCCGTAGCTCGAGCACGGACGTTTACGGCGCGTCAGGAACTTATCGTTCAGCGCCTTGGCGGCGGGATATTTGCTCGCGAGAGAGGGGTGCCACATCATCGCGGCGTTGAAGCCCTCATACGAGCCGGGGCCGGCGGCCTCGGGGATGGTGACCTCGGTGGCGCCGAGTACGATCTTCACCTTCTTGTCGAGACCGGCTTCGCGCGCCTGCTTGACGAAGGCGACCTGACGCTGTCCCCAGCAAAGCACGTAGAGGACGTCTGGTTTTTCTTTCAAAATTCTCGGGAACGTGGCGGAATAGTCCATCGAGGTCGGGAAGGGCACCCAGGAGACGGAACTGTTCGCGTTCCACGTGAGGTTGAAGTCCTTCGTCAGCTTCTTGAAGGCGGGGATGAACATCTTGGGCCAGATGTAGTCGTCGAATACGCAGTGAATCTTTTTGCCCAAATTGTTCTTGGCGATATAGGTGAGCGAACTCGCGGCCAACTGGTACGGCGTGGTGTTCGCCGTGAAGAACAGGGGCGACATCTTGTTCGCGTTCCCCGGGGTGGACATGATGTGCTGGGGATAGTTCGCATAGATGATCTTACGCTTGCGGGAGAACTCGTTGAGACGCACTTCCTCGGGGCCGACCATGGAGCCCGCAATGAAATCGACCCTGTGGTTGTCGATCAGGTCGAGCGCGTGCGTGGTGGTCTGATCCCATTTGAACTGATCGTCGCGGAAGAACAGCTTGATCTGGCGCCCGTCCACGCCGCCTTCCTTGTTGACGTCCTCGATGGCGATCTTCACGCCTTCCACCTGGTCGAAAGCCTCTGTGGCGTAGGGACCCGTCGTCGGGTGGATGGAACCCCATTTGATCGGGCGGGCGCCGAGGCCCTCTCTCAGGAACGGGGGCGCTGCCTGCGCGGCGACGATGCCGCCGATGAGGCCTGCGCCTTTCAGGAATTTTCTTCTGTCCAAACGACTCATCTATCTTCCTCCTTGAAGTGATTGAATGACATGAAGACGCTCCATGCGCTGCTACCAATATCTCCTCGAATCTTTTGCGATGCGAAAATCATAGAATCTCGCTATTCCGATGTCAACAAGTGAACAATGAGAGGATTTCCTGTCAATCTGATTCTGGTTCCCGCTTTGGAAGGCTTCATGCGCGGGGCCGATGAAGCCGGAAAATCGCTCCGGGCCAAGCCCTCTTTTTGACATTCGGGGGCGCGTGTTTCTCTTATGCCGCAATCATGCGGAAGGCTGTTTTCTCCAGCCACTTTTATCGAGCAGTCATCCATCAAGGAGCATGAAAATGTTCAAGAAGATTCATCACGTGGGCCTCATCACGGACGACATGGAGCGCACCACGAAAATGTTTCAGGAAAAACTCGGGTGCGAGCCGAACCGGGTGCAGGTGGCCGATACCGGCTGGGCGCACGCCACGTTCCTGCGCATGGGCGACGTGGAGATAGAGATCATGCAGCCCTACGACCCGGAGAACCACTATACGAAGATGCTCGAGCGAAACGGCGGCCTGTGCCTCTCGCACATCGCGCTCTCAACGCCCGACACGGGCGCGGCCGGCAAGCACTTCGTAGAGGACGGCGTGAAGTTTCTCGGTGGCTTCGGCCCGGGCGCCTATACGCCCCGGGGGTATGAAATCCTGTTCTTACACCCCGATGAGACCGAGGGCATCGTGATTCAGGTGGCCTCGGATACTCCCACCAAAGATTTGGGGTATTGAGGGGAAGCGCACGAGAATGAATCGGCGCTTTTTCCCGTCGTCTGCACTTGAGCAACAAAACGATTTTTGTTGGGGAAGGCGGTGATAGGGGCGGGAGGCTGATGACTCACGCAGCGTAACGCTGCTCGCCGCCTCACACCCCGAGGTAGTATTTCTTCACGAGTTCGTGGCCCGCGAGGGCCTCGGTGTTCTCTCCTTCGAAGGCGATTTCGCCGTGGACGATGATGTAGCCCCTGTCGGCTATCTTGACCGCCTGGTTGAAGTTCTGCTCGGCCATGAGGATGGTGAGCTGGTATTTCTCTTTGAGTTCGCGGATTTTGGCGATCACCCGGGTCACGAGTATGGGCGCCAAGCCGACGGAGGGTTCGTCCACCAGAAGCACTCGGGGGGCGGACATCAAGGCGCGGGCCACGGCCAGCATCTGCTGCTCGCCCCCGCTCATGCTGCCTGCGAGCTGGTTCTTTCGCTCTTCGAGCACCGGGAACGCCTCGAAGGAGAAGGCCAGGTTGCGATCAATATCGCGGCGGGCCTCCTCGCGGTAGGCGCCGAGTAAGAGGTTTTCTTCCACCGTCAGACGCGGGAACAGACGCCTTCCCTCGGGCACGAGCGTGACGCCCATGTTGACGATCTCCTCGGGTTTTCGGCCCGCCAGGTTGATGCGTTCGCCGTCGGCTTCCAGGTATATCTCTCCCTCGTCGGGCTCAACCATGCCCATGATGCACTTGATGAGGGTGCTCTTGCCGTTGCCGTTGGTGCCGAGGAGCACGACGGTCTCCCCGTCGTTCACCTCGATGGAGATCCCGTGCAGCACGCGCACTGCCCCGTAACCTGCGGAGACGTTGTCGACGACTATCCTATGCGCCAAGGTAGGCCCTTTCCACGTCTTTGTTGTTGACGATTTCATCGGGTGCGCCCTCGGCGATCTTTTCCCCAGCGTCTAAGACGACGATGCGCTCCGAGAAGCTCATGACCGCCCGCATGATGTGCTCGATCATGATGACGGTGAGGCCCTCTTCGTTTAAGCGCACGAGGATTTCGAGAATGTCGTCCACCTCGGCGTTGGAGAGACCGGCCATGGCCTCGTCCGATATGAGGAGCCTCGGCTTCGCCGCCATGGCGCGGGCGAGTTCGAGCTTGCGCAACTCGATCTGCGTGAGCCCGCCGGTGCGCACGTCGGCCTTGTCCGCCAGGCTCATGACTTCGAGTATCTCCATGGCCTCGCCCCGCAACTCCACTCCGTGCGTGTGCTGGTGGGCGGCGTATTCGAGCGGGATGCACAGGTTCTCGATCACCGTCATGCTGACGAACGGCTTGGGAATCTGGAAACTGCGGGCGATGCCCAGGCGGGTTCGCTTGTAGGCGGGTATTCTGGTGATGTCCCGGCCGGCGAAGACGATGTCCCCCTCGTCGTTGGCGAGAGCGCCCGAGATGCAGTTGATCAGGGTGGTCTTGCCCGATCCGTTGGGGCCGATGAGACCGAAGCGCTCGTTTTCCTTCACGTGCAAATCCACTTTGGTGAGCGCGCTGAAGCCGCCGAATCGTTTGGTGACGCCGTGCACGTCGAGGAGATTGTCGGCCATCATGCCTCCCTCCCTGCGATGCGCGCACGAATCTTTCCGAACAGGCCCACGAGGCCGTCGGGCGCGAACACCACGAAGCCCACGAGCAGGCTGCCCACGATAAGGAGGTTCATCTCCGAGGAGAGGGTGACGGTGGCTATCTGCTGGGCCGTGCCGACGAGAACCGCGCCGACCAGCGGGCCGAGCCAGGTGGTGGTGCCGCCTACCATGGGCATGGCCAGGCTGTTCACCGCGTAGTCGAGGTGAAAGGCCGAGGTGGGTTCGATGTAGACGACGAAATAGGAAAACGGCGCGCCCGCTATACCCATCAGGGCGCCGCTCACCGTGGTGGCGAACAGCTTGATCTTGAGGATGGGCACGCCCATGCACTCGGCCGCCTCCTCGTTGTCGCGGATGGCGGCCATTCCCCGCCCGACCCAGGAATTCTCGATGAGCCAGGCGGTTGAAACGGCGACCACCGCGAGCGCCGTCATGACGAAGAACAGGAACTCGTCGTAGTTCGAGAACAGCGGCACGCTCCTCGGCTTGAGGACGGGCGTGCCCGCGCCCCCGCCCACGTAGTCCCAGTTCGAGACGATCATCTGGAGCACGATGGCGAGCGCCAGGGTGGCGATGGAGAAGAAAACGCCCCTGAGCCTTAAGGTCAGGTAGCCGATTCCGAGTCCCAACAAGCCCGAGACGAGGCCGCCCGCGACGAGCAGCACATAAAGAGGCGGCTTCCAGGTTTTGATGAGCGCGACGGCGGTGTAGGCGCCCATGGCGAAGAACGCCGCCGTGCCGAAGTTCACGTAGCCGGTGTAGCCGCCCAGGATGTTCCAGGCGGTGGCCAGGACGACGTATTGCAAAACGACATAGGCCGCCTTGTAGTAGAAGCGGTTTTCCATCTGGGTGGTGATGAGGAACGCTCCCACGATCAGCGCTGCGGCCACGATCAGGAAAGGCCCCTTTCCGTTCTTCAAGGAGCTACCTCCCGAACAGGCCGGACGGCCGAACCGCCAGGCAGATGAGCAGAATGCCGAACGAGACGGCCAGCGCCCACGAGGGACCGAAGAAAGAAGAGGTAAAGCTCTCCGCGACGCCCAGGACGAGCGCGCCCACGAGCGTGCCCGTCATGCTGCCCAGCCCGCCGAGGACGGTGACCGCGAAGACGCGGCCGATGTACTCTCGCCCGATGGTCGGCTCGACCGGGCCGATGATGATGAGCAGGGAACCGGCGATAACGGCGGTGGCGATGCCGATGCCGAAGGCGACCGTCTTGATCCGGATGGGGTCGACCCCCATGAGCTGGACGGCGAGGCTGTCCTGCGCCACGCCCATGATGGCGCGCCCGAAAAATGTTTTGGTGAGAAACAGATACAGGACGGTGGCGAGTATCCCGCCCACCAGGAAGGGCACGAACAGTCGGTAGGCGATTCCCACCGAGCCGATGGACGTGGATTTTCCGATGTAGAACGCTTGGACGAGGCGGTAGTCCACCCCGAAGGTGATGATGAGGATGACCTCGATCAGGAAAAACAGTCCGAAGAAAAATACCAGCCCCCGCAGGGACTCGGCCCCCGTCTTCTCGAAGCTGTTGTAGTAGACCTTATAGACCGCAACTCCCACGAAGTAGAAGGGAACGGCGAAGACGACGCCCGCGATTATCGGGTCGACCCCGAAGTGCTCGTTCACGTAGAAGGTCACGTAGGAGCCGCAGAGGATGAACGCCGGATGGGCGATGTTCACGACGTCTAAAAGGCCGAAGGAGAGCGAAAGACCGACGCTTATCGCGGCGTAGAAACCGCCCAGCAGGATGCCCGCCATGAGCGCGTTCAGAAAAAACTCGACACTGAGCATGGATGCTCTCCTCCCCCGAGCCGGACGCGGACCGGGGGGTGTGTCCCCCCGGTCGCGGCATCATGTCCGGTTCGTTACTTGGCTTTCTCGTAAGGGTAGATCAGGTTTCCGGACTTGAACTCCTCCGGGTACAGCACCACCATCTTGCCGGGCTTGCTGAACTCGCTCATCTTGTTGCTCGTGATGTTCTGGAGTTGCACCTGGAACGTCCGGGAGGTCGCCCATTCGCCGTTCTTGCCGAACTTCACCTTTCCGACCACGGTGGAATGGGTGTTGTTGCGGATGTAGGCGCCGACCTTCGCCTGGTCGAAGCTCTTGGTGGCCTCAATCGCCTGTCCGAGCACCTGCACGTAGGCGTAGGCGAACGGCGGCAGGTAGTAGCCCAGCGGGTCGAGCTTCTGTTTGGGCGCTTCTTTCTGGTATTTCGCCAGGAAGGCTTCGATGCCCGGGAATTTCAGGGTCTTCTCCGGCGCCCAGAACCAGTAGTTCGTGATGCCGTTGAGCAGTTTGCCGAGGTTCATCTGAATGGCGGTGTACTGCAGGCCGACCATGCCGCCGCCGAAGAGCTTGGGTTTGAGGCCGATCTCATGCGCGGCCTTCACGATGCCCACCGAGCCGCCTGGGTAGGAACCCACGTAGAACGTGTCGGGGTTGGTGGCCTTGACCGCGCGCAGAATCGGCGTGAAGTCGGTCGTGCCCGGGAAGGGGTAGCGCTTGTCGTAGACGACCTTGAGGCCGTATTTCTTCGCGTTCCTCCGGGCGCCGGCCACGGCGTTGCGCGCAAATTCGGAATCGGCCGAGAGCAGCGCTATCGTCTTGGGCCGGGGCTTTTGCTTCACGGCGAGTTCAAAAAAGCCGCGGGACCAGTCCACCACCGGGTCGGGGCCGGCCGGCATGATCTGGAAGTAGTTGTCGTATTTGAACTTCGCGTTCGCGTCGAGGCCGAACAGGCCCATGAACACCATGCCCCGCTCCATCATGATCGGCAGCGCGGGGACGATGAGGTTCGTCCCGTAGCCCGAGACGGCGAAGTCCACCTTGTCCACGTCGAGCAGCTTGGCGTAAATGCCCGGAACGTTGGCGGGTTTGGTCTGATCATCGTAATAGACCAACTTGACCTTGCGGCCGAGCAATCCGCCCCTGCCGTTCACGTCGTCGCGCCAGATCTGGATGGCCAGAAGCGCCGCCTTGCCTGCGGGGCCGAGTGGTCCGGTCAGCGCCATGCTGAAGCCGATTTTTACCTCTTTGGCCGCCTGCGCCGCGGGAATGAAAGCGATGCCCACTGCGAGGAGCAGCGAGAACCCGAGAATGACGTGCCTGATTATCCTGCCCATTTTTTTCTCCCTCTCGATTTCACCTGTAAGGTTTTGGTTTCGAGACACCACGCCGCATACGAAGCTGCGGCAACAAATTTGCACTTGCCCTTTGCCTTATATTGAGGCTGGAAATTTACCACAAAACGCCTCGCTTCACAAATAGGGGAAAAGCGGGATTAGGCTAACAAACGCAGATGTACGAGGAACGTCCGTCGGGGCGGGAGGGCCATCAAAGGCGCAAGGACGCTAGGCATCGCAAAGAAGGGATGATTTCAGGTAAGCGTCGCTTATCGGTTTTCGTCTTACGCCTTCACCTTCTCATCGGTAAGACGCAGGGTGGCGGAGGCGAGGATTTCCGCACCCTTCACCATGTCGTCAAAGTGCGTGAACTCCTCCGGCGTGTGCGAGAGCCCACCCACCGAGGGAATGAACACCATGCCCATCGGGCATATCGCCGCCATGCGGCAGGCGTCGTGCACCCCCCCGCTCGATAGCGCGAGCGAGGCGTGTCCCGTTTCCTCGGAGGCGCGCCGGAGCGTCCTTTGAATCCTGGCGGACGTGGGGCAGACGGCCAGCTTGTTCACGCCGGACAAGCGGCCCCGCACGCCCCGATCCTTCTCGATGGCAACGAGCGTTTTTTCCATGCGCGCTAGGGTGCGATCCATCACCGCCTGGCTTCTGCTCCTCAGGTCGAAGGAAAGCCGCGCGCCTCCGGGCACGATGGACACCCATCCCGGGAGTGCTTCCATCTCCCCAAAAGTGATCGTCAGGCGCTGGGATTCGGGCGCCCGGTTCACGATGCTCTCCACCCGCACCATGAAATCCGCCGCCGCCATGCCGGCGTCCTTGCGGTAGGGCATGGGCTGTCCGCCCGAGTGCGCCGCCACGCCCGAGAAGTGGATATCGCCTCTCGTGTATCCCACCACCCTGTCCACGATGCCGATGGGAACATCGGCCGATTCCAGCACCGGACCCTGTTCGATGTGAAGCTCCAAAAACGCCTTGAGAGACCCCTTCTGGATCCGGCACGAGCGCACGCGCGCGGGGTTTCCGCCCACCGCCTCGATGGCCTCGTACAGGGATTTTCCGGTGGGCGGATGCGCCGTGTTCTTCAAATCCTTCACGCCTACGACGCCCGTGGCGACGCTGCTGCCGAACACCGTCATCCCGCAGGCGGATTCCTCTCCCACGAAGGCCACTACTTCGATGGGGTGAGCATGCGTGAATCCCGCCTCGTCAATGCGCCGGACCGCCTCCAAGGCGGTGAGGACGCCGGCGGGCCCGTCGAATCGCCCGCCCGGGCTTTGGGAATCGAGGTGAGAGCCGACCATCACGGCGGGAAGCCCACGCATGCGCCCTTCTTTTCTTCCGTACAGATTCCCCACGGCGTCGACGCGCGTCTCAAGACCCGCCTCCTTCATCCAGCCTTGGACGAGGTCGCGAACATCGTTGTAGGCCGGCGTAAAGGCCACGCGGTCGAGGCCCGTTTTCCCGTATTTGCCGATTCGCGCCTGGGCGTTGAATTCACGCCTCATGCGGGCGCGGTTGGCGCGAAGGGGGAATGTGTCTTTCGAGGGCATCAGGCGGCCTCCTTAAACTCGACGTCTGGCTAGAAAAGATCCTTGGGTACGGGCACTTCCTCGTAATCCTCGGGCTGTAAGGGGTTTTCCGGCTCAATCTCCAGCATTTCAAAATAGTGGTAGGTCTGTCGCAAATGCTGGAAAGCGTGCCCCAGGGAGAGGATCATCAACTCATGCACGGTGATGGGTCCCATATAGCTCGACACTTTCTGCGCGAGCGCCTCGCCGCCGTCGGTGAGAAAATCGGTGAGCTTGGCCTGAATTTCATCGCCGTAGCCGCAGATATCCTCTTGGGTGTGGTAGTTGTTCGCCACCGTTTCATATTTCCTCACCATATCCTCGGTGTATTCCCCCGATGCGTGGGTCTGCATCACCAGGTCGGGCCGCTCGAAGCTGTGCCATGTGAGTTGGCGAAGCGTACGGGGTCTACCGGGAGATACCCAATCGAGCGTTTCCTGCGGGATCTGGCGGACCGCGCGGCGAAGGGCGTCGAAGACCATCTCGAAGTAGTGGAGCATTTTTTCAGACGAGAGGGGGCCTGCGCCTTCCTGTTCGATATCGAAGGCTTTGCGAAGCGCATCCACGTCATAGCCCACCACCACGTTCTCCCCGCGCACGGCGACGGGCAGGGCCTTGATTCCCAGCGCCTTGAGCTCCACCTGAGCCTCGGCGTCGTTCGTGCAGTCTCGGTTAATGACTTCCAGACCGCTGGACGAGAGAAACTCTCTCGTAAGGGCGCAGGTATATCACCCGTGCCGCGTATAGACTTTGACAGCTTCCATCGCTTTTCTCCCCTATGAGCGCAAACGTAATTTTTGTTTATGGAGGAATCATATCAAAACGAAGTGGATGAGGAAAACGAAGCGGGAGGCTTTGGCATTGAAGTTCGCGTGTTTTACTATCCGGGAGTCGGAGCGCTTGTCGTCCGGGTGCGGCGGCGTGTTTGGTTTGGCTTTGAATAGCGGGGATTCCGAATGACCAGGTGGTTCGTGAAGGGTGATATCGATGGCTTCTTCGGCCTGTGGATGGACAACCTCATCAATCTTCTGCTCATCGTGAGTTTCCTCAAGGGGCTGTTGGGTTTCCCCGATTCGCTCATTTTCGGGCGCGTGTTGCCCGCCGCGGCCTTCAGCCTCCTGGGGGGCAACCTCTTCTACTCTTGGCAGGCGAGGCGCCTTGCCGCGCGCGAAGGCCGCGACGACGTGACCGCTATGCCGTACGGCATCAACACGGTGACGCTTTTCGCGTTCATCTTCTTCGTCATGCTGCCCGTGAAGCTCAAGACCGGAAGCGCCGAGGCGGCCTGGCAGGCGGGTCTGGCGGCCTGTTTCGTGAGCGGGGTCATCGAGACCGTCGGCTCGCTGGCTGGCGGGTGGATCAGGCGGGTCGCGCCGAGGGCCTCTCTGCTCTCTGCTTTGGGGGGCATCGCGCTCACCTTCATCGCGATGGATTTCGCGTTCAGAATCTGGGAGAACCCGCTCATCGCAATGGTTCCGCTGGGAATCATTCTGCTTCATTATTTCGGCGGATTCCGGTTTCCCTTCGGCGTGCCGGGCGGCTTGGTGGCGGTGGCGGCGGGGGTGGTTCTATCCGCCCTCATCAAGGGGTTTCCGGGCGGGGTTCCCGCGCCTGTGGGTCTGGCGCTCCCATCGTCGGCCCTCGGCCCTTTGTCCGACGCTCTTTTCGGCCCGCTGGCCTGGGATTATCTCTCGGTTTCCATCCCCATGGGCCTGATGACGCTGGTAGGCAGCTTGATGTGCCTCGAGAGCGCGGCCGCGGCCGGTGACAATTTCGAGACGGGCAGTTCTCTGGCGGTGAACGGCGCAGGTTCGCTTCTCGCGGCATGTCTGGGCAGTTGTTTCCCCACAACGATATATATAGGGCATCCGGCGTGGAAGAGGGTCGGGGCGCGCTCGGGCTACAGCGCCATAAACGGCGTCGTGATCACGATTCTCTGCCTGACCGGCTCGATTGCGGCGCTCTCGAAAATCATTCCCGGAGAGGCGCTCTTCGCCCTCATGCTCTGGATAGGGGTGATGATGCTCACCCAGGCGTTTCAGGCGTCGCCGGCGCGCCACGCGCCGGCCGTGGCCATCGGGTTGATACCCGCCATCGCCGCGTGGGGGCTGTTGATGGTGGAATCCTCCCTCCGGGCGGCGGGCGCGAACTTATGGAAAGTGGGACAGGATGCGTTCGTTAAATCGGGATTCCACCTCGTGGGGATGGTAACCCTGGAGCGCGGCTTTCTTTTTACGTCCGTCATCCTTACGGCCATTGTGGCGAAACTGGTGGACAAGGAGCCGAAGCAGGCGGCGGGGTGGGCTTTGGCGGGTGCGGTCTTAAGCTGGTTCGGGGTCATCCACGCCTGGCGAATCACGCCCGGCGGCGTCGTGAGCTCATTCGGCTGGGGGGCGGCTCCCGGCATGGCTGTCGGTTATTTGCTCATCGCGGTCCTGTTTTTCGCGTTCGCATTCAAACCTTTGGATAAGGAAGCGCCTTGAGTAGGTCGATACGCGCTTTTCGCCGTCTGGAGAGGATATGAACATGCAAAAAGAATTGGTTTTTGATCTGGTAGCCATTGGAGGGGGCGTCGGGGGGCTGGTGGCCTCGGTGGGCGCGGCGCAACTGGGCGCCAAAGCCGTGCTCGTAGAGAAGACGAAGCTCGGCGGCGATTGCCTGAATTATGGATGCGTGCCCTCGAAAGGCCTGATCCGCTCGGCGAGGCTGGCGGCGCAGGCGCGCTCGATGCCCGAGTTCGGGATTGACGTGAGCGATGTTCGGGTGGATTTCCCCCGCGTTATGAAGCGCATGAAGGCGGCCCAGGCCCACATCGGCGAGCACGACGCGCCCGAGCGTTTCGAGGGCATGGGGATCGAGGTGATATTCGGTGATGGGGCTTTTACGGGCCCCGATACGTTTCAGGTAGGAGACAGGACGCTGCGGGCCAAGCGGTTTTTGCTGGCGACGGGAAGCTCTCCCTTCGTGCCGCCCATCGCCGGGCTCGATAGCGTGCCCTACCTCACGAACGAAACCGTTTTCGATTTGGAGGAATTGCCGAGGCGTCTGGCGGTGCTGGGAGCCGGCCCCATCGGCCTGGAATTATCGCAGGCGTTTCAACAACTCGGCGCCGAGGTGGAAGTGTTGCAAAGCGCGCCGAAACTCTTGCCGAGGCTCGATAAGGAGATGGCTGAGATTCTGGCCGATTCTTTGGCGGAATCCGGCCTCCGGCTCCATTTCAACGTGAACACGCAAAGAGTCGAGAAGCGCGGCGATGAGATTTTCCTCGAAGCCGATACGCCGTCGGGGAAAAGGGAATGGGTTTGCGATCAACTGCTCATCGCGACTGGTCGATCGCCCAACGTGGCCGGCATGGACCTGGAGAGAGCGGGTGTTAACTACACCCCGCGCGGCGTGGAGACCGATGCGTATCTCCAAACCGCGAATCCGCGCATTTTCGCCGCCGGTGACATCAGGGGCAAGTATCTCTTCACCCACATGGCGGAGTATGAAGCGGGCGTGGCGCTCAGGAACATGCTCTTCAGCGCGCCTTTCGGCGTTCCGCTCCCGTTTCTCAAGAAAAAAACGAACTATGACGCCGTGCCCTGGACGATCTACACGACGCCGGAGGCGGCGCACGTAGGCTTGAGCGAGGCGGATGCCGAAGCGGCTTTGGGGGCGAATCGCATACAAGTATTTCGCTTCCCGATGAGTCGGGTGGATCGCGCCGTTCTGGATGGGGAAACGGAGGGTATTTGCAAGGTGGTGTGCGACGAGAAGGGCAGGCTCGTGGGGGCTGACCTGGTGGGGCCTGCGGCGGGAGAGATATTGCACGAGTTCGCGCTTGCCGTCCGCAAGAAGATGCACATCAAGGAAGTGGTGGAGACGGTTCACGTGTATCCCACCCTGGCGCAGGTGAACAAGAGGGTGGCGGGCCGGTTTTACGCCGAAAAACTCTTTACGCCGGCCTTCAGGAAGAAGATGCAGCGCCTGTTCGGGCTCAAGGGGAGCATCGAGGTGACCGATCCCGCCGACCTGAACGGGCATGGCGCGGGAGAGTAGAGCCGCTACACGCCGAAATCCTTGATTTTTGGTTCATCCAGACCCAGGGCGTGGGCGATTTCATGCAGCAGCAAATCGCCAATTTTCTCCCGGTAGCGCCCGGGGTCTCGCCGACACTCGCTTTTGACGACCGATGCGTATATCTCTATCGCGTTCAGGCGAGGAATCCACACGGCCACGGGGTAGTTTCCGACCGCGCGTACGATTTCCGGAAGCGGGAGCATCAGCAGCCGGACGGGTATGCCCCGGGCTTCGATTTCACGCGCCATTTGCGGATGAATATCCTCCCTCATCACATCGTCGAGGATTTGCTCCATCAGGAGTATTTCCTCCTCCGACACTTCCGGGAAGAAAGACTCCATGAATTCGACGAGCGCCGCTTCGTCCTCGGGAATCCCGGGTTCTTTGGGCGGAAAGACGGCTTCTCTGTATTCAGAGAGTCTGGTGCTCCCCGTGATGGCGAAAAAGATGATCGCTCCCAGTGCGATGACGCCCGCAAACCAGGCCAGGCCGATGAGGGGTTTGATGTAGGGTTTCCACCACCAGTATTGCAAAAAATTCCAATCGCCTACGAGATTCGCCATCAATAAGACATCCAAAGGATAAGCTGGACTACTCCAGAAGGTTTCATCGGATGATGGGCGGGGTCGCTGAACTGGAGTGCTGGGCCAGGCGTTTTAACCCTCGAGGCTCATGAGCATGGGTTCTTCGAGCGCCTCGGCCACCCAACTCAGGAATTTGACGCCATCCGCTCCGTCGATGATGCGGTGATCATAAGAAACCATGAGCGGGAGCATGAGGCGCGGTTCGAATTTCTCCTCGGCTTGCGACCAAACCGGCTCGATGCGCGCCCGGGAGACGCCCAGGATGGCGACTTCGGGCCAGTTCACTATCGGGGTGAAATACGTGCCGCCAAAGCCGCCGAGGTTCGTGATGGTGATGGAGCCGCCCTGCATGTCGTCCGGGGCGAGTTTTCGGGAGCGGGCGCGCTCCGCCGCATCCCCCAGTTCCACCGATAGTTCGACGATGTTCTTCTTGTCCGCATCGCGAATCACTGGAACGAGCAAACCGTTTTCGGTATCCACGGCGACGCCTACGTGAATATAGTTTTTGTAGACGATCTCCTCTGCCGCCGCATCGACGCTTGCGTTGAATTGCGGGAAGACCTTGAGGGAGGAGGCGATGGCTTTTATGAGAATGGCGGTGAGGGTGAGCTTGCCGCCGGCGGCCTCCGCTTTCGCGGCGAATTTTTTTCTTAAACTGTCAAGTTCGGAAATGTCCGCCTTTTCGCACTGGGTCACATGGGGGATGTTCGTCCACGCACGGGCGAGATTCACGGATGTCGCGCGGCGGATTCCCGACATCGGCGCGCGCTCAATCTCTCCCCAGCGGGCGAGGTCGGGCAGTTGAACCGGCACACTCATCAGCGCGGGGGCAGGCGTCCCCGGCACGGCGGCGCCCCCTTGGGCCGCCAAGAACTTCCTGACGTCTTCCGCGGATATTCTGCCTGCAATTCCGCTGCCCGGCACATCGCGTATGTCGACGCCCGCCTCGCGGGCTATTCTGCGCACCGAAGGAGCCGCGGGCGCGGGCTCTGTTTTGCTCTGCGGCGCGGGAGATTCGGGAGTCTTCGGCGCAGGCGCCTCGGATGGTTCCAGCGAATACCCCGAGGGCGCGGACTCCAGCGTGGCGGCATCCTCGGCCTTTGTCTCTGAAGGCTCGGAAGATTCATCTATCAGCATGGGCTGGCTTTCTGACGCGGCGGGCGGCTCGGCTGTTTCTGACGAGATTTCCTCCACGGTCTCTTCGTCCAGAACAAGCTTCGTACCCGCGCTGCTTTCTTCGATGACGAGAATGGTTTCCCCCACCTCGGCGTCGTCACCGGGTTTGAGATGTATTTCCGTTATGATGCCCTCGACGGACGAGGGGACTTCGATGAGCGCCTTGTCGGTCTCCACTTCGATGACCGACTGATCCACCGCGATGGTTTCTCCCACGTTCACCAAAACGGCGATCACTTTTCCGGCCCTGATGTTCTCCCCAAGCTCGGGAAGTTTGAGTTCGATGGTCATGAAACTCCCTCGGGATTTGAATTAGGAAATCATCGGGTTGGCTTTTTCCGGATCGATATCGAGGTCTTTGAGCGCCTTGTTCACGAGTTCGGGGTATATTTTCTTCTCGCGCGCCAGGCTATATAAAGTGGCGAGCACGATGTAACGCGCGTCGATTTCAAAGAAATCTCTCAGGGATGCTCTCGACTCGCTTCTGCCGAACCCCTCGGTTCCCAGTGAAATCATGGGCCTGGGTATCCATTTCGAAATTGAATCAGGCGTAGCCTTCACATAGTCCGAGGCCGCCACGCAAACGCCGCGCGCGCGAGAGAAGCATTGGGTCACGTAGGGCGTTTTCGGCGCGGAATCGGGATGCAGCATGTTCCATCGCTCGACCTCGAGGGCGTCTCGCCTGAGTTCCTTGTAACTCGTGACGCTCCATACATCCGCGGAAATCGAATAGTTCTCCTCCAGCATTTTCTGCGCCTTGAGCACCTCGTTCATGATGGTGCCGCTGCCCAATAGCTGCGCCTTGAGCCCGGAATTCACCTCTGACCGCCTGAAGAGGTACATGCCTTTCAGTATCCCGTCTTTCGCTCCCTCGGGCATCGCGGGCATGGCGTAATTCTCGTTGTAGGCGGTGAGGTAATAAAAGATTTTCTCCTGTTCGTGATACATCCTGCGGATTCCGTCCTGAATGATGGTCGCCATCTCGAAGGCGAAGGCCGGATCGTATGTGAGCAGGTTGGGAACGGGGTATGCGAGGTGGTGGCTGTTGCCGTCCTGGTGCTGGAGGCCTTCCCCGTTCAGGGTGGTTCTGCCGGCCGTTCCCCCGATCAGAAAGCCCCGCGCGCACATGTCCGCCGCGGCCCATATGAGATCGCCGATGCGCTGGAAGCCGAACATCGAATAGTAGATATAGAACGGGATGGTGTTCACCCCATGTGTAGAGTAAGCGGTTCCGGCGGCGATGAATGAGGCCATGGAGCCCGCTTCGGTGATTCCTTCTTCGAGAATCTGTCCGTCTTGCGCTTCTTTGTAATATAGAAGGCTGTCGCGGTCGACGGGCTCATACAACTGACCGGAGTGGGAGTAGATTCCCACTTGCCGGAAGAGGGCTTCCATGCCGAACGTCCTGGCCTCATCGGGCACGATGGGAACGATGAGCTTGCCCAACGCCTCGTCACGGAGCAGTTTGTTCAGGATTCTGACGAACACCATCGTCGTGGAGACTTCACGCCCGTCCGTGCCTTGCAGGAACTCCTCGAACAAGGCGTTGGGCGGCGGCTTGAGGGGCGTGGACACGTTCCGCCGGGTGGGGACATACCCGCCGAGCCCTTCTCGCTTTGCTTTCAGGTATTTGATTTCGGGGCTATCTTCCGGCGGCCGGTAAAACGGCGCCTCGGCCACTTCTTCATCGGACATGGGAATCTCGAAGCGCGTCCGGAACTCCTGGAGTTCATCCTGGTTGAGCTTTTTCTGCTGGTGGGTGACGTTCCTGCCCTCGCCCACCTCGCCCAGGCCATATCCTTTCACCGTCTTTGCGAGGATGACCGTGGGACGCCCCTCGCATTCCATGGCGGTCTTGTAGGCGGCGAACACTTTTTCGGGGTCGTGTCCCCCGCGCCGCATTCTGTTGAGTTGGTGGTCGGAGAGGGTGTCGGCCATTGCCTTCAATCGCTCATCTCCGCCGAAGAAATGTTCGCGCAGGTAGCTGCCCTCTTTGATTTTCTCGACGCTGTATTTCTGGTATTGGCCATCCACCGTCTCGTTCATTCGCTCGAGCAGCGCGCCCTCATCGTCGATCGCCACGAGGGGGTCCCAATCATCCCCCCAGATGACCTTGATGACGTTCCACCTCGCGCCCCGGAATGCGGCCTCGAGTTCCTGAATGATTTTGCCGTTGCCCCGCACCGGGCCGTCGAGACGCTGCAAGTTGCAGTTGATGACGAAAACCAGATTGTCGAGTTTTTCCCGCGCGGCGAGGGTGATGGCGCCCAGGGATTCGGGTTCATCCATCTCGCCGTCGCCGAGGAAAGCCCATACCTTCTGGCCCGTCGCCGGCTTGAGGCCGCGGTCTTCGAGGTAGTGCAGGTAGCGCGCCTGATATATCGCCATTAGGGAGGAGAGTCCCATCGATACGGTGGGAAATTCCCAGAAATCGGGCATCAGCCAAGGATGGGGGTAGGAGGAGAGCCCGCCGCCCTCTTTGAGTTCCCGCCTGAAGTTTTCGAGGTTTTTCTCCGTCAGGCGCCCCTCCAGGAATGCCCGCGCGTAGATGCCGGGCGCGCTGTGGCCCTGGAAGTAGATGAGGTCGCCGCCGCACGGGTGGTTTTTCCCCCGGAAGAAGTGGTTGAACCCGATTTCCAGCAGCGTGGCGGCCGAGGCGAAGGTGGAGATATGCCCGCCGATGGAGGCGTCCTCCGCATTGGCGCGCACCACCATGGCCATCGCGTTCCAGCGGACGAGACTCTTGATCCGCCGCTCGATTTGGCGATCTCCAGGAAATGGGGGCTGCTTTTTCAGGGGAATGGTGTTGATGTACGGGGTGTTCGCGGAGAAGGGACGGACGACGCCTTCGCGCACGGCGCGAACCTGCAAATGGCGAAGGAGGGTCTTCGTTCGCTCGGGGCCTCTGGTCTGGAGGACGTAATCGAGCGATTCGAGCCATTCGTCGGTTTCTATCTTGTCGAGTTCGGTTTCATGCTCTGGAGCGGGCGCGCCCGCCGAGTCGGGCAGATACATCGAATCGCCGGACCCGCCCCGGTTCGCCCTGTTCGTCGTCCCGTTCGTCGATATGGACGACCCGTTCTCTTCTTCTGCCGGTACTTCTTCGATTTCCTGGGGATTCGTGTCCATATATGGCGCATCTCCCGTGGCAGCGTAAGTATGCTTCGAATATACCACGTCCGGCCCATGAACGAAAACGCCTTGCTCAAGCGCGCGGGAGGCTTCCGGGTCGTCCATCCCGCCCGGGATGTGGGGCTCGGGCTTCTCTGGGAGCCTGCCGTGCTCGGTGCGCAAATGCGGGGAAATACGAGAAAATGCGGTGGGTGAAATATTTTTTTAAATTGATAAATTTCGATAAATTATTTGTTTCTTACTTTAATAATAAGGTGCAAATATATGAAATATAACAGGTTGATGATTTATTTTCTTCGCGGTTAATTCCAGGAATTTATCGAAAAACACCGTGAATTTATCGATATTTACAGGAAATTGGATTATCTTCATTTTCTTGTGATTTCCGGGTCCATGAGCATGTCCCTCCTCGAGCCGGACCCGAGCGAGAGTTTGCTCCTTCGGGTCAGACGGGAAAACAGGCTTTAGGGACCGCTCGCGAACGGCCCTTACGGAAAGCGTGGTCTGAGGCATCAACTCTCCCCCCTTGCGGGCCAATTCCGGCCAATGCGGGGCATCCTTCGCCCCCGCGCCGCGCGCACCATACCGAAACCCGGTAATTTCACGGGCATCGCAAATGCGGGGAGATGCGTGGTCAGACCCGAGCGGGGAAGGTCAAACGCGGAACAGCGGCATTCGCCTGCTCTCCCTGAATTCGGGCAACCTTTTCATCAGTGATCCGGCAATAGAATAGATTTTATCCTGCACACTCCACGTCGGCAGTCACAATTTCTCCGCCTCCGACCTTGTGATAAATTAGTGATGTTCCAATTTTTGCGGTCAAGACTTCTGCGAATTTTTCGGAGAGGGCAGAAGGTTCCGCGTTCCGGTGCGCCTACCGAGGGGGAGCTTCATGAAGCGCGTGATCATACCCGAGAGTTGCCCGCAGCCCCTGAAAGCGCAGTCGCAGCTCATTGAAACCGAACACTTCGTATTCTTTTCCGGGCAGCTTCCGACGGACTACGTTTCCGGGGTTGCGCCCGAGGCTGCGGTTGACCCGGCGCTCCCCTACTGCTCGCCGCCCGGAATGCTCCGCCAGACGCGCTACATGCTACAGACCATGGAAAAAGTGCTGGGGAGCGCGGGGGTCGGTTTCGAGGATCTCATCCGGATCGAGCAGTTCATCACCGGCCGGGATCAGGCGCCCTGGAATTCTGCGGCGCGGCAAAGCTTCATGGCGAAGGCACACCCAACCAGCACACGGGTCGTCTCGAAGGCGCTCGAAGTGCCCGGCGCCATGATCGCCTGCGACGGAATCGCGGTGAACCCCAAGGCGGGATGGGAAAAAGTCACCCACGACCTGGAGGTCGTCCCCAAGGCCGTAACGGGATACCCCGCGGCGCAGTCGGCGGGGCCGTTCATTTTCATGCCGGGCATGATCGCCACCGATTACGAGACTGGCATCCACCCGGACGCCTGGGTGAATCCGGCCCTGTGGCATCAGTCCGCCATCAAGCGGCAGACCGAATACATCGTCCGGACGAAGGAAAAAGTGCTCGGCGAACTCGGCCTTTCCCTGAAAGACATCATTCAGTCGACCGTCTATCTCAAGCACATGGAAGATCTACCGGCCTTCGACTATGTGTGGCGAAGCTTCTTTCCCGAGGACCCGCCCGCCCGGGTGGTCATCCCTTGCGACGATCTGGCCATCGGCGGCTCGCGAATCGAGATCAGCTCCATCGCCCTTCGCCCGGATTCGGGGTTCGCCCGGAAGACCATCACGGCCGGCGACGCGCCTGCGCCGGTTTTTCACGAACCGCACGGGGTGAAAGCGGGGCCCTATCTCTTCTTCTCCACGCAAATTGCAGCGGACGAAAGCGGACTGGCTGAGGAAGCCGGCGTGAATCCTGGGCTCCCCTGGTATGCCTCACCCATCAAGCTTCAGGTCGAATACATGCTCAAAAACGTGGACGCCATCTGCCGGGCGGCTGGGGGATCTCTTTCAGACGTGGTGAGAAGCCAGACCGTGTTCACCGATATGGCCGACCTGCACGGGGCGTTCGAGGTGTGGAGGAGCGCCTTCCCGAAGGATCCGCCGGTGAACATGAGCGCGGAGACGGCGACCCCCATGCCCGTGCCGGGATGCCGGGTCCTCGCCTCTTTGATGGCCTACATCCCGGGCGATTAAGGAGTCGCGCGGGAATACAACCGGTCGCTCCGTGTCCCCGACACCCCTGCGGCAAGCCTCCCCATATTACCCCTCCCTCGCCTCGAACACCTTGTAGACCGCCGCGCTGTCGAGGGCGCCAAGCCCCAGTTCTTGTCCCTCGGTGAAAAAGGGGGCGCAAAGCTCGCCGAGGGGCATATTGGCGCTCACGCTTTCGCCGAGAGCGAGGCCCAGCTTGATGTCCTTGGTCAGCACGTCGAGCGTGCTCACGGGGTTGGTAAAATCTCCGCTGATCATCCTGTTGACGACCCAAAAACGACTAAAAAAAAGAGTTCTTGACGATGATGAAATCATGCGGTAGGTTTAATGTAGTTTCGTTCTTTTTTCACGCCCGCCCGTTCTGTCGGTAAGGCCCTATGGACAGCCACTCTCAGGTGAAGACGAAAAAAGCGCCTGAAGAACAACCCGGCGCAGTTGCGCGCGCCCTCTCGCCACCGCCTAAGCGCGTCGTGCGCAACGGCGATGCGACGAACGATCTCGTCTGGAGCGCGTCTAGCGATAGAAACGATAGTGTTTTCCCGCGCATCCTCGACTTGTACGTGAAGCCCGGTAGCATCGTCGCCGACGTGACCTACGGGAAGGGCGTGTTCTGGCGCAGTGTCCCCGAGGGCCGATACGACCTTCGGGCGAGCGACATCCAAGACGGCGTCGATTGCCGGGACCTTCCCTATGGGGACGGGGAGGTGGATTGCGTCGTGCTCGACCCTCCCTACATGCACTCGCCGGGAGGAACGGCGCACCGCTCGCATACGCCCTTTGAGGCACACTACCGCAACAACGGCTCGGGCAATCGAACCAACAGCAAATACCATGAGGCGGTGCTCGATCTGTATCTGGACGCCGGAAGAGAGGCGCACAGGGTTTTGCGCGAGCGCGGCGTTTTCATCGTGAAGTGTCAGGACGAGGTCTGCTCGAACCGCCAAAGGTTCACGCACGTCGAGATAATGGGGGCGTACGAGGAGACGGGATTCGTCGCGGAGGATTTGTTCGTCGTCGTGCGAAACAACCGGCCCGGCGTGAGCCGCGCCGTGAAGCAGGTGCACGCCCGAAAGAACCATTCCTACTTCCTTGTTTTCTGGAAACACAGGAGCGGGGGGAGAGTCTGGGAACCACCGGCGTGACCGCGGTCGATCTGCTCTTAGAAGTTATTCGCGATCATTCTCCGGCGTCTAAGTGGACGAATGCGCCGCTCGAGAGTTTTCGGCGCGTGGAGAACACGAACCGGGGCGAAATCGGCGAAGATTTCATACGCCGCTACCTAGAGCGAAACGGAATCGAGACGATAAGCGGCTCACGTCTCAGGCCTACCGACCTGACCATCGCCGACCGTCGTTTCGAGGTGAAAACGGCGTCTGAAGACAAAGGCGGCAACTTCCAGTTCAATCATATCCGCATGGATCGTGAATACGATTATTTGCTGTGCCTGGGCGTATCGCCCGCCGGCATCTGGTTCAACGTATGGCGCAAGGGAGAAGTCGCGGAAGGCGACGCCGGGCGGCTGGTGCGGATGGCGGAAGGCCAGAGCGTCACCTTCAAATTGACGAAACGGCTGGCCGACATGCGGCCCATCGATGAGCTTCCCGAGTGGGTCCGTTCGACGATTTTGTAAAGTAAAAAATCATAGAGAATCAAAGATAAAATCAAGATTTACCTTTTGATGGATTTACCAAAGGCAAAACCCCATATAGCCACCCAGACGACCTGAAATAAACCAATGAATCCCAAGAAAATTTTGCCACCACGAGAAATGTTGTTGTATTTATCTTCAAAAAGTTCACTTAAAGTTTCCGCGTAAAAAGGTATTTTTTGGATGGGCCTCAGGGAAAATTCTGCCCAATCAGAAATTGTAAAACTCTCGAACAAAAACCAGGGGAGAGCATTTAATGCCATGTAACCTAAAACAACCATAATCAAAGGACGAAGCCATGACCTGTAAAAGTCAGAAGACCACCTTCGCCAAGCATAAAGAATTCGATCTTGCCAGTATTCAAGCCACTGTTTTCCGTCAACACATAAGGAAACTTCTTGTTCTTTGGTCAAGAAATACTCGATTCGATCGAGTTGTTTGTCCAGAACATTGACCAGCCGAGTATCCTGTTTTTTACTGGCAAATTCCTTTATTGATAGAAATAAATTTCTATGTTGGAGGGGGTTGTGAAAATGCGGATCAATTTTTTCACGAGGTCCAAGGTAAATTTTGGTGTTTAGATTTTGAGAATTAGAATCAAATTCGTTGAAGCCTAAACTATTGATGTGGTTCATTCCTCGAAAAACATAATACTCAGCGTTACACCTAAAATATAAGTCTTCAATTCCCTTGTTCCCCAATAAGGAAATGCTGCCTAGACCAATGTGCCCCGAATGTGCGTCAGGAATACCTAACCGCACGGCTTCTGATAATCCGTAACTTTTACGAATCATGGCTTCGTAGTAAGAATCATCTCTTACGATATGGGCTCCCCTTCCTCCCCAAGATAGTTTCTGTATACTCGAATCCTCCTGAGAAAGCATATAGCTTATTTGTATGTTACTGTTTTTGAAATCATTTTTCTGAAACAACACTCTACTGTTACTTGCAAAAATAAACAGCCAAGATCGCATCCCGCTATCATCACCGAAGTCGAATTCATTTTTGTAGAATCGAAAGTTGCCCCTCCATGGAAAGAGGATGGTTGCCATATTCGGAGACTTCGGTTCAAAGCGGCACTCCTCGAAGTGCCAGCTAGCGTGGGAGATGTGTCCCCAGTCTAAATCTGTACGCCCAATAAATTCCCTGTCCAGTTTAATGTTCATATTACTGATGACGATATTGTTTATTCGGCCGTAGACATTTTTCTCACTATTCAACGGAACAATTTTCCTGGATGGAGGCCGAGGAAAATAGATGTGTGTGTCAAGGTCATGTTCTCTTAGAAACGGGATCACCAAGTCGAAATCATAGGACGACCTAATATCCGTCTTCTCTATGAGAGATTTTTTGCTGACATCCTGCAATACCTGGATCAAATCTGAGCAAGGGATACTTTTTCGTGTTTTTTTGCTCATGATTATTTGAGTTCCTCATTCGTTAATTTTGTATTCAGCAACTTCCCAAACGTCTCATCTGTTGAGATATCGGCGACCTATCCCTACCCGCTGCTTTCCTCCCTCACCTCGAACACCTTGTAGATCGCCGCGCTGTCGAGGGAGCCGAAGCCGAGTTCCTGTCCTTGGGTGAAAAAGGGGGCGCAAAGCTCGCCCAGGGGCATATTGGCGTCGACACTTTCGCCGAGAGCGAGGCCGAGCTTGATGTCCTTGGTCAGCACGTCGAGCGTACTCACGGGGTTGGTAAAATCTCCGCTTATCATCCGGGGGCCGCGGTTTCTGAGCTGTCTGCTGTCGGCGGCGCTTCGCATGAAGGCGTCCAGCATCAATTCTCCCTTCACGCCGGATTTAAGGCCCATGCGCAGCGTCTCGGCGATGGCGCACCGTTCGAGACAAGTGAGGTAGTTGATGAGCACCTTCATCGTCGCGCCGTCTCCCGCTGCGCCGCAATGAATCTGATCGGACAACAGGCGGCCGAGCATGTCCTTCACCATGCCGTGCGTTCGCTCCTCCCCGCCTACGAGAAAAAGGCCCACCCGGTTTTTCACGTTTTCACTGTTGCCGCTCACGCACGCCTCCATGAAATCGAAGCCGCGTTCCGCGCACAGGCGAGCCATCTCGCGCGTGTCTTCCGGGTCCGACGTGGTGGTGTCGATGACGGTTTTAGGTTTCTTCGCTGAATCGGCGGATAGATACCCCCCATCCCCCCGCGCGCATTCGA
Source organism: bacterium (assembly GCA_965218735.1). Classification (GTDB taxonomy): domain Bacteria; phylum UBA8248; class UBA8248; order UBA8248; family UBA8248; genus Bin107. Next base: position 1,258,176 of record CBDCMA010000008.1, on the reverse strand, counting down.
GCGATATTTTCGAGTTGGGCACCGAGATGAAGACGAAATCAGCCGCTTCGGCTACGACTTTGGGCGAGGGGAGCACAACGCCGCCCAGAGCCTTGAATTCCTCCTGCGCCGCCGGAACCGGGTCCGTCCCGACGAGGCGATAGCCGTCTTCAATCAGGTTCCTGGAAAACGCCCGGCCCATGAGACCCAGACCGATGAAGCCGATGGTTTCTTCTCTCGTCGTGTTCACTCTTACCTCCCTGCGTCGATGTTTTCATAATGATGTGTGTGTGGTTTTTTCATAAGGGAAACAATATCGGGACCAGAAGGCAGGCGGGAAGCATACAACTCAGCTTTCCTGATTCGGAATCAGCACCACCTTGATGGCCCCGTCTTTTCGCTCGCGCATCATTTCGATGCCCCGGTGCACCATGGAGAGAGGTATCCGGTGCGTGATCATGGGCTTTACGTTCAACTCACCCCGGGCGGCGAGGTCGATGCAGACCTCGAATGTGTCCGGGTGTCCGCGCGAGCCGATGATCTCTTTTTCCAGATGCTGGAGGTGTTCGAGCGGTATGGGCGCATCCACCGAGAATGCGCCCACGACCACGATGCGCCCGCCCTTGCGCGCCATCTCGAAGGCCTGTTCCATTGTCTTGTTCTGCGCGCCGCCCACGACTTCGAGAACGGCGTCCGCTCCGTGGCCGCCTGTGAAGTCTTGAACCGCGGCAACCGAATCGTGCGCGCGCACGTCTATCGTCTCATCCGCGCCCATCTCCCTCGCCACTTCGAGCCTGTCCGCCACCGCGTCGATGGCGATGACGCGGGCGCCTGCGTATTTCGCGGCGGCGAGCGCGCACAAGCCCACCGGCCCCATGCCGATGATGGCGACGCTCTCGCCCGCTTCGAGCCGCGCGCGGTTCATCACGACGTGATAGCCCGTGCCCAGCGTCTGCATGACCGAAGCCGTGGCGTCGTCCAGCGCATCCGGCAGGGGCAGCACGGACTTCGCGGGCGCAATCACGTGCCGGCTGTAGCCGCCGTCCACGTTCATGCCGATGGAGCGCGAGTTGTTGCACAGGTTCACCCGGCCCATCCTGCAGAAATAACATTCTCCGCAGTGCACGTGGTTCTCGATGCAGGCCCGCGCCCCGACTTCCACGCCTTCGGCGCCGGGACCCAGCGCGCTCACCACGCCCATGAGTTCATGGCCCGGCACGACGGGATACTTCGCGCGCCGCACGTGGCCGTCGATCAGGTGAAAATCGCTGCCGCATATCGCGCATGCGCCGACTTCGACGAGCACCTCGCCGGGGCCGGGTTCGGGCGCGGGACGCTCCACGAGTTCGAGCCTGCCCGGTTCGTGCAAAACGGCGGCGAGTGAATTTTGCGCGTTCAAGAGAGATCCTCCCATTCAGGTCCGGTTTTTCGGTGATGTGGCGACGCACTATAAAATTTTATCACCGCCTTCGCCAGAGGAAGGCGGCGCCCGGAGCATCCCCCGGTTTCCCGTCTTCCATCTTTCAGGCATATCTCCGGCCTTCTCCGCCGGTTTCGCCGGGAGAACCTTGCGCGCCTTGCGGAGCGCGGGTCGGGATTGTAGGATTCGCCGACCTTTGAGGAGAGACATAGATGGTGATTCGCAAGAAAGAGGTAGGCATCGGTCTGATCGGCGCGGGCAAAATCGGCTCGCTTCGCGCGCATCTGGCGGCGACCTCGCCTGTGGTGAATTTTTTCGCCATATCCGACATCGACCCCCAGCGCGCCCAGGCCGTGGCCCAGCAGAACGAGGCGGCCTTTCATACCTCGGACAACCGCGAAGTCATAGAACACCCCCAGGTGGATGCGCTCATCGTCTCCACGCCCGAGGGCGAGCACACCGAAGCCATCTGCATGGCGCTCGAAGCCGGAAAGCCCGTGCTGGTGGAAAAGCCCATCGCGCTCACTCTCCCTGAGGCCGACAAGATTCTGGAGGCGAAAGCCAAGGGTGGCGCGGAGCTTTACATCGGCTACACGCAACGGCTCAGGAGAAAATTCCTGGCGGTTAAAGAACACATCGACGCCGGCCGCTTGGGCGAGGTGATGACCGCGCGCATGACGATATACAACACGCGCCCCACGGCGCGCCAGGTCTACCTGCGCGCCCCGCACGCCAACCCCTTTACGGATGAGATCACCTATATGGCCGATATGGCGCTGTGGTTTTTTCAACCCAGAAAGCCGGTTCGCGTCTACGCGCAGGCGGGCAGCGAGGTGTTTCACGATCATCCCGACCAGATGGGGGATTACGGCTGGGCGATCGTCACCTTCGACGACGGAGCGGCGGCGTGTCTGGGCGGGAACTGGGCGCTGCCCGAGCATTGGCCCGCCACGGTGGCGACCATCAGCATGGACATTTTCGGGAGCGAGGGCGCGATACGCATCGACGACGGCCACAAGGACGTGATGATGGTGGGCAACGAGCGCGTCCCGTCCCCCTATGCGCCCGATTCCTCGGTGGAGGTCGCCTTTCTGGGCTCCGCCATGCCTGGGGATTGGGCCGTGGGCGATTTCGTGGGGCCGATGCGCGATGAGACGAGGCTGTTTCTGGAGCGCGTGACGACCGGAAAAGAGGTGCCGCTTTGCGACGCCGATACGGCGCGCTCGGTGCTCGAACTCACGCTGGCGATGGAAGAGAGCGTCCGCCGGGGCGGCGAGGTCATCGAACTACCGTTTAAGGGATGAAAAAGTGAAGCAAATCGGGTTGGGCATCATAGGTTCGGGACGCATGGGGCGGCTGCGCGCGCATCTGGCGTCCGGTTCGCCGGAAGTCAAGTTTCTGGCGCTCTCGGATAGAGATCCCGAACGCGCTGCGCTCATCGCAGGAGAGACGCAGGCCGATTTTCATTCGGGTGACAACGAGGCGGTGCTCGCGCACCCCGACGTGGACGCCCTCATCGTCTCGACCCCTGAGTTCGACCACGCCGACGCCGTCTGCCGGGCGCTGGAACTCGGAAAGCCCGTGCTTTGCGAAAAACCGATATCCCTGTCTCTGGATGATGCGGACAGGATTCTTGCGGCGTATGAGAAATCAAGCGCGGAACTCTTCATCGGCTACACGCAGCGGCAAAGACGCCGTTTCTTAAACGCCAAGGAGCAAATCCAAAGAGGTCGCTTGGGGCATCTGCAGACCGCGCGCGCCACGCTGTATAACGTCACCACCAACGGGGCGGAGATATACAAGCGCGCCGCCCATGCGGGTCCCGTCACCGACACGCTCACCTACATGGTGGATATTTGTCTCTGGTATTTCGAGGGCAGAAAACCCAAGCGCGTCTACGCCCAGGGGGGGAGCAAGGTGTTCCCGCACCATCCCATGGGTTGTGGGGATTGGGCGTGGGCGATTCTCACGTTCGAGGACGGCGGCACCGTGAACTTCGGCTGCTCGTGGATTCTGCCGGACAACTGGCCGGCGAACATCACCTCCATCGACCTGGAAGTCATGGGCACCGAGGGGGCCATCGCGATTGATGATTCGCACAAGAACGCCATCATGGCGACGAACAAGGGCGTTCCCTCGCCCTACGTGGACGGCATGACGTCGGACGTCGTGTTCCTGGAGTCGATGATGGCGGGCGATTGGCTGGTGGGCGATTTCTGGGGGCCGATGCGCGATGAGACGAGGCTTTTCCTGGAGCGTGTGACGATGGGCCGGAGCGTCTCGCTCGCCCTGCCCGAACACGCCCGCACGGTGCTCGAAGTGACGCTTGCGATAGAGCATAGCGCGAAAGAGAACAGGCCCATAGATTTTCCGCTCACGGGCGTCCAATCCCATTAAGCCCCATTCGCGGTGAATCCCCTAGAAAGAATTCTACTCTCGCACCCTCAATATGAACTCAGAAAATCCGCCACGGGCGAGTGCTTCATCCTGGCTGGAGACCTTCACGCCGAGGGAGCGGCTCGCGTCCTGGAGGCGATGGAAGGCCAAGTCTTGGGTGCAGACCTCACGAGCCTGGATTTGGAAGAGTTGGAGCTAATCGACGGTTCCGCCGTCGCGCTGATGGTGGATCTCATACGGCTCCTTTTAGATGGCTCGAAGCGAGTTGAAGTATTAAAATCCCCGCAGTCTCTGGCGCACACCCTCTACAGGGTGGGAATGCTGGAAGGCGACGCGCGCCTCGAACTCATCGAACCCCGCCAGGAAGAGGGGACCACCAACTGAAGCGGGCGCGATGCGCGTCCTCGTAAATCATGTTCGTATAACAGGAGTCTCTGATGAGTCCCGTTTCGCCGAATGATCCCTATGAGAGAAAGCGCGTGAAGGTGCTCGACACGGAGATGGCCTACATCGAGGCCGGAGAAGGCGATCCCATTGTTCTGCTGCACGGGAACCCGGCCACTTCTTATCTGTGGCGGAACGTGATCCCCCACCTGGAAGGCCTGGGCCGATGCCTGGCGCCCGACCTCATGAACAGCGGGGAGTCGGACAACATTCCCGGCGGAGGCTGCCGGTATACAGATCACATCCCTTATCTGGATGCGTGGTTAGAAGCCGTGGGGGCGACGGATAATGCGTTTTTGGTGCTCCACGACTGGGGGGCGGCGCTGGGGTTCAACCGCCTCGCCCGGCATCCCGAGCAGGTAGTCGGGCTCTCCTATATGGAATCCATGGTGCGCCCGCGCCTCTGGACGGATATGCCCGAGGACAGGGTGGCGCAGTTCAAGACGCTGCGCGGCGAGGCGGGGCTTCAGATGGTCATGGAAAATAATTTCTTCGTGGAGACCATGCTCCTCAAGCGCGGGGTCGTGCGCGATTTGAGCGAGGCGGAAAAAGAGGCCTACCGCGCACCCACCGGGGACTCGCAGAAAAGGAGGCAGACCCACCAGTGGGCCTGTGAGATTCCCTTCGAGGGCGAGCCGGCGGATAACTACGAGATCGTGAAGCGATACAGCGAATATCTGCGCGCGAGCGGGGATTTGCCCAAGCTCTTCATCAATTGCGAGTACGGCCATGCGCTGGCCGGGGCTGCGCGCGCGTTCTGCCGGGAGTGGCCGAATCAGGAGGAGATCACCATCCCGACGCGCCACTACGGGCAGGAGGATTGCCCCGATGAGATCGGCCGGGCGGTGGCGGAGTTTATTCGCAAGGTGCGGGAGTGACGCTCCGCATAGGAGGCGCGGGGTCTGAATACGAGGGAGTATGCAAGCCCCGGCTGCGTTATTTTCCAGGCGTGGCCGCGGGCGAGGCCGCACCCGATGCGCCGCCTGCCGATGATCCGTTCTAAGGGGAGGGATTAACCGATACGGGAGAACACGCAGGTTCTTCCCTACGAAACCATCGCGCCTTCCGTAGTGACAGCCCCTCCTCGGGGCTGTCCCACAGACCTACGTGTCCGCCCAGGGTAATCTCCCCCCTTCCGTCAGGGTTGACCCGTAGGTCGGACATATATGTCCGCCACACATATATGCGGCCCGTGTTTTGAAGGCGAAAGAGCAGGGACGCATATATGCGTCCCCTACGGGTTAAACGGAGCCGTAGAGTTCCTCGGCCATGGCGTCCAGGTGGGCGATGATCTCCTGTAGATTGTCGGGGTAGTGGTGGTCCGCGCCCAGGTCGGGGTCTTCGGCGGGTGATTTCGCCACGAACATCACCGCTTTTTCGGTGAGCGTCCTGCCGCCGTGGAGCGTTCCCCGGGGAATGTGGATGATGTCGCCGGGGCCGATGATTCGCTCCTCATCGCCCAGGCGCATGTATCGCTTGCCCTCGATGATGTAGACGTACTGCTCCTCGTTGTTGTGCCAGTGAGGCTTGGATCCCGTGCCCTTCCTGTAAGTGACGACGCCCGCCTTCATGAATTCCCCGGCGAGGGGCTTGTACTCGCCCGGATTACCCGTGCTGAGCTGTACGTTCTCGATGGTTTCGGTGCTGTAAAAAGGCATTTCATATTCCCCTGCGGTGATGAATAGTTGATGAGTGTTGTTCACTTCGCCTGTGAGAAAACGGGAATGGTATTACAATCAACTCTCCTGCCAGGGTGATGTGCTCAAAAGACAATCGCTGAAAAGTTCCTGCGAATCATATCCCGATTCCAAGAAAAGCGTCATCTCGCGTATACTTTCATCATCTATGAGAGTTGTTTTATTCCAGGTTCCGGCACCAGAGGAGAAAGCGCATGGTCGTCAACGCGGTACGCAATATTCCATGGTTCACATACTTTCCCGATAACTATCGCTGGTCGTTCATCGTCTCCATCGGCCTGATGCGCGTGGCGGGCGGCGGGGCCGACCCGGCGGAAATCTTTGAGGTCTGCAGAAATCTGGAGAAAAACCCCGGCAGCGACGCACACTGGTTCGAGGAGTGGGCCCGCATGGGCGATCGTTTGCGGGCGATGGGGATGGCGGCTGTGCGGCGCGGCAATAACCTCACGGCGGCGGGCCATTTTTGCCGCTCCGCCACCTATCATCAGATGGCCGATCGGTTTCGCTTCCCGAAGGATAAGGTGTCGCAGGGCGTTTACCGGAAATCCATCGACAGCTTCAAACGCTACGTCCGCCTGAACGACAGGCCCAAGACGGAGATCGTCGAGATTCCCTATGAGGGGGGCAAATCGCTTCCCGGCTATTTCATCCACGCCGAGAATACACGCAAATCCAAGCCGCCCGTGGTCGTGCTCTACACCGGCTTCGACGGCACCAAGGAATCGCCCGTGATCATTTCGGCGATGGAACTCGCCCGGCGCGGCATGAGCGTGGTGGTGCCCGACACCCCGGGAGTGGGCGAGGCCATCCGCTTCCGCAAGATTTATTTGAGGCACGACTACGAGGTGGCGGGTTCCGCGATTCTCGACTGGCTGGAGAAGCGTAAGGATGTGAACGCGAAACGCGCAGGCATCATGGCGTCGAGCCTGGGGGGGTATTACGCGCCCAGAACCGCCGGCATGGAACGCCGATTCAAGGCGTGCGTCGCCCACGGCGCGATTTGGGACTACCACGCCATCTGGAAAAGGCGCATCGACGCGGCGTTCAAGATTCAGCTTCCCTCTCCGGGCAACCACCTGGCGTGGAGTTTCAACGTCAAGACGGCGGAGGAGGGCTTGAAGAAACTCGAAGGCTTCCGGCTCGACGGCGTGGTGCAGAAGATGAAGTGCCCCTTCCTGCTGGTGCACGGGGAGGACGATCAGCAAATCCCGCTCGCGGATGCGAAATCCCTCTACAAGGCGTCGGGTTCGAAGGACAAGACGCTCAGGGTCTACCAGGGGACCGATGGCGGCTCCCAGCATTGCCACATGGACTACATTGCGCCCGTCGTGGGGCACATGGCGGACTGGATGGCCGAAAAACTGGGCGCGTAAGTCGTGTTTCGTGTGACGGCGAGGGGTGGAGTGGCGAAGACACAAGCCGACCATGCGCGCTTATCTGCCAGAATGTAAAACGCGACGGAGGAGTTTTTCGAAGTGGCGACGCTGGAAATCGAGAGCCGGGGAAAAGTAGAGGTCTACTACGAAGAAGAGGGCGCGGGGGAGCCGCTGGTGATGGTCGGCGGCTTGACGGCCACGGTGGAGGTCTGGGGGAAGTTGCGGCCCCTTCTCGCGGCGCAATTCCGCCTCATCATGCCGGACAACCGGGGGACGGGCAGAACGAAGGTGTATGCGGATGATGGCGACCGCGCGCCCGCGCGCATGGCGGAAGACCTCCTGGGGTTGGTCGATGGCCTGGGGCTCGCTTCTTTTCACCTCATGGGCGGCTCCTACGGCGGGACGATAGCTCTCTCCTTCGCGGTGCAACACCCCCAAAGACTCAAAAGCCTCATCGTCGCGTGCTCTCATTTCGGAGGGGATGATAAAGTCGCGGCTGCGCCCGGCGTCCGGGAGACGCGCGCGCGCGGCGGCGCGCCCGATGCGACGGAAGATGAACGCCGGGCGGCGCTGGAGACCATCTTCCATCCCGAAACGATAGACGAAAGGCCCGAGGTGGTCGATTTTTACGACGGCTTCAAGCGCCGCTTCCCCATCAGCAAAGAAGAGATAGCAAGGCGCAACAAGGGGATGGCGGAATTTGATGTTTCTGAGGAGATCGGGACCTTGCGTGTACCTACGCTCGTCATCTCGGGCGAGGCCGACGTTCTCGTGCCCACGGAGAATTCCAGGCGCATGGCCGGGAGAATTCCGGGGGCCGAACTGGTCGTGGTCGAGAACACGGGCCATCATTTTTATTCAGAACGCCCCGAAGCCTCGGCTGCGGCGATTCTGGCCTTTCTGGCGAGGCACGCATCCCCATGAACGCGCCCGCTTTCGAGACGCTGTTGTTCGAGGTGCGCGGGCATGTCGCGCTCGTGCGCCTGAACCGCCCCGAGCGGCTGAACGCCATGAACCGCACGATGCTGTGCGAGTTGAACGAAGCGTGTGACTTGATAGAAGCGGATGATTCGATTTTCGTCGCCGTTCTCACCGGAGAGGGCAAATCCTTTTCCTCGGGCTTCGACCTGAAAGAACAGGCGGAGAATACGCCGGTCGGTTTTTCCGAATGGAGGCGCGCGCTCAGACAGGATTTCGACGCCGTCATGCGCTTTTGGAATCTCTCCAAACCCACGGTCGCCGCCGTTTGCGGACATGCCTTGGCGGGAGGCTGCGAGTTGGCTTTGGCGTGTGACATCACGGTGGCGGCGGAGGATGCCGTGTTCGGCGAGCCGGAGCTCAAGTTCGGCGCCGGAATCGTCGTCATGCTGCTGCCCTGGCTCACGAACCCCAAGCTCGCGAAAGAGATACTCCTGACCGGAGAAGACGGCATCCCGGCCCGTGAGGCCCATCGCATGGGCCTGGTGAACCGGGTGGTTCCGGAGGCGGAGGTGCTCGATACCGCCATGTCCGTGGCGCAGAAGATGACGCCGATGGACCAGAGCCTCCTGCGGGCGACCAAGCTGGCGTTAAACCGCAGCCTTGAGATCATGGGAATGGGCCGCGCGCTTGAAGCCGCGCTCGATATCGACTTGATGATAGAGGGCAGGGGAACCGGGGATAAAGCGAAATTTCTGGAGATTGCGAGAACGGAAGGCTTGCGCGCCGCCGTCGCGTGGCGCGACGCCCGGTTCGAGAATCCCGGGTAAAGACTCCCCGCCAAGTCCCGATTCGGCTATCATGCGCCGCGGAATTGTGGAATCATGCCGCGTGCTCTTTCGTATGCGTCATCGCGGGTGAGGCGCTGTTTTTGTTTTGGTCTTTTTTATTCATTCAGGAGGAAGTCAGCAGATGCACCCACTCATCAAGAACAGAAGAAGCCTGCGCGCTTTTAACGGCGTGCCGCCCGAGCCGGAAAAAATCGAAGCCCTGCTCGAGGCGTTCCGCTGGGCGCCTTCTTCGAACAATCGCCAGCCCTGGCGCGTCATCGTCGTGCAATCCGAAGAGGCGCAAGCAAAATTCAACGAATGTCTGAGCGAGGGGAATCTCCAGTGGGCGACCGCGGCCCCGCTCAAGATGATCATCCTCGGAAACCCCGAAGAACAGCCCGGGCGTAACGGGCAGGATCGCTACCTGCTCGACGTCGGCATGGCGCTCGAGAATCTCCTGCTCCAGGGCAGTGATTTCGGGCTGACCGTGCACGCCATGGCGGGGTGGGACGAGCCGAAAGTGTTGGAAAATTTCAATATCCCCGAGCCGTTTCGTGTCGCGGCCCTGTTCGCCGTGGGGTATCCGGGCAAGACCGAGGATTTACATCCCGAAGTACAGGCGAAGGACAACAAGCCGCCCGCGCGCAAAGACCCCGCCGAGATTTTCTTCCGGGATGAATTCGGCAAGGCGGGAAAGCCCTAGAAAGACGAGGCGGCGCGGCGCGTTTCGCGTTTGACCCTCTCCGCCCAAGCCCATAGAATCCAGCGGGTTTGTGGGTGAAACTTCCGCCGCCGGAAACTTCCGGGGTCATGCCGCCTGCTTCATCGTCGGTTCTCTCGTCGCTGTAAGGGACTGTCTTGTTCTCATCCGACTTCATTCAGCAGTTGCTGATCGCGATACCGGCGATTCTTCTGGCGCTCACCTTCCACGAGGTGGCCCACGGCTGGGTGGCCGACAAGCTGGGCGACGACACCGCCCGCATGCTGGGCCGTTTGAATTTGAACCCCATCGTCCATCTCGACCCGATGGGGACGCTCGCCTTCGTCATCTCCATGGTGGGGGGCGTGGGCTTCGGCTGGGCGAAGCCGGTGCCGGTGAATCCGCGCAATTTCCGTCATCCCAGGCGCGGAATGATGTGGGTGGCGCTTGCGGGACCGGCAACGAATTTCATTCTGGCCATTATCAGCGCTTTCCTGTTTCACATTATGCGCCGCTGGGGTTTAAGTTTCACCTTCGTGGGCGAGCCGCTCTCGCTGGTGCTGCAGGCGAGCTTCACCATCAACACCGCGCTCGCGGCGTTCAACCTCATTCCCATCCTTCCCTTCGACGGGGGCAGGATCGTCATGGGGCTGCTGCCCAGGCGCATGGCGTGGCAATACTCGCGCATGGAGCCGTTCGGTTTTTTCATCGTGCTGGGCTTGCTGCTGCTGGGTGCTCTGCACAAGATCATGATGCCGATTTTCATAGCTCTGGCTACGGCCGAGCAGGTTTTTGTGATAAATCTTCTCAGAATCTTCGGTTTGGCGTAGAGAGTTTCTTGCCGGGGTGCGGATGAAGGAAAGAGGGATGACGGATAGCGAAGAGCAGAAAAACCAGCCGACGCGGTTTCTCTCCGGCGTGCAGCCCTCGGGGAAACTGCACCTGGGCAACTATTTCGGCGCGCTCAGACAGCACATCGCGCTCCAGGAAGAAGCCGAGGCCTTCTACTTCATCGCGAACTACCACGCCATGACGACGGTGCAGGACAAGGACCTCCTGGCGGAGCAGACGCTTGCCGTGGCGATGGACTACCTCGCCCTGGGGTTGGACCCTGAAAAAGCGGTTTTCTTCCGCCAGTCCGACGTGCCCGAGGTGAACGAACTCGCCTGGATGCTTTCCGCCGTCACGGGAAAGGGGCTTCTCGACCGCGCCACTTCGTTTAAGGACAAGGTGGCGAGGGGCATTACTCCTTCGGTGGGGCTTTTCTATTACCCGATGCTCATGGCCGCCGACATCCTGATCTACCGTTCCACCATCGTGCCCGTGGGAGAAGACCAGGTTCAGCATCTCGAGATGACGCGGGACATGGCCTTGGCGTTCAACGGCGCCTATGGAGAAATCTTCCCCCTGCCCACCGTCAGGCTCGATGCGGGGGCCAAGGTGCCGGGCCTCGACGGACAGAAGATGAGCAAGAGCTACGGCAACACGATAGAAATCTTTGACGAAGGAAAAAGGCTCAGAAAGCGCGTGATGTCTATCGTCACCGATTCCACGCCATTAGAGGAACCCAAAGACCCCGACGCCTGCCATGTGTTCTCCTTGTTTCAGCTATTCGCGGACGAGGCGGAGCAAGAAGAATTGTGGGATAAATACCGGACTCCCGGGTTCGGCTACGGCAACGCGAAGCAGATTCTCTTCGAGAAGATGGAGGCGTATTTCGCGCCTTACCGGGAGGAGAGAAAGCGCCTGGAAAACGATATCGACTATGTAGAAGACGTTCTGGCCGAAGGCGGCGCAAAGGCGAGGGCCGAGGCGCAAATAACGATGCGTTTGGTGAGGGAGGCGGCGGGAATCCCCGCAGCGCCCGTATCGGCAGCGAAAAAATCGTAAAGGTTGGATGAGAGAATGACGACGAACTACAAGGAACTGCTGAACCTGCCCAAAACCTCGTTTCCCATGAAGGGGAACCTGCCCCAGCGCGAGCCGCAGATGCTGGATTCCTGGGCGGAGCAGGACATTTACGCGAAGATAAGAAGCGCATCGCAGGGCCGGAATAAATACATTCTGCACGACGGTCCCCCCTATGCGAACGGGCATATCCACCTGGGCACGGTGTTGAACAAAATCCTCAAGGACATCGTAGTGAAATCGAAGCAGATGTTTGGTTTCGACGCCGTCTACGTGCCGGGATGGGATTGCCACGGCCTGCCGATCGAACACCAGGTGGACAAGGAACTCGGGCGCAAGCGCTTCGAGATCGACGCGGTTCAAAAGCGCAAGATGTGCCGCGAATACGCCGAAAAATACATCGACATCCAACGGGACGAGTTCAAGCGGCTGGGCGTTTTTGGAGACTGGGAGCGGCCCTACCTCACCATGAGCTATGACTACGAGGCGGCCACGGTGCGCGAACTGGCGCGCTTCATCGAACGCGGCGGCGTGTATCTGGGCTTAAAACCCGTGCACTGGGCGCCGGGCCTGCGAACGGCGCTGGCCGAGGCGGAAGTCGAGTATGAGGAAGTCACCACGCCGAGCATCTATGTGAAATTTCCCGTCGCCGAGGAGCAACTCACAAGCTGGGCGGAGAATATCCCCGGTCTGGGGGAGGCCGCCGAAGGTTCGCAGGTGAGCGTCCTCATCTGGACGACGACGCCCTGGACGCTGCCCGCCAACCTGGCGCTGGCGTTCGGCGCGTCTTTGGAATACGGCGTGTTCCGCCGTGGGGACGAACTCTTGATATTCCATGAGCACTTCCTGCCCCGGCTCAAGGAGTTGGCGGAAAAAGAGGGCGGGAGCGCCTCGTTCGAGAAGGTGGCGAGCTTTCAGGGCGCTGAAATCGAGGGCTTGGGCGCGCGCCATCCCTGGATTGAGCGGGACTCGCTGGTCGTGCTGGCCGATTACGTGACTCTCGAGCAGGGAACGGGCGTCGTGCACACCGCGCCCGGCCACGGGCGCGAGGACTATGAGACCGGTCTCAAATACAGCCTCGAAGTCTATAGCCCCGTGGGGGATGACGGTAAGTTCACCGCCGAGGTGGAGCATTTCGCCGGCCAGTTCGTCTTCGACGCGGACCCGAACATCACCGCGCATCTGCGCGATTCGGGTCGTCTGTTCGCGGTGGAGGATTACACCCACCCCTATCCGCACGACTGGCGCAGCCACAGGCCGACCATCTTCCGCGCGACGCCCCAGTGGTTCATCTCGATGGAGCATGACGATTTGAGAAAGCGCTCGCTCGAAGAAATCCGAAAGGTGGCCTGGGTGCCGCCCTGGGGCGAGGAGCGGATATACGGCATGGTGGAGAACAGGCCGGACTGGTGTATCTCGCGCCAGCGCTCCTGGGGGGTGCCCATCGTCGCCTTTCATTGCGAGGGTTGCGCGCACGTGGTCGTGGATGCGGAGGTGGCGCACCGCGTGGCGGACTTGATGGAGGATGGCGGCGCTGACGTCTGGTTCGAAAAGCAGCCCGGAGAGCTTCTGCCGCCGGGGTATGCCTGTCCCGAATGCGGCGGCGCGTCCTTTAGAAAAGAGACCGACATTCTCGACGTGTGGTTCGATTCGGGCGTGAGCCAGGCGGCCGTCATGGAAAAAAGAGAAGAACTCACCTGGCCTGCGGATATGTATCTCGAAGGCAGCGATCAGCATCGCGGCTGGTTCCACAGCTCCCTGCTCGCCGCCGTGGGCGTAAGGGATGCCGCGCCCTACCGGGAGGTGCTCACCCACGGCTACGTGGTGGACGGCAAGGGCAAGAAGATGAGCAAATCCCTGGGCAATACGATTGCGCCCGACCAGATCATCAAGAGATACGGCGCAGAAATCCTGAGACTCTGGGTGGCGGGAGAGAATTACAGGGAAGACATCCGTATTTCCCCGCAAATTCTGGACCGCATGGCCGAGGCCTACCGCCGGATAAGAAATACGTGCCGCTTCCTGCTGGGCAATCTGAGGGACTACGAGAGTTTCGACCCCGGCAAGGACGCGGTTCCGCTTGCCGAGCGCATGGAGATAGACAGGCTCATCATCAGCCGCCTGGACAAGCTCGTCGAGCGCGTGCGGCAGGCGTATGCCGATTATGAATTTCACGCGGTCTATCACGCGCTCAACAATTTCTGTGCGGTCGATTTGTCTTCGTTCTATCTCGACGTGCTGAAAGACAGGCTCTACATCTCGCTGCCCGACGATAGGAACAGGATATCCGGCCTCAGCACCATGCAAGACATTCTGGATGGATTGTTGCGGATGATGGCCCCGCTCCTTCCCTTCACGGCGGAAGAAGCGTATCTGCTCACGCCGAAATTACACGGCGAGAGCGTTCACCTGGCGTCTTTGCCCGAACTCGACCCCGCGCGGCGCGACGAGGCGCTGGAGGAGCGGTGGGAGTCGCTCATGCGCGCAAGGGGCGAGGTGCTCAAGGCGCTCGAACTCGTCCGCCAGAACCAGGAAAAGGGCAAGGGAAGTTCGCTGAATTTCAGGATTAAACTTTTCGTCGCCGAGGAGATGCGCGAGAAGCTGGCGTCGCTGGAACCCCAGATGGAAGACGTGTTCATCGTCTCGGGCGCCGCGCTCGCAGGTGCAGGTGAGGCTCCCTCCCAGGAAGCCTACCGGAGTGAGGAGGTAGAGGGCCTGGCCGTCGAGGTGAGCGAGGCGCTGGGGGCGAAATGCGCCATGTCGTGGAAAATCTCTGAAGACGTGGGCGCAGACTCCCGTTTCCCCGATCTTTCGGCGCGCTGCGCCCGCATCGCCGAGAAGGTGCTTTTGTGAGTGAAGGTCGAAGGCTGAAGCCGTTTTTTCTCTTCGCCGCTTTTTTCGCCCTGGCCGATCAGGCGATCAAGCAAATCGTCGATAAAACTTTCGCCCTCGGCGAGTCGCTCACCGTGGTTCCGGGGTTTTTCAATCTCATATATCTCAGAAATTCAGGCGGTGCGTTCAGCATTCTCGACGGCCTGCCTCCCCTGTGGGGGCGCCTGTTTTTTATCTGCGCCACTTTGGCGGCGTTGTTGTTCGTTTTCTATATGTATCGTCATCATCAGCCGGGGAGTCCCTGGGGAAGGGCGGGTATGTTTCTCGTTTTCGGCGGGGGGCTGGGAAACCTGGTCGACAGGGTCGCCTATGGCGAGGTGATCGATTACCTGCTGTTTTATTATGGGCAATACCATTGGCCTGCGTTCAACCTCGCGGACTCAGGGATCACGGTGGGGGTCGGTCTGATGATAGTCGACCTCTTTCGGGGGCAGGGCGAAGCCGCATCAATCGGGAAAAGCGGGTAGACGAGGCGTCGCGCGTTGCGAAGGCGGGTTTTTTCAAGGAGAGCGATTCCTTAAGTGAATAGCTGGCCTTCGCGCGCCGGTCGATTCTCCTTATTTTAAGGGGTGGAGATGTTAGGCCCTTTCTCGTTCTCGGGTTCCCATTCCAGTCAAAACAATCCCTCTGTAGGCTCGGCGACCAGGGCGCGCGGCTATGCGCGCCATTATTTGTGGAACACATCTGTTTTCTGGAGCCTGGTTTCTCTGGCGTGTATTTCGGGCCTGGGATTTTTAATCGCGCAGCGCCCCATCGCGCACGAGACCATCTTCTACGTCGTCGCTTCTGTTCTGGGCGTTTTTCTCGCCTATTCATTCTGGAGAACCTCGCGCGCGCTCAGAGATCTGATGGGCGAACCTAGGAGCTTCGAGGGTCGCGTGGCGTCTAAATCCTCCTATATCTTCTGGAACAAACTGGCTTTCCTGGAAGAGAAGTATTATCTCAAAATCGTTCGGGGCGTGGGGATGCGTCCGCTGACTCTGGGGAGCGGAAAAATCGTGAAAGAAGGATGGTTTATAGCCGCGCAGGGCTACCATGACATCCTGGCGCCGGGCGATCAGGTTCGGGGAACGCTCTATTCCAGAACGCGCCTCATCGTCACTCTCCTCAAGGTATGAATATGGGAGACGGGGGCGAGAAGACCTATGCGTTGACCTGCCATGAGGGCGCCAAGCGGGTCGATTCGTTTCTGGCGAAAAATCTCCAGGAACTCTCCCGCTCTCGCGCGCAGGGACTCATCCGGGACGGCATGGTGTCCGTCGACGGGAGAGTGGAGAAGAAAACGGCGCATAGCATCGAAAGCGGCGCGCGCATCTTCGTGAGGATCCCACCGCCCGAACCCTCCCACATCGAGGCCGAAGAGATTCCGCTCGATGTTCGATACGAGGATGCGCATCTTCTCGTCATCAACAAGCCGCCCGGCATGGTGGTGCATCCGGGCGCCGGTCGGCGAAAGGGGACCCTGGCCGCGGCTCTTTTGCATCACTGCAGAGGACAGCTTTCGGGCATCGGCGGGGTGGAGAGGCCGGGCATCGTTCATCGGCTCGACAAGGATACGTCGGGCCTTTTGATCGCGGCGAAAACGGACCCGGCGCACAGAAAACTCTCCGCCGACCTCAAGGCGCGCCGTATTCATCGGCACTATCTGGCCATCGTCCGGGGCATCCCCGCACGGGGAGAGGGGACGATAGACGCCCCCATCGGCCGGCATCCCACCCACAGGACGGCCATGGCGGTCGTCGGGAGCGGTCGCCGCGCGGTGACCCATTACGCTGTCCGCGAAGTACTGGGAGACGCATCGCTGCTGGGCGTCACGCTCGAGACGGGCAGAACGCACCAGATCAGGGTGCACATGGGCCACATCGGGCATCCCGTTCTGGGAGATCCGGTATACGGCCTGGGCCGCCTGCCGAGAGGGCCGCGCAAGAAAACAAAATCGAACCGGCCAGGCCCGATCGACAGGCAAGCGCTCCATGCGCACAGATTATGCTTTCGCCACCCCATCGAAGGGGATGAGCGGGAACTGATGGCCGAACCCCCGGCGGATTTCTTGATGCTGCTGGAGAGTTTAAGGCGGTAGCGCCGTCTTTTCGCGACTTTTCGCATCCGATCCGTGTGAGAGGTCATGCGGCCTCAATGAGCATCATTCCTTGCCTATCGCGTTCGAGATATGCCATAAGAACCCCTGACGCATGGAAATACCATTTCCGACATTTCAGTTCTCCGCCCCGGATTTGGGGTGCTGTAGGGACGGAGAAATCCATCTCTTTGAAAACTGAGGGTTTATATGAAAGATGTCGTCATTCTCAGCGGCGTTCGCTCTCCGGGCGGAGCCTTTGGCGGCGCGCTCAAGGGCATGACCGCCCCGGAGTTGGGCGTGCGCATCGCGCGCGAGGCCATTCAAAGATCGGGCGTGGAGCCGGAACATTTCGATGAGACCATCATCGGCCATGGATGGCAGGCGGGCGTGGGGCCCAATTCCGCGCGGCTCATATCGGTGGGCGCGGGCCTCCCCAATGAGGTGCCCGCCTACACGATTAACAAGCGTTGCGGCTCGAGCATCAAGGCCGCCGCCCTGGCCGCTCAGGCGATTCGCGCGGGCGATGCGGATGTCGTGCTGGCCGGAGGCGCCGAAAGCACGACCAACGTGCCTTTCGTGAACCCGGGCGCGAGGTGGGGAAACCGCTTCGGCCACGCGCAGTTTCTGGATCTGATTTACAAGGACGGCTATGAGGACCCGCTTTCGGGACAACTCATGGGCGTGACGGCGGAAAATCTGGTGGAGCGATACAACCTGAGCCGTGAGGAGCAGGACGAGTATGCCCTCGAAAGCCAGGAGAAGGCCGTAGCGGCCATCGAGGGAGGCAGGTTCGCCGGGGAGACCGCGCCGATCGAAATAAAAGGGCGCAAAGGAGAAGTTTCTCTGTTCGATAAGGACGAGACGCCGCGCAGCGGCATGTCGATGGAAAAACTCGGCAGGCTCAAGCCCGTTTTCGACAAGAACGGTTCCGTCACCCCCGGAAATTCATGCTGTCAGGCGGATGCGGCCTCCGCCCTCGTGCTTGCCTCGAAGGAGAAGGCCGATGAACTGGGAGCAAAGCCCATCGCCATCCTGCGCGGCTATGCTTCGACGGGCGTGGAGCCCCGCTACATGGGGCTGGGCCCCGTAACGGCAATTCCGAAGGCGCTCGAACGCGCGGGGCTTTCGCTTGCGGACATGGATCTGATCGAGGTGAACGAGGCGTTCGCCGCCCAGGTCATCGCCTGTGAGCGCGAACTCAAATGGGACAGGAAAAAGCTGAACGTGCATGGCGGCGCCATCGCTCTCGGGCATCCGGTGGGCGCTACGGGCGGAAAGATTATCGCCACTTGTCTCAACGCGCTCGCGCAAAGGAATGAGCAATTCGGCGTCGTCAGCGCCTGCATCGGCGGGGGCCAGGGGGTGGCCGTCGTTTTGGAGCGCGTCGCCTAGACGCGGGTTTGTAAGGTTCAGGGACACTAGAGGGTGAGATGGGTATAGAAAAAGCAATGGTGGTGGGCGCGGGCACGATGGGCGCAGGAATCGCCCAGATTTTTGCGCAAAACGAGATTCCGGTGGTTCTGACCGACTTGAGCGAAGAGATGGTGGTGAAGGCTCTCGGGGGCCTTGAGGCGCGCGTCGCGAAGCGCGTCGAGCAGGGCAAGATGAGCGCGGAGGATAAGGACGCCATTTTCTCGCGCATCACGCCCGGGTCGGGTTATTCGAAAGCGGTTGACGTGGATATCGTCGTGGAAGCGGTTTTCGAGGACATGGAAATCAAGAAAGAGGTGCTGAGCGCTCTCGATGAAGCGGCGCCCGAGGGCGCGATTTTCGCGTCGAATACGACTTCGCTCTCCATCACCGAGATGGCGGCGGCCACCTCGAGGCCGGAGAAGGTGGTGGGCGTTCATTTCTTCAACCCGCCGGTGGTCATGAAACTGGTGGAGATCATGCCGGGCCTCGGCACCTCGAAAGAGACGGTGGAAGCCGTGCGCAACCTGGCCGAGCGGCTCGGCAAGGTGCCCGTCATGGCGAATTTCGACAGCCCGGCGGGCATCGGTAGCCGCGTGTTGGCGGGGATGCTCAACGAAGCCGTGGAGGTCTATGCGGGCGGCCTGGCGTCCGCCGAGGACATCGACAAGGCGATGAAGATGGGCGCGGGCCTGCCCATGGGTCCTTTGGAACTCATCGACCTGATCGGCGTGGATATCCACCTCGCCAAGACGGAGACGCTCTACCGCGAACTGGGAGACACGCGCTACCGGCCCAACTTCTTGTTGCGCAAGATGGTCAGGGCGGGCCACCTGGGCCGCAAGACGGGCCGCGGTTTCTTCACGTATGAATCCTAAAACCCGCATCCTGAGATAACAGTGGATTTTGAACTCAACGAAACCCAGCGGTTGATCAAGGAGACGGCGGCCGAGTTCGCCCAGAGGCGAATCGTGCCCGTGGCCCGGGAGAACGACGAGAAAGAAAGGTACCCGGCGGACATCGTCGCCGAAATGGGCGAGTTGGGGATGTTCGGCGGGCCTGTGCCCGAGGAATACGGCGGCGCAGGGTTAGACTATATCTCCTACGCCATTATGAACGAGGAGATAAGCAAGGCGTGCAGTTCGGTGCGCACCGTGCTTTCGGTGCAGCTTTCTCTCGTCGCCACCACGATCCTGAAATGGGGGAGCGAGGCGCAAAAGAAAAAGTATCTGCCGAAACTCTGCTCGGCGGAATGGATAGGGTGTTTCGGCTTGACGGAGCCGGACGTGGGCTCGGATGCGCAGCACTTGAAGACCTTTGCGGAAAAGACGCCGGGCGGCTGGAAGCTGAGCGGGCAGAAGATATGGATCAGCAACGGGGGCGTCGCGCAACTCGCGCTCGTGATCGCGCAGACCGATCGGGAAAACCCCCGGAAGATGACGGCGTTTTTAGTCGAAACCGACCTGCCAGGCTTCGAGGCGAAGACGATGCACGGAAAGCTGGGGCTCAGGAGTTCGAACACGGCGGAGCTTTTCCTGGCCGGCGTGGAGGCGCCCGACGACGCGCTGATGGGAGAGGTGGGCGATGGCTTCAAGGTCGCGATGAGCGCGCTGGATAACGGGCGTTATTCGGTGGCCGCTGGTTGTCTGGGAATCGCGCAAGGCTCTCTCGAGGCGTCGGTCGCCTACGCGAAAGAGCGCCACACGTTCGGCAAGCCCATTGCGGCGCACCAGCTCGTACAGGACATGATCGCCCGCATGGTGGTCGACATCGAGGCGAGCAGGCTCCTGCTCTACCGGGCGGGAGAACTCAAGAATGCGGGCAAGCCGAATACGCGCGAGACCTCCATCGCCAAATACTATTGCAGCGAAGCGGCCCTGCGCTGCGCGAACGACGCCATTCAGGTTCACGGCGGCATGGGCTACAGCAACGAGTATCCCGTGGAGCGCTACATGCGCGACGCCCGCGTGGCGACCATTTACGAGGGAACCAGCCAGATTCAAAAGCTCATCATAGCCGGGTATGAAACCGGAATCCGCGCGTTTGCGTAGGCGAAGGATTTTCTGAATCCTTGAAATTCCGTTTCTTGTAAATTCGTTTTGAGCCTCACTCCCGGTTTTTCCGGCGAAATAGAATGAAACCCTTGAAATTCATCCCGATACGCGGTAAGGCTCATGAAGGGCGGTAATCTCAGCCGCTAAGTGAGGTTGTTCATGACGAATTCCGATCAGGAACTGCGCAGAACCTCCCTGTATGAGACCCACAAGGCCGCAGGCGCCAAGATGGTGCCCTTCGCGGGCTATGAAATGCCCGTCCAGTACACGGGCGTGATCGATGAGCACCATGCGGTTCGTGAGGCGGCCGGTCTGTTCGACGTGAGCCACATGGGCGAGTTCGAAGCCCGGGGGAAGGATGCGGGCGCTTTCATCCACAAGATGGTCACGAACAACGTGCTGAGGCTCGACGTGGGCGGCGTCCTGTATGCGGCCATGTGCAGGACGGAAGGCGGCATCGTGGATGACCTCACGGTCTACCGGCTCGAAGAGGAGCGCTACATGGCCGTCGTGAACGCGGCGAACATCGAAAAGGACTGGGAGTGGATGGCCTCTCACCACACGGAGGCGTGCGCGTTTCAAAACGTGAGCGATGAGATGGGCCTCCTCGCCCTACAAGGCCCCAAAGCCGAACCCATTTTAGGGAAATTGATTCCGGGGGGAGGGGACCTCGCGGACATCCCCTATTACGGGGTGCGGTATAAGGACGTGGCGGGGTGTGAGGTGCTGGTCTCCCGCACGGGCTACACGGGAGAGGACGGCTTTGAGCTCTATTGCAAATCGCCCGATGCGCCCGCGATCTGGAGTGCGCTGGTGAGCGAGGGGGGAGGCGAGGGGCTCAAGCCCTGCGGCCTCGGCGCGCGGGATACCTTGCGCACGGAGATGAAATTCGCCCTGTATGGTAACGACATCGACGAGTCTACCCACCCGCTCGAGGCGGGTCTCGGCTGGGTGGTGAAGTACAAGGCGGGAGATTTCATCGGCCGCGAGAAATTGCTGGCCCTCAAGGCGGAGGGCCCGAAGCGAAGACTGGTTGGATTCGAGATGGTGGATCGTGGTATTCCTCGACATGGAGCGCCCATCCTCATCGATGGCGAAGTGGCCGGAGGCGTTACGAGCGGAACGATGAGCCCCTCTCTTGGCAAAGCCATCGGGATAGGCTACGTTCCTGCGTCGAACGCAAGCGAGGGCGCCGCGCTGGAAATCGACATTCGAGGCAAGGCCAGGCGGGCGCAGATAGTAAAGACGCCTTTTTATAAAAAGACTTGAAGGGTTGAATTCCGGTTTTTCATACGAATAATTTGAAACTGCTGCCATCTAAAAGGGAGGCATTCAGGAGCATGGAACTACCGAGCGGCCTCAAATATTCCAGAGAACACGAGTGGGTGAGGGTAGAGGAAAATACCGCGTTGATTGGGATAACGGACTTCGCCCAAGCTGAGCTGGGAGACGTGGTGTACGTTGAACTGCCCGAAGTCGGGGTGGTGGTGGAGGCGAACAACACCTTCGGGGTGGTGGAGAGCGTCAAGGCGGTCTCGGACCTCTTCGCGCCGGTTACCGGCGTCGTCACCGAGGTGAACACGACGCTCGAGGATGAGCCGGAACTCGTGAATTCGGATCCGTATGAAGATGGCTGGATGATTCGCGTGGAGATGAAAGACGAATCGGAGTTGAGCGATCTTCTGGAAGCCGATTCGTACCGGGCGTTCACCGAAGAGGAAAGCGGATAGCTCGAACCGGCTCTCTCCTTTGCGCTCGAAGGGTTTTTTCATCCGCCGTGAGCCGGAGCGGAAATGATGTGTCCGCCTGAATCCACTTAAGTCGAAGGGGCGCATTCATGCCGGAATCTCGCTTGTCTCTTGAGAATCTCGAGAATCGGGGAGAATTCATTCATCGCCACATTGCGCCGAGCGATGAAGACATCGGGTCGATGCTGGGAGTGATTGATCTGAGTTCCCTCGACGAATTGGTCGCAAAAGCCATACCCGCATCCATTATTTCCAGGACGAAGCTGGGTATCGCCGCGCCCAGAACCGAGCAACAGGCACTGGTCGATTTGGGTTCTTTCGCGGGCCGGAATCAGGTGTTCAAGTCAATGCTCGGCATGGGATATTCGGATTGCCACACCCCGACGGTCGTTCTTCGCAACATCCTGGAAAATCCGGGCTGGTATACGGCGTACACGCCCTACCAGCCGGAAATCTCGCAGGGGCGCATGGAGGCGCTCTTGAATTTTCAAACCATGATCATGGACCTCACCGGCATGGAGATCGCCAACGCCTCCTTGCTGGATGAGGGCACGGCCGCCGCCGAGGCGATGACCATGGTGATGAACGCGAGCAAGAACAAGGGGCGCAAGTTTTTCATCTCGAAAGACTGCCACCCCCAGACGATTGAAGTGGTGCGCACGAGGGCGGAACCACAGAATATCGAAGTCGTGGTGGGCGATCATCGAGACGTCGCGCTGGACGGGGATGTTTTCGGCGCCTTGCTTCAGTATCCTGCAACGGGCGGGGAGGTATTCGACTACGCCGATTTTGCGGAAAAAGCGCACGAGACGGACGCCCTCGTCGTCGTCGCCGCGGACATTCTCGCCCTGGCGCTTCTGAAACCCCCCGGTGAGTTCGGGGCCGACGTCGTGGTCGGGAATTCGCAGCGCTTCGGTGTTCCCCTCGGTTTCGGGGGGCCGCATGCGGCCTATCTGGCGACGAGGGAAAAACATAAGCGCGCCATGCCGGGCCGCATCGTCGGCGTATCAATCGACGCGGATGAGAAGCCCGCCTTGAGACTCTCCTTGCAGACGAGGGAACAGCATATACGCCGCGAGCGCGCCACGAGCAACATTTGCACCGCGCAGGTTCTTCTGGCCGTCATCGCGAGTATGTACGGCGTGTACCACGGCCCGGACGGCGTGGAGAGAATCGCCCGGAGAACGCACCTCCTGGCCGGCGTGCTGGCCGATGGTCTGGAGCGCATGGACTACACCCTGGCGGCGAATTCTTTTTTCGACACCGTGGCTGTGCGCGTGGACGCGGGAGGCGCTTCTCCAATCGTCGAGAAAGCGGCGGAGCGGCGGATGAACCTCAGGCGACTCGATGAAGATACCGTCGGCATCGCCCTGGATGAGACCACCGGGAGAGACGACGTAGAAACACTTTGGGAGGTTTTCGCCGAAGAAGGAGCGGCCCCGATATCGTTCGATGACGTCGAGGCCGAAGCGGCGGAGAGGATTCCGGATTCCTTGAGAAGAACCTCGCCCTACATGACGCATCCGGTTTTCAATTCCTACCACGCGGAACATGAAATGCTGCGGTATATCTATCGCCTGCAAGAGAAGGACATCGCCCTTACGCGCTCGATGATTCCCCTTGGTTCGTGCACCATGAAGCTCAACGCCACTACGGAAATGATTCCCGTGACATGGCGGGAATTTTGCGGAATTCATCCATTCGCTCCCGAGGAACAGGTGCGCGGATACCGCGATTTCATCGACGATCTGGAAAACATGCTGGCCGAGTGCACGGGATTCGATTCCATTTCGATGCAGCCCAACTCGGGCGCGCAGGGCGAATACGCCGGCTTGCTGGTGATTCGCAAATACCATGAGAGTAAAAACGAGGGATATCGCAACATCTGCCTGATTCCGAGTTCGGCCCACGGGACGAACCCCGCCAGCGCCGTCATGGCCGGTTTCGAGGTGGTGGTCGTCGATTGTGATGCGAACGGGAACGTGGACATCGGCGATTTGAGGGACAAGGCGGAGAAATTTTCGGAAAAACTCGCCGCCTTGATGATCACCTACCCTTCGACGCACGGCGTTTTTGAGGAAGGCGTGGTGGAGATTTGCGATATCGTCCACCAAAACGGCGGTCAGGTGTACATGGACGGCGCGAACCTCAATGCGCTGGTCGGAATCTGCAAGCCGGGCGAGTTCGGGCCCGATGTCTCTCACATGAACCTCCACAAGACGTTTTGCATTCCCCACGGCGGCGGGGGACCCGGCATGGGCCCCATCGGCGTCGTGAAGCATTTGTCTCCTTATCTGCCGAAACATTCGGTGGTTCCGGGAGTGGGCCCGGAGACGGGCATCGACGCGGTTTCCGCGGCGCCCTGGGGAAGCGCGGGGATTTTGCCCATCTCCTGGACGTATATCGCCATGATGGGCGGCGAGGGCCTCGTCAAGGCGACGCAGGTGGCTATTCTGAACGCGAATTACGTGGCCAAAAAGCTCGAGCCCCACTATGAGGTTTTATACAAAGGGGCGAACGGCATGGTGGCGCATGAGTGCATTATCGACGTCAGGCCCCTGCAGGAAGCCTCGGGCGTGACGAACGAGGACATCGCGAAGCGCTTGATGGATTATGGCTTCCATGCGCCCACGATGTCTTTCCCCGTGGCGGGAACCTTGATGATTGAGCCGACGGAGAGTGAATCGAAAGAAGAGCTGGATCGTTTCTGTGACGCGATGATCGACATCCGGGCGGATATTCGAGAAATCGAGAACGGGGCCATGAGCAGGGAGGACAACGTACTCAAAAATGCGCCCCACACGGCGTCCGATGTTACGTCCGATGCGTGGACCCACCCCTATTCGCGCGAGAAAGCGGTTTTCCCTCTGCCCTGGGTGCGCGCGGCGAAGTATTGGCCTCCCGTGAAGCGGGTGAACAACCCGTATGGAGACAGGAATCTGGTCTGCTCTTGTTTGCCCGTCGAGAACTATGCCTGAGAATGCAACGCGCAAACGCTGAACCCCGAGAAATCCCCCATGCGCGATTCCTGGACACGGGCGAGTCCTCCGCCGCCTGGAACATGGCGGTGGACGAGTTGTTGTTCGAGAGTTGTCAGGCCCATCTGAGAAACAATCGGCCACCCGAAGAGGCGCCCGTCACCTTTCGCGTCTATGCCTGGTCGCCCCCGGCGATCTCCCTGGGCCGCGGCCAGACGGCCGAGCGCGATATTTTTTTGGGACGACTCGCGGACGAGGGAATCGACATCTGCCGAAGGCTCACAGGCGGGCGCGCGGTGCTGCATGATTGTGAACTGACGTATTCCATCACCGGCCCGGAAATTTTTCTGGGCGATACGATTGAGGAAACCTACCGCAGAATCAGCGAGGGCTTGGCCGAGGGATTGATGTCCCTGGGGGCGCAGGTCGAGTTGTCTGCCCCGAGCGGGAGCGCGTACGCCTCGCAAGGCTCTTGTTTCGCCACGGCGTCCGTGTGGGAGATTGCGATTGGCGGTCAGAAAATGGTGGGCAGCGCGCAATGCCGCGAGGGTGGCGCGGTTTTACAGCACGGGAGCATTCTGCTTCGCTCCTCCGAAGAGCGCCTCGCGAGTCTTCTCAAGCCGAGGGGGGCCGAGCGCGTGCTCTCCCGCCGCGCCCGCGCGGTCGGCCTTTGGGAGGTCCTGGGCGAGGAAATTTCTTTCCGCGATGTGGCCGACGCCTCGAAGGCGGGCCTCGAGAAGGTTTTGGGTTTTCGATTTTCCCCGCGCGCGCTGTCGGAGGTCGAGAACGCGGGGGCGCTCAAGATATCCCGTACCCGGTATGAAAACGAAGAATGGACGCTGGCGCGATGACGCGTTGTTTATCGATTGCATTATTTTCTCTTTCATTTCCTTGACACCATCGGCGACATGGCCCTATCGTCAAGATGAAGGCGGGCGTAATTCAGGGGTAGAATGCCAGCTTCCCAAGCTGGACGTCGTGGGTTCGAATCCCATCGCCCGCTCCATTCATTGCGTTGGGTGAAAGTCGCCGTTTCCCCCGTATTCAGGAATCTGTATCTATGGCGTTTGTCTCGAACTTAAGCGGCCTCTCCCTGGATGAGAAGGTCGTGGAGTTTCACGCCCATTCGAATATGTCCGATGGCCTGGACTCCCCGGAAAAGCTCATCCAGAGGGCGAAACGAGCGGGCATTCGCGCCATATCGCTCACGGATCACGACACGGTCGCCGGTTTGGCTCGCGCAGGCGCGGAAGCGGAAAGGCTGGGGATCGAATTTGTGCCGGGCATCGAATTCTCTTGTAACCATCTGGGCCGGAGCGTGCACCTTCTCGGGCATTTCATTCGGCCGGACGCGCCTCGTCTGGTGAAGCAAATCAAAGTGCAGGGATCAGCCAGAGTGGAGAGGATGGGAGAGATAATCGATCGGCTGGGGCGCTGTGGCCTGGCGGTGGACAAAAAAGATTTTTTCGACACCTACGCCCATAGCCCCAGCATCACCCGGGGTCAGTTGGGGGCGTATATGCTCAAGAAAGGCTTCGCAAACTCGCGCCGGGAGGTTTTTGAGAGATATATCGGGGAAAGCGCGCCCGGCTATGTGGAACTGGATATACTTTCCTCTTTCGATGCGCTTACACTGATTCATGACGCCGGTGGTGTCGCCACCCTGGCCCATCCGTTGCTGAACGGGTGTGATGAAATCATCCCGGTCATGGCGGAAGCGGGACTCTCGGGCATCGAGGTGGAACACCCCGCTCAAGGCGCGGATGCGCAAAACCATTACCGGAAAATAGCGAAAGAATACGGGCTATTATGTATGGGAGGCTCCGATTGTCACGGCGTCCCGCATAAGCGGGATAGATTGGGGCAATTCTCGCAGCCCTTGGGTTTGCTGTTTGAATTGTCGGAACGGGCGAAAACCCACCGGGCGGCAACATAAGGAACGCCACATGGCGCTTCAGGATCAATTCATACGTCGCTGGCGGCTTCTCCGGGCTTTGGAGAGCGGGGATAGCTGGTCTCATGAAGAACTCCTTGGTGTCTTGAGCGAAGAATCGGCGGACGGCGCCGCCCATGAGTGGAGTTCGAGAACGCTTCAAAGGGACGTTTCCCATTTGATGAAGGCGGGATTCCCTTTGGAAAGGGTTCGCATGGGCCGAAAGATGAGGTATCGTTTATTGCAGGAATATGTGGATTCGGTTCCAAAGCCATTCTTGCCTTCGCAGTGGGCGTCTTTGTATTACGCCCTGTGCATGTTGAGGGGTTTGCCGGGCAGTCCATTGAGGGAGGAGTCGCTGAACGCCAGCATCAGCGGTGTTTTCAGCCGCTTGCGCCATTATATTCCCGCGGCCCTGCGCGCATATGCGGAGGGAGTGGAACCACGCTATGTCGGGGTAGTGGGAGCGCTCAGGGAACACAGGCGGCAGCGCAGGGTGGGCGGCATCCTGCTCGAAGCGATAGAAAAAGGAAAACCCGCCCGCATCCTGGCGGCCCGGGCAGGGGAGATTCGAAAGCGCTGGTGGAAGATAGACCCGTATCTCCTGCATTTCGATGGCGGGAGTTATCATCTGCTGGCGCGGGATTCGGAAAAAAACGTCTTGGACGTCTGGCATCTGGAGGGCATAGAAAGCCTTCGCATCATGGCCGGAGCCTTTCAGATGCCGCTGGAATTGGATTTGAAGGCTTTGCTGGCCGAGTGCTTGCGCGAAGCGATGAATAATGGTTTGAATGTGAGGGTTCGATTCGGGAAGGGCGTGGCGCTTCGTTCGGTCGTCGCATTTATGCAAGAGGCATTCGGCGTAGTGGAACGCGCGAGAAAATCCGGCGGAACGAGCCGGGAGGTGGTAGTCCGGGTAAGTGATATTTGGGGTTTCAGGCGGTGGCTGATGTCTTTTGGTCAGGACGCGGAACTGATGGCGCCGGTGGAATTGCGTGATGCGTTCGCCCAGGATTTGGAAGCTGCCTTGAAGAAGTACCGCAAGGGCCGCCGGGGAAGAAAAAAAAGTGATACGGCCTTATAAATTGCTGAGGAGGGCCCTGGTATGAAATTGAGAAAAGAAATGATTGAACGAATCGCCCACAGGGTTGTCAACAGGCTGGTTCGTCGCGAATTGATATCCGAAGACTCGAACGAAGAAGTGCTCAGGACCCGCATTGCCCATGTAATCGAGACGGACTTGATGGTCGAGGATCGGCTCAACGATGAGGTCAAGGAAATCTTGCGGGACTTCGAGGATGAGATGGACAAGGGCAACGTGGACTACAGCCGGATGTTTACGATGGTGAAAACAAAACTGGCGCGTGAGCGAAATCTCGTGCTTTAGCGGCGCGCGAGAGTGTTTCGGGGTAATTTTCTTATAAGGAGAACGCGGCCATGAAACTCAGCCGCGAGAAGATCAATCATTTGACGAATTTGGTCGTCAAGGATATTGAAGAGTGTGACGACGTGGATTTTGTTGTCGAGCCTCAGGAATTGCGCATGAATGTTCTGCGCGCCATCAACAATGAGTTGATCATTGATGATGAGATTGAAGAAGAGGTGCGAAGAATTTTAAGCACGTATTCCAGCAGGCTGGTGGAGGGGAGTCGTGACTGGGAGATACTCTTCAATAAGCATTATGAGCAAGAGGCCAAACGACGCGGGATTTAATATCCTCTATCGATGTCTCGATATGATACTTCCCAAAAGCGGAAAGCGGTGACGTGCGCAGGGTTGGTCTGACCGGGGGAATCGCCAGCGGAAAATCCACGGTGAGCCGGATACTCGGGGACCTGGGCGTTCCGGTAATCGACGCGGACGTGATTGCGCGCGAGGTGGTCGCCCCGGGTTCTGCCGCTCTGGGTAGGATTGTCGACGCTTTTGGAGAAGAGGTGCTCAGCGACGATAAGAGCCTGAACCGGGCCAGACTCGGGGAAATTGTTTTTTCCGACGCCTCGAAAAAGAAGATTCTGGAGGGAATTCTGCATCCGGAAATCATCGCGGAGCAAGATAGGCGGTTAAAGAATATAGAGTCGGAGGGAAATACGCCCATCGCAGTCGTGGACGCCGCTGTCATGATCGAGTCCGGGAGTTGGAAGCGGTTCGACTTGATTGTGGTTGTCGATTGTGATGAATCCCAACAGATAAGCCGGTTATGCCGGCGAAACGGGATGCGTGAAGAGGAGGCGATGAGGCGCATCGAAGCGCAGATGCCGTTATCGGAGAAAGTGAAATATGCGGATCACGTCATCGACAATCGCGGTTCGATGGACGATACCCGGAAGCAGGTGGAGGAGTTGATAAAATCGCTCTCCGGGAAGTAAAATATAAGTGTTGACAAACTTGTAGGAACTTATTACTTTTTCCCGTAGTGTTTTTGTCGGCTATTCCTGATACAGTATCGTCGCCCTAAACTTCAAACGCCACCTGATACGCAACTATTTGGAATTTTGGATAAAATAGAAAAGAATTTGTCTTGGGAAATATAACCACCTTTAGGTTTATCTCTGTCCTCGGATGAATATATTTTCAGAAATGGTTTTATGCGCGCGACCATGACTGGGTTTGAAAAACACCGAATGCGCGCTTCGCATCGCACCCGGCGATGAGAATCTGCTCTTGAATCGAACATGAAGGAATTTCAGCACATCAACCTTACCGCTTGAGGCTAGGAGGAAAAGTCTCCCCGCGCAGAATGTGGCGAGTGATGCGACCAGAAGGCATCATCTCACGTTCCAGGCGGTAAAAAGGTGCCTACCAAACCAAGGAGAAGGGAGTTATGGAAACAGGAACAAAATCTCGCAGTCTGAATTTGGCGGAACTGAAGAAGAAGACCATCATAGAACTCAACCAGATTCTGAAAGAGTTCAATTCCGAAAGCGCCAGCGGGCTCAGAAAGCAGGATCTGATTTACAAGATATTGGAGGCGCAGTCCGACAAGGATCGCAACGGTGGAGGTGGAACCATCACCGGCGAAGGCGTGCTGGAAATTTTGCCGGATGGGTTCGGTTTCCTGCGTTCGCCCGCATACAATTATCTGCCCGGTCCTGATGATATTTACGTTTCCCCCAGTCAAATCCGCCGCTTCGATCTTCGCACGGGCGATACCGTAGGCGGTGAGATTCGCCAGCCCAAGGAGGGGGAGCGGTATTTTGCGCTTTTGAAAGTCGAGAAAATAAATTTCGAGCCACCCGAAGCGAGTAAGGACAAGGTTCTGTTCGACAACCTTACTCCCTTGTATCCGGACCGCAGGATAGGGCTCGAAATATCCGGCGAAGAGGTGAGTTCGCGCGTTCTGGACCTCATGACGCCGATCGGCTTCGGGCAGCGCGGCCTCATCGTCGCTGCGCCGCGAACGGGTAAGACGATGATGCTTCAGTCCATTGCGAAGAGCATCGCGACGAATCACCCCGAAGTTCATCTGATTGTTCTGCTCATCGACGAGCGCCCCGAGGAAGTCACGGACATGGAGCGCTCCGTGCGCGGAGAAGTAATCAGTTCGACGTTCGACGAGCCGGCGTCTCGCCACGTCCAGGTGGCGGACATGGTGATTGAAAAGGCGAAAAGGCTCACCGAGCATAAGCAGGATGTCGTCATACTGCTCGATTCCATCACGCGATTGGCGCGCGCCCATAACACCATCATCTCGCCGAGTGGAAAAGTCCTCTCCGGCGGCGTGGATTCGAACGCGTTGCAGCGGCCCAAGCGCTTTTTCGGCGCGGCGCGAAACCTCGAAGAGGGCGGCAGCCTGACCATTCTCGCCACGGCGCTGGTGGAAACGGGCAGCCGGATGGACGATGTGATTTTCGAAGAATTCAAAGGCACGGGTAACATGGAAGTTCATCTGGACAGGAAGCTCTCCGACAAGCGTGTATTCCCCTCGGTGGACATCAACAAGTCCGGCACCAGAAAAGAGGAATTGTTGCTCAGCCCGCAGGAACTCAATCGTGTCTGGGTGTTGCGCAAGGTGTTGCAGCCGCTGGGCGTGGTGGATTCTATGGAGCTCTTGCTCGAGAAAATTCAGGAGACGAAGACGAACCAGGATTTCCTCGCCTCGATGAATACCTAGGGGTGTTCCCAACTTCTTGATTTTGCCTGCTTTTGGGTAGACAAGGGACTGGAGTTTCGATATAAAGCGCTCTCTTTATAGAAGAGCGGATGGTGTTTTTATGGGAACCCCGCCTCTTGGCATCGTTTTGTATCGATTTTTAGAATGGTTTTCGATATTTCGACCCCGAAATTTTGGAGCGCCTGATTATGAAGGCCGAGATTCATCCTGAGTTGTTCGAGTGCAAGGTCTCTTGCAGTAGTTGCGGCACCGAATTCACGACGTTCTCCACGCGCAATGAAATCCGGGTGGAGGTTTGCTCGCAGTGCCATCCGTTCTTCACCGGAAAACAGGCGCGAATCGTGGATACGGAAGGCCGCGTAGAGAAATTCGTCAAGAAGTTCGAGGGCAAGGAGTCGAGGGTCTCGAAGCGCAAGAGAAAACAAGCCGTCGCCGAGGAGGAGAAGGCGGCCCGGTTGGAGAGAGAAGCGCGTCTGGCCGAAGAGAAGGTGGCGGAGGAAAAAGCGCTCAGAGAAGAAGCCAGAAAGAAAAGGGCTGAGGAGCGCGCCGCCAGGCAAGCGGCCCAGGCCGAAAAAGAAGAATCCCCCGATGCCGAGGCGGTCGCCGTGGCGGAGAGCGCTTCGCCCGCCCCCGCCCCTGAGCCTGCGCCTAAAAGAAAGGGAGTCTTTCCCCACATAGACCGGGAAAAACTCGGAGAATTTATAGAAAGACCCGAGAATGTAGATTTGATGAAGAAAGCGTCAGATGAGGGCCGATCAGCTGTTGACCCGTTAGGGCATGAACTGAGCAAAGAATTTGGCGTGAGTAAAAAAGAGGATGCCCCCGAGAAGTGGAATGAAACTAAGATGTGGATCGGCCGCAGAGTGAAAAAGGTAATGGAGGGAATTGGCCACGAGTTGGTTCGCAAGGGAGAACCAATTGTAGAAAATCCTGTGTTTTCGACGGGCTCTTGTTATAAACCAAAAGAAAAATCTCCTTTAGCCGATGCGACGGCCGCCGTGGCTGAAGATGCTTCACCCGACGCATCGACTGCGCCCGAACCGGGCGGAGAAGCTGATACTGTGCATCCGGAAGTTTATGAAAAATTAAAAGAGGTAGCGAAGTCAGGTGGAATCATCCACTACGGTGATGTTGCCCTCCTCGCTGGCCTGGACATGGGGAACCCGGGGGATCGAGGAAAGCTCGGGGAAATCCTCGGTGCGATTTCCATGCGCGAGCACGAGGCGGGCCGGCCGCTCCTGTCGGCGGTTAGTGTGGGCGCGCGCGACAACAAACCTAGCGCGGGATTCTTCAACCTCGCCATGGAATTGGGGCGACTCCAGGCTGGGGATGATGAAGAGGCCTTTTTCGCGGAAGAACTCAAGAAAGTTTACGCGGCATGGCGTTGATACA
This sequence comes from bacterium, assembly GCA_965218735.1. Taxonomy (GTDB): domain Bacteria; phylum UBA8248; class UBA8248; order UBA8248; family UBA8248; genus Bin107. Next base: position 1,225,909 of record CBDCMA010000008.1, on the reverse strand, counting down.
TAAAGTTTTGGAGATACTAGCTTTCTGTTGATCATCGCAGATTTGTCCCCGGGCCACCCTATTCGCTGCCCTTCGGTTGATCCCCATGTTCGAAAAAATCGAAAAAATCATCGAAAAACACCAGACGCTGGAAATGCGTTTGTCGGATCCGGCTTTGCTCAAAGACCGGAAAAAATTCGAACAAACCGCGCGCGAGCACAAGGAACTCTCCCAGGTCGTCCAGGCCTATGGGGAATGGCGCGGATACGAGGACGCCATCGAGCAGGCGAAGGCGCTGCTCGAGGATGGAGATCCGGAGATGGCGCAACTCGCCGAGGCCGAGTTGGAAGACGCGGGAGCGAAGCTCCAGGACGTGGAGAATAGGCTGCGCCAGCTTCTGCTGCCCAAGGACCCGAACGATGAGAAAAACGTCATCTTGGAAGTTCGCGCGGGCACGGGCGGTCAGGAGGCCGCGCTCTTCGCGGCCGATTTGTACCGCATGTACGTGCGCTACGCCGAGGTCCAGGGCTGGAGAGCGGAGGAGTTGAGCAAGAACGAGAGCGACTTGGGGGGACTCAAGGAAGTCTCCGCGTTGATCAAGGGGGCGGGGGCCTACAGCCGCCTGCGCTATGAGAGCGGGACGCATCGCGTCCAGAGGGTGCCCGTCACCGAAACGCAAGGGAGAATCCACACCTCAGCCGCCACGGTGGCCGTGCTGCCCGAAGCGGACGAGATTGCGCTCAACATCGGAGAGAAGGACTTGAGAATCGACGTCTACCGCTCCTCGGGCCCTGGCGGCCAAAGCGTGAACACGACGGATTCCGCCGTCCGCATCACCCACGTGCCCACCGGCCTCGTCGTCACCTGTCAGGACGAGAAGAGCCAGCACAAAAACCGCGCCAAGGCCATGAAGATCCTCTCGGCCCATCTGCTGGACATGGAAATCCATAAGCAGATGTCCGAGCGTTCGGCGCAACGGAAAAGCCTCGTGGGCAGTGGGGACAGGAGCGAGAGAATCAGGACCTACAACTTCCCCCAGGACAGAATCACCGATCACCGCATCGGCCTCACCCTCCACGGCCTTCCCGGCTTCATGGAGGGGGGAATCGACGAGATGGTCAAACGGGTGATAGAGAGCCGCGAGGCGGAGCGTCTGGCCGAACTGGAAGAAAACACAGAAGCCCACTCCGCAGAATGACGACTTCTCCTCCTGCGGCGCAAAGCGAATCAGGAACAAAAGTGTGCGCTCTGCTCTCCCGCCTGGAGGAGCAATTCGCCGAGGCGGGTGTGGATGCGCCGGGGCTGGATGCGCGGCTCGTCCTGGCGATGGTTCTAGGCTGCGACAGGGCGCATCTCCACGCGTATCCCGAAAAGGTGGTTCCGGCCGAAGCCCTCGCGCAAGTCGAAGCGCTGGCGCGAAGGAGAATCGAGCGCGAACCGATGGCCTACATCCTGGGAGAGCGGGAGTTCTGGTCCATGTCCTTTCTCGTTTCGCCGGACGTGCTGATTCCCAGGCCGGAATCCGAGTTGCTCGTCGAGCGCGCCGTGGCGCTCTCGGGAAAAAGGGGAAAGAGCAGGATACTGGACTTATGCGCGGGCAGCGGCGCGGTGGGGCTGGCGATTGCGCGCGAACTGGCTGAGGCGCACGTCACCTTGCTCGATGTCTGCCCGGGAGCGCTCGGCGTGGCGAGGCGAAACGCGAAAAAATTCGGTCTCGGAGGCCGAACGAGGTTTCTGGCCTCCGATTTGTTTGATGCTCCCGCCGGCGGAGAGAAATTCGACCTGATCGCCTCGAACCCCCCCTATGTGGCCTCGGGCGAACTGGCTGGCTTGATGCCGGAGGTTGCGTCGTTCGAGCCGCGAATCGCTCTGGATGGCGGCGGGGACGGAATGGACCTCATCCGGCGCATCATCGAGGAGGCGCCTCGATACCTCTTGGGCGGGGGTTTCTTGCTGATCGAGATGGACCCGCGCCAGATGGCCGTGGCGGAGGCGTTATCGGCAGAGCAGGGGAATTATCGCGTAGCGAGATGCCGCACGGATCTCGCCGGGCGCGAGAGGGTATTGGAACTTCAGAGGGTTTAGGTTTTGGAGCGATTTCGAATCCGGGGAGGCAGGCCGCTTCATGGAGAGGCCGAGGCGTCCGGTTCCAAGAATGCCTCTTTGCCGATTTTGGCCGCCGCCATTCTGGCCGATGGCGTCAGCCATGCGCGGCGGGTCCCGGACTTGCGTGATACGAACACCATATTGCGGCTTTTGGGAGAGTTCGGCGTAAAGACGCGTGAAGAATCGCCCGGGCGCATCTCCCTGGATGCCACGAACATCACCGGCGGGGTCGCGCCCTATGAACTGGTGCAGGCGATGCGGGCGTCCATACTGGTGCTGGGGCCCTTGCTGGCGCGTTTCGGCTCGGCCCGCGTCTCACTTCCGGGCGGCTGCGCCATCGGGGCCAGGCCCGTCGATCAGCACTTGAAGGGGCTGAGCGCGATGGGGGCGGACATCCATATAGAGCAGGGCTATATCGAGGCCAAAGCCCGGAAACTCAGCGGGGCGCGCATATCGTTCGATCTCACGACCGTGACGGGGACGAAGAATCTGATGATGGCGGCCTGCCTGGCGAAAGGGGTCACCGTTTTGGAAAACGCGGCCCTGGAGCCCGAGGTGGTGACGCTCGCCAATTTGTTGAACCAGATGGGCGCCAGGGTGAGCGGCGCGGGCACGCCCGTGATTGAAATCGAGGGGGTGGATTCCCTCGCGGGATACGACGTAGCCGTTCCCGCAGACCGCATCGAGGTGGGAACCCTGATGATTGCGGCGGCCATCACAGGAGGGGATTTGAGGATAACGAATTGTGAGCCGGAGCAAGTGCACGCGCTTACGCACAAGTTGTGCGAAGCGGGTCTGGAAGTTTCCGAAGGCGAGGACTGGATTCGCGTGAGGGGTGATGGCTCCGTGCGGCCCGTAAACGTGAAGACGGCGCCCTATCCCGGATTCCCCACGGATTTACAAGCCCAGTTCATGGCGTTGATGACGCTGGCGGGCGGAACCTGCGTGCTCACGGAGACCATTTTCGAGAATCGCTTCATGCACGCCGCCGAGCTCGCCAGAATGAACGCGCGGATTCATATCGACGGTCGGACGGCCCACATCGAAGGCGTGGCGCATCTCGCCGGAGCCTCGGTCACGGCGACCGACTTGAGGGCGAGCGCCTCGCTGGTTCTGGCGGGTCTGGCGGCTCATGGAGAAACTATTGTTCGCAACGTATATCATATCGACAGGGGATATCAGCGGCTCGAGGAGAGGTTGAGAGAACTCGGCGCGGATATCCGGCGCGAAGTGGAGTCGTGATGAAAGAGAATCAGGAAAAAGAATTGATCATCGCCCTGCCCAAGGGGAGAATTTTCTCAGAAGCCACCGAATGTCTGGTGAAGGCGGGAGTCTTGTCCAAGCCGATATCGGATAAATCCCGAAAGCTCATCCTGCGGGATCCGAAAACGGGTATCCGGGTCCTGATTCTCAGGAATCACGACGTGCCCATCTACGTGGAGCGCGGCGCCGCCGACTTAGGCGTCATCGGGCGCGACGTATTACTCGAACAGGGGCGCGACGTATATGAACCCCTGGACATGAACATGGCGCCGTGCCGCCTCATGGTGGCTGCGCCCGAGGGCATCGCCTGGGAGGATTTGACCAGACGAATTTCGCTGCGCGTGGCGACGAAATTTCCCGCCATCACCACCCGCTTTTTCGAGCGGATGGGGGTTCAGGCCAAGATCATCCGCCTGTACGGCAACGTGGAAATCGCGCCCGCTACGGGGGTGGCGGACCTGATTGTGGATTTGGTGGACACCGGAGGAACGCTTCGGGCCAACGGGCTGGTCCCGATACGCGAGATATTCAGCGCGACGGCCAGGCTCATCGCCAACCGGGCGAGCTTGAAGACGAACTACAAGAAGGTGAGCGCGATCATCGAACAGTTGAAAGGGGTGATCCCCCCTGCCGTGAACCGCTCCGCCAACGGCGCGGGGCCGGCGTCCGGTGAGGAGAAGGCGTGAGGCGTTTCAGCTACGGGGCGGAGAACTTCGGCGCCGAGATCGAACGACTTTCCTTGAGCGGGGAGGATGCCTTTTCCCGCGTAGAGGACGGCGTGCGCGCGATCATCGAGCGCGTGCGCGAGGAAGGCGACGACGCCCTCGTCGAACTGACGCGTGAGTTCGACGGCGTTACTCTCGACCTCGATAGCCTCGTCGTGGGCCCAGAGGAGATGGCGCGCGCGCTCGAGGCGCTGCCGCCCGAGACGCTCGACGCCCTAAAGCTCGCCGAGGAGCGGATTCGCGCGTTCCACGAGGCGCAGGTTCCCCGAAAAATCACGGTAGAACAAACACCCGGCGAGCGGCTTTCGCTCGAGCCCACCGCACTCGCGCGCGTGGGTCTCTATGCGCCGGGGGGCACGGTGGCCTATCCTTCCACCGTGCTCATGAGCGCTATTCCTGCGCGGGTGGCGGGTGTCGAGGAGTTGGTTCTGTGCACGCCGCCGGGTGCGAGCGGCGAGGTGCCCGCCGCGGTGCTGGCGGCGGCCTCCCTGGCGGGTCTTGAGCGCGTCGTGCGCGTAGGCGGTGCGCAGGCGATAGCCGCCATGACGTATGGCACAAAGAGCGTCCCCCGTGTGGACAAAATAGTCGGGCCGGGCAACGTATACGTCGCCGCCGCCAAGCGCATCGTGCGCGGGCGCGTGGAAATAGATAAAGAGGCGGGGCCGAGCGAGGTGGTCGTGCTCTTGGACGATGCGGCCCTGGCCGAGTGGGCGGCGGCGGACCTGCTCGCCCAGGCCGAGCACGACGCGCAGGCGATGGCGGTGGGCGTTTGCTTAGGCGCGGGTGTGGCGGACGCACTGGAGGAGGAGATGGAGAGCCAGTTGCGCATCGCTCTGAGGAGCGAGGAGATAGCGCAGGCCTTGGAGAATCGCGGCGCCATCATCGAGGTGGCCTCGCGCGAGCAGGCGCTCGAGGTGGCGGAGATGCTCGCGCCCGAGCACCTGGAGATTTTGATGGAGCGCGCCGAGGAGGCCGCCCGGGGGATTCGCAATGCCGGGGCCGTATTTTGTGGGCCGTGGAGCCCGGTTCCCTTAGGGGATTACATCGCAGGTCCCAACCACGTGCTTCCCACCGGAGGAGCGGCGCGCTTCGCCTCGCCGCTCGGGGTGTATGATTTCATCAAATGGACGAGCAAGGTGTGTTTCGATAAGGACGCTGCGGCGCGGCTGGCCGAACCTGCGGCGAGGCTCGCCGATCTGGAAGGCCTGCCCGCGCACGCGCGGGCCTTGCGTCTGAGGCGCGGCGCTTCTTGAGGGGAGGCTGGCGGGTCGGGCGCGGATCAAGCATAATCGCACTGCCAAAAGGCGGTGTTTTCGTCGAAATTTTCCATCCGCCGGGAGAGAGAAGGTGGCTTCGAGAGCCAAGCAGAGAAAAGCGCGTGTGAGCAGAAAAACGAAGGAAACCGACTTTTCCGTCGCCATCAACTTAGACGGCGCGGGCGAGGCCGAAATCAATACAGGCATCGGTTTTCTCGACCACATGCTCGCCCAGATCGCCCGCCACGGGCTGGTGGATTTGGGCGTTCGCGGCAAAGGGGACTTAAGCGTCGACGGCCACCACACGGTGGAGGACGTGGGTATCATCCTGGGGCAGACGCTGGCGAAAGCGCTGGGAGATCGCGCGGGCATCACCCGCTACGCCGACGTGCGCCTGCCCATGATGGACGCGCTCGTTCACGTGACGGCGGATTTCGGCGGCAGGGGAAACCTCGTCTTCCGCGCCGCGTTCCCCGAAGCGCAAATCGGCGAGTTCGACACCTCGCTCGTGCGCGAGTTCTTCTGGTCGGTGGCCACCCATGCGGGAGTCGATCTCCACGTCGAGGTCTGCTACGGGGACAACAGCCACCACATGGTGGAAGCCGTCTTCAAGGGTTTTGCGCGGGCGTTGCGGGCGGGGGTTTCCCTCGACCCGAGAGACACGAGCGTGCCCAGCACCAAGGGCGTATTATAAGACAGCTTTTCGGGGTCCCATCATCATGGGGAGTGGTATGACGGCTGAGATCGTCGTGGTTGACTATGGCATGGGAAACGTTTTGAGCGTAAGGAACGCTTTGGCCAAAATAGGCGCGGAGGCGGTGCTGAGCGACGACCCCGAAACCCTGGATGCGGCCTCGGGCGTCATTCTGCCGGGGGTGGGCGGTTTTCCGGATTGCATGGGCGCCCTGGAGGCTGCCGGCCTCACCGGACCTCTGCGCCGCGCCATCGAGCGAGGCATCCCCTATCTCGGAATATGTCTCGGACTTCAGGTTCTCTTCGAGGAAAGTGAGGAGTTCGGCTCCACACCGGGTCTGGGCATCCTGCCGGGGCGGGTCAAGCGTTTTCCCGAGGGGATGACGGAAAACGGCGGCGCGCTGCCCCTGAAGGTTCCGCACATGGGCTGGAACCAGCCCCATTTTCAAAGCCAATCCCCGATTCTCGCGGGCTTGCCGCAAGGCGCGCATTTCTATTTCGTTCACTCCTACTATGCGGAGCCCTCCGAGGCGGCGCAGCCCTGGATTGCGGCGACGTGTGATTTCGGCGTGCCCTTCATCGCCAGCGTCCACAAGGGAAACCTCTTCGCCACCCAGTTCCACCCCGAGAAGAGCGGCGCGCTCGGCTTGGGCATTTTGAAGAAATTCGTCGACATTTGCCGCGCGCATAAAACCTCATCCTCATAGGGGTGACCCCGGCGGCGAATCGCCTCATCTTCGCCAATGTTTTTCTTCGATAAATTTTCATAAGCATTTGCAATAAAACCCGTTTGGGTTTAATGAGAGGCGCAAGAGTTACGAGAAGTTCATCTCGGGGGTGGCGTTTTGCTTCTCATTCCGGCGGTCGATCTCAAGGGCGGTAAATGCGTGCGGCTCATTCAGGGCCAAAAGGGCCGGGAGATCGTCTATGGCGACGACCCGGTTATGTGGGCCTTGCGCTGGGTGAAGCAGGGAGCGCAGAGGCTTCATCTCATCGATCTGGACGGCGCCTTCGACGGCGCGCCCGCCCACATCGACGTTCTGGCGCAGGTGGCGGAGGCCGTGGAGGTTCCCGTGGAATTCGGTGGCGGCGTGAGGTCTGAGGAATCGCTTGCGGCCGTCCTGGAGGCGGGGGCGAGTTTCGTCATCCTGGGCACGAGTGCGCTCAGGAACCCGGAATTTCTCGAGTCCGCCGCCCGGAATAACCCCGGAAAAATTCTGTTGGGCATTGACGCGAAGGACGGAGAAGTCAGAATCTCGGGCTGGGAGGAGGGGGATTCGGTATCGCCCGAATCGCTGGCGAATCGATTCGCCGGTCTGCCCCTTGCGGGAATTATCTTCACCGACATCAGGCGGGACGGCACCCTGGAGGGTTTCGACCCCGAACCCACGGTGGCGCTCGCCGAGGCCTGTGGTCTGCCCGTCATCGCCGCAGGGGGTGTGAGCAGGCTCGAGGACGTGGAAAAGCTGATTCCCCTCGAGGATAGAGGCGTCGTCGGCGCCGTCGTGGGGCGCGCCCTATATGAGGGAACCATGGATTTCCCCAAAGCGATGGAGATGCTCTCTTGCTAGCCAAGCGAATCATTCCCTGTCTCGACGTCAAGGAAGGCCGGGTGGTGAAAGGGGTGAATTTCGAGGGTCTGCGCGACGCGGGCGACCCTGTGGAGTGCGCCGCGCACTATGATGAAATGGGGGCGGATGAAATCTGTTTTCTCGACATCACGGCTTCCAAGGAAAAACGCGGCACCCTTCTCGACATGGTGCGCCGCACGGCCGAGCGCGTGTTCGTTCCGCTCACGGTGGGCGGCGGCGTACGCGAGGAAGAAGACGTGCGCGACTTGCTGAGAGCGGGTGCGGACAAGGTGAGCATCAACAGCACGGCGCTCAGAGACCCGGGCGTCCTCAAGCGCTCGGCGGAACGCTACGGGAGTTCCACCATCGTGTGCGCCATAGACGCCAAGCGCGTTTCGGACGATGCGCCCCGGTGGGAGGCGTTCACGCACGGGGGTTCGCGCCCCACCGGCAGGGATGCCGTGGCCTGGGCGGAGGAGGCGTGCGCGTTGGGCGCGGGCGAGATTCTCCTGACCAGCATGGACAGGGACGGAACCAAGGACGGGTATGATCTGGCTCTCACGCGCACGATTGCCGAGCGGGTGAGCGTGCCCGTCATCGCCTCGGGCGGCGTGGGGAACCTCGAGCATCTCTATGAGGGTCTGGAGGAGGGCTGCGCCGACGCCGTTCTGGCCGCTTCGATCTTTCATTTCGGTGATTACTCGGTCGAGGAGGTGAAAATCTATCTGTGCGAGCGCGGCATGGAGGTAAGACTGTGAGCGAGCCGGGCATTCCCGAGGTCAAGTGGAACGAGCAGGGTCTGGCCCCCGCCATCTGCCAGGATGCGGGGACGGGACAGATACTGACCCTGGCCTGGGTGAACGAGGAATCGCTCAGGCTTACGCTGGAGAAGGGAACAGTCCACTTCTGGTCCCGCTCTCGCGGGGAACTTTGGCATAAGGGCGAAACGTCGGGAAATTATCTGCGCCTGGTCTCGGCGAGGCTCGATTGTGATGCGGATGCCCTGGTGTTCATCGTCAGGCCCGACGGGCCGGCCTGCCACACGAACCGGATGTCGTGTTTTTTCAACGAAGTTCCGGCGCCTTTGCGGGAAGGGGGCGAGGCGGCGCTCGACTTCGATCAGAATCTGCTCGAATCGATTTATCGCCTGATCCTGGAGAGAAAAAAGGCGGGCGATACGGATTCGAGCTACGTGGCGCGTCTGTTCTCGAAGGGAGAGGATAGGGTGCTCAAGAAAATCGGGGAAGAAGCCACCGAGGTCGTCATGGCGATGAAGGACGGCGATGCGAACGACATAACGAACGAGGTGGCCGATTTGTGGTTTCACACCCTGGTGGGTCTGGCCGCGCACGATGTGCCGCCCGGGCGGGTTTTTGCGGAACTCGCGCGCCGGTTCGGGCGTGGTGGCAGGCCGGAATCCGAGAGATAGGGCTGTTTCACCGCAAATCCGGTGATTCGGTGTTCAGATCGACATTTCATTATTTTCATTATGTTTGACAATTCCACTACCGACTCCTATATTGTCGATTGATAATGGCGATAGTACGCAATCAGTGGATTTGGTGTTTATAAGCTTTTGAATTTCAAAAAGATACGGGATGGCAAGAGTCGTCCCCATTGTTTTGTTCATGGCCATTTCGTTCTTCGGATCACCTTGAAGAACGGCCGACGAGAAGGACTCCGAGCACCACTTCGCCCCATCGGCATTCCCGACTGATTGCAGAGAGATAGGTCGGAAAAGAACCGCCAAATCCTGAAGCGAGATTTTCGGAATACATCGGTGTGTCCCGATGCCGGGACAAAGCGCATCACGCATAGCTGAATCACTTATCCGTGGATGATGGTTGATGGATGACCGCACCCTGCATGGCATCGAATTCGCTAGCGCCCTGAAGCTGCTGGAGGCTCGCTGCGTTTCCGCATCCGGCGCGCTCGAGGCTGCTGCGCTCGTTCCGGCCAGATCGTCTTTCGAAGTCGATACCCTGCTTGATGAGACAGATGAGGTAATGGCGCTTCTCGGCGCCGGGGAGTTCATGCCTCTCTCCGCGTTCGATGATCCGCGAGAATGGCTCGAGGACATCAGACGCCGGGGAGGGAACCTCGAAGGCGAGAAATTCCTGTCGATTCTCTCGTTGCTGAACCTTGCCTCCGATGTGCGCCGCTTCGTGGAGGAGCGCGCCGAGAGGCTGCCCAGGCTCAGGATGCGGATTCATGGCGCGGACATGCAATACCCTCTGGCCGCGCGAATCCGGCGTATTCTCGATGAGCGCGGAGAGGTGCGCGACGATGCGAGCTTCGAACTTCAGGATTCGAGAGCCAAGCAGCGCGCGCTGAGGGCCGAGATACGGCGTCTGCTCGACAGGGTGATGGCCGCGCATCCGAATGCGGTTCAAGAAAATTTAATCGTTCAGAGGCGTGAGCGGTATCTGATTCCCGCCAAAACGGTTTTCAGGCGCTCGTTCGAGGGCGTAATCCAGGATCGCTCCGCGAGCGGGGAGACGCTGTTCGTCGAGCCGCTTTCGGCGGTGCCCATCAACAACGCCATCGCAGAGGAACGCGAGGCCGAGCGCGCGGAGGTGGAGAGAATCCTGCGCGAACTCACCGCGGAGGTGATGGCGGCGCGCGAGCCCATCGAATATCTGGTGAAATGCCTGGCGGCGTTCGACCTCATTTGGGCGAAAGGACGCCTGGGGGGCGATTGGCGCGGCGCGCGTCCTCAGGCGAGCGCGGACGGCGGTATCAGGCTCAGAGCCGCGCGCCATCCGCTTCTCACGGCGGGCGTGGGCGCGGTGCCCAGGGAACAAGTGGTGCCTATCGACCTCGAGGTGGGAAGGGGCGGGATTCGTCAACTCCTCATCACGGGACCCAACACGGGCGGCAAGACCGTGGCGCTCAAGACGGTGGGCCTTTGCGTGGCGCTTCACCAGTGCGGCGTCCCCATACCGGCTGCGCCCGAGAGTACGCTTCCCGTTGTAAAGACGCTCGTCGCCGACATCGGCGATGAGCAGGACATCCACCAGAACCTGAGCACCTTCTCGGGCCACATGGCGCGCGTCTCGGGCGCGGTGCGCGAGGCGAAAGAAGGCGTGCTCGTGCTCTTGGACGAGTTGGGCTCCGGCACCGACCCGGCGGAGGGTTCCGCCATCGGCGTTTCCGTGCTCGAGCATCTGGCGGCGAGCGGTGCGCTTTGCATCGTGACGACGCACCACGACGCTCTCAAACATTACGCCTACGCGGCTGTGCACGCCGAGAACGCATCGGTCGAGTTCAACGCCGATGACCTCTCGCCCACCTACCGGATCCGCATGGGCGCGGCGGGGCCGAGCAACGCCATATCGGTGGCCGAGAAGATGGGTTTGCCCGAATCCGTGCTGACGCGGGCGGATGGGCTGTTGATGAAAGGCCCTGTTCAGGTGGATCGCCTGATGGCGAATCTCTCCGATCAGGCACGCGAGATTGCCGAAAAAGAAACCGATCTCGCGGCCCGGCGGGCGCAGATTGAAGCGCGGGAGAGTGAGCTGGAACGCCGGATGCGTGAGGATGCGCTCGAAAAAAGCGATGAGGCGGCCCGTTTTTTGAAAGAATTGAGGCGCGAGGCCGATGGCCTCCTGAACGAGATGCGCGGGGCGCGCGAGATGGAAGAATCCAAGCGAATCGCGCGCGAGCGCATCCGCGAAATGAGCGTGAAAATCGAGGAAGCGCTCCCCCCCAGGGAGGCGGCGGCGCCGCTGCGCGCCCCGGTTTCGTGCCGCGTGGGAGACAGGGTCCGCATCCCGCTCATGAATTGTACCGGAGAGGTGTTCTCCCTGCACGGGGAGGATGAACTAACCGTGTCGGTGAATGGCAAATCCCTGCGCCTGGCTTGCAGTGCGGTGGAAGTTTTGGATGATGAGTCGAGCGCGCCGCACAGGCGGGTCACGGTGACGCACGACGTCGAATCGAGGGGGGGCGATTTCTCGCCCGAACTCCAGTTGCGCGGCGTACGCGCCGAGCGCGCCCTCGAGATGGTGGAGAAATATCTCGATGACGCCGCAATCGTGGGAATAGCGTCGGTGCGCATCGTCCACGGCAAGGGCGAGGGGGTTCTTTCCAAGATCATCGCGGAGCGTTTGAAGGAACATGCCCTGGTGTCGAAGTTCGGCCCTGCTCGGCCGGAGGAAGGGGGCTGGGGCGTCACGAACGTGGAGTTGGCCCTGCACCGATGATTCGTTTTCTTTGATGAGGTAGTGGAATGGGACGAATACCGGACGAGGTGGTTGACCAGATAAGAGACGGTGCTCCGATAGAAGACGTCGTCGGGGAGTTCGTGCCCCTCAAGAAAGCGGGTACGAACTACAAGGGGCTTTGTCCGTTCCATGACGAGAAAACACCTTCGTTCAACGTGAGCCCCCGCATGGGCATTTACAAATGCTTCGGGTGCGGGGCGGGGGGCAACGCCTTTCAGTTCTTGATGCAGCACGAGGGATTGAGCTTTCCCGAGGCGCTCTCGCGTCTGGCGAAGCGCCAGGGCATAGACCTCTCCCGCTATGAGGAATCCTCGGGGCGAAACCCCCAAAAACCGGACGCGCGACAGAAGATATTGGCCATGAATCGCATGGCGGCCGATTTCTTCGGGGTGGCGCTCGAGAGCAACCCGGGCGAGAGGGGCCGCCGGTATCTGGCCGAGCGCGGCGTCACGAAAGAGGCGCTGGAGAGGTTTCGGATCGGGTTCGCGCCGCCTCGCTGGGATGCCCTCATCAAGGGTGCGGGGGGAAGAGGGGTGTCTCCCGATGAACTCGCGGATGCGGGCCTTGCCGTTCGGCGCGAGGACGGGAGCGGGTTTTACGATCGCTTCAGGGACCGAATCATGTTTCCCATCCGCAACCACGAGGGCGAGATAGTGGGTTTCGGCGGGCGCTCACTGCCCGACAGCGATTCGCGCCACGCCACCGCGAAATACGTGAATTCGCCGGATACGGCGCTCTTCAAGAAGGGAAGAACCTTATATGGCTTTTATGAGGGCAGAGAGGCGATTCGCGAGAAAAAGCGCGTCCTGGTGACGGAGGGGTATTTCGACGTCATTTCGCTTTGGCGACATGGCTTTCGAGAGTCCGTGGCGCCCCTCGGCACAGCGCTGACCTCTGAGCACATCAGGAGCCTCAGGGCGCACGCCGAGGAACTCGTATTCGTCTTCGACCCCGATGCAGCGGGTCTTGCGGCCTCTGAGCGCGCGGGTTCGGTGGCGGGCCGGATGCTCGGCCTCGCGGGAGCGCCCGATCAACTCGTGGCCAGCGATGTCCTGCGTAAGGATTTCATCGACCGCGACGGGGCGGGCGCCGTGCGCCTCAAGGTGGTGAACCTGCCCGAAGGGCGCGACGTCGACACGTTTTTAGGGGAAAACGGAGCGGAGGATTTCGCCCGCATCCTCTCCTCCGCCGAGGGAATACTGGAGAACACCGCCAAGGTCGCGATGGCCGGAATCGCCGCAGGCGCGGGCCAGGCGGAGAAAATCGAAGCCATCCAGCGGCTTTTGCCCATTCTCGGGGCTTGCCACCGCAGCGTTCAGGACCAATATTTGGCTTTGCTGGAGGATCAACTCGGGATTCCCTATCCCACGCTGACCGCCATGGTGAAACGGATGCTGGCGGAAAACGCCCGGGAACGATCGCCCCGAAAAGAGGAAAACAAGATCGATCTGCTCGGAGAGAACCTCAAGCGTCCAAAATTCGAGACGGACGCCTTGCAGCTTTTGCTCATGAAACCGGAGTTGGCGTTAGAGGTGCCCGATGGCCTCATGACAGACCCGGCGGTGAACGAGGTTCTCTCCCTCATGAAATCAAAGGATGCGACTTCGCTCACGGCGGCTTCTCTCGCGGACAGGCTGGAGAGTCCGGGAGCGCGCGCGCTGGTCGTGGAACTGGCCGTCGTGGAGGTGGAGCCCGAAGAGGTGGAAGCGGAACTCTTCGATTGTATCGAGAGGCTCAAAGAACGCCGACGGCGAAAGGTGGAGGAGGATTTGTTGAAAGTCATCGAACAGACGCGCAAGGAAGAGGGGGAGGATTCCCCGGAACTATGGAAACTGCTGGAGCGGAAAAACGCGCTTCTGCGTGAGCGGCAGAGAGCAGCCTCTCCGCGTTGAGGCGTTTTAAGCAGATTTTAACTTTAATGGACCCGCAGTTGTTCAACTGCCTGGCGGGATGAAAAGGAGAGCGACATTGGCGCAAGCGACGCAGACGAGAAAAGGGAAAAAAACGGATGACGTCAAGAATTTAATCGACCTCGGCAAGGAAAAGGGTTTTCTCACCTATGAGGAGGTCAACGACGTTCTGCCGCCCGATGTTACCTCGCCCGAGGTCATCGATGACATCATGGTGCTTTTCAGCGACATGGACATCGAGATTCTCGACAACGAGTCGGCGGAGAAGCGCGCCGCCAAGAAAAAGAGCGAGTCGGCGAACTCGACGAAAGGAGGGTCGGAGACAATCAGTTCGTTCGATGATTCCACGTACGGGAAAACCGACGATCCCATGCGCATGTACCTGCGCGAGATGGGGCAGATTCCCCTTCTGAGCCGAGAGGGCGAAATCACCATCGCCAAGAGGATAGAGGAGGGCCAAATCGAAGTGTGCCAGGCGACGGTGAGCACGCAGGTGGCGATCGACGCCGTCCTGGACTTGGCCGATCAACTCAAGAAAGGCGAAATCGGCGTGACCGAACTCGTCGTCGTCACCAACGAGACGGTCTCGGATGATGAGTTCCGGGAAAAGCCCACGTATGAAGAGGACAAGAAGCGCATACTCAAGCTCGTGACCAGGCTGAAGTCGCAGCTTCGCACCATGGAAAAGAAAAAAGTGGAGGGAGACAAGCCCGCCTCATTGCAGAGAACGCGCGACAAGGTGGCGGCCTGCATCCGTGAAATGAATCTGCGGGCCGAACGCGTCGACACCATCGCCGATCGGGTGAAGTCCTATGTCGAGTCGATGCGCAAACATCAAAAGGAGATCGAGGGATATCTCCAGCAGGTGGAGATGGAGGAACCCGAACTGCGGGCCGTGATTCGCGAGGTCTCCAGGTCGAAGGGGAAGAATGGTTCCGCGCTTCGGACCGTCGGCGAGAAGCGCATTCCCGTTCCCATTCTCGCTGAATATGATCGCCGCATCAAAAACGTGCGCCGCAAAATCCGCATAACGGAAAAAGAGGCGGGCGCCTCGCGTGAGGAACTCGAGAATTCCCTGAGGATGATTCGCCGCGGCCGCCGCAAGGACCGCCAGGCGAAAAAAGAACTCGCCGAGGCGAACCTGCGCCTCGTCGTGAGCATCGCCAAGAAATACACGAACCGCGGTCTCCAGTTCCTGGACCTGATTCAGGAGGGCAACATCGGCCTGATGAAGGCGGTGGACAAGTTCGAGTACAAGCGCGGCTACAAGTTCAGCACATACGCCACCTGGTGGATTCGTCAGGCCATCACCCGGGCGATTGCCGATCAGGCGAGGACGATTCGGATACCCGTGCATATGATCGAGACCATCAACAAGCTCATCCGCACTTCGCGACAGCTCATTCAAGAGCTTGGGCGCGAGCCGTTGCCCGAGGAGATCGCCGTGAAGATGGATATGCCGGTCGACAAGGTGAGAAAGGTGCTCAAGATCGCCAAGGAGCCCATCAGCCTCGAGACGCCCATCGGCGAGGAGGAAGACAGCCAGTTGGGCGACTTCATCGAGGACAAGAAGGCGGAAGTGCCGCAAGACTCCGTCATCAAGCTGAATCTCAAGGAGCAGACCCAGAAGGTGCTCCAGACCCTGAGCCCACGCGAAGAGAAGGTGTTGCGCAAGCGCTTCGGCATCGGGGCGGAGAATGAGCACACGCTCGAGGAAGTGGGGCAGGATTTCGACGTCACCCGTGAGCGCATTCGCCAGATTGAGGCTAAGGCGCTCAGGAAACTCCGCCACCCTTCGAGGAGCAAGAAGCTCAAGAGTTTCATCGAAGAGGAAGTGTGAGCCGAAAACATCGTGCGATTGACATTGAACGCGCGGGGGGCCATATATTCACAGTCGAATGGGCGCCCGAGGCGGAGGATGCATCGATCCCCCGATGCGCCCCTCCTAACGGTCGCGCTGCTATCGGGCCCATAGCTCAGCGGTAGAGCCGCCGGCTCATAACCGGCTGGTCCTTGGTTCGAATCCAGGTGGGCCCACCACGCGATTTCTGATTGACCACCGAAGCGATGCGAGGAGTATGGCGTAGTGCACCCGGAATTGGCGGCATTGATTGAGCTTCAGGCGGTTGATGTCAAGATGGATGAATGCCGCGATGCGATCTCGAAAATTCCCGCCTCCATCGAAAAGGAAAAGCGGTATTTGACGGGGTTCGAGTCGTCCGTGGAGGAACTCGAAAAAGAGGTGGAAGCCGCCAGGAAAAAGCTGCGCGAAGCGGAGGGCGAAATTCAATCCTTCGATCAGAAGTTGAGAGACACGCGCGGCAAGCAGACGCTCGTCAAGACGAACGAGGAGTACCGCGCCCTGGGGCTGGAGATAGAAGGATACCAGAACCGAATCAGCGCTCTTGAGGATACCGTTCTCGAGATCATGGAGGGCATGCCGGCCCACGAGGAGAAGCTCGCGAGTGCGCGCGGCGAATTGAAAACGGCGCGGGGCAGGGTGCAGGGCGAGGTGAAGAAGTATGAAAACCATCGGTCGGAATTTGGGCGTAAATTGAACGAGCTTGCCGGTAAGTCGGAAGTCCTCGCAAAGGATATGAGCGAGGATTGGATGAGTCGCTACAGGGGCTTGAGAAAATCCCGGAAAGGGTTGGCCGTTTGCGCCGTCGTCAATCGCACCTGCCAGGGCTGCCGCACGGCGGAGACCATCAAGCGTTTTCTGGAGATCAGGGATTCTGAGGACAGAATTTACACGTGTTCGAGTTGTCACCGCATCCTGTATTACGAAGAAGGCGAGACCGTGGAGTTGAGCCTGCCGGCGGATGTCGAGTGAGAACGGGCCACCTGCGGATTCACACCGATGGCGCCGCGCGGGGGAATCCGGGTCCTGCAGGGGCCGCCGCCTTGTTGTATGACGATGCGGGCAATTGCGTGGCGCAGGAAACCAGGTATCTGGGCACGGCGACGAACAACGTCGCGGAATATCAGGCGTTTTTGCTGGGTCTGGAGCGCGCGGTGAAGCTTGGCGCCGAGAGCGTGGAAGTCGTGACGGATTCCGAACTCATGGCTCGCCAGTGGAGCGGTGAGTATCGGGTCAGGAACAAGGCCCTCAAGCCCTTGTATGAGCGGGCGAAGGTAGCGGCCAGGGAATTCGGCTCCATTGAGGTGCGCCACGTGCGTCGCGAAGAAAATACGGCGGCCGATGCCGCCGCCAATCGCGCCATCGATAGCGGGATGGATTAACGAGGCGTACTCCTGCGCCGCCCTGCTCTTCGGTTGCCGTCAATTGAGTCATGGATGGCGCGATAGTATAAAGACATCTACCGGAGTGGGCTGCGCGGCCGCGCGCAGCATCGTCTGCGGGAGGAAAGTCCGGGCTCCACAGGGCAGGGTGGTGGATAACGTCCACCAGGGGTGACCCTCGGGAAAGTGCCACAGAAAACAAACCGCCCCGCTGAGTCGGGGTAAGGGTGAAACGGTGCGGTAAGAGCGCACCAGCAGTCCGGGCGACCGGGCTGGCTTGGTAAACCCCACCCGGAGCAAGGCCAAATAAGGGGATGTTCGAGGGCTGCCCGTCCGATATCCCCGGGTAGGCCGCTTGAGGCGGTGGGTAACCATCGTCCCAGATAGATGGCCGCGGACCCGCCATCGGCGGGTAACAGAACCCGGCTTACAAGCCCGCTCCGGTCGATATGAGTCAGGTGTGCGCTCCACAAACCGCGAAAACGCCCGCTTCGCGTCTCCCGATGCGCCGCTCAGGAGTCGATCGATTGAACGGGGGCGAGATCGGGGTTGTGCGGGGCGCTTTTTCCCCTCGAACAGGACAAAGAAGACAGGTGCGAATGGAATCCGAGGTATCACAAAAAACACTGGAGCCCTCACTCATCGCCGCCGATGCGGTTCGGGCGGCGGAGGCGATATCCTCTTATCTGAGGCCGACTCCCACCCGTCCCTCCGAGCATTTCTCCGAGCAATTGGGTGTGGAGATTTATCTCAAGCCCGAGAACTTTCAGCGGACGGGCTCGTTCAAGGTGCGCGGCGCCCTGTACGCGCTGCAAAAACTCGAACCAGCGCAACTCCAGTGGGGCGTCGTCACCGCGAGCGCGGGGAACCACGCACAGGGCGTGGCCTTCGCGGCGAAGCAATTGGGCGTGAAAGCCCTGGTGGTGATGCCGGAGGCCACACCGAACACCAAGCTCGACGCCGTGCGGGCCCTGGGCGCCGAGACGGAGTTGTTCGGAGCGTCGTTCGATGACGCCTATGCGCGCGCCCGTTCCTACGAGGAAGAGCGCGGCCTGACGATGATACCTCCTTTCGATCATCCCGACGTCATAGCGGGCCAGGGCACTTTGGGTCTCGAGATATTGGAGGAAGTGCCCGATGTGGGGACCATTCTCGTGCCCGTCGGCGGCGGCGGCCTCATCTCGGGCCTCGCTGCGGTGGTGAAAACCCGAAAGCCCGACGTGCGCGTCATCGGCGTGGTGGCGGAGGGGGCCGCGTCACTCATGCGCTCGCTGGATGCGGGAAGAATCATCGAGTCGAAAGCGGTTCAGACGATTGCGGACGGCATTGCCGTCAAGAGAAACGGAGAACTTTGTTTCCCCTTGATTCAGGACCTTGTGGATCAGGTGGTCTCGGTTTCCGACGATGCGATGGCCAACACCATTCTGGGACTCCTCGAGCGCGAACGGATGCTGAGCGAGGCGGCGGGCGCCTCCTCCCTGGCGGCCCTCATCGAGAGGAAAACCAGGGTGAGCGGCAAGGTGGTCGCCCTGATCAGCGGCGGGAATCTCGACGTCAACCTGCTCTCGCGGATCATCGGCAAAGGCCTGGCCCTTGCGAACCGCTACGTGCGGATACAGGTGCCGCTGCACGATGCGCCCGGCGCGCTGATGCGTCTTTCGAAGATCGTGGCGGATTGCCGGGTGAACATCATACACATCGAGCACGACAGGCTTTCGACGGAAGTGCCCATCAACCATACCCTCTCGACCCTTCACATAGAGGTTCGCGGGCGGGAGCATCTCGAGCGGTTGATACAGATTCTGCTGCAAGAAGGATACGAAGTGCGCCGGGAGGAAACATAGGCGATGAGCGGCAGGCGTCGCGCCATCATCAGCGTGAGCGACAAGAGAGGCGCCGTGGAACTCGGCGCCGCCCTGGCCGAGGCGGGCTGGGAGGTGCTCTCCACCGGCGGCACGGCCAAATCGCTGCGCGATGCGGGCGTCCCCGTGCGGGAAGTTTCCGATTATACGGGGCATCCCGAAATCATGGGCGGGCGCGTCAAAACGCTTCATCCCAAGATTCTGGGCGGCATCCTGGCGCTATTGCCCGAGCAGGAAGAGGAGATGCGGGCGAACGGCATCGAGCCCATCGACCTGGTGGCGGTGAATCTCTATCCCTTCAGGGAGACGGTAGCCAAACCCGATGTCACGCGGGATGAGGCGGTCGAGCAAATCGACATCGGCGGCCCCACCATGGTGCGCGCGGCTTCGAAGAACCATGGCCGCGTAGCCGTGCTCGTGGATCCTGCCGATTACCCTGACGCTATCGCCCACATCCAAAACGGCGGCGATTTTCCGCCGGACTGGCTGGCGGTCTTGGCCCTCAAGGCTTTTCGCCACACCGCGAGCTATGACGCCGCCATTTCCGGCTACCTGGGCGGCGGTGATGCGGATCCCCTTCCAGAGCGGATCGAGGCGAATCTCGAGCGCGTTCAGACGCTCCGCTACGGGGAGAACCCCCACCAGCGGGGCGCGCTGTATCGTTTGGACGGCCCGGGCGGGTTTTCTCTTTGCGATGCGGAGATTCTGGGCGGAAAGGAACTCTCCTTCAACAATCTGCTGGATGTGGCCGCCGCCGCTGAACTCGCACATGATTTAGAGGGTGTGGGCTGCGTCATCATCAAGCACACCAATCCGTGCGGCGTAGGTTTGGGGAATACCCAGGCGGCCGCCTATGAGCGCGCGCTCTCGTGCGATCCGGTTTCGGTCTTCGGCAGCGTAATCGGCTATAACCGCAAAGTGGATGTCCAGACGGCGGAGGCCATGAGAAAACTCTTCGTCGAGGCCGTGGTCGCGCCAGGTTTTGACGATGAGGCCCTCGCCATCATGCGGAAGAAAAAAAATCTCAGAATCTTGCGTCTTAATGGTTTGGGGGGCGATTCCGGCCCTGCGGGGCTGGACATGCGCTCGATACCCGGCGGAGTCCTCTTACAGGAGCGCGATTCCTTATCGGACGAGGAGTTTCGCTGGGAGGTCGTGACCCCCCGAGCGCCCTCGGCGGATGAGGAAAAAGCGCTCAGAATCGCCTGGCGCGTGGCGCGCCACGTGAAGAGCAACGCCATCGTCATGGCTGATCGAGACGGCACGGTGGGCGTGGGCGCGGGCCAGATGAGCCGGGTGGATTCCACACGCCTCGCGGCCGAGCGCGCCGTCTTGCCGCTCGCCGGCTGCGCCTTGGGGTCGGATGCCTTTTTCCCTTTCCGTGACGGGATCGACGCCGCGGCCACCCACGGGGTGAAGGCGATAGCCCAGCCGGGCGGCTCCATGCGCGATGAAGAGGTCATCGAGGCGGCGGCCGAGCACGATATCGCCATGGTATTCACGGGCAGACGCCACTTCAGACACTGAGATGTCCCAAGATATCCTCACTCCTCCCGTATTGGAAGATTCGCTCGCGCCGGCTGAGACGCTGCGGCGGGTCGAGGTTTTTCTAAACGCCCTGGCCGCGCTGCCCAAGAAATCCTGGCGCACGCGCATTGACGAAAGCGGCATCAAAGTACAGGGGCCGGGACTCACCCGGGCCGCGCGATTGTTTGAAATCCTTGAAGTTCCCGGTGCGGGGCAGTCAGTGGTCCACGTCGTGGGAACGAGCGGCAAGGGCTCCACCGCGCTGATGATAGCGCAGTCCCTCCTGGCGTCGGGCAAGAGAACGGCGGCTTTTTTCTCGCCCCATCTCACCTCGATCCTCGAGCGTTTCTGGATTCGGGGCCGCTTTGCCGAAGCCGGCCTCATCGGGCGATGCACGAAAGAACTTGCGGAGGCGGTCGCCCGGATGGCGAAAGAACCCGAGTTCGGCCCGCCCTCGTTTTTCGAGTCGACTCTCGCTCTTTTGTTGTTAATGGCCAGGGAAGAGGGTTGTGAATACCTTGTTCTGGAGGCGGGCCTGGGCGGCGCGTTCGACGCCACGAATGCCGTAGGTCCGGCCGTCCTCGACGTGATTACGTCCATAGGTCTCGATCACACCGATTTGCTGGGTGATTCCATCGCGCAGATTGCGCGCGATAAGGCGGGCATTATCACGCGGAAAGGTCGCGTCATATCACAAACCCCGCCTCCCGAGGCGCAGGTCGAAATCGAGCGCGTGGCCTTTGAACGTGAAGCCCTCCTGTTTTCTCCGCCACGTGTAGTGGACCTGGATTTGCGCCCCGATGGCGCTTTTTTCGATCTGGAATTTGATGACGGCGTCCGTTGGTCAGGCCTCTCGACCCGTATGCCCGGCGCTCACCAGGCGCAAAACGCGAGCCTCGCCGCCGGAGCAGGCCGCCTCCTGGGGCTGGGCGAGCGGGAGGTGCGCTGGGGCGTCGGGTCGGCGCGCCTGCCGTGCCGGATGGAGCGGATGCAGTCCGGCCCTAAGGTTCTGCTCGACGGCGCGCACAACCTTGATAAGGCGCGCGCCCTGGTGGAGGGCATCTCGAACTGGGAGTTCGAACGCCTCATCTTCGTTCTCGGGGTGGTGAACGATAAGGATTTCGCGGGAATGGCGGAAGTTTTCGCAGCCGCTGGCGATAGGTTCTTCGTCACGCTTCCTCCGGCGAGCGCGCCCAGACCGGGCCTGGCGCCGGATGTTTTCGCGCGTGCGCTCGAAGAGGCGGGCGCCGGAGGTGTGGAGACGCGCATCGACGCATGGGGAGCGCTCGATGAGGCGCTCGAGGAGGCGGGGGAGGATGACCTCCTCATCATCACGGGATCGATGTTCCTGGCCGGAGAGCTCAGGCGCCGCTGGGTGAGCGAAGAGCGAATCGTGGAGAGCGGCAGCGCGTTTCTCCCGGAGGCGGGTCCATGAGGGAGGGCCTGCGCTTCACACCTGCTAAAGTGGATTCCTGCGCCTGCGGTGAAGTGTCGCGGGCGTGCGCTTGATTTTGATCGGGTACGGATTATGGGCGTCCTGAACGCCACGCCGGACAGCTTTTCCGACGGCGGAGAATTCCTGGACCTCGGGATGGCGCTCGATCAGATCGCGCGGATGACGGAAGAAGGAGCCGACGTCATCGATGTCGGCGGCGAGAGCACCCGGCCCGGATCGCAAGGGGTGGACGAGGCGGATGAAACCCGGCGGATCATCCCGATTCTAGAGCGAATGAACAAGGACAAAGGCCCCCTCGTCTCGGTCGATACCTCGAAGGTCGGCGTGGCGCGGGCGGCGCTCGATGCGGGCGTCCACATCGTGAACGACGTAACGGGCTTGCGTGACCCCGAGATGCGCGCGGTGATTGCGGAGTCCGGTGCCGCGGCCATCGCCATGCACATGAAGGGCGAGCCGCGCACGATGCAGGATGATCCCGAATACGAGGACCTCATGGACGAGTTATCGGGCTATCTGCTTGAGAGAGCGCGCCAGGCCGAGCGGGACGGCATAGCGTCCGTGCTTATCGACCCGGGTGTGGGTTTTGGAAAGTCGTGGGATCACAATCTCGAGATATTGAGGAGAATGGGCGTGCTGAGGGATTTGGGCTATCCCTTGGTCGTCGGCGTTTCGAAGAAGGGTTTTATCGGGGCGATCACGGGTGTCGAGGCGGCGGGGGAGCGGTTGATCGGCTCGAAGGTCGCCGAGGCCTTCGCCGTGGTCGGCGGGGCGGACATGATTCGCACCCACGACGTGGAGACGGCTGTCGAAGCGGTGCGCATGGGTGAGGCCATTCGCCGGGGAAGCGTCGGCCCTTGAGGACGCTCCATGCCGCCTCCCCGTTCCAAAGCAAAACAAGTCGGTTTTGGTTATCATCCCCAAAGCGGGACGCATCCATCCGGCATAGAGAAAGAGTGGATATCGTGATCGAGTATATTTTCGAGTTCTGGTGGATGCTGCCCGTCGCGTTTTGCGTGTGCCTCACGGCGACGAGCACGAGCGTGGAGGGCGCGGTTTTCTTCGCACCCATATTCATCCTCCTCTTCCCCTGGGCGGCGGGTGTGACCATTGTTCCCCTGGAGGCCGTTTTTCTGGCGCTTTCCATCGAAATTTTCGGTTTCGGCAGCGCGCTTACCGGCTACATGCGAAGAAGGCTGGTCGATTACGACATCGCCAAGCAGGTGCTCATTGTGTCCATACCGGTAGGCATGGCGTTTGGTTTCCTGGCCCATTCGGTGCCCGCCAAGCTCATTCTGGGCCTTCTGGGCGGGATGATGGTGATTCTCTCCGTCGCCATGCTCTACGCTTTCTTCCAGGGCGGGATCCGGGAAGCGGAACAGGGGCAGGAAGCCGGAAAACCCACCCGCATGGATGCGGCGGGCCGAAGGTACTGGTACCGCTACGAGCATGGGGCCTTCGGTTACAGCTGGTCGGCCTTAGGGGGCGTTCTCGTGGGTTTTACGGGCATCGGCATCGGTGAACTCACGACCACGGCCTTGATCGTGAAGGACAAACTGCCTGTTCGCGTGGCGGTGGGGACGGGGATTCTGATCGTTTTCGCAACGGTGCTGCCCGCCACCCTGGTGCATGCCTACGTGTTTTCATCCGGCGAGGTGAACGTGCACTGGAACATCCTGTTCATGACGATTCCCGCGGTCGCCTGCGGCGGCCAGATATCGCTCTTCATCAACAACCGCGTCGATGGCGAGAAGATGAAGGTGTTTCTCTCCTTCGTCTTCATCTTCGTGGGCGCTTTGCTTCTTTGGCGCTCCCTCGGCGGCTAGGTGCGGGCCACATGGCTGAAAACACTCCTCCGATTATCGTCGCAGGCCCCGGTGCGGTGGGAACCATGCTTGCGGCGCAATTGCAAAGAAACCTCCCCGAACGGAGAATTTATCTGGCGGGCCCCGCAGACCCGAGTCCCGAGACGTCCGCGCATCTGGCTGAAATAAAGGATGGCGGCGTCAGGGTCCAAGGCGAGGCGGCCTATACGGCCCGCCCCTCCGTCTGCAGGGGAGCCATGAACTTTGAGGCCTCGCACCTTTTTTTCACCGTGAAGGCGGGTCGAATCGAAGCGGCGGCGGCGGAATTTTCAGGGATGGCGGGTGAGGGGACAATTGTGGCCATTTTCTCGAACGGCCTGGACGTCTGCAAGGATCTTCCGCCTTCTTACCGGGAGCGTGGAGTCGTGAGGGGCCTCATCAACACGGGGGCGGAGATTTCGAAACCAGGGCATGTGAACCAGTTCGGCGCACTGGATATCACCCTGGCCCCGGAGCCTGGGGGCGTGAAGGACGCTGCACTCGTGAGGCGATTGGCGGAATTTCTCGAACCACTGGGGGTGTGCGTCCGCCAAAAACGCGACGGCAAAGAAGCGGAGTGGAGAAAAGCGGTGGCCAACGCCGTTATCAACCCCCTGGGAGCCGCGCTTGAACTCAGAAACGGCGAATTGTTGGACACGCCATCCGCCGCAGTGCTGGTGGACGCCCTGGCGAAGGAGTTGCAAGCGCTCATCGACGCGGAGGGAATGGCGCTCGACGCTCTGGAGATCGTTCGCGAAACCGCCCGGGCCACGGCCGGCAACAGGAATTCCATGTGGCAGGATTTGATGCGGGGCCGCAGAAGCGAGATTCGCGAGGTCACGGGACGCTTCATCGAGCGCGCGGATGCGCGCGGCATATTGCTTTCCGCCCATAAATCGTTGTATTATCAGATATTGTCTCTTGAAAAAGATTCCTTCTCCCAGGACGCTCATGGCGACACAAGCCTTGACATCGAGGGGCAGGATTCTTAATCTTTGGAAGTCGTGCCGGGAGCCGCTGGCCCTGGACACATTGACGGGAAAGACAAAGCATCAAAATTGGCCTTTTCACAGGCGTTCACCCAAAGAGGGAGCGACCATGAACACAAAAAGCCTCGCCAAGCAGTATTCAAACGGTAAAAACTCCACCAACGGAAACAGCGCGCACAAGAAAACGCGTAAAAAAGTCACCACCGCCACCATTCGGGCGCGCAAGGGCGGGAAGAAGATCACCTCCGTCACCGCTTATGATTACCCCACGGCGAAACTCGTGGATGACGCCGACGTGGACCTCATCCTGGTCGGCGACAGCCTCGGCATGGTGGTTTTGGGGTATCCCGACACGACGAAGGTGACTCTCGACGACATGGTGCACCACACCCGCGCGGCGAGCCGCGCGAATCCCAAGGCGCTGCTCGTGGCCGATCTGCCGTTCCTGAGCTTCGGGGTCAGCGTGCGCGACACCATCCTGAATGCTGGTTGTCTCATCCAGGAAGGCTGCGCCGAGGCGGTGAAGCTCGAAGGCGGCGTTCGCGTGAAAGACGAGATACGCGCGGTGGTGGACAGTCAGATTCCCGTGATGGGGCATGTGGGCCTCACGCCCCAAAGCGTCCATGCGTTCGGCGGCTTCAAGGTGCAGGGGAAAACCGATGAAGGAGCGGATCAGGTGCTGCGAGACGCGGTAGCCGTGCAGGAAGGCGGCGCGTTTTCCATCGTGCTGGAGGGCATACCGGCGGCCCTGGGCGCGCGCGTGACGCGGGAGATCGATATTCCCACCATCGGCATCGGCGCGGGTCCCGATTGCGACGGCCAGGTGCTCGTCACCCACGACATGCTTCGCCTGTTTCACGACTTCACGCCGAAATTCGTCAGGGTCTACGCCGATGTCGGTCAGATGACTACGGAAGCGATTGCGCGCTACTGCAGGGAGGTGCGCGAAGGCGCGTTTCCCGCGGAAGAGCATTGTTTTTGATTTCCCTCATCCGCGCGTAGTTTCCGGATTTTGTTCAGGAAGCGGATTCCGGGGGAGGGCGGCTGATGAAGGCGCTGGCGTTGGCCATAAGGTTTTTGACGGTTTTGCCCTGGCCGGGCGCGCCTCGTGAGCCGGAAGCGAAAGATACGGCGCGCGCTCTCGCGCGTTTTCCCTTCGTCGGCCTCCTCATCGGGGGCATCCTCATCCTTTTGGACTGGGTGCTCGCAAGCGCTTTTTCCATTTCAGTGCGCAGCGCCCTGCTCATCATCGCGCTCGTTGTGTTGACCCGGGGTCTTCACCTGGGCGGGTTGTCCGATTTCGCGGACGCGCTGGGGTCTGGAAGCCCTGCAAAAGAGGCGTCCCCCGGCTCCATGGGCGCCCTGCTCGTCATCGGCGCGCTCTTGCTCAAATTCGTCTCTTTGAGTGAACTCCAGGGAAACGATCGTTATCTTGCTCTCGTACTGTCTCCTATCCTCGCCCGCGCGGCGATGGCGTACCTCATCGCGTCGCCACCTCCCGTGAAAGATGCGGAGGGCGACCGCCGCGCGTTCGCCCGACCCCCAAGCCCGCGAGAAGGATATTTCGCGCTGGGTTGGTCTTTCCTGCTTTGCCTCCTCCTGGGACGGTTGTGGGGTATTTTCCTGGCCGTCGTCGCCCTATGCGCCGCATGGGGACTGAAGCGCCTGCTCGAAAAATCGGATAAAAGCCCGAAAGATTCGCCTGGCGCTACGGGCGAAATCGTCGAAACCATGACGCTCGTCCTTTTTTCTTCCTGGTAGAAAACACTTTTTTCTTTCTGTATCTTGATATTCCCCACTACTACCCACCTATATTTTTTTCTAACTTTAACTTCAATAAATTAAACATATTTTATTAAAGTAATACTTTATGTTTTTAGGATAAAAATGCCCTGAAATATTTGATGTCCCTCTTTCTTTTTTTGCATAGAAATCATTGTTTTTTATATCTTTTTTTAATTTTCGTGTTGACAGGCATTTTGTCGCGGGGTATAAATATAAATCTAGGTGGGAAAATATGGGGTGAAGTGGGAGGTGCAAAGGTGCTCATCAGTTCCCATGTCGTTTCCGTGGATGTGAAAGGGCGCGTCAGTATTCCAGCCCGGTTCAGGGAATATCTAAGCGCCACGTACGGCGACCAAGTCGTTCTTCTCGGCAAGGATGGCTGCATCTTTGCGTATCCCCTGGAGGAGTGGAAGCGCAGGTTCAGCGAGAAACTCAGCCAACTTTCCACTTCCACCAAAGAGGTTCGCCGCACTCTGAGAAGACTATATGGCCGAGCCCAATCATGCGAGTTCGATCGGCAGGGCCGAATTTTGTTGCCCGCAAAGCTGCGTGCGAACTCCTCCATAGAGAAAGAAGCCGTTATCGTGGGCATTGAGAATAAATTGGAGATTTGGGACCGGAGAAGATGGGAGAAGGAAATCGGCGAGATAGGCGATGAGGAATCCGGGGCCGCCGGTGAACTTCCAGATGAGGATTTTATCGAATTTGAATTTTGATGCGGGCACAAAGGGGGCATGGGGGTGTTTACCGCACTGGAGAAACCAATTTCAGATAGATACACCGCACGGATGGGCTTTTGCGGTGAGGATGTGAGCATGACGGCATCTCACGTCCCGGTCATGGTTCAGGAGGTCTTGCACTTCCTGGCGCCATCTCCGAGCGCTGTGTTCTTGGATACTACCTTGGGCGGAGGGGGACATGGCGGCGCGGTTTTGGATGCGGTTCAGCCATCGGGTGTGCTGATCGGCTGTGACCGGGACCGAGATGCTGTTGATATCTGCAAGAAGCGGCTGGCGAAATATGGGCCTGCCGCCAGAATACATCATGCGCATCATGGCGAAATGAAGCGCATCGCGAAGGCCGAGGGATATGCGTCGGTGGATGGCGTTTTGTTCGACCTCGGCCTTTCTTCGATGCAGCTCGACACGCCCGGCCGTGGATTCCGCATGAATACGTCCGAATTATTGGACATGCGAATGGATCGGACGCAGGGCGTTACCGCGGCCGATTTGATCGATCAATTGCCGGAAGAAGCACTCGCCAATCTCATCTATGAATATGGGGAAGAGCGCCACTCCCGCGCCATCGCGCGCGCCATCGGGCGGGCGCGCGCGGATGGAGGCATCAGGCGTTGCGATGAACTCGCATCGCTCATCGCCTCGGTCGCCGCCAGAAGAAGCGGCCGCCGCGGGAGGAGTTGGCGCATTCACCCTGCGACCCGGACGTTCCAGGCGCTGCGGATCGCCGTGAACCGTGAGATGGAGACCCTGGAGGACTCCTTGCGCGATGCGGTGGATCTTCTGCGCCCGGGCGGGCGGGTCGTCGTCATCAGCTTTCATTCACTCGAAGACAGGATCGTCAAAAATCTCTTTCGCGAACTCTCGGGCGGCGAGGAACCGGCCCTCCGAATCCTGACTCGAAAGGTCGTTCGACCCGGTGATTCGGAAGTGAGAGAAAACCCGCGCAGCCGCAGCGCGAAACTTCGCGCGGCCGAACGCTTTAATGGAGACTAGGGGATGAGGCGCTCGAAAGTCCGGAGCGGGTGGCGAGAGAGGTTTGGCTCGCGCTTTTACGGCGAGGCGTCTGTCGGTTCGGGCGTTTCGCTACTCAAGGCCGGCTTGTGCATCACCTTCATCGCGTGCAGCGCCGTCGTATTGGTGTGGCCGCATCTGGAGATGGTGAAGATCGGGTATCGACTGGCGCATCTGGAGCGTCAAAGAGAAAAGCTCTTGCAGGAGAGGCGTGTTCTGCGGATCGAAGTGGCCGCGCTTCGCCAGTTGGATAGAATCGAGTCGATTGCGCGAAAAAAGATGAAAATGGTTTTCCCCAGGCCCGAACAAATAGTATATGTAAGAGCAGGGCCGGGAAGTTAGAATAACGCTACCTTCCTCCTACCACCGCCCATAGCAGGTTGGCCCATATGAAAGAGGGCTTCTCTCACCGCTTGATGATTTGCGGCTTCTTGGTGGTTTTTGGATTTTGCATGTTGGGCGTCAAGCTCTTCATCATCCAAATCCGAGACAGGGATCGCCTTGTGGCCTATGCGGAGCGCCAATTGCGCCGCACCCTCTTGGTGCGCCCCAGGCGCGGAGACGTCGTGGACGTGAGGGGCCGCCCTTTGGCGGTGAGCATCAACGCGCCGTCTCTGTTCGCCAACGCCAGGGAAGTGGCCGATCCATGGAATACTTCTCTTGCGCTCCAGGAGATTCTGGGTGGCTCGAAGGAAGATTATTTTGAAAAGTTGAACGGTCGCCGAAGATATGTATGGCTCAAGCGTAAGATCGATCCGGAGAAGCGAAGAAGGATCGAAAAATTAGGAATCGAAGGTCTGGGTTTCGTCACCGAGAGCAGGCGGTTTTATCCCAAGCGTGAACTTGCCTCATCTTTGGTCGGCTTCGTCGGTGTCGATGACGCGGGTATGTATGGCGTCGAGCAATCCTACCAAAGCCATATGGGCGGGCGTGTGGGCCGCGTACGCATCCAGCGCGACGCGAAGGGGAGGTCGGTTCATCCCGAAGCGCGGGTTCTGGTGGCCCCGCGGCCGGGCGCGGACATTCGCCTCACCATCGATGAAGTGCTCCAGCACATCGTCGAAAAAGAGTTGAGCGCACAGGTTCGTCTGGTGGGCGCGCGGCGCGCCATCGGGGTGATGGTCGAGCCCCACAGCGGAAGAATTTTGGCCCTGGCGTCCGTGCCCGGGTTTAATCCCAACACCTATAAACTGTACGGCTCATCCCTGTGGAAAGAACCCGCCATCCAGGAATTCTACGAACCCGGCTCGACGTTCAAGCTCATCACGGCGGCGGCGTACCTCGACGCCGGCGAATCGCTCTCCAGGAAGTATTTCGCCGAAAACGGCTCCTACCAGATAGGAACGGGGAGCTACACCTTACACGATCACAAAAAATATGGTTGGCTCACCGCCGAGCAGGTGATTGTGAAATCATCGAACATCGGCGCTTTCAAGATGGCGAGGGATATCGGCGAGCATCGGCTCTACCTCATGGCGCACCGCTTTGGTTTCGGCCGGAAGACGGGAGTCAAGTTTCCCGGCGAAGCCCGGGGGATACTACGCTCGCCGGAGAAATGGTCGAAAACCTCTTTGGCGGCGGTAGCGATTGGCCAGGAAGTGGGCGTCACGCCGCTTCAAATGGTGATGGCCGTGGCCGCTGTGGCGAACGGCGGGCTGATGTCCAAACCCGTTTTACACGATTCCATCGAACGCAAGGGAAAGAGGGCGCTCCCCGTGGAAAGGCCGGAGTTCAGGCGCGTCATTTCCCGCCACGTGGCGAAGCGCCTTGGCGCCCTGATGAGAAAAGTCGTGGCCGAGGGTACAGGGAGGAGAGCCGAAATTCCTGGCTATGACGCAGCGGGGAAAACGGGCACGGCGCAGAAGTCTCTCCCGGGTCAGCGGGGTTACAGCCGCTCGAATTTCATTATGTCGTTCGTGGGTTTCGCTCCTTATGAGAACCCCCGGTTTGCGCTCATCGTCATCTTCGACGAAGGACGCGCGCCCGGCGGGGCATGGGGAGGGACGGTCGCGGCGCCGGTTTGGAGGCGAATCGCCTGGCGGGCGCTGCGCTATATGCGTGCGCCTCCGAAGGGAGCCACGATCTTGCGGGTGGCCGATTCAACCCCCGCAATTCGCGCAAAAGCGCGGAATGGGGGTGAGAGCCGAACGATAAGCGACAAGGTATTGGACGCTGCAAAAGAGGTGCGCCGTTTTCTCCATGGTGATCAAGCAAGGTTGGTTTCAGGGGATGCGGCGCGTTGAGCGGGGCGATGGTTGTGAGAGAGAAAAGCGTATCATTCGAGGAGTTGACCCGCGCGATGCCCGGCGCGATGGCCGTCGGTGATTTTTCGGTGAACGTCACCGGCGTGGCCTACGATTCGCGCCTCGTGGAGGCGGGGGACGTCTTCGTCGCGGTAACGGGCTTCGAGGCGGATGGGCATCATTTCGCCAAAGACGCGGTTGATGCAGGCGCCGTCGCCCTCGTCGTGGAGCGAGAAATAGAGGGCATTTCCCTCGATATACCCCAGTTCCTCGCGCCTTCGTGCCGCGAAGCCTTATCCCTCCTGGGCGATGCTTTCTATGGACATCCCTCCGGAGAACTGGCGCTCATCGGCGTCACGGGCACGAACGGGAAGACGACCACCGCGTTTCTCATCGACTCGATTCTCCGCTCCTCGGGCAGGCGCACCGGCTTGATGGGGACGATTCATTATCGCGTGGGCGATGAGGTATTCGAGGAGCCGCGAACCACTTCGGAAGGCCCCGACCTCCAGCAGTATCTGCGCCGGATGGTGGATGCCGGCGCTTCCCATGCCGTGATGGAGGCGTCGAGTCATGGTCTGGCCTTGGGCAGACTGCTCGGCTGTGCGTTTCAAGCGGCCGTGTTCAGCAATCTCACCCAGGACCATCTCGATTTTCATGGCGATATGGAATCTTATTTTCAGGCGAAATTAAAGTTGTTCAAGCAGTTTTCCCCCGCAAATTCGATCGTCAACACCGATGACGCCTACGGTAGGAGAATCGCTGCGGAGGCGAGGGGGAACGTCTGGACGTATGCCTTGGGCGATGAGGCGGACCTCGGTGTGGAGGACCTCTCGAGTTCCCCATCGGGAATGAAATTCCGGATGCTGACGCCCGCCGGAGGAGTGGGGGTCGAAACGGCGCTCATCGGCCGCCACAACCTGAGCAACATCCTGGCCGCATCTGCGGCGTGTCTCTCGCAGGGTTTGACGCCCGCAGAAGTGGCGGCGGGCATCGGGTCTTTGCAGAACATACCCGGGCGCTTTGAAAAGATAGACATGGGCCAGCCCTTTCTGGTGGTGGTGGATTACGCGCATACCGAGGATGCTCTCGCCCGCGTGCTGGAATTCGCCCGGCCCATCACGGAGAGAAGAATTCTCACCCTCATGGGGTGCGGGGGCGACAGGGACAGAAGAAAACGTCCGCTCATGGCCGCCGCCGCCTTGCGGGCGAGTGAATATGTGGTGATGACGTCCGATAACCCGCGTACGGAAGACCCTGCTTCGATTTTAAGGGAAGTGGAATCAGGCGCTGCTCTGGCGCCCGGGAGCGATGGGCGCTGGCGAAGCGTTCTGGACAGGCGCGAGGCGATTCGAGCCATCATCGCCGAAGCCCGCGAGGGGGACGCCGTGGTCATCGCCGGCAAGGGGCACGAGACGTATCAGATTCTGGGAACCGAACGCACTCCGTTTGACGATCGCGAGGAGGCTCGCAAGGCGCTGCGCCTCGCGGGATATGAAAAATGATAGGGGTCGAATCGATGGCGGCTGTTTTCAGCGCAAATGAAATCGCGACGACTGCGGGAGGAAGCCTCGTTCGCGGGGATGGTTCGGCCCACGCCGTGGGCGTGAGCACGGACACGCGCACGCTGAGAGCGGGTGAGCTGTTTATCGCGCTCAGGGGCCCCCATTTCGATGGGGCGGAATTCCTGGCCCAGGCCATAGAGAAAAAAGCGGCGGGCGTCGTTGTGGAAAAAGGCGCGGGCGTTCCTGAAGGGAATGCGGTTTTCGTCATCGAGGTCGCCGACACGCTGCGGGCGTTGGGCGATCTGGCGCGCTTGCACCGGAATCGTTTCGAGATTCCCGTGGTGGGGGTAACGGGCAGCAACGGAAAGACGACGACGAAGGAGATGATCGCGGCGGTGCTCTCCGCTGGAGGCGAAACGTGCAAGAGCCAGGGAAATCTCAACAACCTGGTGGGTCTGCCGCATCAAGTTCTCCGCTTGGGTGAGGAGCACGCGAACGCCGTTTTCGAGATGGGGATGAACCGGGCCGGTGAAATCAGAAGACTTGCTGAAATCGCGCAGCCGCGAGTCGCCGTCATCACGAACGTCGGGCCTGCGCACATAGAGGGGTTGGGCAGCGTGGAGGCGGTGCGCGATGCGAAAGGCGAGATACTCGAGGCGATGCCCGCAGGCGGAGTGGCCGTGCTCTCGAACGAGGATGCGCACAGCCGCGCGTTGGCCGAGAGGCACGAGGCGATGGGCGGGCGCGTGATTCGTTTCGGCTTTTCACCGGAAAGCGACGTCCGGGCCGATGAGGTTCACATCGCCGCCGATGGCGCGCGCTTTACGCTCAAGTGTCCTGATGGAGATCGGGACGTTCGAATCGAGGCGCTGGGCCGACATAACATCTTGAACGCGCTGGCCGCCGCTGCGTGCGCCTCTGCATTGGGCGTCGCCCTGGACGAGGTAGCCGCCGGACTTTCCCGAACCATTTTCCCCGAAATGCGCTTACAAGCCCGCGAGATACCCGGGCGGGCGGGCGTCCACCTGCTGGATGATTCCTACAACGCGAACCCCGAATCCGTTTCCCGGGCGCTGGAGACTGCGAGCGCTCTCAGGGGCGATGGGCGCTTCATATCGATTCTCGGCGATATGGCGGAGCTGGGCAGGGCCGCCGAGAGCGCCCACCGGGCGGTGGGCCGAAAAGTAGCCGGTTGCGGCGTGGACTTGTTCGTGGGCGTGGGACCGCTGATGCGGCTTGCGTCCGATGAAGCGCGCCGGGCGGGCATGGATGACGCCCGACTTATGAATTTCGACACGCCGGATGCGGCCGCCTCCTCGTTGGCCGGAATGCTTCTTTCCGGTGATTGGATTTTGGTGAAGGGGTCGCGCTCGATGATGATGGAACGCGTCGTTAAAGGACTCGAAATCTGATGCTCTATTCCGCTTTCATTTCTTTGAGTCAGACGATCTCGGCGCTCAACGTGTTTCGCTTCATCACGTTCAGAACGGCGATGGCGGTGCTCTCCGCCCTCGTCATGGCGTTGTTGCTGGGGCCGCGTCTCATCCGTTATCTGCAAGAACGCCAAATCGGAGAAGTCATCCGCGACGATGGGCCCCGGAGCCATATGGCGAAAAAAGGAACGCCGACCATGGGAGGGCTTCTCATCCTCTTGTGCGTGGCTGTTCCGGTTCTGCTATGGAACGACCTGGAGAACGGCTACATCTGGCTTTCCCTGTTCGTTCTGCTCGCCTTTGGTCTTCTGGGCTTTTGGGATGATTACACGAAAGTGATCCTGAAAGATAAAAACGGCGTAAGACCTTCCATGAAATTTCTGATCCAAGGGGGCATCGGCCTCGTCGTGGGTTACGCCCTGTATAGCGGTTTCGTAGGCGCGGATTTCAAACCCGTCGTCATGCTTCCCTTTTTCAAGAACCTACAACCCGACATCGGGATTTGGTTCGTGCCCTACGCCGCCCTCGTCATCGTGTCGACGAGCAACGCCGTGAATCTCACGGACGGCCTGGATGGCCTCGCCATCGGCCCGCTGCTGATCGCGGCGGGGGCGTATCTCGTTTTCAGCTACGTCTCGGGCCACGCGGGCATCTCCAAGTATCTGCTCATTCTACACGTCCGGGGCGCGGGAGAACTGGCCGTCGTCTGCGGCGCCATGTTCGGCGCGGGGCTTGGATTCTTATGGTTTAACGCATATCCGGCGCAGGTATTCATGGGCGACGTGGGCGCGCTTTCGCTGGGAGCGCTGTTGGCCACGGTGGCGCTGGCGATCAAGCAGGAACTTCTCTTGTTCCTGGTGGGCGGTTTGTTCGTCATAGAAACGCTTTCGGTCATCGTGCAGGTGGTTTCTTTCAAGCTCACCGGCCGGCGTGTCTTCCGCATGGCGCCGCTGCACCATCACTACGAGGAGGAGGGTTGGTCCGAGCCCAAGGTGACGGTCCGCTTCTGGATAGTGGCGGTTGTGTTTGCTCTCATGAGTTTGGCGACGTTGAAGCTGAGATGAGGAATCTTGCTTTGGATAATAGGGCCACGGCGTGGATAGAAGCCCTGCCCGCGCGGCGAGCGCTCGTCATGGGAATGGCGAGGAGCGGGATTGCCGCGGCGGGGGCTTTGGCGCGGCTGGGCGCAAAGGTCGTGGCCACGGACCTGGAAGATATTCCGGGCTTGGCCGAGCGTTTGCCCTCGGGCGTGGTTCTCGAACTCGGCGGCCATAGCGAGGCGCGTTTCGAGGAGTGCGAATTGTTGGTCGTGAGTCCGGGTATTCCGGCGACGAATCGCTATATCGCCCTGGCGAAGGCGTCCGGCTCGGAGGTCATCGGCGAGGTGGAACTCGCCTGTCGCCTGTGCCCCGCGCCCATCGCCGCCGTCACCGGAACGAACGGGAAGACGACGGTCACCATCATGCTGGGGAGAATTTTGGAGGAAAGCGGTTTTCGCGCACCGGTGGGCGGAAACATCGGAAGGGCGCTCGTCGAGGTGGTGGAAGCCGAAGGGGATGGAGCTGACTTCGTCGTCGGCGAGGTGAGCAGTTTTCAACTCGAATGGGCGCCCACGATCAAGCCGAAAGCAGGGGTGATGACCAACGTAACGCCCGATCATCTGGATCGGCACCCTGATATTCATGAATATGCGGATATTAAATCGAGGTTGTTCGCCAACCAGGGTGAGGGGGACGTCAAAATTCTGAACGCCGACGATCCCTTGACGGCTCGATACATGACCCCAGGCCCGCAAAGCGTCATGGCGTTCAGCCGAAAAGGACCCGTACACCGGGGCGCTTATGTCGAGAACGACGACGTGTTTCTGACCGAGGAGGCCGGCACCGCCTACGTTTGCGGTGCGGGCGACCTGCGGGTTCGCGGACTTCATAACCTGGAGAATTTTCTGGCGGCGTGCGCGGCTGCCCGTTTTCTGGGCGCAGACGTGGATGCGATGGCGCGCGTGGCGCGCAGCTTCGAGGGCTTGCCCCACCGCATGGAGGTCGTGGGCGAGATGAGCGGCGTTCGCTGGGTGAACGATTCCAAGGGAACCAACGTGGGCGCCACGGCGATGAGTCTGGAGAGTCTGGCGGGGAGCGTACTGCTCATCGCCGGGGGTGTGGACAAGGGAAGCGACCTGACGCCCTTGCGCGCCATGGTGGAGAAGAAAGTCCGGCGCATGATTCTCATCGGCGAAGCGGCGGAGCGCTTTGGTCGTTTTTTTGATGGATGCGCGTCGGTCGCCTACGCGAAAACGCTGGATGAAGCCGTGCGCATCTCCCGCGAGGACGCGAGAGCGGGCGACACGGTTCTTCTCTCGCCCGCCTGTTCGAGTTTCGATCAGTTTCGCGACTACGCCCAACGAGGCGACGTGTTTCGTCAAATGGTTCAGGAATTGATGGGGAGGGGTGAGAATTGATCCAGAAACGGATTGACCCCGTCATCTTTTTCGTCTCGCTGGGGCTGGTGGCTTTCGGCGTCGTCATGGTGTTCAGCGCGAGCCATATTCTGGCGCTGGACAGATACGGCGATGCGTTCTATTTCGTGAAACGCCATGTTTTATGGGCGATTGTCGGGTTTTCCTGCATGTTGGCGATCTCTCAAAGCAATCCCCGCCACCTCCGCAAAATCGCATTTCCCTTGATGTTCGCCTCAATCCTCGTGCTTTTGATGGTATTTGCGCCGGGTATCGGAAAAGAAGCGGGCGGCGCGCGCCGATGGCTGATGTTGGGGCCCGTATCTTTTCAGCCGGCCGAAGCCGCGAAGGTGGGGTTGGTGATTTTTCTCGCCCACTTTCTGGCGCTCAAGGGCGAGCGCTTGAATCATTGGCTGTACGGATTCCTCCCGCCGGTTGGATTCGCTGGAATCATCCTGGGCCTCATTCTGATTCAGCCGGATTTGGGTACGGCGACCCTGACCGCCGCGGTCGTCGGCGTTCTCTTGTATTTATCGGGCGCGAGGCCGTCTCACCTGGGTGTTTGCGCGCTGGCGACGGGCTTCGTCTTGTTGGGGATGGTGGTCTTCGCGCCATGGCGCATGAAGCGGATATTCGCTTTTTGGGATCCCTTCGCCGTGGCGAAAGGCGCAGGCTATCAGCTCATTCAGTCTTTACTGGCCATTGCGCGAGGCGGTCTGGCGGGGCTCGGTATGGGCGAGGGCAAACAAAAACTTTTCTATTTGCCGGAACCTCATACGGATTTCATCTACGCGGTCGTGGGCGAGGAGTTGGGGCTCATCGGCGCCTTGTGCGTCGCGGCGGCGTTTGTGGTTTTGCTTTGGCGCGGTTTTCAGATATCCGCCCGGTGCGATGACTTCTTCAGCGCCCTGCTGGCGGCCGGCTTGACGTTTCTCGTCACCGCGCAAGGTTTTTTGAACATGGCGGTGGCGACGGGGCTTTTGCCCACCACGGGCATACCGCTGCCCCTCATCAGCCTGGGCGGGTCGTCTTTGGTGTTCACGCTCATCTCTCTGGGTCTGTTGATTTCCATCGACTCGTCGAATTACGGCCCCAGAGAATCCGGGCGGGGAAGCCCGCTCGATGCGGCGGTCGGGTGGATTTCGCGCGCGCGCAAGCCGGCCTACCGGGGGGGGACACGCTCATGAGGCTACTCATCGCGGGCGGCGGCACGGGCGGGCACCTCTACCCGGGCATTGCGGTGGCCAGAACCTGGCTGGCGGACGGAGAGGCGAACGAAGTTTTGTTCGTGGGCACCGCCCGCGGCCTGGAGGCCAGGGTTCTGCCGCGTGAGAATCTGCCGTTTCAGGCGATTTCCTCCGCAGGCGTTCTGGGACGCTCGGTGGCCCAAAGGGCCGGGGCGCTCGCCATGGTGGGTTATGGATTTTGTCAGGCGATGGGCATCTTGAGGCGCTTTCGACCCCATGTCGTCCTGGGGGTAGGCGGCTATTCCAGCGTTCCGGCGGTCGCTGCCGCCGGCCTGTGGAGAAAGCCGATCGTCTTGATCGAGCAGAATGTCGTTCCCGGCGTGGCGAACCGCTTCTTGTCCCGCCTGGCGTCAAAGGTCGCCGTGGGATTGCCCGTGCGGGACGCCGGCTTCGCTCGGGGGAGAATAGTCGAAACGGGTCTGCCGCTCAGGAGTGAGTTTTCGGAAAATTTCGAGCGCAGCGAGGATTCCTGGAGTGGGCCTTTGAAGGTTCTCATATTCGGCGGAAGCCAGGGAGCGCGAGCCATCAACGAGGCGGTGATGGAAGCGCTGCCCCGATTGGGCGATGCCCTGGAGAGAATACGGTTTGTTCATCAGACGGGCGAGGCGGATTTCTCTCGCGTGAACGCGGCCTATCAGGAAGTCGGCGCGTGCGCGGACGTGGCGCCTTATCTGCACGACATGGCGGAGCGCTACCGCTGGGCGCAAGTGTGCTTCTCGCGGGCGGGAGCCGTGAGCGTTGCGGAGTTGTCCGCCATGTCGCTCCCGGCCGTGTTGATTCCGCTGCCGAGCGCCACCCATGGGCACCAGGAGGCGAATGCCCGCTATCTCGCGGAACGCCAGGCTGCGCGCATGATTCTTCAAAAAGACTTGAGCGGCCGGGTTCTTGCGGATATCTGGCTCGAATACGAGGCGGAGCGGGGGAGACTCGTCTCCATGTCGGAGCGGACGAAATCCCTGGCCCGTAGGAATGCCTCCGAAGCGGTGGCCGCTTTGTGCCGTCAGCAGGCGATGGCGGCGTGATGAGGAAAGGGGCCGGAGAATGATAGCGCGGCCATACGCCACGCACGCCATGTTCAGGCACTCGAGCCACGTTCATTTCGTGGGCATCGGCGGGACGGGCATGTGCGGCATCGCCGAGGTCTTGCTGAACCTGGGCTATGAAATCAGCGGTTCGGACATCGCGAGCAACGAGGCGATATTCAGGCTTCGCGGGCTGGGCGCCAAGGTGGTGCTGGGCCACCGTGAGGAAAACGTGGCGGGGGTGGACGTTTTGGTCTACAGCTCGGCGGTCACGGGCGAGAATGTAGAGGTCGCGGAAGCAAGGCGACGGAAAATCCCCGTCATCAAGCGCGCGGAAATGTTGTCCGAACTCATGCGCATGAAATACAGCATCGGTGTGGCGGGGACGCACGGCAAGACGACCACCACCTCCTTTATCGCGGCAGCCCTGGCGGCCGGCGGCCTCGACCCCACCGTCGTCGTGGGGGGGCGCATCAACGCTCTGGGTTCGAATGCGCGAATGGGTGAGGGCGAATACCTGGTGGCGGAAGCCGATGAGAGTGACGGCACGTTCTTGAGGCTTACTCCCACGATTGCGATCGTGACGAATATCGATGAGGAGCATCTGGATTTTTACGAGAATTACGACGCCATCAAAACCGCGTTCCTGGAGTTCGTGAACAAGGTGCCCTTCTATGGTTTTTCGGTCTTGTGCCTTGATCATCCGGCGATTCAGGAGATTATCCCCCGGGTGGAGAAGCAGTTTTTCACCTATGGGTTCGGCACCCAGGCGGATTACGTGGGCGAGGAGTTTCGCTACGAAAACGGCGAGGCGGTCTTCGGCGTCAAAAGACATGGGGAGCGGCTCGGCGAGATTCGCCTCCTCATGCCCGGCCGCCACAACGCGGACAACGCCCTGGCCGCCGCCGCCGTCTCGTTGGAACTCGACGTCTCCTTCGGGGACATTCAAAGAGGACTCCACGAGTTCGACGGCATCGGTCGTCGTCTGGAGCGGGTAGGCGCATCATCGGACGTCACGATTTTCGACGACTACGGGCATCATCCGCAGGAAATCAGGGTCACGCTCCGGGCCGTGCGGGAGGCCTGGCCGGAGAGTCGCCTGGTGGTGTTGTTTCAACCGCATCGCTACACGAGAACGCATCATCTCGAAGAAGCCTTCCACACCGCTTTTTATGATGCGGACAGGGTGCTCGTCGCACCCATATACGCCGCCGGCGAGGCGCCCATCGAGGGCGTGAATTCGGAAAAGCTCACCGAGGGAATCAGGGCGCATGGCCACAGAAGCTGCGATGCCGTGGACGGCTTGGAGGAGGCTGCGCATCGCTTGTACGAGGAGGTGAGGGCCGGGGACATCGTTCTCACGCTGGGGGCAGGCGACGTCTGGAAGGTGAGCCGCGAGTTGCTCGGACAACTCGAGCGGGGAAACGAAAAATCCGAGGAAGCGGGATGAACGTTCGGTCGGTGGAGGAAGTAATGGCGCTTGAGATGGCGGAAAAGCTGAAAGATATCGATTGCGAGATCGTTTTCGATGAAATGCTGGCCGCATACACCACGTTTCAGGTGGGTGGTCCTGCAGACGCCCTCGCGCTGCCCGAGACGGAAGACGAACTGGTGGAGTTGATTGAGAGATGCCGGAGCGAGGCGTTTCCGGTCACGGTTCTGGGAGGCGGCGCCAACACCCTGGTGCGCGATGGAGGCGTTCGCGGGGTGGTCATCGCTTTTCCCAAAGGCTTCAGGGGAATCGAGGTAATCGAGGAGAGCACGGAGCGCATTCTGCTCGAAGCGCGCGCGGGAGAGAAGATTCCGGCGCTGGTTCGCTTCGCCGCCGAGCGCGGCTGGGCGGGAACCGAATGTCTGGCGGGTGTCCCCGGCACCGTGGGAGGCGCGCTGGCCATGAATGCGGGCACCGCCGAATCATATATCCAGGATGCCGTGGAGAGCGTTCGTTGGGCGCCTCTCGGTGGTGGCGCTCCCGAGTGGATCTCCGCGAAAAATCTGCGTTTTTCATACCGGCGCGCCGAGTTGCCCGCGCCGGGCGTGGTGTTGTCCGTTCGCTTCTTGCTCCGGCAGGCGGACGCCGGTGAATTGCGGGACCAATTGAGGCGAAGCGCCGTTCAAAGGCGTGAGCGTCAGCCCTGGGGGGTTCCCTGCGCGGGTTCCATATTCAAAAATCCGGTTGGGGAGCGCGCAGGCGTGCTCATCGAATCGGCGGGGCTCAAGGGGATGCGGGTCGGCGGCGCGCAGGTGAGCGAAGTGCACGGAAATTTCATGGTGAATCTCGGCGGGGCCACGGCGGCGGATGTTCTGGCGCTCATCGGTGAAGTCAAGAAAATGATTTTAGAACAAAAAGGCATCGAGTTGACCCTGGAATTGAACGTGATCGGGGAGGACCCGAAATGAGTCGTCTATCGTTCAAGTGGAGACGGAAAACGAAGAACCGGGAAGTTTTCCTGAACCTCGCTCAGGCGACGGAATACGCAGGCGCCATCAGAGAAAAGATCAAAGGAAACGACAACGAGAGGCCGGGCGGGAATTGGCTATGGCCTGCAATCGGTTTTTTGGTTTTGGTGGAAATGCTCCTTCTGGGAGGGCATGCGATCCGGTGGGCGAAGAGCAGCCGGCATTTCGAATTGAGCAAGGTGGTGGTAGTGGGACACCAGGCGCTTCGGCCCGAGGGAATCATAAAACTCGTAGGGCTCGATCCGGGGTCGAACATATTCGACGCCAACCTGGAGGCCGTGCGCGCCAGGGTGGCTTCTCATCCGTGGATAAAGCGCGCGCGCGTAAGTATGCGCCCGCCCCATTTTCTCCAGGTCGATATCCTCGAGCGCAAACCCGCGGCATTGATCACGGGCGATGAGACTCTCGCGGTGGATGAGGATGGCGTTGTGCTCGGCAAACCGATAACGCCGCTTGCGGGATGCTTGCCCATGATTGAAGAAGTCTCTTCGAGGCCTTTACGGCCGGGTGACTCGGTTCGAGACGCTCGTTTCGCGCGTTCCATGGAAGCGGTCTTTTTATTCCATGATTCGCCGGTGATTCGCCGCAGTTGCATTTCCGTCCGCAATACCGGATCGGGTGAACTCCGGCTTCGCGCCTTGGGGGGAAAGGTGGAAATTATGGTGAGTGAACAGAGGATGGAGAGTCAAGCCGGTCGGCTCCGGGCCGTTGCGGGCGACGTTCTCCGCCATGAGAAATTCGGGGCGGGCGGCCTCCTGTTCGATCTGAGATTTCCGGGCAGGGTTATCGTTCGGCCGCTCACAGAGGATGGAGGGAGCTTAGGATGAGCAAACAAGGCGATGTGCTGGTGGGTCTGGATATCGGCACCTCGAAAATATGTGTGGTCGTTGCCGAAGTGAGTGAAGATGGCTCGCTTGAAATCGTAGGTTTGGGGAAAACCGCCTCGAAAGGGCTCAACCGGGGATCGGTGGTGAATATCGATCAGACGGTGGAGTCGGTTCAGACGGCGGTGGGAGAGGCGGAGTTCATCAGCGGCTCGCCCATCCGGTCTGCGTTCGTCGGTGTGGCGGGGGGGCACATCCGCAGTTTCAACACCAACGGCATCGTGGCGATTAAAAACAAGATTGTGTCGCAAGAGGATATCGACCGTGTCGTCGAGCAGGCCCGCGCGGTCACGATGCCGACGGACCACGAAATCATCCATGTCTTGCCGCAAGAATATATCGTCGATGAACAAGAAGGCGTCACCGAGCCCGCGGGAATGGCGGGTGTGCGCCTGGAGTGCAAGGTCCACGTCGTGACGGGCGCGATTCCCGCAATTCAGAACATCACCCGGAGCGTCGAAAGGGCGGGCTTGAGCGTCGAGCGTCTGGTTCTTCAGCCTTTCGCCTCGTCGCTGGCCGCACTGAGCGATGATGAGCGCGACCTGGGCGTGGCCATCGTGGACATTGGAAGCGGCACCGCAGACGTCGCCGTCATCAGTGCGGGCGCGCTGCGCTATTCGGCCGTCGTTCCCGTGGGCGGCAACCACATTACGAGGGATATAGCGATAGGTTTGAGGACGCCGGACTATCAGGCGGAGAGAATCAAGCAGGAATACGGCTGCGCCCTCGCCGCCCAGGTATCGCACGATGAGGAGATAGAAGTACCCAGCGTGGGTGGTCGCGCGCCGCGCGTGTTGAGTCGGCAGATGCTCGCCGAGATCATCGAACCCCGTATGGAGGAGATACTGACGCTCATCCGACGCGAAATCCAAAAAAGCGGCATGGAGGATCTCCTCCCTGCCGGCGTTGTGCTCACGGGTGGAGCGAGCATCATCGAGGGCGCCGAAGAACTGGCCGAGGGGGTGCTTCAACTTCCGGTGCGGATCGGTGTTCCCGGCAACATAGGCGGATTGGTGGATATGGTGAACGGACCCATGTACTCCACCGCCGTGGGTCTCGTGAAATACGCCATGAAAACCGGCGCCCCAAAGCGCCGCGGTCTCACTAACGGGGTTTCGCATGGCCCCATCCGTCAAACAACTGAAAGAATCCGCCATGTCTTGGCTAGTGTATTCAAATGATCATGGAGGGGAGCGGGGTGCGCTTTCCGGGATCGAAGGGGGGGGAGAATGAGTGAATCGACATTTTTTGAATTGGAGCAGGAAACGCCATGCAGCGCGAGAATCGCTGTCGTCGGCGTAGGCGGTGGCGGAGGCAACGCCGTCAACACCATGATTTCATCGGGCATGGAAGGCGTTCAGTTCGTAGCCGCCAACACGGACGCCCAGGTTCTGGAGCGCTCTCTCGCGTCTGAAAAAATCCAGCTTGGCAATGAATTGACGAACGGACTGGGGGCCGGCGGAAACCCGGAAGTCGGGAGAAAGGCCGCTTTGGAGGACACCGAGCGGCTCTCGGATTTCATACAGAACCTGGAGATGGTGTTCGTCACCGCCGGCATGGGAGGCGGCACGGGCACGGGGGCCGCTCCCGTCCTCGCGCGCATCGCGAAAGAAGCGGGGGTGCTGACGGTGGGAGTCGTCACCAAGCCCTTCGATTTCGAGGGGCCGCGTCGGATGCAGCAGGCCGAAGAGGGGATTGAGGAGTTGCGCGATGCCGTGAATACGCTCATCACCATCCCCAACCAGCGTCTC
Organism: bacterium; assembly: GCA_965218735.1. Lineage (GTDB taxonomy): Bacteria > UBA8248 > UBA8248 > UBA8248 > UBA8248 > Bin107. The sequence continues at coordinate 1,182,726 of CBDCMA010000008.1, read as the reverse complement.
CTGGGAATGGTTGAGCGTTCGACGCCCATGACGGAGGCCTTCGAGAAGGCGAACAACGTCTTGTTGCAGGCCTGCAAGGGAATTGCCGACCTCATCACCACGCCGGGACTGATCAACCTCGATTTCGCCGACGTGCGCACCGTCATGCGCGATATGGGCGGCAAGGCGCTCATGGGCAGTGGTACGGGCCAGGGTGAGAATCGCGCCGTCATCGCTGCGCAAAACGCCATCAACAGTCCGTTGCTCGAAGAAGGAACCATCGAGGGTTCCCGAGGTGTGCTCATCAACATCTCCGGTGGCAATGATCTCTCGCTCTTCGAGGTGAACGAGGCCTGCAAACTCGTCCATGAAAAAGCGCACGATGAAGCCAACATTATTTTCGGTTCCGTGATTGATTCGAGTATGGAAAACCAAATTCGCGTGACCGTAATCGCGACCGGCTTTGGCCGGGAATCGATACGGGAAGTCCCCCCCTTGGAAGCGGAAGCCACAGGCACCGAGGGCGGAAAAGTCTCGGTTCCGGCATATATCCGTCTGAAAAACAACAAGACGCAATCTAGTGTTCCGTATGAGTTGGAGGATGACGATCTGGACGTGCCCACCTTCCTGCGCAAGCAGGTTGATTAAACCCTCAAACGTCGTTTGGCCGGGGGACCTCTCTCGCGCTCGGCGACGCATTCCCCATGGACGCGACTGGGGGAGAGCCCATTCTCCCCCAGCCCCGCCAACCTGGAGCGCAGGCGCTCGTTTCTTGTGGCTTCACCAGCCTCTCCTTATAATGAGAATCGTGCGAGAGACATATTCACCCGTAGGAGATGATTCGTCCGCGCCCATAGCGGCGGCCGGTGTTTCGTCATCCCGCATCCAGGGGGTTTGTTCAGGCATGTTCCATGATTTCCCGCCGGCCAAAATGAGTCGCAGATGAGTTCTTTGGAGCGTCGGGAAGCCGGCGGCGTCGAGTTTTTCAGGTCGCCCCTGCTCGAAGAACTCGACTTTTTGCGTCACGCGTTCAGCACCCGAAAGGGAGGGGTGAGCGAGGGGAGCTTCCGTTCCTTGAACTTAGGGCGCGCCAGGGGTGAAGCCCCCCCAAACGTGGCTGAAAACAGAAGGCGTTTTTTTGAAGCCGCCCAATTTCCGTCGAGACGCCTGGTGGAAATAAAACAAGTGCACGGGAGCGATGTTCTCGTGGCCGAGGATGTTTCCCCCGATGAAAAAGCGTGTGGCGACGCCTTGATTACGAATGTTTCGGGCCTAGGGCTGGCGGTTCAGACCGCGGACTGCATTCCCGTACTTATCGCGGATGCCCGGAAAATGGCCGTCGCCGCCGTTCATGCAGGGCGCAAGGGCGTGGCCGACGGGGTTTTGCCCAGGACGATTGAGCGGATGAAGGAGAAATACGGATGTGATCCCCGAGATTTACGGGCCGCGCTCGGTCCCGCCATCTCAGGGAATCGCTACGAGGTGGGCGAGGAGTGTTTGCCGCCGTTTCGCGCGCAGCACCGAAACTGGAGAGATTTCACGGCGCCACTGGGGCGGGGCAAGTGGTTGCTGGACCTTCCCTTCGCGGCGAGGCTTCAGTTGGCCTCGGCGGGGATTCCCGAAAGCCGGATTGGCGCGCCGGGGCCTTGCACTTTCTCGGAATCATCGCGATTTTTCTCCTACCGCCGCGATGGACCGCCCACGGGACGGTTGTTGTCGGTGATATGGATAGACTCATGAGGAAAGCGATGGATATGATTCGAGAGCGATACGAGTTGGTGAAGGGGCGCGTGGCGGACGCCGCCCTTGCCTCCGGCCGAAATCCCGATGAAATTCGCCTTCTGGCCGTGAGCAAGACCCAGCCCCCCGAGCGGGTCGTCGAAGCCATCGAGGCGGGCGTCGATATCATCGGGGAAAACCGGGTGCAGGAAGCCCAGCATAAAAAAGGCGATATCGACCCTGAAATCGCGGGTAGAGTGAAGTGGCATCTCATCGGCAGTCTGCAAAGGAACAAGGCCCGCGCCGTGCCCGGGCTGTTCGACGTGGTGGAATCTCTGGATTCTCTCGCCCTCGCGCGGGAGTTGAGCAAGCGCGTGAATGGCGCGGGGGTAGAACCCCTGGAGGTGTTCATCCAGGTGAATACGGGGGAAGAAACCCAGAAGGGAGGGGTCGCCCCGGCGGATGCGATGACGCTCGTGCGGGAGGCGTCTGCGCTGGAAGCCTTGCGGGTGATTGGTTTGATGTGCATTCCTCCCCTGGGAAGGGAGGCGGAGGAGAGCCGCCCACATTTTGAATTGTTGAGAAAATTGAGGGATGAGATCCAAGACGCCGGCTTCTCCCACGTCCGCGAGTTGTCGATGGGCATGTCGAACGACTTCGAAGTCGCGATAGCCGAGGGAGCTACGCTCGTCCGCATCGGCACGGCCGTTTTTGGACCGAGAGGAGAGAACTGAGGCGAATTTGAATTACGCTAATAATTTCAGTAGGGTGGATTGTTTCTAGCATTCGGAGCAACTTCGAACTCAAGTGCGAAAGGTTTTTCAAATATGGCGGAAATACTCGTAGTGGGTGGTGGAAACATGGGCGAAGCGCTCGCCATGGGCATGGTGAATTCCGCCTATGCGAAAGTCGATGACATCGTCATCGCGGAACCCTTGGCCGAGCGCGCCGAATATCTCAGAAAAACGTCGGGATTTCAGGTGGTGCCCGATGGGGCGGAAGCCGCTCCTAAGGCGCAAACGGTGGTGATCGCCGTGAAGCCGCAGGTGCTGGACGCCGTTCTGGATGGACTGAAGGACGCCCTGGCGCACGGCCCGCTCCTGATTTCCATCGTCGCAGGCGCGCCCACGAGCCGGTTTATTGGGATTTTGGGCGATGAGGCGCGTATCGTCCGCGTCATGCCAAATACGCCCGCCCTCGTTGGGGAGGGCGCCGCGGGGCTATGCGCGGGCGGCGGGGCGTCGGAATCGGATCTATCGCAAGCGAGACAACTTTTGGAGTCCGTCGGCAAGGCGGTGGTTCTGCCTGAGTCGTTGATGGACGCCGTGACGGGTTTGTCGGGTAGCGGCCCCGCGTATGTTTTCCAGTTCATCGAGGCCCTTGCGGATGGCGGAGTGAGAGCGGGTCTGCCGCGTGAAGAGGCGATGCTTCTGGCGGCCCAAACCGTTTTGGGATCCGCTAAAATGCTGCTCGAGACGGGGGAGCATCCGGGCCGCCTGAAGGATATGGTCGCCTCGCCCGGGGGAACGACCATCGCCGGTTTGCACGCGCTCGAAAACGGGGGACTGCGCTCCGCCGTCATGAACGCCGTGAGCGCCGCCGCGCGCCGGAGCGAGGAGTTGGGCCGCGGCTAGTCCATTTTTTGAAACGGGAGTTTCCCTGTGTTCTTGGTATCGAATTTAATGCATGGAATCGGCGTCATCCTCAGCTATCTGCTCACCATATATATATGGATCATCATCATTCGCGCGCTCTTGTCGTGGGTGAATCCGGACCCCTACAATCCGATTGTCCAGATATTGTATCGCCTGACGGAGCCGGTGCTGGCACCCGTGCGCTACCGGATGCCGAATATCGGAGGCATCGACGCGAGTCCGATTGTGGTTTTGCTGATCATATTCTTTTTGCAAAGTTTCGTGGTACAGAGTATTTTCGATCTGGCCAGGATGTTGCGTTAGCTTTCGCTTTGGGAGCCTACAGATGAAGTTCACCGGCAACGACGTTCGAAGCCATAGCTTTTCGAATAAAATGCGGGGCTACGATCGGCTCGAAGTCGACGCGTTCTTGTTCAAGGTGGCCGACTGGCTGGATCAGTCCGTCCGGAAGAACGAGCAGCTCAGCCTGCAATGCAAGGACCTATTCGAGCAACACAATGGTTTGAGGGAAGAACACGCCAATCTGCAAAAAATCCTCATCTCCATTAATGAACTCAGGGATCAGGCCACGACCAAGTCCGGCGAAATGGTGGAGAAAGCGGAAACCGACGCCGAAGAGATCATCAAAAAGGCGAACGCCGAGGCGGGGAAGATTCGCAAGAAAGCCGAAAAGGATACCGAAAAGCTGCGTGAAGAGGTGTTGGATATAAAGGATTTGAGGGAAAAGCTTCTCACGGATCTGTATGAGACGTTTCTCTCTCAAATCCGGACGCTCGAAATCGAGGGCGTCCGCATGGGGGTCGACCTCACCCGACTCCTTGAAGGGGAAAGCGAAGAAGTTGCTGACGAGGAAAGTGAAAACGTCATCAAGCTGAACCAAAAAGCGGAGGGCGATGCGTCGTGATCGGCCTCCGCGAGGAGGCGGACGGCGTCAGCTTTGAGGTTCGGGTCCAGCCGCGCTCATCCAAGACGGAAATCAGTGGAGTTCAAGATGGCGCCTTGCGGGTGCGGCTGACGGCGCCGCCCGTGGACGGGGCCGCCAACAAGCAGTGCATCGAGTTATTCTCCCGGAAAATGAAGATTCCAAAGCGCGCCATACGAATCGCCTCAGGCGCGAGCGGGCGCAGGAAACGCCTGAAAATCTCAGGCTTGGGCATCGAGGAGGTAAAAAAGATTCTGAGCGACATGGCGTAGAATCCCATGCGCTCGCGTGACGTTGTGAATGAGAGAATCTGAATGGGCGAGAAAAAAGAGATTGAGGGGAACTTCCATAGCATCGCGTTTCGAGGCGGCGCGCTCGTCTTGATCGATCAGCGGAAACTTCCCCGCGAAGAGGTTTATTTCGAATGCCGTACGGAAGAGGAGGTGGCCGAGGCCATCAAGAAGATGGTAGTGCGGGGTGCGCCCGCCATCGGGGTGGCGGCGAGCTATGGCATGGCCCTGGCCGCTGCCCGGCGCACGGGTTCAACCGCCGATGAGCAGCGAGAAGCGCTCGAGCGGGCGGCCCGGGTGCTGGGAGCTACACGCCCCACGGCGGTGAATCTTTTCTGGGCGATTGAAAAGATGAGTGCGCATATTCGCGAAAGCAACTCAGCGCCCGAAGCGTTGGCCGAAGAACTCCTTCGCCTGGCGGGAGAGATGCATGAGGAAGACGTGGCGGTTTGCCGCAGGATTGGCGATTTGGGCGCAGCCCTGTTATCTGAGGGGAGCAGCGTTCTCACCCATTGCAACGCGGGCGCCCTGGCGACCGCCGGTTACGGAACGGCGGGCGGCGTGATTCGCAGCGGTTTCAGGGACGGCAAGGTTCAAGAAGTTTTCGTGGACGAGACCAGGCCTTTTCTGCAAGGGGCGCGCCTCACCGCCTGGGAGTTGAGCCGCGACGGTATTCCCGTCGTGCTCATCACCGACAACATGGCGGCGTATTGTATGCGCCTGGGAAAAATCGGCGCGATCGTCGTCGGGGCGGACCGCGTTGCCGCAAACGGGGACGTCGCCAACAAAATCGGAACCTACGGCCTCGCGGTGCTCGCCAGGGAGCATGGGGTGCCCTTTTATGTGGCGGCGCCGACGAGCACCATCGACATGGGAACGAAAGGGGGCGCGGACATTCCGATAGAAGAACGCCCGGAGGAGGAGGTTCGCTCTTTTGGCGGTGAGCCCATCGCTCCCGAGGGCGTGCGCGTCTTCAACCCCGCGTTCGACGTGACGCCCGCACGTTTCGTGGACGCCCTGGTGACGGAAAGGGGAGTGGTCCGCCTTGCTCGGGGCGAATCTCTCGGCTCGGTCCTGGGTTGAGCGGCGTTACATCATGCGAAGGCCTCACGTTTGTCCTTTTGAGGCGAAACGTAGCCTTTCGTGTTGACTTAAAGCCCGAGTGCGGGCTATAAACCGACATTCTTCGGGCGGTTTCGGAATTTTCCCGTGGGGGCTGTAGCGAAGTTGGCTATCGCGCTGGCCTGTCAAGCCAGAGATCGCGGGTTCGAGTCCCGTCAGCCCCGCCACTTCACCAGCCAGATAGAATCTTTCGCTTCCTTTGCTCGCAGTCAGGTTGCAGCCATTCCAAATTCCGGCTCCAGAGAGTTAAAGCGCAACTCGTTCTGATGCCTGGGTTTTTTGCGAAATTGTGTTGTATAATGGCGCGCAAGGGCATTACATGTATTTGTTGAGATAATCACGTTTTCACATGCCGAGCGGAGATTACCCACTTACCTGGCATAGGTTGTCAGGATGTCGATGGTGCTATAGCATCGCCGAACCTGTGTCTTCGTGTGATACATTGGCTATCCATGGAAGTCTTTATCCACACCAAGGAGGAAAAAGCATGAAAAGACTTGTTGGTTTCGCACTGGCCGCCGCGTTCGTAGCGAGCACGTTCGTGGTGGTCGCACCGGCCGAGTCGGCGACGCTGCGCATCGGCGCGCACAGGGCCCTGATGGGGTCTTTCGAGGTCATCGCCGACCGCATGGGCTACTGGAAAAAAGAGGGCTTAAAGTACACGATGGGCCACTTCAAGCAGGGCAAACTGATGCGCAACGCCATCATCCAGAATAATCTGGATACCGGCACCACGGGCTTCTCGCCCTTCACCACGGCGATCTCCAAGGGCGCGCGGGTGACCGCCATCGGGGTGACGGCGAACATCTGCGGCATGGTCGCCATTATCGTGCCTGTGAACTCGAAGGCCAAGAGCTTGAAGGACCTCAAGGGTTCGGTGTTCGCCAACAAGAAGGGCACGAGCACGGACTTCGCGTTCCAGTCCTACGTGATTCCCGCGCATGGCCTGAAACGCTCGGATTTCCCGCTCCTGAGCGTCCGCACCACAGAGCGCATCGCCGCTCTGATATCCGGCGCCGCCCAGGCGGCCATGGTCGGCGAGCCGCAGGGTGAAATCGCCCGCGAGCAGGGCCTGATTCGCTATCTGGAGGATCTGTGCAAGTACGACAATACGAGAATGATGCACGTGGGCAACCCCCAGACCATCAAGAAGCACCCCGATCTCTATTACAAGTATTTCAGGGGCTGGCTGAAGGCGCACCAGTTGCTCAAGAATGACCCGAAGACCTACGCCAAGGTCTACACCAGGGCGCTGCAGGAAGTCGGCGACAAGGCCAAGGTGAGCACCACTCTCAAGGTCGTTAAAAAGCTCAAGACGGAGGTTTTCCTGAGTGACGAGGTGAAGAAATACCTGAACGACATGGGCGATAAGCAGATCAAGCTCGGCTGGATCAAGAGCCACCCCGACTTCACCAAGAGTCCGTACCTGGATGACTCCATCCTCCGCAAGGCCGCGAAGGACATCGGCTTCAACTAGGCGAACGGACAAGACGCAACAACAAAACCCCCGGGGGCGAGAAGTTCCCGGGGGTTTCTTGTTGCTGGAGCCGGATGCTCCCTTGGAATATCGAGGAGTTTCGCGCCCACAAGCATAATACTTCCAATTGCCGGGGCCGGTTGTTCATCCCGCATTTCGAGGATGCCTCTCCTCTCTCGACTCCTACTCTTCTGCGCTGCCTCGTTCGCGCCGGAGGGCCCGCTCCCCCAAGGGCGCACGCTACGCGCTCATGCGCCGCAGCAATGCGTGGCGGGACGGGATAGCGGTGAGTGGCGGGAATGGCGCGCGCGAATCATCCTCCATGACATAAAAAAACCGGGCGCGACTCTCGCCGCGCCCGGCCGGTGAGCGTTTATCGTTCTTGCCTTGATTACACTTTCTTGTCCTGCGCGCCCATCGCCTCCATCATGCCCCAGCGGATGACGGTGCGGCTCTCGATGGGCTGGAAGAGCATCTTTTCGAGAATGAAGCCGAAAAGACCTAAGACGGCGAGCGCGACCATCATGAACGCGATGTCGAGGTATTCCTGGGCGTCGAAGATGCCGGCGGAAAGCCCCCAGCGAATGCCGGCGAACGCCTCCGCCCCCACGCCCGCGCGCCAGGCGCGCGCCAGGCCGATGCGCAGACCGCTCAGGATCATCGGCAGCGACCCGGGCAGGACGACGGTGCGGAAAATCGTCATCTTGTCCGCGTTCATTGACTGGGCCGCGCGTATCCAAACCGGGTTCACGGTTTTCACGCCCGTCCAGACGGCCATGGCGATGGGCAGGAACGAGGCGAAGGCCGTGATGACGATGACCGTCTGATCCCCGATGCCCGCCCAGATGACGACGATGGGCGTCCACGCGATGGCCGGAATCGGCAGCAGCACCGAGAGAAGCGGCACGAAGAACGCCTCCCAGAAAGCGAAGCGCCCCATCATTATGCCCACGACGGTGCCGACGACGGCGGCGATGAAGAACGCGAACGGAAGGCGCCACGCGGTGTGGAGCGTATGCAGCAGAATCGGACTCTCCAGGAGTTTCAAGAACTGGTCAATGAGTCCCAGGTTCGGGTTTTCGGCCAACGCCCGGAACAAGGGGTCCGTCACCAGCTCCCAGGCCCGATAGACGATGGCGTCGACGGTCGGAAAGAGCCTGCCCTGGTTGCCCTGGGCCTGCATGGCGGCGACCTGCCAGATGGCCAGGATGACGATGAACGGGTAGATCGGCCGCAACTTCACCCATATCGGCTTTCTCGCCTCTTTTTTCTTCTCGTCCATCGCCTGAGGAACGGATGCTGCCTCGAATGTCTGCATGGATTATTCCTCTCTAAAAATCGCGAATCAAATCGTTCACGTGTCGTTGCAGTCTGATGAACTCGGGCGCGAGGTCGTCCCTGGGCCTGGGGATGTCCACATTCACGATCTCGCGGATTCTCCCCGGATTCGGGACGAAAACCACAATCCGGCTCCCGAGGTAGACGGCTTCGCTCAAGTTATGCGTGACGTAGAGAATCGTCTTTTTCGTCTTCTGCCATACGTCGACGGTCAACTCCTGTAATTCCTCGCGCGTCTGGGCGTCGAGCGCGCCGAAGGGCTCATCCATCAGGAGGATTTGCGGGTCGAACGCCATGGCTCTCGCCACCGCCACCCGTTGGCGCATGCCGCCCGAGAGGTTGTGGGGGAAGAAATCCGCAAATTCTTCGAGGCGGACGAGGCGCAGGAACTCGACCGCGATTTCTGTGCGCTCCTTCTCGGGTATGTTTCTGATCTCGAGGCCGTATTCCACGTTCTGCCTCGCCGTGCGCCACGGGAAGAGGGCGTATTCCTGGAAAACGACGCCCTTGTCGTAGTCCTGGGTGAGCGTTTTTCCGTCCATGGTGATTGTGCCCGCGGTGATCTCGACGAAGCCGGCGAGCATGTTGAGCAGCGTCGTCTTGCCGCAGCCCGAAAGCCCCACGAGGCAGATGAATTCGCCGTCCTCGATATTGAGGTTCACGCCCTCCAAGGCATGTACCCGCCTTTCGGGGGTGTCGTATATCTTTCTTAGATTTTGGATAGATATTTTTGTAACCATGAATGAGTGCTATTCCCCATGTTGCGAAAGACGAAGCCTTTCAGGTGGATTGAAATCGATCCGGATCACGCTAATTCTAGCAAAATTCGAAGCGCGCAAGAAACCGCAAATATACTTTCGCGATGTTTTGTAATAATCTCATGTGCGCTCGTGTATGCAGATGAGTGATTAACAGCCGAAAAGCGTTGATATTGCTTGAGATTCACCCGAATCTCAAGTCTCGTAAAATAGATTTGCCACGGGTGGTGAAGTGAATCCCGGGGCGGAGATTCCGGAAAGGGTGTGATTGATGGATGGTCGACTTCCGCTGGATGGGCTTCGGATACTGGCGGTGGAGCAGTTCGGCGCAGGGCCCCTGGCCTCGCAACTCTTGGCGGATATGGGGGCCGAGGTCATCAAGATAGAGGATCACGCCGTGGGCGGCGATTCCGCGCGGCCCGTCCCCCCGTATGCCCTTCCGGGTAACGACAGCTACTATTTCCAGTCCTTCAACCGCAACAAGAAGAGCGTCGCGCTCAGGATTCGCACGCCCGAGGGCAGGGAGATATTGCGCAGACTCGTGCCCAAGGCGGACGCGCTCTATGCGAATTGCAGGGGCACGGCGCCCGAAAAACTCGAAATAACGTATAAGCACCTGAGTCCCTACAACGAGAAAATCGTGTGCTGTTTTCTCTCTGGCTACGGGATGACGGGCCCCAGAGCGGGTGAGCCGGCCTATGACTACCTCATGCAGGCCTACGCGGGCATCATGGATTTAACGGGAGAGCCCGACGGCCCCCCCACCAAGGCCGGTGTGAGCTTCGTCGATTTCACGGGCGGTTTCATATCGCTCGTGGGCCTGTTGGCTGCACTCTGGGAGGTCGGCCGCACGGGAAAGGGCAGAGACGTCGACGTGGCGCTGATGGACGGCGCCCTGGTTCAACTCGCATACATGGCCACCTGGGCGCTCAACTGCGACTATGTGCCGCAAAAATTTTCCCGGAGCGCGCATCCCTCGATGGTGCCCGCGCAGAATTTTCAGACGAAAGACGGCTGGATAAGCGTGCTTTGCCTCAAACAAAGTTTTTTCCCCATTCTCGTCGAGCGCATGGGTATTGGGGAGGTGGCTGAGGATCCGCGCTTCCAAATGGCCCAGGATCGTTTCGAGAACCGTGAAGTTCTCTTGGACATCCTCGAAAAGGCGTTCAAGGATAAAACGAACGCGGAATGGACCGAATTGCTCCAGGGATTCGTTCCCTTCGCGCCGGTGAACACCGTGGCGCAGGCGATGGCAGACCCCCAGATTCTGGCCCGGAACATGATTGTGGAGATGGATCACCCCGTGGCGGGGACGATGAAGGTTCTTGGGGCGCCCATCAGAATGCCGGGTGCGGATATGAAATACGTGAGAGCGCCTTATCTGGGAGAGCACACGAGAGAGGTTCTGGGCGATCTGCTCGGCATGGACGCTGGTGAACTCGAGGCTTTGCGAGAGAAGAACATCGTGTCCTGGAGCGTTCCGCCCGAAGGTTAGAGCGAGAGTTTTCCGGTTTTTTGGATTTTTACCCACATTTTCGGAGGCGTCATCATGGCGGATTTGCCGATACCGCAAGTCGTAAATTCACTGGACGTAGACGAGGACAAGGCCTATGAGCCGCCCTATGACATCCGCTGGGGCGTGAACCGAGAGACCACGGGCACCGATACCATCACGATGGGTAGAACCATCATCCCGCCCAGGGGGCGCAACGCGCTGCATTTTCACAAAAACTGCGACACCACGATTTATGTGGTGAAAGGCCCCATCAACATCTACTGGAAAGAGGGCGGGGAGATCACGAGAAAAGAAGTGCCCGGCGGCCACTTCGTCTATTTCCCGTGTGGGTGCGTTCACGGCCAGGAGAATCCGAGCGGAGACGAGCCGGCGGAGTTGATATTCACCTACGGCGGGATGCCCAACAAGGAAGCGGCGGGCACGACCTTCGTGGACGACCCCAGAGACCCGCTTAAAGACTAGCTTTTTTCGCTTTTGCGGGACGTTCCCTGTTTCGCCCGTCATCGCTTCCGAATGAGGAGATAAGAGCGCGCATGTTTCCCACGAGAGCTTTCGTTGCTGTCTTGTTTGTCTGCTTCTTGGGCTTCACAGACTCGTTCGTTCATGCGCAGCAGGCCAGCCAGAAAGTATCCGGATTCGACGGCGCCACGCTGGTTCACGTTCCCTCGGGATGGTTCGTCATGGGCGGTAAATCCGGCGATAAGGATGAGCGTCCGCCCCGGAAAATCTTTGTCTCTGGTTTCTGGATCGACCAGACCGAGGCGACGGCGGAGCGCTTCGCGCGTTTCGTCGCCCAAACCGGATACAAGACGACGGCCGAGAGGCGAAAATGGTCCTGGAAGTGGGACGCTTCCATGAGAAAGGGGAAGGGCGGCTGGCGCAAGACCAAGGGAGCGAGCTGGCGTCGGCCCGAAGGCCCGAAATCAAGCTGGAAAACCATACCGGCGCAACCCGTATCCCACGTGAGCTGGCCCGATGCGGAGGCCTATTGCCAGTGGGCGGGCAGGCGCCTGCCCACCGAGGCGGAATGGGAGCGCGCGGCGCGCGGCGGGGACGGAAGGCGCTACCCCTGGGGGAAACAGCGCGACGCGATGAGAGCCAACCTGAAAGGCGGCAAGGACGGGTTCCCCGGCGTCGCCCCCGTGGGCCGCTTTCCGAAAGGGGCGAGCCCGTTCGGGGCGCTCGACATGTCGGGCAACGTCTGGGAATGGGTGGCCGACCGCTATCAATCGAGAGCGTATAAAAAAATGGCCGAACGCGACCCGCACGGGCCGTCCAGGGGAAAGACGAGGGTCGTTCGCGGAGCATCCTGGGGCAGCCCCATCGCCTGGGCTACGGCGCACAATCGCTACCATCGCCCCCCCGATTACGGGAACAACAAAATCGGTTTTCGCTGCGCAACAGGCGAGGTCCTTTAATATGGCCAGCGCTTCGTTGCGATGATTGGCGGTGAGGGGGGATATGAACCAGCACCATTAGAAGCCGGTTAACGAAAGGGATGGGAAAAATGAACCTGAGCAAACGGTCCAAATTGTCCGTCTGTCAGTTCCTGGCATTATTTAACCGCGACGAATTGGTGCTTCTCCTCGGAAAATACGAATTGCCAACAGATGAACTAGAAAGCCGTATGGGTGGCCAAAGCGTTACTGCTGTGTTGAAAGTGGATATCCTTCAGGCGTCGGCCTCGCAACTTGGAGAACTCGTTCAGGAACTCGCCAGGACGTGGGGCTCCTTGCGCAATGAAATTTCTCCTCGCTACCGCTTTGACGAGCGATGGGATGACTTGTGCCTGTGTCTCAATCTGGATGGATATGCCATGGAGCGGGACGAGTATGACAGGGAGTTAGGTCGTTTCGTTCCTGTTGAACCAATGCTCGAAGGTGCTGTCGCCGTCGAAGATGACCTTACTGGGGAACTCCGGCGTTCGGGGCTCTCGGACATCGAAGGAATCCTTAAAGTCCTGGAAGATTCAGCAGGAGCTTTTCGTAATGGTGATTTTAATGGTTGCCTCAACAACGCACGGGTCGCTTTGCAAACATTGGCGACATCAATTGCGCAGGCGCGTCTTCCGGGCCATCCGGGGAACTTCGATGCAGAAAAATGGGGCCAAATAGTTGCCTACCTCAGAAAATCGGATTTCGTTACTAAGAAACAAGAGGAGGGCCTCACAGGAGTGTTCAGCTTTATAAGCCCCGGCTCTCATACGCCGATTGGGTTCACCGAAGAAGAATTTGCGAGATTGGGCCGCAGCCTTGCCGTTTCCATTTGCTATTTTCTTGCAAAGCGACTCAATGCGGATGAGGGATAATCGCTCTCTTGGAACCCCTCAATTCACCGGCGCGGGCGGCACGACGAGCACGCCGTGGGCCCCGTTTCCCACGCGGATTTTCTTGATGTTGCGGTGGCTTCCGGCGTCCATCACGAACACTTCTTTCGAATCCCTGTTCGTCACGTAGGCGAGCGCGCCGTCGGGCGTGAAGGCGATGAGGTCGGGGCGCACTCCCTGCCTCACACTGGCGACGCGCTTTTGCGAGGGCAGGGAGAAGACGGACACCCTGTTGATGTGCGGGAGGGTGACGTAGAGGAATTTCCCGTCCGGCGTGATGAGGGCGTCGTGCGGCTCGCCGGATAGTTTAATGGTACGGATGATTTCCAAGGTATCGAGATCGACCACGCTGTAGGAGTGGAGCTCCCCGTTCATGACGTAGAGGTGTTTACCGTCGCGCGTCACGTCGATGCCCTCGATGTAGTGGCCCGCCTCGATTTGTTTGATCGGCTTTCCGGTTTCGAGATCGACGACGGAAACATCCTCGCTCAACTCGTTCGCCACGAAGGCAAAGCGTCCATCGGGACTCAGCTTGATGTTCACCGGGTTGTTCCCCCCGTGCTTGATGAGGCCGATGACCTTCCGGGCCGCCACGTCGAGAATCGTCACGTTGTCCGAATAGGTGTTCACGAAATAGGCGCGCGCGCCGTCGGGCGTAAACGCTAGATTGTAAGGGTCGCGTCCTGCGCGCAAGCGGCGGATGAATTTGAGCGTATGCGTGTCGAAAACGCGCACGTAGGCGCTGCCGTCGTTGATGAGGTAGGCGTGGCGTCCATCGGGTGCGAGCGAGAGGCGGTTCGCCTTCCTGCCCGCGGGGATCGTCTGGATGACCTCGTGGGAATCGCGCGAGATAACGCTCAGGGTGCCGTCGCGCGTGTTTGTGACGAGAATCCGCTCTCCCGCCGCGAGCGCGAGCGCGGGAATCGAGAGCAAAAGAGCGAGAATGACAAGAGAGAGCATGAGGTCGCGCATGATGGAAGAACCTACCGGCCTTGTTGCTTGAGAAATGCCTCTTTCGCCTTGGGGTCGAAGCGACAATTACACATCTTGCGTATCATGGCCACCAAATCACGAATCTCTGGTTTTGTAAACACGTTGCCCCAGGGCGGCATGATGGGGGAGAGGTCGCTCGCCCCGCCTCCGTGGGTGATGGTGCGCACCATGTCCTCATCGGAGAACTGCGCCATATCTTTGCCGTCGGTGAGATTGCGGGGGCTCACGGGCAGCTTCTTGGTGTTGTTCACCCCCTTGCCGTCTCCCTTGGGGCCGTGGCACTGGATGCAGTACCAGCGGAAATTCTCCTGCGCGCTCACGCGGCTTGGCGGTTCGTCCGCACTCACAAGGAGGGGGGCGCTCGCCGTTGCAACCATGATGAAAGCGAAAGCGAGTATTCTGCTCACGCGATGCGATGAAAATGAACGCTTCATTTGAAACTCGTGATGTAGGCGGCGAGCGCGATAAAATCCTTCTCGCTCAGCTTCGTGAACGCCTCCTCCCCGTACACCGGCATTCTGCCGTTGGGATTGTAGCGCTCCGGCTTTTTCAGGAAAGCCACGATGAAATCGGCGTTTAGCCTGCGTCCCGCATCTCTGAAATGGGGCGCACTGTGGCCGCCCACCTCGATTTTCGCGCGGTACACCGTCTTTCGTATCGCGACCATGTGGCAGGAATAGCAGGGCTGTTTTTTCTGAAGCAGGATTCTCGCCCGCCTAAGCACTTTTCGGGGGATTTTCTTCCAGCCCGGAACCACGCCCACCGGCATTTCGGGGTCCTTGAGACTTTCGAGATAAGCCGCTACCTGGGCCGCTTCTTTTTCGGGGAGGACGGGATGCGGGAATTTCCCCCGCTTCATGGTTCCGTAGATGACGCCGCGAAAAGGCTCCGGTTTGACCAGCCATTTCGCCAGAAAACCGGGCCGGAACTTGTTGCCCGCGTACCAGAGCGTGGGGCCTTTTATCCCGTGGCGCGCAGGCGGGGATATCCTTGTTTCAGGTCCTTTCATGGTGTGGCAGCTTCCGCAGTTGTTTCGCTCAAAAAGGGATTTTCCTTCCTCGACATCTGCGCCATACGAGAGGGCGGGCGCGAGGAGGAGACAGAAGACTACCGCGAGCGTGAGGGGAAACGTCTTTTTCATGCGTTTCATCCGGATAGTCCTTGATCCATTCGAATCGGCTCGGGCGGTGGCGACGTGGAGTTTGCCGAAAAAGCCTCACTTCGGCAACCCGGGGGCCTTGATTTCCGGGAGATCGCCCGTGAGCGCGCCCATGAAGGCGATCAGGTCTGCTTTCTCGGTTTTCGTGAGTTTCAAGGGCTTCATGTCCGGGTCGAGGTGCGGGTTCGGGTGGCCGCCCTTGTCGTAGAAATTGACCACTTCCTCCAGTGTGGCGAAGCGGCCGTCGTGCATGTAGGGCGCCGTCTGGTTGATGTGGCGAAGCGTGGGCGTCTTGAATTTGCCCCGGTCCTTTATTTTTCTGGTGATTTTCTCTCGTCCGATCTCTAAAGGCTTCTTGTCCATCCCGATGCCGATGTTGTGGAACTTATCGTCCGTGAAGGGCGCGCTGAATTCATCCACCAAATGGCATTTCACACAATTTCCATTGCTTGTAAAGACCTTAAACCCTTTGATCGCCCGGGGCGAAAGCGCGGACTTATCGCCTCCGAATTTCCAGCGGTCGAACGGGGAATTGCCGGAAAGGATCGTGCGCTCGAAGGTGGCGATGGCCTGGACCACGCGCTTGAGGCTGATTCCGGGGCTTCCGAACGCTTTTGTGAACCGCTCGCGGTATTCTGGAACCGCGCCGAGCGTCCGGATGATCTTCGCCTCGCTCGACGCCATCTCGCCGGGGTGGAGAATGGGGCCTTTGGCCTGTTCCTCGAGGCTCCCCGCGCGTCCGTCCCAGAACTGGGACTCGTTGTAGGCGGCGTTGATGATCGTGGGCACGTTCCTGAGCGTGAGCCTGCCGTCAAAGCCCGTTCCGTACCGGCGCGCGTTCGAGAATCCGCGCCGGGGCATGTGGCACGTCGCGCAGGACACCTTCCCGTCGCGGGATATGCGCTTCTCGAAGAACAGCCGCTTGCCGAGTTCGACCTTGGGCCGCGTCATGGGGTTGTTCTCGGGCACGGGCACGTCGTCGAGACCCAGGGGCGGTTCCGGCGGGAGTTCCTCTGATTCCTGAGCGCGCGCATCCTGCGCATACGCTCCAGGCGCGGCGACCCACCCGAGCGCTGGAATCAGGAAACACAGCGCCGCAATTCGCGCGAGGTGAAACAAGGTCTTCCTCTTCAAACCGGGCGGTCTTAGAGGGCGAAGCAAAGGTTTTCCGGCGTTATGCTCTTTGCAGCAATTCGATGCTGACGCCATCGGGCGCCTCGATGAAGGCGATCCGAGTCGTCGGGTTGAATTGTACCGGTTCCACGGTGAATTTCACACCTTTTCCCTTGAGGTCGTCGCAATAGGCCTGAAAATCGCCTGCGACCTGAAAGGCGAAATGATCCGTCCCCCATTCGAGGCCGTCCTTGGCTCCGGCGCTCTCTCCGGTTCTTTCTCCACGAACGATGACCGTGGCGCCGTTGAATTTTACGGGAATCTGCGGCGCGCCCTTGAACATGACGCCATCTCCGCGCTCGCCCCCCAAGTTTTCGACGAACCAGTTTACGCTCGCCTCGGGGTCTTTGCTGATGACGTGCACGTGATCGAATACGATGCCGGCTGAACTCATTGCGTGGCTCCTTTGTTGTTTAGCCGTCCCAAGTCGCGCGATTGAAAGGATCGCGCGCTCCGAATTCATCCCGTAGCGTTTTATCTCTAGCCGTCCCAAGTCGCGCGATTGAAAGGATCGCGCGCTCCGAATTCATCCCGTAGCGTTTTATCTCTAGCCGTCCCAGGTCACGTCCCCGAATTCATCCGGCCCCGGCCTTCCCGCGGCCTGGAAGCGTGCGACCTCCTCCTTGCTCTGCGCGACGGTGCTGTTCGCCCCGTGGCCGGGGTAGAGCACCGTGTCGTCGGGCAGGGCGAAAACTTTCGTCTGGATGGAATCGATCAGCGTCAGCAATTGCCCGTGGTTCCATGTCTTGCCGGGGCCGCCGGGGAAAATCGTATCCCCGCAGACGCAGTGGCCCGGGTAGAGGAACATCAGCATGCCCTTGCAGTGGCCGGGCGTGTGGATGGCCTTGAGCGTAATCTCGCCGAATTTGATATCCTCACCGTCCGCGATGGTGAAATCCGGGCTGATGCCGAACTCTTCGGCGTCCTCGGCGTGCTGGCCCAGCGGCGCGCCCGTCCGGCTGCGCACCTGGTCGAGCGCGTCGATGTGGTCGCCGTGGCAATGGGTCTGTAGAATGTATTTGGGCGTGGCGCCTTCACACGCGGCGAGAATCGGCTCGGCGGAATGGGAGGTGTCGATGATGACGCACTCTTTCGTCGCCTTGCACGTCAGCACGTATACGTTGTTGCTGTAGGGGCCGATGTTGAGCTTTTGAAAATCGAGTGCGGGAAGGTCCACCCTTTGGTCGAATTCACCCATGGCGTTTTCTCTCCTTTGTTTGATGAATGCCGGCTTTCACGAGCATGAGGTGACAACGAACTTTAATGCCTTAAGCGGGCAGACCACAACCACGGGATGAGAATTATCATGGACAAACCCTTCGTATTCGCGAATCTGGCGATGACGCTCGACGGGAAAATCACAGGCCACGACCGCGAGGACTTCTCCCTGGGCTCCAAAGCTGATCGCCTGGAGATGGATCGCCTAAGGGCCAAGGCGGACGTCGTGATATGGGGCGGCCAGACGCTCAGGGCCGCGCGCCATCCCGCGCGTGTGCGAGAGGAATCCCTCGTGCGCGAACGCTTGGAACGCGGCCTCCCGCCGCATCCGGCGAACGGCCTCATCACGAAAAGCGGCGTTTTCCCCAAGAATTTGCCCTGGTTCGAGAACGATGAGATCGAGCGGTTGATATTCACCGCGGCGGAAGGGGCACGTCGTCTCAAGGAAGCCCAAACCTGTGGCGCGCGCGTCGTGGTTCTGGATGAGGGCGATTCCCTCGCCGGTCAGGTGCTGGCCCACTTGGGAGAGCAGGGAATGAAGAACGTGTTGATAGAGGGCGGGGGTTCCCTGATATGGGAGTTCGCCCGTTATATCGATGAGTTCCATGTGACGCTCACCCCCTGGCTGGCGGGAGGAGCATCCGCCCCGACGCTCATGGACGGGCCGGGTTTCCGCTCGGGTGAATTTCTGGGGCTTAGGCTCGTGGAGGTTCGCCGCGTCGGGGATGAGCTGTTCCTGCGCTACGCCGCGAAGCCTGCGTGACGCCCCGCCCACCGCGCCGATTGAACCACCACCGCCCCGTGTGGTACTCATGAGGGGTCTAAAAATCATGTTCTCATGACATTCCAACGGTTGCATTCTGATGATGTCGCCGGGAGGAGGAAGCCGTGGCCACCAGGGCGAAGAGAAGATCGGCCAAGCCGAAAAGATTGACGAAAAAGGACTTGAACGCGATGTACCGCAACATGCTGCGGATCCGCCGCTTCGAGGAGAAGACGGATGAGTTCTTCATGGCGGGCCGGGTGAAGGGGGCGGTTCACGTGAGCATCGGGCAGGAGGCGTGCTCGGTCGGCGTCTGCACGGCCTTGACCAATGAGGACGCCATACTGACCACCCACCGGGGCCACGGACACTCCATCGCCAAGGGCACCAGGATGCCCGAGATGATGGCGGAGTTGCTCGGAAAGTCCACCGGGCTTTGCAAGGCGCGCGGGGGCTCCATGCACATCGCCGACATCTCCAAAGGCCACTACGGCGCGCACTCCATCGTGGGGGCCAACATGCCGATGGCCACGGGCATGGGCCTCGCCTATCAACTGGAAGGAACGGGCCGGGTGGCGGTGGTCTTTTTTGGAGACGGCGCGTCGAACCAGGGCAGTTTTCATGAGTCGATGAACCTGTGCGCCATCTGGAAGCTGCCGGTCATCTTCTTCTGCGAGAACAACCACTACGCGGTGAGCTACCACGTGGAGCGCTCCACGTCCGTCAAGGACATCAGCGTGCGCGCGCAGGGCTACAACGCGCCCGGCGTGACTGTGGACGGCATGGACGTGGTGGCCGTCTACGAGGCGACCGCCGAGGCCGTGCGCCGCGCGCGCGATGGAGGCGGCCCCAGTTTGATCGAGGCGAAGACCTACCGCTTCTTCGGCCACTCGCGCGGCGACCCACAGTTCGGCCCCTACCGCACGAAAGAAGAGGTGGACGAGTGGAGAAAGCGCGATCCGCTGATGGTCGCGTCTGAAATGCTCAAACTCACGGAAGCGCAGAAAAAGGCGCACTTAAAAGCCGTGGACGATGAGTTGAACGGGGCCATCGACTTTGCGGAGCAAAGCCCGGAGGCGACGCTCGAATCCGCACTCGAGGACGTATACGCTTAAGAAATCCTATCCACCGGTGCTGCGCGCTTAAGCGAAAACTTTGGAGAGAGGCGACATGCGAGAAATTACTTTTGTGGATGCGTTGACCGAAGCCCACCACGAGGAAATGGAGCGCGACGAGCGCGTCATCGTCATGGGCGAGGACGTGGAGCTGGCCTACGTCTTCGGCGTCACGAAGGGGTTGGCCGATAAATTCGGGCGAGACCGCGTGCGCGACACGCCCATCAGCGAACTCGGCATCGTGGGCGCGGGCGTGGGCGCCGCCATGGCGGGCTACCGCCCCATCGTCGAGATCATGTTCATGGACTTCATCATGCTGGCGATGGACCCGCTCATCAACCAGGCGGCCAAGCTGCGCTACATGCTGGGCGGGCAGTTGAGCGTGCCCCTCGTCGTGCGCACCCCCGGCGGCGGCGGCGTGCAGTACGGCCCCACGCACAGCCAGTGCCTGGAGGCCTGGTTCATGCAGATACCGGGCATCAAGGTGGCGGCGCCGAGCGACCCCGCCGACGCCAAGGGCCTGATGTGCACCGCGATCCGGGACGACAACCCCGTGCTCATGGTGGAGCACAAGATGCTCTACAAGATGAAGGGCCCCGTTCCCGAGGGCGAGCACCTGACCCCCTTCGGCCAGGCCGCCGTGAAGCGCGAGGGCGCGGACATCACGCTCATCGGCGTGGGCTATCAGGTGCACAACTGCCTGGCGGCGGCGGATGAACTCGCGAAAGAGGGCATCGGCGCGGAAGTGGTCGACCCCAGGACGCTGGCCCCGCTCGATACCGCTTCGCTCGCAGAATCAGTCCGCAAGACGAACCGCTGCATCATCGTCGAGGAAGGCCACCTGAGAAGCGGCGTGGGTTCTGAGATATCCGCGGCGATTCAGGAGGAAGCCTTCGATTACCTCGACGCCCCCATCGGCCGCGTGGCCGCCCTCGATGCGCCCATTCCCTTCGAGCCCCGCCTCGAGGATTACGTGCTCCCCAACACGGCCAACGTCGTCGACGCCGCGAAAAAGGCGTTGGGGGTGAGTGTGTAGGATCAATTTCGACCAATGCGGGAGGAATTGACGCGAGTGGGGGAGCGAGCGTTTGACGGACTAAGAACGAGAAAAACATCGGTACGCAATTCCTCGCCCGGGAAACTTATAGAAGGTTCGAAAGCCTGTGGCGGATGCCTTTCTTTTTAATTAACTCAAGCGCATTTGATAGGATGGTGCGCCTGTAGAGTTGCGAGTCAGATGAGTACAGACCTCGAAACATTGATAAAGACCCACTCCAAAGTCATGGCCGAAGCGTGAGAATCTGAGTTTTTGGTAGGGTAGGGACAGGTCGCGACCTGTCCTTGCGGATGCGGCGAGAATATGGGTTTGTACGAAAGAAACCGAAAACCGAATCGGTTGAAGGGATACGATTATTCACGGGCGAGGCATTACTTCGTGACGGTTTGCGCGCAGGATCGCGTCAATCATTTCGGGCGTGTAGAGAACGGAACGATGAATTTGAGCGGGGCGGGAGAAATCGTGAACGAGCGATGGGGATGGTTGGCCGGGCGATATGATTACGTCGAATTGGATGAATACGTCGTCATGCCGAATCATCTGCACGGTATCTTGATAATTCGACCCGGTGGCGGGGACAGGTCTCGACCTGTCTCTACCGGTAAGGCGAAAACCAAATCGTTGTCGGAATTGATCGGCGCGTTCAAAACCATGTCATCGAAACGAATACGCGAAGGCGGCCTCGCCTCCTTCCAATGGCAGCGTTCCTTTCACGATCACGTTCTCCGCGACGATGAAGACCTGAACCGCATCCGGGAATACATCCGGGAGAATCCGGCGAGATGGGAGCTTGATGAAGAGAACCCGGAGAATCGGGTGAAGGCGTGAGGCTGTACCTCACGAAAAACGCGGATACGCAATATCCGACACTGGAAGATTTTAGGGACAAGTCGCTTTCCGATAGCGAAAGGCTCGTAGCATGAAGCGAGAGCGAAACGAAAAGCACCAAGAAACCATGAAGGGTCTGGAAGGCCAACAATCGGCGCTCATGGAACTCATCCGCCGCACTTCCGCGTCGTCCGCAACGCAGGACAGTTGAATGGACGAGGGGCGTCACCTCCTTCGCCGTCTCGGTTTTTTCTTCACCCGCGCCTCGAGCGGCGCGCGCATTTTCTCGTACAGGGCGAAGAGGTGCTCCACGCGCTCGCGTTCTGAGGCGAAGCCGGTGCGGAGCACGGGAGCGATTGTTGCTTTCATTTGAATCGTTGTTGTTTTACCTGTTGCGCAAGTTCCATACGCGCGGGAAGGCGAATCTGGTGTACAAGGATGCAGCAGGAAATTGTCACGGGTAAGTGTTATAAACATTGCCTGCGCACTTGCGATTTTCCTTTGAGGCAGGCTTTTCGACTGATACAATCCGATACATTGTCCCGTTAATCTTGACATATTGTCGAAACAACCTGCTCCTATGTTTGTTGGGACCTGATACCTGTACAGATCAGGAGTCGAAACATGAGATACCCTCAGGTGAAGAAATATATGCCAATCCTTTTCGTGATCTCCTTGTTCGCCTGGCTTCTTAACGCCGAAGCCGGCGAAAGAAGCGATTGGAAAATCCGTATTGGGATAGGGGCGAAATACGATACGAAGTATGAAGGTTCCGATGAGATGGAAGCGCAAGCTCTTCCTCTAATCGATATCACGTGGAAAGACCTGGTTTTTCTCAACGCGCGTGAAGGTTTGGGCGTACACGTCTATGACGATCACAACCTCGCTGTTAGCGTCGGGGTGGGATATGCGCCGGGCAGAGACGAATCGGACAGCAACGACCTGAGAGGCATGGGCGATATCGATGGAGCTGCTGCCGCCAACCTCAAAGTGAATTATGACTTCGGACCTCTTCAACCCTACCTTGGCGCTTCAGTACATTTTGGAGGCTCTGACGGGACGTTGGTGGAGGCCGGGGTTAAGGGCATCGTGCCGTTTGCTCTGTTAGCCGGAAGGATGAATGCACAGGACATGGGGGATGACGGGCTAAAAGGTCCGGCGTTGTTGAAGCTTGGCATATCCGTAACTTGGGCTGACAACAACTATATGGAAAGCTACTTTGGCGTGAATTCAACTCAATCTTTGACCTCGGGTTATGCTCGTTATCATGCAGAATCCGGATTTAAGTCAGTGGACTTTGAGGTTGGAGTTATTTATCCGTTCGCGGGAAACTGGGCGGTGATTGCCCAGGGCGGCTACTCACAATTGTCGGGAGATGCCGCCGACAGCCCAATCGTCAAGGACGATGGCCGATTTTCCGGCAGGTTGTTTCTATCTCACCGTTTCTGATTTATCAGAGCTACTTTCTGAACTGGAGAGTCCCCATTTCACAGTGACGGGCGAGAAGCGTCTTTGTATCTGCTTCAGCGTGAATGAAATGACAGGTCGGCATCCAAAGTCGCCAGGTAATGGGACTGATGCAGGAAAATGGAACTAACGGATCTGTACATCAAAATCTCCGGCATGAGGGCGTGAATGATTAGTCGCATTTGCCCGCATTTGCCGTCATCGGGTTTTCGTCGGGATGGGCCACAATCCCTTCCTCATCGGGCGGGATTGACCCGAGCGGGAAAGATAGCGTTCCCGGCGACTGGAGGAGGGGAGAAAATGGAATCGGCGATTCGGGTTCGGGCGGCGCGGTCTGCGCTCCACGGATCGGAAAACGCAGTCTTCCCCTCCTCACTCGTGTCAATCGCTCCTTCATCAGTCGCATCAATCCCTCCCTCCTCGGTCGGGATTGACCCGACCGATTCGGCGGAATCGACCGATAAGGAATACATAAAAAAAACCGAAACAATTCGATAAAATTAGATAAATTCACGTAGTTTTTCGATAAATTTCTGGCAACAAAAAACGTCGATATGCCATAATTGCGCCAGGAAAAAACGGCGGAAAAGAGGGGGAGTACGCCCCCCGGGGCTTGAGTTTTGAGGAGGCGCAAGATGGGTCTTGTGAGCATCAACCATACGAGTTTCACGGTGTCCGATGCTGCGGCGATTGCCGCGTGGTACTGCGAAATGCTTGATTTTACTATCGTTTCGGTCGATACCCGGCCCCAGGACTACAGCGAGAAGGTGACGGGCATCCCCGGAGCGGACCTTCGCCTCGTCTACATCCTGGGCGGTGGCTACCACATCGAGCTGGTCGAATACGTGGGCGCGCCGGGGGTCAGGATAGACACGGCCACGAACAACGTGGGCAGCGCGCACATCGCCTATAACGTCAATGATCTCAAAGGGATGTACGATGCCTTGGCGCCCAGGGGGGTGCGGTTCGTCTCGGAGCCCGTGCCCGTCACGCAAGGCCCCAACACGGGGGGCTTCGTCGTATATATCGAGGATCCGGACGGAAATACGCTGGAACTCATCGAGAGGCCGGGTGCGTAATCAGATACAAATCAAACGGTTACGCTCTCTCCGGGCTTTAAGACGATAACTTCCGTATCCAGGCCCCGCTTCTCGACCTCTTCGATGAACGCCTCGGGCGTTCCCGTGAGGTGGGGCAGGCTCGAATGGTGGATGGGCGCGACGCGCTTCGCCCCGAGCAGCTCACAGGCCAGCGCCGCCTGGCGCGCGCCCATGATTTCGCATCACCTCCGATGTGTTTGATTTTATTGGGGAAATCTATAAATGCTCGCGGAACCAGGCCGTCGTTTCTTTCAGGGCCATATCGAAAAGCCCCTGGTTGTTCACCTGGTAGACGTCGTTATGGCGTCCCTTGGGAAGCATGACGATCTTTTTCGGTTCTCCACAGGCCGCATAGCAGGCGTGCGCTTCGGAGGGAGGAACCATGACGTCCTCTTCGCCGTAGATGAACAAAACGGGTCGGGGCGAGATTTTCCCGACCACCCATTCGGGGCGATAGCGAAAACACGCTTCCACGCTTTCGAGGTCGAGTTCGAGCACTTCTTCGGAGCCGTGTTCTTCCAGCGTCATCGGGGGCTTGGGGTTGTCCGGGTCGTCGCTATAGATATCGTGCCGGATAATGGTTTCCCGCTCATTCGTGACGACGCGCTTGCGGGCGGCTTCCTGAATTCGGGACTTGAAGGCAAGCCACTCGTAAGGCCTTCTCAATGTTTTCAGCCAGCGTTCGCCGTCATGCACCCCCACGGCGGAGACGGTCGCCTTCACCCGCTCATCGAACGCCGCCACCCAAATGGCGTGCGCACCCCCAAAACTGGTGCCATACAGGCCGATTCGCTCACTGTCCACGCCTTCTATGGTTTGCAGGTAGGTGATTCCATCGTAAACATCTTGGGCCTGCTCCAGTGGCCGGTGACGCCCACGAACGCCTTCGCTGACGCCATAACCTCGATAGTCGGGCGCCAGAGTAAAAAACCCCGCTTTGCTCAAATGGGTCGGCATATCGATAGTGGCCAGGTTTTTGCGTCCGCTGTATCCTGTTACGCAGACGACACCCGGCCGGGGCGGATCGCCGGGCTGCCAGTCGTCTGGGCGGTACAAATGCGCGGCGATTTTGAGGCCATCACTGAAATAGGCAATGTCTTCGTGCATTTTGTTTCCTTTTTTATGTTTGAAATTACTGTTTATCAGAGAATAGCGAGTTTTTGACACATAGCACCACTGCTGATAGGAGTAAAAAGGGCATACGATACATGGTCTTTCTCTAAGTTTTCGAGAAATTGGGGTCATTGAAGGGCCCTTGAAGAGCTTATCGCAGAAATCATGATGCCGCTGCTGGAGAGGAGATACGGATAACGCAATGTCTCGTCAAAAGGTCTTCATAATTTTGGCCGTCCTGGTTCTAGTGGCTGGAGGGGTGATTACAAGACAGGTGGTTCGAAATCAGCCTAAACCCGAGATTGCGCTTCCTGCCGCACCACGCAGATTCGTCAGAACGATGGTCTTGAAAAAACAGAACAAGACATTCCGGGTGAAGGGATTCGGAACAGTCCGGCCAAAGACGGAACTTTCTATCGTGCCCGAGGTTTCGGGTCGGGTGATAAAGCGCTCGCTTGGATTCAGGACGGGTGGTTTTATCCGAAAAGGGGAGTTGTTGTTCCAAATTGATCCGGCGGACTACAAACTCGCCATTGAGCGGCGCAAAGCGGAAATAGGACAACTCAGAGCCGATATTGCTCGATTGAGACAAGAGGAGAAGAATCATCAGGCCGATCTGAATATCGCCAGAAGCCATCTGGAATTGCTTGCTCAGGAAATACAACGCAATAAAAAGTTGAGAAGACAAGGTGTGATTTCTTCTGGTCAATATGATCAGTCTCAACAAAATTTTCTTAGACAAGAAAGAACAGTCCAGTCCATTAAAAATGTTTTGTCGCTTTTACCAGTTCAGTCAAGACAGAAACGCGCGGCTTTGGATGCGAACCGCTCCGAACTCAAAAGGGCGGGTTTACAATTATCCCGCACGAAGATGGTGGCTCCTTTTGATGCACGGGCGCGAGAGACGAGTTTGGACGTGGGGGATTTTGCCAGTGCGGGCAAATCCGTGGGTAGAATTTTTGATGTCTCTGTGCTGGAAGTTCCGGTTTCATTGCCGGTTGAGGATGTGCGCTGGGTGTTTCGCCGTATTCAGGAAGTGTCCTTTCCGCGCAGTCAAGAAGAGGTAAAGCCTTTTTTTCCCGCTGCCAGAGTATCCTGGAATCAGTTCGGAAAAAAGTTTGAATGGAAAGGACGGGTGTCCCTTGTGGACTCTGGGCTGGACGAGTCCACGCGCGCGCTCACGCTCGTGGTGGAAATTCCCGAACCCATGAAAAATTGGGTGCCTGGAGAGCATCCTCCTCTTTTTGTGGGAATGTTCGTTCAAGTTGAGATCGAAGGCGTCACTATGCCCGATGTATATGTAATTCCGCGTGCCGCGTTACGCGCGCGGGATCATGTTTATTTGTTGGATGATGGAAAACTACGAATTCAGAAGGTGCAAGTCATTCGAAAAGGCCAAGATGACGTCGTAATAAAAAATGGAGTGAATGAAAACGCCCAAATCATTCTGTCCGCCATCCCCGACCCAGTTTCCGGCATGAAACTTAGCTCCCTGAATGGGAGCACGCCTGGGGTTGCCACGCAATGAAGCAAATGATCGCTTGGGCTGCACGCAATTCTGTTTTCGCCAACCTTTTAATGGTGATAATGCTTATCATCGGCATCGTCGCCGTTTTTCAAATTAGAAGCGAGTTACTCCCGCAATTTGCGCTTGATAAAGTAAGTATCAGCGTGGTGTGGGAAGGCGCGAGTCCTGAAGAGGTCGAAGAGGGTGTTTGTATCAGGATCGAAGAGGGCCTTACGGCTGTGGAGGGAGTAAAAAAAATTACTTCGATCGCCTATGAGGGTCGTTGCGATGTAATGGTGGAGTTACATTCCTGGATTAAAGACTCCCGGGAGTTGATGGAAGACATAAGAGGTGAGATTGACCGTATCAATACATTGCCTGAGGACATAGAAAGGCCCATCGTTACGGAAGTAAAGCGGACCAATCAGGTGGTTCATCTTTCTTTGTTCGGAAACGTTTCAGAAGAAATCATCAAACGCAAAGCAACAGAAATCAAAGATGATTTGCTGGATATGTCCAACATTTCTAAAGTAGTTCTGACCGGCTTGAGGGATTGGGAAATTTCAATCGAAGTGTCTGAGGAGACGCTTCGTCGCCATGGCTTCACGTTTGAGCGGCTCGCGAATATCATTCGCAAAAATGTGCTGGAACTTTCAGGTGGGGATATCCGTTCTGCGGAGCGAAGAATCAGAATCAGAACTTTGGGTAAACGCTATACAGGTCTCGAGTTCGAACGGCTTGAAATACTCACTCAAAAAGACGGCACCATTTTGAGACTCGGTGATATCGCTCATGTAGTCGATGCCTTTGAGGACAGCGACACAACGGGTCGATTCGATGGGAAACCGGCTGCTCTCATAACAGTCTACCGGACAGAGAAAGAAGATGCGATTTCGATTGCCAAAGCAGCGAACGAATATGTGAAGAAAAAGAGCCGGGAATTGCCCGAAGGATTACAGTTGGTTGATTGGGCGGATACCTCGCGCCTGATCCAAGATCGGCTCGATCTTCTTTTAAGAAACGGGCGCGTCGGGCTCTTGTTGGTTTTCATCTCACTATGGATATTTTTGAACATTCGCCTTTCTTTTTGGGTAGCGATGGGGATTCCCATTTCTCTGTTGGCGTCGCTAGGTTTCTTGAGTTTTTCCGGCGGCACGCTCAACATGCTGACCATGTTTGCGTTCATCATGGTTTTGGGAATCTTGGTGGACGACGCCATAGTAGTGGCTGAAAATATTTATTCTCACATGGAAAGAGGGAAAAACCGCGTTCAGGCCGCTATTGATGGCTGTTATGAAGTAGTCCTGCCCGTTATTGCCACTGTCGTGACATCTATAGTGGCTTTCATACCTCTGCTGATGATGGAGGGAACTGTCGGGAAGTTCATGGCGGTGCTCCCGGCGGCCATCATCGCCGCACTAATTGCTTCTCTCATCGAATCGTTATTCATTCTGCCGGCTCATTTGGGACACTGGGTGCGGCCACCGAAGAGGGGCGGATTCCCATCGCGAGTAAGGAATAACATCGATAGGGCCGTGAACTGGCTGATCCACCGATTTTATGCACCGATTCTGAGCTTTTGTCTCAGTGCCAGGTACTTGGTCATCGCCGTTGCTTTAGTAGTTTTTACAGTGACCGTAGGCTTGGCAGTGAGCGGGCACGTGAGATTTTTGTTTTTCCCAAAACTCGATTCCGACTGGGTGGAAGCCAGGCTTCTGTTCCCACAGGGCACACCGATTCAGCAAACACGACTCGCGGCAAAAAGGATCGAGCAGGCGGCCATGGCTCTTGATGAGGATTTTCGCTCAAAAACAGGAGAGCCAATCGTCAGACATGTATTTGCCATGCTGGGGGAGCAGATCGAACAAGGAGAAAGACGTGGACGTATAGCGGGTGGAAGCCATATAGCGCAGTTGATCGTCGAGTTACTACCCTCAGAAGCCAGGGGGATCAGCGCGGGGGAAATCACCAACCACTGGCGTGAGAAGACAGGAGAAATTGCTGATATAATAAGTCTTACTTTTGGTGCCGGGGGAGCTCGTCCGCCTGGTGGAAAGCCTATTGATGTACAGTTTTATGGTGATGATATCGAGGTTTTGAGAAGAGCAACCAATGAGTTCAAGAGGGAGTTAAGAAAATATCCCGGCCTACACGATATTCAAGATAATTTCAGACCCGGAAAGCTCGAATTTCAAACTTCATTAAAATCACAGGCCCGAGTGTTGGGAGTAAACCTTGACGACTTGGCGCGTCAATTGCGCGCAAGCTTTTTCGGGTTGCAAGTCCTGCGCTTGCAACGTGGGCGTGAGGACGTGAAGGTGAAACTGCGTTATCCGCCAGAGGAAAGGCGTTCACTCGAAGATATTATGAATATGAGAGTCAGAACATCTTCGGGGGCAGAAATACCTTTCCATGAAGTGGCGGAAGTAAAGATGGTCCAAGGTCTGGATGAAATCAAACGCGCGGCCAGGAGAAGAGTTGTTAATGTGACGGCTGACATTGACTCTGAACGCGCCAATCCCACGGAGATACTGAGTGACCTGAAAACCAATTTTTTTCCAAAACTCTTCAATCGTTATAAGGGGATAGGATTTAGACTCGAGGGCCAGGCAAAAGAAACGAAAGACTCATTCGCTAGTCTTCTTCGTGCTTTTGCGATTGCGATAGCCGTCATTTTTGCGATTTTGGCCACATTGTTCAGAAGCTATTTTCAACCTCTCATCGTCATGAGTGCTATTCCGTTTGGGATAGTGGGCGCTATTTGGGGACATGTTGTCATGGGGTTCGATATCTCCATATTGAGCTTGATGGGTATCTTGGCGCTTTCCGGTGTAGTGGTAAATGATTCTTTGGTGCTTTTGGATTTCGCAAACCGAAGTCTCAAAAACGGCATGTCCGTTGAAGGTGCGCTTCGCCTGGCCGGTGTTGCCAGATGGAGAGCGATTATCCTGACCACATTAACAACAGCCGCGGGATTGGGGCCAATGTTGTTTGAGAAAAGTTTTCAGGCGCAATTTTTGATCCCCATGGCGATTAGTTTATGTTTTGGGCTACTTTTCGCCACGGTGATAACGCTTGTTCTGGTTCCTGTAATTTCTTTAATCGGAAACGACGTCGGGCGTTTTTGGTGGCGCATATGGACGGGCAAATGGTTAACGAGAGAAGAAGTAGATGTCCATTCTCCACAGAAGGGACAAATGGGTATCTAGTGCGATAAACTATCGTTTATCACTTGACCAGCTTGTGGGAAGGTTTTGTAATGGACTTGCGAGAACCTTGGTAGTCATTCCAAAACTGATCGTCTAACAACAGCAAACTAAAGGAAATTGCAGGTTTTATGTCCTCACAATTCGATGTGCGTTATGGCGAAGAGATAGGGGATAATATGGAAGCGGTTGTGATGACTGCGCCCGAAGAACTTGAAATTCAATCCGTTCCTGTTCCTGAGCCGGATATTGGAGAAGTGCTTGTCAAAGTAGAGCGCACCACGATTTGTGGTACTGACATTGAAATCATCAAAGGAGGTCACCTTCCCCGCTGGCCGCCCAAACTTCCGGCTATCTTGGGGCACGAGTGGGCTGGTAGAATCGTTGCAATGGGCCCGATGACAGAAGGGTTCGGTCTGGAGATGGGTGATGCCGTGGCGGGGACGAGTCATGCAGGTTGCGGCGCCTGTCGCATGTGCCTCATCGGCCGCTATAACCTCTGCTACAATTATGGAAATACGGTCACTGGCCACAGGCAGTATGGGCATATCACGCAAGGCTCATATGCGGAGTATGTGACCAACAATATACGTGCGCTGCACAAGATGCCGGAAGGCATGTCTTTTGAATATGGGTCAGCCGTGGATCCGGCTGCCTGTGGTCTCTGGACGGCGAAGCGCGCAGGAATCAACCCTGGTGATACGGTTGTGATATTGGGTTCAGGACCCATAGGTGTTTTTGCATATGAATCAGCCAAGGCAATGGGCGCAGGACGCATTATTGTTGTGGGAGGCGGCAAAAGACTCGAAGTTTTGGAAGGCCAAGGTGCTGAAGTCGTCAGTTACCGAGACGGGGGTGTGCCAGAACGGATAGATGAGATGACTGGTGGAAGAAAAGCCAATGTGGTGCTGGAAACAGCGGGAACAACGGATAGTTTCAAGTGAAGTGTGGATTGTGGCGGCAAAGGCGCACGTGTCGCCATCACTGGCATACCGGATAACATTCCTGATTTGGCATGGAAACGCGTTGTGCTTGAGGAAATGGATATTTTTGGTGTTCGAGCGAATCCTAATTGTGGAGATGAGGTTTTATCGCTCATTCATGCCGGGAGAATGCAGGTGGACCCATACATCACCCATCGGTTTCCCCTTAAGGAATATCAAGAAGCGCACGATACGTTTGTGGCTCGAAAGGACGGTG
The DNA here is from genome assembly GCA_965218735.1 of bacterium. Lineage (GTDB taxonomy): Bacteria > UBA8248 > UBA8248 > UBA8248 > UBA8248 > Bin107. The sequence continues at coordinate 1,151,725 of CBDCMA010000008.1, read as the reverse complement.
CTTTGTTAGTGAATCTGACCCCTGGAGCATAATGAAAATGTCTCAAGGCGAGATGAAGTATGGCGCGAGGATGATTGCAGAGGCGAAGCTGGAAGCTGTTCCGAACCCTTCAAAGCAAAGAGATTACGTTGTCGATTTTACGATTTCCGAATTTACCTGTCTTTGCCCGATCAGTAATTTCCCTGATTTCGCTACAATCCACATTAAATATGTACCCGGGGAGAAAATAGTAGAGTTGAAATCCCTGAAACTCTACATCAATAATTACAGGGACCGGGAAATTTTTCATGAACAGGTGGTCGGCACCATACTCGATGACTTGGTTGAAGTTTGTGAACCGAAATGGGCATGGATTGAAGGTGATTTTAATGTGAGAGGAAATATCAAAACGAAGATTCGAACCACGCATGGCGTCAAACCCTCGGATGTTCCTGAATAGATGGAAGGGAGATAAAATTTATGTGTTGTGTGGTAAAAGCAGTAAATGATTATCGAGTACCGTAAAATCTAATGGTTTAAGCCATATTTCTCTATGAGGTGGAAATGACAGACTACAAAGTGGCGGGCTTGGGCCTCACCAGAATTGATGCTCCGGACAAAGTATCTGGAAGTGCGAAATTTGCGGCTGACGTCCCATCGAGCCGCTCACTATTAGGCCTTGTATTGGGCAGCCCGCATCCATATGCAAAAGTGAAAAGCGTGGATGCGACCGAGGCGCGCAATATCCCTGGCGTCCGCGCTGTAGTGACGAGAGATGAGGCTCCCCGTATTCGATTCGGCGCCAACATCAAAGATCAGAGTTGGTTTGCGCAAGATGGATTTGTTCGGTATGGCGGAGAGCCGGTGGCTGCCGTGGCTGCGGAGGATATGGATGCCGCCCGAGCAGCCATCGAATTGATCCGCGTGGACTATGAAGTTTTAGAACCGGTGGTAAACGGCTTGAATAGCCGCGCAGGTAAGGGTCTTGCCGTACATGAAGATTGGCAAGAATTAGGACTTGGCCCCAATGCGGACAAGAACATCATCGCCCGGTTTGAAAAAGAAATCGGCGATGTTGACGCCGGATATAAAGAGGCGGATCGTATTTTTGAGCACACATTTTCCACGCCGTTCGTACATGCCGGCTATATTGAGCCTCATGCGTGTACTGCCGAGGCTGGTGCAGACGGGAAAGTCACGGTCTGGACAACCACGCAGGATGCGTGGAGCATCCGGGCGGACGTGGCCGAGGCGCTTGGGCTTCCGGCAACGCAGGTTCGCGTTATCCCTACCGAAATTGGTGGTGGTTTTGGTGCAAAACTGAAGAGCACGTATGAGCACATAGGCGCTCTTTTGGCTTTGAAAACAGGCCAAGCGGTTCGTATGGAGATGACCCGCGAAGAAGATCATATCGGTGTGAATCCAAGGCACCCTCATTTCATCACCATACGTACAGCTGTGAAAAATGACGGTACCTTTGTCGCTCGGGAACTTGATGTCACGATGGATCATGGGGCGTATGGCCGAGGCGCGCCATTTCAATGCAGCAGTAAGATGCTTATGGGCTCAAGTTCTTATCGTATTCCCAACGTTAGAATTCGCGCATGTACGGTGTTTACCAATGGACCCGTTTGTGGTCCTGTGCGTGCTCCAAGCGGCCCTCAGTATCACTTCGCCACTGAAGTACAGATGGACATCATCGCACGCGAGTTGGGGATCGACCCGCTTGAAATAAGGCGAATCAATTCTCTTCGGCCCGGGGATGAAACGCTGGCTGGCAAGGAGCAGAACTCATCCATGCGTAGCGTCCTCGACTCAACAGCGATAGAGGGGAAGTGGGGGCAGCAGATTGAAGTAAACGGAGAGCTTGAAGGAGAGGGTTGGAAATTAGGCCGCGGGATTGCTTGTGGATACTGGCCAGGGCCGGGAGAGGCGTCTAGTTGCACGGTTCGCTTGAATCAAGACGGCACCGTACAAGTGATAGCAGGAACGGTGAACCTCACGGGCATGAGTACTTCCATATGCCAGTTGGCCGCGGAGGAGTTAGGCGTCGGTTTGGATGAGGTACGCTATACGAACGGCGATACGGATTCGGTACCCGAATCATCTGCGGCATCGGGTAGCAAGGCGACGCGCGCGGTGGGAATGGCCACCTTGAGTGCCGCGCGCGATTTGCGAGACAAAATTTTGAATGTGGCGAGCATAAAACTAGAAGCCGCTGCAGACGATCTGGTTTTGGAAGATGGCCAAGTCAAGGTAGCTTCGGCGCCCGAGCGAGCCCTTACGCTTGCACAGGTGGCCAAGGCCGCCCCTGAAATTCAGGGATTTTTAATTGGACAAGGTGAAAGCGCGAAGCCACCTCCATGTCCCATACACACCGGACAGACAGCGGATGTGGCCGTGAATCCGGAACTCGGAGAAATCAGGGTTTTGCGCCTTACATGTGTGCAGGATGTGGGATTTGCGATAAATCCATTGTCTGTGGTCGGACAGATTGAAGGCGCCATGATACAGGGGCTTGGATTGGCTTTGATGGAAGAGCAACCGAGGCATCCGGATGGGAATTTGCACGGCGATACCTTCCATGAATATCTGATACCAACCAGTATGGATATGCCCGAATTGAATGCCGTTTTATATGACAATCCGGCCGAAGGCACACCCTATGGAATGCGGGGGGTAGGTGAACCGCCCATTGTGGCGACTGCAGCTGCTATTGTGAACGCCATACAGGATGCTATCGGAGTACCTGTTTTTTCATTACCTGTCGGCCCGCATCATATTAGTGAGGCTCTGGCAACGAATAGCGCATAAATCACACCCCACACTTTTCAAGGAGAATCCAATGCCTATGGACGAAGCAACAAGCTTGCCGAATAGTCTGGGCGTGACCGACGAGATGATGGCTTGTCCGTTGCCGAGGTTGCCTTTCGTTGATCCGGATAACATTCCCGCCGAACTCAAAGATGAACTCACTCCGCTCTATGAGTGGTCAACCCGAATGTGGGGCACCGTCCCGCGTTTTTTGCAGCTTCTGGGGAATGCTCCTCCCACCATGGAAGCGTGGATGTTCCTCGACCAAAAGCTCCGCACGAATCGATTAAAAACGGAATCCGATTATATTCGCCTGATGGAGCTTGTCATCGTCAAAACGGCTATATTGACCGAATGCAACAACTGAATTGGGCACAATGTGGAGCTCGGTCGAGCTCTGGGTCTTACCCAGGAGCAGATAAATCTGCTTGAAGGTGATTATTGGAAAGACAGCGATTTATTCGATGATAAGGAAAAAGCCGTTATCCGATGGGCGGATGAGGTGTCGAAGTTCACGGCAAAGAATAACGACTTTGCATTCGGTGAAATGAAAAAATATTTCTCCGATCGTCAGATTGTAGAACTCACTTTTATTTGTGGTATGTGGCACCTTTCAGGAAGACTGGCTGAGGCGCTTCACCTGGTGGTGGAACCTCCGGGAGGGCGCATCGAATTTCAAGAGAAGGACATGGAGTAAATAGTTCGACCGTATCCGGCATTTCGTAAAGAACATTTGTCGCGCAAACCCTCAATTTTGTGGGTAGCTGTTTAGTCGTGCACGCGCCCATGAAAGTCATACTATATTCTGAACAAGACAAGGTCGTCTGAACCGCACACCTCGCTTATTTTTCAATTCCCGGATAGCACCCAAAATATAGAAATATCGCTTTGAGTAACATATTTTATCAGTTGAATCGTAAGGGTTTATGGACAAAAAAGGATTGCTTTTTTGATATTTTTTGAATCCATTATATGATTTTGCGATGTTCGAAAAAAGCTGGAGCAAAGTGATTTCGAACCGCCCACGGATGAGGATGAAATGATTGAACTGACAGATAATGTTGTTGTTCCGAACCATGAGTTTTTTGCGGAGTCTGGGGACGTATTGCCGACGGATGTGGAATACGATGTGCCTGTTAAGTGACGGCGAAGGGGGGAATGCTCCTGCCGTATATTAGTGTCCAGTAGTGGAAAATCATTGAACGCCCGGTTGTGAGATCAACCGGGCGTTTCTTTTGCTCTGAAATGACTGCAGAATACGGATTCTGCTTCATAACTTATGAAAGGAAACATGATGGTGACAGATGAGCAAATTATTCATCATGAAGACATGCGTGGCCGCGTTCTCTCAGCGGACTCGATGACATATTTTGATCACAGGGTTGATGAAAGGGATGTTCTTATTGGGGGCTCTTATGCTGCACGCATGACAATTGCCTGGGCAATGCGCTTGGGTGCGAGAGCGGTGGTCGCCCATGCGGCGGGAGTTGGCAAGGATGATGCGGGTATCAGCGGCCTCTGCTTGGCTCAGGAATATAATGTGCCTGCCATAGCGTGCGAGACCATGTCAGCCAGGCTCGCAGTGGGTGAATCTGTGTATGGAGGCAAAGTTGGCCATGCGAATCAAGCAGCCCAAAACCTAGGTGTTGAATTCGGTCAGTCAATAGCTGAGGCCTCGAATTGTTTGCTCAATGGGGAAGTGGGCCGAAAAGTGATTATTGAAGAGAGTCTTGATGATAGAATTTATGAATTAGAGCATTTTCCTGATGGCAATATACGTGCATCATGGGGCATTCCCGTCCTGCGTTCTATAAAAGAGCCAAGGCCCGATGATGTTTTTATCCAAGCCTCGCATTGCGGACTCACTCTCGTTCCGCACGTCATCAAGCTCAATCTGAAGGGTGTCATTGCGAATGATGCGGGTCGGGGGAAAGATGACTCTGGTATCGCTGCTTTTTCTTATCTGGCGCGAGAGGGTATCGCGGTGGCTGCGGTTGATGCTATGAGCGCACGCATTGGCGATGTGATGAGCACTTGGGAAGATGGCATCATTTCATGCATGAATAAAGTGGCTGAAAAACGCGGAGTGCAGGAAGGTATGAGAACGCGAGATGCGGCTATCGCCATGCTCCATGTGTAAAATTTCAATTTCTGAAAAATGGAATCAGTTCATGCAATAGAATTGGTGGAGGTGAGGGGATTCGAACCCCTGACCTCGTGGGTGCGATCCACGCGCTCTCCCATCTGAGCTACACCCCCACAAAAGGAACTTGAAGGTAGGCGAAGGAGCATCGGGTGTCAAGTGAAAAAGGGAGAGCCGATGAAGTCTCCCCCTAGGAGGCTCCATCGGCTCTCGGCCTGCTGCAGAGTCCGCCCGTTTCCCCCGCAGCAGAAAATCACTTTTTTAAGTGGGAGCCGGAAACTCAACCCCTGAGGTGTATTATCCCCGGCCCCCGGTCCTGCTGCAGAGTCCGCCCGTTTCCCCCGCAGCAAGAAAATTTTCTAAAACCCTATTTTGGTGAGAGTCGGGGGATAGTCCTCCGAGGATTCTCCCCCGACTCTCGTCCCGTCGCAGAGTCCGCCCGTTTTCCCCACGACGGGTAGTAATTTTAAGAACATCCACTCGTAGCGCCACAAGTCATGCATTTCAGGCATGTGCCGTTTCTTACCAAAGTGAATAAACCACAATCGCCACATGCTTCGCCCTCGTATCCTTTAGCGCGGGCTTCCTCGATACGGGAATCAAGAGCGGAAGTTGCTTTTGTTAGAGGCGCCATCGAGGCACTAGAGGCTTCTTTGTCATAATTCAAACTTACTCGGTCACTGCGTGGTGCGCTTGCATCCGGTCCTGGGATTATGGTTTGAATCTCTTCCTCTTCTTCTGTGTCGAACTCTGGGATCTCTTCTTGAGGTCGCCCAATAGTGTCGCTTCTCAGATCTTCTGACACGACTTGCGCAAGGTCGTGTCTTCCTAGATATGAAACGGCTAACTCACGGAAAATGTAATCAATGATAGATGTGCTCATCTTGATATGTGGATTGCCTGAGACCATACCCCCCGGCTCGAAGCGCGTGAATACGAAAGCATCCACAAATTCATCCAGGGGTACGCCGTGCTGAAGTCCTAGCGAAATTGCGATGGCGAAACAGTTCATGAGGCTTCTGAAGGCGGCGCCTTCTTTGTGCATATCGATAAAAATTTCGCCGATGGAACCATCTCCGTATTCCCCGGTTCTAAGATACACTTTGTGTCCGCCGATGACGGCTTTTTGTGTATACCCACCGCGGCGGGTAGGCAGCTTGCGTCTTCTGGATTGGTAAATAATTCGACGTACAATTTGTTGGGCCACGCGAACCGGAGCGTTTTTAGAAGGTGTTTCTTCTTCACCGATATCACTAAAGAGTTCCGCTTCGCTTTGCGCGGAAAGAGGCTGGCTGAGTTTCGACCCATCACGGTAAATCGCTATGGCCTTGGTCATCCGCTGCCACGATTCATGGTAGATGCTCAAGATATCTTGGATCGTGGATTCTGCGGGCATATTGATGGTTTTGCTGATGGCGCCCGATATGAAGGGCTGCGCCGCCGCCATCATCCGGACATGGGCCATGGGACTGATAAATCGCTTGCCTTCGCGTCCGCATTTGCTTGCGCAATCAAAAACAGCTAGATGCTCTTCTTTCAAGTGGGGTGTACCCTCGATCGTCATTTTACCGCAGACGAAATCATTCGCTTCGCTTATTTGTTCTGGAGTGAAACCAATGGCTTCAAGCAGATTCAGATTCCAATCGGCTATTTGTTCTTCATCGAGACCTAACTGCTCACGGCAAAAGTCTTCTCCTAGGGCGTATTTATTGAAAGCGAACTGGATTTCAAACGCGCCTTCAAGCGCGGCTTCCACCTTTTCGAGAGTCTTGCTGGTAAATCCTTTTGCGTACAAAGACTCTGGATTGATATGAGGCGCATTCGTGAGAGTGCCTCGCCCTCGGCAATAGGCGACGATTTCGCGAACCTCCTCTTCGTCATAGCCCATATGCCGCAGAGCAACGGGAACAGACTGATTGATGATTTTGAAATAACCGCCTCCGGCCAGTTTTTTGAATTTCACCAAAGCGAAATCCGGCTCGATTCCCGTTGTGTCGCAATCCATGACCAACCCGATGGTGCCTGTCGGCGCGATGACGGTAGTTTGCGCATTCCGGTAACCGTTTCGATAGCCAATGGCTAAAGCGTCATCCCACGCCTCACGCGCCGCATCGAGAAGGTAATGCGGGCAGATTTCCGCAACGATTCCTTTGGGCGCTTTAGAGAGCATTTCGTATTCGGCTTCAGGCACGGAATAAGCTGCGCGGCGGTGGTTTCTCAGGACTCGCAACATGTGTTCTTGATTATCCTGGTACCTTGCGAAAGCGCCTAGTTTTCCGGCCATCTCGGCGCTGGTGGCATACGAGCAACCCGTCATGATGGAAGTCAGGGCACCACACCATGCTTCCGCTTCCGGGGAGTTGTAAGGGATGCCAAGAACCATCAACACGGTGCCTAGATTAGCGTATCCAAGTCCCAAGGTTCGATACTCATATGAGCGTTTGGCTATTTCCTCACTGGGGAATTGCGCCATAAGCACTGAAATTTCGAGGACAACCGTCAAAAGGCGAATAACGTGGCGATAGTCTTCTACTCGAAAATGATTCTTGTCGATATCCAGGAATTTCATGAGGTTCATGGATGCCAGATTGCATGCGGTGTCATCCAAGAACATGTATTCCGAGCAAGGATTAGAACCATTGATGCGCCCATCGGCGGCGCATGTATGCCAATCGTTGATGGTCGTATCGAATTGAAGGCCGGGGTCTGCGCAGCACCACGCCGCGTATCCAATCTGCTCCCAAAGTTCTTTTGAATTGACGGAGGCGGCGATTTCGCCATCGGTGCGCCGAATCAGGTCCCAGTCCGTGTTCTTGTCGATGGCTTCCATGAATCCATCCGAAACACGTATGGAATTGTTCGAATTTTGTCCGGATACCGAGGTGTAGGCCTCGCCTTCCCAATTCGTGTCGAATTCTTCAAACTCGACCTCGGTGATGCCTTGCCGCGCGAGTTGAAGGGTGCGATGAATGTAATTGTCCGGAACGCCGGCGAGTCTTGCGGCGCGTATTGTTTTGGCGAGTGAAGGATTATTATCCGGCTGATGAAAGTTGCCATTCAATCCCAGGTTCTTTCCCTCGATGCAGGCGCCGAGAATGGCGTTCATATGCCGGTTGCACATCTTGCTGCCTGATACCAGGGCGGCCACTTTCTGTTCTTCGTTCACCTTCCAATTGATGAATTCTTCAATGTCGGGATGGTCTATGTCGAGCGTAACCATTTTCGCCGCGCGTCTCGTCGTGCCGCCTGACTTGATGGCGCCCGCGGCGCGGTCTCCAATCTTCAGGAAACTCATGAGGCCTGAGCTTTTCCCGCCTCCCGATAGCGATTCACCATCCGCTCTCAGGCTCGAGAAATTCGTACCGGTTCCCGAGCCATATTTGAAGATGCGCGCTTCGCGTGTCCATAAATCCATGATTCCGCCTTCGTTGACGAGATCATCTTTAACCGATTGTATGAAGCACGCATGTGGCTGGGGACGCTCGTACGCGTTCACGGAGCGGAGTATTTCCCCCGTTTCGGGATCGCAATAAAAGTGGCCCTGGGCAGGGCGCGTAATGCCGTAGGCCCAGTGCAGGCCCATATTGAACCACTGCGGCGAGTTGGGAGCAGCCATCTGGCTCGCAAGTATGTATAAAAGCTCCTCATAAAACGCCTTGGCGTCGTCTTCTGTATGAAAGTAACCGTGTTTCCAGCCCCAGTACGTCCAGCACCCCGCCATGCGATGGAAAACGTCCCGGGCGTCTCGCTCGCTTCCGAATCGCTCGGTCTCGGGCAAGGGTTCGAGTTTCTCCGTGTCTGGCTCCGAGCGCTGTAGCCACTCGGGCACTCCTTCTTCGGGAATCTTTTTCGAATGTGTGGGGACGCCGGCTTTTCGGAAGTATTTTTGCGCCAGAATGTCGACGGCCACCTGGGACCAGTTCTCCGGCGCCATGACATCCTTGGCTTCGAAGACGACCGAGCCGTCCGGGTTGGTGATGCGTGAGGTGCGCGGAGTGAAACGGATGCCGTCATACGCCTCATCTCCGGCTCGGGTAAAACGCCTCGAAAACTCCACTTCACGCCTCCTCCGCAAGGGCGTCCCACTATAGTGGGGACATATTTGGTATTGCGAAACCAACTCGTATCACTAAATGTAGTATGCTTTACTCCCCTGTGTCAATATAAAAAAAATCGATATACACAAAATATATGGACTTACACACACCTTATCCCCAAATGTTGTGTATTTCTGTGGATAACCACCGTGCGGAGAGGAAAAAGAACTAAAAGCTGCCCGGTCGCGCCGCATCGCATCGCTTTCGGGGGTGGCGGCGCGCCCTTCGAGCGGGCGGCGGGACGCCTGAATCTTGAGATCGGGGCCGCCGGCCGGCGCGCCGGTATCGCAGAAAACACCCTCGAGAACGCCCCGGATGCGCTCGGAAAAACACCGTTTATTTATCGAAAAACCCCGTGAATTTATCTATATTTATTGAATTGTTCAGGAATGATAAGCTTAGATTTCGCCGCCCGGCTCCAGCCCCGATGACTCTCTTTCCCACATGGCCTGATAGTGCGATAGGAGATTCTTCAAATGGACTGCCTCCCGGCGGCGACCCGCGGTTTCGAAAGCGAAGACCACGCGTCGAGCAGGGGAATAGTACACCGCCTCGGAACCCGCTCTTGCGGGGAAATGCGCGCTTCCCGGGGAGGGGGGAGAGGCGGATTTGGGCGCGGTTATCCTGGTGAGGGATGAAGTATCGTCATTGCGGGTCGGTTCAGTCCTGCTCCAGGAGAACGGCCAGCTTCGCAAGCGTCTCGCCCAGCACGCGCGGCGGAGCCTGCGATGCCAGACGCGCCTTTCGCGCGCGCCAGTCGAGGCTTTTCACCTGGTCGGCGAGAACCACGCCCGTAACGGGGCCTTCGGCGGGGAGCGCCACCTCGAAGGGGTAGCCCTTGGCTCTGGAGGTGACGGGGCAGAGCAGCGCCAGGCTGCTCTTCTCGTTATAACTTTGCGGGCTGAGAACCAGAGCGGGGCGATGGCCGGCCTGTTCATGCCCGGCTTGGGGCGTGAAGGAGAGCCAGACGATGTCGCCCCTGCCCGGAACGTAGTCCGCGCCGGAAACCTCCGGCCTGGCTACCACGCCTCGGCGCCCTGCGCCGGGCCGGCGTCTTGTTCGGCGTGGAGGTTGTCTGCGTTCATTTCGGAGAGCATGTCGGCCAACTGGTAGCCTCTCTTTCGCATCACCACCCGGTCGCCGCGCGTGCTCATCTCGATGGCCGAACCCTCGCGGACGCCCCATTGCTCGGCGATGGGCTTGGGGATGCGGACGGCCAAACTGTCGCCCCATTTCGAGATATGTGATTTCGCGCCCATGTGTATTGCCTCCTCTTAAGCGATCATATCTATAATATATATCTTATTGGAGGCGGTGTCGAGGAGGTACAGGATTTTGAGGTATTCGGAGGGGAGGGGTTTTCGAGATCGCGCTTTTTCCGAGGTCCCCGCCGTCATTCCGGCGCATGCGGAATCCAGCGCCTTTGCTTTTGTCTTTTCGCTTTATCGTTTTTCTGGTTGTCCTGTGATGTTGGCATCCTTATCGGTTCTGGATTCCGGCATGCGCCGGAATGACGGTGAAGAACCACATTCGCCGTAGTCGGATAGGCCCCTGAGCCTGTCCGAGCCTCAAGGGGGGAGTGAGTAACGCGTGCCCGGTCTCGGGGAAAAGTCCTCGCACCAACCCCGCTTCCATCACCCGATCTTGAAGCTCCAACGCGCCGCGAGGGCGCTCAAGAGCAAAAGGGCGAGACTCAAGAACGATTGAAGCGTGGCCGCGATAATGAGGGGCAGGGATAGGAGACTTGAAGGTGGAATTTTCCCCCAAATACCAGAATTTGATAAAGAGCCGAATACGCCGAACGGGCGGATGATTTGCTTGATGCTGAAATTAAGAGATTGCGGCAGAATACTCGCCGCATCCGAATCCGTCAGTCCCTTGAAAAACGCCGCGTAGAAAAAAGTGAAGAACAGAAACAAATACACCAGCCACGCCAGCGGCAAGAAAATTCTCTGCCCGTAATCGGAAGTCGCTTCATACAGCCAGGAGAGAAACTTCAAAATCTTTCTTTTTTCTGTCTGTCTCCTGCTCTTCATTTCCAGAGCGTAAAACAGCAATTGCTCCTGCCGCGCTCTTTTTTCCTCCATGTCCAGTTTCAGTGTTCGGTATGCTCTGGCCGCTTCATCGTCTTTCGTGTCCAAAAATTTGGCGTCTGTGAAATCCGTATCCTGGTGAAGACGGCAGTCATGAAAGCGGGGCGCTTTGTGGAAGGTGCAATTTTTGAAGGTGGTTCTTTGCTGAAAATTTCGATTGTCAAAAATGGCGTTGTTTAAAAATTCCGCGTTTTCAAAACTTACCACGCCCTGAAAAGCGCTAGCATCACTTTTGTTTCCTGGGGATGTGAAATCAACGTATTCTTTGAAACGAGATTTCTTGAAGAGGATGCGTGTAGAGTTGAATTGAGCGTTAAGGAAAATAGCAATCCCTTTGAATTTAGTTTCAGAAAAATTAGCAGTCCAACCATTGAATTGGGCATTGGAGAAATTAGTAATTGTTCCATTGAATCGGGCATTTAAGAAGACAGCATGCCCACCGATGAATTGGGTATATAGGAACTTGGTACTTCCGTTGAACGGGGTATTTAGGAATACGGCATCTCCATTGAATTGGGCATAGGAAAAATCAACTTCAGGAAATTCTACGTTTTGAAAATTCGCATCGCCTGGAAAAACAACACCTCTCAAATTTAATGTTTCTTGCCGCACTATAGCGTTTTCACGGAGCGTCGAAATCCGCACATAAAAACGCTTTAATTCATCATCTTTCCAATTCGCTTTTTTTGTTAGATTGCCGTTTTGACCTTCAAGCGGCGCGTGGAAGGGACACCATTTTTTGCCATCCACTTCCATCAGTTCATCTTCTTGAAAATCGGATGAAAACTGACACGGGATAATGGTTATTGAGTCACCCGATTTTACTTTAATCCCTGTGCACGGCATTCAGATTTTCCTTTCCGGGATATCGGCGAACCGCTCGAAGAATGACGCATCCCGCCATCAAGCGTAAAGCGTCATCGCTCCCGCTAGAGCTTTATTCCCGGAAGAGATCGGAGTGGGTGCCTGTGCGGACGAGGCGCAACTCGTTTCCTGCGATGCGGTAGATCAAAAGCCAGTCCGGCTCGATGTGGGCTTCTCGATATCCTCTCCAAACCCCTCGCAGTGGATGGTCGAGATTGCGCGCGGGCAACGGCTCTTGGTGGATCAGCGAAGTGAGCAACTCCCGCAGTTTGGTAAGGTCTTTCCCCCGCCGCCCGGCTCTTTTCACATCGCGCTTGAATTGCGACGAACGAACAGGCGTCAACACTTACACGCCCAAATCCTCGAACAGCGCCTCGGCGCTCTCGAAGCGCTTTCCTTTGCCCTCGTCGAGTTCCTTCATCGCCTTGCGGGTGGCGGGGTTCGGCGCGCGGACGACGAAAGGCAGCCTTCGCTCATCCGCCACGCGCATCAGGAGCAGGCGAATCGCATCGGAAACCGAAAGACCCATGGCGCTCAGCGCCTCGGTGGCGCGGGCCTTGGTCTCGCTGTCGATTCGGGCGCGAACGACACTATCGAAAATGGCATTTGAGTGTCCTCCTCTTGTGTAGCCTCATTGTAGCTACAATATCACACCTCCCATGTCAAGAGCGATTCCCTGTGGTTTTAGTCTGAATCCCTCCTCCCATTTGGCATGAGCGCGGAACCTTGGTCTAATGGGCCGGGAGTTCTCGCCCGAGAGTAGTGACACCCGAAGGAGGAAACATGGCGGCGTATGACGTGGCGATCATCGGCGGCGGCCCGGCGGGCTACGTGGCGGGCGTGCGCGTGGCCCAGAGCGGGGGAAGCTGCGTGGTCATCGAGCGCGACGAGTTGGGCGGCACCTGCCTGAACTGGGGCTGCATCCCGAGCAAGAGCTTAATCGCCGCGGCGGAAGTTTTTAGGAACATCAAGAACGCGGACGCCTACGGCATCGAGGTCACCGGCGAGGTGCGCGCGGACTTGGCCGCCATGGTGGCGCGCAAGGACAAGATAGTCGCAGGCCTGGTAAGGGGCATCGGCGGGCTGTTCAAGGCCCACGGGGTGAGTCACTTAGCGGGCGACGCCGAGATTATAGAAATGGGAAAGATTTCGGTGCGCGGAAAAGACGGAGCGCACGAGATAATATCCGCCGATAAAATCATCATCGCCACGGGTTCTCGGCCCGCGCAGATTCCCGCCTTTCCCATCGACGGAAAAAAGATCATCTCCTCCGAGCAGGCGGTGCACCTGAAAAAGCTGCCCAAGAGGGTGCTCATCGTGGGCGCGGGCGTCATCGGTTGTGAGTTCGCCTGTCTGTATAGAGAGTTGGGCGCGGAGGTCACCATGGTGGAATTGCTCGACCGCGTCCTGCCGCTTGGGGATGAGGATGTTTCCAAACTGATGGCGCGCGAACTCAGAAAGCAAAAAATCAAGGTGCGCGTAGGTGAGAAGATAACGGCGGTTTCGCGCAAGGGCAGGGCGATGGTCGCCGAATTCGAGGGTTCGGACGAGGTGGAGCGCGCCGACCTCGTGCTCGTCTCCGTGGGCCGGACGATGAACACCGACGGGCTGGGGCTGGAGCGAATCGGCGTCAAGCTCGGCCCGCGCGGCGAAGTTCAGGTGAACGAGAAGATGGAGACGAACGTGCTGGGCGTCTACGCGGCGGGCGACGTGGTGGGCGAGCCCATGCTCGCGCACGTGGCCTCGGCGGAAGGAATCGCTGCTGCGGAAAACGCCATGGGCGGCGAGATACGGATGGATTACCGGGCGATTCCGGCCGGCATCTTCACGCATCCCGAGATCGGCGTCGTCGGCATGGCGGAGCACGAGGCGACCAAGGCGGGGCATGCGGTGCGCGTAGGCAAGTTCGCGGTGCGCGCCTTGGGCAAGGCGCAGGCCGAACGCGCGCTGGAAGGAGAAGTGAAGGTGATCGCCGACGCGGGGGATGACGCCATTCTGGGTGTTCACATCATAGGCGCCCACGCCGCCGATATCGTGCACGAGGCCGCCGTCGCCATGCAGCACAACGTCACCGCCTCGGACTTGGCCCGGACGATGCACGCCCACCCCACGCTCTCTGAAGCCGTGACGCCCACCCCACGCTCTCTGAAGCCGTGATGGAGGCGGCATTCGACGTTCACGGCGAGGCGATCCACGCCCCTCCGAAGAAAACGTAGGCGTGTTCGCTTTCAAGCGGAGTGGCGGAAGATGTGCTCCCTGCCCGCTTTTTCCATGATCGTGATGGAGGAATTTCTCGCCAGCTCGAAATTCACCTTCGACGTCCACGGCGAGGCGATCCACGCTCCTCCGAAAAAACATTCATAAGGCGCGGCTTTGGTGGGTCGACGCGTTCGCGGCCCGCTTTGTGATGGTCCGTAGGACACACCGCGTGCGCTGCGATCGAAACAGCTATAAAATTTTCTCGGATGGTTAATACGGCACGTCTATCAGCATTCCCTCGCCCGAGCGCATGTCCTCTTCGAGCAACTCGCGCATCGCGCGGGTCACCGGCCCCGGTTTTCCGTCCCCGATAATTTGGTCGTCCCACTGCACGACGGGGGCGACGTATATCGAGCTTCCGATGAGCATCATCTCGGCGGACGCCTTGGCCTCGGCCACGGGAATGTCGTCCACCACCACGTCTGCGATGACGCCTTGATCAACCAGGCGGGTTGCGAGTTCGAGCAGGCGCTTCACGGTGCAGCCCGAGAGAATGTTCTCGAATCTGGGATGCCGCAGCACGCCGTCCGCCGTCACGAAGGCGCAGTTCATGTTCGAACCCTCGCCCACGTTTCCGGCCTCATCCAAGAAAACCCCGTTGTCGAGGCCGCATTCTTTCGCCTCCATCTGCATCAGCGTGTTGGGCAGGTAGTTCGTGCTCTTGGTGATGGCGTAAAGCCGCGGCTTGATGGGATAGGTCGTCGTCATCACCTTCATGCCCTCGGCGTAGTAGCGCTCGGGATAATCCAGGCCGCCGAAGATCATCACGAAAAAGGCGGGTTTGGCGTCGCCTGCGGGTATCAGCCCGAGGTTGCCGGTTCCCGAGGAGGCCCAGTAGCGAATGGAACCCTCGCGGCGGCCCGAGAGCGCGCTCGTGCGGATGACGATCTCGCGCATCTCCTCGCGGGCGGGGAGTTCGAGTTTGGAAGCCGCCGCCGAGCGGATGAAGCGGTCCAGGTGGTTTTCCAGGTCGTAGATTTTCCCCTCGATGATGGCCGCCGTGTCGAAGATGCCGTGACCCCTGTGGACTATGTGATCGTCGAAGGGAATGACCATCAGGGCGGGGTCCGTCACCACGCCGCCCAGGTGGCTCGAATAAAACGCCGAAAAATCGACTGCCTGCGCCTCGCGCAGGTTCTCGAGACTATCGAGGACGTCCTCTCTCGTGAGCACGTTGATGGTTTTCGCCATGCTTTTCTCCTTATGCGTCGGAGCGAATCCCCGACATTTCAAGGAAGCATCCTGCTTCATGAATCTGTATTTTTCAATTTCATCCGCATGATGCCGCGTGGGTGATTTTCGGGCAAGGGCCTGCTACATTGTCGCCCGGATAGTTCGGGCCGATGGAGTGAATCGGAGGCATGGTTGATGCCGGATGATGATTTTTTGAACGACGAGCAGAAGATGGTGCGCCGGATGACGCGCGATTTCTGTGAGCGCGAGATAGCCCCCCGGGCGGCGGAAATAGACGAAGGCCGCTTCCCGGCGGAGGTCGTGAAGAGCATGGGCGAATTGGGACTGATGGGCCTCACGGTGCCGGATTCTTACGGCGGAGGGGGGGCGGACCCCGTATCGATGGCGCTGGCTACTGAGGAGGTCGCCGCCGCGTGTCCTTCGACGAGCGCTATTTTCGCCGCGCACAACTCCCTGGTTTGTGAGCCGGTCTATCGCTTCGGGAGCGAGGGACAAAAGGAAAAATACTTACGCGGCCTGGCGAGCGGCGCGTGCATCGGAGCTTTCGCCCTGACGGAGCCCGGCGCGGGCTCTGACGCCGCCTCGCTCACCACCAATGCCGTGCGCGAGGGGGACGCCTACCGCATCAACGGCGTGAAGCGCTTCATCACCAGCGGCAAGCAGGCGGGCCTGTGCCTTCTCTTCGCGGTGACGGATCGCTCGATGCGCCACAAGGGGCTGAGCGTCTTTTTGGTGCCGACGGATGTGGAGGGCTTCGAGGTCGTGCGCAGCGAGGACAAGATGGGGATGCACGGCTGCTCGATATCGGAGCTTCGTTTCAACGCCGTGGAACTGCCCGAAGAAAACCGCGTGGGCGATGAGGGGCAGGGCTTCGAGCTGGCGATGCGGATCCTGGATTCGGGGCGCATCATCGTCGCAGCGCAGGGGCTCGGTTTCGCGCGGGCGTGTCTCGACGCCTCGGTGGCCTATGCGCGCGAGCGCGAGACGTTCGGCGTGCCGATAAAGGATCACCAGCCCGTTGCGTGGAAACTCGCCGACATGGTCACGCGCGTCCACGGCGCGCGTCTGCTCACCTTGAAGGCGGCGCGGCTCAAGGCGGCGGGAGAGCCCTATTCGCCCGAAGCCGCCGTCGCCAAGGTGTTCGCCACCGACGCCGCCCAGCGAAACGCCGAAGAAGGCGTTCAACTCCACGGGGGCAACGGCTACATGCGCGAGTATCCCGTGGAGCGCTTCTACCGGGCTTCGAAGGTGACGCAGATTTATGAGGGGACGAACGAAATCCTGCGCCAGGTCATCGCCAAGCACCTGCTCAACTGAAGCGAAAACCGCCCTTGCCCGTATCTTGAGTATCGCGAAAGAAACTGCTTTGACGCTCACAGATTAACCACAAAGCCGTTTGTCGCTCACTTTCGGCTAAAAATGATCGACTAAACGCGGTTTTCGCGAGATGATGAACAGCAAACGCACCCCGCCCATACATGGAGATGATGAGCCGATGTCGGTCTCACTAATTCGCTCGAATGATTTTTGGGGGAAAAGGGCGTGCGGTGCGCGTCTTCGTTTTCTAGTGGCCGTTTTCTGCCTCGTTTTTCTCGTGAGCGGTTGCGTTACGTCCACGCCCAGGCGGCAGGGGAACATCTGCTCGGTTTTCGAGCAGCAGCCCGACTGGTATGACTACGCCCGCGCATCCGAGAAACGCTGGGGCACGCCGGTGCACGTGCTCATGGCGTTCGTGAAGAAAGAATCGAGCTTTCAGAGCCACGCGAGGCCGCCCATGCGGTGGTTCTTGTTCATTCCGCTCGGCCGCGCCTCCACGGCCCTGGGCTATGCGCAGCCCCTGAACCAGACCTGGAAGGACTACAGGGCGGAGCGCGGCAACATATTGAGCAGCCGCACGCGCATGAAGGACGCGCTCGATTTCGTCGGCTGGTACAACGCCAAGACCAGGCGCGAACTGGGCATCTCCTTACACGACGCGCACAGGCTCTACCTCGCCTATCACGAAGGAAGGGGCGGCTACCGGCGCGGCACCTGGAAGAAAAAGTCAAAAGTGCGCCGCGCCGCGCAGCGGGTGGCCGAGACAGCCCGGCGCTACAAGGCCCAGCTCGCGCGCTGCGAATCGAGATTCCGGTGCGATTCGTGGTATCAGATTTGGCCCTTGTGCCGTTGAGGTTTTCTGAATGTTTCCGTACCGTTTTCGTAAAAGCCCCGCGATTGTTCTTGGTCTGTTTACTGCGTTTCTCGCGCTCGCTCCCGGCGTCCCCCGCGCACAGGAGATAGTGCTCGGCCGCTTCTCGGCGGGCGACCTCTCCGGCTGGGAGCCCAAGAGTTTTGAAGGAGAGACCCGCTATCGCCTGGCAAAGGATGCCGGGGGCGAAACCGTCCTCGAAGCGGTGAGCAACGCGGCTGCGTCCGGCCTCTTCTATGAGCGCAAGATCGACCTCACCAAAACACCGATTCTCACCTGGCGCTGGCGAATCGAGCGCCCCGTCAACCCGCCGGATGAGTTGTCGAAAGGAGGAGATGACTTCGCCGTTCGCGTCTATTTCATTGCCCCCGGCGCCGGGATGCTCTCTTTTCCGGATTCGGTGGTCTACGTCTGGGCCAGCCGTCGGCCCGAAGGCTCCTCCTGGCCGAACCCCTATACGAAAAAGGCCCACATGTTCGCAGTCGATTCAGGCGCGCGCCACGCCGGGAAGTGGCGGACGCATCGCCGGAACATGCGCGAGGATTTCCGGCGCTTTTTCGGCCGCGACATCACCGAGGTCACCCACGTCGCCGTCATGACCGATACCGACAACAGCAAGCTCTCGGCCCGGGGCTGGTACGGCGACATCCGCGTCGCCCCCGCCGGTCCCGAAGAAAAGTCTCGCTGACGCACGAACATTCCCGGTTTGCCGTCGCTGCGCAAAGTTTCACGCGTTACGCGCTGCGTTGCTCCTTAAGGGAGGGATTACGGACTCTCGCCACGAAAATGGCGTGGTGGATTCGAAAAACTATCGGAAAAACACCGAAAACAGACGTCTGACGCCACATCCGGCAGGGCAAGAAGTTTACGCGGCTCCTTACTCCTCAATCGCTTCGGCGACGAGTTCGGCGATGTCGGCGGCGCGGATGTTCTTCTCGGGGTCGAGCGCCTTTAAGGCGTCATCGAACATCTGCATGCAGAACGGGCAGGAGACGGCGGCGGTTTTGGCCCCGCAGGCCTTTACTTCCTCGATCCGCTCGTGGTTGATGCGCTTTTTCGGGTCGTCGTCCATCCAGGCGTAGCCGCCCCCCGCGCCGCAGCACAGCGAGCGCGAGCGGTTGCGCTTAAGTTCGGTGAAGCCGCCGTCCGATATCTGCTGGAGCACTTCGCGCGGTGCGTCGTATACGCCGTTGTGCCGTCCCAGGTAGCAGGGGTCGTGATAGGTGAGGGAGCCGAGCGATTTCTTGAGCTTGAGTTTTCCTGATTTTATCAACTCCGCAATGAGTTGCGTGTGGTGCACCACTTCGTAGTTTCCCCCGAAGTCGGGGTATTCGTTCTTATACGTGTTGAAGCAATGCGGGCAGGTGGTGATGATTTTCTTCACCCCATAGCCGCCCAGCGTCTCGATGTTTTGTTTCGCGCATATCTGGAAGGTGAATTCGCCTCCGGCCCGCCGCGCCGGATCGCCCGTGCAGACCTCCTCCGCGCCCAGGATGGCGAAGTCGACGCCCGCCGCGGCGAGAATCTTCACCACTGCCTTGGACACCTCGATGTTGCGATCGATCATCGAACCCGTACACCCGACCCAATAGAGGTATTCCGCCTTCTCGCCGCTCGAGAGGACTTTTACGTCCAGACCCTCGTACCATTCCTCCCGGTTGTGCTGGGCGCCCACCCAGGGGTGGAGCCGCTCGTCCATCGACTTCAAGAATTGTCGCGCGTCCTCACTCGTCTTCGATTCCATCATCACCAGGTAGCGGCGCATGTCCACCATTTTCGGGAATGTGCTCGATGAAGACGGGACACTCCTGCTGGCAGGCGCCGCAGGTGCGGCAGCCCCAGAGTTCTTCCTCCAGGACGGCGGGTTTCTGCTCCGGCTCGCCGAACAGGGGCGGCCTCTCGCCCGTTTCTCCGTTTTCCGCGAGCGCCGCCGGGCCCGTCTCGCTCAGGTGGGCCTGCATGTCCTGAATCAGCTTTTTGGGGCTGAGCGGCACGCCGCTCATGTAGGCGGGGCAGACGTCCTGGCAGCGGCCGCAGTTCGTGCAGGCGTCCAGATCCAGCAGGCTCTTCCAGGTGTACCCCTCGATTTTCTCGACCCCCAGGGTTTCAATGGCTTCTGGGTCTGATTCCATCGTCGCCTCGATGTCGATGAAGCTCAGCTTGCCGCTCGAATCCAGATTTCTGCAGAACATGTTCAACAAGCCGTACCAGATGTGGTTGAATTTCCCGAAACCCATGTAGCCGAGCAGGACGAATGCGGTGACGGCGTGGAACCACCAGTTGATGCGGTGGAGGAATTGGAGCGTCTCGACGCTCAGCCCCTGCAGGGTCAGGGCGACGGCGTAGCCGCCCGGTGACCACGGCGCCAGGGCCGGGTTCTGCCTGAGTTCGGTCGCCGCGATGCGCAGCCCCTCCACGGCGAATCCCTGCACGAAGACGAGCAGGAGCAGCCACAGCGCAATATAGTCGTCCAGCACGGAGTTCATACGCTCGGGCTTCACCACCAGGCGGCGCCAGAGGGCCATCAGAATTCCGACGATCCCCAGCAGCCCGAAGCCGTCGCTGAGCAGGGAATAGCCCAGGTAGAGGTTTCCCTTGAGGTAGTGGATTCCCGTCCATTCCTGAACCGCTATCATCGAGGTGGCGATGAGTTCGGCGAAAAAACCGTAAAATATGAACAGGTGCATGAGGCCGGGGTAGGTATCCCGCAGCATCCGGCGGTGGAACAACAACTCATCCACCACGCCCCAGAGGCGTTTTACCGGATTGTCGGTTCTCATCTCGCCGCCGCCCAGGCGCCACAAGCGCACGCGCTGGTAGATCCCGTAGGACATCACGCCAATCGCCGCCGCGGCGAAGAGGTAGACCAGGGGACCGAAGACGATGTTCCAGTAAATCTCCCGGGTGGGTGTCATGTGAGAATCCTGTGGGGCGACGGAATCCGGAAACGCTCATGTCTGATTTTTCGAGGTTACGAAAACTCGGCCGAAAAGTCGACACGTCCCCCGACTTCATTTGTAACGCGGCTTTCTTTACATGATAATCGGAGCTTGAACCTTTGGAGTACGTCAAGCGCGGAGGTGGCGGATGAGCAAGAGAAAAATACGGGTGCTGGTGGGCAAGCCTGGCCTCGACGGCCACGACAGGGGAGCCAAGGTGGTCGCGCGCGCGCTCAGGGACGCCGGCATGGAGGTGATTTATACGGGCATCCGCCAGACGCCGGAACAAATCGCCTCGACCGCCATGCAGGAGGACGTCGACTGCGTGGGCCTGTCGATTCTCTCCGGCGCGCATAACCACCTGTTCCCCAGGATTCGTGAATTGCTCGATGCGCACGGCATGGAGGACGTTTTGCTCTTCGGGGGCGGCATCGTGCCGGATGAGGATATTCCCTTTCTCAAGGAAAAAGGGGTGGATGAGATTTTCACCCCGGGCGCGACGATGGAGGACATCGTCGCCTATGTGCGTGAAACGGTGGCCGAGCGCAGGCAAAGCGCCTGAGGGCGCGGCTTCGTTGCAGCGCGGAGGCGCAGTTCGTATACTGCGCGGACACGAACGGGACGAAGCGCTTTTTTCTGGATGGAAATTTCTTGGAGCGGCTGGATGAAGAACTCATGGTTCATGGGATTGGCGGCCTGCTTGCTGCTCGTTTCCGCTTGTCAGCAAAAACCCATAGAAAGGGCGGTGCGCGGTTCTCTCGCCCCTGCGGAGGAGAACGTGATCGTCACGTCCTACTGCCAAAGCTGCCATCTGCACGCGAGCTTTGAGGAAGCCTCACACGTCGAGAAGCAACAGCTTCGCTATGACGAGAAAAGCCCGCTGCGCGCCGCCGGCAAGTGCCTTGCATGCCACCTCGTTCGGCCCGAGACGTTTTTCAAGAAAGAGCAGCGAAGCACTACCTTTCCGCACGGCGTTTTGCTCGACATCGCCAAGATTCCCAAGCCGAAGCCGCCCAAGTCCACCCCTCGTCTGAAAAGAGAGAAGGGGCCGGGGCCTGCGCCCAAGCAAGAGCCTGCCTCCGCCGTGAAAGAGAAAGAAAAGAAGAAGAAAAAGCGGCGCTGGTATTTCCTCTATCTCTTCTGAGTCGGGTCGAGCATATCCCTCAGCCCATCGCCCAGGATGTTCAACCCCATGACGGTGAGGGCGATCGCGATTCCCGGATAAATCGTCAGGTGCGGGGCGACGAGCAGGAAGTCTCGCCCCTCGGCCAGCATCGCCCCCCAACTCGGTTCGGGCGGCTGAATTCCCAATCCCAGGAACGAGAGCCCCGATTCGGCGAGAATCGCTCCCGCCATGCCGATGCTCGCCTCCACGATGACCGGGGAGATGATGTTCGTGAACAGGTGGAAGGTGAGGATTCGACCGGGCGTGGCGCCCGCGGCGTGAGCGGCGATCACGAATTCGCGCTCGCGTAGCGCCAACACCTGCGCGCGGACGAGGCGCGCATAGCCCACCCACCCGAACACCGAAAGCGAGATGACGATGTTCCACAGACTCGGCGCAAGCACGGACATGAGGGCTATGGCGAGCAGTATGCCCGGAAAGGCCAGAAACACGTCGGTGACGCGCATGATCGCCTCATCCCACACACCGCCGAGATAGCCCGCGATTCCTCCGATGATGACGCCCAGAAGCACGGATATGGAGACGGCGGCGAAGCCCACCGTGAGCGAGGTTCTCCCGCCGTGCAGCACCCGGCTCAAGATATCGCGGCCGAGTTTGTCCCGCCCGAAGGGGTGCGCCGTCTCGGGAGCCTCCAGCCCTTGCGATAGCTGCATCTCATAGGGGTCTTGGGGCGAGAGAAGGGGGGCGGCCAGGGTGGCGATCAACAAAAGGGCGATGATGCCCCCGCCCAGATAGATGGACAAGCCGCGCCTCATGTGAGCCTCACGCGCGGGTCGAACCAGGCGTAGGCGATGTCGGCCAGAAAGTTCGCGCTCACGTAGACGGCGGCGATGAACAGCACGCAGCCCTGCACGAGAGGGTAGTCGCGCGAAGCGATGGCCTGAATCACCAGTCGGCCCACGCCGGGCCAGGCAAAGACGGTCTCCGTGATGATGGCGCCCGAGAGCAAGGCGCCGAGCTGGAGGCTCAAGATCGTGATGAGCGGCAGGCACGCGTTCTTGAGCGCGTGGAGCCAGAGCACCCTCTTTTCCGAAATGCCCTTCGCGCGCGCCGTGCTGATGTAGTCTTGCGGCAGCACTTCGAGAAGGCTCGAGCGCGTCATGCGCATCAATATCGGTGAGAGCGCGGCGCCGAGCGTCACGGCGGGGAGGATGAGGCTTGAAACTCCCTCCCTGCCCGAGACGGGGAGCCAGCCCAGACCGATGGAGAAGAAGATGATGAGCAGCGGCCCGAGCCAGAAGACGGGGATGCTCGCGCCCGCCACGGCGAAAAATCCCGCCGCCAGGTCGATTACCGTGCCCTGTCGGCGCGCCGCCGCGATTCCCAGCGGAAGCGAGATGAGCAGGGCGACGGCCATCGAGGCGAGCGTAAGTTCCGCCGAAGCGTAGGTGCGCTCGAAGATGATGGCCGACACCGCTCTTTTCTGGTGGAGCGAGGCGCCCAGATCCCCGCGCAGCAGCCCGCCCATGTAATCGGCGTATTGAACGCCGAGCGGCCTGTCCAGCCCCAGCGTCTTGCGCAGTTGTTCGCGCTGGGCGGGGCGGGCGGTCTCGCCCAGCATCAGATCCACCGGGTCGCCCGGCAGCACCTGGGTGACGATGAAAACGAGCGTCGTCACCCCCCACAGCACGGGGATGAGGAGCAGAATGCGCCGGAGGAGGAATTTTCTCATCTATCGCCTCGCCGCCGGGGAGAGAGTGGCTTTCGCCAGCGAGATGAAGTCCGCGTCCGGGAACACCCGGTAGCCGGATATGCGCTTGTCGAAGACGGCCACGTTCACGCTGTGCCACAAATTGATGTAGGGAAGCTCACCTCCCAGGATGCGCTGCACTTCGCCGTATAAGCGGGCGCGGGCCTCTGGAGCAACGGGCTGACGGGCGGCATCTAAGAGTGCGTCCACGCGCGCGTTATTGTAGAGGCCCCGGTTCAAGCCGGCCGGCGGTATGAAGCGGCTGTGAAAGATGTAGCGGTAGATGTCGGGGTCCGATATGCCGACCCACGTCAGGCTGTAGAGCTGGAAATTTCCGTTTCTGATATCGCCGAAAAACGTGCCCCACTCATAGGAGCGGATTTTCATCTTTATCCCCACGCGGTCGAGTTGCTGGCCGAACACGGTGGCGATGCGGCGGCCCAGCTCGTTTTGCGAGGTTTTGTAGACGAGCGTGAAGCGCGGCTCGGGTCCCGACCCGTCGGGGTCGGGGAAGCCCGCCGCATCGAGGAGTTTCATGGCCAGTTCCGGGCGGTGCGTATAAGTCGGCAGGCCTTTTTGGTGCGCCCAATGATCCGGCGGCAGCAGGCTGTCCGCCTCTTGGACGAGGCCCTTGTGGATGAAGCGCACGATGGGTTGTCTGTCCATCGCGTGGGCTATCGCGCGCCGAACCTCGAGCTTCGAGAGAATCGGGTCGCTCATGTTGAAGCCGATGTAGCTGAAGTTCGTGCCCAGGCGCTTTTTTATCTTGAGCCGCTTGTTGTTGATGAAGCGCGGCAAAATGTCGGGTGAAAAGGAGTTCTGGAGAAAGTCGACCCCCCCGCTTTCGAGCTCCAGGACGCGGATGGTCTCCTCCGGCAGAATCCGGAAGATGAGGCGCTCATAAGCGGGTTTGCCGCCGAAATGACCGGCGAACGCCTTTAAGGTGATTCGCTCGTCCGGCCTGAATTCCACGAACTCGAACGGGCCGGTACCGACGGGTTTTTGGGTGAAGCGCCTCCCCGCCTCGCGCGCGCTTTTGGGCAGAACGCCGACCATGAGGGATTCCGCGAACGAGGCGGAAGGTTCCTTGAGATAGAAGATTACACTGTGCGGCGTGGGTGTTTCGATGCGCGCGAGTTCTTTGAGTCCCGCCGCCTTGGGGGAGGCCAGAGAGGGGTCGCGAATGGAGTCGAAGGTGTACTTCACGTCGGATGACGTGAGGGCTTCGCCATTGTGAAAACGCACCCCGCGCCTGAGCTCGAAGCGGTGAACGAGGGGCGTGGGCCGCTCCCAGCGCTCGGCGAGTTCCAGGACGATACGGCCCTCGTGGTCTCTCGATATCAGACGGCTGAAAATGAAGCGCTGCACCTTAGAGGAGACGGCGTCTTGTGATAGCCTCGGGTCGAGTTGCGTGGGGTTGGTTCCGATGCCGACGACGATGGCGTCGCCTTTTGGGGAACGTTTCTCTTCGCAGCCGGATAAAAACGCGCACGTGAGCAGCAGAATGAGAAGAGTGAGCGATTTTTTTTTCATCTGATTGTACCACCGGGCGGTGCACGAATGGAGATTCGCATACGCCGCCTCTCGTCGTCAATGCGGTGCATCTTCATGGTTTACAAGCCCGGTTCCGGAGGATTAAGATTCGGCTTGGCCGTGGTTGCTGGATTCGATGATTTTGGAGGTTTTCACCGATGAGATGGAGCAGGTGTCAGTGGAAGCGGACTTTGCGTCCGGCGGCGATGGCGCTCGCTTTCGTCCTCATGAGCGCGGGGATGGCGGCGGCCGCGCCATTCGACGAGAATCGCCCCAAGGTGGGGGACAAGGCGCATGCGTTCGAAATCCAGGGTTTTAAGCTGTCCGACCTCCAGGGCAAGAAGAATCTCGTGATGATTTTCTATCGAGGCCACTTCTGAAGTATTTGCCAGCGGCAACTCGTCGAGTTCCAGCAATTTTCCGGAAAAATTCATCGGCTTCAGACCGAAATCGTCGCCACCAGCGCGGACAATGCGCTTGAAATCAACAAGACGACCCGGGAACTGGGTGTGCGGTATCTCCTGATCTCGGATTCGAAGAAGCGGGTCATCAAGCGCTACGGGGTGCTTCACCCGAGAGAGGGCATCGCCCGGCCCTCCGTTTTCATCATCGACAAAAGCGGCGTGGTTCGCTACGTTTACGTGGGAAGACACGCTGGCGACCGCCCGCCCATTCAGCAGGTGATACTAGCCTTGGCTTTTTTGTGATTGCGGAGAAGCCCGGCATTCCTGCGCGCCACATGGCGGACACCGAATATGAAATTCATGAATCAGGACGCAACGCGCCGGTTTTTCAGATTTTCCCTGTGGGCGATGATTTTCTGCCTCACCGCCTTGTGCGCGTCGAGCGCCTCCGCCGCAAGAAAAAGGCGCGCCCCGAAAAATAGGGTCGCTTCAACAAAAGGCATCACGTCTAAGGCCGCCTTCCAGGCCAGGGTGAGGCGCGCCATCGTGAGGCAATGCGCCCGCCCCGGACGCCTCGGTCTTTACGTTCGTTCGGTTTCCACCGCGCAGACGCTGTACTCCCATAAAGCCGCCGCGAGGCGCATACCCGCGTCGAACGTCAAGATCTTCACGGCCGCCGCCGCGCTCGCCCGCCTGGGGCCGGACTATCGCTTCGCCACCGATTTTTACGCGAAGGGCAAGGTTCGAGACGGCGTCCTCCGGGGAGACCTTTATCTGAAGGGCTACGGCGATCCGCTTTTCGTGCATGAAAAAATGCGCGACCTCGTGCGCCGGCTCAAGCTGCGCGGCGTAAAGCGCATCATGGGCGATCTGGTGGCGGACGATACGTTTTTCGATGGGAAAAAACATGGGCGCGGGTGGCGCGTGGGCCGCTCCATACGGCCTTATCTGGCTCCGCACGGGGCGTTATCCCTGAATTTTGGCCTGGCGAACGTGCTCGTGGCCCCGGGTGATAGGGTCGGCGGCCCGGCCAGGGCGCATCTGGAGCCGCCATCGCGCGCGCTTCGACTCCAGGCGCGGGTGAAAACCTCGCGCAGACGTCTGAGAATCCGGCTCGGGCGCACCCGTTCCAAGGGAAAGGACGTCGTTCAGGTAAGTGGTTCGATTCCGGCGGGAAACAGGATGAAGAGATATCGGGTGCCCGTCACGGACCCCACCGCCTTCACCGCCGGTGCGGTCGCCGCCGAACTCACGAGGCAGGGAATCGCCTTCAAGGGAGGGATACGGCGGGCCGCGACGCCGTCCGATGCGAGGCTTCTGGCGCGAAACCTCTCGCCGCCCTTGAGCGAGGTGGTTCGGGGGCTCAACAAGTTCAGTAACAATTTCGTGGCCGAGCAAACTCTCAAGACATTGGGCGCCGAAACGTATGGCGCGCCGGGCACTGCGGAAAAAGGTCTGCGCGTCGTGCGGGATTTCCTGATCTCCATCGGCGCCTCGGCGGCGGAGTTCGCCCTCGCCGACGGTTCGGGATTGAGCAGGATGAACCGCGCCTCGCCGCGTGCTCTGGTCGCCTTGCTTGAAGCGGCGCACAACGATTTCAGGCTGCGGCCCGAGTTCATGGCGTCCCTGGCCGTGTTCGGCGTCGACGGCACGGTGGGAAAAAGACGCCGCCGGGGGGTCGATTCACGCCGGGTGCGGGTGAAGACGGGCGTTTTGAACGGCGTGCGCGCCTTTAGCGGATACGCGGCCGCCAGGAACGGGGAAATCCTCGCTTTCTCGGTTCTCATGAACGGAAACGCCTGCCTGCCCAAAAGCCTCACGGGCGCGCTGGTTCGCGCAATGGTTTCGTTGAACCGGAATTTTTCGAAACCCGTGAACGTCCATTTCAAGGGGGCTCGCGAGGTGATGGCGCGCCCCATGCCGAAGCCCTCCATCAGGGATGGCTGGCGCAGGCGCGCATCTCCGCGTCCGGGCCCGGCCGGGGGGGTGACCTCGAGGAACTCGGCCCGGGAATCGTCCCGATGGCCGAATCGCCCCAAGATGATTCCGAGGGCGAATCGTCCGCGGAGAATTCCGCCGAAGCGGCCCCGGCGGACGATGATGCAACGTGGTCCTCGAAAGGCGCCCTGGGCGGGCGTAGTCGTGAGTGACCTATGAGCGATGCGCTTGTCTGGAGTCGCACCTTCCGGGGCAGCGGCTGCGGGAGGAGCAAGGGGGCATGAAGGGCCGATGAGCAATTCCACCGGCCCGCGCGCTTTTCCCCGCAAATGGACGCTGCGTCCCGTCGATGAGGAATCGGCCGAAAAACTTTCCAGGGAATTGAACGTCCCCCCTCTTGTGGGGAAGCTGCTCGCGCAAAGGGGAATTCAAAACCCCGGCGAGGCGCGCAAGTTCCTGGATGCCCCCTTGGCGGGGCTTCACGATCCGTTTCTGATGAAAGGAATGGAGGAGGCCGTCTCTCACCTCGTGGAGCGGATAAGAAACCGCCGCCCCATCGGCGTGTATGGGGATTACGATGTGGACGGCATCTCCGCCACGGCGCTTATGTGCCGGTTTCTCTCCCAGGTGGGCGTCAGGGTCCCCTATTACATTCCGGGCCGCCTGAATGAGGGATACGGCCTGCACCGCAAGGGTCTGGAAAAGCTCAAGGAGGCGGGTTGCGACACCGTGGTGACTGTCGATTGCGGGATCAGCGCGCATGACGCCGCAAAAGAAGCCGAGCAGATGGGAGTGAATCTCATCATCACCGATCATCACCGCCCGCCCGATGAATTGCCTCCCTCCCTGGCCGTCCTGAATCCCCGCCGGCGGGGTTGTGCATATCCCTTTCGAGGACTCAGCGGAGTCGGGGTCGCGTTCAAACTCATCACCGCTCTCAGAAGACGCCTGCATGAAGGCGGATTTGCGACGCCGCTTCCGAACCTCAAACAGCACCTGGACCTGGTGGCGTTGGGCACGGTGGCCGACGTGGTTCCCCTGCGGGATGAGAACCACATTTTCGTGCGCCACGGGCTCGAAATTCTCTCGCCCCCCGAAGTGGCCGAGGGCGGGTTCGAGACCCTGGATCGGCGAAAGGCGGGTATTCGCGCCTTACAAGCGGCGGCGAACCTCAAGGCCCAGATGCTCAATGTCGGGCACGTCTCCTTCACCCTCGCTCCGAGGCTCAACGCGGCGGGGCGGGTGGGAGAAGCCTCCTTCGGCGTGGAACTCCTCATCGCCGATGATGAGGGCGAGGCGCGCTCCCGCGCGGAGGTTCTCGAGGAGTGGAACCGCCAACGCCAGAACTTGCAGCAGGAAGCCTGGGAGGAGGCGGTGGCCATCATGGAATCATCGGGAGCCGAGGCGCGTGATGAGGCCATCGTGCTTGCGAGCGACAAATGGCACCCCGGCGTGGTGGGCATCGTGGCCGCGAAGCTCGTGGAGGAATATCACCAGCCCTCGGTCCTCATCCACGTCAAGGACGGGGTGGGCAAGGGCTCCGTTCGCTCGGCCATGGGTCTTCACGTGTATGAAGCGCTCGATAGCTGCTCGGAGTTTTTGATTCAGTTCGGCGGACACAAGGGAGCCGCGGGGCTCAAGGTGGCGGAGGAGAAGATAGACGCTTTCAGGACGCGCTTCTGCGAGGTGATTCGCGGGATGAAAAAATCCGGGGCGGATGAGCGTGAACTCGTACTTGACGCCCGCGTCGATTTTTCCGAAATGGACGTGCCGCTCCTGGAGCAGCTCGAGGGCATGGCGCCTTTCGGGGAGGAGAACCCGCGGCCTTTGTTCTGCGCTTCCCGGGTCGAGGTGGCCGGAAGCCCCGGCGTGGTGGGCCGCGAGGGGGAGCACTTAAAGCTGAAATTGCGGCAGTTCCGCGAGGAGAGAGAAGCCATCGGCTTCGGCATGGGGGCCTTGCTCAAGGAGCCGGAGCGCTTGAAGGGAAAGCTGGACGTTGCGTTTTCCCCCGGCCTGAACCGCTGGCGCGGCAACACCAGGGTGCAACTCGAACTTCGCGCCATCCGCCCGGCGGGCGGCTAGTCGAAGAGGGTATCGAGAGACTCCCTGTCGTCGGGCTTCATCGAAAACTCGCTCAAATCGCGCAACTCCAGGTTTTTGGACAACAACATGACCTTGATGGCCCCGCCCAGACCCGTGGGGTCCATGATGCCCATAATGGACTGGCGCTCGCGCCTCGTTTTTTCATCATCCTCGCCCCCTGCGTTTTCCAGCGCCTGGGCAAGGCCGGCCCCCAGAAGAAAGCGCGTCTGATCGGTAAAGCCCGCGAGTTCTATGTCTTGAGAAGTGGCCGCTCGCAGGATGGAGGTGAAGTCGACGTGGGTGGTGAGGTCGGTTTCCCCGGGACGGGAGAGCACGTCGCTTACGAGTGTGTGGTTTCTGTAGCCGCGCAGCGCGCCATCCGGACGGGTGGAGCCGTAGAGTACGCGCGCGGAGAAGCCATAGTCGAAGATCAGAATGGCGCCCCGCTCCATCCGGCGCGCCACCTCGCTCACCCAGTCGAAGGCGCACAGGTTCACTTCGGCCATCTGATCGGTGGAGAGCCGAACCCCCAAGTCGGAGAACCAGCCGTTCAGACGCTCATCTGAGAGCGCGCCTTCGGAGAAGAGAAGCCTCGCGTCCCGCCATGCCACGTATCTCTCCTTTTGATGCGTCTCTTTCTGGATGAGGGCGTGCGCGGGCAGGGCGTCCAAAAACTCGTGGGCGAGCACGACGCCCTCGAAGCCTTCGGGCGGATACTGCGCGGGGTCGGCGAATCGAATGTCGTCGGCGTCTTTGAATTTTTCCCGTATTCGCGCGGTGGCCTGCGCGCTTTGCTCGGCGAACGTATAGGCGATGGCCCCGTCAAAAGCCGTCTGCGGGGAGCGAATCGAATCGAGAATGTCGAAAGCGAGCCATCCTTCCCCGGGGCCGTATTCCCAAAGGGGCAGCGAGGGCGCCTCGCCCATGCGCCGCCGGATTTTTTCGATAAGCGGCGCAATCATCCGCCCGAGCCAGGGGCTTTGGTGAGGAGAGGTGTAGAAATCCCCGTCAGGGCCGATTCGCGATCTTTCACGGCAATAATAGCCGCCCTGTGGGTGGTAGAGTGCGAGTTCCATGAAGCGGCGAAAGGGGATGGGGCCGTTTTCGAGCGCATCCGCAAGGGCTTTGGATAGTTCGGGGTGAGAGGCGATTTTCATGGCGCAGAGTATACACTCGAAAAAGACGGACAAGAAGAACGAACCGGAGGGAGCATCCCCTTGATTCCGCCGGTTGGAATATCTATCATCCTGAGGGAGTGTAGGAATTGTTTTGAGGATAAGGGCGGCATCCGGCGTCGTCGTCCATGTAGCAGTGAGAGTGAGGGGTCATATGAAAGTTCGCGTCAAGTGCTTCGCCTGGGCGAAAGAGGTGACGGGCGAGGAGGAAATCGACCTCGAAGTGCCCGAAAGCGCCACGGTGGCCGATTTGAGAGAGAGCCTCGCCGAGCGGTTTCCGGTTTTTTCGGGGCGGATGGAGTCCATCGCCGTCTCCGTCAATCAGGAGTTCGCTGGCGAGGGCACGCCCGTGGAGGCGGGCGATGAACTGGCTTTGATTCCCCCCATCAGCGGAGGTTGCGCATGATTTGCCGCATCGCGGATTCCCCCATCGACATGGACGAGTTGGCGGACAGTATCGATTCTCCCGAACTGGGCGGGGTCTGCACGTTCGTGGGCAAGGTCAGAAACCACAGCGCGGGGCAGGGGGTCACGCGTCTTGAGTATCACGCCTATCCCGAGATGGCGGAGAAGAAGATGCGCCAGGTCGCCGAGGAGATCGAAGAGCGCTTCGGCGTCACCCGTCTGGCGATGGCCCACCGGGTGGGAACGCTCGCAATAGGCGATATCGCGGTGGGCATCGCGGCGGCATCCGCCCACCGGGACGCGGCCTTTAAGGCGTGCCGCTATGCGATCGACCGCATCAAGCAGATCTTGCCGATATGGAAAAAAGAGTTCGGCGAAGACGGCGTGGCCTGGGTGGAGGGATGCGCCGTGGACGCCGAGACGGCGGAGCCTCCAAAAACCCGGAATTTCCGCGTTTGACATTTTTCCCCTTCCAGCTAGAATTTATCCATACTCCAATAAATCGCGCCGAAGGCGCTGCGTCTTTGGATGATGACGCGCGCGGGCGTTGCGTTTCACCCTGTTCGGAACTTTTTAAGATGGGGCGGATTTCCGCCGTGAGATGCAAAGGCTATTTCACACCTTTTAAGGGGGTTATGAAATGAAAATGGCTCACACCTTCATCGCAATCGCATTTTTGGTGACGACGGCGCTCTTCACCAACCCGGTCCCGGCGGCGGGTGAGAAAACCTTCGGCGGCGCCATCTCCCAG
Organism: bacterium; assembly: GCA_965218735.1. GTDB lineage: Bacteria > UBA8248 > UBA8248 > UBA8248 > UBA8248 > Bin107. The sequence goes on along the minus strand of CBDCMA010000008.1, from coordinate 1,119,991 downwards.
ACTGGCCGTTACGCGGAGCCGGCCGGCAGGTTCGTCAACTCCTACAAGATGTTCGCCGATCAGCAAAACGCCAAAGGCGGCCTGCTGGGCCAAAAGATGAAACTGATTATCCTGGACGACAAATCGGACAAGCAGACCAGCATCAAGCTCTTCGAGAAGCTCATCACGCAGGACAAGGTCGATCTCACGCTCGGCCCCTACTCGAGCGGCATCACCGACGCCGTGGCCAACGTGCTGGAAAGGTACAAGTACCCCACCCTGGCGCCGGGCGCCTCCTCCAAGGTGGTGTGGCTCAAGGGCCGGAAGTACATCTTCAACCAAAACGCCATCGCCCAGAACTATCAAAGGGGCGCGATTTTCATGGCGAGGGACATCGGCGTGAAGAGAATCGCCATCGTCGGCGAGGACAGCCTTTTCCCCAGGCAGTCGGCCGAGGGCGCCGTGGAGTGGGCGAAGAAGCTCGGCATCGAAGTAGTGTTGAACGAGAACTATCCGCGCAAGCAGACCGACTTCACCGCGATGTTGCAAAAAATCAAGGCGCGCCGCGCGGAGGCGCTCATCTCGAACAGCTACTTCGCGGATTCCGTGGCTCAGATTCGCCAGCTTCGTGAGCTCAACATCAACCTCAAGATTTTCGCCGGAACCGTCGGCCCGGGTCTGCCTGCATTCGCCAAGCAGCTCGGCAACACGGCGGAATACGTTCTGGGCTTCAGCCAGTGGGAGCCGCGCCCCGAAATACTCAAGTTCCCGGGCATGAAGCATTTCATCGACTCGTATGTGAAGCGCCACGGCATCAAGCCGAACTACCACGCCGGAATCGCCTGGGTGGCGATGCAGATTACGACCCAGGCGATCCAGAAGGCGGGCTCCTTTGATCGCCAGAAGGTCTGGAAGACGCTGCGCACCTCGCAGTTCCAGACCATTATGGGGAAATGGAAGGTGGATGACAAAAATCTCAACGATCATGACGGCCTGACCTTCCAGATTCTCGACGGCCAGCGCAAGATCGTCTGGCCGAAGAAGGTAGCGGAAGTCCCCTACAAGCTGCCGATGCCGAAGTGGAACGAGAGGTCCAAGAACTAGGCGGCAGGCGGAGGGGATAGGCAAAGGTTGTCCAACACTAATGCATCGGCTCCCGCCCCTCGCTGGGTTCGCGTGGGGCGGGGGTGTTGGGCCTGGAGGATGTGCTTTTTAGAGGTGACACTCCCGATTTGTTCAAAAAACCCCTTTGACATCTCAATCAATATGCGTATCATAGCGCACCTATTAACGGCTTAATTCCGCATTCGGAAATTCGGGGGGTTGATATTCTCGCGAAGAGATTGTCAGATTGAGAGCGTTTTGCTCTTAATTTTCAAGGGGTATTACCATTTTGTTTTCTGTCGCAAGGTAGGATTTTTTGTTTCCATCAGAGGAGTCTAAAACATGAAGAAAAGCCTGGTATTGGTACTCGGCTTTGTTATCGCCCTCACGGCTGCTCCCTTCGTGGAGAAAAGCTTCGCGGCGGACAAGGTCACCCTCGGGATCGCCATTTCGCAGACGGGCCGCTACGCCGAACCCGCCGGACGTATGGTGAACTCCTACAATTTGTACGTGGATCAGATGAACGCCAAGGGTGGGTGGAACGGCCAGAAAATTGATATGGTCATGATGGACGACAAATCGGACAAGCAGACCAGCATCAAGCTCTACGAGAAGCTCATCACGCAGGACAAGGTGAACCTGACCATGGGCCCCTACTCCAGCGGCATCACCGACGCCGTGGCCAACGTGCTGGAAAGGTACAAGTACCCCACGATGGCGCCGGGCGCCGCCTCGGGTATCATCTGGAAGAAAGGCCGCAAGTATCTCTTCGACATCATCGCCGTCGCCCAGGACTACCAAAAGGGCGCGCTCCATATCGCCAGGGACATCGGCGTGAAGCGCATCGCAATCGTCGGCGAGGACAGCCTCTTCCCGCGCCAGTCGGCGGAGGGCGCCGTGGAGTGGGCGAAGAAGCTCGGCCTCGAAGTAGTGTTGAATGAGAACTATCCGCGCAAGCAGACCGACTTCACCGGACTTCTCCAGAAAATCAAGGCGCGCCGCGCGGAGGCGCTCATCTCGAACAGCTACTTCGCAGATTCGGCGGCTCAGATTCGCCAGCTTAGGGAGCTCAACATCAACCTGAAGATTTTCGCCGGAACCGTCGGCCCGGGTCTGCCGAAATTCGCCAAGCAGCTCGGCAACACGGCGGAATTCGTTCTGGGCTTCAGCCAGTGGGAGCCCAAGCCGGCCATCCTCAAGAGGCCCGGCATGAAGGAGTTCATCGCGGCGTATGAAAAACGCTACGGCGTGAAGCCGAATTACCATGCGGGTCAGTCCTATGCGTCCATGCAGGTTTTCGGCGAGGCGGTGAAACGAGCCGGCTCCGCGGATAGGGACAAGGTATGGAAGACGTTGCGCACCATGAAGACCACGACCGTCATCGGTCCCTGGAAAGTGGATGACACCAACATGAACAATCACGAGGGCTTGACCTTCCAGATCTTGAACGGCGAGCGCAAGATCGTCTGGCCCAAGAAGATATCGGAAGCTCCCTACAAGCTGCCGATGCCCATGTGGAAGGACAGGAGCAAGAACTAAGGGTTGCATTAAACGCGAAAATGCAATAAACACTTGAACTTTCGCGCCGGGGCTGTTAAAAGCGGCTCCGGCGCGAAGGCGAAAGTATCCGGTTTTTTTGTGTCGTATTTCGAGGACATGATTTCTCATGCAGGAAAAAGCGGAAATCCGTAGCAAATACAGGTTGGCGGTGTTTTTGGTCGCGGCGTACACCATTCCATTCGGTATCGGAATCTATACGGACCACGTCTTCTTCGATCTTCAGTGGCTGGCGGATCTGACCACCGTCCTCCTGAACGGCATCATGCAGGGCGGCGTATACGCCATGTTCGCCGTGGGGCTCACGCTCATCTTCGGCGTCATGCGCATCATCAACGTGGCGCATGGCGAGTTGGTGATGCTGGGCGCCTACCTGACCTGGATGTTCTTCTTCTACGTGGGAATCGACCCGCTCCTCGCCTTGTTCCTCACGCTCCCCATCGCCTTCGTCATCGGCGTCCTGATTCAAAAGCTGCTCTTGAACGCCGTGGTGGGCGGGCCGGAACTGACGCCCTTGCTGATAACATTCGGCATGGGCCTCACGATCATTTACATCGTGGAAGCCATTTTCACCACGGATTATAGAACTATTCCCTACGCTCCCGACGCTTTGCAGATCACCGAGTCCATCGCAGTGGGCAGGAGCAAGATCATCAGCTTCGTGATGGCCGCTTTCATATCCTTCAGCGTGTTCTTTTTCCTGAAAATACACCGCATCGGCAAGGCCATACGCGCTACGGCGCAAAACGCGGACGTCGCGATGGTCTGCGGCATCAACATTTTTCATATCTACATGATCACGTCGGGTCTCGCCGCGGCGCTTGCGGTGGCGGGCGGCGCCCTGGTGTCGATTCAATTCGGCTTCAACCCGGAAACGGGTGTTTTGTATACGCTGCAAGCCTTCGCCATTATCGTGCTCGGAGGCAGGGGCCACTACATCGGTGCGCTCATCGGAGGAGTGATGCTGGCGGTAATCGAGAGCCTCATCTCCTTCATGATTCCCAACGGCACCGCCATGGTGGAAATTGCGTCCTACGGAATGATGGTATTCGTGCTGCTTATCAGGCCTCGCGGCCTGATGGGGCCCAAAGAAAACTAGGAGAGATCTGAATGGCCCAAAAAGAGCACCTGCGCAACTTTGGAATGCTGGCCATATTCATAATCATCCTGTGTGCGTTGCCCTCGCAGATCAATCTGTATCAGCGCTCCGTTATCATGTTCACGATGATGTACGTCGTTCTCTCCCTGAGTTGGAACATCATCAGCGGCTATACGGGCTACGTGTCGTTCGGCCATGTGATGTTCTACGGCATCGGCGCATACGCCACGGGTATTCTGGTGGTGGACTACGGCTGGCACTGGATACCGACCCTTTTCATGGGCATGTTCGTCTCCTTCGTGGTCTCCCTGTGTATCGGTTTTCCGGTTTTGCGCCTCAAAGGCCCATATTTCGCTATCGCCATGCTCGGCGCCGCGGAGGGCACGCGCGTGGTGGCCACGGTGTGGGAGAGCCTCACCCACGGCGGTCTGGGAATCGGGCTGCCCAACATAGAGAACTCCTTTGAAACGTATTTCGCCATGCTGGTGGTCATGCTGGTCACCATCATCGTGTCCTACTGGGTAGGGCACTCGAGGTTCGGCATCCGCCTGAACGCCATACGCGAGGACGAGATCGCAGCGGAGAGCCTGGGTATCAACACCACGTTCTACAAGCTCGCCGCCTTCGGGCTCTCCGCCATCTTCCCGGCGGCGGCCGGCGGCATTCAGGCGTACAAGATTCTCTATATCGACCCCGAAACCGAATTCTTCATCCTCATCACCATCTTCATGAAGCTCTTCGCCATGTTCGGCGGCAAGGGAACGGTGATTGGCCCCATCCTGGGCACATTCATCTTGTATATCGTTCAAGAAATTACCTGGGTGGAGTTCCCCACGGCCCACCTCATCGCCTTCGGCATCTTCATCATCCTCGTGGCCCGGTTCATGCCGCGCGGGCTGATGGGATACGCCATCAGTAAGGGCTGGGCGCGCAAGGGAATGGTTCACTAAGAAGCGGAGTAGAGCGAGAAAATGGCTGAAGCGGAAATTGCTCTCGAAATTCGAGACCTGAAAAAACACTTTGGCGGCATCAAGGCGGTGGACGGGTGCACCTTCGAGGTGCCCAAGGGCAAGATATCGGGCCTGATCGGACCGAACGGCTCAGGCAAAACCACTACGTTCAACCTGCTCACGGGCGTCCTCGCAGCGGACAGCGGCGAGGTGTTTTATAACGGAGAGAATATCGTCGGCTTGAGGCCCTATCAAATTTTCAACAGGGGCATCAGCCGCACCTTCCAGATTACCCGCATCTACCGCGAAATGACGGTGTTCGAGAATATGCTCTCCGCCTCCAGCATGAAGATGCCCTTGAAGGAGGCGCGCGCGCGGGCGGCAGAACTCATGGAGTTCGTCACGCTCACGAAACTGCGCGGCGAGTATGGCGGAAACCTCTCCTATGGACAGCAGAAACTCCTCGAGTTTGCGCGCGCTCTGATGACGGACCCGGATCTCATCCTCCTCGATGAGCCCGCGGCCGGCGTCAACAGAACCCTGCTCAACAACCTCCTCGATCATATTCACCACCTCCAGGAAGACCAGGGAAAGACGATTCTCATTGTGGAGCACGACATGAACGTCATCATGAATCACTGCGAAAAAGTGTTCGTCCTGGACTACGGCGTGAAAATCGCCGAAGGCCTGCCCGAATCTATTCAGGCGAACGAAGACGTTATCGAAGCATATTTTGGACACAGATAAATGGCGCTACTAGACCTCAAGGACGTTAACGCGGCGTATGGCCGAATCCAGATACTCCATGACGTGTCGCTCCACGTGAATGAAAAAGAGGTGGTGGCCGTCATCGGGCCGAACGGCGCGGGCAAATCCACTACTTTCAAAATTATCATGGGCTTCATCAATTATCTGGGTGGCGAGATCCAGTTTGAGGATCAGAACATCGTGGGCTACCGCCCGGATCAGATTCTGGGCCGCGGGCTGGGCTATGTGCCCCAGGGGCGCATCGTCTTCAATCAGATGACGGTGAAGGAAAACCTGGAGATGGGCGCCTACATCGAGCGTGATCAGAAGAAAATCGACGATGCGATGGATTTTGTTTTCACCCTGTTCCCTCGCCTCGGTGAGCGGCAGAAACAGTTGGGTGGCACCATGAGCGGCGGTGAGCAGCAGATGCTGGCCATGGGCCGCGCCCTGATGACGAGACCCAAGATGATCATGCTCGATGAGCCGTCCCTGGGCTTGAGTCCCCGCTTCGTGACCGAAGTGTTCGAGAAAATCGTGGGTCTCGCCAAGGAGGGGTTGACCATCATGCTCGTCGAGCAGAACGCCGCGCGCGCCCTGGAGATTTCAGACCGCGCCTATGTGCTCGAACTCGGCAGGAATCGCTATCAGGGCGGCGGCCATGAACTCCTGAACAACCCGGAAGTCAAGATGATGTACCTCGGCGGCGGCTAACCGACCGACCCTTCCTTTCCCTTGGAAATTGCATCCCCGCAGCTTAAATAGTTCCGTGCCCTCTGCCGGCGAAATCTCCTCGCCTTGTTGTCCATACCGCTCATATCGCATCCTTTACACTAGGCTTGCGCTTCGACTCTGTGCTATAAATGCTGCTCTGCTCGGGAGGGTTTCGCAACATGATCCGCGTGAAGATTTGTGGCGTGACGACGGTGGAGGATGCGGAATTCGCCTTGGAATCAGGCGCCGACGCCCTGGGTCTCAATTTCGTTCCCGGCACGCCCCGGTGTCTGGAAGTAGAGCAGGCGAGGGAGATAGCCGAGGCGCTGACGCCTTTCGGGACACGGGTGGGCGTTTTCGTGAACGAGACCCCAGAACGTGTGATGGAAATCGCGCGTCGCGTCGGTTTGGACGCGGCCCAGCTTCATGGCGATGAGACGCCCGCCGATTGTCGCCGGCTCATCGAGCGGGGCTTGCGCGTGATACGGGCCTTGAGGGTCAAAGGACCCGAAACGATAGCGCAAATAGACGCCTTCCCCGATTGCGCCATTTTGCTGGACGCCTACGTGAAGGGCGCGCTCGGAGGCACGGGTGAGACCTTCGACTGGGGATTGGCCCGGCAGGCGGCCGGCGCAAGGCCCATCATCCTCTCGGGGGGGCTGCGGCCGGATAACGTGGCGGACGCGGTGAGGAGCGTTCAGCCCTACGGCGTGGATTCGAGCAGCGGGGTGGAGGGCGCCGTTTTGGGCCGGAAAGACCCCGAGCGGGTCCTGGGTTTTGTTCAAAACGCGCGCGCGGCGATATCTGAGCTTGAGGAAATGAGAAGATGAACGAATTGGTCTCCAAGGGTAGGTTCGGTCGGTTCGGGGGGCGCTATGTCCCGGAAACCCTCATGCCCGCCCTTGATGAACTCGAGCAAGCGTATCAGGAGGCCCGGAACGATCCGGCGTATCACGAAGAACTCGCCGGTTATCTCAGAGAATTCGTGGGCAGACCCACGCCGCTGTATCTGGCGGAGCGCTTATCCGATTATCTGGGCGTGCTCAGGGTCTATCTCAAGCGCGAAGACCTCTGCCACACGGGCGCCCATAAGATAAACAACACGCTCGCCCAGGTCCTTCTGGCCCGCAGGCTGGGGAAAACGCGCATCATCGCGGAGACGGGAGCGGGCCAGCACGGGGTGGCCACCGCCACGGCGGCGGCGCTCTTCGGACTGGAGTGCGACGTCTACATGGGCGAGGAGGACATCGGCAGGCAATCGCTCAACGTGTTCCGCATGCGTCTTCTGGGCGCGCGGGTGATTCCGGTCACCTCGGGCAGCAAGACTTTGAAGGACGCCACGAACGAGACGCTGCGCGACTGGACGGCTTCGGTGCGAACGACCCACTACATCATCGGCTCGGTCGTAGGGCCGCATCCGTTTCCCGAGATGATACGCGATTTCCAGTCCGTCATCGGGCGAGAGGCGCGCGCGCAGATTATGGAGGCGGAAGGCCGGCTTCCCGACGCTTGCGTGGCCTGCGTGGGAGGCGGGAGTAATTCCATCGGCTTATTCCATCCCTTCGTGGATGATGTGGACGTTGAACTCATCGGCGTGGAAGCGGGGGGCCGGGGTCTCGACACCGAGGAGCACGGCGCGTCCCTGACCGCCGGCCGCGTGGGTGTTCTGCATGGCTGTGAGACGTTCCTGCTCTATGATGATGATGGGCAGATCATCCCGGCGCATTCGGTGTCGGCAGGCCTCGATTATCCGGGCGTGGGGCCCGAGCATTCATATTTCAAGGATTCCGGTCGCGCACGCTACGTGACGGTCGAAGACCACGACGCGCTCAAGTCGTTTCAGAAGCTCTCGGTGCTGGAGGGCATCATTCCCGCGTTCGAGAGCGCCCACGCGATTTCCTATCTGGATCGCCTGGCCGGGGAAACGAGGGAAGCGGGCGAGATGAAGACCGTGGTGCTTTGCCTCTCAGGCCGAGGGGACAAGGACGTGCATCAGGCGGAGGGGCTTTTGACGGAAATGCTCGATGACGAGGAAGTGCGGTAATGGGAGGTAGACTGGAGGCGTGTTTCGACCGTTTGCGCGCACAGGGCCGGGCGGGTCTGTTCCCGTTCGTCACCGCGGGCGATCCGGACCTGGGCTTCACCCTGGAACTGCTGCCCCTCATGACCGAGGCGGGGGCGGATGGCTTCGAAATCGGGGTTCCCTTCAGCGATCCACTGGCGGACGGTCCCACCATCCAGCGCTCGAGCATGCGCTCGCTCGCGGGTGGAACGCGCCTGAGCGGCGTTTTGGAGATGGTGGGCGAGGTCCGCGCGGAGATACCAGATACGCCTCTGGTCTTGATGACCTATTACAACCCCGTCATCGCCATGGGCCTGGCGGAATTCGTGCGCGGCGCATCGCAGGTGGGGGCCGACGCCGTCATCGTGCCGGACCTGCCGCCGGAGGAGGCGATCCCTCTAATCGACATCATGAACGATTATCCGCTCGAGCCCGTCTTCATGCTCGCGCCCACGAGCACGCAGGAGCGGATCGAACTGGTGAACGATGTGGGCGGCGGCTTCATCTACTACGTCGGGCAGATGGGAGTCACCGGCGCGCGTGACGCCCTGGATTCGGATTTGGGCGCCACGCTGACGAAGATCAACCGGGTGAAGAATCGGCCCGTCCTCGTAGGGTTCGGCATCAAAACGCCCGAGCAGGCGGCCGAAGTGGCCGGACACGCCGATGGCGTCATCGTGGGCAGCGCCTTGATAGACGTTATGGAGGCGCAAGCGTCGCGGGAGGATAAAATGGGCGCGGCGCGCGATTACATCGCTGCTTTACGGGAAGGGCTCGATCGCTCGAAGACGGTTTCTTGACTTTCAATTTCAACATGACGCGTAAGATTCTGTAGATCATTTCGAGGGTAATGCCATGTCGAAAAACACGTTGTACGATAAAGTTTGGGATTCCCACACGGTGGTCAAACTTGATTCGGGACAGGACCAGATATTCATCGGCCTGCATCTCATCCATGAGGTCACCACGCCCCAGGCGTTCGGGATGCTCAAGGAAATCGGCGCCGGCGTCGCTTTCCCCGACCGCACGATGGGGACTGTGGACCACATTATCCCCACGCTCAGCCAGATAAGGCCCTACGAAGACGAGCAGGCCGAGAAGATGATGGCCGCTCTCGAGCAGAACGTGAATGAATTCGGCGTCCGCTTTCTGTATCTCGATTCCGGCAAGCAGGGCATCGTTCACGTCATCGGCCCGGAGTTGGGGCTGAGCCAGCCCGGTATGACCATAGCCTGCGGCGACAGCCACACGAGCACGCACGGCGCGATGGGCTCTCTGGGTTTCGGAATCGGCACGACCGAAGTGGGCCATGTACTGGCGACGCAGACTCTGGCGCTGAACCGCATGAAAGTGAAGCGGATAGAAGTTACAGGCGTTCTCGGCTCCGGCGTGACGCCGAAGGACGTGACTCTGCGGGTGATTCACGATCTCGGTATCAAGGGCGGCCTGGGCTTCGCCTATGAATACGGCGGTGATGTTTTCGACGATATGTCGATGGAAGGGCGCATGACGGTCTGCAACATGAGCATCGAGGGCGGCGCCCGCATCGGTTATGTGAATCCGGACGAGACGACGTTCGATTATCTCGAGGGTCGCGAGTTCAGCCCCGAGGGAGAAGCCTGGGAGAGGGGCCTCGCGTACTGGCGCGAGATCGCTTCGGGCGATGACGCGGAATATGACGATATCTACGAGATTGCGGGAGAATCGATCGAGCCGATGGTTACCTGGGGTATCAATCCTGGGCATTCGGTCGGGATTTCAGAGCTCCTTCCCGAGGTGGACAGTTTCGCGGGCGAGGACAGGAAAACAGCGGAACACGGCTATGAATTCATGGGCCTCAAGCCGGGTGAGGCGATTTCAGGCACGAAGGTCGACGTCGCCTTCCTGGGTTCATGCACGAATTCGAGAATCTCCGATCTGCGCGAGGGTGCGCGGCTGATGCAGGGCAACAAGGTGCACCCCAGCGTCAGGATGCTGGTGGTGCCCGGTTCCCAGCAGGTGAAGCAGCAGGCCGAAGAAGAGGGATTGCACGAAATTTTCAAAGAAGCGGGCGCGGAGTGGCGCGAAGCGGGGTGCTCGATGTGTCTGGGCATGAACCCGGACAAGCTCGTGGGCGCGGAAAGAAGCATCTCCACCTCGAATCGTAATTTCATCGGGCGTCAGGGCAGTCCGCGCGGGAGAACCCACCTGGGCAGCCCGACCGTTGTCGTCTCTTCGGCGATTGCGGGCTGCATCGCGGATCCCAGAGAGATGGGAGAATAAGCATGAGCACGAAGAAGATCGAAAAAATCGTGGGCAAAGCCATTCCCATGCCTCGGGATGACATCGATACCGACAGAATCACGCCGGCCCGTTTTCTCAAGTCCATCACCTTTGAGGGCATAGAGAAGGCGCTGTTTTGCGATGAGCGCGAGAACACGCCCGATCATCCCGTCGACAACCCCGCCCACAAGGGGGCCAGGATGATGTTCGTGGGCAAGAACTTCGGTTCGGGATCCTCGCGCGAACACGCCCCGCAGGCGCTCAAGCGCTTCGGGGTCGACGTGCTCGTCGGCATATCGTTCGCGGAGATTTTCGCGGGAAACTGCTTCGCTATCGGAGTGCCGCTCGGTGTGGCGTCGGCGGATGACGTGCATGCGCTGATTAAACAGGCGCAGGACGAGCCGGAGACGCGCTTCACCGTGGACATCAGGAATTCTACGGTCAGCTTCGGGGAGCGGGTCATACCCATCGACATTCAGGAGACGCGTAAAAACGCATTTTTGTCCGGCACGTGGGATATGCTCACCAATTTGCGGAGCAATCTGCCTCAGGTCGAGGAGGTGGCGCAGCACCTCCCGTACGTCACGAATTTCGAGAGTGAAGCGAAATAAGAAAGAGGAGAGTTTTCGGTGAGCAGTTATCGGATAGCCGTTTTGCCGGGCGACGGCATCGGCCAGGAGGTAGTGGCGCAGGCGCGCTCAGTATTGGAGGCGGCGGGCGCTCGCTTTAGCGTGGGCTTCGAATTCGAGCAAGGGCTTTGCGGTGGCGCGGCTTATGACGCGACGGGAGAGCCTCTGCCCGAGGAAACCCTCGCTCTCTGCCGCCGGAGCGACGCCGGGCTGTTCGGCGCGGTGGGAGGGCCGAAGTGGGATGCACTACCGCGCGACAAACGCCCCGAGCAGGCCATCCTGGGCTTGAGGAAAGAGTTGAATCTGTTCGCCAATTTAAGGCCCGCCGTCATGTTCGATCCTCTGGTGGAGGCCTCCTCGCTCAAGCCCGAGGTGGTTCGAGGCCTGGATCTCCTCGTCGTGCGCGAGGGTGTGAGTGGCATTTATTTCGGCCAACCCAGAGGCATTGAGCGGCTCTCGCCCGATGAGGAAAAAGCGGTCGACACGATGACGTACACCACGGGGGAGATTCGCCAAATCGTTCGCCTCGCGTTCGAGTTGGCGTCCGTGCGGGGGAAAAAACTCTGCTCGGTGGACAAGGAGAACGTTCTCGACAACAGCCGCCTGTGGCGCAGGGTCGCCGGAGACGTCGCCGGGGAGTTCCCGGAAGTCGAAACCAGCCACATGTACGTCGACAACGCGGCGATGCAGTTGATTCGCGACCCGCTGCAATTCGACGTCATCGTGACGGGCAACATGTTCGGCGACATCTTGAGCGATTGCGCCTCCATGCTCACGGGCTCCATCGGCATGCTCGCCTCGGCGAACTTGAACGAGACCGGTTTTGGCTTGTACGAACCGGTGCACGGCACGGCCCCCGACATCGCCGGCCAGGACAAGGCGAACCCGATTGCGGCCATCATGTCGGCCGCCATGCTGTGCCGCTACTCGTTCAAGCGCGTGGACCTGGCCGAGGCTATCGAGGCGGCCGTGGCCGGAGCGCTGGATGAGAACCTCAGAACGCCCGACATCCATACGCCGGGCGCAACGGCGGTTGGTTGCGCCGAGATGGGCGCGCGCATCGCCGTTCTCGCGGGAGGATCATCGTGATGCGCGTCGCCATCGCCGGAGCTACGGGCGCCGTGGGGCGGGAGATGCTCAGGATTTTGGAGGAGCGAAAATTTCCCGCCGAAGAATTCGTTTTGCTGGCAAGCGAGCGCAGCGTGGGCCGGAAAATCCCGTTTCGGGATTCAGAACTTCCCGTAAGCCGACTCACGGAAGACGCTTTTGCCGGCGTGGACCTGGCGCTTTTCTCCTGTGGCGCTTCCCGCTCTCTTGAGTTCGCGCCTGCCGCCGTGAAAGCGGGGGCGGTGGTGGTGGATAATTCCAGCGCCTTTCGCATGGATGAGGGCGTTCCCCTCGTGGTGCCGGAGGTGAACCCGGATGCGCTGACCGCGCACGGGGGAATCATTGCGAACCCGAACTGCTCCACCATCCAACTCGTGGTGGCGCTCAAGCCCCTTCACGACGCAGCGCGCATCAAGAGGATAGTGGTGAGCACCTATCAGGCGGTGAGCGGGGCGGGGCAAGCCGCCATAGATGAAATGCAGGCTCAAGTCGACGGTGATGCCGCTGCCCCCAGGAAAATGCCCCATCAAATCGCTTTTAACTGCCTGCCTCATATCGACGTTTTTCTGGATGGCGGGCATACGAAAGAAGAGAAGAAGATGGTGGATGAGACGCGAAAGATTCTGGGTGCGCCGCATCTGGCCGTCAGCGCCACGTGCGTGCGGGTGTCCGTTTTCAACGCGCACTCGGAGTCGGTGAACGTGGAGTTTGAAGAGTCCGTTTCACCCGAGGAGGCGCGGGAGTTGCTGGCGCGCGCGCCGGGCGTGGAGGTGGTGGATGACGTGGAGTCGCTCGCATATCCCATGCCCAAGGACGCGGACGGGGAGGATCCGGTATATGTGGGTCGCATACGCCGGGATGATTCCCGCGAAAATACCCTCAACCTGTGGGTGGTGGCGGATAACCTGAGAAAAGGCGCCGCGCTCAACGCGGTGCAGATAGCCGAGGCGCTGATAGAGAAGGGAATGCTCCGGACCTCCTCGGTGGGGTGATGGTGGGCGAGGAACATCAAAGTGTCTGAAGCGAAAATCGGGGTCATCGGGGGCAGCGGCCTCTATGAGATGGCGGAGTTGAGTGAGGTGGAAGAGCGCGCCCTGGATACGCCCTACGGCGCGCCCTCGGCCCCCTATGTCCTGGGGACGCTCTCCGGCAAGCGAATCGCGTTTTTACCCAGACACGGGAGAGGGCACGTACTCCTGCCGAGCGAGATTCCCTTCAGGGCCAACATCCACGGATTCAAGCAGTTGGGTGTGGAGTGGCTGATTTCCGTAAGCGCGGTGGGCAGTCTGAAAGAAGACATCCATCCGGGCCACATCGTGATTCCCGACCAGTTCATCGATCTCACAAAAACGCGCGAAGCCACGTTTTTCGGCGATGGCGTCGTCGCCCATGTTTCCATGGCGGACCCGGTGTGTGGCGTTTTGAGCGAAATACTGATGGGCGCGGCCGTTCGGGCGGGCGCGACGGCGCACGCGGGCGGCACGTACGTGTGCATGGAAGGCCCCCAGTTCAGCAGCCGGGCGGAGAGTTTTCGTTATCGTGATTGGGGCGCTTCCATCATCGGGATGACGAACATGCCGGAAGCCAAGCTCGCGCGCGAGGCGGAGATGAGCTACGCCACCATTGCGCTGGCGACGGATTATGACTGCTGGCATGAGGAGGAAGAAGCGGTGAGCGTGGAGGCCGTGGTCGCCCTCGTGAGGCGCAACGCGACGCTCGCGCAGAAGATCATCAAAGAGGCGGCGCCTGTGATCGATGGCGACAGCCCCTTCGCCGGCACCTTGGCGACGGCGATGATGACCGATCCGGCCCGTATGCCGAACGAGACGAAAGAACGCCTGCGTCATCTGATTGGAAAATATGTATCGTGAACCGTCCTAAATCCGAAGAATTATTCGCGCTTGCGCAAAATCGCATACCGGGCGGCGTGGACTCCCCCGTCCGCGCGTTCCGGGGCGTCGGCGGTACGCCCTTTTTCGTTAAAAAAGGGGAAGGGGCCAGAATCTGGGACGCCGACGGCAACTCCTACATCGACTACGTGCTCTCCTGGGGGCCGTTGATTCTGGGCCATTCCCATCCCCGCGTGGTGCGCGCCATTCAGGAAGCGGCGGCTCGCGGAACGAGTTTCGGCGCGCCCACGGCCCTCGAGACCGAGTTGGCGGAACTGGTGAACGCAGCATACCCTTCCATGGAGTTGTTGCGTTTCGTGAACTCGGGCACCGAGGCGACGATGTCGGCCATCCGCCTCGCTCGCGGATTCACGGGCCGGGACGTGATAGTCAAGTTCGAGGGCTGCTACCACGGCCACGCCGACGGGCTGCTCGTCAAGGCGGGCAGCGGCGGCGCCACCCTGGGCGTGCCGGACAGCGGGGGCGTTCCAAAGGATTACGCGCGAAACACGGCGACGCTTCCCTTCAACGACGCCGAAGCGGTGAAAGATTTCTTCGCCAGGCGAGGCGCAGACGTGGCCGCCCTCATCATCGAACCCGTAGCCGGCAACATGGGTCTCATTCTTCCGGAACCCGGCTTTTTGCAGGTCTTGCGGGAGGAAACCGAAAAAGCGGGCGCATTGCTCATTTTCGATGAAGTGATGACGGGCTATCGGGTGGCCAGGGGCGGTGCCCAGGCTCTTTTCGAAATCACGCCCGATTTGACGACCCTCGGAAAGGTGATCGGCGGCGGCATGCCCGTGGGCGCTTATGGCGGAAGACGTGACGTGATGGAATGCGTCGCCCCTCTGGGCTCCGTCTATCAGGCGGGCACGCTTTCCGGAAACCCCCTGGCCATGACGGCGGGGGTGGAGACGCTGAAAATTATCGAGGAACAAGGATTGCCGGAAGCCCTGGGCGAGAGGGTGAAAGCGCTTTCAGACGGCATGATGGACGCGGCGCGGGCGGCGGGGGTTCCACTCACAGGCGCGCGGTGCGGGTCGATGTTCGGCGCGTTTTTTCAGGAAGGTCCGGTTCGTGATTTCTCGGACGCCATGCGCTCGGACACGGAGCGGTATGCCAAATTCTTTCATTCTATGCTAGAAAGGGGCGTGGCATTCGCCCCGAGTCAGTTCGAAGTGGGGTTCATGTCCTCCGCCCATACGGATGAGAGCGTGGAGGCCACACTGGCCGCCGCTCGAAAGGCGTTTGCCGAGCTCTAGTCGATAAAGCTCGCGCGCCGCGGAGCCTGAGCGCGATGCGAAAAGCAGGGCGATCATCCAGCACGGGCCAATCGCCGAAAGCCAAACTCTTTTTTTGGATCTCTGCGGGCATCATCATCTTGTTGCTGGGAACCGCATGGCTGGGCCATGATGGATATCTCGCTGTCATCGTGAACAAAGAGCGTGTGTCTGAACTCAACAAAGAGATCAAAGAAATCGAGGCGAAGAACAAGGATTTGCACGCGGAGATTCGCTCTCTGCGTTCCGATATGCAGGCGATCGAAAGAATTGCGAGAGAAGATTTAGGCCTCGTCAAAAAGGGGGAAGTCGTTTACGAGTTCATTCCCTCGAAAAAATGATTCAGGATTTTCGTTTCATTGGTATTCAGGGAGCATCCCTGGTATTTGTCGAAGAAATCCGCTCTCCTTGACAGAATGCCGATGCGGGAGTAGATAAAAGATATTGATGCGGGGTGGAGCAGTCTGGTAGCTCGTTGGGCTCATAACCCAAAGGTCGGAGGTTCGAATCCTCCCCCCGCTACCACGCAAAACTAAAGGCTGCGGCGAGCCCGCAGCCTTTTGCTATTTTCCCAAGCGTACCTATTGCGCCCGTTGGCTTCTCAAACATGCCTTTCCCCTCGCCGAGGTGTCGGAGGTTCATTTTTACGAAATGTGAAAAGCGCTTTCACATCCTTGGATGTCCATTGCGCCTTCCTGAACCTGTACCTGTGTATTATGATGCGGTGTCCTTATTTCATTCTATGGACAATTCAGTGTTTCCCGCCTGGCCGCGCGTACGGGCCATGAAGGCGGGATTTTTGAAATGGAAAGGAAAAACGAATGGCGGATAAAAAAGAACTCGGGCTGGCTATTGTCGGCTGTGGGGTCGTGGGGCGCATGCGGGGCGCGCTGGCCAGGGATTTCCCCGGAATCGGGTGGATCGGCCTCTCCGACATGAACGAGAAGGTCGGTGAAAGACTCAAAGAAGACATCGGGGCCGATTACTTCACCACCGATTTCAAGGAACTCATCGCCCGTCCCGAGGTGGATGCGGCGATCATCGCCACGTCGACCTGGGCGCATGTCGAACCCACGCTCGCCGCAGTGGAGCGCGGCCTGCCCATGCTGATAGAAAAACCACTCGCCACGGACGCGCGCGAGTCGATTTCGGTGCTCGCGGCGATAGAATCGGCCGGTGTAGATGCCGTCGTCGGCTACACCCAGCGTTTTCGCCGGCGTTTCCTCGCCGTCAAGGATCGCGTCGAAAGCGGCCAGATCGGCGATGTCACGGCGGCGGTTACGCGCGCCTTCATGAACCGCATGGCGCCGACCGGAGAGGTCCGCCTTTCGCAGGATCGCCGTTTTTTGACGCCCATGGTCGTTTCGGGCACCCACAGCCTCGATATGTGTCTGTGGTTGATGGGCGACGCCAAGCCGGTTTCCATCTTCGCGCGCTCGACCGAGGGAATACTGAGCGATCTCGGCACCAAGGACGCCACTTTCGGCGTGTTCACGATGGACAGCGGCGCCATCTGGAGCATGAACATCTGCTGGGCGCTGCCCAAAGAGTGGCCCGGCGCGGTGTATGGACTTGAAATCGGCATCGTGGGCACCAAGGGGGTGGTGGATATTGAGGACACGCACCGCGACGTGGTGATGGCGTCTGAATTCTCGCAAGGGCCTGCCTATCACCGGAGGATTTCGACCTGGAAGCGCGGCGCAACGTCGATTTTCTCACCAGCTTCCCTCCGGGCGACATGTATGACGGAGAGCTCTGGGGTCCGATGCGCGAGGAGACGAACTCCTGGTTCCAGCGGATATATTCGGGCAAGCGCACCCCACATGCGACCGCTGCGGAGGGTCACCGCAATCTCATGCTGACTATGGCGATGGATCTCTCGGCCAAACGGGGCTCTGAGTTGAAACTCCCCATCGAGCCGGACGAGTTGATGGCGGGTTTGGAAGCGTAGGCGTTTTTAAGGAATTTTGAGGGACGGGGTAGAGCGAATACATGGCGACGCGGGAGTTGGGGATCATTCTACACGGTGCAACAGGCGGCATCTGTTCTTTTCAGCATTTGAGAAACTCGCTCGCGCCCATTATCAGCGAGGGTGGTCTCGACTTAGGGGATGAAAAAATCCTGCCGAAGCCGTTGCTCGTCGGCAGGAACGAAGAGCGGCTCGCGAAACTGGCGGCGGAAAACGGCGGCCTCGAATGGACGGCCGACCTGGATGCGGCTCTGGGGGATGCGGCGTATCCCGTCTTCTTCGATGCGGCGGCCACGCACTTGAGGGTGGAGGTGTTAAAGCGCGCCATTGCTGCGGGTAAACACATTTATACGGAAAAGCCGGTGGCGCCCACCGTTCAGGAAGGGATAGGCCTGCTGCGCGCGGCGCAGGCCAAGGGCCTCAAACACGGCGTTGTGGAAGATAAGCTCTTCCTGCCGGGGTTCCTGAAACTTCGCCGTGTCGTGGAGAGTGGTTTTCTGGGCAGGGTCATCGGTTTTCAGATTCAGTTCGGGTGGTGGGTGTTCGACGGGGTCGAAGCCGAATCCCAGCGCCCGAGTTGGAACTACCGGAAGGCGGGTGGCGGCGGGCTCATCTCGGATATGCACCCGCACTGGCGCTACGTTGTCGAGGGAACCCTGGGGCCGATTACGCGCGTGGCGGCGCTCTCCTGGACAGGGCAGGCTGAGCGCGCCGATGAGGCGGGGGCGCGATTCGAGGTGGACGTCGAGGACAACGCGCATACCATTTTAGAACTCGAAAGCGGCGCGCGCGGCGCGATTTTATGTTCTTGGTCCACCCGGGTGCGGCGCGACGACCTGGTCACTTTTCAGGTGGATGGAACCAAAGGCACGGCCGTGGCGGGTTTAAGAAGATGCTGGAAGCAGGCGGCGGGCGATACGCCGGTGGTGCGCGGTTTTCTCATGGGCCGCGACCCGGACACCATGGACGTTTCGGTGGATTATCGCGATAACTGGGAGGAAGAGCCCGACCCCGCGCCGTATAAGAATCCCTATCGTTTCGGGTGGGAGCGTTTTATCCGCCATGTGGTATGCGATGAGCCTTTTTACGCCGATCTCTCCGCCGGAATCCGCGACGTGCAACTGGCCGAGGCCTGTCTGCGCAGCGCGCAGGAAGGCGGCTGGGTGGATATGACGCGATGATGATTGACTGTCCCTGAGAGAATTGTGAGGGGTCTTTCATCTGCAGACCCCGAGGCTTCGGGTTTCAGCCGATGGGGTCTTGCGCTCCTCCGTGGTTTGTCACTTCCGCTTCATGCAGTTGAACATATCCTTGGGCGAGAATGATAGCGGCGGTGTTGGCGAGGTTGTAGGAGCGGATGGGTCCGGGCATGGGCACGTAAATCCGCCGCTCGGGCCAGCGCGCGTGCCATTCATCGGGGATCCCTGTGTTTTCATTTCCCAGTATCAGCACGTCTTCGGCTCGATATGAGACCCTATCGAAACGCGAAGCGCCGAACTTCGTGATCAACCAGGGCTTCCTCTCGCCCAGCCATTCGAGAAATAGAGCTTCGTTCTCGTGGATGGTGAACTTCACGTCGGGCCAGTAATCGAGCCCCGCTCTTTTGAGAGAATTATCCGAGAAATCGAATTTCGCGGGTTCGATGATGTGGAGTTGCGCTCCCATCCCGACGCACAAGCGACCGATGTTCCCGGTATTCTGCGGAATCGCGGGATGATAGAGGGCCACGTGGAACATCTGGGTGAGCTAACCAAGAGCGGATGAGTCGGAGCCGAACATCATTCCGGGACGGCGCCGCGAACGCTCGCCTTGTCCATCGCTTCGGTGAGGATGTCCATCGCCTGATCCATCTGTCCTTCCGTCGTCGTAGCCGGCGGCACGAAGCGAAGGACGCTTCCCTCGCGCCGCTGGCTGAATATGAGTCCGTTTTCGAGGCATCTGCGGTTGATCTCGCGTCCTTGTCTGGCGGCGGGCGTTTTGGAACGCCTGTCCTCCACCAGTTCGATCCCCTGAAGAAGACCGCGGCCTCTGATGTCTCCCACCATTTCATATTGCTCGCCCAGCCAGGTGAGGCGCTCTCTCAGGTGGGCGCCGATTTTTCTCGCCTTTGCGGGAACGTCTTCTTGTTCGATGACGTCGAGGCTCGCCACGCCCGCGGCGCAGGCGAGCGGGTCGTTGGTGTGCGAGTGGGTGACGACGAACTCGGTGGACGCCACCTTCTCCTCCACCTCCACGCTCGTCGAGACCGAACTGATGCTCACGCCTCCGCCGAAGTGTTTCGCCAGCGTCACGACGTCGGGAACCACCTCGTCCTTTTCGAAGCCGAACATCGTACCCAGCTTGCCGAGCCCCGTCTGCTCGTCATCGACGATGAGGAGCATGCCGCGCTCCTCGCAGCTTTGTTTAAGCTTCTTGAGCCATCCGGGCGGCGGCTCCACCACCCCGCCCGCGCTGAACAAGGGTTCTGTGATGACGGCGGCGGGCTTGCTCGTCGTTTGCGCGTCGATGAGCTCGAAGCTCGTGTCCAGACAGGCGATCTCGCAGTCGGGGAATTTCTGGTTGAGCGGACAGCGGTAGCAATAGGGCGCGATCATGGCCAGACTTCCCGGAGAGAGCGGCCCGTGCCCGCTGTGCCAGCCCGCGAAGGTGAGAGAACGCGCCGTGTCGGAGAGGCCGTGAAAGCTGATGTGGGGACTCGCCACCTCGAAGCCGTCGGTGTATTTGCGGGCGATCGTCACCGCCGCCTCGTTGGCGTCCGCGCCGGAACCCAGAAAAAGGCTTTTCTCGAGCGGGGGCGGCAGTAGTTCCCCCAGACGTTCGGCGAGTGCGATTTCCTGGTCGTTGAAGAAGCTGCTGTGCGCATGAATGAGGCTGTCGCAGCTTTTCTTGATGGCGGCCGTGACGGTGGGATGGTTGTGCCCGAGGGCGGAGCACATCTGGCCCGAATTGAAATCGAGGTATTGCTTGCTGTTCACGTCCTCGACGGTGGAACCCTCGCCGCGCACGAAGACGGGTCCCGAGAAAACCGACTTGTCCACCCGCCCGCGAAAGCTGTATTTTTTTGCGGAATCAAGTAGGTCTTTTTCGCTTCGCATGGGAATCGCCTCCATGGGTGTCGGAAGAAGGAACGCTCGATGCGCGCGCCTCTCGCAAATACGGTTTTCTCGGCGGAAGCCGCGCTCCATGAAACGCTGATGTATGCTTTAATACTAGCGCATATTCATGGATTCGGATATGGCTTATCATCACGCCATGGGGAAAGAGGTCTGCCAACGATGAATCGTCCATAAATCCGCGTGGTTGCGCGAATCATGGGCCGTGACTTCCGGGAGGGTGGTTTCGAATGAACATGGCGGAGTTTTTGGCCCGAGCGGCGAGAGCCTGTGGCGAGCGGCCGGCCATTTCCTCGGGCGAAGCGGTTCATTGCACGTATGAGGCGCTAGCCCGCAGGGCGGCTTCCATGGCGGGTTATTTGCGAGGCGAACTTAGGCTTACGCCCGGGGATCGCGTAGCCATCACCATGAAGAATTGCCCGGCGTTTTTAGAAGTCCTCTACGCCATATGGCATGCAGGGTGTTGCGCCTTGCCCATCAACGCGAAACTCCATCCGAAGGAGATGGCCTTCATCCTTGATAATGCGGGCGCGCGCTGTTGCTTCGCCACTTCCGACGTCATGGAGACGGTGGCGTCGCTCGTCGATGAAATCAAGACCTTAGAAAGCGTGATGGAGGTCGATACCCCCGATTATCGGGCGCTCCAATCCCGAGAGGCCTTCCCCATCGAACCACAGGGGCCGGATGACTTGGCCTGGCTTTTCTATACGAGCGGCACGACGGGCAGGCCGAAGGGCGCCATGCTCACCCACCAGAACCTCCACAGCATGTCATTGAGTTATTTCGCCGACGTCGATCCGATCTCGGAGAACGATTGCATTCTGCACGCCGCGCCCATGTCCCACGGTTCCGGTCTGTACGCCATACCACACGTCTATAAGGCCGCGAACAACATCGTTCCCGAGAGCGGGGGATTTGAGCCTGCGGAGATATTTCGGCTCATCGAGGTCTATCCGGGCGTCACCATTTTCGCAGCGCCCACCATGGTGACGCGCCTGATTCAGAGCGAGGCGCTCAAGGATGCGAATACAGAGAATTTGAAGACCATCGCCTATGGCGGCGGCCCGATGTACGTCGAAGACCTCAAAAAGGCCATGGAGGCTCTGGGCAACAAACTCGTTCAGGTATACGGGCAGGGGGAAAGCCCCATGACCATCACGGTTGTTTCCAGAGAGCGGCACGTCGACACCGATCACCCCCGCTATGAAGAGCGGCTCGCATCCGTCGGGGTGCCGCACACCGTGGTCGAAGTGCGCGTGGTGGATGCCGAGGACGACACCCTGCCGCCCGGAGAGACCGGCGAGGTGCTCGTGCGCGGCGACGTCGTCATGAAAGGCTATTGGAACAACCCCGAGGCCACGGCGAGCGCGCTCAAAGGCGGGTGGCTCCACACGGGCGACGTGGGGGTGATGGATGAGGACGGTTTTCTCACCCTCAAGGATCGCTCCAAAGACCTCATCATCAGCGGAGGCAGCAATATCTACCCCCGCGAGGTGGAGGAAGTACTCTTGCGCCATGAAGGCGTTCTGGAGGTTTCCGTCATCGGGCGTCCCCACCCGGATTGGGGGGAGGAGGTCATGGCTTTCGTGGTGCGCAAAGACGGGCGAGGTTTGAGTCAGGAAGAACTCGACGGCTTGTGTCTCGAGCACATCGCGCGCTTCAAGCGCCCCCGGGCGTATCGTTTCATAGAGGCCTTGCCCAAGAATAATTACGGAAAAGTTCTCAAAACGGCGCTTCGCGAGATGCTCGAGCGCGAATCCCAGGAAAACGATAGATGATGAAGCCGGGCATTGGGTTTTTCATGGGAAGGATGTGTATGGGGGAAAAAGTCGTGAAGGCGGGAAATTCGAGGTGATGACGGGCGTCGCGCCGCAAGCGGATAGCATGGGTTTGTCTCGCCTGCAGCGAGCATATGCCTCGGGTGAGCAAACGCCGGCGGACCTTGTTCGCCTGATCTGTGAGCGAATCGCCGCGCGCGGTGAGGATGGCGTGTGGATTCACTTGGAGCCCGAGGACAAATTGCTCGCGCGCGCGCAAGAACTCGAAACCCGCAGAGCGGGTGCGGGTGAACTCCCCCTGTATGGCGTCCCCTTTGCCGTGAAGGACAACATTGATGTTGCGGGAGCACCGACGACGGCGGCGTGTCCCGAGTACGCCTATACGCCCGATGAGAGCGCTCCCTGCGTAGAGCTTTTGCTCGACGCCGGAGCCGTTTTCGTCGGGAAGACGAACCTGGATCAGTTTGCATTGGGCCTCGTGGGTGTTCGCACGCCGTATGGCGTCGCCAAAAACCCGTTTCACGCGGACTACATTCCGGGAGGT
Source organism: bacterium (assembly GCA_965218735.1). Lineage (GTDB taxonomy): Bacteria > UBA8248 > UBA8248 > UBA8248 > UBA8248 > Bin107. The sequence goes on along the minus strand of CBDCMA010000008.1, from coordinate 1,097,208 downwards.
TCGAGTTCGGGCTCGGCCGTGGCCGTCGCGGCGGGTCTGGTGAGTTTCGCGCTCGGCACGGACACGGCCGGTTCGGGCCGGGTGCCTGCCGGGTTCAACAACATCGTGGGTCTCAAGCCTTCACGAGGACTGGTGAGCGCGCGAGGCGTGGTTCCCGCGTGCCGCACGCTCGATTGCGTCTCGGTTTTCGCCGCAGAAGTTTCGGACGCGCTTTGCGTGGTGGAGACGATGGCTGTCCCGGACGACGACCCCTACAGCCGCGCACTTCCGGTCGGAGCGTCCTTGGAGATGGTGGCCGGTCTGCCGGGTGGGCTTAAAGCCGGTGTTCCTCTTCCTGAACAAAAAAATTTCCTGGGAGATGGTGAAGCGCAAAGAACTTATGAGATAGGGGTCGAGCGCATCGAGGATATGGGCGTGGCCGTGCGGGAGGTCGATTTTTCATCTTTTTTCGAGACGGCGGAACTCCTGTACGGAGGTCCTTGGGTGGCGGAGCGTCTGGCGGCGATTGAAGAATTTTATAGGAAGAAGCCGGAAGCCCTTCATCCCGTCACGAGAGAGTTGATCGCAGGGGCCGCCCGGTACTCGGCGGTCGACGCTTTCCGGGCGTTCTATCGCTTGGAGGAATTAAAACGCAAAACGCAGAGAATCTGGCGGGATATCGATTTTCTGGCCGTCCCCACGACGCCCACAGCCTATACGATAAACGAAGTGAATGCCGACCCCGTCGCCTTGAACGCGAATCTGGGTATGTATACGAATTTTGTGAATTTGCTGGATTTATGCGCCATCGCCATCCCGAACGGCTTTTATGCAAACGGGCTGCCCATCGGGGTGACGCTACTTGCGCCCGCCTATCAGGAGGGATTCCTGTGCGTGGTGGCGGAGGAAATTCTATCGAGAACGGATTAAGATAGATGAGAATTAAAGTGAGAAAAATTTTCGTGGAGGATACCTGATGAAGCGATTGGGTTTTGTAGGAGTCGGAGCGATGGGCGGCCGCATGGTGCCGCACCTCATCAACGCGGGCCATGAAGTGGGCGTGGTGGACGTCGGCCAGGAGGCCGTGGAACGCGCCGTTTCTCATGGCGCCTTCGAGGCGTCCGGCCCTGCGGAACTCGCCTCTACGTGTGGAATCGTGCTCACGTCCCTGCCCACGGGAGTCGAGGTGGAGGACGTCTACCTGGGCGAGGGGGGTCTCATGGAAGCCGTGGGCGAGGGCGGCTTGCTGGTCGATCTGTCCACCATTGAGCCCGAGCAGAGCCGAAAACTCGCCGCAGAAGCGGCTGAACGCGGGGCGGTGGCGATTGACGCGCCAGTCTCCGGCGGGGTGATGGGAGCGGATGCGGCGAGCCTCACCATTATGGTCGGGGGACCGAAAGAGGCGTTCGACACGGCGCGGCCCGTCCTGGCGTTGCTGGGGAAAAACATCATCCACGTCGGGGGGCACGGCGCGGGGCAGGTCGCGAAACTCTGCAACAATTTAATAGCGGGCGTCACCATGGTGGCGGCGGCGGAGGCGTTCGCCATGGGCAAGGCGTCGGGTGTGGACACAAAGATTCTCCACGAGGTGATACGCACGAGCAGCGGCGGAAGCTGGGTGATGGAAAAAGACCCGCCCTGTCCGGGTCTCATAGAGGGCGCGCCTTCGAGCAAGGATTTCGAAGCGGGCTTTACGGTGGACTTGATGCTCAAGGATATGTCTTTGGCCGTTTCCGCTCTCATGTCCCTGGGGTTGCCGTGTCCCTCAGGCGCGGCTGCGAACCAGGTCTACCGCATGGCTTCGCGCGATGGCCTGGGGGATTTGGATTTCGCCGCGGTGGCCATGTTGCTGGGCGCGGCGGAGCGTCCCTGATGACCGATGTATTGGCAAGGAATGCGCCTGACTGCGCGAAACGCCCTGATTGGAGGAATAGTCTGATGGAAGAGATCAATCCGACCAAACTGAGCGCCCTTCGCGCCGCAGAGGCGATACGCGAAGGCGAATTGACCTCGGAAGAGTTCGTCGAGGCGTGCCTGGCCCGAATCGAGGAGTGTGAGGAGCAAATCGGGGCCTGGGAGCACCTGGACAAGGAATTCGCCCTGACGCAGGCGAGAGAAGCTGACCGCGCCAGAGAGGAAGGGAAAGCCCTCGGTCCTTTTCACGGGGTTCCCGTCGGAATCAAGGACATCATCGACACAGCCGATCTCCCTACAGAGAACGGCTCGCCCGTTTCACGCGGGCCGTCAGCCCACCGAGGACGCCGCGGTCGTGTCCCTGCTCAAAAACGCCGGCGCCGTCATCATGGGGAAAACCGTGACGACGGAGTTCGCCGTCTATTCTCCCGGCAAGACGAAGAACCCCCACGACCCGAAGCGCACGCCCGGGGGTTCGTCGAGCGGTTCCGCCGCCTCCGTCGCCTCCTGCATGGTTCCCGTGGCGGTGGGGAGCCAGACGAACGGCTCCGTCATACGGCCCGCCTCTTTTTGCGGCGTCTGCGGCATGAAGCCCACGTTCGCATCGATTTCTCGCCACGGCATGCTTCCGCAGTCGAGACCGATCGATCACGTGGGCCTCTTTGGACGCTCGGTCGGGGACGTCGCCTTCCTGGGCGATCAGCTGATGGTCTTTGACGCGCGTGATCCGGATATGCGGCATCGCGCGGCCCCGAGACTGCTTGAAATCGCCTCCTCGGAGCCTCCGGTCACCCCGCGCTTTGCGTTCGTGAAAACGCCCGTCTGGAATCAGGCCGATGAGGACGCGCAGGCGGCATTTGAGGAATTGGCGGCGCATCTAGGCGAGGAGATAGTGGAAGAAGTCGAACTACCCGAGCCCTTCAACAGCGCGATCGAGTGGCACCAAATCATCCTGGAATCGAACCTCGCGCGAAATTTCGAGATGGAATACGAACGCGGCAAGGAGGAGATAAGCGATCTTCTGCGCAAGATGATGGAGCGCGGTCAAAAGTATCTTGCGGTGGATTACACCCGGGCGGTGGAACGGGTGCCCGTGCTGAACGGTTTGCTGGGAGAGATGTTCGAGCGGTTCGACGCCATACTCACACCGCCTGCGCCGGGGCAGGCGCCCCTCGGGCTCGGCGCCACGGGAAATCCGGTTTTTTGCACCATCTGGACCTTGTGCGGAACGCCGGCCGTAACGCTTCCCCTGATGGAGGGGGCGGACGGGATGCCGCTCGGGGTTCAGCTCGTGGGCCCCAAGGGAGACGACGCCAGGCTGCTCCGAACGGCGAGGTGGCTGGAGTCCCGACTCGTCGAGTAATTTTACGGTTTACGCGCATTTCACAAGAGGTAGCGGATTCATGGCAGGCATAATCGCCAGCGTACTCTTCATGTTTATCATTGATTTGAAGAATTCCGTCACTGATTCCCGGAATGGAGAATGATGGGTTCGTCTTCCACTCCCCTATTTAATGCCTACCTGATGGTAGACTGGAGTTCGTCCGCGAAGCCGAAGAAAGGTAAGGATTCGATCTGGTTCGCGCTCGCTGAATGGAGAGAGGATGGGCTTTGGCGAAGTAAGCTGAAAAACCCTCCGACGCGCTGCTCCGCGCTTTGTAAACTAGGTGATTTGTTGGCTAGTTTACTGAAAAGAAACAAGCGTGTGTTGGTGGGGCTTGATTTCCCCTTTGGCTATCCGTTCGGCACGGCCAAGGTTTTGGGTTTGAAGGGTATGCCTTGGCGTAAGACTTGGAGAGCATTGGCCGACGATGTACGGGACGACCGGAAAAACCGGAACAATCGGTTTCAAGTGGCAGATCAACTGAACCAGAAAATTGGCCATCCCGAAGGGCCATTTTGGGGTCATCCGCACCAGCACGAAGGCCGCTATCGAAATCTCGCGCCTACCGAACCGGCCTATGAATACGGGCTTGCTGAAAAGCGGATTTGCGAAAACTTGGTCCCAGGGACTCAAGCGGTATGGAAGCTATACGGCTCGGGGGTAGTTGGCAGCCAGACACTGACAGGATTGCCTGTCGTCCATGCCCTGCGGGAAGACTCTCGCCTAAAGGAACACTCTTGTATCTGGCCATTCGAGACAGGACTCAAGACGCTTGGGATTGAAGATCTAGAACACCATTTCATCGTGTTTGCGGAAATATATCCCTCTCTCGTGACACCATGCTCATCGTCGGCGCAGGATAATGAAGTGAAGGACGCACGACAGGTTCAGGCAATGGCTGCGTATCTGGCAATGCTTGACGAGCATAAACAATTGGGAAACCTGTTTTCGGGTGATCCAGGGTTGAGTCCAAAAAAACAACGGAGCGTAGAACGAGAGGAGGCATGGATATTAGGAGTTTCTGGGAAAAGGAGGCGCTCAGATATTGTTAAAGTGGATATAGAAAACGCTTTTGTCGGAATGGATTAAACTTAAGAATCGTATCACATCATTGAATACATTTAGGAAAGTATCGCGCTTCATTCATAAATCGCCAAAAGGGAGGTTTTGACGATGAGCCGATCCGTCGCCTTTATCGGAACAGGCATCATGGGCAAGCCCATGGTGTTGAACTTGCTGAAAGCAGGCCATTCAGTGGCCGCCCACAACCGCAGCAAGCCCCCGCTGGAAGAGTTGGGCGAGGCGGGCGCGCTCGTGTGCGGGTCTGCATCAGAAGCCGCCTCGAAAGCCGACGTCATCATCACCTGTCTTCCCGATTCCCCCGACGTCGAACTGGTCGCCCTGGGCGAGGGGGGAATCATCGAAGGAGCGGGAGAGGGGTCTTTGTTCATCGACATGAGCACCATCGCTCCCAGCGTCTCGAAGAAGGTGGCGGGGATTTTGGGGGATAAGGGCGTGCGAATGCTCGATGCCCCCGTGAGCGGGGGCGACGTAGGCGCCAAGGAGGGCACGCTCTCCATCATGGTGGGCGGCGCCGCGGCGGATTTTGAGGACGCCTTGTCCGTCTTCGAGGCCATGGGGAAGACGATAGTCCACGTAGGGGAGAACATTGGCGATGGCGGGTACGTGAAAATCGCGAATCAGATCATGGTGGGACTTCACATCGCCGCGATGAGCGAAGCGCTGGTGCTGGGCTCGAAAGCGGGCGTGAATCCCGAAAAAATGATCGCAGCGCTATCCGGCGGCCTCGCGCAATCGCGCGTCCTGGAGTTGCGGGGGCCGAATCTGGTGAAGGGCGAATATCCGCCGGGCTTTCGGATTCGCCTGCACCGCAAGGACTTGCGCCTCGCCATGGAGGCGGGAGCGGACCTTGGCGTGGCGATACCGGCGGCGGGGCAACTCTATCAGATGTTCACGGCGCTGCTGGCTGCGGATCGCGGGGAATTGGATCACAGCGGTTTCGCCACGCTCATCGAAGACCTTGCGGGTCACAGGGTCTGCGATACGGACTAGCCTTAAGCGATGATTTCCGGATCGCCGTCGCCTATCCACCCGATGGCCGTCATCGAGACTTCCGCGGCCGCGACGGGCGAGGGCTCGGGTATCTGAATGGCCGTGAAGGCCGGCCTTCGTTTCGGAAAATACTTTCTGAACAATGGTTCGAGCGCCGATAGATGAGAGATGTTCTGGAGAAACAGCGTCAGGTGCGTTACCCGGCTCATGTCGGAGCCTGCGGCTTTCATCGCGCTTTCCATCCGATCCAGAATCTCCAGCCCCTGTAAGACCGCGTTTTTCGCCGATGGAGAAGACGATTTCGGCAGTTTCCGGCGAAGCGCTCCCCTTAATTCACTTCTTTTGCTTATCGGCTCACCGTCTCCGTTCAGGCCGACCAGATTGGAGAGGAACAACACGCCGCCCGCCGCAACTCCGAGACTCATTTGAGCGCCTGAATCGTCGTCCCCGCGAATCACCTCGCGCTTGATCTTCCCTTTGTTCATCAGCGCCGTGGGTTCGATCTCGATCTTCTCCCCCTTGTGGCCGACTTCCGCCACCTGCATCACCGTGAGGGCGGGCGGGTCTTTTGGGAAAAACCTCTCGTGGATGCGGTGGAAAGTGGGGAAATCCCGCATGTCCTGAAGATAGACGGTGAGGTTCAGGATGTTTTTAAGAGAAGAGCCCGAGCCTTCCAAGTGTTTGCGGATGAGGTCGTAGACGAACCACGACTGCGCGGCGATGGGGCCGTTTCGGCTGTCCTCGTGGCTCTGGCCGACGGAGAGGAATCTCCCTTTTTTGGGGATGTCGGGATAGTTGCGAATGAGTGGAGAGCCGGGTTTCGAGGTATCCGTCGGAATCTGTCCGGCGACGAAAAGATACGGCCCCGCGCCGACGACGTGGGAGAAATGAGCGGCGGCCGAATGCGCCTTTGAGCCTTCGTGCACCATTCGTTTCCCCAAAGTTTTCGCCGCTTTGGGATTCAGGGCGATGCCGTCGATATTGAAGCGCACGGTTCTCGCCGGGTCGAACGCGCCCATGCCCACGGCTGTGCTCGGCGTGGGGGCCGCAGGTTCGTAGTGTCGCCTGATGCTGTCGAACACCGGAAAAAAGCGCTTGTCGAGCTGATAGAGATGAAACCTGAGCAGATTCTCCAGCCCCCCTCCGTTCGCCTGGAGCGTTTCCCCCACGCCCTCATAAGTAGCGATGGCCTGAGCTCCGATGGGCGCTTCGATCCTGTCGACCCAGGGGTAATTTTTGGTCCGCGCGGGTCCTTTCTCCCCGATTTCGGCGTACTTGGTGCAAATGTTCCCCGTCTTCGGGTGCATCCCCATCCGCCCGCTGAAGAAAAGGAAAGGCCCGCCCGAAACGCACCGGGGCCACTTCGCGTGGTCTGAGAAGAATTTTTTGGACATTTACGCCTCAATGAAGGATGGGGGTTGAAATACCGTGATTTCGGGAAGCTCTTCTTCGTAGCGTTCCATTTCCACCAATGCGCTGTGCGCGCTCGGGCCCTGGCCCAGGCTGGAAGTTCCCTTGTCGGGCGTCAATACGTTAGGATTTCCGTGCTTGTCGAGCGCCCCGATTCTTCCGGGCTCCTGCGGGTCGTACCAGGCGCCCGTGGAGAGTTGGATCACGCCGGGGAGGAGCCCCTCGGTGATGACGGCTCCCGCGAGGATGGCTCCGCGCTCGTTGAAAATTCTGAGGACGTCGCCGCCTTCAATTCCCCGCGCGGCGGCGTCATCGGGATGAATCCACACCGGTTCCCTGCCTTGAATCTTGCTTTCTAAGCTGATGGCCCCGTTGTCCATCTGGCCGTGCAGTCTCGTGCGCGGCTGGTTCGAGATTAGGTGCAGCGGGAATTTCTCCGCCAGTTCGCCTCCCAGCCATTCTACGGGTTCGAGCCAGGTGGGGTGGGGCGGACAATCGGCGTACCGGAAGCTCTCGATGCGCTCGGAATATATCTCTATTTTCCCGGAAGGCGTCTTGAGCGGATTTTTCTCCGGGGCTTCCCTGAAATCGGCCAGATAGACGTGCGGCGTTTCCGGCGGGGCGACTTCTGTGTGTCCGGTCTCCCAGAAATGCTCGAACGTGTCGAGAACCACGCCCTTGGAAGCCGCTTTCTGGCGCGCCTCCTCGTAAATGTGCCGGAGCCATTCCATCTCGTCGCGGTCTTCGGTGAATGCGCTCTTGACCCCGAGTCGTTCGGCCAAGTCGGCGAAAATATCGAAATCATGCCGGGCTTCGCCCACAGGCTCGATCACCTTGTGCATGGCGAGGATAAAGCGATCTCTCGAACTCGAACCGATGTCGTTGCGCTCAAGCGTTGTGGTGGCGGGCAGCACGATGTCCGCATGGCGCGCCGTGGAGGTCCACCAGGGGTCGTGGACGACGATGGTTTCAGGCCTTTGCCACGCCTTCACAAGCCGATTCAAGTCCTGATGGTGATGGAAAGGGTTGCCCCCGCACCAGTAGACCATGCGGATGTCCGGGTAGGTGCGGCGTTCGCCGTTGAAGTCGTATTCCTCGCCCGGGTGGAGCATCATGTCCGCGATGCGGGCGACGGGGATGAAGCTGCCCGTCGGGTTTTTCCCGGCCCTCATGTTGGGCGTTGAGATGTTCTCGCGCGGAGTCCCGCGCCCGCCCATGCTCCCGTAGCCGAAGCCGAACCCGCCGCCGGGTAGGCCGATTTGACCGAGCATGGCGGCGAGCGTGGTGGTCATCCAGAACGTCTGCTCGCCATGATCCCCGCGCTGGAGCGACCAGTTCGTGTTGAGCATGGTTCGCGTGCCTGCCATGCGCCGCGTGAGATTTCGGATGACGTCCGCCTCGATTCCCGTAATCGCAGCCGCCCAATCCGCGTTCTTGGGTAGGCCGTCGATTTTGCCCGTCAGGTAGGCTTCGAATTTATCGAAACCCACGCAGTAGCGCGCGAGGAAATCCCTATCGTGCAGATTCTCTTCCCAAAGCGCATGGGCGAGGCCGAGCATAAGCGCCACGTCCGTGTTGGGACGCACGGCGAGCCACTGGGCGTCGAGAAAATCGGGCGCATCGTCTTGCAAAGGGCTGATGTTCACGAATTTCGCGCCGTTCGCTATCGCCCTTTCGAGCCAAAGCGCCAGGGTGTGTTCTCCCGCGCCTCCCGAGGCCACCTGCGTGTTCTTGATCGGGACGCCGCCGAACATCACGAACAGCCCGGCCTCTTCCGCGATGCTGTCCCAAGTCGTGATGGGGCCCGAGCAGGCGATATTGTCTCCAAGAACATGGGGGAGGATGACGTATCCGGCGGCGATGCTGTAGGTGGTCACCTGATCCGTAAAGCCGCCGCAGCAGTTGAAGAATCTCTTCACCAGGGTGTTCGCGTGGTGGAAGCGGCCCGCGCTCGCCCAGCCGTATGAACCCGCGAAGATGGATTCGTTCCCGTGTTCGGTTGTGATGCGCTTTACTTCGTCGGCGACAGCCTTAAGGGCAAAATCCCAGGAGACGGGCACGAAAGGCTCGCCGCCGCGTCCTCCGGTGTTTTTCCCGGGGCCGCCTTCGAGCCAGCCCGCGCGGATCATCGGCTGCGAGACGCGGCTTTCATCGTAAACGGCGTCCTGGATCGACTTCAGGATGGGGGAGGGCGCCGGGTCCTTGGCGAAGGGCTCGAAACCCACCATGCGGCCATCGCACACGTGCGCCTGAAATGCCCCCCAGTGGGAGCTGTGGTGACGTTTTTCGACCCCGTCCCGTCCGTCGGGCATAAGAAGTTACCTCCAAAAATTCGAGTCGGACCCCTGATTTGATGTGCGTTCAGCGCAGTATATCACGAGTGGGAACAAGTCCCCCCGTCTTGGCGTTTCATGCGTTCAAAACCGGTGACAGGGTGATTTTAGGGCGAGAATGTGCCATTGTTCCACCTTCTAAGTTCAAAATTTTCTCATCTGGAGAATTTTATGGATTTGCTCACGCGGATGGCTGGTGAAATCGGGCAATTGTTGAAGGAAAAGGGGCAAACGGTCGCCGTTTCGGAAACATCCGCCGGTGGCCTGGTGTCGGCCGCTCTGCTCGCCGTTCCGGGGGCTTCGGCCTACTACATGGGCGGCGGCGTTCTCTACACCTATGATTCGAGGAGCATTTTGCTCGGGCTTCCCGAGGACGCCTTCGAGGGGATGCGGCCGAGCACCGAAGCGTATGCGGCGAAGCTGGCCGCGGCGATAAAAGACAGGCTCGGGTCGACCTGGGGCGTGTCCGAAACCGGGGCCGCAGGCCCTTCGGGCAACAGATACGGGGATGCGCCCGGGCATTCGTGCATGGCGGTTTCCGGCCCGGTGGACAAGGTGATGACGCTGGAGACGGGCAGCGCGGACAGGGAGGTGAATATGTGGGCGTTCGCGGAGGCGACGCTCGGCCAGCTAAAAGAGGCAATCGAACAAAGCTAACCATATGGAGATGATGCGTTATGTTTCGTGCATTGGTTTTAGAGGAAGCGGACGGGAAAGTCAGTTCATCGGTTCAGGAGTTAGATGAGGCGAGCCTGCCGGATGGCGACGTGACGGTCGCGATCGATTATTCGACGCTCAACTATAAAGACGGGATGGTTTTGGGCGGCATCGGGAGGCTGGTGCGTAATTATCCCCACATAGGCGGCATCGATTTCGCGGGCACGGTGGAGGAAAGCGCGCACCCCGATTATCGCGCCGGAGACAAGGTGATTCTCACAGGCTGGCGTGTCGGCGAGGCGCACTGGGGAGGATATTCCCAAAAGGCGCGCGTGAAGGGAGACTGGCTGGTTCACCTGCCGGAGAATCTCTCGACGAGACAGGTGATGGCGCTCGGCACGGCAGGCTTCACGGCCATGCTCTCCGTTCAGGCGTTAGAAGACCACGGACTCGGTGTGGGTGACGGGGAAGTCCTCGTTACGGGCGCCGCAGGCGGGGTGGGTTCGGTCGCCGTGGCCGTTCTCGCGAATCTGGGCTATTCCGTCACCGCGTCGACGGGCAGGGAGGAGACCCGCGGATATCTCCAATCACTGGGCGCTTCGAACATCATCGCGCGGAGCGAACTCGCCGAACCCACGAAACGCCCGCTCGATAGCGAGCGCTGGGCGGGATGCATCGATTCGGTGGGCGGCACGACGCTCGCGCGCCTGCTCACGCAGATGAAATACCGAAGCTCGGTGGCGGCGGTGGGTCTGGCCGGCGGGAGCGCGCTCGAGACGACGGTGCTCCCGTTTCTCCTGCGGGGAGTGAATCTTCTGGGCATCGAATCCGCCATGTGTCCGTATGAACCTCGCCGGAAAGCTTGGGCTCGGCTCGCGGAGCAGATGCCCATGGACAAACTCGAATCCATGATCACCGAAGCTGCGCTTTCCGATCTGGCCGGTCTGGGCGGTGATATCCTGAAAGGACAGGTGAGGGGCCGCGTGGTCGTCGACGTGAACGCCTAGCTGTTCTGTTTTTTCGTCAATTCCCTGTCGAGGGCCGCTGCGAATTTATGTCGATCCGCAGTGGCCATGGGAGGCGGGCCGCCCTGGACGAGGCCGCCCGAGCGCATATCCATCATGAAGTTTCTCAAGGAAAGCCGCTCGCCCACGTTTTCCTCGGTATAGACTTCGCCTCGGGGGTCGATGGCCAGCGCGCCTTTTTCAACCGCTTTCGCCGCGAAGGGAACATCCGCGGTGATGACGAAGTCGCCCGCGCTCAAGTGCTCTACAATGTACTCATCGGCCACGTCCGCTCCGCCGGGAACCTGAATCATGGAGACGGAGGGAATATCCGGCGTCCTCAGCTTCATGTTGGCCACCAGCACGGTGGGAATATCGAGCCGGTCGGCGGTTTTATAAAGAATCTCTTTGACATCTTGTGGACATGCGTCCGCATCCACCCAGATTTTCATGTATTTCCTTTCCCGGGGTCTTAATCATGGCGGCTTCTTTATAGTATGATGCTTTCATGCGAAATATCTAACGCGATATGCCGGACTGGGTGACATCCATGCAATCGGGAGAGTGAATATGCCACAACCGCAAGAGGGTCATCACAAAATAGCGGCGCGAATAAGCGAGATGGCGGCTACCGTCTTTGACGTGCCCCAGGATGAACTCGGCCTCAAGACGGCGGATGATTGCGCCCAGATGCTTCAGACGCTCTCAGAAATACCCGTGGAATCCACCGATGAGCCGTTTATCCCCCCACTCGAAAATCTTAAGGCTGATGAGGGCGCGAAATGAGTGAACACTGGCGGCTTTCGTTGAGCGATGGTTTGCGCAAGTTGGAGGAGGGCTCTCTCACCGCGACGGAGTGGGTGCGCTCTTTGTTGTCCCGCATCGACGCGTGTGAGGATAAGGTGAAAGCCTGGGTGCAGGTGGACACCGAAGGCGCGCTCGAGGCGGCGAAGGCGATAGACGACGCCCGAAGCGCCGGGGAGGAGCAAGGCCCTCTGGCCGGAGCGCCTTATGCGGCCAAGGATATTTTCGGTATCCGGGGACTCAAGCTCGAAGCCGGAACGGATATTTTCAAGGGACAGACGGCCGCCGATGACGCCACGTGCGTGGCGCGTCTGCGGAAGGCGGGCGCGATCGCTCTGGGCAAGGCGGTGACGACGCCCTTCGCGCAGGGAGACCCCTCCATCACCCGCAACCCATGGAACATCGAGCGAAGCCCGGGCGGATCGAGCAGCGGTTCGGCCGCGGCCGTGGGCGCGGGCATGGCGCCCGCCGCGTTCGGCAGCCAGACGACGGGCTCCACGCTTCGCCCCGCCGCGTATTGCGGCGTACCGGGCCTGAAGCCGACCTATGGTCGCATTCCCAGGACGGGCGTCATCGAAGTTTCGTGGAATTTCGATCACCCAGGAATCATAGCGCGCACAGTAGAAGATATCGCCAAAATTCTCGAAGTGGCGGCCGGACCGGATGGGATGGATCACAGCGCCGTGCAGTCCCCCCCGCCCGCCGCGAACCAGACGCCCCGAAAGCCGGGGAAAATCGCATATTTGAAGCATTTGCTCGCGCTTGCCAGCGAGGAAGTCGTCGAGTGGACCGAACGGGCCATAGCCCGAATCGAATCGAAGGGCGTCGCCGTCCACGAGGTGGAGTTGCCTCTGAGCATGGATGAGATAAACGCGGCGCATTTCATCGTCCGGTGCGTGGATTTCGCATCCTGCCATGAGGATTTGTACGCGGCGCACAAGGATGACCTCTCGCCTTTCGTGCGCAGGAGTTTCACGATTGGCTATATGACGCCCTCGGTTCATTACGTGAAGGCGATGCGCGTTCGCACGAATTTCACCCGGAAAATGGATGATCTGATGGAGCGCTACGATTTGTTCGTGCTGCCGAGCTTCGACGCGGGGCCGCCGCCGTGGGCGGAATCCACCGGCGGGCCGGCCTTCTTGCAGCCGCTTACCTTCTCGGGACAGCCTGCCATCACCCTGCCTTTGGGACGCGGGGACATGAACCTCCCCCTGGGAATCCAGTTCGGGGCCTTTCGCTGCGGCGAGGAGAAGCTCCTGGCGATGGCGAAGTGGTTCGAGGACGAGATGGACTGGCGGGCGGAGTTTCCGGAATTTTAGGACTGCGCAAATTTTGAGTTCATGACATTGAGAGGTCGGAAATGAACGAGACGGGACTTGAAACGGCAGCGTCGGAAACGGCGGATGAGGTGAAACTCAAAATTATCGACGCGGATATCCATCCCCGGATGAACGGCATGCACCAGCTTCACCCGTATCTATCCGAATCGTGGCGCAAGCGCATGGGCGTGGCGCCGCTCAGTTCCGCGAAAGACCCGACCACCGCGAGAAACGTTTTTTCGATACCCAAGCGCTGGTACTACCACCCCCATGGCGCCGAGCGTCCCGACGCCCTGCCGCCCGACGGCGGGAGACCTGGTTCTAGCCTCGACATGCTGCGCTCACACCATCTGGACAAATACGGGGTCGACACAGGCATTCTGATCGCCGGCGATCTGTTCGGCATCGGGGGCTTGCCGGACGCCGACATGGCGGCTGCGTTCATTGCGGCGAACAACGACTGGCTGCTTCATGAGTGGTGCGAACCGGAACCCCGGCTCAAGCTCGCGATTCACGTCGGCCCGCGCGACCCGGGGCTCGCCGTCAAGGAAATCGAGAGAATCGGCGCTCATCCCGCCGTGGTGCAGGTGCAGATTCCGCAGATGGACGTGTTGATGGGCAATCGCCACTACTATCCCATCTACGAGGCAGCGGAAGCCATGGGTCTGTCCATCGGGATGCACGGCGCAGGAGAAGGGGCGGGCGTGAACACGCCTATGAACCCGACGGGCGTTCCAGCCTATTACATTGAGGTGCATACGGGCGCGGTGACCATCGCGCAGGCGCAGGTCATCAGTCTGGTGTGCGAGGGCGTGTTCGTGCGTTTCCCGAAACTCAAGGTCGTTTTTCAGGAGATGGGCTACGCCTGGCTGCCGAGCATCATGTGGCGCTTCGATCAGGAATGGCGCTCGCTGCGCGTGGAGGTGCCCTGGCTCGAGCGTCCGCCGAGTGAATACATCGTCGACCACATCCGGTTGACCACACAGCCCATCGCGGAGCCGCCCACGAACGAGGACCATCGCCAGATTCTCAGGATGGCGAAAGCGGAGAAGACCCTGCTGTTCGCGTCCGATTATCCGCATTGGGATTTCGACAACCCCAGGCAGGTTTTTCAGGAAGTCTCGGATGAACTCAGGCGCCGCATCTACCACGAGAGCGCCGAGGAACTCTACGGCCACAAGCTCTAGTCGGGCGCAAACGGGGATCATTGATTCTCGTTCGGCTTCCGGGAAGCAGGTGGTGTTGAAGGCCAGCCAGTTGGACATGCGGTGAAAACGCAGAGTATAGGTTTGGGCTACAAAAAGACGGAGTGCCCGGGAAAGCCTGCCAGTATCAAAGATCGAGGCGGAATTTGTGGACCGCCTCTTCGTTCACTTCCACCCCCAGACCCGGACCCTCGGGAACCTTGACGACCCCGCCTTCCGCCTTGAAGCCGGTGACGATGTCCTCATCGTGCCAGGCGGGGGCCTTGCCCGATTCGTTGTAGACGATGGCGGGCGTGGAGGCGAAAAGGTGCGCGCAGGCGGCGTCGTTCAGCGCGCTGTGAATCACGCTGCCGCAAATCCCCTCGATGCCGTGAATCTCGATGAGGGCGGCGGCCTTTTTCGCATGAAGAAGCCCGCCCTCGCGGTTGACTTTCAGGTTCACGATGTCGGCGGCGCGCCTGCGGGCGATTTCGGCCAGATAATCGGGGCGGAAGGATTCGTCCGCGCAGATGGGGATGCGCGTGTTCTTGGTGACGAATTCCAGACCGTCCAGATCGTTGCCGGGCACGGGCTGTTCGACCATGGTGATTCCGAACTCCTCGATGCGCGCGCACATCTGTACGGCGAGCTTGGGCGTCCAGCTCATGTTGGCGTCGACGACGATATGCGCCTCATCCCCGGCCGCTTCTCTGGCCGCCGCCACGCGGGCGATGCTCGTCTTGGTGTCGCGGTTCATCTTCACCTTGAACGACGTGATCCCCAAAGCCATGGATTCCGCCGCGAGTTCGGCGGTTCTTTCGGGTGATTCGAGGGGCAGGATGTCGAAAGCGGGCATCTCGTCCCTGATTTTCCCGCCCAGCAGATCGTAGACCGGACAACCCAGCATCCGCCCCAGTAGGTCGTGCACGGCGCAATCGATTGCCGCTTTCGGGGAGTGGTGAAAGGGCATGGCCTTGTCCATCTTGTGGACGATGAGTTCGCGATCGAAGGGATTGCAATCGGAGATGGCGGGAACGAGGTATTCCTTGAGAATCTGGTATGCGCTCTTCAAGGTCTCCCCGGTCGGAAACGAGCGGAGCGGCGCTCCTCCCCAGCCGGAAACGCCGTCGCAGGTGATTTTTACGACGATGTCCTCGGAATGCGTCGCCATGCGCGTGGCGCTCTTGTAGGGATGGTTCAGGGGGATGGCGACGGGAAAGAGCTCTATTTTCTCGATTTTTTTCATTTGTACTGTCGGCTCCAATCGCGAGGAATCACACGTGCAGCATCACCAGGTCTTTTTCGAGAGTGACTTGGTAGGTCTCGATGGAGGGGTCTTCTTCCGCCTCGAGCGTGACCTCATAGGTTTTGACGCGCATTTTGTGGGGGTTGAATACGGAGCGCCCGTTCGTGATGTCGAACTCCCAGCAATGCCACGGACACACGAGAACCTGCTCGTCCATCACGTATTCATAGGTATGCGGCTTGGACGATTTCATCGTTCCCTTTACCTTGCCCAGACAAAGGGGCGCGCCCTGGTGCGGGCAGGAGTTTCTGACCGCGTACAGGGAATTCTTGATATTGAACACGCCGATGGAGCGGCCCTCGACCTCGATTATCTTCCGCTCACCGGGGGGCAGTTCCGATATTTTGCACACCAGGTGTTTCGCCATGCGTGATTCACCCCGTCCTAGTTTTCCGCCGCCATGCCCGCCGCTTTTTCCCTCAGCATCTCCTCGAGCCTCGGCATGGCGCGCACCGATGCGTAGCGCGCGTGCCGGCCGCTGTGGGTGGAGAGGTTTCTCTTCGATCCCTTCGGGATGTGGATGATGGAACCGGGTCCGGCCTCTTGCCGATCATCGTCCACCTGCGCGTCGATTTTTCCCTTGATGACGTAGACGAATTGCTCGTGCGCGTTCTCGGTCGTCGTATCTTCAACGCCTGCGGGTATTTCGCCATACCCGAACGCAAGGCGCTCGCCTTCAATCCACACGGTGTGTCGCCCCGAGCATTCAGGGGCGTCGAAGGAGGGGATAAGCGGGTAATAGGAGTTGTTCAGGCCCTCGACGATGATTTGCGCTTTTTCGGCGTCTCTTTCAAAGTCTTCGGCGGTGCCTTCCTCGTATCGCTGGTTGATTTCCTCGACGGAGAGCGCCTTGTCCGGCACCACCTGGTCTCTGTCCAGACCCACGACCGTCCAGGAGCGGTCCTTCACGTAGAGGTAGTCCATGTCGCCGTCTTCGGTGGCGCCCATCTGATGCTGGGCGTAGGGGGGCACATGAACGAAGGTGCCCGGGGTAACGACCCTCCTGTCCTTCCCGACGAGGGCGTTGATTTTCCCCCGGACGGGAAAAATCATGAGTTCGTTGGGATGATAATGTATCTGGGAACCCGTGCCGGCCACCTTGCTGACCTGGCAAAAATACATGTATTCCCCCTCGATAATGGCGCCCTGGCCCGAGGAGAGATGGGGCGTAACAGCTTTTTTCTCTATTTCTTCGAAACGATGAAACGGCATCCGGCAAACTCCTTTTTTGACGAAATCGTCCCTACAATGGTTTTTCTGTAAATCACGGCGAAACAAAAAATTTTTGTTGTCAGGTTTGTTGAACCCAAGTGGCGAATGTTACCCTTTCCCGTCGCGTATGACAATTTATGTTTCCATAATAAGTAACGATGCGCCTCTCGGCATTTTCATGACGATGGACGCGAACGTGGATTTTTACGGCATACATCAAACTTAATGGGGGTTGTTATGGCGGATGAAAAAGTTCGATTGGCGTCCATCGGCTTGGCCAACTGGGGAACCACCCTGGCGAATGCCGCGAACAGGGCGGGAAACGTGGAAATCGTTCGGTGTTTCACGAGAACCGAATCGGCGCGCGAGGAATTCGCCGAGAAATTCGGTTGCCGCCCGGCGGCGTCTTTTGAAGAAGTCCTGAAGGATAGCGAGGTGGAGGGAATCCTCATCGCCACGCCCCATTCCACGCATACGGATTTGATCGCCGAGGCCGCATCCGCAGGGAAGCACGTGTTCGTCGAAAAACCGCTCACCTTGACGGTGGCCGATGCGGACAAGTGTATCGACGCTACCGAAAAAGCAGGCGTTACGCTCCTGGTGGGACACCACAGAAGGCGGCAGGGCGCGAACCGGAAGATCCGCGAGATGATAGACGAGGGCGCACTGGGGATGATTCACGTCCTGGAGGCGAACCTTTCTAATCCCAACGGGCAAAACCCGAGAAGCGGCTGGAGAAACGACCCGGCGGAATGCCCGGCGGGGGGCATGACGGGGTTGGGCGTCCACATGGTGGACAATCTCCAGTATCTCGCCGGCCCCGTGAAGCGGGTGAGCGCGTTCAGCAAACAACTGTTCGGCGCGGGCAATCTCGATGACGTGACGAACATCGTTCTCGAATATGAGAGTGGCCCGCTCGGATACATCACCACCTGTTATGTCACACCCAAACAATGCACGACGTCGGCGCACGGGACGGAAGCCTCCGCATGGAGTGAAGACGAGGGGGGGAGGCTGTATCTCCAGAAAAAGGATGAAAACCAAAGGAACGAGTTGTCCGTGGACGGAGGCGATGCGCTCGCAGAAGAAATACAGGAGTTCGGAAAGTGTATTCGGGGCGAGGCCGCGCCCGAGACGGACGGGAAGGTCGCGAGGGAAGTCGTGGCCGTTTTGGAGTCGATTGTCGAGAGCGCGAAGCGCGGGCGCGTGGTCGAGGTTTCCGAGATCAGGGGACATTGAGGGTGAACGGAACAAATACGGATTCCTGGAAAATCGCGGGTGTGGAGATAGCCCCGGGAGCGCATGAATACGTCAAAATCCCCGTGGCGCACATGCTCACCGGCTCCGAGACGGGTCTGCCCCTTCATTGCGTGAGAGGGGAGAAGCCCGGGCCCACCCTTTCCGTTCTGGCGTGCGTCCACGGGGATGAGCCGCAGCCGATTCGCGCGTTCCAGAACGTCCTGGCGCAAATCGATCGCGCGCAATTGAGCGGCGTCTTGCTGGTGGTTCCGGTGGCGAACCCGTTCGCGTTCGCGCATTTCTCGCGTCAATCCCCGGATCAGCACGAACAGACGAACCTTTGGGGCGCG
Source organism: bacterium (assembly GCA_965218735.1). Taxonomy (GTDB): domain Bacteria; phylum UBA8248; class UBA8248; order UBA8248; family UBA8248; genus Bin107. The sequence goes on along the minus strand of CBDCMA010000008.1, from coordinate 1,079,037 downwards.
TTTCCGGGTTCCGCCAAGGGGACGCTGACGCAGCGCTACGCGCACAGAATTCGTGAAATCCTGATCGAGGGCGCGGATTATCTCGTGGAATGTCATTCCGGCGGGACGGCCGGCAGAATTCAAAGGCGCGTCGACACGGACCCGAACACCGAAGGCCCGCTCGGCGAAAAATCGCGCGAGATGGCAATCGCTTTCGCAAGCGGGGGTGCTGCGCTGGTGCATGGCGTGCCTTTCAGCAAATCGAGCGCTTCTGGTTATGCGCTCACGCAGAAGATACCCGCCATCAGCGTGGAGATCGGAGGGGCTTACCTGCCCGAATGCGAAGAGAATCTCTATCGCGGTGACCTGGAGAAAGGCTTTTTGAACCTCCTCGTTCATCTCGGGATGCTCCCAGGGGAGGAGAAGAGATTGAGGATCACCTATTTCGATTTCGCCCATCGCGCCGAGGCCAACCCGTCGAGCGGTGGATACCTCATCTCGCGAAAAACGCACTTCGCAGACCTGGGCGCACAGGTGAGCGAAGGGGAATTACTGGGGGAAATGCTGGATCCTTTCAGCTTGAAAGTGGTGGAGGAGTTGCGCAGTCCCACCGATGGCGTGCTTTTCTTCAGCAGGTGCAGCGGGCCGTTCGAGGTGGGGAATAAGGGATTCGCCGTCGCCACCGAATACCGGGAAATATGATCAAACGCGCGGAAGCGCAAAATTTGTTTGTGGGTGTTTGAGAAACCAATTAGAGGAAACGAAAGACAATGCCTTTTTATGATCCCGAGACGATGGAGCAAAAACTGGCGGGGGCCAGCTACAGCACCTCCGAGGGCGTGTGGGTCGACGGTGAGCGCATCATATTCGGCATCATCAACAAGTCGGCTGGAACGGGCAGCCGACCGCATCGCCACCCCAACGAGCAGTTCATTCTGGTGCAGCAGGGCAGACTGAAAGCGATGATCGACGGCGAGCGGAAAACGGTCAGTAAAGGGGGCATCATCCACATACCGGCGAATTCGCTCCACAGCATGGTGGCCACCGATGATGAGGACGTCATTTTCATCGTGGCGAAGGATACGGCCTGGCAAATCGAGGGAGTCGCCGAGGATGATTCGACCTACGGCGCGTATATCGGCGAGGGCGCGGATGAGAGCGTGGCCGCCCGGTTTCGGGATATTGCCGAGCAAGGTCCCGAATCAGGCAGAAATTGACTTAGGCCAGCAGGAGACGATCACGGTTAAATCCCCGGCGAGGGGGAAGGGCAGGAAAAAGCGGGATGAGGCGGTAATCTCTCGCGCAATTACATGGCCTGAAAACGCGTGCATCTTCGCCTAAGATTTTGACTTGGAATGCTATTTTTGTAAGAATGGCCGGATATCGGAACGAGGTACGGAATGAACCATCTGAGTGGACGGGATGATTCTATGGCTTCGGCCATGCGCGCATTGTATACGAAATGTTTTGAAATTCGCATGATTTGGGAGGCTGTTCGATGGCCACGGTGACAGATGAAATCAGAAGGGATGACGTAAAACTACCTACCGAATACACCAGGCAAGAAAGACTCTGGATATGGATCAAGGACAACATCCCGAGCTTCATCGCGGTGCTCGTAATATGGGAGTGCATCGCCTGGTACGTGAATGAGCCTGCGTTGTTTCCGCGTGTCTTTCCCATTTTCCATCGTTTTTACGAGGTCACCTTCCTGAAGTCCGGTGAGACCACGTGTGTGCTTTGCGTGCACTCCTACCACACCGCCTGGCGGATCATGATAGGGATGCTCATCGCCGGCTTCGTGGGGATAGCCATCGGCATCGCCATGGGCCGCATCGGCTGGTTCGAGAAGTTCATGATCCCCATCCTGAGCATGTTGCTGCCCATTCCGGCCCTGGCCTGGAGCCCGATTCTCGTCTTGTGGTTCGGCCTCGGCAATACGACCATGATTTTCATCACCGCGTTCGCCGCTGCGCTGCCGGCCATCTCCTCGACGTGGACGGGGGTGAAGACCATCAACCCGATTTGGATACGGGCGGCGCAATCGATGAACGCAGAGGGAATGACCCTGTTCTGGAAAGTCATTTTCCCCGGTTCGCTGCCGTTCATTCTCTCGGGCATCCGCATCGGCCTCGCGCGCGCATGGCGCGCCGGCATAGCCGGAGAGATGGTGGCCGCGAGTGACTGGGGCCTGGGCTACGCCATCTTCGACAGCCGCGAAGACCTCGATACGGCGTTCATGCTGGTTGGAATCGCTGCCATCGCCCTCGTCGGCTTCGTGATGGAGAAATTCATTTTTGAGAAATTCGAAAAAGTGACCGTCGTCAAATGGGGCATGATGGAAGAGGTCGGCGGGCAGCGCCAATAACGAATAAAATCGACAGGCCATGAGAAAGGCCGGCTCCCATCGGGGGGCCGGCCTTTTTGTTGGTGATTCTGATGCGGTGGTGACGCTAGTTGCCGCGCACCGCCTCGGTCGCCATGTGTTCGAGTTCTATCACCCTGGGGTCGAACGGGTCCCGGGGGTGCGGCACGTCCACGATTATCTCTTTATGGATTACTCCCGGCTGGCCCGCGAGAACGATGATTCTGTCCGCAAGGTAGACCGCTTCGCTCAGGTTGTGCGTGACGTAGAAGATGGTCTTTTTCGTTTTCTCCCAAACCTCGATCGTCAGCGACTGTAGGTTTTCGCGCGTCTGCGCGTCGAGTGCGCCGAAGGGTTCGTCCATCAGCATGAACTGTGGCTCATAGGCGTACGCCCTCGCCACGGCGACGCGCTGTTTCATGCCGCCCGAGAGGTTGTGGGGATACAGATGGGTGAACTTCTCGAGGTGAACGAGTTCGAGATACTCCTGCGCCTTCTTCGTGCGTTCCTCTTTGCTGATCCCTTTCATCTCCAGGCCGAACTCGACGTTCCTGAGAGCCGTGCGCCACGGGAAGAGGGCGTATTCCTGAAAGACGACGCCCCGGTTCATGCGGCCCGCCGCCGAAATGGGATTGCCGTCGAGCAGGATGGAGCCTGCCGTATGGTTCAGGAATCCGGCCAGGATGTTCAGGAGGGTGGTCTTTCCGCACCCGGACAACCCGACGACGCAGACGAACTCCCCATCCTGAATGTCGAGGTTGATGTCCTGGAGAGCGTGAACCCTTCTGTCCTTCAGGTAGTATTCCATGTGCAGGTTTTTGATGCTTACTTTCACTGGCATTTTATTCGGCCCTTTTGAAATATCCGATGAGCGTAGGCACGCCTTTCATCGATTTTCAGCAATTATTTATGACGAACCCAGAAAATAACGCAGATGATCCGCCCCCGTCAATTCCGTCAGGCTCCGCGATTCGTTTCGGGGGAATCAGAAAAAGGCGACGAGCGCCTCGAAGTTCATCACGAGGAGGAGGACGCCCATGATGAACAGTATGATCGTGACGATTCGGAAGAACAGCTGATCCGTAAAAATGTTGTATATCTTCGTGCCCACGAAAAACCCGAGCAGCACGGGCGCCGTCAAGACGAGGATGAGCCACAAGGCCGTGGAGTCGATGTAACCCGCGGCTGCGATAGAAGCGATGGCCGCGACCCGGAGCACGACCTGGCTGGCGCTCAAAACGAACAGATAGCGCTCTTTGGAGATTTTCATTCCCGTGAGGTAGGAGGCGATGACGTGGGAAGGAATGTTGATGGCGCCCAGCATCAGCCCGGCGACCGCTCCCATGCCCAGGGAGCGTTTCAGGGAATCCTCGGGCGCCGATTTTTCGGGCTGCATCCATTGCCAGACGATCTGGCAGATTAAAAAAGCGCCCAGGATGAATTTCATCAGGCGCGGGTCCGTGTTCAGGAGAATCGTCAGGCCGACGCCCAGACCCACCAGGCTCATCGAGAAAAAGGGAATGAAGGGCCTGAGGCCTTCGTGGACGGCCGCGCGCGTTCGCCAGGCGTTCATGAGGCTCGTACACAGGGTGGGGATGGAGATGACGGCGATGGCCGTCGGCACGTCCCAGAAAATGGCCACCGTGGGCGTCGTCAAGGTGGCGAAACCGAATCCGCCCACCGCTTTTAAGCCCGAGCCGATGAATGCGGCGCAAAAAACCAGAATGTAGACCAGAGAACTCAAAATAACCCCGTTAAAAAGAACTATTACGCCAGGCGAGATAAGGCAGAAAACGTCTCTCGAAGACGCGGATGGCTCATCGCGAGAAAACGGCAAATATGGCTCTGAACCTTGACGCCGCTGCGATTATATCGGCATTATAACCGCCAACCTTGCGTACGGGAAATCTCACAGGCCGTTTCAGCATCATGGCGCCGGACGCCCTTTTGCGTTTCCTGGGAGAGAGCCGTCAACGATGGGTTCGGCGCACTGGAATCGAGGGGTTTGAATGGATTTTTCCTTGTTTTATATCCTGTATCGTTCCGAAGACATGACCGAGGCGCAGGTCCATGAGGAGATGATCGAAGAGAGCGTGCTGGCCGATGGGTTGGGCTACTCGTGCGTCTGGTACGCCGAACATCACTTCTCGCGCGTCGGGATGATCCCCGATCCCCTCCTCATCTGCGCGGCGGTGGCGCAAAAGACGAAAAAAATCCACGTAGGGACAGCCATCTCCATCATGTCGTTCCACGATCCCGTCCGGCTGGCCGAGCAGGCCGCCATGGTCGATCTCATCAGCGGCGGCAGGCTGGAACTCGGGATAGGGCGCGGCTCCCAGCCCAAGGAGTTTCAGGGCTTCGGCGCAAGGCCCTCAGAAAGCCGCGAGCGCCTAAAAGAGGGGCTTCACATCCTTTCCCGCCTTCTGGAGGGGGAGAGGGTGACGTTTAAGGGTCGGCATCATCAGTGCGAGGATGTCGAAATTTTCCCGAAACCCCTGCAAAAGCCCAGGCCCCCCATCTGGCTGGCGGGAACGAGCCCGGAAACCTACACCTACGCGGGCGAGAACGGCTTTAAGGTGATGGCCTCGGCCGGCTTCACGGGTCCGGAAGTCTACAAGCAAAAGTTCGGGCTTTATGAGGACGCCATCAGAAAATCAGGCGGCGACCCTTCCGGAACCGCGCGGCCGCTCGTTCACCACATCCACGTGTGCGATGCGGAGGATGCGGATAAATACTTCAAGCTCACGGTAGAGGGCGAGGGCGAGTATCTGCGCTACCGGGCGAGAATGAACGAGGTGGAAATGTCCGAGGAAGAGGCGAAGCACTTGAAGCGCAACTGGAGTTATGAGTTGAACGTCGCCGAGATCGTCAGGGGCGGCGGCATCATCGCCGATCCGCAGACCGTGGCGGAAGATATCTGCAGGCTGCGTGATGATTACGGGGTGAATCACGTCATCCTCGCGCCGTGGCGCGGGCCGGACCACGCCTCGGTGATGCGGTCGATAGAGAGCTTCGCCAAGGACGTCATGCCGCTGGTGAACGCCGCCGCGCCCGTCGCTTCGAATGGAAACAACTCTTGATATTATCTCTTTTCTCTGAAAATTTGGGAGGCGCTTTGTCGTGGGTATGAGCTTTAGTCTTCATTTGGTGCCGGATGACGTCCGGGTCGTAGCGGAACGCTCGAAATACGCCGAGGACAACGGTTTCGAGCAGGTGTGGATAGCGGAGAGCCACCTCACTTGCCGGGATCACAACATCGCGCTTGCTCTGGCGATCGAGAAGACCTCGCATGTGAAAATCGGCCCGGGCGTGACGAATCCGGTTCTCCACGACGACAGCGTCGCGGCGAGCGCCATCGCCACGCTCGATGAACTCTCGGGCGGCCGCGTGCTGTTCGGCATCGGCTCGGGCGATACGCCCGTCTACACGCTGGGCAAGAAGATGGCCAGACTTGCGCGGATGCGCGAGTCCATCGCGGCCATTCGCGCGTTCACGCGCGGCGAGACGGTGGAATACGCCGAGGGCGTGAACGTGAACATGTGGTGCGCGCGGGAAATCCCCATATACACCTCCGCCGAAGGCCCCAGGACGCTGGCCATGTCCGGTGAAGTCGCGGACGGCGTCATCGTGGGTTCGGGCGTCTACAAGGAGACGGTGGACTGGGTTTTGAAGTACCTGAACGAGGGGATTGCCAATCGCGATTCCTCGCTCGGTGAGATGGACGTGATTTTCGGCGCGGTCGTCTCCGTGGACACCGACGGCGTGCGCGCGCGCGAGAAGGTGCGGGCGCGGGTGGCGAACCGCGCGCACCATAATTTCCGCATGACGCTCGACTCGGTGCCCGATGCGTTCAAGCCCGAGATTCAACACCTCCTGGACAACTTCGACGTGAGCAACTGGCGCGACCCGAAGCACGTGCCCCTCATCACCGATTACATCCTGGATCGCTTCACCATCACGGGAACGCCCGAGGAGTGCGTCGATCGCATCCAGGAGGTCGAATCCTACGGGGTCAAGAGCATCATGATCGACCCCCCGAACCAGGATTTCGACGAATCTCTCAAAATGTTCACCGAAGAGGTTTTGCCCAAATGCGTTTGACCGCATCCCGGGCGTAATCGACCGCCTTTTTCATATGAGGAACCCAACATGGCGCTGATACCCGATTCTCATGCCGGCATTCTCGACACCAAGGCCCTCTTGTATCTGGGCACCCAGAACAAGGACGGCTCACCGCAGGTCTCTCCCGTCTGGTTCGTCACCAATGGGGATATCATCGAGGTCAATTCGGCCAAAGGCCGCCTGAAGGACCTCAACATGCGCGCGCGTTCGCAGGTGTCGATAGCCATCGTCGACCCGGAAAATCCCTACAAATGGGTGGGGATGCAGGGTACGGTGGTGGAGGTCACGGAAAACGGGGCGGAGGAGCACATCGATTCCCTGGCGAACAAGTATCTGGGCGTGGACAGCTACCCCAACCGCCAGGAGGGCCAGGTGCGCGTCATCTACCGCATCCGGGCGAACAAGGTATTCACGATGGGTGCGTAAGACGCCCTGCGCACACGATTATGATGTAGTGGATGGAGATCTGAAAGATGAAATTCTCGCTTTTCTATATTCCTGCATGTCAGGAGGGAGAAACCTACAAACACGAGTTCGAGCTGTTGATCGAACAATGCGAGGTGGCCGACGAACTCGGCTACGACACCGTGTTTCTGGCCGAGCACCACTTCTCTCGCGTGGGCATGTGTCCCGACGCCTTGATGGTCGCGCTCGCCATCGCGCAGCGAACCAAAAAGATCAGAATCGGCACCGCCATCTGCATCATGCCCTTCCACAATCCGGTGCGTCTTGCCGAACAGGCCGCCCTGGTCGACGTTCTGAGCGGCGGGCGTCTGGAGTTGGGCGTCGGACGAGGTTCCCAGCCCAAGGAATTTCAGGGCTTCAACATCTCGCCCACCGAGAGTAGAGAGAAGATGCAGGAGGGCCTCGAGGTGATGACCCGCCTGCTGGAGGGGGAATGCCTCACTTTCCACGGTAAGCACTATAGCTGCATCGACGCGGAGATTTTCCCCAAACCCATCCAGAAGCCGCGTCCTCCCATCTGGCTGGCCGGCACGAGCCCTGAAACCTATGTCTTCGCCGGACAGAGTGGGTACAACATTATGGCGTCGGGCACCTTCAAGGGGCCTGACGTGTATCTCGAGAAAATGGCGTTGTTCAACGAAACCGTGCGCAACCGCGGCGGTGACCCGAATGATTATCCCTCCCTCATGGCGCACCACGTCCATGTTTGCGACGACCCCGAGCACGCCTGGAAGCAAATCGAACCCTCGGAATCCTGGTATCTCTCCTACCGCAGCGCGGTGAATTCCATCGAGATGCCCCTCGAGGAGAAAGAGGCGCTCAAGCGCAACTGGAGCTACGACGTCGACATCCGCCAGATCATCGAGGGCGGCGGCGTCATCGGCCCGCCCGATAAGGTGATAGCCGATCTCAAGCGGCTCCAGGAGGAGTTCCAGGTGAATCACATCATGATCTTCGTGCTGCGGGGCATCGCCCAGGACGAGGCGATTCAATCGTTAGAGAGGTTTGCGAAAGAGGTGATGCCCGCGTTCCAGGAAGAGCGCGCGGCGAGTTCAAACGACTAGCATCGGCGCTGAGGAGAACGAAGAGTGCGGATATCCCCTTTAAGGCTGAATGACGCGCAAGAGCCCGCGCGCGGCATACTCGAGGGCATCCGGGCGAAAAGAGGCGCGGCGCCCAAGCTGCTGCTCACGATGGCGCGAAGGCCCGAGGTACTGAACGGACGCCAGACGATGAACATGGCCGTTCACGGCGGCAATTCGACGCTGGGGAAAAGGCGCGAGGAGTTGATCTCCTACTACGTGGCCACCATCGGCGGGTGCTATGGCTGAACGATGAACCATGGCCAGGCTTTCCGTGCTGAAAGCGGCGACGACGTAACGCTGGCCGACGTGGCCACCGTGGTGATGGACAGGGACAATTCCCCGGTTCTCGACGACGCGGACAAGGCGATGCTCGCCTTTGCCGAAAAACTCACGTTCGACCACTACGCCATGAGCGAGGCGGACTTGGACGCGCTGCGTGAGGCGGGTTTCAGTGATGAGAACGTGCTGGACATCATCGGCTCCGCCTCGTACCGGAACATGAGCAACCGGCTGAATTTGGCACTCGGTCTCGATGCCGTCGAACCAGAAGGCCCCGATGAGTTGATGGAGGTGGTGCGCTTCTCCCGAACCGCGCAGGCTTAAAACATACATCCGTTCGCCGGTCCTGCGACGCCCGGGCCGGTGATTATCAGGCGAATGATTGCCATCGGTGATTTGCGTCCCGCTGGGTCCGCGAAACAAAGCAGAAAGGAACAGTTTCCATGTCAGATCTCACCATCCGTCCGCTGCATTGCGGCACCATTCACACGGATTACTCCAATATGGTGTACTGGACGAACTTCGGTACAAAACTCGCCATTCCCTCGTTCATCTACATGATCGAAGGGGCGAAGGATCACGACGGCAAAGACGTGAAAGTCGTGGTCGACACCAGTTTTCTGGACCCCGAGCGCGGCGGCGCCCCCTGGCCCGCGAGCAGGGAGCCCGGCCAGGGCGTGAAAGAGCAACTCGAAGGCGCGGGCTGGAAGCCAGAGGAAGTGGACATCCTGATCCTCTCGCACCTGCACTGGGATCATTCCCAGAACTGCGACCTGTTCCCCAACGCCATCAAATACGTGTGGGCGGAAGAACTCCAATACTCCGTCTGCCCGGTCGCGCTGCAATCCAAACCCTACGACGCGCCGATTCATCCCAACACCCGCTGGCCGGTAATCGCGCAGCAGGGCATCATCTTCGAGCCCATCTGGAAGGATAATTACGAGATCGTGCCGGGCGTCACCTATTTCCACACGCCGGGCCACACGCCGGGGCATTGCTCGGTCGCCGTGGAGACGCGCGTGGGCACCTACGTGATCGCCGCCGACGTCATCCAGATTCAGGAGGGCCTCGACCGCCGCGTTCCCGCCGGCCAGATGTCCAGCATGCGCGATGCGATGGATTCGATCTGGAAGTGCATCGAGCGGGCCACGAAGGAGGAATACATCCTGCCGGGCCATGAGGCCTCGGTGCTCGAGAAGGAAGTATATCCGTAGGAGCGGAAAACGCTCGCTGCTGAGAGGGAATGTTTGTATAGGGAGGATTCAGGATGGCGATGAGTGAACGGGGCAGGGCCTTGTATGAGGAGATGAAGGCGGCGCGCGGGTTTATCTATCCGGCGTATGAACTCTTGTGCGAGGTGGACCCGGAGCTTCTCGAGAACTACGAGAACCTGAAAAACCACATCATGAAGAAACAGGGTCCGTTTCACGAAAAATACAAGGAGCTCTTCATCGCCGTGGCGAGCGCCTCGCGCAACCCCTCCGATACCGAGGGCATCAAGAACCACCTGAAGAAAGCGTTGCAACTCGGCGCGACGGTCGAGGAGGCGACAGAGGCCCTGGAGTGCATGCTGCCCCCCTGCGGGATGACGGCGCTGGTGGCCGGCTGCACGCAGTTAAAAGAGGTGATCGACGAGGGATACTAGAGCAGGGCCTTGTGTGACTCGACCGGGGGAGGCTGAAAACTCCCCCGGTTTTTTTATGTATGGTCAATTCCGAGCGCCGTGTAGGGACAACCCCCCGTGGTTGTCCCTCATCAGGACAGGCGCAGGGGCCTGTCCCTACCTCCGATAGCTCCCGCATTGGCTGCGATTAACCCCGTGGGAGGAAAGAATGGAGCCTCTCGCGGTTTCGCCGATCTCTCCTCGGCCGGGAATGCCGTGGTTTTGTAGGGTCAGACATATATGTCTGCCACCTATGTGTTCTCCCGGTTTTATGTTTCCGCCTTGCAACGGGGTGATAAAATGGTGACCGTGCACTGGGCGGACACGCAGGTTCCGCCCCTACGGGGCAATCTCTCGTCGACGGCCAGGTATTCGGTCGTTCGACAGACACGGGTCCCGGACAGGCACGGGGGCCTGTCCCTACGATGAGTCCATCCGTTTTTATAAACCTGCTCCTGAGTAAATCCTCGTTCCTCGGTCGGGTTTGCCCCCCCACCGTATCAGCCTTCGCACGAACCGCTCGGCTTCTGCGACATTCCCTCCCTCTTCGGTTGGAAATGACCCTCAAGGGGGGAGTAATTTTGAAACGTGCATAATGGAAGGAGGGATTGTGGCCTGTCCCTACCTCCGACCACTCCAGAGCAGAGATGAATTGTCAGCATATATTATATCTGGAGTTGCGCGTTTCTCTATAAAGATGTATATTATATATATGTTTTATGGAGGACACCCGATGCGCCTGACGCTTCAAACGGACTATGCCCTTAGGATGCTGATGCATCTGGCCATCCACGCCGATTCTCTGGCCACGATCCACGATGTCGCGGAGCGATACGGCATCTCGAAAAACCATCTGATGAAGGTCGCGCATGGGTTGGGCCGCGCAGGGTTTATCGAAACGCTCCGCGGCCGCAGCGGCGGCCTCAGGCTCGCCAGGCCGGCGGAGGATATCCCCGTCGGGGCCGTGGCGAGACGCTCGGAGCAGGGCAGCGCCCTCGTCGAATGCTTTCCGGGCGGCAACGGGGGGTGCCTCATCACGCCGTGCTGCAAACTGAAGAGCGTTTTGGCCGAAGCGCAAGAAGCCTTTTTCTGTGTTCTCGATCGCTATACCGTCTATGATCTCGTGAAACGCAATCCTGCGCTTCTCGACCTGCTCGCAGGAGACGCCGCATGAGCAAGACGCATCTCCATATCGTGGGTGAACGCAAGCGCGAAGTCGTGGAGCAGGCCGCCGCGATGGGGGTTGACGACGCCTACATCTCCGCGCTCGTGGATACCTTCTACACCCGGGTTCGCGCAGACAGGCTCATCGGACCGATCTTTGAAGACACGATTCGCGGCAACTGGGAGCCCCACCTAAAGAAGATGAAGGATTTCTGGGCGACGGTGGCCCTACAGGCCGGGCGCTACTCCGGAGAACCGATTCCGGCCCACAAGAAACTATTAGAGGCCCAGCCCTGGCATTTCGACGTCTGGCTCGAGTTGTTCGAGGAAACCTTGAAGGATACGGCGCCGACGCCGGAGGCGGTCGCTTATTTCATGGATCACGCCGGGCAGATAGCCAAGGGTCTCCAAATCGCCATGTTCGGCGCATCCGGTACCGGGAGGTCGGGCGCATGAGTGAGAGCATTCCGGAAGGGCTCGTCAAGTACTTCGAAAGCGAAGTCTTCACCGAGAAGACCGTTCCCGAAAAACTCCTGACCCTGCACGACACGAAGCCGGGCGTTTGGGCTCGAATCGTGGTTCTCGAAGGCCGCCTCGACTATGTCGTTCCGGATGCGCCCGAGCGAAATTGTCGGTTGGAGCCCGGCGTCGTCGGCGTCATCAGGCCCACTGAGGCGCACCGCGTGGAACTCCTCGGAATGGTTCGGTTCAAGGTGGAATTTCTCAGGCGCGAGGACGCGGACTAGTATTCGCGCAGATGCCGCAGGCGTATCAGGTATCTCTCCCCCTCTCACCCGTTGCAGTGCGCCCTGGCGGCCGTGGCGAACATGCCGGCGGCGTCGACGAGGTTTTGCGCGGGCACGCGCTCGTTCGGCAGATGGGCCTCGGAGATGAACTCGCCCGGACCGAAGAATACCCCCGGAATCCCGTTCTCGATGAAGAGCCTGAGCGCGCCCGGCGATTCGATGCCGGGCAGATACTCGTTCGGCGCGCCGCGCACCGCGGGGACGACCTCCCGCATGAGCTGGACGACGGGTTCATCCTCTGCGACTTCGGTCACCTCGCGCGCGCCGCTGGGCATTATCTCCACCGACGCGTCGAATTCGGGGTCATCCGCCGCGAGTTCTGCGAGAATGCCCTCCAGCTTCTCCTTGACGCCCGCAGAGGTCTGACCCGGCAGCATGCGCACGTCGAGGGTGGCGCTGCATCGCCCGCCCACGACGTTCACGGCGGAACCTCCCTTGATGGTGGAAAAGGCCAAAGTGCCCGGCCCCAGGAAGGGATGCGGCGGCGGGGCGATGCGCTCGGCCCTGAAGGCGTCGATGATCTTGGCCATCTTCTCGATGGCGTTGATTCCTTTTTCGGGTACGCTCACGTGCACCGAGCGTCCGCGCACCTTTACTTCGAAGAATACCCGCCCCTTGAAGGAGCGGATGATGTTGTTGCCCGTCGATTCGGTGTAGAGCACCATGTCGCTGCCCAGTTCTTTCAGGACGCCGTTGTTCACGAGCGATTGCGCGCCGTAGTAGTCTCCCTTCTCCCCGTCTGAGAGCAGCACCCACGTGAGCGTGCCTTTTAAGGGGATTTTCTCATCCTTGAGAGCTTTGAGCGCGCCGATGGTCGAGGCGAGCGCGCCTTTCATGTCGGCGGCGCCGCGTCCCCAGATTTCGCCGTTTTTGAGTTCGCCGCTGAAGGGGGGAACATCCCAGGCGTCCATTTCGTCGGGATGAACGGGCACGGTGTCCATGTGGCCGCCGATGACGAAATGCCCGCCCGGTCCGCCATCGCCCGTGCGGATGATGAAGTTGGGCATCCCCGCCTCGTATTCATGGGTGGTGACGTCATCGACGCCGATGGCTTTTAATTCCGCGAGAATGCGCTCTGCCATGGCGGAGCAGTCCCCCGGCGGGTTTTCCGCCGGTATCCGAATCAGTTCCTGCGCGAGGCTGACGACGTAGTCCCCATCCACGGGAACGGGGGTGATGGCGTTGTTCATGAAAAAACTCCTATCTAATCGAAAAATTCATCATTATAAGATCCCGGGCGACGAGAATGCCCGGGCGTTTCGCCGGTTATAAATTAAGCGCGAGACGGCTCACGGTGATTTCGGTTTCCTCCAGAATCTCCGCCCGCGTCCTCTTTCCGCTCATAACAGCGATTAACTCCTCGTGGAGGAGGTCCACGGCCTCATCCTTTGAGAGTTCACCGCGCATGACGCCGCTGATGTCGAGATCCGTGTTCTCCGCCATGCGCGCCGCCGTCCGGGGATTCGCCGTCACCTTGATGGTGGGAGAGACGGGATGCCCGAGAGGGTTTCCGTTTCCCGTGTTGAAGACGATGGCCTGCGACCCGCACGCCGCAAGCGCGGTGACGTTCTCGACCCCGGCGCTCGGGGCGTCCAGGAACACGCAGCCGCGCTCCTTCGCCCGCTCGCCGGGAACGATGACGTCCACGATATCGCGCGTGCCCGCTTTTTTCACCGCGCCCAGGCTTTTTTCTTCAATCGATGAAAGACCGCCCTGAATGTTGTCCTCCGTCGGGTTGCAGCCGATGATGTCCATGCCCATCTGGTGGGCGTAATCCATCGTGCGCGCAACCGCCCCCAACAGCTTCTTGCGCACCTTCGCGCTCGCCGCCCGTCTGGCGAGAAGATGCTCGGCGCCGACGATTTCCATGGTTTCCGAAAAAAGCACGACGCCCCCGGCGTCCACGATTCTATCTGATAAGACGCCGGTGACCGGGTTGGCCACCAACCCGCTCGTGGTGTCGGAACCGCCGCATTCCGTGCCCAGGGTGATTTCGGACAGATCACACCGCCTGCGTCTTGCGGTGCTTAGGTGTCGATACAATTTTTGGGCGATTTCCACTCCACGCGCCGCCGTCTGAAGCGTACCGCCCGTCTCGTGGATGGTTAAGGTCTCGATGGGCATCCAGGGGGACGCCTCCGCCGCCACGTCGGCCAGGTCCTGCGCGCTCTTGGGTTCCAGGCTCACGACGATGGCCGCCCCCACGTTCGGGTGGCCCGCCGTGCGGCCCATCACCCGGTAGTGCTGCCTCTCATCATCCCCAAAGAGATTTCTGCCAAAAGTGGTGTTCACGATGACCGCCTCGCGCAGGAGTTTCCCGATCCGCCGCGCGAGGGGGTTGGCGTTGTCCATCGCGCTCACGACGGCGAGATGGTTCCTGGCCCCGGGCGGCCCACTCGGCCGCCTGTAGCCCATGAAGGAATTTCCTACTCTTTTTCTAGGCAACCTTATTCTCCCGTATTGGTGTAAAAATCCTGGGCTTCGCGCCCCTTAATCGTCGAACGGCGCGGGCCGGTGGTGGACGTTCACCTCCCGCGTTTTCAGATACTCGATGACGCCCATGAGCCTTTCCACCACGGCCTCGTGGAAGGCGCGTCCTTTCTCTGCGGTTGCCGCCGTCGGGTCGCCGGATTGCCCCTGGTCTCCAATCTCGGCCCCGTATTCGCCCACCGTTTTGGGGTAAAAAAACCGGGGGGCGTCCACCGCCGGGTCCGTGATGTGGTGCGCCGTCATCCAATCAGGGTTGGGGTTGGACATCCGGGGCTTGGCCTTCTCCTGGTTCACGAGGTGGGGATACATGTGAAGCGCGTGCGATGTTTCCAGCTCATCCGCGTGGCCCACGCCGCCGGGAGGAGTCGTCCTGATTTCCGCCACCTTATCGAAGGCGATGATGCCCACGTCCACCACGGCGACGGCCGCCCCCGTCTTCTGGCGCATCTGGTTGACGGCGATTTCGAGCGGCGCCAGGTTGCCCCTTCTGTGCCCGTTCACCACGATCACCCGGTTGAAGCCGTGGTAGAGGATGCTCGCGATGATGTCGGTCACGATCGCGGTCAGGGTTTCGGGCCTGAGCGTTATCGTGCCCGGAAGCGCCATGTGGTTGTTGCTCCACCCGTACCAGAGGGTGGGGTAGACCAGAACGCCCGCTCGCTGCCCCGCGTCTCGAGCGACGTAGTGCGCGGCGAACGCGTCGTGGCCCATGGGCATGTGCGGGCCGTGCTGCTCCACGCTTCCCACGGGCAGGAGGGCCAGGTCCTGGCCGGAATCCAAGTATTCGCGCACCTCGCGCCAGCTTTTCTCATGCGTCCAGGGGGTGGTGTCCATGGTTTTTCTCCTCTCGTGTCCGTTCGACTCTAAAACAGCAGGTTTCGTAAGCTCGGAAACAGCATGAAAACGCACACGCCCGCGCCAAGGCCTGCGAGCAGGTTTTTTCCCAAAGAATAGAATACACCCATGCAGACGACCAGCCCCGCGAGGCGGTCGATGAGATGCGTCTCGGTAAGCGCGCCGCCGGGCAGCAGGATGATCTTCATCATCAAGCCGGTGGCGATGGCGTAGGCCACGCAGGTCACCCACTCGAAAACAGGGCTGTCGTCATCCATCCGGCCCGCGACGAGGACGCCCAGCCACCGCCATGAATACGTGCAGACGATGGCGATTCCCAACAGACTCGCGGCGTCAGGCATTATTCTTCCTCGCTTTGTCGACCGCGAAGGCGAGCGTTCCGGCCAGTACGCCGCCCGTGAGCAGCCCCCAGTTGGTGGAGACGAGATATCCCAGGGGCACGAGCGCGCAGCCGAGAACCACCGACATCTGAACCGAGCGCCGGTTGCTCTGGGCCGCCAGCAGCAGCATATACAAAGGGGTGATGAACACGAGCGACTGGCCCACCACGCCGGGCAACTGGTAGGCCATCGTGTAGCCGAACGCGGTGCCGAGAAGGCCCAGGGACATCGTGGCCGTCGTGAAGCCGAAGAAATAGGCGGTGCGCAGGCTTCTGTCCGAGACGTGGTGGCTCATCTCGACGACCTGGACGAAGGAGGTGACCGAATTGATGTGCGCTATCCAGAAATGCACGGGCTGCAGACCCGGCCGGGATCTCAAGAGCGGCATGGTGGCGATGGTCAAGGGAAACATCCGCACGTTGGCGATGGTGACCGAGGCGATGAGCGCGACTCCCCCGATGCCCGTGGCGAACAATTCCACGAAGGCCACCTGGCCCGGCGTGCTCCAGAGGCCGCCCGTCATGCCCAGCGCGATCAGGAGCGACACGCCGCTCTCCTTGGCGAGTGCGCCGAAGCCCGACATGGCGGCGAAAAGCCCGATGCCCGGCGCCTGGACGCAGTGTTTCATGCCTTGTAGGAAATAGGCTCCCTTGGTATTTTCGGTGCGGCGAAAATCCATCAGACGCTCATTATTTTTTTGAGTTTATCGGCGGCCTTGAGGCCGTGGCCCGTCACCGGAACGACCACGATTTCAGACGGCTTTATTTTTCCCTGCTCTTTCAAAAGAGCGAGCGCCGCGAAGGCGACGGCGCTCGTCGGCTCCATCAGGATTCCTTTCCCGCCGAACTCCCTAAGGAGGGGAGGCAGTTGCGCATCCTCTACCGCGATAAAACAACCCCCGCTCTCGCGGGCGGCCTCGCGCATCTGCTTCCAGCGCACGGGTGCGGCGATGGATATGCCCTCGGCAATCGTATCTTGAGGAGTGACTTCGGGGACGGTTTCGAGGTTTTCCTCCCACATCCGCACCATCGGCGCGCACCTCACCGCCTGGGCCGCGAAGATTCTGGGGAGTTCGTCGATATAACCTGCTCTGAGAAGCTCGGAAAAGCCTAAATAAGCGCCGATGAGCGCCGAGCCGTGCCCCGCAGGCGCGACGACGGCGTCGGGCGCCACGAAGCCGAGTTGTTCCCATACCTCGAACGCCCAGGTCTTGGTTCCGTGGTTGAACCAGGGGTTCCAGAAATGGGAGGCGTAGAAGTGCTCTTTCGCCGCTTTCATGGCGGCGTCTGTGGAGGCGGCCCGTGGGCCGGGTATTTTGTGAAGAGTGGCGCCATAGGCGGTGATTTGCGCGCATTTGGCCGCAGAGGTGGAAGCGGGCGCGTAGACATCGCATTCGATGCCTGCGCGCGCGGCGTAGGCGGAGACGGCGGCGGCGGCGTTGCCCGAAGAATCCATGAGCACTTGCTTGAGTCCCCACTCCTTCATCTTGCTCATGAGCACGGTGGCTCCCCGGTCCTTGAACGAGCCGGTGGGGAACAGGAAATCGAGCTTGCAGAGAATTTCCGTACCCGAAAAATCGAGGGGGACGAGCGGCGTCATGCCCTCGTTCATGCTGACGATGTTCTCATCCGCCGCAATGGGAATCGCCTCTCTATAGCGCCAGAGGGTGGCGGGGCGTTTTGCGAGGGATTCGCGCGAGAAGATGCTGCTCGGCTCCACCTCCAAAGGCCCGCCGCAGGCGCACCGCCAGCGGGGGAGGTTCGCGGGGTATTTCTCCCCGCAGTCGATACAAGCGAATTCCACTTCACTCATTTTCCGGCGCCTGCGCATCCATTATAGTGAGGGTAAATGACTCTTGAGGCTAAATGATTCCGCGCGTCGGCGTCCAGTCGCGTGGAGAAGATTCACCCGGAACGCTCAGGAGAAGAGGATGGTAACCGACCCGAGGTTTTTCCCCGAAGACGGCCGCCTGGGCGACGCCGCGGCTGCGTTTTCTGCTGAAGAGCGCGACAGGAGGTGGAGCGCGGTTCGCGCCGCCATGGATGCGCGGGGGCTCGATTGCCTCATCGTCATCGGACGCGGCATGAACGGCAACGGCGACGCCCGCTGGCTCGACGGGGGCGATTACGGGGAGCGCAGCATGGTGTTTCCCAGACGCGGAGCGCCCGTCACCTTCTGGCTCCTGCAGAACTGGGGCAAGTGGTACACCGAATCGTGTTTCGAGGGGGTGCGCTACCGGGGGCATGAGGGGAAGGTGAGCATCGTGGCTTCGGACGCCGTCAAGGAACTGGGCTATGAGAGCGGGAGAATCGGAATCGTCGGCCTGATCGGCGGGGGATACGGGGCCGAGGGCGCGATTCCCTACATGACGTATCAGAATCTCAAGCGCCTCCTGCCGGATGCGGAGTTCGCCGACGCCTCGGACATCTTGACGCGCCTCCGGATGGTGAAGAGCGCCGAGGAAATCGCGATGATGGAAAAAGCCGCCGAGATGGTGAACATCGAGATTAACGCCGTGCTCGGCTGCTGCCGCCCGGGAGTGCGGGAGAACGAGATATACGCGGAGCTTTTCCATGCCAGCCTGCGGGCGGGGGCGGAGCCCGGCCGCGACAACTGGCTCATCCTCTGCTCGGGCAAGGGCTATCCGGTGAACAGAAGGCCCACGGACAGGATTCTGCGGACGGGCGACATGCTGTGCATCGGCTATTACGCGCGCTACGGGGGCTACTGGAGCCACCCGCACACGTCGATGTCGATTGGGCCGATGGATGAGGAATACAAGCCCCTGCGCGAGGCGGTGCGCGAGAGTCTTCACGCGACGCTCGAAGTCTTGAAGCCCGGCACTCCCTGGCCCGAGGTGGACAGGGCATCGAACGAGGCGGTCTTGCGGGGCGGGTACTACCATGAAATCCCTCAGGTGCACGGCGTGGGAATCGACGGCATCGAGCCGCCCATGACGACGATATGCGCGGGCGATATTCCCCGAAATTCTTCGTGGCGGGAGCCGTACGTTGAGGGGAGTCTCTCCGAGAACCCCGAATGGCGCGAACTCGCGGGCGATCGCTACGGTTTTCTGGAGGATTTCGAGGTCGAGGCGGGCATGGCCTTGGCTGTGGAGGTCAAGGCCGCGCACGAGGACAGGATGTTCATCGTCTTCGGCCCCCAGGTGATCGTCGAGGAGGGAGGCCCCAGAATACTCAATCCCGACGCGATGGACGTCATCGAGTTGTAGATTTCATTTGGTCCGTCATTCCGGCGAAAGCCGGAATCCAGAACCGATGAGGTGGATATATCGTGGCGTTTCGTTCCTTCTTTGTTCAAGTGGGGATGACACCAGAAAACGAAAGACGAAAGACGAATTCTCTGGATTCCGGCATGCGCCGGAATGACGATCGCATACGAACGCCGGGCGGACACAGGGGTCCGCCCCTGCGGCAATCAAATGCAGGGTCGTTCTCGAACGACCCCTACGAAACCATCGCGCCTCGCTCGTGTTTGATTCGCATTTGCCCGCATTTGGCGTCATCGGGTGTTCGCCGGGACGGGCGAGAATACCGCGCGAGAAAAGAGAGTGTTTTCATCGATTGGAGGAGGCGAGAAAATGAAACGTGCGATTCTGCTCCGGCGGCGTGATCTTCCCTTCTTCGGGGAAACGAAATCAGCAATCGCTCCTTCATCAGTCGCGACAACCCCTTCCTCCTCGGGCGGGTCTGGCCTCCCGCATTGGCCGGAATCGGGCTGAACAATTCGATAAAATTAGATAAATTCACGACCTTTTTCGATAAATTTCCAACAAAAAAATCGTCAAAATGCAGGGGGCGTGCGGGTGGAATATCCAGCGCCGGGAAGGTGGCGCACCCTGAAAACGCGCCCGAACCAAGGGAAGAAACAGGTTTAATCCATCGTGTCTATCTAATTGTATTCATGAAGAATAGGCTTCCAGTCGTTTTTTCAGGGCGGGCAGAAAACCGCCGATTTCGATGATCTCTCTCAGCGCTTCGGCAATGGCTCAGACTTACATTGGGCGCCGCGAGTCAGGTTTTCGAGTTCTCCGGTTCCAAAATCAACGCGCACCTCATCCCCATCCTCCACGTGCGAGCCGATGTCGGCGAAGAAAGGAAGCGCGGGCAGCCCCGCCGCCACGATCATCCGGTAGGTGAAATGGGGAACGCTCTCGGCGATGAGGCCGACCCCCAGGCCCGCCATTCCGAGAAGACCGTATATGTGCGGATTTCCCTGGCCGAATCGTTTCCCCGCCACCACAATGTCGCCCGGCTTTGCCCGGTCCGGAAAATCGGGAATCAGGTTCGTGAAGACGTGTTGCTTCAAGTATTCAGGGTCCGATACGCGCACGCCCTGTACGAAGACCTTTGCGAATTCGAGGATGTCGTCATCGAGCGAGAGATTATCCCCGAATTTCCAGCAACGCCCCTGCATCGTCCAGTTCAAGGCGTTCTCCTCAAGCGAGAAACTCTCTGGGGTCTGCGATCTCGCCCCGCACGGCGGAAGCGGCCACCGTGGCCGCGCTGGCGAGGTAAATTTGCGCCTCCCGGCTCCCCATCCTCCCCACGTCGTTTCGCGTCACCGTGGCGATGCAGGTCTCCCCGTCCGCCAGGGGGCCTCCCTTGCCGATGGCGCAGGGGCCGCACCCGGGCGGACCCAACATGGCGCCCGCCTCACAAAAAATGTCCATCAGGCCGTCCTCGACGCAGCGGGCGAGCACCTCCTGGCTGCCGGGCGTCACGATCATCCTTACGCCCGGGGCGAGTATCTTCCCGCGCAGAATCCCGGCGGCCTCCGCCATGTCCTCATATTGATCCGCAGCGCATGAGCCCAGATACGCCGCGTGAATCGGTACGCCGAGGGCCTCCGTGAGCGGGGCCACGTTCTCGGGCCTGGGCGGAAGCGCGATGGTGGGCTCCATCTCGGAGAGGTTGAACTCATAAGTTTCGGCGAATGCGGCGTCCGGGTCGCTCCGGGTCGCTTGAAATCCATCGATGTTCCTCTCGCGCATCCACTGCGCCACGACTTCATCGGCAGGGATGATGGCGCTTTTCGCCCCTATTTCTATCGGCAGGTTGCAGAGCTTGACCCGCGCGTCGACTCCGAGATGGGCGAGAGCCTCTCCGGTGTACTCGAAGACGCGGTAATCGGCGGCGTCGGGGCCGATTTCGTGAATGATGCGCGCGGCGGCGTCCCGGATCCCGACGCCCGTTTGGAGCTTTCCCGTCAAATCGATTCGAATCGTCTCAGGCGCCTTGAGCCAGTGGCTGCCGGTGGCGAGCACGGCGGGGAACTCGAAGACGAGCGCCAGGCCGAGACAACCCATGGCGCCGTAGTTCGTGACGTGAATGTCATAGGCCAGCACGCAGGCTCCGGGCTTGATGAGGCCGATTTCCATCGGGAAAACATGGCCCTGGCCGCGCCCCGCATCGAAAAAATGCTTTACGCCCCAGCGTTTTACGATTTCTCTTATCCGCCTGGCGCGATTCGCGATGGCGATGGTCTGGGGAATCGTGTCGTGGTCGAAGCAAACGAGCACGCGCTCGGGGTCCCAGGGACGTTCCACGCCGAGTTCTAAAAGTTGGCGGTCGGCTTCCACGACGTAGAGATCGTGAATCGTCGCCGAATCGGCTTCTGGGTAAACGATGTCGCCTGCGCGGAGGTCGTTCCGGCCCGAGGCTCTGGCCATGATTTTCTCTGTCAGGGTCATGCCCATGGCGCATCCTATGATGGAGAGAACCGAGCCTAGCATCGGCCTTGGTGGCGGACAAGCCCGAATCATTTACACCGGCCGGCCGGGGAGGTGGGGTGCCCGTCGGGATGGAGACCGCCATTCGCGTTAAGCGTGAACATTGCGCTCGGCCGCGCAATGAGAGCCGGAATTTGATATGATGGGTTATTGATTACAACCTAAAAATACGAGTTTTCTGCTTGGAGGAAAAAGGATGGGCTATGCAGAAGTTCACGAACGCTCTCTCGTGGATGCAGAAGCGTTCTGGGCGGAGGCGGCGGAGGATATCCACTGGTATAAGAAATGGGACAAGGTGTTTGACGACTCGAACCCGCCCTTTTACCGCTGGTTCACGGGAGGCGAGGTCAACACCTGCTACAACGCGGTCGATCGACACGTCGAGGAGGGGCGGGAGGATCAACTCGCTCTGATATACGACACCCCCATCACGGGCGAACCCACCCAGAAGATCACCTATGGGGAATTGCTGCACAAGGTGGCGCATTTTGCGGGCGCTCTCAAGGCCCAGGGGGTGGAGAAGGGCGACCGCGTCATCATTTACATGCCGATGGTGCCCGAGGCCACAATCGCCATGCTGGCCTGCGCTCGCATCGGCGCGGTGCACTCGGTCGTTTTCGGTGGTTTTGCGCCGAATGAACTGGCCACGCGAATCGAAGACGCGAAACCGAAACTCATGATATCCGCCTCGTGCGGAGTGGAACCATCGGGCGTCATCGCCTACAAGCCCCTGCTCGATGAGGCGATCGACATCTCCAGCGTAAAGCCGGATAGGTGCATCATCTTTCAGCGCTCCCAGGTCGAGGCGGAACTCATCGAGGGCCGCGACATCGAGTGGAGCGATTCGCTGAAAGACGTAACTCCCGCGGACTGCGTGCCCGTCGCCGCCACGGACCCCCTCTATATCCTCTATACCTCGGGCACGACGGGCGAGCCCAAGGGCGTGGTGCGGGACAACGGCGGCCATCTCGTGGCGCTCAAGTGGTCGATGCGAAACGTGTACGACGTGTCGCCGGGCGAGGTGTTCTGGGCGGCGTCCGACGTCGGCTGGGTGGTGGGGCATTCCTACATCGCCTATGCGCCGCTCATTCATGGCTGCACCACCATTCTCTTCGAGGGCAAGCCCGTGGGCACGCCGGATGCGGGTGTTTTCTGGCGCATCATCTCAGAGCACGGGGTGAAGGTTTTCTTCACCGCGCCGACGGCGTTTCGCGCCATCAAGCGCGACGATCCGGACGCCGATCTCATGAAGAACTACGACCTCAGTTGTTTCCGCACCCTGTTCCTGGCGGGAGAACGATCGGACTCGGACACGATTCAGTGGGCGGAAGAACATCTGAAGGTTCCCGTCATCGACCACTACTGGCAGACCGAGAGTGGTTGGCCGATGCTGGCGAATTCCATCGGTATCGAGCACATGCCCGTCAAGTACGGCTCTCCCTCGAAGCCGGTGCCCGGCTATGATTTCAAGGTTCTCGACGGAGAGTGCCGCGAAATGGGGGCGGGCGAGATGGGCGCGCTGTGCGTCAGGCTCCCCTTGCCGCCCGGTTGTCTCCCCACGCTGTGGAACGCGGACCAGCGCTTCATCGACTCCTATTTGAGTGAATACCCGGGCTTCTACAAGACGGGCGACGCCGGATACATGGACGAGGAGGGCTACGTCTACGTGATGTCGAGGACGGACGACATCATCAACGTGGCGGGCCACAGGCTCTCCACGGGGGCGATGGAAGAGGTTTTATCGACCCACCCCGACGTGGCCGAGTGCGCCGTCATCGGCGTGAAGGACCAGCTCAAGGGCCAGCTCCCGCTCGGTTTCCTGGTGCTCAAGGCGGGCGTCGATAAAAAAGACGAGGAGATTGTCACCGAAGTGGTGCAACTCGTTCGCAGTCAAATCGGCGCGGTGGCTTCGTTCCGCCAGGCGACGGTGGTGAAGCGCCTGCCCAAGACGCGCTCGGGCAAGATTCTGCGGGGAACGATGTCGAACATCGCCGATGGCGAGGAATACAAGATGCCCGCCACCATTGACGATCCGGCCATTCTGCCCGAGATCACAGAAGCGCTCGCCGGGCTGGGCTATCCCTTCGACTAGGCGGCGTCGAGAATTTTTGCTCGCACAGCCGCCCGGGTGACGTTCCCCAACCACCGGGCTTTTTTCGCCGGATGCGTTTTCGTGCGCCTGCACCAGGATCAGTCGGAAGTAATTCCCGGGTAATTCTCTGGTTTTCGGGATCAGCGCGAGGGGGAGTATGGGTGTGATACTCGCTCCCCCGGCTGCCGGATCGCGTAGCGCCGCTCGCACCGTCCTTTTATGGGGTGATTTTGCTCAAATCCTTAGACCCGAACCTCCTGTCGTTCATCGCGGCGTTTTTCGTCGCCATCTCCCAGGTATTCTATCGCAAGGCGCTGATCCATATCGGACCGGGGATTGCGGCCATCGCGATGAACATTCTCTCCGCGATGATGGCGTTCGTGATGCACCTCGTCCTGGATGACGAAATTTCATGGTCCCTGGAGGGCGTCATATGGTTCATGCTCATAGGCATCTTCGGTAGTTCGATCGGGCGGTACATGATTTTCGGGTCGATGCGCCTGATCGGCCTGGCGCGGACGCAGATTATGGTGCAGTCGGTACTGGTGTGGTCGGCGCTCATGGGGGTGTTCATACTTGGTGAGCAGTTCTCGGCGGGCGTGGCAGTCGGCACGTTGGCCATCATGGTAGGGGCCGTTCTCCTGGTCTATAAAAGAGAGTCCGCCAAAGAAGAATCGGGCGAGAAGGAAGTGGCGCTGGTTTATTTTCTCGTGCCGGTCATCGCTTCCTTCTTGTTTTCCTTGACGTTTGTTTTCAGAAAATACGCCATCCTCGTCATGCCCTCAGAATCTTTGGGAATCGCGATTTCCACCATCACTGCGTCGGCCCTGCTCCTTCTCGCCATGCCGTTCACGAAGGAAGAAGGAGGCGTGAAAGACTTGAATTCCAGAGGGCTGGTGACGATTGCTTGCGGGGTCGTCGCGAATATAATAGCCGCCCTCTGCTTCTGGACGGCGTTCCGGGAGGGGGAGGTGGTGCAAGTGGTGCCCATCAACCGCCTCTCCGTCTTGTGGGTCATCCTCTTCTCTTGGTTGTTTCTCAAAAAACAGGAGAGTATCACGTTTCGCATCGTGATAGGCGGCGTCCTGTCCGTGGTGGGCGCGTTTGCGATTGCGTGGGGGAAATGAAGGGGATTTGAAGAAAAAGAGCGTCCGCCCTTATTTCTCCACCCATTTCGCGGAGAAGGGCACGTCCCCGCCCAGGACGATCCCTGCGTCCGAATCCGCCCAGTCGGCGTAGAAAAGCAGCGCGGCCTCGTAGCTGTTCGAGCGCGTGTTGCTCGTGCGCGTGTGGGTGATGACCAGGTGCGCCAGTTCCGTGGCCTTGGGCAGGCCCTTGGCCCAGATTTTGTGCGCCCCGTAGACGCCGTGCTGGATTTTCTCGCCGAATTCGGTGATTTTCCCTGGCGGCACGCTGCTGCCCGTGGGGGGACCGCCGGGGTTGGGCGCGGACTCCAGAGGTTTCGAGATGTCGTGGAGGATGCAGGAGGCGATGAGCAGGTCGCGGTCGACCTGGATCCCGTGGAGTCTTTCGGCGATATCGGCCATGGCGAGCGCCATTTGGGTGACGCCCTGAACGTGGCCGATGAGCGTCATGTGTTTTTCTTCCTTCAGGTTTTTGGGAATGTCCCCGAAACGCTCCCAGGCGGTCTCCCGGGCGAGGTCCAGCCAGATGTCGATCACCCCATCGCGTAAATCGGCGTCTTGGATTTGCTCTACTTCGGGGAAAAGGGCGCGAATCTCATCCGCGGTCGTCTGAATCGCCATCTTCTTCTCTCCGCGCAGTCTTTCTTACCGGTCCGGGACTTCGAGGCCGACCAGGGGGCCGAACTGCTGGCCGCCGTAGCAGTCGCCGTCTTCCAGATCGCAGGAGAACACGGGGCGGGGAATGGATATTTTAATCGCGCGCGCGGCGTCGTGGTGGACGAGCAGCACCTTCTCCTCGGTCAGATTGTAGAGGCGGCAAAACACCTCCTTGGTGAGGACGTTTGCGTCCACCACGCGCCGATAGGTGTCTTCCTCGTCGAACATGACGTCGAACGTGAGGTTGAAGGGCCCAGCGTTTTTCGAGCGAATGAGCTTGGCGAGTTCCCCGAGCTTAGGCATCAGTTCGCCACCTCCATCATCTCGGCCGGGAACATCTCGTAGGGGTCGTCCGGGTAGACGACGTGGTTCAGGTTGAAGCGATAAACGGGGCCTTTTTCGAGTTCCGCCGGCGTGAAGGGAAACGCCAGGGTCGATATGAGGCCGCCCCACTCCGGGATGGGGTAGTGGAGCGCGAAATGGGCCAGGGTGGCCGCCATCGTGTTGGCGGATACCTGATCCTCCGCCGTCACCTCGAAGAGAACGCCCACTTCGTGCGGCGTGTGGGCCGCCTCGGGTTCGAGCTTCCCCATCACGGCGTCGCGCCCGAATACGCGGATGATGAGTTTATAGGTAGGTGGTATCTGACGGTCGGGGAAGATTTCCTGAACGCGCGTCTCGAAACCCTCCCGGATGCCGTCGAGCCAGGAATCGAGTTGCTTGAGGATCATGGGGTCGCGCACTCCGCCGATGATCACCGACTGGTAGCCGACGAGTTCGGCCCCTTCGAGCTTGATGGAATAGCGCTCCGCCGTATGAAATTCGGAACCCCCGACGCGCACGGCGCGCTCGCTCTCCGCCGAGTAGGCCGAGCGGCTCGTGTCGAGTACGCCAGCGGGTTCGGTGATGCGGTAAGGGTCCGTGTTTTCATACAGGGTGTGGGAGGCCACGCTCTGCGGGGTGCAATACATCTGCGGGTTCAGCGGCTCGACCACGAAATGATCGTCCCGAATCCAGGCGAAACAACCATCCGGCCGCGCGCGGTGCACGGCGCAGGCCGCGCCGCATTCGAGTATCTTGGCCGCGTGCCAGGAAAGGCCCCGGTCCGCACCCATCCGCACGGGGTGGCAGGCGAAGACCGAGGTGTCCGAAGCCCTACCCGTCAACACCACGTCCGCCCCTTGGTCGAGCGCCCGGGCAATGGGTTCATCGCCCATCATACCCACGATGTGCGCGCTTTTTTCGATAATCTCCTCATCGAGCGGGGGAGCCGGGTCGAGCGCCTGAATGCGGCCTTCTTTGTATCTTTTCTTGAGATACGCCTTTTCCTGTTCGCCCCGAACCAGGGCGAGGTGGAAGCTCAGGCCCTCCTCACGGGCGATTTCGAGACAAATATCGCGCATCCACTCCAGCCCTGCGTCACCGCCCGCCGTTCCGCATGAACCCACGATCATGGGAACGCCCAGGCTCTCGCGCCCCTGGAGCATGAGTTTCAAGTCGCGTTTGGTCGCCGAGCGGGAGAAGTTCGGTGTTCCCGCGCCGAGAAAGGCAGGCCCGTTGTCCGTTGATCCCCCGTCGCAGGCGATGACGTGGGGCTTCATGGACAAGCCGCGCTCGAAAGAGCTTTCGGGAAAGCCGGAGCCGATGACGCCGCAAGGAGAAAGTACGCGCGCTTCCAAGGTGGGTTCACTCCATTCCAAAGAGGTTCATGCGCATCCTGCGCTCAAAGTTCGCGCCCCGAGGCGGCCCCGATGCCGGATGCTGCCATGTCAATATAGCGGATGCCAATCCTACACCGATTTTTACGTCAGAGGAAGAGAGCGGAGTCATCCCGGGCGAGCGCTCTCCCGCGTCATTCTCCTTCAAATTTTCTGCGCACCGCCAGGAGGGCGGCCAGGTTGCTCGTCATCACGGGCAGATCCGGATAGCGGGCGTGAATCTCGGGCAGCGCGTCGACGGCGGGCAGGTTCGTGCATGAGATGAAAAGACAATCCGCTTGTTTCAGGTTCTGAGCGGAGAGTTTCTCGTCCGCGAACTCAAGAATTTTATCCGCCCGTGTGTTGCCGATCTCGATATTGTCCGTCAGCCCCATCCCGTCTATCGAGAGAACTTCCAGGCCGTCCTCTTCCAAGGACGTGCGTATGGGCGCGTTCAACTCATCGACGTAGGGCGTGAGCACCACCAGTTTCCTGGCTCCCATCTCGGCGAATTCGCGCGAGAGCGCCGAGAGAATGGTGACCGTCTCCGCGCCGGTTTGCTCCTCGATTTGCGCTTTTATCTTCTGGTCATGCGCCTGTCCGAAGAGTGCGCCGCCCGACGTGCAGCCGAAGACGCAAAAATGTGGCTCCACCGTCCTAAGCATCCGGTTCGCCTCGGGCAGGGATTCTTCGATCATGCGGATTTCGGCCTGTTTCGTCGTCTCATCCAGGAACATGCGGGAGGTGGCGGTGAAGACTCCCTCCGGCAGGTTCTTGTGAAAATCGCGCTCCATCGTTGCGTTCGACGAGGGAACCAGAAGGCCGACGCGAAACGGGGTTTCATGGGCGGTGTTCATCGCAGCCTCCGGAGCGGATAGTGGATTCTGTGATTGTAGAATAATTTGGGCGCTGTCCAAAGCCCTCCCAGACCCGGGGCACGGCAGGATTTCATCGGTGCGCGGCTGAAACTCGCCTCGAAACCGAAGGTGTTGTAAAACTTGAGGTGCCGCGCATGTCCGCCTGGAGTGATCGGCAGGGCAGGCGGCGCGCTCTTGGGTATTTGCGGTGTCATCGCTCCAATGGTTCTGAAGGAGGTTTCGTGGATTTTCAACTCGAAGAATCAGACCGCCTGCTCCAGCAGACGGCGCGGGAACTGGCTTTAAGGGAATTCGCGCCCGATGCCTTCTCCTATGCGCGAACGGGAGAATACCCCCGGCGTTCGATGCAGGTGCTGGCCGAGCACGGCATGATGGGCATGACGGTGGCCGAACCCCACGGAGGGGGCCACTCGATTTTCGAGGCCTGCCTGGTGATGGGAGCGGTCTCGCAGGTGTGCCCCCACAGCGGCGACGTGGTGCAGATGGGGAACATGGGCCCCATCCGCGTGATAGACGAGTTGGGCTCCGCCGAGCAGAAAGAGCGGTTTCTACCCCCGATATGCCGGGGCGAGAAGGTCATCTCCATCAGCATGACGGAGCCCGACGCCGGCTCAGCCGCCACGGATTTACAGACCACGGCGGAGTATGACGGAGATAGCGTCGTCGTGAACGGCCAGAAGTGCTTCAGTTCCAACGCCCCGCACGCAGATTTGTTCGTCGTCTACGTCCGCTTCGGCCCCCGGACGCGGGATTGCGGGGCCGTCGTGGTGGAGACGGGAGCGCCCGGCTTCACGAAGGGAAAGACCGAACACTACATGAGCGGGGAGGCGCACTGCGCTCTTCACTTCGAGAACGCGCGCGCGCCTAAGGAGAACGTGCTGGTGGATGCGGAGGGTTTTCAGGTGCTCATGCCCGTGTTCAACGTGGAGCGATTGGGGAACGCCACGCGCTGCCTCGCTCTGGCGCAGGCGGCTTACGACATGACGGTCGCTCACACCAGCGAGAGGCGCCAATTCGGGCGCCCCCTGTGTGAGTTTCAGGGAGTGCAGTGGATGGTGGCGGACATGCGGGTCAAGCTCGAAGCGGCGCGCCTGCTCCTCTATCGGGCGCTCTCGAACGCGCGCGCGGGCCTGCCCTCGGCGCTGGAGACGACGAGCGCGAAACTCTACTGCAACGAGATGGCGCGCCAGGTGGCGGACGACGCGATTCAGCTTCATGGCGGCTATGGCTTTTCGACCGAGATGCCGCTCGAGTTCCTCTACCGCAAGATTCGCGGGTGGTCCATCGCGGGGGGTTCCACCGAGATGCTGAGAAACCGCCTGGCTTCCCTGATCTATGAGCGTCCCTTCAGCCAGCGCCCGCCAAGAGCGTAATTTCTACTCGCCATGAATTTTCGGGATTTCGCTTGAGCATGCGACGCGCTGCCTCCAAAGGTATCGAGGGTCTCCTCACGCCCGAGTCGATAGCCGTGGTCGGGGCGTCGGCGAATTTGGAGCAATTCAACGGCCGCGTGGTGAAGAACCTGCTTCGCCACGGTTTTGCGGGACGGGTATATCCCATAAACCCCAAATACGAGGAAGTGGCCGGCCTGCCATGCCGGCCGAGTCTCGATGCGCTTCCCGAAGCGCCGGACGTCGCCTTCATCACCGTGGGAAGAGAGCGGGTGGCGGGCGTTCTGGCCGAATGCGCCGAGGCGGGAGTGGGCGCGGCCATCATCTATACCGGCGGGTTTTCCGAGGCGGATGAGGCGGGCGCGCGCTTGGAAGCTGAAATTCTGGATATTGCCCGAAATACCGGCATCCGCGTTTGCGGGCCGAATACGGCGGGCGTGCACAATTTCCATCACAATTTTCACCTCGCGGGCTTAATCGCGCTCGACGTGGAGGAGATGCTGCCGGGGCGCATCGGGGTCGTCTGCCAGAGCGGGAGCATCGGCGGCGCTCTGCTCTCTCGCGCCACACAGCGCGGCATCGGGTTCAGCTACCTGATCTCCTGCGGCAACGAGATGGATCTGGAAGTCTCGGATTACCTCGATTATCTCATCGACGATTCCCACACCCACGCCGTCGCGGTCTATCTCGAAGGGGTGCGCGACGGGGAGAAATTCAAAAAGGTTCTCGAAAAAGCCCTGCGGCGGGAGAAACCCGTGGTCGTGCTGAAGGTGGGCGAGGCGCGCGAGGGGGAGCGCGCGGCCTTGAGCCATACGGGGGCCATGGTGGGTGAGGACAGGGCCTATGAGGCGCTGTTCCGGGGGTGGTGCGTTGCGCGGGTGGATGACCTGGAAGCGCTTTTCGAGGTCGCCCACATGTTTTGCGTCTCGGCAAGACCAAAGGGAAAGAGAGTGGGCATCGTGACGACGACGGGCGGGGCCGGCGCCTTGATGGCCGATAAGTGCGGCGCCCTCGGCCTGGAAGTCGCCGAGGTGGATGACGTCCTCAGCGCCCGGATAAAGGAAAAACACCCCGCGTTTGGGCGGATAGGGAATCCGCTCGATACCACCATCGCCGACATTCACCTGTATTCTGATTTTCTCGAATCTTTTCTCGAGAGCGGCTCCTTCGACGCGGTGATTTCCATCGTGGGCTCGAGCGCGCAATTTAAGCCCGAGATGGGAGTGGAACCCATCGTGCGGTTGAAGCGGACGACCCCGGATGTTCCCATGCTGGCATATTTCAACCCCCATGCGGAGGATGCGCACAGGCTCCTGGCGGGAGAGGGAATCGCCTCTTTTCAGTCCATCTCGGGCTGTGCGCGCGCGGCGGAGGCTCTGGTGCGGTATGCAGAAGTTTTGAAGAGAAGAAAAAAGAGCGCATCGCCGCCCGCGTATGAAGCGCCATCCCCCTCGATCGCGGGAACCTTGTCGACTGGCGGACCACTGAATGAGGCGCAATGTCTGGCGCTCATGCGGGATTTCGGCTTGCCCGTGGTGGCCCATCGGTTTTGCCGCACAGAAGAAGAGGTGTGCGGCGCAGCAGGGGATTTGCGCTTTCCGCTCGTTTTGAAGGGAGTGTCCTCGAAAATTCACCACAAGACGGAATGGGGGCTGGTGAAAACGGGCTTGGGCGATGAGGCGTCGCTCGAAGCCGCGCTCTCTGAAATCGCGAGCCTGCGCAAGAGGTGTGATCTGGAGGGTTATCTCCTTCAGGAGCAAGTCGAAGGCGGTATTGAATTTTTATTGGGCGTGAAGCGAGACCCGCAGTTCGGCCCGGTGGTGACGATTGGCTTGGGCGGGGTGGATGTGGAACTGCTCGACGATGTGAGCGCGCGCGCAGCGCCACTGGGCCTTGATGACGCCTACGAGATGATGGATGAACTCAAGTGCAAAAAGATATTCGGGAGCCACCGGGGGCGCGGGCCGCTCGATACAAAAGCGTTCGCCGAGGCGATCCGCCGCCTGGGAGATGCCGCTTTCGCCTACCGCGAGCAGATTGCAGAGATAGATTTGAACCCCGTTTTTCTGTGCGAAGCGGGCAGGGGGTGCCTCGTGGCGGATGCGCTCCTCATCACCGGAA
This sequence comes from bacterium, assembly GCA_965218735.1. Lineage (GTDB taxonomy): Bacteria > UBA8248 > UBA8248 > UBA8248 > UBA8248 > Bin107. The sequence continues at coordinate 1,047,651 of CBDCMA010000008.1, read as the reverse complement.
ACTCCGCCTAAAGCTGTGTTTTTCTCTGTTTGAGGCCAGGAGAGAGGCGCCCGCCCATGCGCCGAAAGTCGCCGATTGACTTTGCCTTCAACAAGATTTAGTGTTTTCCGTACCTTGGATTCACAAAGCACCAATGACATTTTTTGTCTTTGCTGCTTCCTGGTTTCATAAGATCGAGTGTGGATGAGCGCGCTTCTTGAAATCGAAGACTTGAGAACGCATTTTTTCACCTCCTCCGGCGTCGTCAAGGCAGTAAACGGCATCTCCTATGACGTTCAGGAGGGTGAGACGGTGGCGATTGTCGGCGAATCGGGCTGCGGGAAGTCCGTGAGCGCGCTCTCCGTTCTCGGCCTCATCCCGAACCCGCCCGGCCGCATCGTCGGGGGAGCGATACGCTTTCTGGGCGATGATCTGATTCAGCTCGACGATTTGCAGATCAGAAACATCCGGGGCCGCCAGATCGGCATGATCTTTCAGGAGCCCATGACGTCCTTGAACCCCGTTCTGACCATCGGGCTGCAGCTCACCGAGACGATGGAGCACCACCTCGGCATGGACAGGGCCGATGCGGAGAAAAAAGCGGTCGAATATCTCCGCCTCGTGGGCATATCCGAGCCCGAGCGGCGCATTCGGCAATACCCCCACCACTTGAGCGGCGGGATGCGGCAAAGGGTGATGATTGCGATGGCGCTTTGCTGCGAGCCGAAGCTCATCATTGCGGATGAGCCGACAACGGCGCTCGACGTCACCATCCAGGCCCAGATTCTGGAGTTGATGAAAAACCTCACCAAGCGCCTCGGCGTCGCGCTCATCGTCATTACGCACAACCTCGGCGTGGTGGCCCGGTATGCGGATCGCGTGAACGTCATGTACGCCGGAAAAATTATCGAGCGCGGCCTGGCGGCGGATATTTACCGCGAACCCAGGCATCCATACACCCTGGGGCTGCTGAGTTCCGTGCCGAGGCTCGATCAGCCCAGGCAAAATCGCCTGGACCCCATCGATGGACAACCGCCCGACCTCACACGCCTGGGCGCGGGCTGCGCTTTTCTGCCCCGGTGCAAGTTCACCGTGGATAGATGCGCGAGTGAGATACCGCCGCTCGAGACGATAGGGAACGGCCACCTGGCCGCCTGTTGGGAAAAGCACAATCTCCACGCAGGGAGAGAATGAACAAATGAACCATGCGGGGTCCACTATGGAAAGTAATGCCCAACTCACCCGAAATGGTGGGCTTGGCGACGTACTCGTGTACGTCAAGGGCCTCAAAATGCACTTTCCCATCACCGAGGGCGTCGTTTTCAATAAGCTCGTCGGTTTGGTGAAAGCGGTGGACGGGGTGGATTTCCACATCAGGCGCGGTGAGACGCTGGGTCTCGTGGGCGAGAGCGGCTGCGGCAAGACGACGACGGGCAGGTGCATCCTCCAGCTCGAACGGCCCACGGAGGGTGAAATTGTTTTTGACGGCGTGGATTTGACGAAGCTCGGTCAGGTGGCGCTGCGCGAGTACCGCCAGAAAATTCAGGTCATCTTCCAGGACCCGTACAGTTCTTTGAATCCGCGCATGAAGATCGGCGAGATGTTGGATGAACCCATGTACGTCCACGGCATCGAGCCGGACGCACGGAAGAGAAAGCACAGAGTCAGCGAATTGCTCACCATCTGCGGACTGAACCCCAAAATGGCGGATAGATACCCCCACGAGATGAGCGGCGGGCAGCGCCAGCGCGTGGGAATCGCCCGGGCGTTGAGCCTGAAGCCCGATTTCATCATCTGCGATGAACCCGTATCGGCGCTCGACGTGTCGATTCAGGCGCAAATCATCAATTTGCTCGAAGACTTGAGAGACGAATATAATCTGACGTACCTGTTCATCGCGCATGATCTGAGCGTGGTGCGCCACCTTTGCCACCGGGTGGCGGTCATGTATCTGGGCCGGATTGTGGAACTGGCGGATTGCGACGAGTTGTACGACAATCCCATGCACCCCTATACGCGGGCGTTGCTTTCTGCCGTTCCCGTGCCGGACCCGGAGGTCGAGCAGAAACGCGATATCAGGATCGTCGCGGGAGAAGTGCCCAGCCCGATAAACCCGCCGTCGGGCTGCGTGTTTCATCCCCGGTGCTCCATCGCCGTGGAGAACTGCTCCAAAGAGGCGCCTGTTTTGCGGGAGTTGAAACCGGGCCATTGGGTGGCCTGTACGGAAGTCTAAAATTTTTTGGCTATGTAGTTTTACTCGTTTCACGACTTAATTTGGGATGTATGAATTTCATCCGAGTATTCAAAAGGAGATATCCATATGCTTAAGACTCGTCTCAGAACTTTCGTCATCGTAGCGGCGCTGTTCACCCTGGCGCTGTGGAGTTTTGCTCCACCCGCCGAGGCGGCTCCCAAGAAGGGCGGCGTTCTCAAATTCGTCGTCGGCAGCAAGATTCCCTCATACGACGGCCACATCGAGTCCACTTTCGGGATGATTCACCCGCTCAGGCCCTTCTACAGCCTGTTGATTCGCGTGAATCCGGACAACCCCTCCTCGCCCACGGATTTCATATGTGACGTGTGCGAGGGCGGTGTGCCGACGCCGACCGAAGGCCACACGAAGTACACCTTCAAAATCCGCAAGGACATCACGTTCCACAACGGCCAGAAACTCACCTCGGCGGACGTGAAGGCGACGTATGACAAGATCATCAGCCCGCCCAAGGGCATCGAGAGCAACCGCAAGGCGTTTTTCAGCATGGTGAAATCGGTCACCGCGCCGGACGCCGAGACGCTGGTCTTCAAGCTGAAATACCCCACGGGCGCGTTCGTTCCGGCGCTCGCGCTGCCCTACAACTTCATCTACTCGAAGGCCGACCTCGACAAGCACGGCTACAGATGGCACCAGAAGAACGTGAACGGCACGGGCGCCTTCCGCTTCGTGCAGCACCAGCCGGGCGCGTTCGTCGAGGGCAAGCGGTATGAGAAATACCACCACGAGGGCAAACCCTATCTCGACGGCTACCGGGCGATTTCCGCGCCCAAGATGGCCATTCGCCTCCAGGCCATTCGCGGCGACCGCGCGGCCATCGAATTCCGCGGATTCCCGCCCAAGGCGCGTGATGACCTCAAACGCGCGCTGGGCGATAAGCTCACCGTCCAGGAGAGCGACTGGAACTGCAACCTCATGGTGACGCCCAACCACAAGCGCAAGCCTTTCGACGACGCGCGCGTGCGCCGGGCGCTGACGCTGGCGATCGACCGTTGGGGCGGCTCCAAATACCTCTCGCGCATCGCCATCGTGAAGACCGTGGGCGGCGTGGTTTTCCCCAAACACCCCCTGGCGGCCACGAAAGAGGAGTTGACTAAAATCGCGGGCTACTGGCCGGACATTAATAAATCCCGCGCCGAGGCGAAAAGACTCCTCAAGGAAGCCGGCTTCCCGAGCGGCTTCGAGTTCACCCTGCACAACCGGGGCGTGGACCAGCCCTACAAGGTCGTGGGCACCTGGGTCATCGACCAGTGGCGGAAAATCGGACTCAAGGTCAAGCAGTGGGTGCAGCCTTCGGGGCCTTTCTACGCCACGCTCAGAAAGAAGAAGAACTTCGACGTGTCAATCGACTTCAACTGCCAGTCGGTCATCAACCCGCTGGTGGACGTGTCCAAATTCATCTCCGACGACAGGGCGGGCAACCAGTACGCGCAATACCAGGATCGCCAGCTCGACAAGTGGTTCGACGAGATGAACCGCGAGCCCGACGTGAAGAAGCAGGGCGCCATCATGCGCAAGTATGAAAAGCGCGCCCTCGATGAGATGGCGCACCAGTTCGTGACGCTCTGGTGGTACAAGATCAACCCCCACCGAAGCTACGTGAAGGGTTGGAAGATAGCGCCGAGCCACTACCTGAACCAGCATCTGGACAACGTCTGGCTCGACAAATAGGCCGCATCGCCTCCCTCGCCGCCCGGGTGGCGGGGGAGGGCGGCCCGGGGCCGCGCGCGGCATGAAACGCAAGGACGCAGAAAGTGTATAAATACACGCTCAAGAGAATTTTGCTGATGTTCCCGACGCTCCTGGGAGCGGCGGTGCTGGTGTTCTTCATGCTCCGCCTGATACCGGGTGACGTGTGCGAACTCCGCATGGCCGGCTCGGGCATGTACGTGGACAAGGAAGCGATAGCGACGTGTCAGCAGAACCTGGGCATTGACGCGCCCATCTACGTGCAGTTTATCGACTTCATCACGGGATTCTTCACGTTCGACCTGGGCAACTCCATGTGGACGGGCAAGCCGATTCTCTACGAGGTCGGCCTTAGGTTCGAACTCTCCTTGCAGGTCGCCATCATGGCGACGCTCACGGCCATCCTCATCGCCATTCCGCTCGGCACGATATCCGCCATCAAGCAGGACACCTGGATCGACTACGTCGTGCGCTCGATCAGCATCGCAGGCATCGCCATGCCCTCGTTCTGGCTGGGCATTCTGATTATTCTCGGTCTTTTGATCATGACGCAGAAATTCTTCGGGGACCCCTGGATGCCGCCGATTCACTATACCCCGATATGGGAAGACCCGGTGGCCAACATATCGCAGTTGATATGGCCGGCCGTCGCGACGGGTTATCGATACTCCGCCGTCGCCACGCGCATGACGCGCTCGGCCCTGCTGGAGGTCTTGCGCGAGGATTACGTGCGCACCGCCCGCGCCAAGGGTCTGCTGGAAAAGCTCATCATCAACCGCCATGCGCTCAAGAATTCGCTTCTGCCCGTGGTGACCGTCATCGGCCTGGAGTTCGCCTTCCTGATGGGCGGGCTGGTGGTGACCGAACTGGTGTTCAACCTAAACGGCCTGGGGAAACTTTTCGTCGAATCGGTGAGTAACCACGACTACACCATGACGCAGGCCCTGGTCATGCTCGTGGCCGTCGTCTTCATCTTTACGAATCTGTTCATCGACATCCTCTATGCGTGGCTCGACCCGCGCATACGCTACAGCTAGGAGGTTACGTGATGGCGTCTCCCACCGACCTTGCCGTCTCCGAGATGGATTTCGACGCGCTTCCCGAGCGCTCGCTGTTGAGCAAGCTCAAGGACACTGCGAGGAAGAAGCCGCTGGGCGCGGTGAGCGCGTGCGCCGTCTTCGTGATGATCCTGCTGGCCGGTTTCGCGAACGTCATCACCTTCTACGACCCGGTGCAGAACTCCTTCGACAGCATGCACGTCGCCCCGAGCGTCGCGCACTGGTTCGGGACGGATCAGTTCGGGCGCGATATTTTCACGCGCATCGTCTTCGGCGCCAGAACGGCGCTGTTCATCGGGTTTTCCGCCTCCATAATGGGTTCTTCGGCCGGCCTCATCCTCGGCGTGGGCAGCGCGTATTTCGGCGGGCGCTTCGACCTCATATTCCAGCGCTTCATGGATATCTTCATCTCCTTTCCGCTCATCATCATGGCGCTCTCGGTGGTTTCGATCTTCGGCACCGGAACGCAGAACGTGATTTTCGCCATCACGATTCCCTTAATCCCCAGATGCGCCCGCGTGGTGCGCTCGAGCGCGCTCTCCATCCGCGAGATTCCCTACGTGGACGCGGCCCGGGCGCTCGGCTTCGCGCACGTGCGCATCATCTTCCGGCACATGATCCCCAACGTCATGGCGCCTTATCTCATCATGCTCACTGCTTTCCTCGGCCAGGCGATACTGCTCGAAGCCTCGCTCTCCTACCTGGGACTCGGCGTACAGGAACCCACCGCCGCCTGGGGGCTGATGCTCCAGGGAGGGGCTGAGGAATACGCCGAAAGCGCGCCGTGGATTCCCGTTTTTCCGGGTCTCGCCATCACCGCCGCCGTCTTCGCCTTCAACCTCTTCGGCGACGCCGTGCGCGACACGCTCGACCCCAGACTGCGCTCCGAATAGGTTTTATACGGGCGACGTTCTCCATCATCCTGCATTTCGGGGAGATGCGCGGGCGGTTGAAAATCTGAGCGGTGAATTCGGCATTCCGAAGCGTTGAGCGATATTGCATTCCAAAGAGGTTCACATGAGGGTAGGGGCCATGCGATTCTCGCGCGGGGCTGCGGAGAGTTGCTTGTGCGGAATAGGGCGATGGGTTTTCGGCGGAAGAGATGAAAATTACCGGGCGGAGTAACTAGCGCCCGCCTCGGATGAACATCACCTCAAAGATTCTTGAGCTGCCGGTTTCTTATGCGCTCTTTTTTGGGGGCGCGCCTGGGATTTCCCTTCTTCTTCGTGTCGCGCCTGGGCGTTCTGGAGGGATCATCTCCCGGCGCGTCATCTTCCATGAAGGCCGCCTGGTAGAGCCGATCCCGGAACTCGCCCGTCCGCACGATAGCCGAGGCGAAGGGCGCAGCCGCCTCCCCGAGCGCCCTGTCCGAGGTGACGAGAACGGCCCCCCTATATTTGTCTTTCAGGAGGCGCAGGATAAGCGCATCGGCGATTTCGTGTCTGGAGAATAATATCTCCACACCGCCCGGGCTTCTCCCTCCTTGGTCGTGGTGGGATTTTCCGTCGAATACGACAGTGATTTGAGGATGGCCGCTGGAATTTCTGCGGTAGTTCTGGAGCATCTCGACGAGGCCCTCGCGCCCGGCTTCCAAATCCTGATGAAGAACGCGCCTGAGTTCGGCGATGGCGGGAATGAGGTTGTATCCATCGATGACGAGCCGCATGATTTTTCCCCTGTTCCCGCGCCGCGCTCAAAAGGGCTGAAAGAGGACGTCCATGAGTTTTCTCGCTTTTTGCGCGTCTCCCTGAATGCGCAGGGAGCCTTCGGCGATTTTCTGCGCGCGATTCGCACGGCCCGCGCACAAGAGCACCATGTCGCTCGCAGATGCGGAAAGAGTGGCGTCGGGGGAGGTGGATAAGCCCTCCAGGGGCGATGCCTCGCCACCTGCTATCGCCATTTCCCATGCCGCCTCGGGCGCCGTCGTCTCGAAGCGAAACACGCCCGTAATTCCAGTAGGCGCGGCGCGGTTGACGTATAATGAAAGCCTCGTTTTCAGGATCGCCACGAGTGCGCCCAGTGATTCGGTTTTAAGCGGTGAATCGGGCTGGTTTTCCAAATCCCAGGAGTGTAGCGCCACCTCGTAGAGCCTTTGATCGGGAAAAGTCCGCACCCGCGTGTCGCCCTTCCGGTGCCAGAGTTTTCGGTCGAGATCGCCGGGTTCCAAGCGTTCGATTTCATCCTGGAGCGCGTCCTGGCTTTGCTCTATCCAGTTGATGCGCTCTGCGGAAGACATGGCGATGGATTTTCGGGTGATGGCCTCGCGCGCCGCCTGGAATTCCGCCGGCGTCTCGGCTCCGAGTGAGAGGATGACCTCTCCTCTGCGCGCCGCCCGGATACGCTCGACATAGGAGATGGCTCCTCCCGTCATGTGGCCGATGAGCCGGGCCGCGTTCCACTCGGGGCAGAAGGTGGGCTTGAGCCAATCGGCTTGCGCCATCGCGCGAAGATGGGCGATGAAGCGCGCGTTCTCATGCGCGAGCCAGGGGATGGAGGGAAGAATCGGGGCGTTATTCATTTGAAACCGCTACGGACGTGAAAATCGCCCGCACGGTATGCGGGCGATGAGGGGAAAACACGTTTTGCCGGGGAAGCTGCACGCCCGAAGCGTAAGCGTTAGTTGTCGGAGGCGCGGATCCAGGCCTTGCCGATGGCGCGCGCGGCGTAGACGCCGGCCAGATGGCGTCTGAAATCCGCCCCGGCGTAAAAGTCATCGAGCGCATCGACGCCCTCTCCCGCTCCCGCAGCCGCCTTGCGAATCGACTCCGCGCTCGGCGCGCTGCCGAGGAGAGCATCCTCGACGTTTGTGGCCCGGTAGGCGGGCGCGGCCACGCCCGTCACGCCCACGCGGATGGACTCGACCGCGCCGTTTGCGTCCAGCGTGAGCTGGACGGCCACGCCGCACACCGCGAAGCCGCTGGCCTGTTGCGCCGCCTTGAGATACGCGCCGCCGCTGCGTCCGGATGGAGCCGGTATGCGAACGGAGGTGAGGATCTCGCCGGGGGCGAGGGCCGTCTCGTACGTTCCGGTGAAGAAATCGTCGATTCCGATAACGCGCTCGCCGTCCGCGCCCGCTGCGGTAATTTCCGCTCCCGCCGCGAGTACGGCCGCCGGATAGTCGGCGGCGGGGTCCGCATGGGCGAGAGAGCCTCCCAGCGTGCCCCGGTTTCTGACCTGCACGTCGCCGATGGAGCCCGCCGCCTCTGCGAGGGCCCGGCATTTTTCCTGCACCAGAGATGAATTCTCGATTTCGGCGTGCGTCGTCATCGCGCCGATGCGAACTCCGTCCTCGGACTCGGTGATGCCCGAGAGGCCCTCGATGTGGGCGATGTCGATGAGGACGCCCGGGTCGGCGAGCCTCGCCTTCATCACAGGCAGAAGGCTGTGTCCTCCCGAGAGGACTCGCGCGTCTTCTCCATGCTCCCTGAGTTGCGCGAGAGCGTCTTCAAGCGCCTTGGGTCGAACGTAGTCGAAAGAAGCTGGAATCATACTTAAGCCCTCTTCTCGGCGATGGCGCGCCACAGCCTCTCGGGGCGCAGCGGCATGTCGATGTGCGTGATGCCGAATGGCGAAAGCGCGTCGAGCACGGCGTTCACCACGGCGGGTGTCGAGCCGATGGTGCCGGCCTCGCCCACTCCTTTCGCGCCCAGGGGGTTCACGTCCGTCGGCGTGGTGGTGTGCAGAAGCTCGAAGCGGGGCAGCCTGTTCGCCTTGGGAAGGGCGTAGTGCATGAAAGATGCGTTGAGCGGCTGCCCGCCCTCGCCGTAAATCATCTCTTCTTCCAGTGCCTGTCCCAGCCCCTGGGCGATGCCGCCGTGGATCTGTCCGTGCACGAGCAACGGGTTGATCATGTTGCCCACGTCGTCCACCGCCACATAGCGGAGAATTTCCACCTCGCCCGTTTCCGGGTCGACCTCGGCCAGGACGATGTGCGTCCCGAAGGGGAAGGTGAAGTTGCTCGGCTCGAAGAAGTGCGTCTCCTCGAGGCCCGGGTCGGTGTCTTCAGGCAGTTTGATGGCGCTGTAGGCCATCATCGCGACCTCGGCGAAGCCGGTCGATTTCTCGGGCGCGCTCCTGACGAATACCTTACCGTCCTCGAATTCGATGTCGTCCTCGTCGGCCTCTAATTCCATTGCCGCGAACCTGGCCATCTTCGCCCGCACCTTGTCGCGCGCGTAGACGACCGCCGAGCCGCCCACCACGGTGCCCCGGCTGCCGAAGGTGCCCACGCCGTAGGGCACCACGTCGGTATCTCCGTGGATGACGGTCACGTCGTCCACGTCGATGCCCAGGCCGTCCGCCACGATTTGGGCGAAAGAGGTCTGCTGGCCCTGGCCGTGGGGCGATGCGCCCGAGAATACGGTGGCCTTGCCCGTGGGTTCCACGCGCACGCGCGCGCTCTCCCAACCCTGGCCGCCCAGTGCGGCGGAGGGTCCCATGCCGCAAATCTCGACGTAGGTGGAAAAGCCGATACCCAGATACCTGCCGTCTTTTCTGGCCTCTTCCTGCTGCGCGCGCATGGCGGGGTAATCCGCCGCTTCGAGCGCGAGGTCGAGCGCCTGATGGTAATCCCCGCTGTCGTAGCTGAGGCCTGCGGACGTGCTGAAGGGGAACTCGGATTTATCCGGGAAATTCTTGCGCCTGATTTCCACGGGGTCCATCCCCAGTTTTATCGCCGCGATGTCCATCATGCGTTCGAGAATGTAGGTCGCCTCGGGACGGCCCGCGCCCCGGTAGGCGTCGGTCGCCACCTTGTTGGTGAACACGCCGGTGGCGTTCATCTCGATGTTCGCGATTTTGTAGGGGCCGGGCAGCATCAAACCCGTCAGCGTGAAGATGGCCACGGTGAGTAGCTGATAGTAGGCCCCGCAATCGGCCAGCACGTTGTAGCGGAACGCGGTGACGGTGCCGTCGTTCTTGAGGCCCATTTCCACGTCGCCCACCTGGCCGCGCCCGTGGATGGTGGTCATGAAGTTCTCAGAACGGCTTTCCACCCACTTGATCGGCAGGCCGAGTTCGCGCGAGACGTATGCCGCGAGCGCCTCTTCTCGGTAGATGTTGAGCTTGCTGCCGAAGCCGCCGCCCACTTCGGGGGCGATGACGCGCATGCGGTTCTCCGGCATCCCGATCTGGATCGCCACCAGCGTGCGCACCTTGTGCGGCACCTGGGTGGAGGTCCATAGCGTCATCTTGTCCTCGCCGGGGAGGTAGTGCGCCAGAACGCCGCGCGGCTCCAGGGCCAGCGGGGCGACGCGGGCGTTCGTGATCCTCTCCTTGACGATGACGTCGGCTTCGTTGAAGCCGGCTTCCACGTCGCCGCCTGCTATCCCCCATATGAACGCCTCGTTGCTCTCATAGGCGTCGTGCACCTTGGGGGAGCCGGGTTCCAGAGCGGCCTCCAGGTCCACCACGGCGTCTAGCGGTTCAAAATCGATTTCCACCATCTCCGCCGCGTCGAGCGCGCCGTAGCGCGTCTCGGCGACCACCGCGACGACGGGTTCCCCGGCGAAGAGCGCCTGTTTATCGGCCAGTATCGGCTGTTCCGGCACCTTGGCGTCGGGCACGAGACCACCCACAGGAACGGGGCCGATGCCCTTCGTCTCCTCGTGGGTGTAGACGGCGACGACGCCGTCCGCCGCCTTCGCCCTGGAAATATCGACCGAGCGTATGGCGGCTTTGCCGAAGGGGCTTCTCACGAGCGCCATGTGCAGGGTGCCGGGCGGGTTGAAATCGTCCACATAGTGGGCGAGGCCCTGAATGAGACGCGGATCGTCTCGTCTCTTGATGGGCGCGCCGATGAATTTGGGGGCTTGGGCCATCTCTTATCCCCTCATCTGAGCCGCCGCCGCTGAAATGGCGTCGACGATGTTTTGATAACCCGTGCAGCGGCAAATGTTGCCTTCGATGCCGTGCCTGATTTCCTCGTCCGTAGGATCGGAGTTGTCCGCAATGAGCTGGTTCGCCGTCAGGATCATGCCCGGCGTGCAGTAGCCGCACTGCAGGCCGTGTTTCTCCCAGAACTGCTCCTGCAAAGGATGGAGCTGCTCGCCATTGGCGAATCCCTCGATGGTCGTGACGGCGCAACCATCCGCCTGCGCGGCCAGCACCGTGCAGCTTTTCACCGCCTTGTCGTCGATCAGGATGGTGCAGGCGCCGCATATCGAGGTTTCACACGCGACGTGCGTGCCCGTGAGGCCTGCATCGTCGCGCAGCAGGTGAACCAGAAGGGTTCTGGGTTCCACATCGAACGTCCGACTCTCGCCGTTGATATTGATGTTGATTTCCAAGGTATCCCGGCCCCCACGATGTAAGATGTCCGAAGCGAATCCCCGGAAGAGGAGGCTTCTCCATCGCCGAAGAATCTGTGTTGCTCCTTAAAGAATTGAGTGGGTTCATTATTGATAAAATGGCCGAACGTGTCAAGACGATAATTTTCCGCAGCCTGAGCCGGGGGCCGAATTTCATCTCATCGCTTTTGGGCGATAAAGGGTGTAGGATGGCCCCATCTTACCACTTATCATTAGGATATAAACTTTATGGCCCATGCAGGTTTCGCCACGTCCGAGGGCACGCAAAGCTACGCGCAAGCCCATTCGTCCATCTTGCACCCTAAGCATTTCAGGCAACTGGACGGCTTGTGGCTCTCCTCGATCGGCATCGGCACCTATCTCGGGGAAGCGGACGAGGCGACAGACGCCGCCTATCGCGAATCCGTGGCCGCCGCCGTCCGGGGCGGATGCAACGTCATCGACACGGCGGTGAACTACCGCTTCCAGCGCAGCGAGAGGAGCATCGGCGCGGCTCTGGACGATTTGTTCGCCGGGGGCGAGGTGGGCAGGGAGGCGCTGGCCATATGCACCAAGGGAGGGTTCATTCCCTTCGATACCCATCCGCCGCAAGGCCAGGCGGATTTCACCGACTACATGAGGAAAACCTATTTCGAGCCGGGGGTTTGCACGCCTGAGGACATCGTTGCGAACTGCCACTGCATGACGCCCGCGTATATCAGGCATGAACTCGACGCGAGCCTCGCCAACTTAGGGTTAGATACCATCGACGTCTACTACGTGCACAACCCCGAGACGCAGCTCCAAGAAGTGTCGCGCGAGGTTTTCCTAAGCCGCCTGCGCGACGCCTTCGAGACGCTTGAGGGCGCCGTGGCGGAGGGGAAGATCAGGAGCTACGGCACGGCCACCTGGAACGGGTACCGCATAGAGCCGGGCCAGGAGGATTATCTGTCATTAGAGGAGGTTCTGGACGCTGCGCGGGCGGCGGGCGGGGATGATCACCATTTCAGGGTCGTTCAATTGCCGCTGAACTTAGGGATGCCCGAGGCTTTCTACAAGCCGAATCAGGCCTTAAAAGGCGAGATGATGTGTTTTCTGGCCGCTGCGGCCAAGAAAGGCATTACCGTCATGACGAGCGGCTCGATACTCCAGGGCCAGGCGGCACAGGGGCTTCCCCCCGTGATAGGGGAGGTGTTTCCGGGGTTTTCCACCGACGGGCAGCGCGCGATCCAGTTCACGCGCAGCGCGCCCGGCGTGGCCGTCGCCCTGGTGGGCATGCGCCAGATGGCCCACGTCGTCGAGAACATGGAGGTCGCCAAAGTTTCGCCCGCTCCTTTTGATGATTTCATCCGCCTGTTCAGAGAAGAATAATTTCAGAAAAAAACTCTCTTCGGCGCTTTTCCAAGTCCGTGCTCTTCCCATAGAATGCCCGGCGAATTCCGACAGATTGCTTCTCGACATCATTCATTCCTAGATGGAGGAACCATGCCCAGACCCTCGTATCACCCAAACCCCATTCGCGGCGGCGGCAACGACGCCTACACCGGAGTGGACCACGTGCTCACCGAACCCTGGAAGGAAGAGGCGCACAACGTCCGCCTCGTCGCCCATTCGGATTTGAACGGCTGGGGCGACGCGTTCCAGATTCAGGTGGGCGGCGGCATCTGCTACGTCGCGGCCTCGGGCGTGAACGGCCATGACGGCATGACGATTCTCGACGTCAAGGACCCGGCGAATCCCAAGATCATCAACCAGATCGTCGACAGCCCCGCGGCGCGCACGCACAAGGTGCTCCGCATCAACGACGAGGTGTTGATCACGAACTCCGAGCTCAGGCCCGCCCTGCGCGCCCAGTACCCCGACGCCATCGGCGGTTTGCGCATTTTCGACAACCGCGACCCGTTCCACCCCAAATTCGTGAACTACGTGGAAGTGGACGGCTTCGGCATCCACCGTCCGATTTATGACCGCAAGCGCCAGCTCATGTACAGCTCGGGCTTCAAGGACGGCTATGCGGGCAAGGTATTACTCGTCCACGACATGAAGGACCCCTGGGCGCCCGAGTTTATCGGGATGGGCGCGATTCCGGGCCAGAAGGATGGGGAGGCGCCCTCCTGGGACCCCGAGATAGTGGGCGACGGCGCGTGGATTCACGAGGGAAATCCCTGGGGGAACTACGTCACGGCGGGCTATTGGGACGCAGGCATCGCGCTGTTTGATCTGACCGACCCGACCAAACCCGAACTCATGTGGCGTCACAATCCGCACGAGACGCACGGCTGGGCGGGCTGCTACCACAGCTTCCTCGTGCCGGAGGGCTCTGATTTCGGCATCGTGACGCAGGAGACCACCACGGTGAACTGCGACGATCCCCCGGCGTTCGTGACCTTCTACGACTTGAGGAACATGCACGAGCCTCTGCCTGTGAGCACGTTCATGCCCTATGAGATCGACCCAATCGAGATGAGGCCCCTCGATGATAAATGGAACAAGACGGGCTCGCGCCACGGCGCGCACAACATCTGGCTCGACATGACGAAGGACGACCTCATGTACATCTGCTGGTTCAACGCAGGGCTTCGGGTGGTGGACTGGTCGAACCCGTTCAGCCCCAAGGAGGTGGGCTACTACATCCCCGCCGGCACGAAGGAGCGCTGCTGCCCGCAGAGCAATGACGTGCAGGTGGACAAGGACACGGGCCTCATCTACATGGCCGACCGCTGGGGGCTGGGCCTGCACATCATGGAGTACACGGGCTAGCTTTCATGATCGCCTGCTCGGCGGTGATCCGGGTGCGCTGTCCACGTTTTCACCTGATGGAGTACGCGGGCGAGGGTTGAATTTTCGCTGGACGGATGGGGGTCGCGGCGCATGGGTTGGTTCTCATGGCCGCGGCCCTTTTCTTATCATGCTGAAACGCGCGCGTCCTTCTCGCGCTTTTCTCGAATTTCTCGCCTCTCAAGAGGTATGAATGTGGCGGAAACGCCGTCTGCTGGGGTATTCTCCCCACACCTGCCCGGGTGGTGGAATGGTAGACACTAGGGACTTAAAATCCCTTGGCCGAGAGGCCGTGCCGGTTCGAGTCCGGCCCCGGGCACCACATTACCTTTTCTTATGGTCGCTGAATTTCCCGGCAATATCCATAAAGCTATTGAAAATGAAAACAAGGAATTTTATGCTTCTATCGGCCTGAACGAAGCGAATTCACCACGGCCTGACTAACAGTCGTTAAGATTGTGGTTGCGCTGGAATACTGCTTGTCGTAGTATTTTTATTGCATCGCAACACAATACCAATGAGCTTGACAGGGTGGATGGCCGTTGATTTTCGGCTTTCGAACCAGCCGCGCATGACGCGGAGGAAAACAACTCTCATGAAAAGGAGAACCGCATGAAACGTCGTGACTTTATTGCCGGCACCGCGGCCGGGACCGCCGCTGCGGTCGTGGCGGGCAGCGGGTTGGCCCAGGCTCAGAAGGCGCCCGCCATGATGAGAAAGCGCTTCGAGATCGCCATCGTCACCACCTGGGGGCGCGATTTCCCCGGTCTCGGCACCGGAGCGCAGCGCTTCGCCAAACGGCTCCAGGATATGAGCGACGGCCGCATCAAGGTGAGCTACTTCGCCGCCGGCGAGCGTGTCGGCGCCTTCGACTCGTTCGACGCGGTCGCTTCGGGCAACGCGCAGGCCTATCATGCGGCCGACTACTACTGGAAAGGCAAGCATCCGGGTTGGGCCTATTTCACTTCCGTACCTTTCGGCCTCACCTACACCGAGATGAACGCCTGGATCCGTTTCGGCGGAGGACAGGAGCTCTGGGACGAGCTGGCCGCGGGGTTCGGACTCAAGGGCCTCATGTGCGGCAACACGGGTGTCCAGATGGGCGGCTGGTTCCGCAAGGAGATCAATAGCGCCGACGACCTCAAGGGCCTCAAGATGCGCATCCCGGGCCTCGGCGGCGACGTCATGGCGAAGCTCGGCGCCTCGCCGGTGTCCCTGCCGGGCGGGCAGATCTACGAGAACCTCGTTTCGGGCGCCATCGACGCCACCGAATGGGTGGGGCCGTGGAACGACGAGATCATGAAGTTCTACGAAGCGGCCAAGTACTACTACTATCCGGGTATGCACGAGCCGGGTTCGATGCTTTCGGCGGGCTTCAACAAGAAGTTCTGGGATTCGTTGTCGAAGGCCGATCAGACGCTGATCGAGGCCGCGGCCTCCATGGAGAACGACGTGATGATGTCCGAGTACAACGCCAAGAACGGGGCGGCGCTGGCTCGGCTGACACGCGATCAGGGCGTCCAGGTGCGCAAGTTCAGCGACGATATCTACGACTCGTTCGGAAAAGCGGCCGAGGAAGTCTTTGCGGGGGTGGTGACCCACAGCGACCTCGCCAAGCGCATCCACGAAAGCTTCGCCAAGGCGCGTCGGGAGGTCGGCGGCTGGTCGAATCTCGCCGACCAGGCATTCGTGGCGCAGCGCAACCGCGTGCTGGGCGTTACCAGCTAAACATTCGGGCGCATAGTGTGACAGACCGCCACGGTTTCCCACGGTGACGGAGGATCGGTTGGACGCGGACGGCAGACGGCCCGGCATCGCGGATGCGCTCTACCGCGCATTCGCGCTGTCGCTGGCCGCAACGACGTTCGTTTTCCTTTTCAATAACTATCTGGTCTTCTGGCAGGGCTGGCCGGGTGTCGCGCGCATCTTCGGGGGGGCGCCGCCCGGCGGGACGGTGGTGTTCCAGGCATGGTTGCAACTCACCAGCTATGTCCTTCCGGTCGTCGCCATCACCGTCATCGCGCTCAGTACCCGGGAGAGGCCGTTCGCGTCGGACGCGGCGCTTCTCAACTCCGTCACCGCCTACATCATCGCCGCGGCCTTTTGGTCGACTTTCTTCATCGGCATCGTCGACGGAGTCATATCCTTCCTGCGCGTGGAAGGGCTGTTGCCTGCGTTGTTCGGCAAGAAGCTGGCTCAGCAACTGGGCGTCTCGAGCTTTCGCGGCCTCTACGTGCATTTCCCGCTGATGCTCACGGCGGTGGTGGTGGCCTGCTTCAAGCGGGGGCTCGACTTCATCTGGCTTTCGCTGCTCGTGGTCGTCGCCGAGTTCCAGATCGTCATCGCGCGCTTCATCTTTTCCTATGAGCAGGCTTTCATGGGAGATCTGGTCCGTTTCTGGTACGCCGCGCTGTTCCTGTTCGCCAGCTCGCATACCCTGTTCGCCGAAGGCCACGTCCGCGTGGACGTGCTGTACACGCATTTCAGCGAACGGCGCAAGGCCCTGGTCAACGCGTGGGGTTGCATGGTGCTGGGCGTGCCGCTGTGCTGGACCATTCTCGCCGTCGGCATGGCGGGCAAGGCGTCCGTCATCAACAGTCCGCTGCTTTACTTCGAAACGTCCCAGAGCGGGTTCGGTCTCTACGTCAAGTACCTGATGGCGGGATTTCTCGCCGTGTACGCCGTGTCCATGATGACGCAGTTCCTGGCGTTCTTCCTTGACTCCATGGCGATTCTTCGCGGGCAGACCGCGAGCCACCCGACACCCGAGCCGGCCTGACCGTGGAACTTTTCTTCCTCGCACTGCTGATCCTGGCCATGGCCGGGGCGCTGGCATCGGGTTACCCGGTGGCCTTCGCGCTGCCCGGCGCGGCCATCCTGACCATCGGACTTGCGGCGCTCACCGGCTACATCTTCGCCGGGGACGCAAGCGCCTTCTTCACGCAGGACGGCCCCGTTCAGTGGCTTACGGCCGGTGTCACCAATTTCCGGGGCGTCTACTGGGAGGTCGAGCGCGACACTATTATCGCCGTGCCGTTGTTCGTGTTCATGGGCATCATGCTGCAACAGTCGAAGATCGCCGAAGACCTGCTGGTGACCATGGCGCGCCTTTTCGGGCCGGTTCCGGGCGGTCTCGGCATCTCGGTGGTGCTTGTGGGGGCGCTGCTCGCCGCCACCACCGGCATCCTCGGCGCCACCGTGGTGGCCATGGGCCTGATCTCGCTGCCGGCCATGTTGCGCAACGGCTACTCGCGCCGGCTCGCCACCGGGACCATTTCCGCGGCGGGCACGCTGGGGCAGATCATCCCGCCCTCCGTGGTGCTCATCATCCTGGCCGACCAGCTCTCCAACGCCACCGATCAGGCGGGAACGTTGCGACAGGTGGACTTCAAGGCATCCACCGGTCAGTTCATCATGCCCACGGAGTTCGGCATCACGTCGGCCAGCGCCGGCGACATGTTCCTGGGCGCCATCGTGCCCGGCCTGATTCTGGTGGGCCTGTACGTCATCTACATTCTCTCGGTCGCGCTCATACGGCCCGGCAGCGCGCCGGCCATCCCCGTGGAAGGACTCATAGACCGCCAGTTCGCCGTCCGCGTGGTGTTGGCCCTGGTTCCGCCCCTGGCGCTCATCCTGGCCGTGCTCGGGTCCATCATCGCGGGTATCGCCACGGTCAATCAGGCCGGCGCCATCGGCGCCGTCGGCGCCACCATCATGGCGGGGTACCGGTTGGCCGAAGGGCAACGCGGGTGCTACACGCCGGCCATTATCGCGGCTGTTTCCCTGCTCGCACTCTCCATCCTGCTGGCCTCCGTCGACCTGAACATACGCACCATTCACAGCGCCTACGAGGCCATCGGCGTGACGCTTGCCGCCATCGCGGTCGTCGGGCTGCTGGTCTCCGTGACCTGGAGCGGCTGGCGCGCCTACCGCACCGAAAACATGCTCGCGGGCGTCATGGTCGAGACGGCCAAGACCACGGCCATGGTCTTCATCATCCTCCTGGGCGCGGCCATGCTGACGGCGGCCTTCCGAAGCTTTGGCGGCGAGGAGTTGGTGAAGGAATTCCTCACCACGCTGCCCGGCGGTTTCTGGAGCCAGTTCATCGTCGTCATGGCGGTGATCTTCATCCTCGGGTTTTTCCTCGATTTCATCGAGATCGCGGTGGTGGTGGTGCCCATCGTGGCCCCCATCCTGCTCGCGGACCCCTCGGCCAACGTCACCGCGGTCTGGCTCGGGGTGATGATCGGCGTCAACATGCAGACCTCCTTCCTGACGCCGCCGTTCGGTTTCGCACTCTTCTATCTGCGCGGAGTCGCGCCGCCCTCCGTGCTGACGACTGACATCTACCGGGGCGTTGTCCCGTTCATCGCGCTGCAACTCGTGGCCCTGGCCATCGTCGGTTTCTATCCTCCCCTGGTGAACTACCTGCCGACGCGCACGTCGCTCACCGGAGAGACCGCGCCGCCTCCCCGGAACCCGCGCCTCCAGGCCTGCCTGGAGCAGTACCTGTTCGAGCGCTACGACCGCGACGGCGAGACTATCCGCGCGAGCATACGAACCGCCCAAAAACTCGATACCAGCTATCTGCCCAATAAAGTTCGCAAGCAACTGACCGGGGGTATGGAGAAGGCCGCCCGGACCTTCGATCTGGTTTCCGAAGTGCGCCGCGCCAGTGCGGAGCGAAAGACGTACGGGGAGACCTACAAGGACATACATACCGTCGTTCGACGGGTCAACGCGGACGAAAAGCGGATCGACCGCGAGATCCGCGAGCTCCGCACCACCATCCGGCGCATGGGACGAGATGCGGACGAGGCGGCGGCGTTGCGCCACGAAATCGACGAGTTGACGAAGCAAAGGGTTCGCGTGGAGGCGAGGCGTCCCGAAGGCGGGAAGGAAATGCGCAGGCGTTACCTGTCTCTGGAAAAGAAGGAAACCGGCGCCCGCCGCGCCTACCGGCGCAATGTCGACGACGCCTACACCTCCGTGCGTTCGGTACTCGAGATGCTGGCGAAGGCGCCTGCCCTGAAGAAAGCCGGCGCAAAGCTCAAGGGGTTGCCGGAAATCCTGCAAATACAGACTGCCCAAAAGGCGGGTTCCGCCATCCGTGACGCCGAGCGGGCGCTCCGAACCGTTCCCGGAACCTATGATTTACGCTCCACCCTCTCCAGGGCGCGCTCAGACGCGAGGCGAGGCAAGTCCGGCCGTGAGCGCGCCGCGAAGCGCCTGAATGGCGCGATCGCCCTCTTCGAGCGCGAGGTGGAGTGGCGGTCCCGGGCCGCGCGGGAGCTGGACCCCGGCCTGGCCGCCTACGAGGCCGCACTGCGCGAAACCATCGGCATCCGGCAGTTGGAGCGTCTGCCGACCCGGATCGCGAAACCCGTGGCGACCTGCATGTCGCACCACCGCGACATATCGTTGAGCTTCTAGTAGCGCCATCCGTAGAATCAGTCATGGCGATGCCGACCTTGCCGTTGACCCGTGAAGTGAACGAGTAGAAATCGATTCATGTCGTAGCCGGGGCGGGTGGATTACTCCGCCCCGGGCGCCGGCATATCCTGGGGGTATCAACCGGCGTCATCGGCCGGTGCGCCTGGAGACTCCGGGAACCACTCCAGAAAACCGCCCTCGGTGGCCGGCGGGAACGGCCATTGGTCCCCGCGCATGGCGGACAGGGTGCGATCGGGGCCCGGCTTGAACTCTCGGCCCGGCTCGCCGATGAGTTTTCCGTTCTCTATCCATTTCTCGTCGCTTCCGTACATCTGTCCCGCAAGCGTCTCGGTCATTCGGGAGAGCACGTCGGCGTAGGCGGGGTCTTGGGCGCGATCCACGAGTTCATGCGGGTCTTCTCGCAGGTCGAAGAGCTGGAAGAAGTGCCCGGCCGGGTAGTAGATTAGCTTGTGGCGTCCGTCGTGGATCATGCGCGAAGAATGCGCATCATCGCCCACCTCGCCGAAGAGGAATTCCCGCCTGGAATCGCCCATCATCGAGAGGCCTTCCACCGTATCGGGGATATCGATGCCGCACAGGTCGAGCAGCGTCGGCATCACGTCCTGCAGTCCGACGAGGCGATCGTCGACCCGTCTGAAGCCGACGCGCGCATCGTTCGGGAGACCCACCAGGATCATCGGAATTCCGGCGGAGTACTCGTAGAAGACGCGCTTGGCCCACATGCGGTGCGTCCCGAGCATGTCGCCGTGATCCGAAGTGAAGCAGATGATGGTGTTGTTGGTGAGGCTTTCTTCGCGCAGGGTGCCGATGATGATCCGGATCTGGTGATCGATATGGGTGCAAAGCGCGTAAAACGCCCGGCGCGCATCGGTCGTCTCTTGTTCACTATAGGCGTCGCCGCGCGCCTGGGTGGCTTGCGCGTTGTAGGGGAGCTTGCCGCGCTCGCGGTCCACGCTCGTCGACGTGTCCTCCAGGTCGCTGATGAAGGCCGGCCGCCATGCCGGATGGGTGTAGATTGTATATTGTCCCCGGGTTTCAAGGACGCTGGAGGCGGTTTGTGATTATCGCTGTTTCATAGTTATATGAAATCACACGGCTTGGGATGAGACGCCACCATGCGCGAGAGGGTGTGCATCTACAGAAACAGCCTTCATATTCTTTTATCACCCCAAAAACCGGGGCAATGAGGTTTTCCGCCTTACGCCGCGCCGGTTTCATACGCTGAGGGAGAGATGTCCGAACCAGAAGCTGCCGCGCCGCTGAGCGGGTTCCGGGTGCTGGATTTCACCCAAGTCATCGCGGGTCCTTTCTGCGCCACCATGCTGGCCGACATGGGGGCCGAGGTGGTGAAGATAGAACGCCCCGGTTTCGGGGACGACACGCGCCGCATCACCCGCTACAAGGACCGCGAAGAGCACGAAGATTATTTTTATGCGAACAACCGCTCGAAGAAAAGCGTCGCCATCAACATGAAGACGAGCGCGGGCAGGGACGCCGTACGCGCCCTGGCGGGCGAGGCGGACGCGCTCATCGAGAACATGGCCCCCGGCAAGCTGGCCGAACTCGGCCTCGGCTGGGAGGATGCCCGCGCGATGAACCCGGGAATCGTCTACTGCTCGCTCTCGGGCTTCGGCCAGAGCGGCCCCTATCGCGACCGCGTGGGTATCGACCCGATTCTACAAGCCGTCTCGGGCGTCATGAGCGTGACGGGCATGGAGGACCCTACCCAGATAGGAGCGCCCTTGGCCGACGTGCTGGCGGGCATGTTCGCCGCCTACGCCGTCGTGAGCGCGCTCCACGCGGTGAGGCGCGAGGGCGCGGGCCGCCATATCGACGTGAGCATACAGGACGCCATGGTGGCGGCTCTCGGGCCGCGCATGGGAGAGACGCTCCAGGCGGGCGTCGCCCCTGGTCGGCACGGGAACGAGAACCCCATACGGGTGCCCGCGAACACCTATAAAACGAGCGATGGGGAATACGTGACCGTCATCGTGCAGCACGACGGCTTCTGGCCGGGCTTTTGCCGCGCTTTGGAGCTAGAGGACTGGCTGGAGGACCCACGCTTTTCCACAGCGCGGGCGCGCGTGGCCAACAGAGACGCCATCAACGAGCGGGTGTCCGCGATTTTCGCCTCGCGCACGATGGCCGAATGGGAAAAGCGACTTGAAGCCGAGCGCGTGGGTTTCTCCCCCGTGAACGACTACACGCGCGCTCTCTCAGACCCCCAAATCACGCACCGGGGTCTCATCAAGCGAGTCGAACACCCCGTCTCGGGGGAGATTCGCGTGGTGGGCGCGCCCTGGATGATGAGCGGCGCGCAGGCCGAGGTGAAGCCGCCGCCCCTGCTCGGCCAGCATACCGCGGAAATTCTCGGTGAATGGCTCGGCTGGCCGGAGGAGGAAATCTCGCGCTTCATGGCGGGCGAGGGTGTGGGGTAGGTCAATTCCGAGCGAGGGGGAGGGAATGAGGGTGGTTTTGTAGGGACAACCCTTTCGGGTTGTCCTGCCCCCTGTGGTTGTCCGTCCCCCCGTGGTTATCTCCTGTCGGACAGGCACGGGGGCCTGTCCCTACGAGCATCCCCACCAGCGCGACTGCGGGCTTGCGCCTCTCCCTTTGGTTGATATGTTATCAAGCCCTGGAAAAGGAGACGCGTCATGAGCGACGAGATCATTATTCATGATATGGATGAAGAGGATGATGCCGAGTCCTGCGCGAAGCCATCCGAGATATTCAGGCGGTATTTCGGGCCGGAGCACGGGGTAGTATTGCCGCCGCGCAACCGCTACGGCTACCGCCCGCTTGACCTGAGCGATGGGGAGGAGCGATGAGTTCATCTCGAATTTTTCCTGATTCGCCTGGCCGCCACGCGCGACAATCCCGCACAACCCAAAGGAGAGACCCATGATCTTTCAGCGATGGAACGATATTCCCCGGATGCGCATCATCCACGAGAACATTCCGCCCGAGAGCGTCATCGAACTCCAGATGATCGTGGGCGAGAACCAGACGCTGGCGCTGTGGACGTTCTCGGAAGGCTCGGAGGTCGCCGCCCACAAACACCCCCACGAGCAGATGTCCTTCATCCAGCGCGGGCGCTTTTTGTTCCGCGTCGAGGGCGAAGAGGAGCGCGAGGTGGGCGCGGGCGAGGTGGTTGTCTGTAAATCGAACGTCGAGCACTGGCTCAAGGCCTTGGAGGACGGCTCCCAGGATCTTCAGATTTTCAGCCCCCGGCGGGAGGATCTGATGGAGTTCACCGGGGCGTACATTCCGGTGTGATGACCTGTTCCTTGGATACGGAGGGCATATTATGCTCCGCCGATTGATTTTTGTGGCTCTTGCGATTTGCCTGTGGACATCCCCCGCTTTCGCGGCTCCGCTTCACGGGGCGGCGTTCAAGGGCGAGGTGGCCCAGATTAAAACCCTGCTTTCAGGCGGTGCGGACGCGAATGCGCGCAACCACGTGGAGATGACCCCGCTTCATCTTGCGGCCATCAAGGGGCGCGCGGCGGGCATCGAGGCGCTCGTCGCCGGCGGTGCGGACGCGAATTTGAGAGACAAGATAGGAAAGGCCCCGCTCGATTGGGCGGCGTTTCAGGGACACAAGGCGGCGGTCGAGGCTTTGTTGCGCGGCGGGGCTGAGCCCAACGGGAGGGACAACCAGGAATCGACCGCTCTTCACGGGGCCGCGATAAAAGGACGCGCGGCGAGCATGGAGGCTCTGCTCTCGGGCGGTGCGGAGGTGAACGCGAAAGACAGGCTTGGGCTGACGCCGCTCCACATCGCGGCGGGAAACGGACAAGTAGCGGCAGTCAAGGTGTTGCTCAAGGGCGGTGCGAAGATAGGGGAAAAGGACGATGAGCACGGAAGTACCCCGCTTCACTGGGCGGCGTTCGGAGGACAGGCGGCCGCCGCGCAGACCCTGCTCGATACGGGCGCCGAGGTGAACGCGAAAAACAATCGCGGACAGACGCCCCTCACGGAAGCTCTGCTCGGCATGAAAGCGGCTCAGGAGAATAAGGAACCGTTCACAGAAGTGATACGAATTCTGAAAGCGCGCGGCGCGCGTGAGTGAGGGCGATCCCGAAGTTTTGGGGAGTAATTTCCTCCCTCCTCGGTCGTCAATTCCTTCCGCCTCGGGGCTGTTGAAAAACCCGGTCCCGGGAGCGAGCGCGTTCACTTCGTCTTGCATGGCCACCGTATCGACTTCACCCTGAGTAGCCGCCGAAGGCGGCGTATCGAAGGGCTGTCCTGAGCCTGTCGAAGGGGGCGCTCCCATTCGACGCGCTCCCGATGCGCCCCGGCTCTCCCTCGATACGGCGCGCGAGCGCGCCTACTCGGGATGAGGAGGAGTGTCGTCGCGGGTCAAACGCGAGTGATGAATGTCAAATCCGAGTGAGGAGCGAGGATTTGTTTACCGACCGACGAGGGAGGTATTACGTGCCAGGACGGCGCGAACAAGGAGCCGTTCCAGAAGGTGATTGAGATACTCAAGGCCCGCGGCGCGCGTGAGTGAGGGCCGCTCCGGGAAAATTGGAGGGTATAAGGTTCTAGTCACTCCCCCCTTGAGGGTCAATTCCTCATTCCTCGATCGGTATTGATTTGTAGGTCGGACATATATGTCCGCCACACATATATGCGGCCCAAGGACGGAAGGCGAAAAAGCCGGGTCGCATATATGCGACCCCTACAATACGCAATTCCTCATCGCTCGTCGATTCCTCCCGCCCTGGTCAGAATCGACCCTCCCTCTTCGGTCGGGGCTGACCCCTCCGCCGTCATTCCGGCGCAGGCCGGAATCCAGAAATGTCCCACACGGAACATTTCACTTTGTCTTCGTCTTTTAGATTTTGCTCGATTGTTTTCATGTTCATTCGGCAATGTTGCACTTTTACTCGGTTCTGGCCAACCTCGCGGTTGTCACCAGAATGCGCCGGAATGACGATCAGAAATCGCAAACCGCCCCGGTCGGATTTGACTCTCAAGGGAGGAGCGATGCGCGTTTTTCATGGATTCGGACTCTCTTTGCGGTATACTGATGCGGAATTGATCGAGTCAACCGGTGGGCGTCGCGCCCTCCACGCATTTTGCAGGCTCTCCGGACGAGGGCCGGAAAGGAGTTCGAAATGAACAGACGAATGGTTTTGGCGTTATTCGCCTTAGGGTTCGTGGGACTTCTGGCGTTTGCGGGATACACGGAAGGGGCGGAGATGAAACAAGGCGTCTTCTTCGTCGAGCCCAAAGACGGCGCGCAGGTGAAAAGCCCCGTGAAGGTCGTGATGGGCGTTGCGGGCATGACCATCAAACCCTCGGGCGGGGTGGTCAAGGGGACGGGGCATCATCACATTATCATCAACGGAGGTTCCATGCGCAAAGGCAAGGTGATACCCACCGACGCCATGCACCCGCACTACGGGAAGGGACAGACGGAAGCGTCTCTCAAGTTTGCTCCCGGGGATTATAAGCTCACGATGCAGTTCGCCGACGGCCTGCACCGCTCCTACGGGAAGAGGTGGGCGGCGACCATCTCGATTAAAGTGCTGCCCTAAGGCATTGTCCGGCAAGTAGGCGGAGGCTCCTGGGGGTGGTGAAAAGAGGCTCGCGCGGGCGAGCGCGAAGTAGGCGAGGGCGAGGTGGTGGTGCGCAAGTCGAACGTCGAGCACTGGCTCAAGGCCCTGGAAGACGGCTCGCAGGACCTCCAGATATTCAGCCCCCGGCGGGACGATTTGTGCTGGGATTCAGGGGGCGTATATTCCGGTGTGATGGGAGAGGTTAGCTGCGCCTAATGGCGGAAAATGTTCTTATTACTCCCCCCTTGAGGGGGAGTCGCAGAAGCCGAGCCTTTGGCGAAGGCTGATGCGGTGGGGGGACGATTTTCAAAAAAAAAAGCTCCCCCCACCGGTTCGCTTGCGGGCTCGCGCCCTTAGCTCACCGACTCCCCCTCAAAGGGGGAGTGGTTCTTAAAAGTGCAATGTGTGCGTTTTATGGTAATAAGAGCGTGATGACGAGGTCGAACAGCCTTCACTGCCTCGGGAAGGAAATTATATTGGGTTAGCAAGTATTCCTTTTTTTACTGCCAACTCGACTACCAACTTCTTGGCGTCATTAAGAAAAAGAAAAAAAGCATCTACATTGTCAACATACGTTCGAAATTGCTCCGTTTCTAAGCCAGCATATCTCATTTTTTGATGCTCACTAAAAAATTTCAGCCAATCTTCCAGCGATGTGGTTTGCTTGACCTCATCTAATGGCTCCATTTCTGCCAGAGCTACGTCGACGGCTATCAATATATGACTTTTTTGCTGGCAAATCTGGAAAATATCATCAAGTTTTTTGCATAAATCTTGAGAAAGAGAATCGTATAGTTTAACTAAATCATGAATATGGTAACCTTGAAGTGTCTTGTCATTTTTCTCATAAATAATCATGCTTTTCAGCGTAATCTCAAGAGCCGTCCCCAAGTTGACATGACTTGGGATCTTTTTCGTTTCCCAAAGTGCTATTTTGTCGGAGTCATTTGGCATCTTGAAGTCGAAGAAACTGTTGCAAAGTCTCTCTTTTATATGATGTTCCATTCCCTGAGCAGCTTGAGCAAATCCCGAAGAAGTTTCTAAAAATACAGCAAAATCAGCGTGCGTAGGTTGTGATATCGGTTTCATACGATCACCTTAGTTAAAGTCAAACCAGTTTCGGGCGCGGAGTTTTTCAGAAAAAGCGTCTACTGACCACCCTCGAAATCGAAATAGTCCTCATCAATGCGCTTTATCTCGATGGTCGTTTTTTCTCGAACGCCCACGCCGTTTTCCACCATGAGCCGGGTCAGTTCTTCTCCGTCTATCAGGATGATGCGTTTTGAGGTCTTGCGAGCAAAATCTCTAGCGTTTGAATTGAATTTTGCGGTGGTAACGAATACGCCCTTGCTCACTCCCTCCCCGTCAATCGCTCCCACAAAATTGCGAAGATCACCCGCGCCCACCATTTTTTGGGGGTCATACTTCTTCGCCTGGACATAAACTTCATCGAGTCCGAGCGCATCTTCTTTTATCTTTCCGTCGATGCCTCCATCTCCTGGCTTTCCAGTTACGCTCCCCATCTTTGGGTCCCCGCCGCCGTATCCCATCTTTCCCAAGAGATCGATAATGAGCCTTTCGAGAAACTCGGGAGGCGCTTGATGGACTCTCTCCAGCAGTTCGGTTTCCAGCGCGGTTTTGATTTTCAGCGCAGCTTGCTCCGCTATTTCTTCGGGTGTCCCCAATTTAATGTCTATATCCAGTTTGTGTTCCAACTCTTCGACGTCATTTGGTCTCGCTTCTTTCCTTGCAGCCAACTTTTTTTCCCATTCGATATAGACAGGAAGTGTTTTAAGGAATTTTCTGTCGATACGGGATGGCGGATCGGCCAACACCTTTTCGCCGTCCGCCGTGATGCGGCAAAAACCTCGTCTTGGCTTTTCCAGCAAACCCGCCCCTTTGAGGTCTACAGTCGCCCAATTCACTCGATTAGCGAAGATTAGGGTTTTACCGTTCGCAGATGTTTCTTGACGCTCCTCCGGCGTAATATCAAATTCGTTCGCCACGAAATCATGCATTTTGGATCTATGAATTTCAGCGCCCCCGGCCAGCGCCT
Source organism: bacterium (assembly GCA_965218735.1). Lineage (GTDB taxonomy): Bacteria > UBA8248 > UBA8248 > UBA8248 > UBA8248 > Bin107. The sequence goes on along the minus strand of CBDCMA010000008.1, from coordinate 1,020,511 downwards.
TGAGCGTCGCAAGCATGAGTGAATCTAAATCCGGTATCGCCATGTTTCGTCTCCTCGTCGTTTTTGTCTCCATCGTTTATGAGTCGGTGGGTGATGATTGTCAATTTGAATAGTTGTATCCTGTAAATGCTCGAGATACTCAAATCCCGCCGTCGGCCTGGTGTTTCTGGGCATTCGCGAGAATGAGCGGCGGGCCGCTTATCTCGGCTGCAACGTGAACGCTTATAAGATATTCAACACGGCCGTTTCGGGATTCTTCACCTCGGTGGCGGGGGTATTGCTGTTGCTCAAAAACGGCATCATCGGCGCCGAGCAGATGGATGTGATTCACTCGGGAGAGATTGTCATCTGGTCGGTCGTCGGCGGGCTGGGAACGCTCGTCGGGCCTTTCGTCGGCGCGAGTTTCGTTCATTGTTTGAACGATTTTCTGGGCGAACATACCGAACGGGCGATTCTGGTCATCGGCTTGTTTTTCATTATTACGATATTGCCGGCCCCGAGGGGAATCGTCGGCTCGCTCATTCAGGTGCGGCGGGTTCAAGCGTCGACCGGGAACGAAGAGCGATGCGTCCGTGTGGCGGCGCGCGTTTGCCCGCATTTGCGGAGCAGGGGAATTTCGGGCGCGCGCGTATAGTTCGGCTCCCTTCTTGTACGTGCGGGAGGGAGCGCGAGGCGGGAAAGACGCCTCGGGCGGGCGTGAGCGGCGCCGGCGAATCCATCCATCATCAAAAATGAACAATTCCATAAAATTAGATAAATTCACGGAGTTTTTCGATAAATTCACGATGTTTTTCTGAGAAGAAAAATGCGCTTACAGACCCTCGAAATAATCTCATATTTATACGATAAAATATTGTTATATAAGGCTAAATTAAATTCACTCACGAGCGGACCGGATGAGGCTGGCCCGGGAGGCGTCTCTCGCGTATGATGTCGTCCATATCGCTTTGATGAGTCATAACATATTGAATAATCAATCTTTGGGGGATTTCACACCATGCTCGATGGCAAGAAGGTCATCGTGACGGGAGGGGGCAGCGGCATCGGCCGCGCCGCGTGCGTCCTCGCCGCCGCCGAGGGAGCGGACGTCGCCGTGGCCGACATCAACCCCGAAACCGCCGCCGAGACGGTCTCCATGATCGAGGAGAGAGGCGGTAAAGCGATTCTGATCGAGATGGATACCTCGAAAAAAGCCGATGCCGAGCGCATGGCGGCGGAGGCCCTCGACGCTTTCGGCACGATAGACGGCCTCGTTTGCTGCGCGATCAAGCTCGTGCCGGGAAAGTTGGAGGAATTGCCCGAAGCCGACTGGGACATGGTGATGGATATCGGCCTTAAGGGCTATTTCCTCTGCGCCCAGGCGGCGGGAAGGGTGATGCTGGACAAGGGGCAAGGGTCTATTGTTTTCGTGTCCTCCATCGGCGGTATGCAGACCTACCCCCTCGCGGGCGCCTACAGCGTGTGCAAGGCGGGAGCCATCATGCTCAGCAAGCTCTTCGGCGTGGAGTGGGGCGGGCGCGGCGTTCGCGCGAACACCGTCTCCCCCGGTCAGGTGCGCACCCCGATGACGGAAGCCATGTTCCAGGACCCGGATCTCGCGGCGGGCCGCGCCGCCGTGGTGCCGATGGGCCGCGTGGCCACGCCCGAGGACATCGCGGAGGGCTGCGTGTTCCTGCTCTCGGACCGGGCGAGATACATCACGGCGGCGAACCTGCCCATTGACGGGGGACAGGTGGAGAGCAAGATGATTCACACGCCCGGGCGAAACTGGGGCGGCAGGAAAATAGACTATAAAACGACTTGAGAGAGGAGGTGGAGCATGGGCCGTTTTGATGGAGGTGTCTGCATCGTAGCGGGGGGCGCCCGGGGCATCGGCGCCAAGACGTGTGAAATGTACGTGGAGCAGGGCGGGCGCGTTCTCATCGGCGACGTGAACGAGGAGTTGGGCGTCGAACTGGAAGCCAAGCTGGGGAAGGAGAAAGCGGTATTCCAAAGGCTCGACGTAACGGATGAGGCTTCTTGCCGGGCGGCGGTGGAGCGCGCGGTGAGCGAGTTCGACGGCCTGAACCATCTGGTGAACTGCGCCATCAAGATGGACCCAGCCCCATTGGTCGATCTGCCTTTGGCGAGTTGGAAGCTGGTGTTGGATATTGGCCTTACGGGCATGTTCTTGATGTGCCAGGCGGCGGGCCGCTGGCTGATAGAGAACGAAAGGCCGGGCGTCATGGTGAATTTATCCTCGAATGCCGGGGTTCAGCCTTACGGCATGTCGGGCGCGTACAGCACGGTGAAGGCGGGCATCATCATGCTCTCCAAACAACTGGGCATCGAATGGGCGCGCAAGGGAATTCGCGTGAACGCCGTCTGCCCCGGCCATACGGAAACGCCGCTCACCGCCTATCTGCAAGACCCTGAAATCAAAAAGGGCAGAAGCGACGTGACGCCCCTTGGCCGTGTGGGCCAGCCCGTGGACATCGCGCACGGCATCTTGTTCTTGCTCTCCGAGGAATCCGACTGGATTACGGCTTCGCGCCTCGATATCGATGGCGGCATCCTGAACAGCGTCTACAACCACATGCCGGGCAGGAAATGGGACTAAAAACGAGTGATTGAGAAATTGCGCACGCCCTGCTAGGCTCTTTCTATTATTTCGACCGCCCCCCCGATGCGAGGCCGCATTGAAAACAGCCCTACACTCGTTTCGCTCTGTTTGCTATCTCTCAGCCATTGTTGCGGGCGCATTCATTGCACTTACCTCCGCTTCGCTGCCGCCAATCGTGCGCGGCGCCGCAGGAATTTCCGCCATCTCTACTGTTTTGGTGCTTCACCCATCCATTGCGGAGGCCAGACGCTTCGGCGGCGGCATGTCGTTCGGCGGATTCGGGCGCGCGCGTTCTTTCGGCGCGCGTTCTTTTTCAAGACGAAGCTATGGCCGGGGCTATAGCCGAGGGTTCGCTGGCCGGCGCGGATTCGGTGGTTTTGGCATGGGCATGGGTTTGGGAATGCTGGGGGGATGGGGATTCGGCGGGCTTGGTCTTCTCGGCCTGGGGCGGATGCTTCTCTTCCCCCTCATCTTGATATTTATTTTGAGAATGATGTCTCGACGTTGAGCTTTTTATTCACTAAACAAGGAGTTTGCACATGAAAAAATTAGCGATAGTCACCGCTTTGAGTCTGATGACGCCCGCCTTGGCCCTCGCTCAGGGCGAAGCTCGTATGGGGGTCGGCACGGGCCTGTTTCTTTCCATTGTATATGGCCTGATCGGCATTGCGTTGTTGATGATTGGGTACAAGATTTTCGAGTGGATTACGCCATTCTCGGTGAACGATGCGCTTTCTAAAGATCAAAACAGGGCGGTCGGCATCGTGGTGGGCGCGATATTCATTGGCGTGGCGCTCATCGTTGCGGCGGCATTGGGGTAGTTGATCCAGAGTTTCTCGCCCTTTTTGCTCTCGGGTTGAGAATCTGTGGACCAAAACCGAAGAAGCGGGCCTGACGCGATGATAAAAATCAAAGAAAAAGCGGATTTGAAGGTACCACTCGCGGATCCGCTTTTTTTCTCTTTGCAGGGAGAAGGGGCCACCATCGGCCGTCCGTCAGTATTTATTCGCCTGATGGGATGTTCAGTGGGCTGTGTGTGGTGCGACACGAAGTATTCATGGGCGGGTCCTCCCGCTGAAGAAAAAACGCTTTCCGAAATTTTGGATTTTTGCGAGGAACACGAAGGCGCCCAAGTGGTGGTGACGGGGGGAGAGCCTCTGGAATCCCCGCAATTTTCAGTGCTTATCGAGTCGCTTCATCGTGCAGGCTTGAGAGTGGAGGTGGAAACGGCCGGGCACGTTCCGCCATCTAAAGACGCCCTCAAGCGAGTGAATCAGTGGAATGTCTCGCCCAAACTACAGTCGGCCCAAATATCAGAGGAAAAACAGCCGAAAACCCTTGACTGGCTTCGCCAGGCCAAAGAACCCTACCTCAAATTCGTGGTTCACCGGACGGATGAACTTGATGAAATCGACGCCGTTCTCGAAAAATATGGTCTTGGTGATTTCCCGCGAAGTCGCATCATCATATCCCCAGGTGGCAAAACGCGCGAGCAGATGGAGCACAGATTGCTCTCCCTGGCGGAGGCTTCGATGAAGCACGGCTTTCGATTCACCCCCAGGCTTCATGTCATGCTGTGGGGGGACAAGCGGGGTGTCTAGATTCACGTAGCCAGAGAAATCAACAGGGTTTGATGAAATGAAAACGCCCCGCCAGGAAGCACCTGATGGGACGTCTTCTTGTTTGGATATTGATCTTAGGCGGGAAGGGCGATGCCTTCCTCCTCCGTGAGCCTGTCCCAATTCGCCTCGGTTCGTTTTTTCAACTCATCCATGAACTCGCGCGTCATGAAGCTGGGCATTTTGACGTTTTCATTCGCCCCTTCATACACGCGGGAGGGCACGTCGTATTCCTCATCGGTATAGCCCACTTTTTTCTCCAGCAAACGTCCTCTCAAGTACGAACGTCGAATAGCCTGGTTTACGTCTTCTTCCGTCAAGGAGAGGCCGAACATGTCGTTTAAGCTATCGACGATATTTTCATTGGGCGCGCCTGCGAATTTACAGGTGCCGATGAGGTCATCCCTCGTATAGTAGATGCCGTTCTGGATGGCATTTTCCCAATAATCGATATCTGTTTGCTGGCCATCCAGGATGAGAAGCAAGAACGTGCGCATGCTCATGTGGCCACCGGCCAGCGCCCAGGGGTAGCCTGGGTTGGTTTCGGGCAGATAGGCCGGGTATTCGAGGCCTTTGCCCTGCATGGCGAAGGAAAGGTCGCCGCATTGCTGGGCCAGGCGCATGGTGCCTTGCGCCAGTTCTTCACATTCGCCCGCCGCTGCTTTTCGGATCAACTCATCCATCTTCTTGGCATCGCCAAAGCGGATGCCGTCAAGCACGGGTTTGTCGGGATTTCTCTCATTCCACTCCATCGCGTAGCTGATGGTAGCGCCCAGGCTAATGGCGTCGTAGCCCATGCGGTCACCCAGTTCGACGAGATCGAGAGATTCTTCCGCATCGTATACGCCACAGTTCGCCGTGATGAGATCGAGTGGCTCATAGTCGAACTTGACCCTGAATTTACCTTTTTTGGCTCTTCTTCCTTCGGCAGTTTCTCCTTCGGGCCTGTCGTAAATGTTTTTGTGGCACGCGATGCCGCATTTGAAGCAGGATTCATCCTTAATCACGTAGGGTTCTTCAAAACTGCCGCGATAGAGTTGCACTGCATCATCATTCCCCGGAGCCCAGAAGTTTCTCTCGGGCAGACAGCCCATGGGGTGTAAGCCCGCGATATTTCGCCATGTGCCGCCGCCGCCATCTGCTTTATGGGCATCGCGATAGTTTTTAGAGCCGGCGCCTCGGGAGATGACCTTGTTCGCTTCTTTGACGACATTCGTGACGGCTGACTTGTCGTCGGGCGATTGTGCGACGATGGCGATGAGGTTTTTGGAGCCCATTACGCCTCCAAAACCCCCACGCCCACAGAATCTCGGTTTACACTCGTTCGTTTTAAGCTGGTTTTCCGTGCTCAAGACGATGGACGCCATACGGTTTGTTTCGTAATTCTCCCCCGGCGGGCCGATAACGGCGAAATGCGCGTCGTCATATTCACCGGCGAGCGCCATGATTTTCTCATGCGAATCCTTGCCCAGGAGGGGTGCGGCATCCACGAGTTCCAAGTGCGCAGGACCGCCGAGGGCATCGCTCTTAATCACCAGTGTGACGGGCTTTTCACTTCTGCCGGTAAAGATGATTTCATCTATACCGGCACAGGCTACCTTGGTTCCGAATTTGCCGGAGCCCGCGGAATACATGGCGGAGGGCTCACCGGCGCGCGTGCTCTTGAGCGGGCTATAGCCGCCAAAGAAAGTTCGTAACCCCGTCATCAGGTTCGTTCCAGAGAAACAGCCAAGCTCCATGACGAGCGGGGCGGAAGGAGCATAGGGGTCGGATACATCGTGGTGGGAGAGAATTTTGAAAATCCTGCCAATCCCACCCAGAAAATCCTCTAAATCCCCGCAGGATTTATCTTCGATCGTGATGTTTCGACTGTCGAGATCAACAGTAGCGCTTCTGTACTTGTAATCAGTTGCCGAATTGTTTCCGTTTTTGGCGTCTGTCCACATTTTTTGTTGCCACCTCCTATGAATATGCCGCTTGGGATTCTAGGTTTATATTGTTTTAGATGTTTGTTTTTTCAGGTAGTGATTATTCCGTGTTTTGTCCGTCTGAGCAAGGGGGGTTGGACGGAGCGAGGGTTACTAGAAAGCTACAGGCTCTTGAAACTCTCCGAAAACGGCGCGGAGCACGTCCGTCATCTCCCCAATGGTGGCATAGGCTTCTACTGCCTCTGATATCGCCTCCATCAGATTATCATCACCCTTGGCGGCATCTTCGAGACGATTGAGGCTCAGTTCCACCTGCGCGGAGTCTCGCTCTTTTTTCACCTTTTCCAGTTGTTTCTTTTGGCGTTCTTCAAGCTCAGGCTCAATAGTGAATATCTCTTGAGAGGGGGGCTCCTCTCGCACGTATTTATTGACGCCGACAATGGTCTGTTCTTGTGTCTCCACCGCTTTTTGCCAGCGGAAAGCGCTCTCTGCAATCCACCTTTGCGCCACGCCCCGCTGGATGCACTCGACCATGCCGCCGCGCTCTTCCACATCTTCGATAATTTTGGCCATTTCATCTTCCATGCGACAGGTTAAATTTTCCAGAAAATATGAGCCGCCGAAAGGATCCGCCACATCGGGCACGCCGCTTTCATGGGCGATAATCTGCTGGGTGCGCAGGGCGAGCAGAGCGCTTTCCTCTGTCGGCAATGCCAGCGCTTCGTCATAAGCACAAGTGAAGATGGTTTGGGCGCCACCGAGCACGGCGGATAGCGTCTCATAGGTGACTCTGACGATGTTGTTCTCGGGTTCTTGTGCGGTGAGGGTGCTGCCGCCGCAAACGACGCCAAAGCGGAAAAGCCAGCTTCTCTTATTTTTGGCGCCAAAGCGCTCCCGCATGATTTTGGCCCAAAGTGTCCGCATGGCGCGGTATTTGGCAATTTCTTCGAAAAAATCCATGTGGGTATAAAAATAAAAGCTGAGCCTGGGGGCAAACTCATCAATATCAAGGCCACGTTCCAAGCATCTTTCCACATAGACGATGGCGTCCGCGAGAGTAAGTCCACCTTCCTGGACGGCAGTTGCACCGGCATCTCTGAAATGAGCGCCCGCAGCGCTGATGGTGTTGAACCTCGGCGTGTTTTTCACGCCATATTCAATGGTGTCGACGATCAGTCTCAGGGATGGCTCGGGCGGGAATATCCATGTACCGCGAGAAACGTACTCTTTCAAGATATCGTTCTGGATGGTGCCGGTTAACTGAGGGGGCGAAACACCTTGTTTCTTCCCGACCGCAATGTACATGGCGTAGAGAATAGCGGCCGTTGAGTTGATGGTGAAAGACGTGCTGATCTTATCAAGCGGGATACCTTGAAAAATGGTCTCCATATCCGCCAATGAGTCGATGGCCACGCCGACTTTGCCGACTTCGCCGGCTGATCTTTCATTGTCGCTATCGAGCCCTAGTTGCGTCGGGAGATCGAGTGCGACGGAAAGCCCGGTGTTCCCCTCGTCGAGCAAAAAGCGGTATCGCCGGTTTGTTTCCTCGGCGGTTCCAAACCCGGAATACTGGCGCATCGTCCATAGACGTTTTCTGTACATTTCGGGGTGGATGCCGCGCGTGAGAGGGTAGGCGCCTGGTTTTCCCGGGTCATGGTTCTCAGGCATATCCCCGGGACCGTAGGTATTTTCAACGGCGAGGCCTGAGTGTGTTTTTACCCGCTGGGAGTCATTTGCCATTTCGCGGTTATCTCCCCTTGAAATTGGGGCTTCGTTTTTCAAAAAATGCTTTTACCGCCTCATCATGATCTTCTGACACCCAAAGATCCGCAAATAGTGATGATTCCAAGCTCATCGTTTTCTCTAGTGTATTTTCTATGCCGAATAAGAGCAATTCCTTCAAAGAACGGATCGCACCCGGAGCGCTTTTGGAAATTTCTTCCACCATCGCTTTGGCGGCATGAAGACCGTCTCCTTTTGGGGCTACGGTATTGACGAGCCCCATGCCCAGCGCATCTTCCGGGCCTAACTCCTTACATGTGGTCAACAATTCCATCGCCCGCCCATATCCGATAGCGCGGAGGAGACGCCCCCCGCCTCCCCAACCCGTCATGAGACCCACCCGAGCTTGCTTGAAACTCATATAGGCGTGTTCTTCCATAATCCGCATGTCGCAGGCCATGGCGATTTCGGTCCCGCCACCTAAAGCGTATCCATTCAAAACGGCGATGACGGGTACCGGTAGGGCAGACAGGCGCTCCAGTATTTCCTGCATCCGTCTGCTCATGCCCATGCCCTCGGCACGAGATTCAAAAGATTGTAGCCATTTCAAGTCGCCGCCCGAGCAGAATGCTTCCTCGCCCGCACCTGTGAGGATGACGGCTCTCAACTCGCGCGATGTTTCGAGGATGTCGAGGGTATCGGTGAGACTCTGCATGATTTCTTCGTTGATGGCGTTTCGAACATCTTTTCTGTTGAACTTCAAGGTGGAGAGTGCGCCCCCGGCTTCATGAATAAAATCGGGCATGGATTCTCCTACGAATTCTGTCTACTTGCGCCGAGGTGGTGTCTGAGATGTAGGTCTTACCAGTATTTTTCGTAATGAATATTTCCCTTCGTGCGACCATAGTCCATCGTGAAGCCGCGATCTTCCATGATCTGAATAACGCCCGGCGCACCTTCCGGCCATATCTTGTTACCTTCACGAACTTTGGGGATGCCGATCATGGCGGGGTTGCCGCATAAGAACAGGTGCGTGTTCGCAGGGTCCATCTTGCGGCCGATGTTTTCTTCGAACGCACCCGACGCCAGATAATCCTGCACATACACTTTGTTGTTCACGGTGTCTGTTTCTCGCGTGGTGAGTGCGTGGTATGAGAGAGTGGGGTATTTCTTATCGAGCTCTCGATAGAGGGGCTCGTATGCCAGGTCATTTTTGTATCGCACGACGTTGATGCTGGCGATTTGGCCTTTGTAGCCCGTGCGAAGAAGTTCCCATATCATGTGATTGTGGGGTCCTTCTCCGGTTCCCGTACCGGCGAAGACCACGAGAGAGTTTTCGTCATCCCGGATATCATTCATACAATCGAGCGTGTATTCGCCGGTGAACTTTTGGCCCATGTGAACACGAGCGCCGGCTTTCAGGAGAAAAAGTCTCGGGGTGAGAAGAGGCGCAGGCTCGCCTTCTACGCCGGCTACCATGACGATGTAGAATTCCAGGAAATCCAAATTTTCCGACGGATACAATTCACCCGAATCATTCACCACTGGGTGGGAAACGGAATAGGCGCGTCTGCCCACTCGCCTGATTCTCTTTTCGTCCAGTTCTTTTTCCTTGACGGCGTCCTCGTGGCGAGGCTCCCAGTTGCCCAGACCCAGCGTCGTATACTGACCAGATTTGTATTGGGGAAAGTCGAAATCGGGCTTTACGCGAAAACATGCGAGCGTCTCATGCTGCCAGACGATATTCACGAGTGTTGCGTTGTAGTGTTTTTCTCTCAGTTCTTGTTTTGTTGCATCGTCAAGCATTCATTTCCTCGGTAGATGTATAAATCAATAGGATAAAGGGCATAATGGCCCAACCGAAGGCGAATACTACCCAATTCAGTTGAGAAGAGATAGCCTTGGCAAGTAATTTTTTAGAAATTTATATCGAAATCACCTCGAATGATACCGCATAGTGAAAACCGGTACGTTTACCTGTTTCGAGAGCCGCCTGGGTGAGGAAACCGACGGCATCAAACCCTTGTGCGAGATTGTCGATGTAGAGTTTATGTGCTTGTAGGGATGTGATTCCTTTCTCGAGGTATTCGCTGATGTCTACGGCATGCGTAGGCTTTTGGGAACCGCTGAGTAAAACCTGGCGTACTCCTGTCCAGGGCTCCAAACCCTCATCCAACAGCTCTGGAAAAATCCAGCGGTTGCCCGCATCGCGGCTGGCATCCATCACGCCATAAGCGAGCCAGCGGTGATCCGCCATGTTCAAAGGGCCACCTGGCCAGGTGAGGTGATGGGAAAGAGTGATCAAAATTTCAGGGTGGTATCTTCTGATTTTTCGGGTGAGATCGCGTCTTAAGTCCAGATTGTACTCAATGACCCCATCCGTGTAGCCCAGGAATTCTACTTTTTCGACACCGACAATTGCGGCGCTTTCAAGTTCTTCCTCTTCTCTCGCAGGGCCTGCCTCCTCCGGCGACATGCCATCAATACCCGCCTCGCCACTCGTCATGAGGATGTAGGAAATATCCTTGCCTTGCGCCGTCCATCTGGCGACTGCGCTTGATGCGCCAAATTCCATGTCATCCGGATGCGCCACGATGGCCAGCGCACGCTGCCAACTTTCATCCAAGGCGGGTAGTTTGTCTGCGGTCATTTTTCACCCTTTTTTACAAAAATGGGGCTGCTCCAGGCCAATGCCCCATCTTCTTGCATCAGCCTGACAAAATAGGGGTTCCATCCATCGTGAAAATCATTTTCGCTGACGTCAAACGTGATGTTTGCGCCAGGGTCACCAGGCGTTGGACTGATGCGCTGCACTTCCACCTTTTGACGAACGCCGCCTGCATCCACGACGTGTGGAACGGTGCCGACCGCATCGAGTTTTACATCGAAAGAAACGACGTTGGTTTCGAAAAGGAGCCTTGCGCCATCTAAGTCTGAAAGACGAAATTCGACGCCGTCCGCATCGCCGGTCGTGCGGCTCAACCACCGGATGTTCCGCTCATCAACCGATTGGATTCCTTCTTCCAGGTTGTCCACTTGCCAATTTCTGGGCTCTTCAATCTTTCCTTTATCAACCCGTAGGCCGCCGTGCCAGTGAGTTTGGCGATTGCGCTGGTGTATGCGGGCGCCACTCCAGGAGACTCGGAAGCAATCAGAATTTCGGGCGGCTGCATCTTTCGGACGATAAGAGAAAATAGTTTTAGAAGCGCGTTTCAATTCTATCGACTCTATACCGCATTCGCCCATTGCCCGGACTTTGAACACAGGGGGTTCGGCGGATTCAAATTCCTCTCCCATAAAATGATCTCCAGCCGAAAAAGAAAGATGAATTTTTTTCCCCGTTGTTGCGTAGACGCGCCTCGCCTGAATCGCTTCCCACAGGCTCTCGCGCGTGAGTTCTTCTGCATAGATGCAGACATAACCGCCATAGACTCCAAAAATAGCGGCGCCCGGGTAGCTGGCTCCCGGACGTCCCTTATGCCCGTCGCTCCCCGCCGTGATGCCCACGCGCCAGCCCTTTTCCAGGGCTTCTTCCACGAACCACTCGAATCGTCCCCATGAAGAGTATATCTCCATGACGCGCTCGAGCTCTGTGTGGTGATAGTCCAGACTTGCTCGCCTACCCCCGATGTGAGGAATGAGCGTGACATCCCGGCGCCCTCCCATAGCGTCGTAGAGGGCATCAAGGGGGTATCGGTCTGTTTGTTGGTCATCCCAATCATCTATTTGCCAATGGCTGGTTCGGTGCAAGGGCCCATCATCGCCTAGGTACATGACGTTCCTGTCCCCGCCCATGCCCGTCACGGCGGACCATTCGACCCCCAGGAATGTGACGAAGCGCCCCGGCTCATTGTATTTCTTCGTGGCCGCGCGAATGGCGTTCCAGGTATCTTTTGTGACTTGAAAATCGTTTCCTTGGTGGCAAGAAAATTGCGCTCCGGCCATATCACGGGCGAATACAAAGTAATCATCCACGGTATTCGTGCCTACTGTCTCTTCGCTTTGGCCGTGGAGGTCTCCCCAAAATGGTTTCCATTGGTGGATTTTCTCCATTCCTCGCACGTAGTTGCTGTAGGCAGGGGGGATATCGATATTTGCGTCGCCTCGTATTCGTCCCCACTTTCCGGATTCCCAGCATAAATTCTCTAAACGGACTGCGGCGGGTTTTTCGCGCTCGAATCGAATGGCCTTGGGCAAGCCCTCGCAGGTTCCTCCTTCCGCGGTGAGCGAGACTTCCGTGTCTATGCCATGACAGGGGTTTCCCCAGATGTCCTCGAGTTTCATTTGCACCCAGGAAGTTTCGTTTGGCGCTTGTTCGGTCGCGCCATGGATGACTAGGCGGGCTGGTTTTCCCGGGACGATGGAAAAGATGCGTGTATCGGCTGCTTCTATAAAGCGATTCGAGCCGAAGCAATCGACGAAAAGCCGGAAACGAAAATTTTTCTCACAAAAAGTTTGCGCGCGGGTTCCCGCGCCGCCGCCGTTTTGGTCCCCCAGGACGATAGTGACCGTGTCGCCTTCCGCCAGATAGCTATCAAACACATCGATGGCCAAGCCTTGCTGCCAAGGCCTGATGTTTGATTTCGGGTCCCACCTTATTCGCAGGGAAGCGCTGCCGCTCGTAGTCGCGCTCGCATAGTGAGCCTCATCGGACGCATCGGTTTGCGGCTTGGCCCAATCGCTGGCGAAGCGACGCGAGAGCACAATCGTTCCTCCATCGTCCACGCCATATTTGCCAACGTGATAAATGATCTTCCAGGTGCCCCATGCGCCCGCTTCTACGTTGCCGTCGGGAGTGAGTTCAGTCCAGCCTATCCATTCACGAACCCAGGATTCGCTCTTGCCATGTCTGCCGTCCGGAGTCGTATCCATATTATGTCAACCACCTTGCTTTCTGTTTTGGGGACGAAAGTTTGCTCGTTTTTCACCCATATCATTCGCTTTGGGCGGTTCCTTGGTTTGGGGCAAGTGGTTTTTGAGGAAAGCCAATGCGCGGCGAATCGAGTCTTCCCTTTCGCGAGGCGTGCTTCTTCTGAGCACAAAATTGTGACCGGTACCTTCGTAAAGTTTCAATTCCGCATGGCCTGATTCTCTCGCACGTAGCTTTTTCATCATGGTGAATGATTGCTCTACTGGAATTATCCCGTCCAGCACACCATGAAACATCAGGGCGGAAGCTTTTGTGTTCCGTATCTTGTTGGTAGGGCTGTGTAGTTCCAAATATCTTTTCCAGCGAAGCAAATCTTGGGTCGCAAGGGCGAGGACTACAGAGTTGATGCGCTTTTTGATGAGAGAACCATACTCATAGGGGCCATAGTAGGCTACCACAGTATTCACTTCTGGAAGCGATGCAGCCGCTCTAAAAGCTTTGTCCGCCCCGAGGGAGAATCCGATGAGACCGATTTTGTTTTTTGCGCAATGCTCGCTTTTTGCAAAGGCGGATGCGGCTCGGTTGATGTCTTCATTCTGGCGTTCAAAGTTCGCTTTTCGTTGAACGAATGGCGTCGTGAGACCCTCGAGGTCCACTTGGTGCACGGAGTAATAATTGATGATCAAAGATGAGAATCCATGGCTTGCGAGTTTCCGGGCGTAGCGGATGTATGCCCGCCACCAACCGCCTTTTCCGTGCAGCAATATGACACAAGGATATCGCCCGTTTTTTGCAGGACGCACCAGATAACCTGTAATCGAGGCGTTTTCGATGCTCGATGGTAGTTCGACATATCTCTCCTGGTGGCCATGGCTTCCGGCAGGAGCGGGAGCAAGGCCCGGGGTGCGGGGCCGGGCACAGCTTGTCACCATCAGTATGGCAAGGATGAAAAGCAGAAGCCGTCTAATGCGAATGACCTTGAAAAAGCGATGAATTGTGCTAAGAACAGATCGAATCATACGAAATCCAATTTTGCGCGGCGGCAAAAGAATTTGGCGGGTTCATGCTATCTCTGAGAATAGTCCGGGCAGACGATTTCGGCAACATCTCGGCGAATGTGGCTCATTGTGAAGGAGACTTGAATGTCGGCGGTGATTGATTTTCTGCAATCAAGAAGAGAGCAAAACCTGGCGGAACTTATCGAATATCTCAAAAAGCCCTCCATCAGCACGTTGGGCGTCGGTGTCGAGGAGGCGGCGACGCATTTGGCGGGATTGATGGATAGTGCAGGCATCGAGGCGCAGATTCTGCCGACCGATGGCATTTCGCTCGTATACGGGGAAGTGAAGGGGCTTCCGGATGCCCCGACCATGCTGATCTATGGCCACTATGACGTTCAGCCGGCCGATATGGCCGAGGGCTGGAGTTCCGAGCCATTCGAACCCCAGGTGCGCGATGGTCGTCTCTACGCCCGTGGAGCGGGAGACAACAAAGGTCAGCACTTTGCTCAGATCAAAGCGGTGCAGGCCTACCACCAGACGAGCACGGAGATGCCCCTCAACCTTAAATTTTTGATAGAGGGCGAAGAGGAAATGGGTTCTCCCAATTTGAGGAAATTCATACAGGCGAACAAAGGATTGTTGAAAGCCGATATCGCCTGTTCTTCAGATGGTTCCTTGCACCCATCGGGCAGACCGACGCTTTCTTTAGGTTGTAGGGGATTGCTCTATATCGAACTCATCGCGCACGGCGTTGGGAAAGACCTCCATTCCGGGACGTACGGCGGGCCGGTCCCGAATCCATTCTGGTGCCTCATGGACGCCGTGCAATGTCTGTGCGACGGCGAGGGGAAAGTGCGTGTGCCTGGATTTTACGATGCCGTGCTCCCGATTGGCGATGCGGACCAGAATGCCCTGCGGGGAATCCCCGACCCGGAGGCGGAGCTTCGGGCCGTCATCGGAGAGGGAGCTGCTCAGATTCCGGATCTGTCCGCCTTTTATACGAAATCTCTCACGCAGCCGAACTTGAACATCTGTGGATTTCAGGGCGGGTATTCTCGGGATGGCATGAAAACAGTCCTCCCTGGCTCCGTGCGCGCCAAGCTGGATTTTCGCCTTGTGGTGGAACAGGACCCTGAGGGGCTTTTTGATGATGTATGTTCGTTCTTGAGAGCAGAGGGTTTTGATGACATCGAGGTGCGCAAGATGGCCACATTCGATGCCAGCAAAACACCGGCGGATGACCCCTATGTACAAAAGGTGATCAAGGCTGTCGGCGGTTATGGCATTGAACCCATCATCTATCCGAACTTCGGTGGCAGCGTTCCCGATAGCATGTTCACAAGAGACTTAAAGATTCCATCCGTCTGGTTCCCTCTCGCCAATGCGGACTCGAATGCCCATGCTCCTGATGAGAATATAGATGTAGAGGTTTTTCATCGTGGGTGCGAGATTGCGGCTACCCTCATGGGGGGACTCGTTTGAAATATCCGCTTTGGACCATAGGCCACAGCAACCATAGTGCAGAGAAATTCCTGGACTTGCTGAGCCGCCACGGCATTGCATGCGTGGTGGATGTGCGCAGCATTCCCTACAGCAGGAGAAATCCGCAGTACAACAGAGAGAAAATGGACCAGAGCCTCTCGAAAAGGGACATCGCATATGTTTGGGAAGGAGAGGCGCTGGGCGGAAAATGCGATTTCAGAAAAAATCCGGATTTTTTTGACTCTCAGGGACGCATCGACTGGGTGAAAGTAAGGCGTAGTGAAAATTTCATCCGCGCCATGGAACGCCTGAGGGCGCAGGTGGAAAAAACGCCCACGACGGTTCTTTGCGCGGAGGAGAATCCGCGAAATTGTCATCGACTGCATTTAATCTCCGCCGCCTGGGCGGAAAGTTTTGATGGCAATATATCGCATATTCGGGGAGACGGGCGTGTGGAGACACACGCGCAAACAGCTCCCCAGCCGGAATTGTTTCGTTGAGCATTCTCCCATACCCTAGGGCAGGCATCTTTTTATGGCTAGCGGTTTGTCATCCACTCATATGAGGAATTCATGAATCAGCCCCAGCGAAAGAACCTCCTTGCGCAGGAGACGAGTCCATATCTCTTGCAGCACCAATATAATCCGGTGCAGTGGCATCCATGGGGCGAGGATGCCCTCCAAAAATCGAGAGAAGAAAACAAGCCCATTTTCTTGTCCGTCGGCTACTCTGCGTGCCACTGGTGCCATGTGATGGAGCATGAAAGTTTCGAGGATGAGGAAATCGCCAAAATTTTGAACGAGCATTTCGTCTCCATCAAAGTGGATCGAGAAGAACGTCCCGATATCGATGGGATATATATGGAGGCGGTGCAGATGATGACGGGCCAGGGTGGTTGGCCCATGAGTGTTTTCCTGCTCCCGGACTTACGGCCCTTCTTTGGAGGCACATATTTCCCCCCACATGACAAATGGGGTAGGCCCGGCTTCAAAAACGTGCTCTTGAGGCTGGCCGAAGTTTATCGGACGAGACAAGAGGATTTGCAGGATAATGCAGAAAGCATAACGGCGAATTTGCAGCAAATGGGAGTCGTTGCATCCACAAAAGGTGATTTGAAAGCGGAATGGATCGACAAAGCCGCGCAAGAACTCAAAGATCGATTCGACTCCACCTGGGGTGGTTTTGGGCAAGCTCCAAAATTTCCACCTTCCATGGCGTTGATGTTGCTTTTGAGAAAGTGGAGACGATCCGGGGATCAGGAGCTACTGAAGATGGTCGAGATAACGCTCCAGAGGATGGCGTTGGGCGGGATGTATGATCAACTCGGCGGCGGGTTTCATCGATACAGCGTGGATGCTTACTGGCTCATCCCGCACTTCGAAAAAATGCTTTATGACAACGGTCTTTTATCCAGGGTGTATCTCGAGGCCTACCAGGCGACGGGAAGCGCGTTTTATCGCTCCGTGGTGGCGGATACGCTTGATTATGTTTTGCGTGAAATGACCAGTCCAGACGGCGGATTCTACTCTGCGCAGGATGCCGACAGCGAGGGCGAGGAGGGCAAGTTCTTCGTATGGCGTCCCGTGCAGATAGAAGAGATTCTCGGCAAGGATGAAGCGGACATATTCTGCCGGTTCTATAGCGTGACGGATGAGGGGAACTTCGAGGGGAAAACCTCTGCATTGTTCATCCAGAAACCGCCCCACATTTTCGCCGAGGAAGTGGGAATCACAGAAGAGGATCTCTTTGATATTTTGCAAAGGGGACGCGCAAAGCTCTTTGCCGAGCGGGAACGGCGGGTGAAGCCTGGCCTGGACGATAAGATTCTCACGAGTTGGAACGGGCTCATGATTGGCTCGATGGCTTTGGCGGGCAGAATTCTGGAGCACCCACCCTACGTGGAAGAGGCGAGCAAGGCGGCGGATTTTATTTTGAACAACATGCGCGATGAGCGGGGTCTGCTGAGGAGCCATCGGGCAGGCGTGAGCAAGTTCAACGCGTATCTTGATGATTATGCTTTTTTGATTGTGGGTCTGGTGGATTTATACGAGGCGAGTTTTGATCCCCGGTGGATTCGTGTGGCCTCGGATTTGGCGAGGGAGATGATATCGC
The DNA here is from genome assembly GCA_965218735.1 of bacterium. Classification (GTDB taxonomy): domain Bacteria; phylum UBA8248; class UBA8248; order UBA8248; family UBA8248; genus Bin107. The sequence continues at coordinate 1,003,175 of CBDCMA010000008.1, read as the reverse complement.
GATATTGGGATGATGAGGGAGGCGCATTTTTCTTCACGGCCCACGATCACGAACGGCTCATCGTCAGAAAAAAGATGACGCAAGACGGCGCCACTCCGAGCGGGAACTCCATGGTGGCGCTGGGTTTGCTGAAATTGGCGAAACTATCGGGCGAGGCCGAATTCGCGGAATGCGGCTTGGGTGTTTTGCGTTCGTTTGGCGAATATCTGGACCGCACACCAGCCGCCTTTCATATGATGCTGGTGGCGTTGGACTTTTGCCTTGATTCCCCGATGGAGGTGGCGATTGTCGGCGAGAGGGACTCAGAAGATACGCGCGCAACTCTCATGGCCGTTGATTCGCGCTTTATTCCCAACAAAGTTTTGGCTTTCAAGTCGGAATCATCAGGGGAAGAAGTAGATGCCGCAGTGCCTCTGCTCGATGGAAAATCCATGGTGGATGGACGAGCCACCGTGTATCTGTGTGAAAATTTTACATGCAAGGAACCGCTTACGGATCTGAGCGCTATCGAAAAAGCGCTCCAGAGGAATTGAGTTTTTTATTTCGCCCGCACGATGAATGCCCCATATCCGTTGCGCTGCAACTTTTGGACCAATCGCTTTGCTTTTCTCTCCCGTCCGAATCCTCTGATCTGCACGTGATAGTGGTCGTAGTTCCCGTGCCAGCCGGGCCGGATTTCGGAGGTCGTACCGTTTCGGTGAAAATAATCAGCGAATTTTTGCGCCTCTGGTTTTTCCGTAAACCCGCCCACCAGGATCATCCATTTCACATTCAATTCCCGGGGGACATAGAGGGGTTCGAGGTGAACCCGGGCTGTGCCACTGCGCAACATGCCGATTCTACGAGCGGCCTCTTGTGAGAGGTCGATAACCCGGTGTATGAAAAAGGGCCCCCGATCATTGATTCGCACTTCAACTTCACGTCCATCATCGCTTCTTCGCACCCGTACCCTGGAACCAAAAGGCAGGGTGCGATGCGCGGCCGTGAGTGAGTGCATATCGTAGGTTTCGCCATTCGCCGTCTTGCGCCCGTGGTAGGGATTGCCATACCAGGAGGCGATGCCGTGTAAATCCTCATCCTGGATATAGTGGCCCATTGACGTAGGGTAGAAGGCGCAACCACTCAAAGAAATGAAAAAAAACAAACAAACGATAAAACCCGGCGAGGGCGTGATGTGTGATAGGATGTTTTTTGAGTTCATTTGCGAGTATCTAGGGCGGATTTCTTAAATTATATTGGCATTATATCAGGTTCATCTGTTGCTGCCAGGCGGAAAAGTTTTTTGAGTAGGTTTTATGAAATTGCGTTTTCAGATGGTTGTCGTGGTTTCGGGCTAGTCTCGATACTTGGCGAACGTCTCACCGATGCTTGCGCCTTTTTCCAGGTCAGCGATGATTTTTTCTTCAATTTTCGCCAATTCATCCATCTTGTCGATGACTTCTTCGAGCCTTTCCCTGGGGATGACGACCACACCGTTTACGTCTCCCAGAATGATATCTCCCTGCCTTACCGTGACGCCCCCGCAATTGATCGGCTCTCCTACACTGATGGGAACCGTATACCCGCCGCTGCCGTGAACCGAGACCCCTCTGGCGAACACGGGGAATCCCATCTGGCGGTGTTCTTCGATATCTCTGGCTCTGCCGTCCAGTACGACTCCGCCAAGTTTCATTACTTTCGCTCGCGTGCTCATCATTCCGCCCCAGTTGGCCGTCGTCACCCCAGAGGGGATGCTGATGACGACGATGCTCCCCTCAGGCGCCGCGTCGATATGGTGCACCTCGCGTTTGGGCAGAAGGCCGCCGCCGGCGGGAACCATCCGAACGGTATGGGCTTCTCCCACCATCCGGTAATCAGGATCGGGAGACAACAGGATGATGTCGGGCATGTGGCCTCTGATTCTTAATTTGTCAAAGGCGTCCGCCGCCTGACAGGCTGAATAGTTTTTCAGGCGATTCATCAAATTCTCCGGAATTCATCGTGTCTAAAAACCTCGACATCATGTGGCGAGTGGGGGATTACCGTTTCAATCAAAGTTGCGCGACTTATACACGAAATTCTGAAAACCGCACACCATCCGGATCGAGTTCCTCCAAGGCGTTTAGTTCATCGACGCTCGGCGCGGGAGTTTGCGCTACAACGCTTGGGCAATGCAGATCAAACCCGGTTTTCTCGACGACTTCATCCATCGAGTGGCCGGCGTGGACGCTGGCGAGTTCCAGCCCTGTTGATTTTTTTTCAAACAAGGCGATGGGTGTCATCACATGACTCAGGTTTCCGGATTGCGTCGAAAAATCGACCTTGGGCACGAGAAATCGTTTGTCGTGCACCGTTCTCCAAATGACGGTTCGTTTCACCTGGGGCATGATGACGGCGCCTCCCCCTCCACCGGGAAGCCTCACTTTCGGGTGAAACGGGTCGCCGATATAACTCATATTGGCTCGTCCTTGCTTGTCGAGTTGGGCGGCGCCCAAAAAAGCGAGGTCCATCTCACCACGCGCAAAAAGATCATACGTGTCCGGGTTGTAGAACAAGGAAGCCGCGCCATGGCAGAGTTCAGGGTCGGCCGTGCTGTTCGGCATGAAGCGTGGTTTCGGGTCCACCGAGCCCGCGACTTCTATGAGCGTACAGTTAGGCGCGTGTCGTTTCTTGGCCAAAAAAATCGCAACCATGGGAAGCGGGGAGTTGACCCCGTGGAACACCTTGTCACCATCTTCGATGAGGCGCGACAGGGTGACGACCATCTGGTTTCCAGCGCGAATCACGTGTTCAGGCAACAAGGCCAGGCGATTGCCCATCGCTATCTTCCCACTGCGTCTTGCGTGTGTGTCCGGTCGGTGCTGGCAAGATATTTTTGAAGGCCATCCTTGCTCTGGGTCAGGGTTAGGTAACGACCCATTTCATCCTTGTCCTCCTCATAGTATGGGTGGCAGCTACAAGGCGAGGCCCCGCCCGGTGTTTCCACGACAGCTTTGACGAGAAAACCCGGTATGGTGGTTCTCTCGGGTTCTGATGCGATTTCTTCGGGTGGTACGATTTTCTCGGTTGTGAGAATGACTCCTTTTTGCGCTGCGCGCGTCATTTCAAAGTCGAACTGCTGGTTACCCAGGATTTGGGCGTTTCCCTGCACATCTGATTTTTGAACGTGAATCAATGCCCAGTCCGGCTTGAGGGCGGGAATCGCATAGAGTTCTTCTTTCGTGTATGGGTCTTCAATCGTAAAAATACCGCTGTGTTCCGGAATATCGCTTCCCCCGAATCCACGAATGGGTTGAAAGGGGACGCCGTAGGCTGCGGCCCGCAGCCCAGCGAGAACGCTGGCTCAGGCGTGTTCGGTGAGGCCGGTCAAACCTTTCTCAATCGCCTTTCTGTAATGGGGCGCTAATCCGAATTCCGCTTCAAACGTAACGATTCCGCTGATGACCCTCTCGACGGCGCCTGCGGCGCAAAGGAGGTCGGCGTCATAGCCGGGAGAAGGCTTGATGAGTGTGAGACGCCGGATGCCTGAGCGCGCAATTTCTCGCACGAGGGCGGCAGGAGTCCTGTGCAGGAGAGTGCCGCCAGGACTAATCGCATCTCCTTCCTCGATGAGTGAAGCGGCTTCTCGTAAAGAAATCTGCTTGTTCATAGGGTTCATCCACTCGTTTAAGGCGAATGCTGCGGAAAGTAGGAAATTCACAGGAGCATAGTTTAGCAAAAGAAGATATTTTATGCTTCCGCTCATTATAGTTTGTAGCGGTAGTGGGGGTGGTTTTGGAGTATTCATTGACCGGTACCCTCGAGGTGACGTAAATATCGGTGGAAAGAGCGTATCTCTCGTGCGCAAGCATACACCCGGACGAATCAATCTAAGGAGCATGGAATGCCACGGATTTCCCAGTTAGAGCCCGAGCAGGCGGAAGCATCCGCAAAACGCATCATGGAGAATCTGAAAAAGCAGTTCGGCGTCGTGATTCCGCCGGTGAAGGCTTTGGCCCATAAACCCGATTTCTTGCGCTCTTTATTGAACTTGACCACGGTGGCGGATGGCCCTGGAGAGATCGAGATCGGTTTCAAGGAGGTCCTGAACATTCGCGCATCAGTGCTCAATGGATGCCATTTTTGCACCAACATGCATTCCAACATGGCAAGGATGCACAAAGTGAGTGACGAGAAGACAAAAGCCGCGCAAGAGGGTTCCGCAAGCGATGTTTTCAATGAGCCGGAAAAAGCGGCGCTGCGCCTTTGTGAGGAAAGCACACAGGGGGTGAGTGTTTCCGATGAGACTTTTGAAGCGCTGAAGGCGCACTATTCAGAAGCGCAGATAGTGGAACTTCTCGGCGCCATCGCGCTCATCAATGCCTGGAATCGACTCATCGTGGGAATGGGCTTTTAGGCTGCGGGCTTCTTTTTGTTCGCTGAGGTGAGTGCAAATACAGGTTTTAGAGGCTTAGTGCGGCCCGGCTGACCGTGAGTTCGGTCTCTCCCAACAGTTCTGATGTCGTGAGTTTTCCACTCATCACCGCGATTAGTTCTTTTTCGAGCAAATCCCTCGCTTCATCGATGCGCATCCTCCCTTCCATGACGCCGCTGATGTCCACATCGATGTTCTCGGCCATCGTCCGGGCGGTTCGGGGATTTCCGGTCACTTTGATGGTGGGAGAAATGGGATGTCCGATCGGATTGCCGATGCCGGTAGAGAAAATAATCGCTTGCGCTCCGCTGGCTGCGAGCGAAGATATGTTTTCTACGCCGGCGCAAGGGGCATCGGCGAAGATGGTGCCTTTTTTGGAGGGGCGCTCGCCCACGCCGACTACCTCGACGATGGGGTGGCTGCCCGCTTTTTTGATGGCTCCCAGGCTTTTTTCCTCGATGGATGAGAGTCCACCCCGGATATTGTCGGGCGCCGGATTCGAGCCGATGAAATCGACGCCGATGCTTTCGGCGTAATCGACGGCGCGTTTGGCGGAAGCGATGATTGTCTGCGCCGTTTTTCTGTCTGCGGCCCGGCGGGCGAGAAGATGCTCGGCCCCCACAATTTCCAATGTTTCGGAAAAGATGACCGATCCCCCCGCCTCTACGACTTTATCGGCGACCATTCCCGTCACGGGGTTTGAAATGACGCCGCTGGTCGTATCGGAGCCCCCACATTCCGCGCCGATGGTGAGTTCGCCCAATTCACAGCGGACGCGTTTGGCGGATGCAAGATGAGCGGAAAGTTTGGTGGCGAGTTCCACGACATGAGAAGTGGTACTGAGAGTGCCCCCGATTTCCTGGATATTCACGGATTCTATCGGCATCCAGGGGGATGTTTTCGCGGCTACTTCCGCGATGGCGTTCGCGCTCTTGGGTTCTAAGCTCACGATTATGGCCGCCCCTACGTTGGGGTGCGCAGCGGTGTGCCCCATTACCCGCCAATGCTGTTCCTCGTCCTCACCCATCAGAGCGCGTCCGAACGATGTGTTCACAGGGGTGGCGTCTCGCACCAGTGAGCCGATTCTACGGACAATAGGGTTTGAATTGTCCATCCCGCTGATAATGGCGAGATGATTTCGGCCGCCCGGAGGACCCTCAGGCCTTCTGTAGCCCCAGAAAGTCGGGGTGCCCTTTTTTCTGGGCATACTTAACCTCTGGTGCTCTTGATGTTGTGGACGTGAACGTGGCTACCAGCGGATATGTTTTGCGTGGCGGTGCCGATGACCTCGCCATATTTGAGGACTTTTCTGCTTGAGGCTATCTTGCGCAGCGCGATTTTGTGGCCAAAAGGAATCGCTTCCGTCGCGCAAATCATCAAAGTTTTCTCACCACCTTCGATTTCCACGCTTTGTCCGGAGGCGATGTCCTCCAGCACGGTGGCCACATTGTCTTTCGAGTGCATCACCAGCCCACGGCTCATCGAGCAGTCTCCATTTTCATTCTAGTCGTCGCTTTCGACGTTTCCGGGCAGCCTCAGACGCAGTCTCTCGACTGGGCGGCCGTTTCTCAGGTGTTCCTCTATCAGTTCAGGAACGTCCTCTACCTTCACGCCCGTGTACCAGACGCCCTCCGGGTAGACGACCAGGGTGGGCCCCATCGTGCACGGACCCAGGCAAGTCGCGCCTGCCATGGCCGTATCCGCAGCGAGGTCGTCATTCGAGCCAATCGCCTCTGTGATCGCTTGTGCGACTTCGATGCCGCCCTTGCTCTGACAACAGCCCATTGGGTGATTCGGTGGGCGTTGGTTGATGCAGACGAAAACATGCCTTTTGATATGTTCCACGGGTCATCCCCTTTTCAGATTGGCGATAGTCTCTTATGGAATTTTTTCGCGCGAGGCTTCAAAATCTCTCGGCATCATTTCTGAATGACTTTACCAGAGGGAGATGATACGCTCCGTTCGCTAGAAGTCAAGGGATTCGCTAATTCTGGATTCAGGTGAAGTCGAATCAGTTACATGGGCGAAAATAGGCCTATTTCATGCTGGTTCAAGAAATTTCAAGGCGATATGGACGAAGAGTTCACAAAAGATATAAAACCTCTCGTCTCCCGGGTGAGGGGAGGCCCAGCCTGTCTTTTCCTGCCGGATTCCACAGCTCCCGCCGTGAGCGTGCAGGCATGGTTTCGCGTTGGCAGCCTCACGGAAACAGACCCGCTCGAGGGCATCTCCCATTTTTTAGAGCACATGATATTCAAGGGTTCCCAAAATTTGGAAGTAGGGGAACTCGCTTCGCTGGCCGAGTCTTCCGGTGGAGACGTTAACGCCTACACGACGAGCGAATCGACCCATTACGACCTGATATCGATGCCGGATAAATTCGAGAGGTGTCTGGAAGCGCTCCTCGATGCGCTTTGGTGGCCACGGTTTGACGAGAACGAAGTTCGCCAGGAAAGACAGGTCATCCTCTCCGAGTTGAATCGCACATATGAACAACCGGATCAGTTGCTTCAATATCATCTCTATCGTGAGGCGTACGGCTACCGGCACCTTTATGGCCGCGCCATTTTGGGCACGCGGCGAACGCTGAAGAATATAAGTGCGGAAGAATTGAGAAAATATCACGAGAAACTCTATTCCCCCTCATCGGCCGTCCTGGTGTTTGCCGGCGCCTTCGATGTCGCCAGAATTAAATCTATTTTGAGAAAAAGACAAAAAAATTTGCTTACCAAGTGGCCGAAACCCGGGCGCAGAAAAATGCCGAAAGTTCCCGGGCCGGCCCCCCTGAAAGCAGGACCGCGCATCGTTGTGCGGCGTGGCCGCACGGGAACGGCGCACCTCGATCTTGCCTTCGAAATTCCTCCTTTGACCCACCGGGACGCTCCCGCGCTGGAGGTGCTCGGCATCGTTCTCGGAGCGGGCGAAAGCTCCCGCCTGTATGAGCATCTTTGTATGGACACCTCCTTGATGTTTGATGTTTCTGCAGACACCTGTTTGTCTGGAGGGCCGGGACTGTTTTTCCTGGGCGGGTATACGGCACCGGAAAACGTCGAGAAGGCTGCCGAGCAGATTCTTCGCGTGGCGAAGCAAATCATCGGGGACAAACCGACCACCCCGGATGAGTTGGATAAAGTACGTATGAATTATTTGACGGGTTTGGAGTTCAGGCGCGAGAGAATGACGGGCCGCGCCCGTGTGGCGGGTTATTCTGAATTGATTACCGGGGACGCGAATTATTATTTGAAATACATGAAGATGCTGATGGAAGTGGATGCGAATGATGTCTCGGATGTGGCGAGACGGTATTTGGCGCCATCGCGATTGACCGCGGGCGTCTTCTTCCCCAAAGGGGAAGCACCGGGAGTCGGTGTGCGAAGAATCCGAAAAGCGATATTGAGCGGATTCAACAATGGCGCCGAGAAAAAACAGGACAATACGAATAGAAATCGAGACATATCGGAAAAATCAGCATCATCTGATCATGCCCGCTCCATTTCTCGAACAAGAGGTTTTGCCGGGAATTCAAGGCTCTCGAGGACAAAGAACAAACCCGTAGAGACAAAACTTCCCGGTGGTGGGCGGTTGGTCATGTTGCCTGGAAGCGGCCCGCTTGTTTTCTCTTTACGAGCCGTATTCCTGGGGGGGCAAAGAAATGAATCCGCCCGACAGGGCGGACTGCATGCCCTGATGATGTCTGTAGCTCCCATGGCGACTCAGAATTGTTCATCGTTCGTCCATACGAAAGAGGTGGAGGGTTTGGGCGCCAGTATCGATGGATTTGCCGGGAGAAATACATTCGGGCTGACTGCTTCCGGCCTCAGCGCGGTTTTGCCCGAAGTGATGGAAAAATTCGTGGAGGTCATGTCTGCGCCCGCTTTTGATGAGGATGATGTTGAATTCGCCCGGGCGGAGCTCAATGCGGAGCGCGACAGCGAACTCGATGATCTGGGGCAATGCTGCCGACTCAAGGGGTATCAGCTTTTATATGGAAAACATCCATTGGCCCGCCATCCTCTTGGAACTCCCAAGACGATAGCCGCCTTCAACCAGAGGATTTTGAGGCGAGAATGGCGAAGAAGGACATCACCTGCGGATTTGGTCCTGGCAGTCGCCGGCAATTTTGACGTCTCGTATTTGAAAAAAAATCTCCCCGAAATGTTGAGGCCTTGGGCCGGAAGCGCTCCTCGGGAAACACCTGTTCTCCAGCCGGCTCCGCCCAGAAACCTCTCGAGGAGGCGTTTTCGCTCGTATGTGCTTGATGGAGCGTCGCAAAGCCATATCCATATGTCTTTTTTGGGAACGACTTTTCACGATCCCGCAAGATATGCGCTTGCCGTCATCACGGCGGCCTTGGGCAGTCAAGGTGGAGGGCTCTTCCTGGAGTTGAGAGAAAAGCGTGGTCTTGCCTACGACGTGAGCGTTTCCTCTCAGGAATCTCTCGATCCGGGCCCCATTTCGATTTATGCGGCTACGCCCGGGGGAAAGGAAAAAATGTCCATCGATTTGATGCGTCAAGAAATTGCGCGCGTTAGCCTCCAAGGGCTTAGTGATGAGGAATTCCATCGGGCCAAGTCGTATCTCATTGGAGGGTTGTCTCGCAGCCATCAGCGGGCCTTTGCGAGAGCGGCCGACCTGGCGGGTAGATTCGTCCATGGTTTGGGATGGGAAACGCTCGAAGAAACAAAGCGGCAAATTGAACGGGTGGATATGAATTCCGTCAAAGAAGCCGCGCGTCATTTTTTGAAGCCGAGTAAAGAATGCCTGGTGACCGTATCCAATAATTCTTTGAAGTAGCGTGATTCTCTAGCGATTGGTTTTTTGAATTTTGAGCAAATCTTTTTGCAGTTCTCTTAACCGGCGACGTAATTCCTCCATTTCCTCGATGATGTCTTCTTCTTTTTGGGATTTGAGCAACAGTTCCTCCAATCCCCTCTGTTCATGAGCCAGCGTGCGCTTTCTGTCGGGATTTTTTGAGCGATTTCGCTCTCGTTCGATATCTTGGATGCGTTGTCGCAATTCTTCCGGGGCCATCGTCGTGGGGGGCGCCAAAACCGTGTCTCTCGAGTTTTTCCCCTGTGTGGTTTTTTTGGCGGTCTGCCGGGCCTGTCCGGGACTCAGGCTTTCTTCCCGGGCAGGAGGCGTTCTGGATGGAAACCGGTCTTGAAGACGGGGTGTTTCGGTGGGTTGAATGATGGTTTTTCTTTTGTTTTTTGTGTCTTTATCCGGCGTGGTTTTTGTTTCCTGTGTGCTTTGTTCTCCGTTTGCGTTTTCCCGTTGATATTTCCCTATGGAGATCAAGGTGTTCGTAACGGCTCGCTGGGTCTTGACGTATGCGGATTGAGCGGTGGATTTCGTCTTTTCCCAGATGTCTTGCGATGAAAGACCGGTTCCAGCACAACCTCCAGCCAGAAAACCAATCAGCACAAGAGACAAAAAGAGAAATTTTCTTTCAGTTTGAAAATTAGTTTGCGATTTGTTCGTATTTTTGCATCTCATCTTGCTTGTCCATACTCGATAGGCGGTGGGCTGCCTCCTCCACTAGAGGAACAAGGCTTTCGGGGTCTATGCCGCTCACGGCAATGCCGTTGAATCGACGGCACAGATTGGCCAGGCGGATATCGTCCGTCTGGTCGATTTTGTTGAAAACCCGAATGAGAGGCGTGTCTTTCAGCCCAATCTCATCCAGGATTTTCTCTACCGACGTGAGGTTGTCCTCACAATGTGGAGATGAGGCGTCAATCACATGAAGAAGAAGGTCCGCTTCACTCAATTCCTCCAATGTCGAGCGGAATGCTCCTATCAGCTCTTGGGGGAGGTCATGAATAAAACCGACGGTATCCGTAATAATGACTTCCTGCTCGCGCGGAAGCCTGAGCCTTCGGCTTGACGTGTCCAAAGAGGCGAAAAGTCGATTCTCGGCCATAACGTCGCTATTCGTTAAGGCGTTCAACAGTGTGGATTTCCCCGCATTGGTATAGCCCACCAGGGATAGAACCGGCACTTGGCGGCGCTGGCGGAGGCGTCTGCCCTGAGAGCGTTTTCTTTGTAAATTTTCAAGTTCCTTCTCCACCCTGCGAATGCGCTCGAATGCGCGGCGACGGTGGATCTCTAATTTTGTTTCACCCGGCCCCCTGCCGCCGATGCCACCGGTGAGTCTGCTCAAGGCCGTGTGTTGGGACGAGATGCGGGGTAGCGTATACCGCAGTAATGCCAGTTCCACCTGCAATTTTCCCACACGGCTCTTTGCCCTTTGGGCGAAGATATCGAGGATAATTTGTGTTCGGTCGAGAATTTTCAGATCGGTGAATTCAGCTAAATTCTTGATTTGCGAGGGTGTCAACTCGTTTGAGAAGAACAATGCCTCGGCTCCTACCTGCATCGAGTTCATCAAGACATCCGCCAGCCGGCCTTTGCCGATGACGAAACGGGGATCCGGCTTATTGCGGCGCTGCAGAATTTTCCCGCAAGGTATAAAGCCGGCCTCGCGCGTGAGGAGAGCCAATTCGTCAAACTCGGTTTCGGCCGAGCGGTTCGTGTTCTGCCCGGTATCGAGATGCACCAATAAAGCGCGCTCTCCCTCTTCGAGTTGGATGGATGATTTTTGAAGGCGGGCGAATTCATTTTCGAGGGAGTTGATGAGAGCCTCGATGTTAATCCGATTCGATTCCAGGTTGGGGAATGACTGAATTTCCCAGGGAGTGCGATTCTCCATAAATGTCGAGTGGCCGTTGTCCTGTTCATTTCTAGCAGGGGGCCGAGGAGTGATGTGAGCCAAGTGGAAGCGGCCCGTATTACCGTCCCCCAATACTTCGATGGCCCCCATGGCGTCGAGGCGCAGAAGGGCCATATCCGTTAGATCTTCCTGGGACAGCGGGGAGGCGTTTAAGTGTGTATGAACGCACCGAAGGCCTCTGAGTCTTGCCATTCCAGCGCGTGCGCGGCCGAGCTCCGGTATTTCGATTCCCTTTGCATCGCCGATAATCACGTAGCGCACTACGCCTAGTCGATCAATGAGCAGTCCGATCTGACGCGAGATTTTATGAGACAAAAGCGCCAATTCACGACCGAGCTCTAAATGAATGAATTGGTTGGGGGGTATTTTCCGGCGGTAAAGTCTTTCCAAGACCTTCATTTGCTTAGGCTTCAGCCCAGTGAGGCGACCATGAAGTCTAGCGATAGTGAGGTACTCCCCAGAGCAGACGGGCGATAGGATGATGGCTGCGCCTATCAATATATCGGTGGCGTCAACACGAATTCGCTACCAAGATAAGCTAAGTTTGCTCGTAACACAAGATGATTGACACTCCCTATGGTGTCCAATAGACTCTACGCCCTTTTGGACGCTGTGTTTGCGTGATTTCCTGGGGTGCCAACCATGGTGAACGAGCGTGATCCGAGACTTCTTCGCGTAGAAGACATGGTGCGCCGGCTCTTGAGACATAAGGCCGATGCCAATCTCTCCAATGCGCTGGAAAAAATGCACGCGGCCGAAGTGGCGCAGATTTTTCAGCATTTCCTGCCAGAAGAACGCCAGGAGGCGTTTTCCCTCGTTCGAAACCAGGAACACCGAGCCTCCATTCTGACGGAATCGGACTCCCACATCGTCCGGGAACTGTTGGAGCCGGTGGCGAACGAAGACGTGGTTCCACTTATCAAAGAGTTAGACAGCGACGACGCAAGATATATTCTCGAAACCCTGCCCGAGGAGCGTTCTCAGGAAATAGTCGCGCTCCTCGATGCTCCTGAGACAGAAGCCATACAGGATATGATGGCGTATATGCCGGAAACAGCGGGCGCCATCATGACGGATTCTTATGTGGCTCTTCATGAGGACATCACGGTGGATGAGGCCATCTCCCAGGTCAGGAAGGCCAGCGAGGTGGACTACATTTTCTATGTATACGTCATCGATTCGAATGATTGTCTAAGAGGTGTGATCAGCCTGCGGCAGCTTTTGTTGTCGGACCCATCCAAGACTTTGTCCGAAGTCATGATCACCAACGTCTGGAGCGAAAACGTGCATGCCGACCAGGAGCACGTTGCGCGTGTCGTCTCGCGGTATAACATTCTGGCCATCCCCGTCGTGGATGACGACAATGTTCTGGTCGGAATCATCACGGTCGATGACGTGCTCGATGTATTGAGAGAAGAGGCGACCGAAGACATCCTGAAGATGGCGGGAACGCACTCCCACCATGATGAGGTGACGTCGCTTTCCGCCAGACGTCTTGCATGGATTCGTTTGCCCTGGCTGTTTTTCAGTTGGTTGGGAGGTATTCTCGCCGCTCAGTTGATTCATCAGTATTCAGATCAATTGAGCAAAATTGTGGCTCTCGCCGCGTTCATGCCGGTGATCATCGGCATGGCGGGCAACGTAGGGACCCAAAGCGCCACCATCGTCGTGCGTGGTTTGGCGACCGGGCGCATCGATCCAAAATCATGGATTCGCGTCATCTCGAAAGAGGTGGCCGTCGGGACGCTTTTGGGCGTTTGTTATGGCCTCTTGTTGGGATTGTTGGCGACGTATCAGTTCTCCTCCGTCGCCTGGTTGGGTATCGTCGTGGGGCTCGCGATTTGTGTGGTGATGATGTTCTCTGCCCTTCTGGCATCGTTTTTGCCGCTAGTCCTTCATCGTTTTCGTGTGGATCCCGCCGTGGCGACGGGTCCTTTCGTCACGACTGGAGTCGATGTCCTGGGGCTTTGGATCTACTTCAACATCGCCCGTTTGTTTCTTTTTTCATAACCAACCATAGGTTTGTCCGGTTTGGCTCTTTCCATCGATTTTCGTATAAGGTATGCCGAAACCGACCAGATGGGCGTGGTGCACCACTCGGTCTATTATGTATGGTTCGAGCAGTTGAGAACGGAGTATTTTCGTAAAATCGGATTTCCTTACGGGCAACTGGAAGATCGCGGGATTTTCTTTCCCGTGGTGGAGAGCCACTGCCGGTATAAGGAAGGCGCCCGGTATGACGGCGAGGTGAAAGTCACCGGCTGGTTCAGAGAGCCCGAGGGCGTCCGCGTCCGGCTTGATTATCTAGTGGAGCAAGAGGGGCGTATTTTGGCGAAAGGCTATACGCTTCATGCGAGAACCGATGCGCACGGAAAACCAGGACGCATTCCGCCTGAAATTATCGAGAAGATAAAGGAGGAGGCCGCGCCCATCGGGGAGGAGCCACATCTATAAGAAGCGCAAACTTTTAGAACCAGGCGGAGTATCCGTCTGGAGATTTTAGAGACACATACCGAAAAATTGAGGAAATTCATGCTCGGCGAATATAGTCCATCGAATTATGAGGAAAAATGGCAGAATCTTTGGGCGGAGGAGAAGATATTCGAGACCTCCGATCATCCCGGTGATAAGCCCACCTACTATTCCTTGATGATGTTTCCTTACCCATCCGGCGATCTGCACATGGGCCACGCCTGTAATTACACGATGGGCGACGCCATCAGCCGCTACCGCAAGATGCGCGGCTTCGAGGTCTTGCACCCGATGGGCTGGGATGCCCTGGGGCTGCCTGCGGAGAACGCCGCCATCAATGCCGGCGCGCATCCCGCCGCCTGGACGAAAAAAAATATCGACAACATGAGACGCCAGCTTCGCATGGCGGGCCTCGCCTATGACTGGCCACGCGAGATTTCCACCGCGCATCCGGGCTATTACAAATGGACGCAGTGGATTTTCCTCAAAATGCTGGAAAAGGGTTTGGCATACAAGCGAGAAGCCCTCGTCAATTGGGACCCGGTGGACAACACGGTTCTTGCGAACGAGCAGATTCACGACGGCATCGCCTGGCGCAGCGGGGCCAAGGTGGAAAAACGCTGGCTCAGCCAGTGGTTCTTGAAGATTACCGATTATGCCCAGCGCTTGCTCGATGATCTGGATGGTCTTGCTGGCTGGCCCGAACACGTCAAGCAGCAACAAAGGAACTGGCTGGGGCGCAGCGAGGGCGCGCGAATCGACTTCAGGCTCGAAGCGACCGGCGAGACGCTCTCCGTTTTCACCACGAGGCCGGATACTGTTTATGGCGTCACCTTCATGGTCTGTGCGCCAGAGCATCCCCTTATCGATCAATTGCTGGAGGGGAATCCCCGTGCGGATTCCATCCGGGAAGCCGTGGACGCCATGCAGGCCCAAAGCGCCGCGGACCGGATGAGCGAGGAGAGTGAGAAGACGGGCGTCGACACGGGTCATTTCATCATCAACCCCGTCAATGGAGAGCGCATACCCCTGCTGGTGGCCGATTACGCGCTGATGGAATACGGCACGGGCATCGTGATGGGCGTGCCCGCGCACGATCAGCGCGATTTTCTTTTTGCGAGAAAATACGGCATTCCCGTCAAAGTGGTCATCCAGCATCCCGAAGGGGGGCTCGATGGCGCCACGATGGAGGAGGCATACATCGAAGACGGTGTAATGGAGAGCTCCGGTCCTTTTGACGGGCAGCCGAACCGCGAAGCATACCCCAGGATGTTCGATTATTTCGCGGAAAAAGGTTTTGGCGACAAGACCATCAACTGGCGTCTGAGAGATTGGCTCATTTCGCGTCAGCGCTATTGGGGAGTGCCGATACCCGTCATTTACGAAGAAGACGGGAGCGTGACCCCGGTGCCGGATGATCATCTGCCGGTCATGCACCCGCGCGACGTCGAATTCACGGGCCGGGGGGGGAACCCCTTGAGCCAGAGCGAAGATTTCGTGAACGTCATCAGCCCGAAAACGGGCCGGCCTGCTCGCCGCGAGACCGACACGATGGACACTTTTGTGGATTCATCCTGGTATTATTTGAGATATGTCAGCCCTCGTGATGACGGCGCCGTATTCCAGTCGCAAAACGTGAATCGCTGGCTGCCGGTGACGCAGTACATCGGGGGCGCGGAACATGCGGTGATGCACCTGCTGTACTCCCGGTTTTTTACAAAAGTGCTTTACGATCTCGGGCTCGTCTCTTTCGAGGAGCCGTTTGAGAACCTCTTCACCCAGGGAATGGTGTGCAGGATGGCCTATCATGTGGCCGAGGCGCGTGGCCGCGTCTGGGTGCCTTATCAGGACGTGGATGAGGAATCTCTGGTCGTTCTGGCCGATGGCCCCAGCGGCAGCGGCTACGAGGCCGGCCAGAAGGTGGTCGCCGAGATGGCCTCGATGAGCAAATCGAAGATGAACGGGGTCTCGATCGAAGAATGCACGGGAAAATTCGGGGCGGATGCGGGCCGGCTGTATACGTTGTTCATCGGCCCTCCCGAGCGTTCCAAGGAATGGCGCGATGACGGCCTGATTGGAGTACACCGCTTCTTGCAAAGGCTTTGGCTCACGTTTGCGGAACGGCTCGATAGCTGGCGGGAATCGGAACCCTATACTGGAGACGGGCGCGGGCTGTCCGCTTCGGGAAGAAAACTCAGGCGCGATGCCCATGCCACCTTGCGGGCTGTGACGGAAGTCTATGAAAACTCATTTTCTTTCAACACGGCGGTGGCCCGCATCATGGAGTTGGCCACGTCGCTGCGCGCAGAGGCCGGGGCCGAAGGTGCGGTTCAACGCGAAACGGCGGAAATTCTGCTTTGCTGCATGGCGCCCATGGCCCCGCACGTGGCGGAGGAACTCTGGGCGGCTTTGAGCGAGAGCAAGGGAGAGGTGAGTCTTTTTAGAGAGTCGTGGCCACAAGTGGATGTGGCGGCCATCGCCGCCGAGGAAAAAGAATTTGCCGTACAGGTGAACGGAAAAACGAGGCGCACGTTCATGGCGCTCCCGGATGCGCCGGTAGATGAACTGAAAGAAAAGGCGGAAGCGGCTACGGCCGGCTACATAGGCGACAAGGAAATTGTAAAACACATTGTCGTGCCGGGCCGTTTGGTGAACCTTATTGTGAAGTGATGGATGACTCCGGCATCATTTGGGGCGATTTTACAGACAGGCATAGAGTTGTCTCTGCTGATAGAATGGATGGGGATATTCCAGAAAGAGACGATGAAGCGGAAATTATCTACGGCATCATGACTTTTGGAGAGGAGATGGAAAATGGCCGAGCGCCCGACAGAGATGGATGAATTTTTACTGGAACCGCACATGGCGAGAATCGCCAGCACGAATGCGGATGGTTCGCCGCACGTCATTCCGCTATTGTATCTGTTCAATCCCGATGACGCGAGTTTTTTCATCAGCACGGGAGAGGATTCCGTTTCGGTGAGGAATTTGAGGCGAAATCCGGCGTTTTCGATTTGCATCGATGATTCAGAAGCTCCTTTCCGCGCCGTTGTCGTGGAAGGAGAGGCGCAGATCTCCGAGGTGATGGGAACCGACCACGAGGGGCTGAAAAGCGTGGTGGATCATTTCTTCGGGCTGGATATGTGGGCGAATTACGTGAAAACGCCCATCGCGCAAAAAATACGCGTGCGCATCACGATGGTGCCCAAAAAGTGGAAGTGGTGGGATTACCGCAGAATGTTGATGGGATCGGTGACGGTAGACTAAGTTTTGTGATGCAGTTGAAGCCCCGGAGAGTTATCTCCGGGGCTTTTTTTCGTTTTAGTTCTTTCTCGCCGCTTGAATCATGTGGGCAAGCTGAGCCGACGTGAGCGCACCCGGGAAGATTTGTTCCCCGATGATGAAGGCGGGTGTGCCGCGTATACTCAGGGAGCGCGCCAGGGTGCGGTTCTTGGCTATCTGGGTCTGGATGCGAGGCGCCCGCATGTCTTTTTTCAGGCGGGCCGTGTCGATGCCCACGGCGGCGGCGATTTTCATGATGCTCTCTTCATCATAAGAAATTTTGGCCTTGATGAGGGCCTTGTGAAAAACTATGTATTTGCCCTGCGCGCGCGAGGCGAGCGCCGCCTGGGCCGCCAATACGGAATTCGGGCCCAGTACGGGGAACTCCTTGTAGACGATCCGGATTTTCTTGTCTTTCGCGAGCGCTTCCTCCACGACGGGGGCCACTCGTTTGCAATATCCGCACCGGTAATCGAAAAACTCAACAATCGTCACATCCCCGTTGGGGTTCCCGCCCACGGGGTCTCCGGGGTCCTCATAGATTTGTTTCCTGTTTTTTTGAATAGAGCCCTGGGCCGCAACCTGGCGTCTTGCTTCTCGTTTTGCTTGTAAGGCTCTTATGGCTTCTTCGAGCACTTCCGGGTTTTCGATGAGGTATTCTCTGATGATTTTTTCGATTCGGGTTTTATCGAGATTTTGCGCCACAAGTGTATGGGCGGGAGAGGGGTTTGGCTTTGACGTCTCGGAGGCGAGCGCGATTGCGGGGTTATGGTTTTGAGGGATATCGAAGGATGGAAGCAGGAATACCCCGGTGAGTATTATTGCTCCCGAAAGTAAAATCGCTGTAAAACCCGTTTTTTTAGGCATTCAAATGGCCTTTCATGGAAAGGTAAAGCGGCATGGGTGGAAACATAGACCAGCGTGCGCCAACCAAAAACAGGCATGTTATGATGGCCCACTCTTAAAGGCAAACGATTTTTTCCGCATTACATTCGTCTCGGGAGGAGAAGGCATGGGTTGTAATATCGCGCGGCTTGGCCACATCGGAATCCACGTGAGTGACGTGGATCGCTCCATCAAGTTTTACCGGGATGTGGTGGGTCTCAAGCTGACGGGGAAATGGGGTCCGCCCGATTTTTTCCGCCCGATTTGTTTTATGCGCTGCGCAGTAAAACACCACACGGTGGTCCTTTTCGAGTTGACGGAAGACGCCGTGAAAGCGGGGCTGACGACGTCGGACTCCGAGAATCGAACGGACGTGGGGCTGCACCATATCGCATTTGAGGTGGATGACCGGGAAGATTGGCTCCTTGCCCAGGAGCATGTGAAATCCTGCGGCGTGGAGTTCGTCTCCGGCCCCTATGTGCATGCGCATGAAGGACTGGATGAGAACGGATTTATCGGGGGAAGCGGGAGCCATGCGTTCTACTTTCTGGACCCGGATGGAAACCGGATAGAAATCTACTGCTGGATGATGCGCGTAACGAAGCCGAGCGTTTCTGCTCCCCACCCCGATTTGTAAGGAAAGGTTTTTTTGCACATGAGTCAAAATGAAGAGCGCATCGTCAACGCGGACGCCTTGCGCGATTTGATGGAGCGTATTCTGGCGGCCGTGGGTTGTTCGCACGAACAATCGATGACGACGGCCGATGTATTGATAGAAGCCGATCTCAGAGGATATTCCACCCACGGACTGATTCGCCTGCCGAACATGATCAGAAGAATCCAGAGCGGAATGATTAACGCCCGTGCCAAGCCCCATATCGTGAATGAACGGGAGGGGACCGCTTTAATCGAAGGCGATCGCGCCATGGGGCCCGTGGGCGCGACTTATGGCGCGAGCCTGGCGGCCAGGAAGGCGGAAAAAGCGGGTTCCTGCACCGTGGGCGTCGTGAACAGCGATCATATCTGCATGACGGGCTATTACGCCGAGCGCATTGCCCGGGCCGGCTGCGTGGGAATCGTCGCCGGCCTCACGCAGCCGCTTGTTCATCCGTTTGGAGGAGTGGAGCGCCTTTTGGGCACGAATCCTTTTTCGATTGCCGTTCCCACGGGCGCGGATGAACCCGTTCTTCTCGATTTTGCGACGAGTGCGATTCCCTTCGGGATGATCCTCAAGGCGAGCGTGACGGGAGATCCGATTCCCGAAGGCGTGGCGGTGGGGCCGGATGGGGAGCCGACGACGGATGCCAAAACGGCCGCAGCGGGAGCGGTTGCGCCTTTCGGGGGCCACAAGGGTTATGGTCTTTGCCTGTTGATAGGCCTTTTGGCGGGGCCTTTGCTCGGAGCGAAAGTCGGCAAGCCGCTCACCCAATCGGTGCGCGATGGACATTACGACAAGGGGGATTTGTTCATCGCTATCGACCCTTCCTCTTTTGGAGATCCAAAGATATTCAGAGAGATGGTGGATGCCCACGTCGCCGAGGTCAAGAATACGCGCAAAGCCCCTGGTGTGGAAGAGATTCGCGTGCCCGGAGAGCGAAGCTTCAGGGAAAAGGAAAGAAGGCTGCGAGAGGGAATTCCGGTGGGGGATGGCGTGTGGGAACAAGTGGCGAAAATCGCAAGCGAACTCAAAGTGGCCATGCTCTCCTGATGCCGATGAAATTTCGCATTTCTGAACGGTTGGTTGAAAAATGCCTCGATTCATTCTCAAAGCCGTTATCTTCCAAAGTTCTTTCTTCTTCTTGCGTTGATATGCGTGAGCGCGGGTACTTGGATTTTCCTGTAACCGGGCGCAAGAGCTGAATTTCATGACTATGGATTCCCTTGTTCGCGTCTTATCCTGGGTGGCGAAGGAAAACCACAGGTTCATTGCAACCCTGCGGAATTTGAGTGAGCAGGAGTGGCGCGCGCCCACGTTCTGTCCGGGATGGTCTGTGGCCGACGTGGTGGCGCATATGACGCTAGGCGCGCGTTTTTATGCGCACGTCATTCCCGCGGGGGTCGCCGGGCGTCTGGAAATGCCTTTTGGCGCCACGGATTTAGAATCGTTTTGGGCGTACCGGAAAAAAATAGGGGATGAACTCGCAGCGCTTTCCGCCGATGAGCGTATAGATGTCTTTGCCGATGCGGTGTGGCGATTGCAGGGAGTCTTCGAGGCGATTCGGCCCGATGATTTGGATAAAGAAGCCTGGCATTGGCTCGCGCCGTGTCCGATTCGCACGTTTCCCGGACAAAGGCTGTATGAGTTGATCCTCCACGATTGGGATATCCGGAATCAGCCTGATGGGGATCTGCACCCCCCATCACTGCCCATGGCCGTCGATTGCCTGCCGGAGCGCTTCCCCATCTTTTTCAGGGCGCGGGGGGATAGGGATTTCAGCGGAACCATCTGCTTTGAGACGAGCGAGCCTGAGCGAAGATGGGCGCTGCGGGTCTTGAAAGGTGAGCCCGAAATCGTGTTTTCAGAGCCTGCGGATTGTGACGCGCGCATCGTATGCCGCGGGAGCGATCTGGTCTTGCTCACCACGGGCCGGGCGAGTCTGGAGGATAAAGAAAAAACGGGCGCTCTGCGCATCGAAGGAGACAGGGCGAAAGCGGCCGAAGCCATGGAGGTGTTGAGCCGACCTTTTTGATGTCCACTGCGCTTACGAGGCTCCTCGCGGCGTTTCATAGACGAACAGGCACATGAAGATACAGAACAGCAGGCCGACCGATATCCCGACGAAGGGGATCATGTAGCTTCCCGTATAATCGAAAATAAAACCCGCCAGCGGCGGGCCGATGAATCCCCCGAGACCAAAGAAAATTTCGAGCAGCCCGATTGTGGCCCCGAACGTGGGGCCTCTGAACGCATCTGCGGACATGGATGAGTGGCACACGCTCATCCCCCCGAGGCCGATTCCGTAGACGAGGACGAAAATCCAGCCCATTAAAATCTTATGCGGTATATGGGGAATGGAAAGCAGAACCCCGATCCCGCAAACCGTGATGAAGGCCGAGAGGGCTTGGGCGCGCTGCCTGCCGACGGAATCGCTCAGCCAGCCCACCGAAAAGGTGCCCAGCATCCGGATCGCGCCCAGCATCCCGAAAAAGAAGGCCGCCAGAGCCGTGCTGTATTCGGCGTCGACCAGAAATAGCTGGAGTTGGCTTAATATCGAATTGTTGTTCAACCCGATAAAGAACACGACGATGAGGAGCGTCCAGAAATTTTTTTCCTTATAAACTTGGCGAAATACCTTGAGCAAAGGTGGGCTGGGCGATTTTGTGCTTGGTTTTGGGGGTGAATCGGACGGAGGTTGAGATCTTCCGTCGATGTATTGGCCCACTTCCTCGGGCCCTTTTCTGAGCAGTAACGCCGTGATGGGGACGACGATGAACAGCACGGCCAGGCCGAAAATCAGGTAGGTCAATCGCCAGCCTTTCGTGGCGATGAACCATTCGATGAGCGGCATGAAAAGCAAGATTCCCGTCCCGCTGCCGGAGAGGGCCAACCCTGTGGCGAAGCCGCGTTTTTTCTGAAACCACTGCGGCATGATAGCGCTGTGCAGCGCGAAGCCGCTGAGCGCCATCCCGATTCCCACGAACAGGCAGGGGACGATGTAGACGTGCCAGAGTTCGTTGATGAAATAGCCCAGGACGAAACCTGTGCCCACCAACACCGAACCCCAGGGCATGATCGCGCGCGCTCCTTTTTTGTCGAACAGGTTCCCCATGAAAGGGCTGAACACCGCGTAGCTGCCCAGCATCAGGGCGTAGGCGCCGCCCAGGGCGCCACGCCCCCAGCCGAATTCTTCGATTAAGGGAACCTGAAAGATGGAAAAGGAAAAACGCGCCGCTTGATGAAACGCCATCGCGGTGAAAGACGTGCCGACGATTATCCACCCGTAGTAAATCCAGGGGCGGGTGTTTTTTCTTTGTCTCATGAGATGGGTCTTACTTCTCGGTGCTGTAGACGAATTGACAGACGAGGAGCGCGACCGCCTGGAAGATGATCACGATGCAGAAAGGCAGCACGTAGCTTCCCGTGTAGTCGAACATGAAGCCCGCCATAGGAGGGCCGATGAATCCTCCCAGGCCGAAAGAGATTTCCAGCAATCCGATGATGACGGCGAACGAGCGTCCGCCGTAGGCGTCCGCGGTCATGGCCGCATAGCATGCCGTCATGCCGCCGACGCCGAAGCCGTAAATGGCGGCGAACAAAAAGGCGAAGACGACGCCGTTGCCCATATAAGGCACGAGAAGCAAGATGAGGACGCCGACGCCCCCCAGGAAAAGGGCGATGGCCTGGGCCCTTTTGCGCGGTATGCGATCGCTTGCCCAACCCAGGACCACGCTGCCGAGAATCCGGATGGCGCCCGTGAGCCCGAAGACAAAAGCGCCGAACGCGGTGCTGAAATTCGCGTCGACGAAGAATATCTGAAGCTGGCTCCAGATGGTGTTGTTGTTCAGGCCGATGACGAAAACGAGGATCGTCAAAGCCCAGAAATTTTTCTCCCCTTTTATTCGCTGGAATACTTCTCCCACATTCTGGGAGCGGAAGGCCGGTGGTTTTGGAAACCCGGCGGCCTCTTCGTCTGACGCGCCGTCGATGTTCTGACCCACGTCTGCGGGGTGATTTCTGAGCAGGAGTAATTTGAGCGGCAGGATGATGAGAAGTATAGAGGCGCCGAAAATCAGGTAGGCGTAGCGCCAGCCGAAGTTGGCGATGAGTCTTTCGATGGTGGGCATCAGGATGAATGAGCCGATGCCGATGCCAGAGATGGCGATGCCCGCCGCCAGACCCCGGTTTCTGAAGAACCATCGCGGCAGGAGCGCGCTGTGCGTCACGAAGCCGCTCATCGAAAGCCCCAGGCCGATTAGAACACCAATAAAAAGATACACATGCCAAAGAGATGAGATGAAAAAGCCTAGCATGAGCCCCAGGCCAATCGAGACCGAACCCCATGGAATCAGGGCCCTGGGGCCTTTTCTCTCCAGGATGGAGCCCGCCTTGGGATTACAGATGGCGTAGAGGCTCATGCTCACGGCGAATGCGCCGCCCAGGGCGCCTCTGCTCCAGCCGAATTCTTCAATCAGAGGGACCTGAAACAGGGAAAAAGAAAAACTGGCCGACAAGTGGAAGGCCATGGTGGCGAACGATACGCCGACGATCACCCATCCATAATATAAACCGCTCGCTCGCCCGGGTCTGGCGGAATAGCCGGAAACCGGAGTGGAACCGCCGGACTTGTCCAAGAAGTCGCCTTTCTCTTCGTTTTTTTCTGAAGCATGGGTATAATGGCGACACTCTAAAGGGTTTTTCGTTATTCAGGAAGCGTTGCGAGGGTTTGAGGTGAATAGCGCCGAGTTCATTAAAAAATTGACGCAAGCGGTGGGGGAGGAATTCATCCACACCGATCCGGTGGCGCTCAGGACGTATGATTGCGATGGACTCACGATCTACAAAGGCGTGCCATCGGCCGTCGTTTTGCCCGAGAGCACCGAGGAAGTCCGGCGAGTCGTCGAAATCTGCCGTGAGTACCGGGTGCCCCTGATCGCCAGAGGAGCGGGCACGGGTCTCTCTGGTGGCGCGACGCCCCTGCCGGGCGGCGTACTCATCGTCTTTACGCGGATGAACAAGATTTTCGAACTCGACTACGAAAACCGTCTCGCCCGCGTGCAGCCGGGGGTGGTCAACCTGCACCTCTCGCGCGAAACCCTGCCGCATGGTTTTCACTATGCGCCCGATCCTTCCAGCCAGGCGGCCTGCACCATCGGCGGCAATGCGGCGGAAAACTCGGGCGGCGCGCATTGTCTCAAGTACGGGATGACGACGAACCACATCATGGAGATGACAGTCGTCCTGGCTACGGGGGAGGTGGCGCATCTGGGTGCGGACGGGGAGGAGACGCCGGGTTTCGACCTGCGCGGATTCTTCATCGGCTCGGAGGGTACTTTCGCCGTCATCACGGAACTCACCGTAAGGCTCACGCCCAACCCCGAAAGCGTGCGCACCATGCTCGTGTGTTTTGCGAAAGTCGGGGATGCGTGTCGGACGGTGAGCGACGTCATTGCGGCGGGGGCAGTGCCCGCTGCGATGGAGTTGATGGATCGCTACACCATCGAGGCGGTCGAGATGGTGGTGCAGGCGGGTTATCCCCAGGATGCCGAGGCCGTCTTGCTGATTGAACTAGACGGCCTGCCGTCTTCCATCAGGCCGCTCGAGACCCTCATTCGCGAGGTGAGCGAGAAGAACAATTGCTCTTCGTTCCGGATCGCGCAGACAGACGAGGAGCGCGAGAGCCTTTGGATGGGCCGGAAAAAGGCGTTCGGCGCCTTCGGGGTGATTGCGCCTGCCTACTATTGTCTGGACGGAACGGTTCCCCGCTCGAAGCTGGCGCAGGTACTGGAGGAATTCGATGAAATCGCCGCCCGTTTTGATTTGCGCATCACCAACGTATTTCATGCCGGAGACGGGAGCCTGCATCCCAATGTCCTGTTTGACGATCAAGTGCCCGGAGAGACGGAGCGGGCGATAGAGTGCGGGGCGGAGGTGCTGCGCGCATGTATACGGGCGGGGGGAGTGCTCTCGGGCGAGCACGGCATCGGAATCGAGAAGATCAGAGAGATGAAAGACCAATTCGATGAACCCACGCTCGAGATTATGGAACGCGTGCGTGATGCCATTGACGAGGACGGCATGATGAACCCCGGTAAACTGATACCCGATGAGGACAACGTGTTCCCGGTTGCTCTCGGCGGCGGCGTCGCCAGGATGGGCGGCGGGATGACGAAGTAGGAAAACCATGGCCCTGAAACTCGATTCGTTCGCCCAATCCATAGAAGCAGACCTAGGCGATGCCGTTCTCTTGTCGGACGAGAGGGCGGAGTCGTTCAAGCTGGGGGGCAAGACGCCCTCGGTCGTGGTGATCCCTGCCGATCATGAGGCCCTCTGCCGTGTCCTCGCGCGCGCGAACGAAGCGGGCCTGGCCGTATTCCCCTGGGGAGGAGGCACGGGCAGAAGAGCGGGGTATGCGCCCGAGAGGTACGATGTAGCCCTCTCCATCGAGCGCATGTCGAAGGCGGTGGAATTTCTCGAAGATGACCTCACGGCCGTGGTGGAGGCGGGGATGAGCGTCGAGGGTCTCAACGTGTTGACGGAGGCCGAGGGACAGACGGCGGGTCTCGACCCTCCGCATCCGGGAACCTCCACGGTGGGGGGGACTATTATCGCGGATCGTTCGGGTCCCATGCGGGTGCGCTGGGGCCGGGCGCGCGACCGCGTGATGCGCATGAAGGTGGCCTTGGCTGACGGCGCGACCCATACTTATGGCGCGCTGGTTGTGAAAAACGTCACCGGCTACGACATGAACCGCCTTCTTTCTGGAAGCTGGGGGACGCTGGCCGTCGTCACCGAGTTGGCGATTCGCCTCTATAAGGCCCCCGAACACATTGGAGCGAGGGCGGCCAGTTTTTCATCCGCAGACGCCGCGTTCAAGGCCGCAAGGGCGCTGATGGCATCGCCTCTTATGCCCGTGTGGGCGGAAGTATTGAACGATGCGCGCATCGCTTCGCTGGCAACGGGGGGCGGAATCGACTTGCCCGGCCCGGTGAGTCTGGTGGCTTCTTTCGGCGATTTCGAAGAGGGGTTGAAGGATCAACTGGCCCGCTTCGAGGAAATTCTCGCGAAAGAAGGCGGGGGCGAAATTGTGCGTCTTGATGATGAGCAAACCGCGCGCCTGGGCTGCGCCCTGGCCGATCCTCCGGGAGGAGATTTCTCAGGCTCCGAAGCGCTTGTTTTAAGAGCCTCGGGTCGTCTCGATCAACTGCCCCGCTTTGCGGAGGCGGCAAAGCTTGCCGGCGAGGCGGGGAAATATGGATATGCGCTTTCGGCGCACGCGGGCAGTGGCGTGCTCCGGTGCTGGCTCGCGCCCGAGGATGCGGAATCCTCAGGGCTCGAGGCGTGGCGCGTCTTCTCTTCTCTTTGCAGGGAGGGGAGGGATGCAAAAGAAGCACGTTCCGTGCATCTGCGTATGGATTCCGGGCCGGATTCGGTTCGAGAGCAGATATCCGTATGGGGTGAGGACGCGCTCGAGCCTGCCGCGCTGCAGGTGATGCGGAACATCAAGAAAACATATGACCCGAAAGGGATTTTGAGTCCCGGCCGATTCGTGGGCCGGATGTAAGGTGGGAGAAGTAAGTGGCGACAGGTGAAAAAGTAGGTTTCGCGCAGGTTTTTCCTGAATACGAGAACCCCTTCGTCGGCCCGAACGCTCCCGACAGGCGGATGATTCAGCGCTGCATCCATTGCGGGTTCTGCGGCACGAGTTGTCCGACCTTCACGCTTCTCGGCAACGAGATGGACTCCCCCCGGGGGAGAATCTACCTCATGCGTATGGTGGCGGACGGCGAGATGGCGCCGAACGAGACGGTGATGAAACACCTCGATCGGTGCCTGGACTGCCGCGCCTGCGAGACGGCGTGCCCATCGGGCGTGCCCTATGGCTCTTTGATAGAGGCGGCGCGCGAAGGACTCGAAAAGGTAAGGAAACGCCCCTTGTCGGTACGGATTTTGAGAAGAATCCTTTTCCGCTGGCTTCTGCCGAACAGAACGTTGCTCAATCTGGCTGGCGTGGCCACTCGGCTGTATCAGACCACGTTTTTGAAGAGCGTGGTGAGGGGCTTGGGTCTTTTGCCTAAAAAACTGGCCGCGCTCGAACCCATGATGCCGGAAGTTCCGCCCATATCTTCGATGCGGGCTCTTCCCCCCGAAGTAGCGCCCATTGGAGAGGAAAAACACCGCGTCGCCTTTTTCGGCGGGTGCATTCAATCCACCCTGTTCGGCGATGTGAACAGGGCCGCCATACGCACGTTGGCGGCGAACGGCGCACGCGTCGTGTTTCCCGCCGCGCAGACCTGCTGCGGCGCGCTGCAAGCCCATGCCGGAGACAGGGAGGCGGCGAGAATCCTCGCGCGCGAGAATCTCGACGCCATCGACGCGGGAGAGTTCGACGCCGTTATCCTGGCCGTCTCCGGTTGCGGGGCCATGCTCCATGAATACCAGGATTTGCTCGCGGCTGATCCCGCATATTCAAGCCGCGCGAAGGAGTTCAGCGACAAGGCGATGGACGTGACCGTGTTTCTCTCGAGAATCGGCGTCCGGGAAGCGGAGCACCCCTCGCCCCGGAAAATCGCATATCATCATCCGTGCCATCTTTTCCACGCGCTCAAGGTGCGCAAGGAGCCGCTCGAGGTTCTTTCCGCGATCCGCAACGTCGAGACAGTGCCTCTCAAGGAGAGTGATTGGTGCTGCGGCTCCGCCGGCAGCTACAATCTTACGCAGACGGAAATTTCCATGCAGCTTCTCGACAGGAAAATGGGGCACGTGAAAGACTCCGAGGCGCCCGTGGTCTGCACGGGCAACCCTGGTTGTCAGATTCAAATCGCGTTCGGCGCCCGCGAGCGGGACATGGACCTTCGGGTGGTACATCCCGTCGTCTTGCTCGATGAGGCGTATGAGGCGGAAGGCGTGTATCGAAACGCGACGCTTCCGTGACCTTATAACCATAACCGGCGAGGTGCTGAAGATGACGAAACATACTTCCAAGGCCGTACCCACCACGATAGTGCGTTTTGCGGAAATCATGCCCGATTGGGATTCATCGCCCGATGCGCGTGAGGAGGGGCATCACCGGGCCGTTTATCGCTATATCGGGGGACCTCGCGATAAAGAGCCGAAAGCGGCGCTCCCCGGCTGGGAGTTCGCCAACGGGATTGTGATGGCGCCTCCCAGGAACGGCGCCCCCCTGCACAGCCACGGGTTCGAGGAGGTTTTCATGGTGTGGGAAGGCGCGTTCGAAGTCTTCTGGGCCGATGCGCGCGACGGGGATATCAAAACCGTGGAACTCGGGCGCTACGACGCCATTCGGATGCCGGCGGGCGTCATGCGGGGTTATAGAAATTCCGGGGATGAAGATGGGTTTCTCTACTACATTCACGGGCGCGGCGCGTATGAGCCGCCCGTATTTCAGGGAGAAGGGGAGGGCGCGGGGAGCGAGAGCGCCTCTTTCGTCGATCCCCTCACCCAGATGGTCCGTTATGATGAATGCCCCATGAATTTCCAGGTTTACTATGAAGCCTCTCTGCCAGAGGGCGTGCGGGGGATTCGCCGCTACGTGGGACACGTGGGCGGTGAACTCGAGGGTGTGGGCCCACCCCCCTCCCTGCCGGAGGGAGAGTTCTCCCTCGTCATCAACGAAAACCGGGTGGGCTCGGGCGCTCCGCTGCATGATCATCTAGATTTGGAAGAGGCCTTCATCCCTCTTGAGAGCGACTGGACGGTGCATTGGATCGATGAGGCGGGGAATTCGCATCAGGAAGTTCTCGGGCCATGGGATATGTGCTGGGCGCCTGCGGGCGTTACGCGCGGGTTTTGGAATTCAGGCCAGGGGTGGGGCAAGCTTCACGTCGTTCTCGGGCGAGGAGGAGCGCTGCCGCCCGCGTATGACCAGGATTATTCTCACCTCAAAAATTAGGGGAATCTGGATTTGAGCGCTTCACCACGAAAGAATGTGGCCTCGAAGGGAGTGGAGCGGATCGATCACTACATAGATTCGCTCGATCCCGGCATCAGGCTTCATTTGAGGGAAAAACGCCCCAAGGGCAAGAAAAAATTCGAGGATCAGGCCACGCTCCTCATCGTACACGGGCGGATGGCGCCCGGCCCCGTGGCCTATGACCTCCCCGTTCCGGGCTATTCTTGGATGGATTACATCGCCTCGCGCGGGTTCGATGTTTTCGCTCTCTCGATTCGGGGCTTTGGCGAATCGAGCTGGCCGCAAGAGATGCACGTCAGCCCCAGGGGCAAGCCTCCCGCGATTCCGGGCAAGGTGGCCGTGAGGGACATCAAGGCGGCGGTCGACTTCATCTGCGAGCAGCGGGGCGTGAACAAACTCAGCATCCTGGGTCGTTCGTGGGGGACGACGACGGGGCCGGCCTACGCGGCCGATAATATGTCGCATGTGCAGAAACTCGTGCTGTATGCGCCCTATTACGCCTATGACAATCCCGCCCGCGCAAAACAGATGGAAGACCCCCGAAAACCCGGGGAATTCGACGCGAGGCGAGGCGCCTGGTCCTGGTGTACGGAAAAAGACGTGCACAAGCGATGGTGGGGCCACATACCAGGGGACGCTCACCATAAATGGCGCGAACCTAGGGTGCTCAAGGCGTATTTTCGAGAACTCCTCCGCTATGACCCGGAGGGGGCCAAACGCAAGACGCCCGCGTTTCGGCTGGCGAACGGCTCCCTGGCGGATTTATACGATCGGGCGAGGAACATACCCCTCTATGACGCGAGCAAAATAACGTGTCCCGTTCTTCTCATCCGGGGAGACCAGGACGGCGCTTCGGCCGATCCGGAGGCCTGGGGGCTGTATACAGCGCTCTGCAACAGCCGGGGCAAGCGCTACGTCATCATCAACGACGGCACGCATTTCATGGAGCTGGAAAAACGCAGGATGGAGCTTTTGAGCGAGGTTCAGCTGTTCCTGGAAGGGTGAACCTCTATGAAATCATCGCCGCTCTTGCGCTCTGAGAGCCGAGCGACTAGATTAGGCGGCCTTCGAGAGAACGGGAATTTTCATATCGTTTCCAATCAAAAGGAGTTCACATGTCTGTTTTATCCGCACCAACCAAACAGCGCTGGTGTCTCATTGATTCCACGGCCATCGGCGTAGACAAGAAATATGAACCGCCCCTCATCATCGCATGGGGCGTGGACAGCAATGCCACCGGCACCCAGACCATCACGATGGGGCGCACCATCATTCCGCCCCAGGGCCGCAACCAGAGGCACTACCACGTATGTGACGCGACGTTCTACATCGTCAAAGGTCCGATTATCGTCTGGATGGGAGAGGACAGGGAAGAACATACGGTGCCCACAGGCACGTTCGTCTATTGCGCGGCGGGCGAGATTCACGGCCTCTACAACCCGAGTGAAACAGAAGATGCCGAACTCGTCTTCACCTATGGCAATTGTCCCAACCGGGACGCCGCAAAGACGATCTATGTGGAAAACGAATGGATGGAAGAGGATACGAGGGACAAGATTCCCGGCTAGTTATTGAGCGGCAAAAAGAAAAAAAGAAAAAGCCAGCCTTCGCGGCCGGCTTTTTTTGTGCTCATGTTTAGTTGAGGAGCGAGACAAGCTCCAGGAAGTTTTTTTTCAGACTATCCAGTTCGGGTGCGCGCTTGATGGCCTCGTAAATCTCCCCTTGCGCCTTGCCGTATTCTTTTTGTTGCACGTAGATGCGCCCCAGGTTCATGTAGGGGAAATGGCGCGGCTCGTACCTCGGTGCGGATTTCGCTTTCTCGAGCCACCCGGCCGCCTCGTCGAGTTCGCCCAACTGCATGAGATAGCAACCGATGTCGTTGTATGGGTTTCCGAACTCATCGTCGACTTCGATGGCAATGTGGCACTCTTCGATCGCTTCCTCCAGGCGGCCCTGCTTGCTGTACATCCAGCCCAGATAGGTGTGCGCGTCCGCGGTGGGGTAGTAGGCGATGGAGTTTCGATACAATTCGATGGCTTTGTCGTGGTCTCCCTTCGAGTGGGCGACGCCTCCTTCGCTCAGAAGCTCCAGGGCGCGCTTGAGATCGGAGTTGATTCTCGCTTCGTGTTCATATTTTTCATCGAAATTCACGTTTTCGGATTCACTCGTCATTCGGCGTCCCCCCCCGCAGCCAAACACAATGGCCGCTCGAATTATGTCACTTTTCTTCGGCTGTTTGTCAAGGCTCGGTTGGCTCCAGGCTCTGGCGGGATCACAAGATGGTATGAAAAAATAAAAGGCGCTTGCCTCGAAACCGGTGTGGCGGATAAGTTCATCCGTATCAATAGCGAAGATGGGGTTCGGCAAGAAGCGGACTTTTCGCCGAAATTCATCAAGCGGATGGCATATTCATCGACGTTGTCCGGGAAGGAAGGACCTATGGCCGGTTCCGTGCGAAAAAAATTCAAAGAAATTCTCGAACGCCCGGGGGCGACGATCATCCCAGGCGCGCACGACGCCCTGACGGCCAGACTCATCGCCTCCAAAGGATTCGAAGCCGTCTACATGTCGGGGGCGGGCGTGGTGAACGCTCTCGCGGGTCTGCCCGACAACGGTTTGGCGTCCTCGAGCGAAGTGCTGATGAACGCGAGGTACATAACGGATGCCGTCGATATCCCGCTGGTGGTGGACGTGGATACCGGCTACGGAAATGCGGTGAACGTCGTGCGCACGGTGCGGGATTTCGAGCGGGCGGGCGTGGCGTGCATTCAGATAGAAGACCAGGTGCTGCCCAAACGCTGCGGCCACCTGGACGGGAAGCAGGTGGTGAGCCGCGAGGAATTTATAGGGAAAATCCGCGCCGCCGTGGTCCATCGCACGGACCCGGATTTCGCCATCATGGCGCGCGTCGACGCCAAATACGTCCACGGGATGGATGAGGCCGTGGAGCGCGGCAAAGCCGCGCTGGACGCCGGGGCCGACGTCGTCTTCATCGAAGCGCTCGAGACGCGCGATGAGTTCATCGAGTATGCCGAGCGTTGTCCGGGTCCTCTGCTCGCCAACATGACGGAGTTCGGCAAGACGCCGCATATTCCCAAAGCGGATTTCGAGGAGATGGGCTATAAGCTCATCCTGTTTCCGGTGAGCATCATGCGCGCGATGCTCAGGGCGGGTGAATTGCTGCTCGATGAACTTAAGGAAAAGGGCACGATGGCGGGCTATCTGGACAACATGATGACGCGCAAGGAACTCTATCGCCTCCTAGATTATGACGCCTATCATGCGATAGAAGCAGAGTATCTGCCTTAAGAATGAGGTGAGAGAATGAACGGCCAAACGCGCGAACTCGCGCGATTCATCAGTGAAACTTCCTATGATGATTTATCCGATAATTTGCGCGCCTGCATCGGCAAGTATTTTCTGGATGCCGTCGGTTGCGGTTTGTACGGAACGACCACCGAATCGGGGCGAATACTGTCCGGCTTCATTCAGGAACAAGGCGGAAACGCGGAAGCCACCCTCTGGAAGAACACATGGCGCGGGCCGGTGGGGCCTGTCGCGCTTTGCCTGGGCACCTGGATGCACGCGTTCGAGCTAGATGATTACCACAGCGGCGCCAAGCTCCACCCGGGCGCGGTGGTTTTCGCCGCAGCTTTTCCGCTTGCAGAGAAGATGGGGGCGAGTGGTGAGGCCTTTATGACCGCCTGCGCCGTGGGTTATGAAACCATGATCCGCGCGAGTATCGCGGCCGACGCCCTGGAGGTGCGCAGGCGGGGATTTCATTTGACGGGCCTGTGCGGCCCCTTTGGCGCGGCGGCTGCCGCTACGCATCTGATGAAACTAAACCCCGAGCAAACGGCCAACGCCTTGGGGTTGGCGGGGACGCAGGGTGCGGGAACATGGGCTTTTCAGTGCGATGGTTCTGAGACGAAGCGCTTTCACGCGGGCCGCGCGGCCCAGAGCGGTCTCATGGCCGCCTCCCTCGCCGGGAGGGGCTATACGGGCCCCAAGGAGATTTTCGAGTACGAGGACGGGGGTTTTATACGGGTATTCAGCGGCTGTGGGGATCCTGAACCGCTGACGAAGGATTTGGGCGCGTTTTGGGAGACGGAAGGCGTTTCCTTCAAACCCTATTGCTGCTGCGGAAGCACCCACTCCACGATTGACGCCGTTCTTGCCCTGCGCAGGGAGCATGGCGTTGCGCCCGATGACGTGCGGGAAATGGAGATCATGAATCACAGCGTGGTGAAGCAACAATGCTCCTGGCCCTATGAGCCCGTGAGTTCGCTCCGCGCGCAGATGAACATCGAGTATTGCGCCGCGGTGGCGCTCACCGACGGGCAGGCGGGGCCCGAGCAATTCGCGCCCGAGCGCATCGCCGACCCGGAGTTGGTGGCTCTCGCCCGGCGAGCGCGCTTCACGGTGGACCCCGAGATCGAGCAACTCTATCCCAAAACCTTTCCCGCGAAAGTGGCGATTCGCACCTATGACGGTCGTGAACTCAAGAGCCGTGTCGCGGGTCCCAAGGGATCACCTCAAAACCCGATGGATTTCGGCATGGTGGCGGGGAAGTTCAGGCAAATTACGGGCGGCGTGATTCCGCCTGGTTCACAAGACGCGTTGATAGAGGCCATTTCAGGCCTGGATGAGGTGGAAACGATGAGCGCGCTGGTGGCGCATCTCGCCTAGAGCAGAGCCGGATTCAAGATCAGGAGATGAACATGGAAACGATGAGCGACAAGCTGGCGCACTTCGCCGCGAACTTATCTTATGAAGACATCCCCGAGCAGGTGGTCGAGAAGGCGAAACGCCATCTTCTCGACGCCCTGGGGATAGGCCTTGCCGCGACACGCGAGCCCTACGCCGACGCGGTGACGAAAACGGCGCGCGATTGGGGCGGCAACCCCCAGGCCACCGTTTGGCGCTACGGGGACAAGTTGCCGGTCGCGCACACCGCCATGGTGAACGGCAGCTACGTGCACGGCCTTGATTTCGACGACACCCATACGGATTCCATCACCCACATGAGCGCCTGTGTGGTGCCCACGGCCCTGGCCGCGGGCGAGGCCGTGGGCGCGAGCGGGGAGGATATTCTCGCGGCCATGGTGGTGGGCTATGAGGTCATCGCCAGAATCGGCGGCGCGGTGCCGGGTGCGTTTCATGCCGAGGGCTACCACGCCACGCCCATATGCGGCGCTTTCGGGGCGGCCGCCATCATGGGGCGTCTGATGCAGCACGCACCGGCGGAGATCGCCAATGCGTTCGGCGTGTGCGGGAGCCAGGCGGCGGGGATTCAGGAGTTTCTGGATGACGGAAGCTGGGTGAAGCGCTTTCATCCGGGCTGGGCCTCTCATGCGGGCGTCACCGCCGCGCAGATGGCTGGCCACGGGTTCATGGGCCCCCGAAAAGTCTTTGAGGGCAGGTTCGGCCTCTACGCCACCCATTTGAGCGATCCGGACTATGACCCGGAAATCCTTGCGGGCGGGTTCGGCGAGCGTTGGGAGACGCTGCGCATTTCGTTCAAACCCTATCCTTGCTGCCATTTCAATCACGCGGCGATGGATGCGGCGAAAAATCTGGTGCGCGAGGCGGGCATCTCTCTCCATGAAATCGATGAGATAGAGACCATCACGCCCGAGCCGATTCTCCACATCGTGTGTGAGCCCATCGAACACAAGAGAAAGCCCAATACGCAGTATGCGGCCCTCTTCAGCCTGCCCTATTGCCTGGCGGTCAACGTGGTGAAGGGCCGGGCCACGCTCGATGATTTCGAGGAAAAACATCTGGGCGACGTCCAGGTGCTCGAACTGGCCGGAAAGGTGCGGTGCTCCGGCGTGGATTCCGACAGGTTCCCCAGGTACCTGCACGGCGGCGTGAAGATGACGCTCAAAGACGGCCGCGTCCTGGAGCGCGATGAACCGATTAACTGGGGAAACCCTGAAAACCCGATGGAATGGGAAGACGTCGAAGCCAAGTTTCGCGGAAACGCGCGCCGCGTCCTGCCTGAGAGCAATGTCGATTCCGTCGTGGAGGCCGTCGTGGCGTTCGAAACGGCGCCGGACGCAAACGCCTTGATGAGCGCGTGCAGGGCCGCTTGATGGCGAAAGACGCCTGGGGGGAGGAGGGTTTTGTCCAGAACTGGGATGCGGTGAACGCCGCGCGAGACAATCCCGACCGGGCGAATCAACTCGATCTGCTCATCACCCTGCTGGAGGGCGTGGGAACGGAGGATGGGTGGATTCTGGACTTGGGCGCAGGCTCGGGCCAGGTGGAAGCCCTCATTTTCGAGCGCATCCCCCATGCGAGGGTGGCGTGTCTCGATAGTTCGGAGGAGATGTTGAAGCTCGCCTCCGAGCGTTTATGCGCTTATGCGGGGAGATATCAACCGATCCCGGGTGATATGAACGATCTAGAGGCGGTCGAATTTCTCCATGCGCCCTACGCGGCTGTTTTCAGCAGCCAGGCCTTGCATGAAATTCCCCACGACAGGAAACGGGCGGTCTACGAAAAAATGTTCGAGCTCCTGCGTCCGGGGGGAGCTTTTTACATACTCGATCGGGTCGATCCGCGCTTTGACGACTTGCCCGCTGAATATGAGCGTGTGTGGAACCGTTTGAACCGGGGGGTGGATGCGCCGATGACGTTCGGTGAGTATCGCGAGCGCTACGGGGGTAAGGATGATTACCCCCCAAGCCTGGATGAGCATGTCGCATGGCTTGCGGCCGCAGGCTTTAGAGCCGCGCCCTTGTATCTCCATTACAACCGCGCGCTCATCGCGGCGCGAAAGCCCTAAACACGCATTCTCCGCAAGAATTCTTTCAAGATACCTTTAAGCGTTTCTCCAGAAATGGTTTCCAGGGCGTCCTCGGCGGAGAGCCAGACGCGCCTTCTCTCGTGGCTCTCGGGCCAGTCGTCCTCGACGGTTTCGACCTCTATTTCGAAGATGTCGACTCTGCACCTGCCCGCGCCGGTGGGGTAGTCATAGTGCGCGAACGGCTCCTCTGACGCCGCTCCGTGAACGCCCGCCTCCTCCCAGGTTTCGACGATGGCGGCCTCTTGAGCGGTTTGCCCCGGTTCCACGCCCCCTTGGGGCACTATCCACCAGGGGTCGTCGCTAAACGGCCTGTCGCGCGTGGTGATGAGGAGGATTTCCAGCCCATCTTCTATCTTTCGCCAGGGCACGGCCCCGGCCAGATGAAATCTGTTTCGTTTCATGGCGTCATGACTCGTCCAGCGTGCAGAATACCTCGACGAGGTTGTCCGATGGGTCTCTGAAGAACAGTTGCCGCAGTCCCAGCCCGGTGTTGATTCCGTCTTTCACGTCAACGCCCGCAATCTCGAGCCTTCGTTTTACGGGTTCCAGATCAGACGCCGCGAAGGCGAAATGCGTTTCGCCCGCTCCGGTGCCCGGAATGGACGTTTCGCTCGCCCGGTCCCGGCGTCCCGTCAGATGAAGCTGGCAGGCGCCCGCCTGGAACCAGTAGCCGGGATTCGGCAGGTTCGGGCGGTCGATTTCCGCGAGTTCCAGTAGAGCGGCGTAAAAATCTCGCGCTTCCTCCAGGTCATCGACGCTGATGGATATGTGGTGCATTCCCTCCAGCATGAATCCGCCTCCGCTTTTCAGTCGGTGGGTGAGGATACGAACTCCAACTCTATCCTTTCGGGTATGATGCCCGCCTCCGCTGCGCGGCTCAACAGGGTGGAGACGGCCTTGCGCCCGGCGTCGCCGTATGAGCGCGTCCACTCGTTCACGTACATGCCGACGAAAACGTCCGCCTTCTCGCGCGGTAAGTCTCTGGCGTAGGCCATGGCGTGGTCGAGCGCCTCGTCGCGGTTATCGAGAGCGTAGACGATGCTCTGGTGAAGCAGGCGGCTCACCTCGCCTACGACCTCGGCCCCTAAGTCTTTTCGGATGACGTTGCATCCCAGAGGCAGGGGGCCGCCGGTTTCGCGCATCCACCACTTGCCGAGATCCTCTACGAGATGAAAGCCCTCCTCCTCATAGGTGAGTTGGCCCTCGTGTATCAGAAGACCTGCCGGGGATGCTCCTTTTTTGACCTCGTCCATGATCTGATCGAAATGCACCACGCGGTGTTTCGGCTCCTCGCCTCCCATATACAGGCGGAGCGTGAGATAGGCCGTCGTCAGCAGGCCAGGGATGGCGATTTCCACTTCCCGGAGCGCATCGGGCGTCATCGGCTCGCGTGAGATGATGACGGGGCCGTAATTATCCCCAAAACTCGCCCCGTGCGGTAAAATGGCGTAGCGATCGGCCAGGTGGCAATATGCGTGAAAGCTGATGGCGCTCACTTCGTATTCGCCCTCAAAAGCGGCTTGGTTCAGCGTTTCGATGTCGTGGAGTTCATGGATGAATTCATACGCATCCTGGGCGATCTTTCCGTTCGCCAGGGCGTGGAACATGAAGGCATCGTCCGAATCGGGGCTATGGGCGACGCGGATCGTTCTGGACACTGGTTTCTCTTCTCCAAGAATGTGGTTTTCGTGTGAGTTTACGCATCAGAGGGCGTTAGGTAGTCCCGCCTCAGATTCGGTGCTCCTCCCTCGGCGGCGGAGCGCAGTAGAGCGCCGATGAGCGCCGCCGTGGCTTCCAGGTCCGATTCCATGAACGTCTCCACCGGACTGTGGGAATAGCGCCTGGGCAGATTGATCGGCACGGTGGGCAGTCCGCCCGGCCGGGATTTGCTCAAGGTGGCGGAATCGAGAAAAGTGCCCACGAACACGTCTTCCTGCAGAGGCACCCCGGCGTCGCTCGCCGTGTCTTTTACCCACTGGATCAGCTCAGGCGGGGTGATGTAGCCGTACAGGCTGGTGGGCTGGTGGTCGTATCTCCGCAATACGGGCCCCGCTCCGATCTTCGAGCCCCGCGCGTCCGAGCGGCCCGGACCGTCTGAGGGCACGTTGTCGAGCACGATGGCGAGAGAGGGCGCGTCGTCCCCCTTTTCACCCAGTGAAAGCACCGAAGCGCCGCGACCGCCGATTTCCTCCTGCGCGCAAAAGGCGGCGCTCAGGCGGAGCTTGTCCGAGAGCGAGTGGGCCGTGTTGATGAACGCCTCCACGCACAGGGCGCAGCCCGAGCGGTTGTCCACCGCCTTCGATTTCCACGCTCCTCCGGGTAGCTGCGTGAAGGGGCTGTGGAACACGCCCGGCGTGCCCGCTTCGATTCCGAGCGCGCGAATCTTTTTATCATCCGAAGCGCCTAAGTCTATCCACATCTCCTCGACGCCGGGGTGTTCCTGGCCTTGTAAGGATTGGAGGTGTCCGCTCCGAACGTTGACGACCCCGCGATGGAGATTCCCGTCCAGCGTCAGGAGCGCGACATCGCGCCCCGGGAAAATCGCATCCGCCACGAGGCCCACTTTTTCGAACCTGATTGCGCCGCCCGCCTCCACGCGCGTGACGATGAGGCCGACCTCGTCCATGTGGCATTCCAGGAGGAGGTGAGGCGCCGCCTCGTTCGCTTCGTGGCGGGCGATGAGGTTCCCGATGCCGTCGCGGCGCAACTCGCTCGCGCTGTCTTTCACCATTTCCGCGATGGCGTCCCGCACGGCGCCCTCGTGGCCTGGCGGGCCGGGCAGGGAGCACAGCGTCTTCATTCGTTCAATCAGGGGCGATGACATTTCATAATCCTGGAGTCGGGATGATTTTCGATAAACACTTGGGCGGGGAGATATTCTCACGCAGGGGAGGACTTGCCAAGCCGGAGAGCCGCTGGTCCTGAAAAATAAATTGACCGTTTCGGGGTGAGCATGTAGTCTTTCGCGCAGTGTTCGCGTGGATTCCATGGAAAAATTGACTCCTGGAAGGGGAGGTTCGTAGTGAACGATGATGGCCGGATGCCCGATTTACTGAGCGTGGTGATGCCGTGCTACAACGAGCGGGACACGATTCGCGAAATCGTCGCCAGAGTCCAGGCGGTGCCGATGAACATCGAACTCCTCATCGTCGATGACGGCAGCACGGACGGCACGCGTGACATCCTGGCTGAAATCGAAAAAGACGGTGCGCGCGTCATTTACCGGGAGAAAAACGAGGGCAAAGGAGCCGCGCTGTGCGATGGCTTCGCAGCGGCCAACGGGGACGTGATCGTCGTTCAGGATGCGGACCTGGAATACGACCCCGCCGAATACGCCGATCTCTACGACCCCATCCGCCAGGGGGTGGCCGACGTGGTCTACGGCACGCGCTTTGGCGGCAAACCCCAGCGCGTGCACATGTTCTGGCACAAGGTGGGTAATCATATGCTGACCACCCTGGCCAACATGTTGTTCAACTGCACGCTCACCGACATGGAGACCTGCTACAAGATGTTCCGGCGCGAGGTGGTGAAGGACATCAAAATCCGGGCCAAAGGATTCGATTTCGAGCCGGAGTTCACCGCAAAAATCCTGAAACCCGCAAAGTGGCGCATCTACGAGGTTCCGATTTCCTACTATGGCCGCACCTACGCCGAGGGAAAGAAGATCACCTGGCGAGACGGGTTTATCGCCGTGTGGACCCTTTTGCGCGAGCGATTTTCCTAGACTTATCCCCTCACGCGGGCGCACACCGCATCGGTGATGGCTCTGGTGCCGTCGATAGAGCGTCCTTTGCCATCCAGACGAATCTCCCCGGTTTCGAGCGCTTCCCACACGCTGGTTTCTATC
Organism: bacterium; assembly: GCA_965218735.1. Lineage (GTDB taxonomy): Bacteria > UBA8248 > UBA8248 > UBA8248 > UBA8248 > Bin107. Next base: position 964,154 of record CBDCMA010000008.1, on the reverse strand, counting down.
TGGTTCGCGGCTTCGCTCTCCCCGATGTGGGCGAGCATGAGGGCGGCGGAGAGAACGAGGCTCAGAGGGTTCGCGATTCCCTGACCGGCGATGTCGGGCGCCGAGCCGTGAACCGCCTCGAAAAAGGCGAATTTCTCCCCGATGTTCCCCGAGGGGCACATGCCGAGGCCGCCGGCCGTGGCGCCGCCCAGGTCGCTGAGTAAATCTCCCAGCATGTTCTCCATCACCAGTACGTCGTAGTGCGCCGGGCGAATAATGAGATGGTTGGCGCAGGCGTCCGAATAGACCGCTTCCGCCTCGACCTCGGGATACTCGGCCGCGACTTCAAAGAATACCTCGCGGAACAGGGCCATGGAGCGAAGCACGTTGCTCTTGTCCACGCAGGTGACGCGCCGCACGCCGTCTTCGGGCGCGCCGCCTCTTTTGCGCGAGAGCTCGAAGGCGAACCGCACGACGCGCTCCACTCCCGGGCGGGTGATGATCATGGTGTCGGCCACGGCGTTGGGGCCGCCGACTCCCTTGTCGCGCGAGGCGTAGAGTCCCTCGGTGTTCTCGCGGATCACGACGTAATCGATGCCGCCGGGCGCATAGCCCGCCAGGGGACTCCGGATGCCCGGGTAGAGCTTGACGGGCCGCATGTTGGCGAACAGGTCGAGCCCCGTTCTCAGAACTCCGCCCAGAAGCCCCGCCTCGGTGCCTTCCGGCGTGCGGACGGCCGGATTCCCCACGGGCGCTTTGAGGACGCCGTCCGCCTCGCGGCACGCCTGTATGGTTTCATCGCTGATGCGTTTTCCGTACTTGGCGTACCGGCCGGCTCCCGCTTCGTGTTCTTCGAGGTTCAGGGTTAAAGTCTCGTCCGCCTGCTGCACGGCTTCGAGGACGGCGATGGTGGATTCCATGAGTTCGGGGCCGATTCCGTCTCCGGGGATGGTGATGATGCGGTAATCCTTCATTTTCTCTCCTGTGGCGATTTGTTTTAAGCATCCCGTCTCTGTATTCGGGAGGATGAGCGGGTATAATCACTTCTCCGAAAGGACGGCGTTTTTTCATCCGCATGGGAGTGTAGCGAAAATTGCTTCGATTGGAGAACCCCCAGAGCGAATCTTTCCAAAAATTCCTGCGCGCGCAGGGGCCGCTGCGGGTGCGCTTCACGGAAGCCATCGCCGAGGGGGGAGAATCCCTCTCCCTGTGGGTGGACGATCTCACCGCGCCGCAAGTGGCGGTGAACGCTGGGCGCGGCTGGCTCACACCGCTGGGGCGGCCTGAAGCCGTCCTCGCAAATCTTGCAGAGATGGAGCGGCTCTCCGCCCAGATGGAGCGCAGCGAGGGCTATCTCAAGCTCTCCTCCACCCCTCTCGAAATTCAGGAGGCGGTGGCGCGACGAAGAAAGGTCATCCGGGGCTCGCCCGTGGGTATGTTCATTCTTGAGAAAGAAGATTTCAGGCCCATCCATAGCACCTACCGGATAGAAAGCCTGAAAAGTGAAGATTCAAAAATGCTGGCGCAAAATTCCCCCTACGAGGAAGGAGAGGCGTACAGCCTGTCGAGAATTCAGAACGGGTCCACCGCGGCGATACGGGTCGGGGGTGAACTCGCCTCCTACATGGTCGTACATGCGAACGGTTCGCTCGGTATGCTGCACACGATGGGGCGGTTCCGCGGCCAGGGGCTTGCGCGCGTGGTGGTCTCCGCCCTGGTCGAGGCGCAATTCGCCAGAGGACGCGCGGCGTATTGCTACATCGTGGCGGGAAACGAGGCGTCCGAGCGCGTGTTCGAAAGCGTGGGCTTCAGAAGAGTGATGGACGTCTATTGGAGCGTGTTCGAAAGGCGTGAGACATCTGTTTAGGGCCGGACGCTTTAGCGCACAGGGTCGTCTCGCCCAAGGAATCGACAACAACCCGGAAATAGACTAATTTTCTTTTTTCGCCATTCATCGTTCTATAGGAGGTTGCTAGATGCAGAAAGAAGATTATATCGACAGGCCGCCGGGTCCCTTGGGAGGCTTGTGGAGCCTCTGGTATCTGGATCCGTTTTTGATGATCAAGCGCGAGATGAGCGGATTCAGAAAAGTCCGCCACAAGGCGTTTGAGGATCAGTTGAAACCCGGCCAGCCCGCCCCTCCGGTGAAGCTACAGAGCACGTCGGACGAAACCGTGGATCTGGCGGATTTTCGCGGGGAGAAGAACATCGTCCTCGAATTCGGCGCCATTACGTGACCTCCCTTCCGCCGGCAGGTGCCGGGCATGGACGAGTTGCATGAGAGCTACAAGGACAAGGACGTCGAGTTCTTCGTTGTCTACTCCAAGGAACCGCACGCGCAGGAGCGCAAGTATTTCAAAAAATACACCCAGCACTCCTCATTTGGGCACAAGATGGGCTATGCGAAAGAGTTGGTGGCGGAATTCGGCATGAAAATCTCCGTTCTGGTGGACGACGTCGACGAGGCGGTGGTGAACGCCTATGGCCGCATGCCGAACATGGTCTTCGTCATCGACAAGGACGGGAACATCGCCTACAAGGCGAGTTGGACGGAGCAGCCGAGAATCGACCGGGTGCTCGATGAGTTGCTCGCCGAGCAGGCCGTCACGGCCTAAGCGAAGTAAAACGAAAAAAGGCGGCTCGTTTCGGGCCGCCTTTTTTTATGCGCTCCTGGGTGTTACCGGACTTTCGGCAGAAAGCATGCGAACGCGCACGCGGCGATAAAAAAGCCGGGCAGCGCCCAGAAGGCGTTGGCCAGACCGAACCACTCGCCGAGAACGGACATCGGATAGACCGAAAGGCTCGCGATGAACCACGAGAGGCCGAGCGTGATGGAACTGGCCAGACCCCGGTTGTGGGGCATCAGTTGCTGGGCGAAGGCCATCGTCACTCCCATCGGGAGGTAGGTGGCGACCCCCAGGAAAGCCAGCAGTACGAAGCCCCACTCGGGCGGCGCCATCAAAAAGGCGGAAACGAAGAAAGCCCCGAGCCCGATGCCGATGACGATCATGTTTTTCTTCCCGAGACGATCTCCTAAAACACCGCCCGCCAGGACGCCCACTGCGCCCGAGATCAGCATGATGGCGCTGGCCGCTCCCCCGCTCCAGATGCTCATGCCGTGTTCGGCGTAAAGCGAGGGTATGAGGCTGATGAAATTGATGTTCACGACGGCGCGGCAAATGGTGACGCCCGAGAGCAAAAGCAGCGGCGTGCCCGCTGAGCGCAGCGCCTTCACAAAATCCCATATCGAGGCTTTCCCGCCGCTCGTGGAGGGTGATTTGGGCTCCGGCAGCCCGTATTTCACCGCCAGGGCCATCGCGAAGGCGACCAAGGTGAACGCCCAGAGCCATTTCATGCCCCCGAGCGAGACGATGCCGATGGCGATGATGGGCCCAAGCCCGTGGCCGACCCGCCCTCCCGCGATGAAAACGCTCACCACCAGCCCCTTGCGTCGTTCCGTCAGCGCGCCCGCGCGCGAAGCCATATCCGGATGACACAGGCCGACCATCGAACCGCCGATGGCGACCATGACGGTGAGCACCGTGAAATTGGGCGCCCAACCGATGGAGGTGATGAAGAGCGCGCTGCCCACCATCCCCACGGCGAGCCAGGGGAGGCCCGGCCAGCGGTCCACCAGAATCGCCGTCACGGGTTGTGAGAGCGCCGCACTCATCGAGACGAACGTGAGGAGCAGGCCGCCCGTGGAGAGGGATACCTGATATTTCTCGCGGATCAGCGGCAGGAGCGGCGCGATGAAGTTCGCCGTGCCGTCCACCACGAAGTGGGCGCTGAACAAGATGGCGAGCGCACCCCAGGGGATATCCTGTGGCGATGCTACCGAACCTGATCTTGCGTCGATCTCTCCCGCCCCGCTCATGTTCCGCCCCTGTGCGCCTGGGGTTGAAAGACGCTTTGCCTGTGCAGGAAGATGGCGATGCACCCGCCGACCGCGAACATCGAGGCGTAAAAGCTGAACGCCATTTGAAGCCCCATCGCTTCGGCCACGAGGCCGCCGATGAGCGGTGAGAGTGCGCTTGCGCCCTCGTTGAAGCCATAGATCATTCCCACGGAGCTTGAGCGGACCCTCTCGTCCACCAGTTCCGTGCCGATTGCCAGCACCAGGCTGGGCACCGGCGTGAGGATGCAGGCGACGGCGAAAAGCGCAAGAAGCAGCGTCGTGAGGCTTGAGACCCACGTGAGGGTGGCCATGGCGGTGGCGCACATGAAGGTGAGCACGACGATGAGCCTGGTCCTGCCCGTGTTGTCCGACCACCTGCCGATGAGGATGGATGTTGTCGAACCTATGAGAAAATAGGCGCTGAGCAGCCAGCCCACCCCTTTGGTGTCGAAGCCGAACTGCTCCGCCAGGAGAAGCGGCAAAAATGCCATGAAGCCGCGAAAGCCCATGATCCGGAACGAGGAGAGGGCGATGAGCAGCATCAAGGACTTGTTGCCGAACAAGGCGCTGAAGGTGGACCTCGCCGACTGGCGAAAAGGCAGGCGCTCTCCCATCTGATCCTGAAAGCGAAACCAGATGAGCGCCGCCCATATGACGCCGGGTATCACGTAGAACTGCGCCGCCATGCGCCAACTCGACAGATAGACGGCGAGCCAGCCGACGATGGCGGGCGATATGATGTTTCCCATCTCGCCCCCGCCGTTGAACAGGCCCGTGCAGAACCCGCGCCTCCCGGGTAGTTCGCGCGTGATCAGCGCGACGGCCGGCGGATGATAGGCCGCGCTCCCGATGCCGCCGATGAAGACGAACAAGAGCAGCAGGGAATAGCTCGCCGCGTAGCCGTAGAGCAGAACGGGCAGCGCCTGGGTCAAGAGTGAGAGGGCAAGAACGGTCCGCCAGCGGCGGGTGTAGTCCGATATGAAGGAAAGGGGGAACTGAAAGACGCTGTTCGCCGCCGAGTAGGTCGTCACGATGAGGCCCGCCTGCACGTAGTTGAGCTCGAATTCCGCGACGATGAGCGGGAGCACGGGTATCAGAAGCTGCGTGTAGAAGGCGTTGACGGCGTGGCTGCCCGCAATCGCAAAAACGTTGAATATCTTGGCTGGGGTCATGGAGAATTCCATCGATGACGGAGAACGCGAAAAACACTTGTTACTAGGCTTATAGGTTCAGGGGAAAATGCGCGTCAATGCCGGGCGGCCCATCCGGGCGAAATGGGGAGGGCGCTCCGCCTGGTTTCCTATTCCCATTTTGGAGAATTTCTTGCGCAAAACACCGCGCGATGAGGCGATTTTCCGGGTTATGAAGACGCCCGAGGCGCTTGACTTGCTCCGGTGCGGACGAGGACACTGCGCCTTTCATTCGCATCATCACAAAGATGAGAGAAAACGATTCATGAGTCAGCCCCCCGGTTTTGATGAGAAAGCGTCCCGGCGCGTGGAGGCCGTCTACACGACGGCGGACGTCGTAGCGCAGCGCGAGGCCCTTCTGGAGATGGTGTCTCCCCGGCCGGGTGAGCGCGTGCTCGATTTGGGCGCAGGCCCCGGTTTCATGACGCTGGAAGCCGCACGGATAGTGGGGGAGACGGGCGCCGTCGTCGGTGTGGATAAAAGCGCGCCCATGCTCGCCATCGCCCAAGCGCGGTGCGAATCGCAGCCGCACGTGTCGTTCCGGGAGGGCGACGCGGTGAGCCTGCCTTTTGCGGATGATGACTTCGATGCGGCTATCATCTCTCAAGTCTATGAATACGTCCCCGATATGGCGGTCGCCCTGGCGGAGCTTTTCCGCGTGCTGAGGCCCGGCGGGCGCGCCCTCATCATGGATACCGATTGGGGTTCGCTCGTGTGGAACGCGCAGGACGCCGTGCGGGCGAGGCGGATATTCACCGCGTGGGACGCGCATCTGGTCGACCCCCATTTGCCCCGAAGATTATCGCCCCTGTTGCATGGCGCGGGCTTCGAGATTTTAGACTTAAGGGTTTTACCTCTCCTCAATACGGAGTATCCTGCGGAGAACTACAGCCACGGCATGGTGAGCGTCATCGTGCCGTTCGTCATTCGCAAGGGCGGGGTGGCGAAGGAAGAGGCGAAAGCCTGGGCGGAGGATTTGATGGTTCTGGGCGAGCGCGGGGCCTATTTTTTCAGTCTCAACCGCTATGTGTTTTTGGCGAGAAAGCCAGAGGCGTAACATGGACAGGTTCATCGACAGCCACAACCACCTGCATGGGTTCAGTTTTGACGACTGGGAACTCCAGGGAATGTGCGGGATGGCGGGCGCGGTTCTCTCATGCGGGAACCCCCACGTGCACCGCGAGATATGGAGACGCGCGCCCGGACCGGAAGACGTGAGAAGGCTTTGGGACAGCCCGCTCAAGATGGCCGAAGCCGCCGAAGCCAAACACCATATTCGGGCCATGTGCGCCGTAGGCGTCAGCTCGATGACGCGGGTGGACGGCTGGGAGAGGCTCATCGACGCGCTTCCCGGCTATCTGGAGAACGCGCGGGTGGCGGCCCTGGGCGAGGTGGGTCTCGATCCGGGTCAGTACTTTGGGTTTTCATGGGATCTGGAAGATCAGGCCAGGTGCCTGGAGGCGCAGGCGCGTATCGCGGCGGAATTGAAGAAGCCCTTGATTCTTCACACGCCCACGTACAAGAACCCCAAAGAATTCCTGGGCGGCGTGGACACGCAAGGAGATATCTCTCCCGAAGAGTTCAGGCTCCATTATCTGAAGATGGATATGGAAGTCATCGATGCCGCAGGGCTGGACCACGCGCTGCTCGTGGTCGATCATGTGGATGAGACGATTGTGGATTTCGTGCACGAACAAACGGGCGCGTGGTGCGCGACGAGTCTCGGCAGCCGGCTTCGGCCGATTCCTCCTTCCGCCGTCGTGGATTGGGTGAAGCGCCATGGGGCCGAGCGCATGATGCTTAATTCCGACCTCATCCCCTACACGTCGAACGACCTCTACTGCATCCCCCGGGCGATTCGCGCCATGCGCCGGGGGGGCGTGGCCGAAGCGGAGATTGAAATGGCCGCCTTTGCCAACGCGAACGCGCTTTTCGGCTTGGGTCTCTGAATCAGTCGTCCAGCACCGCCACGGCGCGCACGGGCGAGCCGGTGGCGTCTTTCAGCTTGATGGGCAGGCACAGGAACGTAAAGCGCTTGCCCACCAGGCGTTTGGGAATCACCAGATTCTCCGTGTTGAGCATCTCCCGTTCCTTGCACACCTGATGAGACGGGTAGGGCTCCTCTGATTCGGGGAACATCTGCGTGGGGTTTTCTATCGTAAACGCCTCACATCCGATGTTGCGCACGCCGCGATCGGCGAGATACTCGGTGGCGGGCCGGCTCAGGCCTGCGAATTCTTTCCACCATACATCAGGGTCGGGATTCTTGAAGCACTTCTCAAAATGGCCCGTGTGGTACAAAAAGGCGTCGCCCTCCTCGATGGAGAGTCCGTGTTTCTCGAGTTCGCGCTCGATGTCCGCCGTTTCGATGTAGGTCTTGGGGGCGATGTCCGAGAAATCCACGCAAATCGCGCTCGAATAGAAGCGATCGAGCGGCAACCGGTCGATGGAGGGAGCGTCCCCGGGCACGTAGTGGTTCAGGGCGTCCACGTGGCTTCCGGTATGGTCGGAGAGCGTGAGCTTCATGGCCGCGAAGGAGAATTTCCCCAGAAATTTCTTTGAGGATTCCTCGTGCGTCATCATCGGCTCGATGGCCACCTTGGGGTGGAACGGACGCTCGAATCCACCCGCCGCCACTGTTTGTGAGAGGTCGATCAGTTCCATGAAATTTTGTCCTTTCCTCGTGAATCGAAAATCAAATCCTCATCTTCAGGCCATCATGGCTTCCACGGGCGCCCAGAAGCGGTCGATGTTCAGATCTTCGGCTATCGCGTTCGCGCAGTTGTAGCCGGGAGCCCCCGTCACCGCGCCGCCCACGTGGGAACTCGAACCGCAGAGATACAGCTTTCCGATCGGCGTGCGGAAGTCGCTCACATCCGGATGCGGGCGGTTGTAGCCCAACTGCTCGGGAATGTAGGCGCCCACGTGGTGGCTCGCTCGGACGAAGTTCGGGTTCATGCGCACGATGTCGAGCGGCGTGTAGAGGTAGCTGCCCATGATGTTGTCGTGGTTGATGTTGGGCGCATAGGGCGTCCAGGAGTTGATGAAGTGCTCGGTGTATTCCTCGCGCTTCGTGTCCCACGCCTCGGCACCGCCGTCTTTGAGTTCGTAGGGCGCGAAGGGCCACCAGTAGCCCACGTGCGTGCCATCGGGCGAGTAGGTCGGGTCGAAGTGGCTGTTGCTTCCGCCGTTGCCCATGAGCGGGGGCAGTTCGCCGTCGTGAATCCTCTCGAAGCAATCGGTGATCTCCTCGGTCGAGTCCGCGCCCCAGAAGATGTTGAACGTCTTGTTGATGTCGGGCTCGAATTTCGCGGCCTTGAAGTCGGGCGCTTCCTTGAGCGCCAGGTGGATGGTGCAGAGCCCGTGGCTCGCCCACTGGAACTCGAGCGCCGCCTTGGCGAGCCTGCCGCCGAAGTAATCCTCCCCGGCGAGGCGCACCGTGAGCGGCCAGTTCACTCCGCTCGCCACGAAATCGGTGGCCTCGATGCGCCTTCCGTCCTCGAGGATGACGCCGGTGGCGTCCCCGCTTTCCACGGTGATTTCGCGCACATCGGCGTTCGTGAGCACTTTGCCGCCCCCGCGCTCGACGACGCGCTCGAGAGCGCGGGTGAAGTTCACCGACCCGCCCACGGGGAGCGCGAAATTCGCGATGCGCGAGAAGATTCGCGGGAAGAATAAGCCGGTCGAAGGCGTGTTCACCAGGGTGAAGGAGCCGAGAAAGAGTTTGAACAGCACGCGCAGCCTGTCGTCCTCGAAATGCTGGTCGACCGCCTCGTACATGCTCAAGTCCGCATAGCTTAAGAATTCACGGCCCAGCGGTCCCGCGAAGCGCTCTTTCAGCTCCTCGGGTGGCAGGGGAGCGCAGTACATGAAGGAGGTGATGATGTCGAGCATTCCCTCGGTGAATTTGACATGGAGGTCCCGGTAGGTTCTCGCGTCGTTCCGGTTGATCTTCTCGATCGACTTGACGGTCTTCTCCACGTCGCGGTGGATGACGAACGCCGTGCCGTCGCTGAAGATGCAGCCTTGCTGAAACTCCGGGAAGACGAGGCTGAAGCCGTATTCGTGGAGTTCCAGATCGCGCAGAATAGGGCTTCTGTCCAGACCCACGTAGTAGTTCGAGTGCAGGTTGTGCTTGAAGCCGGGCAGGGTGACTTCGTGCGTGGAGCAGCCCCCGCCAGCGATGCTGGAGCGTTCCAGAACGGCTACCTTTTTCCCGGCTTTCGCCAGATAGGCGGCGCATACCAGGCTGTTGTGCCCGCCGCCGACGAACAATCCATCGTAAGATTCGGTCATGATCCCTCTCCTCTGAAAGGACTCAGCCTCAAGGGCTGCTTGCGAACTGGTCTGTATGTATCCCTATTCTGCCTTTTTGCGGCGCATTTCTCAATACGCCTTTTTTTCTCAGGCCTCTGGAATATAGGCCGTGGCGTCGATCTCCACGAGAAAATCCTCGGAAGCCAGGCCGTCCACGATCACGCCCGTGCTCGCTGGCGCATGGGGGCCGAAGTATTCCGCGATCACCGCATACACCGCTTTGCGGTACGCCCTGTCGGTAATGTAGTTCGTGAGCTTCACGACGTGGGAGAGGTCGCCGCCCGCCTCCTCCATAAGCTGGCGGATGTTCTCGCACGCCTGGCGGGCCTGGGCCGCGGCGTCGCCGGGCGCAGGCGGGGCGCCGTCGAGCCCCGCCCCTTTCTGGCCCGCGAGATAGAGCGTCTTCCCGGCCAGAACGCCCTGGGAGTAGCTGCCGGCCCCGGCGGTGACCTGCGTGGTGCGGAATTTTTGAAATGACATGGCTTGATCTCCAGAAATCATCGGAAAACCGGGACGGGGAAACGACCGCGCTCCCATGCCTTATGGGTGAGCCTCCCGGCCCGGAGCATACAGGGCATCGCGGCGACCGGGGCCGGTTCACCCCGGCGCGTTTTTTATTCCATCTCGAACATCGCCGTGGACGCGACCTCGATCAAGTTGTTCTCCGGGTCCCGGAAAAAGATTTGCGGATATCCGTAAGGCTCATCGTGAAATTCGATGCCGTGTTTCTTAAGCCTCTCTTTTATGCCGTCGAGATCTTCCGTCACCATCCCGAAGTGGTGGTCCATGTATCCATCCTCGTTGTCGCTGATGGAGTGGGACACGTGCGTATCGCTCACCTTGGCGAGGTGGATCTGGTGGTCCTCTCCCGCCTCGAACCAATAGCCCGGGAAGGGGAAATGCGGGCGGGGCATTTCGGGAAGTTCCAGGATTTCGTTGTAGAATTTGTGCATGGCCGGTAAATCCCGGCAATAGATGCTGAAATGCTGCAGGAATTTGATTTTGGACATCGGCGTATCTCCTCGGGTTGTCGGATTTTCTCTCACACTAATAATGCTCTTTTCCCTCTCTGGCAAGGCGCGGCTTGCGACGGAGATATTCAAACCCGCCTGATTATCGTATTCTGGGGAACACACCAACGGAGGATTTCTCCATGACGGGTCGTTTCGTGATCGAAAACGCCTGCGTCCTCACCCAGAACGAGAGGCGCGAAGTCATCGCGCGCGCGTCCGTGCTGGTCGAGGATGGCCGCATCGCCGAGATTTCAGCGTCGAGGATAAACGCGGGCTCCGCACGGGTGGTCGACGGCGAAGGCATGGCCCTCATGCCGGGGCTGGTGAACGCCCACAGCCACATCATGTGCATTCTGTTGCGGGGCGGCCTGGGTGCGGACAGGCGGCTGATGGACTGGCGTCTGAACGTCATGGCGCCCGGCCAGGTGGCCTATACGCCCGATGATGCGGCGCTCTCCGTCAGGCTCTTCGCGTGCGAGGCGATTCGCTCGGGCACCACGGCGGTGGTGACGAACGAGCGCATCCCCGTCCCGCAGGCCGAAGCGATGATAGAGGCCATGGACGATTCGGGGATGCGGAGCGTCTTCGCCTTGAACTTCAACGAAATGTCTCCTTCGGGAAAACTCGCCGATCGGGCGCACTCCCACATCGCCGCCTGGGGCAAGACCTTTCCGCCCAGCCTCAAGACGAGGGATGAGGTCTTCGAGGAGACTTCCCATCTGGTGGATACATACCACGGCCGCTCGGGGGGCCGCGTTCTGGTATGGCCGGGGCCGAACATCCCCGTCTACGTGAAGCCCGAGACTTTTCGCGAGGTGGACGAATGGGCCGGGAAGCGGGGTCTTCGCATCTCCACGCACGTATCGGAAGACCCGATGGAATCAGAAGTGGGCGGTCTTCCCGTCGTGCAGCACCTGGCGGCCTGGGGTCTGCTCTCAGAGCGTCTGGTGGCGGGCCATTGCATCCACCTGAGCGAGGAGGACATTCGTCTTTTGAAAGAATCCGGCGCGCAGGTGGTGCATCTCCCATCGAGCAACATGTATCTGGGCTCGGGCGTCTCGCCGGTGCCCCGGATGCTGGGCTACGGCATCCCCGTGGCTTTGGGCACGGACAACGCGAATTGCAACGACCTGGCCAACATGTTCTGGGAGATACGCCTCGCGTGCCTGCTCCACAAGGGCGTGCAGCAGGACCCCGCCGCCATTACGGCGCAGCAGGTGCTCGACATGGCCACGCGAAACGGCGCGCGCGCGCTCGGCCTGGAAGCAGAGATAGGCTCCATCGAGGTGGGCAAGCGGGCGGACATGATTCTGCTCGATATGAGCGGCCCCCACATGTACCCGAACCATCATCTGCCCTCGGTTCTCGCGTATCAGACCCACGGAACGGAGGTGCGGTGGGTCTGGGTGGATGGCGAGCCGCTCATGGAGGCGGGGCGCCTGAGCAAGATGAGCGAGGATGAGGAGCGCTCGATTCGCGAAGAGGCGCAGGCGGCGTCCGCGGCCATTGTCGAGCGCGCGGGCCTGGTGGTTCCGGGAGCGTAGCGGGGTTTTTCGTGAATCCATAATCTGACGAAGAATACTGAACAACGAGGAGGCTCAATCGTGTTTGATACCCAGGTGGTGAAATTCCAGATGTCGGGACCCGAGGACGTTGCGGGTCTTGCGGAAGCGGTGGCGGGAGGCCGCATTCAGGCGGCGGACATTCAGGCCATCATCGCCAAGACGGAGGGCAACGGCCGGGTGAACGATTATTCGAGGCCCTACGCTCTCCATTCCTTCGAGGACTACATGATGGAGACGCTCGGCCTCTCCCGTTCCGAGGTCCAGGGCATGTGCGCCATGGTGATGTCGGGCGGATGCGAGGGGATCATGAGTCCCCACGCGGTGGCGTTTTCCAAGACAGACGTGGGTGACGCCGAAAGCCCCGGGGAGAAGCGTCTCTCCATGGGGGTCGCCTTCACCAGAGAGTTGCTGCCCGAAGAGTTGGGCACGATGGCCCAGGTGGACCTCGTGGCCGAGGCGGCGACCGAAGCCCTCGCAAAGGCGGGTGTGGATTCGCTCGACGACGTGGGTTACGTGCAGGTCAAATGCCCGCTGCTTACGTCTGACCGCATCAACGACGCGGCCTCGCGCGGCAAGAAGGTGGTGAGCACGGACACCACGCGCTCGATGAGCCTCTCGAACGGTTGCTCGGCCCTGGGCGCGGCGGTGGGACTCGGGGAGATCGACAGGGCATCATTCGAGATATCCGACGTGTGCAGCAGGGGGGATCTGTATTCGAAAATGATCTCCTGCTCGGCGGGCGTGGAACTCATGCGCTCTGAAGTCGTCGTGCTGGGGAATTCCGCGCAATCGGTGAGCCGCTACAAGATCGGCCGCGCGGTGATGCAGCACCTGATCGACGCCGACGCCGTCCGGCAGTCGCTCAAAAACGCAGGGCTTTCTTTCGACGGCCTGCCGGGGGAGGAGGACCTGAAAAGGGTGGTGCACGTGCTCGCCAAGGCGGGCGCGCCGTGGGACGGCAGGCTTCTGGACAAGCGCGTCACGCTGCTCACGGATTCGGTTCTGGGCACGCGGCCTGTGCGCGCCGTTGCGAATGCGGTCATCGCCTCCGTCGTACAGGACCCGGCGGTCTACGTCTCGGCCGGCCTCGTGTTCCATCAGGGGCCCGTGGGCGGCGGGGTGGTCGCCGCCATCATCGAGGCGTGAGGGGCGGCGGATGCCTTCTTTCTGAAAGGGCGATTATAAGCAATTGAAATATAGGGGGTTAAAATTTAGGCGCATTTTTGGAGATAAAAAATACTTGACATGGCGGGCGTCTTTCGCTAGGATTTGAGAGTACAAACAGCACTTGTGAGTAGCAAGAGGAGGGCTGTCATGGTAAGGCGACTGATAGTAACCGCCCTTGAAAACTCTCATCGGAGGGTCCTGAAAACGGCTCATTCGAGAAAGAGGGTCCTGAAAAAGCCCTAAACCGACCCTTGGTGTTACCTGAAACGGAACATTGAGGGAAATATAAAAAACAGCAGGCGGCGTCGACGGGCGCCGCCTGTTTTTTTGTGGGTGCTTTTTTGTGTTGAGGAAAAATCTCTGAAAAACCACCCCCGGGGAGAACGCCGCCCCGGCGAGGGTGGCTCCTTTATTACTCCCCGTGTCCTGGCGGGCGGCCCCGGTTCATATCGTCGGGTTCTTCGGCGAACTCCATGCGGTTCTTGATGGCGTCAATCGTAAAATCTTCCTTGTTTTCGGCAAGCTCGGGGTTCCACATGGGGTAGAAGACCTCGAGCGCCATCCCCGGCTCCTCGCTCAGGAGCCTCAAGGTGTGCATCGCGCCCGCCTTGACGTGCACCACGTCGCCCGGGCCTAAGCGCCGCACCTCGTCTTCAAGCGTGAATTCCCATTCGCCTGCCTGGATATAGAAGAACTCCTCGTGATCAGGATGGTTGTGCATTTTGGAAGGCGTACCGCCCGGCTCGGTGATTAAGTGCTGCATCTGGATGTTGTCTCCAAAAATCCTCCGGTGCGCGACCCCCGGGCGATCGTGACTCAAGGGGAGCATGTCCCAGTTATAAAAACTCATTGCGCCTCCTTCGTGCGAGAGGGAAAATTTGTCGTGAAAAGCCCTGATGCGCTCGCCCGCGCGTTTCCTGCGAGCGATGCCCGGGCATTGTAGGGGGAGGGGCCCGGGAAAGACAATCCGCGCCCATATCGTGGGTGAAAAGGGAGGTGGCGCCTCTGGCCGTCTGGCCGTGCGCCCCGCGCTGGGATACACTCTCGGCGATTCGTTATTCACTTCACATGGTGTCTTGTAAGAGGAGATGGCTATGCGGTTCTCCGTTGTGGGAGGTGATGGCTTCGACCAGGGGACGGACGCCCTGGTTTGCCTCATGGCGAAAGATGAGAAAAACGAGCAACTGGAAAAAATCATGGGAAGCGTCCTGGCCTCTTTGCGCGAGCGCAAGGTTTTCGAGGGAAACAAGGGACAGATATCCTTTCTGCCCACTGCGGCAGGGAGCGGAGCGCCCGGGTTCATCATCCTCGCAGGGCTGGGCGATGAGGTATCCCCCGAATCGGTTCGCTGCGCATGTGGCCTGGCGGCCAAGCGCGCGCGCGCCGAGGGGCTTAAGTCGATGGCGTTTTCGGCCTCCTCCACCATCGGAGAGGGCCTCGACGCGCGAGAGGCGGCCCAGTCAATTGTCGAGGGCGTGGGGCTCGCTCTCTACCGGATGGATAAGTACAAGAGCGCGGATGATGATGAGAAAACCGACGTTTCGAGAGTCGTCCTGTGCGGAGGACCCGGCAAGAATCTGAGCGCGATGCGGCGCGGGGTGCGGCATGGGCGGATTCTCTCTGAGGGGACGAACTATACCCGCGACCTCATCAACACCCCCAGCAACGAGAAAAGACCTCCCGCACTCGCTGACATCGCGCGCGCGATGGCGCGCAGCGAGGGTTTGAGGTGCCGCGTGCTGGATGAGAAGCAGATGGCGAGGCAGAAGATGGGCGCTCTTCTCTCGGTGGGGCAGGGCAGCAGCGAGCCGCCCCGCATGGTCGTCCTCGAATACAGGCCCCAAGGCGTGAAGACGAAACCCATCGCCTTCGTCGGCAAGGGGGTGACGTTCGACACCGGCGGCATCTCCATCAAGCCGAGCGGCGGTCTCGAACTGATGACGACCGACATGAGCGGGGCCGCCGCCGTGCTGGGCGCGATGCTCGCCGTCGCGCGCTTAAAGCCCCGCGTGCCCGTGATCGGCGTGGCGGGACTTGCCGAGAACATGGTGGACGGCGACGCCACGCGGCCCGGCGACATCGTGCGTTCCATGAAGGGAACGACTATCGAAATCCACAACACGGACGCCGAGGGCAGGCTCGTCCTCGCCGACGCTCTGCACTACACGCGCGAGAAATACGACCCGCAGTGCATGATCGACCTGGCCACGCTCACAGGCGCGTGCATGGTCGCGCTGGGTCAGAAGGTGACCGGCATGTACGGCACGCACGACGAACTCCTGGGCCGCGTGCGGGACCTGGGCGAGCGCACGGGAGATCGCGTCTGGCACATGCCGCTCTTCCCGGAATACGGTGAGGCGATGAAGGGCAAAATCGCCGATATGTGCAACATCTCGGGCGCGCGCTGGGGGGGCGCGAACACCGCGGCGGCGTTCTTACAGCACTTCGCCGACGAGACGCCCTGGGTGCACCTGGACATCGCGGGACCGTCCCACACCTCATCAGAGGAAGCCTACCGCCCCGAGGGCGGCACCGGCGTGGGCGTGCGGATTCTCGTGGAACTGGCGATGGCCTGGAAGCGCCTCTCTCCCCAGGAGAACAAGGCCTACGGTTGTTAGGGGGTGATGCGCGGCGCACGGATGATGGATTTCGCTGCGCCCTGAACCCGTGGTTTCCCTACTATTCTACGACAAACGCCTTGGAGACGGGTCGGTTCGTGTTGTTCCATCCCGGGATGACGAAGGTAGACGGCCCGGGCAGGCCGCCCGCCACGAGGAGCGTGACGTCTTCCGGTTTCCGGATCATGGGCGTCATGCAGTCATCATCGGCATGATCCACCCACTCGGGCCATTCGCTCTTTTCTTTCCCACGGTAGCGTCCGCCGCGCTTTAAGAGGCCCACGGGCAGGCGAGCGCGCTCTTGTAATCCGCGCTTCGCGTCGTCTCTGCTGAATCCTTTGTCCGCCAAGAGTTGCGCGTGTTCGGGCCCCATGATCACCGTGACGCCCACGGGCGAGTAGGCGTGGCGTGTGCCCATGGTGGAGATGGTGCTCGCAATCGTGGTGAGCACCCCGTCTGGTTGATCGCTCGAATCATCTAAAGCCACGCGCGGGCCTTCCCCCGCGCAGGCGGTAACGACGTTCTCATCCTTGCCGAACCCGCGTTCTTCGGCCAGCGAGGGCCAGGGACTGATTTCCTCGTTCTCGCGCAGGCAGTAGCTAAACTTGCTGGGGCTGCCGAACGTGCTCATGTCCACCACGCCGGGAACCCCGCCGCCCAGGTTCAAGAGCATGAGCCTCAGCGCGCGGCCGATGGTGGCGTTGGCCCGAAAGCCCGGTCCCAGGCACCCCGTGCCGCCGTGTACGCCGATTTCGCGCGCATAGGGGCCGTTCATGACGATGAGGGGGCCTGCGGGGTTCATCGTGGCCTGAATGCCGTTCATGTTGAAGCGCGTGTCCAGAATGCAGGAGAGCGCGCACAGGAGAGCGGGCAGGTATTCCGGCTTACAACCCGCCATGACGGCGTGGAGCGCCACGGCCTCCACGGTGGCGGGGTGGTTCGCGGGCGGCACGTGGCCGATGAGTTCGTCGGGCGCGTGTTTTCCCAGCATGTCCGCCAGGCGCTCTTCGGTCGGGACCACGACGGGCAGGCCGTCGGACCAGGGTTGCGCGAAGAAATGCTCGATGGGGTCTGATGTGTCCGTCATGCGCGCAGCCTACGCTCTTTCGGCGATGGCGCGGGCGCGCGCGAGCACGTTCTCCGCGTGCTTGACCATGGCGATATCGATCATCTTGCCCTTGAACGATACGGCTCCAAGACCTTTTGCCTCACCCTCCCGGTAGGCTTCTGCCATCTCGGTGTAGTAGGAGACCTCTTCTTCGCTCGGCGAGTAGACCTCGTTGAAAATCGGCACCTGTCTCGGGTGGATGGCCGCCTTGCCGGTGTAGCCGAGCTTTTTGGCGAACTCCGCATCCGCCCTGCAGCCCTCGTCGTCCTGGAGCCGCATGTAGACGCCGTCGGTGGGGTGGGGCAGACGCGCGGCGCGCGCCTCGACGAGCACCTTGCTTCGCGTGTAGAGGATCGTCGTGCCGTCTTCTGTCCAGGTGGCGCCCAGGCTGCGGCAGAGATCCGCATCCTCCGCACTGCCCAGGTTCACGCCCACGACGCGGTCGGCCGCCTTGCAAATGTCGTAGCAATGCACCACGCCCGAGGCGCTCTCGATCTGCGCGATGATGCCGATGCCGCCTTCGGTCAATCCACGCGCACGCTCGTATTTCGCCAAAAGCGCATCCGCCGTCCGCACGTCCGCGGCCCCCTCCGGTTTTGGGAGAAAAATGCCGTCCAGGCCCTCCGCCACGATGGCGTCGATGTCCTCTTCCAGCATGCCCGATTCCACGTCGTTCACGCGCACGAGGATGGTGGAGGGGCCGCTCGGGGCCTCCTTCGTCTCCGCTATCCCTGCGCGCACGAGTTTTCGCGCCTCGCCCTTCATCTGGGGGGCGACGGAATCCTCCAAATCGAACAGGGCGGCGTCCGCCTCGATGGTGGGCGCTTTGCCCACCATCTTCTCGCTCGAACCGGGGATGAAGAGCATGGAGCGCAAGGGGGTGTCGATGTCGGGTCTGGCCATGGGATTTTTTACTCCTTGTTGTCGTGGCCGCTCGCCGGACGCAAGGGAACGCAGGCTCCGGCTACGGGATTCCAGTATTCAATACTCCAAAAGGGAAAAATTCATATTTTCGAGCGCCGCGCGGACGTCGGAAATAAACCTGCCCGCCACCATGCCGTCGTTCACGCGGTGATCGAAGGTTATCGCCAGAGTCATGACGGGCCGCACCGAGACCGCGCCGCCGGGGAGCGCCACGGGGCGGGGCGCGATAGCCCCCGTTCCGATGATGGCCACCTCGGGGGGGTTGATGATGGGGTTGCCGCCCAGGGCGCCCGAAGCGCCGAAATTGGTGAGCGTGAGCGTCCCGCCCCGCGCTTCGTCGGGCGTAAGCGCACCCTCCCGCGCACGGGCGGCCAGGTCGTCGAGCCGGGCCGAGAGTTCCACCAGGTTCATGGAATCCGCCGATTTGAGGACGGGAACCACGAGGCCGCCCGGGGTGTCCACGGCGACCCCCAGGTTCACGAAGCGCTTGATGGTGAGGGCGTCGTCTTCGAAGGTAGCGTTCAAGCGCTCGTTATCGGCGTTTCTGAGCGCGTGGACGACCGCCATGATGAAAAAGGGCGTGTAGGTGAGGCGGCAGCCGTGTTTATCGTAAAACGCTTGTTTGTTCGCGTCCCGAAAGGCCGACACCCCGCCCATGTCCACATCGAGCCAACTGGTGACCTGGGGAATTTCGCGCACCGAACGGGTGAGGTTTTCGGCGATCCGCCTCCTGATTCTGCTGAGGGGCTCGGCGCGCTCATCGCGATTCTCGCTGAGCGGCTCCGAGGACATCTCTATTCTGGGTGGTATGCCGCCGCCCGTGATGAACGCCTCCACGTCGCGCGCGCTGATCCTTCCGCCCGCTCCCGTGCCCTCGATTCCCGCAAGTACGTCCAGGCCGACCCCATGCGCGGCGGCGAGGTTCTGAACGCGGGGAGAGAGCCACGTTTTCTTGTCCGAGGGGAGGGGGGCTTTTCGCGCCTGAGCCGCCGGTATTACGGGTTTCTCCCTCGGTTGTAAGGGTGCGACCGGGGCGGCCCAATCGTCGCTTGCGCCCCTGTCCTGCACGGGTGTTTCGTCGGCGACCTCGGTTTCAGTCTCCATGGTCGCCAGCACTTCGCCCACGGGCACGGTCTGTTCCGCATCCGCGAGGATTTCCGTTATCACGCCGTCGGCAGGAGCCTCGACCTCGAATTCCACCTTGTCGCTCTCAGCCGAAAGCAGCACCTCGCCCTTTGCCACCGCATCGCCCACCGCCTTCTTCCAGGCCACCACCGTGCTCTCGTGCACGCTGGTTCCCATGCGGGGCATTCTGATGCGCGCGGTGTACATGCAAGCTCCCTCGTCTTTCATGGATGCAATCGAAAATTTGTTTTACTCGAAAATCCGGAAATGCGCCAGATGACCGGCGGGCTAGAACGCGGCGAGATCGCGGAGTTCGTTCACGACCTTCTCGGTGCTCGGCAGATAGGCGCGCTCGAGCGGGGGGCTGAGCGGTACGTGGGTATCCGGCGCGCCGAGGCGGCGGATGGGGGCGTCGAGATATTCAAAGACCTCCTCCGCCACGATGGCGGCCAACTCGCCTCCCACGCCGCCGCGTTTTCTCGCCTCGTGTAAGAAGAGGATTTTTCCCGTTTTCTTGGCGCTTTCGATTATCGCCGCCTTGTCGAGCGGAACGAGGGTTCTGAGATCGATGACCTCGACCGACACCCCATCCGCCTCGAGCACTTCCGCCGCTTCGAGGGCTTCGAGCACCGTGGTGCCGAAGGTGACGAGCGAGATGTCATCGCCCTCGCGCAGGGTTTTCGCTTCGCCGAAGGGCACGGTGTAGTCGCCTTCTGGAATCTCGGGCCTCAAGACTTCGGGCAACTCGGCCACCGGGTAGTTATAGAATTTTTTGTACTCGATGAAGATGACGGGGTTGGGGTCTCGAATCGCTTCTTTGAGCATTCCCTTGGCGTCATGGGCGGTCGTGGGTGCTACGATCTTGAGGCCCGGCGTTCCGAAAAACCAGATCTCGGGGTTCTGGCTGTGGAACGGCCCCGCGCTCACGAGGGCAGCCGCCGGGAGGCGCAAGACGATGGGTACCGGCCCCATCTGGCGGTAATGGTTTCCGGCCGCGTAATCCACGATCATCTTGTAGGATTCGGTGACGAAATCTGCGAACTGAAACTCCACCACGGGCCGCATGCCGCACAGGGCGGCGCCGATTGCAGCGCCCGTGAAGCCTGCCTCGCTCAGGGGAACGTCCACCACGCGGTCGCGCCCGAATTTCTCCATGAACCCCTTGGTGATGTAAAAAGCCCCGCCGCCCAGGCCGATGTCCTCTCCCATGAGAAACACCTCCTCATCGCGCTCCATCTCCTCCCACAGGGCGGCGCTCAGTGCTTCGCGGTAGGTGATCATTCGGCGAACACTCCCTCGGTCAGGTGCGCGGGGTCCGGCATCGGGCTTTTAAGGGCCTCGTCGCGAGCGTCTTCGGCGTCTTGCCTCGCCTTATCGTGGGAGGCGGCGACTTCTTCCGCCGTCATGACGCCGAACTCGATAAGCGTCTCGCCGAGCCGCTTGATGGGGTCGCGCTCGTTGGTCCATTTCTCAAAATGCTCCATATCCACGTAATCGGAAAATTTATCGTACACCGAATGGCCCGCGGCGCGCAGGGTGATGCTCTCGATCAAGGTGGGGCCGCCGCCCGCCCTCGCGCGCGCGAGCGCTTGTGAGCACACGTGGCGCGCCAGGGGCGCGTTCGTGCCGTCGATGAGAAAGCCCGGAATCCCGTAGCCGGGCGCCTTGAGCACCAGGGCGTCGCATGCGTACTGATCGCTCAAAAGCGTCTTGAATGCGTACTGGTTGTTGTCGATGACGATGACGAGGGGGAGTTTTCTCACGGCGGCGAAGTTCACCGCCTCGTGGAAATCGCCCGAGCTCGTGCCGCCGTCGCCGATGTAGTTGATGGTGGCCTCGCCCTTGCCGCGCGCCTTGGCCGCCCATGCCACGCCGGTGGCGATGGGCACCATGGTGCCGATGTGGCTGATGAGCTGGGTGATCCGCTTGGGCCGGTAGCCCATGTGGAAATTCCCGTCGCGCCCGCCCGAGGGGCCGTCGGCGCGTCCGAAGAAATGGGACATGATGCTCTTGAGCGGATGGCCCTTGGCGAGGTGCGCGCCGCAGTTTCTGTGCATGGGCACGAGCCATTCGTGATCTTCGAGACACATCGCGCTGGCGACGCTTGCGCCCTCGTTTCCCCTCCCGAAAAAGGCGGTGCCGGGGATGTGGCCTGAGCGGAAGGCGGAATCGAGCGTCTCCTCGACCGCACGGGCCAAGGAGACCAGATAGTGCATCCGCTCAGCGATTTTCTTGTCGGGGAGAATCTCTTTTTTGGTGAAGCTCACCCAGCGCGCCTCCAGACCATCGACGGCGAGGTAGCGGTCGGCCAGATCGGTGAAGAAATCGAGATTCGCCAACTCCTCGCGCGTGGCGAGGGGGTGTTTTGCATCCATGAGGCTTTGCCTTTGCTTGTGAACGGGAGAAAACTACGAACGCTCCTCCCGGAAGCGTTTTCCGTCTCTTCTCGCGGCTTTGGCGTTATTAAAACATATTTCGCCCCGAAATGGGTATCCCCTTTGAAACGCGCGCGCTTTGAAGTTAGAGTTGGCCTCCTGGAGAACGAGATGGAAACGGACGCGCCTCTCCGGCGTGGTCTACCCGGGCGGGAGAGGCGGCGCTGAGTCGAAATGGCGGCATGTGTCCGCCAGTATCAAAATTTTAAGGTGAGGGAAAGATGAGTCTTCTGGTGGTCGGTTCCATGGCGATTGATTCGGTGAAAACGCCCTTCGGCGAGCGTGAGGAGGCGGTGGGCGGTTCGGCCACCTATTTCTCGGTGGCGGCGAGCTATTTCACGGACGTGCGGCTCGTGGCCGTCGTTGGGGCGGATTTTCCCGAAGATACGCTCTCCTTCCTGAAAGAGCGCAAGATAGACATCTCGGGCATCGAGCGAAGCGGGGGAAAGACCTTCCGCTGGAAGGGGGAATACGGGTTCGACTTGAACACCGCCCACACGCTCGACACGCAGTTAAACGTCTTCGAGAGTTTTTCGCCCAACCTGCCGGATAATTTCAAAGACACCGATTTCGTGTTTCTGGCGAACATCGACCCGGTGCTTCAGGCCGCCGTCGTCTCACAGGCGAACTCGCCCAGGCTCGTGGCGTGCGACACCATGAACTTCTGGATAGAGGGCAGGCGCGAGGCGTTGCTCGATACCCTATCGATGGTCGATCTGGTCGTCATCAACGACGCGGAGGCGCGCGCTCTCTCGGGCGAGGCGAACATCTCTCGCGCCGCGCGCCGGATTCGGGAGATCGGCCCCAGGACTCTCGTGGTGAAACAGGGCGAGTACGGCTCGCTGCTCTTCCATGAGGACGGGGTGTTCTCCGCCCCGGGGCTTCCGATTGAAGAGGTCTGCGACCCCACGGGCGCGGGCGACAGCTTCGCCGGCGGCTTCATGGGCCATCTCGCGGCCACGGGCGATCTGAGCGAGGCGGGGATGCGCAAGGCGGTCGTATACGGCAGCGTCATGGCTTCGTTCAACGTGGAATCGTTCAGCTACGACCGGATGCGCGCGCTCTCGAACGAGGAGATCGACGCGCGCTACCGGGCCTTTGGCGAACTGGCCCACTTCGAGCGACTCTGAGACACTAATGTCGCTCAGAATCATCGGCGGCGCGGCGCGGAGCCGGAGGATTCCGTCGCCCAAAGAGGCCGACGTGCGGCCCACGGGCGAGCGCGTGCGCGAGGCGCTGTTCAACATCTGGGGGGGCGCAGTGGCCGGCGCGTGCGTACTCGATTTGTGCGCAGGTTCGGGCGCGATATCGCTTGAGGCGCTCAGCCGGGGCGCGGCGCGCGTCGTGGCCGTGGAGAAAAACCCGCGCCTTTGCGCAGCGCTGCGCGAAAACGCCGACACCCTCGGCCTGGCCGGGGGCTTCGAGGTGCGCTGCGCGGGCGTGATTTCAGAGATCAGGCGGATTCGGGCGGACTCCGCGCGTGGAATCGACTTCGCCTTCGCCGATCCGCCCTGGCGGGACGAGGCGCTGCGCCTGGAGTTGCTCGAGGCCGTCTTCGCGCCTGAGCCGATATGCGCAAGCCTCGTGATGGAGACTCCCAAGGGCGCGCAGCGGAAAAGCGAGGTGGGCGAGGCGAGACTCGTGCGGGAGAGGCGCTACGGCGCGACTTGCTTGTTGTTTTACGAGGCGCGATCGGCGGGGATATTTGGTGAGGATGGCGACTTACAATAAAAATTCTAAAGGCTCGACAGGATGCCGAGCGGGGGTTTGTCCACAAAACTTGCGCAAAAACAATGCTTAAGGCGAAAACACAAGGCCTCATGGGGCGAAAATTTAATGTATATTATTGATATTGCTTGAGTTAAAAGGTTTGCCCAAAAAAGTGTCAAAATGCTTTAAGTGAATGAAAATAGAGGGTTTAGAGGCCCTGAACACAGACTTATCCACAATTTATTCACGAATTCTGTGAGCAAAAATTACGGAAACTTTACATTCAGGGGAAAGTGAATTGCCACAACTATTTGATTTAAGCGGAAAGAGAGCGTTGGTGACGGGTGGCGGCACGGGCCTCGGACGCGCGATGGCCCATGCCCTGGCCGAAGCGGGAGCCGAGGTCGCCCTGGCGGCGAGGCGAAAAGAGAAGCTCGAGGAGGCGGCGGAGGAGATTCGCGCCCTGGGCCGCTCGGCCCACGCCGTCGCCTGCGACCTGACGGATCCCGACTCCATCCGCGAGGCGGCGCGCGAGGCCGAAGACGCGCTGGGGTCCATCGACGTTTTAGTGAACAACAGCGGCGTGAGCGGCGAGGGCTGGGCCACCGATTTGCCGATTGAGCGCTGGAACCAGGTGCTGGAGACGAACCTGCGGGGCGCGTTCCTGATGTGCCAGGCCGTGGCGCCCGGGATGATAGAACGCGGCGGCGGGGCGATTGTGAACGTGGCTTCGGTCGCAGGCTTCATCGGCGTGAAGATGCTCTCCGCCTATTCGGCGAGCAAGGGCGGCCTGATTCAGCTCACCAAGACGCTTGCGCTCGAATGGGCGAAAACGGGGGTGCGTGTGAACGCCCTGGCGCCCGGGTATTTCCTCACCGACATCAACAGCAAGTTTTTCGCCTCGGAAGCGGGCGAGAGGATGATCAAGGCCCACATTCCGATGGGGCGGGTCGGCCGGCCCGAGGAACTCAAGGGAGCGATTCTCTTTCTGGCGAGCGACGCCTCGAGCTTCATGACGGGCGCGGCCCTCGTGGTGGACGGCGGCCAATACGCGCAATAGGGCTGCGGTTTCATACGCGCTTGAGTCGGAACATGAGGGAGGTTGATTCGCAAAACCGGGGAAAAACGAAAAAGGGGACTTGACCTCCGCGCGCGCTTGGCCGATAAGATCGTATTGTATTTGCGAGGACTTGCGTGGATTCCGCCCGTTGAACCATGCGGCCTCGCCTCCGATTGAGCGATATGGAGTATTGATTCGATGAGGCATCAGGATCGCAGGAGGTCCTGGGGCGTGTTCAAGACGCCCCGCCATCCACTGGCTTCTTAGGAAACCAGCGCGTTCACCCGTCTTGCGCGCAAGCGCCCAATCACTCACTAAAACCCGGCGTTCCGCTCAAGGCGCACATTCAAGAAAAAATTCCTAAGGAGCCTGAAACCCATGGCGAGACAAGCCACGGCAGTACCAAAGAAACCATCCAGAGGCAGGGTCTCGAACAGAATACGCATATTCGACACCACGCTCAGGGACGGAGAGCAGTCGCCCGGCTGCAGCATGGACCATTTCCAGAAGGTGCAGATGGCGGTTCAACTCGAAAAGCTGGGCGTGGACGTCATCGAAGCCGGTTTTCCCATCGCGTCGAACGATGAGTTCGAATCGGTGCGCGACGTGGCCAAGGCGTTGACGAAGACGGTCGTCGCGGGTCTTTCGCGCTCCGCGCGCGAGGATATCGACCGCTGCTGGGAGGCGGTGCGCCACGCGAAAAAGCCCAGAATCCACACCTTCATCGCGACGTCGGATATTCACCTGAAGCACAAGCTCAAGATGACGCGCGCAGCGCTCTTGAAAGAAATCGCCGCCTCGGTGCGCCATGCGAGAAGCCTGTGCAAGGACGTGGAGTGGAGTGCGGAGGACGCCACGCGCTCGGATTGGGATTTCCTGGCCGAGACGGTGAAGATAGCCATCGAAGAGGGAGCCACCACCATCAACCTGCCCGACACGGTGGGTTACATCATCCCGAGCGAGTTCAAGCGTTTCTGGGAGCACATTTTCGAAAAAGTGCCGAGCTATGACGGCGTGGTCTTCAGCGCGCACTGCCACGACGACCTGGGCCTCGCGGTGGCGAACAGCATCGTGGCCATCGAATCCGGCGTGCGGCAGGTGGAATGCACCATCAACGGCATCGGCGAGCGGGCGGGCAACGCCTCGCTCGAGGAGTTCGTGATGGCGATCTCCACAAGGCGCGATGAACTCAACTACAAATCCGGCATCAAGACGCGCGAGATCTACCCCACGAGCAGGCTCCTGACCTCCATGACGGGCGTGCCCGTGCAGCCCAACAAGGCGGTCGTGGGCAAGAACGCCTTCGCGCACGAGGCGGGCATCCACCAGCACGGGGTGATATCGAAGGCGATAACGTATGAGATCATGACGCCCCAGTCCGTGGGCAGGCCCTCGAACACGCTCGTGCTCGGCAAGCACTCGGGCCGCGCGGGCTTGAGGAGCCGCTACGGGCAGTTGGGCTTCAAGATGTCGCGCGATGAGATCACGGCCATCTACCCGCGCTTCATCGACCTGGCGGACAAGAAAAAAGAGGTCTACGACGAGGATTTGATTGCGCTGTTGCAGCAAAACCGCGCCGAGGGCGGGGAGAACTACTACAGTCTCGAATTCCTGCAGGTCACATCCTCCACCGGTACGCAGCCGGCCTCCACGGCCACGGTGCGTATCCGGCAGGGCGAGGAGAGTTTCTCCGACGTGAGCCAGGGCAACGGCCCCTTGGATGCGGCCATCAACGCCATCTGCCTGGTCGTGGGGGTCGAATGCCGCCTGGCCGATTTTTCGGCCAACGCCGTCACCCGGGGACGCGACGCGCTCGCCGAGGTGAACATGTTGGTGGAGTTCGACGGCGGCCTGCAGATAGCCGGCCACGCCACGAGTCCCGACACCGTCGAGGCGGGCGCGAAGGCCTTCGTGAACGCGGTGAACAAGTTCAAGCTTACCGAAGACATGAAAAAACCCGCAGGCAAGGGGCGCAAGGCGAAAGAACCGGCCGAACGCCCGCGCGGCATCTGACTTGAGATCAGGGGCGGTTCTCTATGGGGCCGCCCCGCGTTTCGCGCGAATCGGTTGAAAAGCATTTGTAGGGGCGGACCGATGTGTCCGCCCGTAGCAAGTAGAAATTGGGTCAATACAAACAGGGCGAACACGCAGGTTCGCCCCTACGAGTTGTTGTTTCTTGACGAAGCCATCAGAGGGATTTTCTCCATGACCTATCCGGCCACCAGAGAACTGGCGAAGAGAATCGCGGCGGTTCAACCTTCCGACATCGGCGAGGCGGCGCGCGCGCAGGCGAGAAACGCCGTTCTCGACACTTTGGGCGTGATTCTGGCGGGCCGGGGAGATGATTGCGCGCGGCTGGCGCACCGGCTGGCGGTCTCTGAGGGCGGCGCTCCCGCCGCGCGCATTATCGGCACTACGGAGCGGACGAGCGCCTCCTGGGCCGCCTTCGTGAACGGCACGGCGGGCCATGCGCTCGATTACGACGACGTGGATTTCGTGATTCTGGGCCACCCGAGCGTCACCCTGGCGCCTGCGCTCATCGCACTGGCGGAGGAGAGGGGAATCGGGGGTTCCAAGATTCTCGAAGCCTATACAATCGGTTTCGAGTTGTTGCACGTCCTGGGACGCGCGGTGAACCCGCAGCACTACCGCCGGGGCTTTCACGCCACGGCCACGCTCGGCTCGGTCGGCGTGGCGGGCGCTTGCGCGTATCTATTGGGTCTGGATGAGGCGCAGATAACAAACGCCTTGAGCCTGGGTGCGAGCGGCTCGGCCGGGCTGGTTTCCAATTTCGGCACGATGACGAAGCCTTTTCATGCGGGCCAGTCCGCACGGGCGGGCCTGGTCGCCGCCAGGCTGGCCGAGGGCGGCTTCACGGCGGCTGAGGATACGCTGGAAACGGGCTTCACGGCGGCCCTGGCGGCGGAGAGCATCGGACCCACCGCGCATGAATTCGCGGATTGGGAGAGCGCGGTCGGCGCCTGGGGACAGCCCTGGGACATCGAAGAGGGCGTTTGCGTGAAAATCCACCCTTGCTGCGCCATGACGCATCCGGGAATCGACGCCATGCTCGATCTGGTGAACACAGAAGACATCGTGGTTTCAGACGTGGCGGCTCTCGGCGCGCGCGCATCGACCATGACGCTCAAGGTCCTGCGCTACAAGGAGGCGACCACGAGCTTGGAAGGAAAGTTCTCCATGCCGTTTTGTCTGGCCTCGGCCCTCGTGGACCGGAAAGTCGGCATCCGCCAGTTCGAGGAAGCGAGCGTGAGACGCCCTGAAATCGCCGCTCTCCAGAAGCGGGTGGCGTTCGAGTTGGATGAAGACATGGCGCGCGAAGACCCCGAAACCGAGGCGGCCGGGGTATGGGTAAAACTGAAAGACGGCCGCGAACTCACCCGCTTTTTCCCGCGCGCGCGCGGACACATCGAAAATCCGCTCACCGAGTTCGAACTCAAGGAAAAATTTCTCGAATGCGTCGGCCTTCCCGAAGAGAAAGCCAGCGCCGCCTGGGACGCCTGGTGGCGGCTGGACGAGGCGGAGGATATCGCATCCCTCACCGCCATGCTTTCATAGGGGCGTTTTCATATTGGCGGAGTCGGCGGCGCGAACGAATCCCGAGTAGCCGTTTCTTGAGAGCGGGCTTCGTCGCCAACCAAATCTCATGTAGCCATTTCATACGGGCGAATCGAGGCGAAGGGCGTTGTTCCGCTCCGATGAATCCGGCCCCGTCCCGCAGACGCGGCGGCTACATCATGCCCTCGGCCTTGAGAGCTTTTCTCAGCGGAGCCAAATCGAAGCCGTCCCCATCCTGGAAAGTGCGCGTGCGCGGCAGCTTCTTCTCCTTTTTCAGGACCTTCGCCACGCCGACCAGCCACTTCCGCTCGTTCTCATCGACCAGTGGTGCTGGGAACTCCAGGTCGTCCACGTTCTTGCGCACCAGTTCGAGAGAGATCTTCGAGCCCTTCGATTGGAGATGTTGCCAATAGGTGCGCGCGTAGAGCGCCGGATTCTCCTTTTGAAGCCGAACCGCCCTGAGCCACCCGCGCAGGAACTTGACGACCCGGTCGGACTGCTCCTCGACCGCCTTTTTCCGCGTCAAGATGAGCCAGAATACTTTGGCGTATTTGCAGTAATTCTCGAGCGTGCGCGCGTATCCCTTCTCCTGCGCGATCGTGGCGGAGGGATTCGCCACCATGATCATCTCCACGTTGCCGGAGCGCAGCGCCGCGATCCGGTCCGTGGCCAGGGTGTTGATTACCGTCCAATCGCCCTTCTTCAGCCCGTGGGTCGGGGCGATGAAGTTCCGGAAGATGAAGTTCGTTCCCGAGGCTTTTCCGATCCCCAGGCGCTTGCCTTTCAGATCCGCAACGGAGCGGATTTTGGAATCCGGCCGGACCATCAAGTGCGCGGAGCGGCAGTAGTAGTTCGAGATTCCCAGCCCTGTGATTCTCTTCGACTTCGCCGTCGAGGTGACGAAGGGCCGCGAGGCCGCCCCGCCCACGTCCAGCGAGTTGGAGAGCAGCGCCTGCATCATCAGCTTGCCCATCTTGAAGGTCTTGACGACGTAGTTGCCCTTGCCCAGCGTCCGGTCGAAGTAACCCAGCCTGTCGGCCACCACCGCCGGCGACCCCATGATGAGCTTGGTGTGTCCGATTCGGAATTTCCCCGCGCCCAGGCTCACGGACGGCAGCAGAAACATCGCCGCCGCCGCGGTGACGAGCGCCGCTGCGTACATCTTTCGTTTCATGACCGATCCCCCCTCCGGTTGTCCTGTTGTCCGATCCATCCGGTCCCGCCCGGATGTCACCGGGATACAGGTGATTCAACGGGGCGTGCTTCAATCATCGAACCGCACAAAACCCGTCTTCCGCTCCTGGCTCATTTGTGCTCTTCCCCGAAGAACAGCTCCGTGCCGATGCGCTTCTCTTTCGCCAGGCCGTAGACCCAGTTCGCCACGCCCACGTCGAAAATCCCCATGCCGGGCGACTCGTAGAGAATGATGTCGTCGTCCCGGACGCGGCCCGGCTTCTTGCCCGCGACCACGTCGCAGAACTCCGCCGCCACATCTTCCTCCTTGAACTTCCCGCTCTCCAGAAGTGCTGGAAACGGCTTTCGGGGAGGCGTGTCGTACAGGACCTGGTCCGTGGCCGCGAGAATCACGCGCGTCGAGCGCAGCACCGTCTCTTCGTCGATCTCCCCTGGTGCTACGGACATGAACAGCACGCCGGGTTCGAGCCAATCGCCCTCGAAGACGATGGTGTTCCCCGAGGTTGACGTGATCATGATGTCGGCTCCCTCGACCGCTTCTCTGCCCGATTCGGCGGGCACCGCCTCTACCCCGAGCGCCTCCTCCATCTCCTCGCAGAACTTTCTCCGGTTCTCGGCGCTTCGGCTGTAAGCCTTGACTTGGGTGATGTCCCGAACCGCGCAGGCGGCCCGGATCTGGCCGCGCGCCAAGCGGCCGGTGCCGATGATGCCGATTTTCCTGGCGTCGGGCTTGGCGAGGTGCTTCACGGCGGCGCCGTAAGGAGCCGAAGTACGGATGGTATGGAGGTAATAGTCCGAGATGACGGCGGACATGGCCATGTCGCTCCAGTCGAACAGGCAGATGATCTCCGAGCGGTTCGAGCCCTGGTGGCCGGAGTACACGCGCACGCCCGCCGCGCCGATGCCCGGGACCATTCCGGGCAATATCCGGATGTTGTGCCATAGATGACCGGGGCGATCGGGATGCTCCAGGGTGATCCGCTTGAAACGGGTCGCCTCACCCCCCGCTTGATGGCGGAAGATCTCTTCGATGACCTCGACAGCCTCCTTGTACACATCAAGGCCGTCCAAGGCAGCGTATACGTCTTCTTCGGTGAGAAAAAGCATGAAATCGCCTTTCTCATTGACCAACCGCGGTATTCAGATCGGACAGCGCGGCTGCTTTCGCTCGCTCAAAAGAGCCGGCCGATTTGGAGCGAAAGGCCATCCCCGTCCCGGCGCTCAAACGCCACCCTCGACAGTTCGGGGAATGACCTCGCTCGTGTATTTCCGTTTCGGATGAGAGAATCAAGTATACAGCGAAATTCGCGCAGAGGGAAGACGCAAGCTTCGCCATACTGGCTCCAGCTCACGAGGCCGCCGGCACCAAATGGATACCACCCCGATGGGAAACTGGGCTGCAGGGAGTATTAGCGGAGCGCTCGTGCGAAGCGGCCGGGGTATGGGTAAAATTGAAAGATGGCCGCGAACTCACCCGCTTTTTCCCCCGTGCGCGCGGACACATCGAAAATCCCCTGACCGAGTTCGAACTCAAGGAAAAATTCCTCGAATGCTCCGCCGACCTTTCCGATGAAAAGGCCAGCGCCGCCTGAGACGCCTGGTGGCGGCTGGATGAGGCGGACGACCTTACTTCCCTCACTTTAATACTGGCGGAGTCGGTGCGGGAAGCGAGTCCCGCGTAGCCCGGTTTGATGTCGTAGGGGCGGACCTATGTGTCCGCCCTGTATTTTTGTTATTTTGGAGGGCGGCACAAATTCCTGTTGGAGAGAAGCCGCCTGTGTTCGGGCTGGAAGTCCTTGTTTCTGCGTGTTGAGTATATTTTCCCTCTTGGCTGATCGATCAGGTTCTTGTTCCCGAAATCTTCCTGCAAAGCGCCATCGTTAGAATACAACAAACGCGCGCCGCTCACTTGGGCTAGGGCAATGACGTGTGGATCATCTGATTTACATGAACCTTCATTTTGAAGTTGGTCCGTCTTTGCATTGACCTCATTTTTATCCTCAGTCGTGATTTCCCCAGCAAGCAGGCGTTGCTGTACCCACATCCGAGCCGGTGTTCGATAGAGTTCCGCAAGCAGCTTGCCCCCAGCGACCAAGCGTCCACCTTTTTCCTCAATCCATTCAAAAAACTTCACGCCGGCTTCGGGACGATTTTCACCAAACACCTCATGGGCGACATTTGCATCAATAATCGCGCACATAACTCAAAGACCCAGAGACCGCCGTGTCTCTTTCATAAAGAAACTACGGTAATTATCAGGTTTGTCCAGAATGTTTCCCAACTTATCCAGTCGGATTGAATGTATAGATACGTCCAAGTCGTTGCGCTCAAAGAAAAGAATGGAAACGTCCTCGGGTTTCAATTCCGAAGCGCCGTCGCGCACGTCCATTCGCACTCGGTCTAGTAGGTGGTCGCTGTGCGTTTCGACGATCAATTGGCGCTCCGAGCCGGCGACCTGACAGAACAAGCTGCCCAGAGCCGCTTGGGCGCTGGGGTGGAGGTGCACCTCCGGCTGCTGCAACAAGAACATGGGCGGCGCATTCTCTTCCTCTTGCAGCAATTTAGATATCACAGGCAGCACCTGGCTGACTCCGTAGCCCACATCGATCAGGTTGCGCCGGGGGCCTTTTGGACTTTTTGCCCTGTCACCGGACTTTCTCACCTGCACCTGAAAGGGTTCGCTGTCTCTTTTCCCGAGATGTCGGATATGGATTTCATCAAACAAGCCTGCATCTTTCCCGAAGTCCTCAAGCGCTTTTTTCAGCCTGCTCCACCTCAGCCGATCCCATCTTTTTTGGTCAGGATGGGACAAGCTGGCGAGATACATGGGAAGATCGTTGCCTTCGGGATCCTCCGGTTTTAGGGGCGCAGGATCGTATGTTCTACGCGGTTTGAAGCGGACCGGCGCGCTAGCGTAAGGGCGCTCGCCAGCGTAATGAAAACCTATTTCACGGAAAATCTCACATAACAACTCTATTCGTTTCAAGTCCTCATCTGCGGGCTTAAAGGGGCCTTGGGTTGTGAGCGGCTCTGCCCGGTTTCTTAGCTCTTCTGGCTCTCGCAAGATTCGGTCGTGCCAGTAGAAAAACGATACGCGGTCATGCGAAAAACCCGCTCCGCTGTGCGGAGGTTGATAAACCCATGCGCCCCCTGGCGTTCCGAAGCGTATCTTATGAGTTCGACCTTCGTAACGAACTTCGTACCACACATCACAGTGCTTGAATCTCATTTTTCTGAGTACCGGAGCGCTCCCATCCTTTTTTTTCCCGAAAGCCACATCGAAGCGATAGGATTGCGATTCGGCTTCCGCGCCTGGTTTATCGCCATCAAAATCGAACCCCGCCTCGAAGCTTTCGGCCCGGCCCCCTTTTCCTCCCCGGTAGTGAGCTATCTCATCGAAACTTCCCAGATCGTAGGGTTGCTCCTTGAAATCGGGGACTCGGTCCCGATAGCAAACGTCCCAAAGCGCGCGAACCATGGACATGAAGGAAGTCTTGCCGGTACTGTTCTCGCCCACGAGGAGGGTCAGTGGCGCAATCCGGGCGGTCTGCTCCCCTCTGAAGCAGCGAAAATTCTTGAGTGTGATGCTGTTCACGGCAGTCTCTTCCTTTACGGATTGTGCCTACGAATCACCGAGAGCATAACATTCCGACGTTTAATTTTCACGCCGCCACATTAGCTCGATGAGGCCGACGTCCTTATCTCCCTCACTTTCATGCTGGCAGAGTCTGTGCGGGAAGCGAGTCCAGCGTAGCCTTTCAGTGTAGGGGGACAGGTCGCGACCTGTCCCTACGCAACGCCCATCAATTAGTTTTAATTCTTGGAATGGATATCCTTCCCCACATTCTTGACACTACACCCGCTTGATACTTAGCATGGGGCGCACTGAACCCCGTTTCACGCCTGCGAGATGCCGGTCGTGATCCCCTATCCGGACAACACGACATGAAACCCTCGGAACTTTTCGATGTCAGCGGACGCTCTGCGCTGATTACAGGCGCGTCGGGCGCTTTCGGGGCGGTCGCCGCGCGGACTCTGGCCGAGGCGGGATGCCGCCTTACGCTGGCCGCCGGTAATGCGGATGCGCTCGAAGCCGTCGCGGGCGAGTGCCGCGAACGAGGGGCGGCTGTCGCCGCGGTGAACGCGCGCCCCGATTCCGAGGCGGCGGTGGACGCCATGGTGGGAAAAGCCGTAGAGGCCCATGGCCGACTCGACATTCTGGTCGTGGCGTCGGGCATCAACAGGGTAGGGATGATCGAGGAGATGACGCCTGCGGCGTTCGCCGAAGTCATGGACGCCAACGTGACCCAGACCTGGCTGCTGGCGCGCGCCGCGACGCGGCGGATGAAGGCGCAGGGCGGCGGCGGCAAGATAGTCCTCGTTTCCTCGACGCGCGGGCTGCTCGGCCACCCCGCCGGCTATACCGCCTATTGCGCTTCGAAGGCGGCGGTCGACGGAATCACCAAAGCGCTGGCCTGCGAACTGGGCCCGACGGGAATCACCGTCAACGCGATTGGGCCGACCGTTTTTCGCTCGCCCCTGGCCGAGTGGATGTTCACTGAGGCGCCCGAGGCGGTCAGGATGCGCGAGGGTATCGTCACCCGAATCCCGAAGGGGCGGCTGGGCGAGCCTGAGGATCTGGCAGGGCCGCTCCTGTTCCTCGCATCGCGGGCGTCTGACTTCTACACAGGCCACATTCTGTATGCCGACGGCGGCTATACCGCGGGATAGGGCGATTCGATATCGCAGGGTCGAACATATATGTTCGCCACCTGTGCGTCCGCCCGGTTGTTCGCCGAACCGCCCTACGGTTTCGATACCCTCCCCATGATGGTTCTACGAAGGAAGGGCGCATATATAGCCGTTCTCTCGATTGCTGTCTGCAATCGGGTTTCTCTCCGGCAAGCATTGAAAAGCCATCCGTAGAGCGGGTCCCAAAACGAGGGAGAACACGCACGATCTTCCCCTCCTCGGGGAAGTCCGACACCCCTACGAGAAACGCAAACCCTCCCTTATCGGTCGGGTCTGACCCCGCGTGGTTGTCCGCTCCCGTGGTTGTCTATCCCAGGACAGGCGCGGGGGCCGGACAGGTCGCGACCTGTCCCTACAATTAAATTCGCTCGCCGTGTCGTCATTCCGGCGAAATCAATCGGCAGGAGTGACGCATTTGCCCGCATTTGCCGCTATCCCGCCTGCCTGGGGATGCGCAAGAATTTCATACGGGCGCACCCGGTGAGGGATCGAGTGTTCCCTAGCCCTTTCATACGGACGAACAGGGTGGCGTATTAAAATTTCTCGTAGCCGTTTCATCAAGGTGAACTCGATGGGTCAGCAAATCTTTTGGAGCCGCGTGGTTGGAGACGGAGGGGTCGGGATGATGAAAGCCCCCCTGAGCGCGGGGATTCTCCCGGTTTTTGAATTAGTGAAAATATCGATAAATTCACGATGTATTTCGATAAATTTATGAAAAAGAATATGAAGTTATATTCCGTTATATTTCATATAGTTATCGTATATATATAAAGTAGAATATAAATATTTTATCGAAATTTATCGATATAAAAAATTTATTCGCACCGCGCATTTGCCCGCATTTGCGCCATCAAAGTCCCGACCCTCCCGGGCGTCCCCTTCGCATGTGTCCGCTCGCCTTGTGGCCCTGGAAGAAGCCGGTGGTGTATAACGTGCCCCGACTTTGGGTGGACTCCTCTGGAGGCAAGTGATGGCGCAGCGCGTGGTGGTGGCGATGAGCGGCGGGGTGGATAGCTCGGTGGCCGCGGCCCTGATGGTCGAGCAGGGTTATGAGACCATCGGCGTGGGGCTGCGCCTCGCCGACAGGCCCGAGCAGGAATCCTTCCACCGGGGCTGTTGCGCGCCGCGCGACCTGGCCGATGCGCGCGCCGTGGCGGCCCAGCTCGACATCCCCTTCTACGTGATGGACGTGCGTGAATCCTTCAAAGAAAGCGTGATCGAGGACTTCATCACCGAGTATGAGAACGGCAGAACGCCCGTGCCGTGCGTCAAGTGCAACCAGGTGGTGAAGTTCGACTATCTGGCCGGGCGCGCCATGGCGTTCGGCGCGGAGTTGCTCGTCACCGGCCACTACGCCAGGCGGGTGGAGGTCGATGGACGCCTGAGCGTCGCGAGAAGCCTCGATAGGGAAAAGGATCAGACCTATTTCCTCTTCGGCATGACGCAGGAACAACTCGCGCGCACCGCCTTCCCCCTGGGGGAGTTCACCAAAGAGCAAACGAGGGAATACGCCAGAAAACTGGGCCTCGCCACTGCGGAAAAACCTGAAAGCCAGGAAATTTGTTTTATCCCTAAGGATGATTACCGCGCTTTCCTGAAGACCGAGAAGCCCGGCATCGACAGGCCGGGAGACATCGTGGATTTAGAGGGCAACGTGCTCGGCAGGCACGGGGGGGTGACCAACTTTACCGTGGGGCAAAGGCGGGGTCTCGACCTGGGAGGCGGGCCGCCGCGCTACGTGGTGGAACTCGAATCGGACTCGGCCACCGTCGTGGTGGGCAAGCGCGAATCCCTCGCGCGCGAGGTTTTCTTCGCCCGGGACGTGCGCTGGTCGATTCCCCCCGAATCCGCTTCTTTGCAGACGCAGGTGAGACACCGCGGCCGCGCGGCCGCCTGCGCCGTGACCTCCAAAGAAGATGGAACCGTCGAAATCAAGCCTCATGACCCCAAATACTTAGGCGCCGTGGCGCCGGGGCAGGCGGCTGTTTTCTACTCTGGTGACGTGCTCTATGGCGGCGGGTGGGTAGTCTAGCATGAAGCGAACCTTTCTCGTTGCGATGTTGTTGTTTTTCGCCGTGCCCGCGTTCGCCCAAGAGCGGGACAAGAACCCGGAAGGGGCGTACCTCCCGCTGTTTGGCTATCACCAGGGCAAGCTGTTGGTCGCGCGCCCGGGAATGCCGGACGGGCGGTTTCGCCAGAGCGTCATTCTTCTGGTGAAACACAGCGAAAGAGGGGCTTTCGGGCTGATATTGAACCGCGTCGTGGAGAAACTCCCGCTCTCCGTGCTGTACAGGAATTTTGGCATAAAAGCTCATCGAGATACGAGCGAGGTGGATATTCACTACGGCGGGCCCGTCTCACCCGATTCCGGTTTCGTGCTCCATACGATGGAGTATGAACTCGATGTGCTCTATGAATTGGGCGAAAATGTTGCGCTCAGCCCGGTGGATGTGGTGCTCCATGCCATCGCTCAAGGCAGGCGGCCCAAGAAAATTATAATCATGGTGGGCTATGCCGGTTGGCGTGCTGGACAACTAGAACGCGAGATGAGGCGCGGAGATTGGTACACGGCGCCTGCGGATCAGGATATTTTGTTTGATGATGACCACGCGAGTAAATGGAACCGCGCCATGGAGCGACGTTTCCGGGTGATGTAGATTCTATGAGAGCAGTAATTTTGTTGCGAGTGTGAACAAGGCGCCCTCCGGCTCGGCAAGTTCGGCGAGAATCGTGAAATGATTTTTGTCTGGAATTTCCAGAACCTCTAGGTCAACTCCTTGTTGTTGCCATATTGCCCCCAGGGTTTCCGCCTGTCTTTTGAATTCTGAAGACTCATCGCCCCCGTAGGTGAGAATCGTTTGGACCGATGGTTGGCAGGTCAGATGAATCGGACTCATCCACGCGACATCGGAAGGCGAGAGCTTTAGGGGGTCTCCAATGAAAAAATGTCTGAAAGGCTCTAGATCATACAAGCCGCTGATGGCGATGACGCTTTTGATGAGTTGGGCAGGAAGTCCTTTTTCAAATGCCGGCCAATCGGTGGTGGCCATCATGGCGGTGAGATGTCCGCCTGCCGAGTTTCCCGAGACCTGCATACGCTCGGCATCGTAGCCGTATGAAGCGGCTTCACGCCACAGAAAAGCGATGGATGCGCGGACTTGCCGAATGAGTTCGGCCATGCTCACATCCGGGCAAAGAGCATAGTTCATGATAGCGCAAGCGATTCCCGCTTCGTTGAAGGATTTGGACAGAAAGCTATAGGGCTCTTTGTAGTTCCATTGCCAATATCCCCCATGGATGAAGACGTGAAGGGGCGGATTTTCCACATCCGGCAGGAATAAATCGAGTTTTTCGACCTCGGAAGGGCCAAAGGGGATGTCGAGTACGGCTTCGTGGGCGCTGTTGCGGTATGATTCGCTCCTGGCTTCCCAATCAGCCGTGATATCCGGATATTCCGGCACGAGTTTTCGGTTATCGTAAAGTTCGCCGAGTACCTCGGCCGTGTAGTTCAGGTAAACAATTTCACTCACGATGCCGTCTCTAGCCTGGCGGCCATTGCATCTGGCGTCCGCCCAAGAGGTGATAGTGAATGTGGAAGACGGTTTGGCCTCCGTTTTCGCCGCAATTGGCAACGATTCGGAAACCCTCTTGCGCTATTCCCTTTTTCCGGGCGATTTCATTCGCCGCAACGAATATGGAACCAATCAATTCTTTGTGCGCATCCTGTATTTCGTGGAGCGTCTCCATATGTTTTTTCGGAATGATGAGAACATGTGTAGGCGCCGCCGGGTTGGCGTCTTCAAAAGCAAATAGGTCGTTATCTTCATATACTTTCTTGCAGGGGATGTCACCCGCCACGATTTTGCAAAAAACGCAAGATGTCATTTTGTCTCCAGCGTTGTGGGGATAAAGAAAGCAATAAATGATTCTATCTGCAAGTGGCATCTTATGACAAACATATCCGCTCCGAGACTTAGGGATGACCTCCTCGCCCTTGCGCTGAAGCGCAATATGTGCGAATTCTGGTATATGTTTGCGCAGTAAAATGCCCTGTGAAATTGGAGGTTTGAATCTAGGAATCACAAACTGACTTCTTGTTGAAGGAGAAGTTCGAATGAATATTAGCCGGATGCTTGTAGAACATGTTCACGCCATTACATATGACTCTCTGCCCGATGAGGCAAGAGAGCGCGCAAAGTATTTTTTGCTCGATCACCTGGGCGTTACCCTGAGAGCGGTAGAGTCGGCCAGTTCTCGAGTGTTTCACAATTTCGCTCAAAAGCGTGCTCCCCGAGGTGGCGAATGCACCATCATAGGCTCGGATTTGAAAACTGATGCCCCCCATGCCGCGTTGGTGAATGGCGGCGTGAGCCACGCTACGGAAATGGATGATGTGACTACACGCTCAAGCCTGCACCCCGCAGTCAGCGTCATGCCCAGTTCGTTAGCCGTTGCCGAGGCGCATCAGCCTGATCCGAAACGCGTGCTCGCCGCCATCGTCGCGGGCTATGAAGTGACCAATCGGGTAGGAAATGCAGTAAACCCAACAAGCCACTATGAGCGCGGATTCCATCCCACAGGTACATGCGGCACTTTTGCGTCCGCAATTACGGCATCAAAATTATTGGGACTTTCAGTCGAAGCCACCGCCAATGCGATGGGCATCGCGGGCAGCCAGGCGGCGGGTTCGATGCAGTATCTCGATAATGGTGCTTGGACGAAAAGATTTCACCCAGGATGGGCGGCGCATAGCGGCATCATTGCCGCTTATTTGGCCCAAGAAGGTTATACGGGGCCAGAAGATATTTTGGGCGGGAAAACGGGGTTTTTGCATGGTCATAGTGATGACTACACGCCTGAGTATGTGGTGGAGCATTTTGGCGAGTATTGGGAAATCTGCGAGAGCGCCATAAAACCTTACGCTTGTTGTCGTTATAACCATGCCTCGATTGACGCGACGATTGAAATTTGCAAAGTACACGACATTAAGCCTGAGGAAATTACACGAGTGGAAGTCCGGGTTCCCGAGACCAGCGTGATGGTGGTCATCGAGCCCTATGACATGAAGACAAACCCGCAAAACATCGTCGATGCACAGTTCAGCCTTCAATATGCAGTCGCTGTAGCCATTCTCAGACGCGCCGCGGGACTTGATGAATATGCCGATGACTTTTTACGCTCTCAAGTCCATTCTTCGATTATCAAGAAGATTGAATGTTATGGCGATGCCGAAATGGAAAAAGAATTTCCGGATAAATGGCAAGCGCACGTTAAAATCGAGACTAATCGCGGTGTTTTTGAAGCGCATCAGGATTATCCCAAGGGAGATTCAAGAAATCCGTTGACTTGGGATGAATTGATTGAGCGATTTTATGTCATGACGGCACCGGTCCTTGATGAAGAAACGGGGGATTTGATCATCCAGAAGGTGCGGGATTTGGAAAATCTGAACAGCATCTCTGAGGTAATGGAACTTGTTTCAAAGGCGGAGGAAGTTCCAGCCTGATGATTCATCAAGGGCAAGAATGCTCATGGCAAAATGAGTGTTTTACTTCAAGAACTTGTTTTTGCTGCTTCCCCATTGTTGAAGCGCTGGAAGATGGAAATTCCTAGTGCTAGGCGTATTGCAAGACGCTTGAGGAGGTGGGTCGCCATCCCTTCTTGATATCGCTCGGGGTTTTTTGAGCCCAAGATGAGAAAACCGATTTTCTTCTCATGAATTTCTAAAGTAACAATAGCAGTCGATTGGATATCTTTTCTCGAGGTATCTGGGAAAAGTGAGCCTCCACCTCCTTCTAGTTTGCTTTTGAGGACAACGCCTCCTTCCATGGGAACGAGTTCTTCTTCTATTTTACCAAGTGGGCGAATGCGGGATGATTCATCAGGTTTTGCCGCAATCACTGGAATGCCATCGATGGGTTCCAGAAGCAAAAAGCCTGCGTATTCAATTCCAAAACGCGCTTCGATATTTTTTGCGATTTCTGTAAGGCTCGCCAATGAAGGTGCTTGTTCAAATAAGAGTTGTTCAATGGCGATAAAGTCTTTTTCGATCTGCTCATTTTGGCGGACGAGTTCTATCGTCTCATCGAGAAGTCGTATTAAATCCTCTCTTTCGCCTTTTAAGCGGTCAAAAAGTTTATCTCGCAA
The DNA here is from genome assembly GCA_965218735.1 of bacterium. GTDB lineage: Bacteria > UBA8248 > UBA8248 > UBA8248 > UBA8248 > Bin107. The sequence goes on along the minus strand of CBDCMA010000008.1, from coordinate 924,376 downwards.
GTTAAGTACTTTTGCTGAAGTGCTGTCTTGTGTCAGCAGGCCGCTTTGTCGGAGTGAATCGGGGTGTTCTATGAAAAAACCAGGATTCTCTTCTAAGTAGCATACAACATCATCCGCCGAAATCGGCGCCATTTCGAATCTCCTCGGATGGCATATGGATACACGTAGGGCGGTTGATGAAAAGAACAAAGGTAATGATAAGCTTATCATTCGAGTTGGGGATTGACAAAAACCTTCAGGCGAATAAAAACATCTAGCGATTAATAGTGTCTTTCATGCAAGTTTATCCAGATAGCGAGGAAATTATGAAAACCCTAGAGCCAGGAAATGTGACTATCGGTTTCGTCGGAATTGGAAAGATGGGAACACCCATGTCAAAAAATCTGAGGCATGGCGACTACGCGGTGGTGGCCTATGACACGCGGCCAGAAAATGTGAAGGCCGTGGCGGGCGATGGTGTGCAAGAGGCGACGAGTTTGGTCGATCTGGCAAGGCACGCCGATGTTGTCATCACAATGTTGCCCAATAGCGATATCGTTGACGCAGTAGTTGATGGACCGGATGGGATATCAACACATCTGGGAAAAGGGAAATTGATCATTGATATGAGTTCCTCTTATCCGACAAGGACAAGTGTTCTCGCCTCACGGGTAGAAGAAAAGGGCTTGCACCTCATTGGGGCGCCCGTCTCGGGCGGCGTGGTAGGAGCAGAAGCCGCCACCCTGGCCATCATGTTGGGTGGCCCCAAAGAGATTGTAGATGCAGCGATGCCCATTTTTCAAACATTGGGCAAAACGATTGTTCATATCGATGAAACGCCAGAATCTGGACACGCAATGAAATGTGTGAATAATTTTCTCTCGGCCACGAGTCTGCTCTCATCAATGGAGGCGATGGTTTTGGCATCGAAACTGGGCCTCGACCCCGAAAAATCGCTCCAAGTCTTAAACGGTGGTTCAGGGATGAACAGTGCTACGAAAGATAAATGGCCCCGGTTTCTCCTACCGCGGGACTTTACCTGTGGGTTTTCCACGGGCTTGATGCACAAAGACCTCTCGATGGGGAGCGATTTAGCCCGCGAAAACGGTGTGGCAGCGTTTTATTTGAACCATGCCCGGCAGATATATGGTCTAGGTGTACAAAAATATGGGCCAGATTCAGATCAGACGGAATTGCTGCAAATGTTTGAGGAATGGTCGGGTCTGCAGGTGGGCGACTCACCAGCGTAGTTAGTGGCGGCTAACAAAACGGATGCACCCTCATATGAGGTGTTTTTTCTTATAATGTTTTCAGTGTAAACTGATGTTATGAGTGGTTCTTTGGTGTTTTCGCAGGACCTATTTTCATAGGGTTTTGAGCATGTCTCGAAAATTGAATGAAGGAAATATGGATAAACCTTTATTACGGCTTATTCTGGGTTTTAGTATTTTCCTCCTGGTCCTTCCAGGTCTGTCGGGATGCGCTAAAACCAGGAAGCAAATGGGGAAATGGTGGGAGAGGAATGTTGAAAACCCTGTCAAAGGTTTCAAGGATCGTCAACTAGTCGTCACGTCGAATCCGCCACAGGCCGATGTTTTCATTGATGATGTTTATCAAGGGAAAACACCTTTACGCCTAAAATTCAAAGTGGGCGTGAAAGATATTTTTAAGGGTTTTACCGTATCTGTACAAAAAAAGGGATTTCTGCCGGTGAGACGCACCGTATCGTTTCGTACTGAGCGGGTGACGTTTAGCTTGATAAAAAGGAAAAGGAACTGAGAGCAATTAAGAGGGGCATCTATTTTTTCGGACGTTGAATTGACTTTTTGATGCGGGATTGATAGATATCCTCCTCGTTGCGGGCTAAAGCGGGGAAAATGATAGATTTCTAAGCCCAAAGTTTCATATGGGGCATCAAGGAGATTTTTTGAATGTATGCTGTGGTGGAAACTGGTGGTAAGCAAATGCGTATTGAGGCGGGAGATCAAATCTTGGTCGAGCGCTTGCCCGGTAACGTCGGAGAAAGTATCGAATTTGAGGATGTTCGCCTCATTGTAGATGGGGAAGAAGTTGTTGCGGACAAAGGGGCGCTCGAAAAAGCTAAAGTGAGAGCGGTGATACGTGAACATGGACGTGGAAAAAAAGTCATCGCTTTTCGCTTCAAGCGCCGCAAAAAAGTTCGCACCAAACGGGGTCATAGGCAGCCGTATACTCAAATAGAAATCACGGACATCCTTGCCTCAGGATGAAAGGATTAGAAAATGGCGCATAAAAAAGCTGGCGGGAGTTCATCCAACGGACGAGATAGCGCTGGACGTCGTTTAGGCGTGAAGCGTTTTGCGGGAGAAAGCGTGAATGTAGGAACCATCCTCGTCAGGCAACGTGGGACCGTCTTTCACCCGGGTGAAAATGTCGGCCTAGGTAATGACCACACCTTATTTGCCAAAGCGAGCGGAAAATTGAAATTTGAGCGCAAAGCCAAGGGCCGCCGAACTGTTAGTGTCATTCCAGCTGAGTAGTCTCCAAATGGGCAGGCTCCGCCCCTACCATGTTTGTTGATACCGCTAAAATACGTGTGCAGGCCGGTCGTGGAGGAGACGGTTGTCTCAGCTTTCGAAGGGAGAAGTTTGTGCCGAAAGGCGGTCCTGACGGGGGAAATGGGGGACGTGGCGGTCATGTCGTTTTCCAGGCCACATCGTCTTTGAACACGCTGCTGAACTTTCGATACCAACCGCTTTTGAGAACAGAAAAAGGCCAAGCAGGTATGGGAAGTAATAAACGTGGGGCTGATGGGCAGAATTTGTTGCTTGGAGTACCCCTCGGAACCATCGTTCGTGACTCTGAAACAGGGGAATTCATTGCCGATCTATCAGAAGAGGGGCTGGAGGTAATTATCGCGCAAGGGGGCCGAGGCGGATTCGGCAATGAGCATTTCAAAAGCTCAACAAACCGAGCGCCAAGAAGGACTACAAAAGGAAAACCGGGAGCAGAGCGTCTCTTGGAGTTGGAGTTGAAATTACTCGCGGATGTTGGGCTAATCGGGATGCCCAATGCTGGGAAATCCACCCTCATATCGAGAATTTCAGAGAGCAAACCTAAGATTGCCGATTATCCGTTCACCACGCTTCAGCCCAATCTAGGTGTGGTGGGTTTAAGCGACTACAGTTCATGTGTAGTGGCTGATATCCCAGGCCTGATACCAGGAGCTAGTGAGGGTAAGGGCTTGGGACTGCAATTTTTACGGCACGTGGAGCGCTGTAATTTGTTGCTTCACTTAGTCGATGCATCCTTACCCCCTGAACGAGGACTCTCGGATTTTGATGCTTTGGCCCATGAATTATCCAAGTTTTCGCCTCTTCTTGCGACGAAACATCGAATGGCCATTGTGACAAAAATGGATGTTACCGAATCAAGAGAGCATTTCTTGAAACTGCGGGAGGGGATCATGGAACGAGGTGTAGAAGTCCATGGCATCTCAGCAGTTTCAGGCCTTGGCATAGGCGAATTATTAGAAAAAATGTCTCAAATGCTCAGACAAACGAGACAACTCGAAAACGATGTCATTCCAACCATGCAAACGGATAAATCATGAGTGGGGCGATGACAACAAGAAATGACTCTGCGCTCAAGAGCCGACGCCTTGTGGTCAAAGTGGGGAGTTCGGTTTTGACGGCATCTGATGAATTGGGCGTGAATCAAAGAGTTCTGGGGCGTATCGCTACCCAAGTCGCAAAACTCAGAGAAAAGGGTCGGCAAGTCGTCATGGTTTCATCTGGAGCTATTGCGGCCGGTGTGAAAAGGCTAGGTCTGAAAGGAATTCCCAAAGCGGTTCCTGAGCGCCAAGCGGTCGCTGCCGTTGGACAACCCATCTTGATGGAAGCATATGGCCGCGCATTCAGGCAGAGAGGTATTGAGACGGCGCAAGTTTTGCTCATTCATTCAGATTTGGACGAGAGAAGCCGATTCCTAAATGCTTGTAACACTTTTGAGACTTTGCTCGGCAAGGGCGTACTCCCGATTGTGAACGAAAACGATACTGTTTCAGTTGAAGAAATCCGTTTTGGAGACAACGATACGCTAGCTGCCCAGACAGCCCAAATGGTTCAAGCAGGTCTTGTCATTATCTTATCGGATGTGGCGGGCTTGTATGATGAGGACCCCAGGAAATCAATGACGGCGCGCTTGATTTCCCGTGTCGAGGGCCTGTCCAGAGAAATTTCATCGATCGCGGGTACCAGCCCGAATCCCCTTGCACATGGGGGAATGCGTACGAAGATTCAAGCAGTTGAGATTCTCAACAAAGTAGGGATTAGCACCCTCATCGTGAAAGGGCGGGAACCCAACATCATAGAACGTGTATTGACGGGTGAACCATTGGGGACGCTTTTTATACCTAATGGCGTGCGCTTAAAAGGGAAAAAAGGTTGGATAGGCATCACGGCCAAGCCCCGTGGGTGGCTGAAGCTCGATGTTGGTGCCGTAAACGCCATGGTGAATAGAGGGAAAAGCCTCTTACCTAGTGGTGTCGTATCGGTTGGAGGGAATTTTCGTTTTGGCGATGTGGTGGAGATACGAGATACTCAGGGGGTGGCTCTTGGCCGTGGCTTGGCGAATTATTCAAGTGACGATGCGGCCCGAATCGCGGGAAAGCAAACTAAGGAAATCGCCTCTATTCTCGGAGAAAAGGACTACGATGAGATTGTTCATCGAAACAATTTTGTTTTAATTGAATAATTATCAAGAAGAAACCAAGGAGAGCGATTGCGTATCGGGATTTTAGGTGGAACATTTAACCCGATTCATTTTGGGCACCTTCGATCTGCCGAAGAGGTGCGCAAAACGTTGATGCTTGATGAAATTAGGTTCGTTCCATCCGCGTTGCCGCCTCATAAGCCGAAAGATGAAGTCGCCTCAGCGGCGGATAGGCTGGAAATGGTTCGTATTGCTTTGAAGGATTATCCCGCTTATGTGTGTGATCCCATTGAAGTGGAGCGGGGAGGGGCATCCTATACCCTTGATACATTAGAGGAGCTAACGAGAAGGACGTGTGATGATGGTGAGATGTTTTTCATTATCGGTGCGGATGCGTTTCTTGATTTGAACACATGGCACAGGCCCAAAGAAGTGTTAAGCGCCATCAATTTTGCTGTTACTTTGAGAGGGAATCAAAATTCTCAAGAGTATTTCAAAGCGCTTCTTCACGTGATTCAAGAAATTGAACCAGACTACTGCATAAGTGGCGAGTCGGGAAATGAAATGAAATTTACTGCGAAAAAACGGATCATAAGATTTATTCCGATCAATGAAGTTGATATTTCGGCAACCCGGATCAGAGAGCACATAAAAGAGTCCTCCTCCATACGATATTTATTGCCACGTGAGGTCGAACTCTTTATAATTCGCCGCCGATTATATGGGCATCCGGGCATCGTTTCCTAGCGATTTTGGGGATGGAGACTCATCGAGAAACTAGAGAATCGCCTTCATGCTGTCCAGGAATCACTGGAAGTCAAAAAAGCGATGGATATAGTGTTTTTGGACCTTCGGCCGCTCTCGGTGGAGGTGGATGCTTTTTTGATTTGTCACGGTACTAGTCTCCGGCATGTAAAGGCGCTTTGCGAGGCGGCTAAGGAAGAACTTAGGAAAATTGGCGAGACAGTATTGTCTACAGAAGGATTAGAAGAAGGAAGTTGGGTATTGATGGATTGTGGCGATTTTCTTGTTCACATATTCAACGAAAAGAGCCGAGATTTTTACCGATTAGAAGATTTATGGTCACACGCATCCCTCATCAAGCCAATGGTACCTAGTGCCTAGGCCATCAGAATGAAAGTTGAGGTTCAATGTGAAGCATCTGACTAAAAAACAGTTAAGGGGCTTAGAAGAAAGATTGTATGAAGTGCGCCGGGAAATACTTGGGGATGTAGAGAAAAGCAAAGTGCACACCAAGGAAATAGGTGATGATGGGACTCAAGATATTGCGGACATGGCTGCCGATACCTATTCGCGCCAAGTGTTGATGGACTTGGGAGAAAGAGAACGGGAGCGTTTACGTGAAGTGGAGGCGGCATTTCAGAGGATAGAAGAGGGACTTTATGGTATTTGTGAGGAATCGGATGAGCCGATTCCCTATTCCCGCCTGGAAGCGATTCCCTATGCGCGCTATACTGTGGCAGCTCAAAATGAGATTGAAAGACGCGGCGGCAGTTAGATACCAAGCTTTGAGTTACGAATGAGGATTCGGACTCTTTTCATCCTTGCAGCTCCACTTGTAGCTGCTGTTTATTTTCTTCACTACAACCGAGAAATAGTAGACCTCCGTCTCACGGATGCTTGGTCTGTACGAGTCCCCTTAGCCTTGGTTGTATTGGGAGCGGCTCTTATTGGTTCGTTTCTTGCCTCTATTCTAGGGTGGGGTGAAGCTGCTCTCGGTTGGTTTTCGCGCAAGAAGATCGCTAAAAAACAAAAACGTTTGAATCGCGCCCAGGAACGATTTGCACGGGCGCAGAGTCTTGGAATTCAAGGCAAAAGAAAGCGTGCACGCAGAGAACTTAGGCGCTCTCTCAAGGATGATCCCCGCTTTATTCCTGCTTTGAGGCTGGCCGCAGATCTGGCAATCGATTCTGGCAATCCGAATGACGCCATTCAATGGAATGAGCGCCTTCGCACTGTTACGAACAACTCACCTGATTCTATTATCCGCTTGTCGGAGACCCTCGCTCATTCTGGCAAGGTCCAAGAAGCGATCGAGCTTCTTGCTCAAAACAGCGCGGGCAGAGCCGCGAGTCCATTAATGTTACGAAAACTCAGGGATATGTACTTGGAAAATGGCCGTATCGAAGCTGCTGTCGAGGTTTGTGAGAAACTCTCACAATCAGGAGCGTCTGATTTTGATCGGCAAGCGGATAGCCATGTCGCGGGCCGCGCATATCTGGCAGTGGGGCAAGCGAAATTAAATAATTCTCGCCCTGAGGTAGCTATTCCTTTTCTGGAACAAGCCTTGCTCCGTCTGGCTACGGAGAAAAAGGCATATCTTTTGTTAGGTGATGCACAACTGGCGGCAGGACGTGAAAGGCGTGCTTTACGTACTTGGGAAAATGGCTACCAGGCTTTGGGGGGGTTGGATTTTTTGCAAAGAGTGGTATCGGCATTGGGGCCTCTGGAATCACAAAGCGCGATAAAAAAAGCCGCTGCCAATGTTCAATCTGCAGGAAAGCTCAGGGAGAAAGATATTTATCATCATGTGCTACACGCAGCGTTGATGCTCGAAGCAGGCCAAATCGAAAAGGTGGACAAAAGCGTGGAGCAGGCATCTGCCTTGGCCGTTTCTGTAGAAGGTGATGATTCTTGGGTGCGTCTAGCCCTCCATTTAATCGAGGCGCGATGTTTGCAAGAAAAAGGAGAGAGGTTAGCCGCGGAAAATGAATTCAAGAAAATAGCGCAGGAGGCATCAAGGATTCTTTTGGGGAAATCAATTTCTGGAACAGAGTTGAAGCCATATTGATGTTTTCCGGTGAGGAAAGAGGAGTTCTTACGACGAAAAATGGACTTATATGTCGGCATTCAGGAGGTGTCTCATCCAACAACATAAAGAACCTGAAATGGCGAAATAGATGAGCGATCGCTTGACTTATGATTGGTTACGGCCTAGGTTTTAAGAGATTACCACCCGCCGACGGACATCACCCGGAGAATCCCTAATGAATCAAATCGCTCTTGCCTCGGATCATGGGGGGTATGAACTGAAAGGAGCGGTGAAACAACTGCTTGATGATAGAGCGATTTCATACCATGATTTTGGGACGAACTCAGGCGAGTCTTGCGATTACCCGGATTATGCCGAACCCGCTGCTCGTTCGGTGAGTGAGGGTGCGTGTGAGCGGGGAATTTTCTGTTGTGGTTCGGCTGCCGGTATGGCCATAGTAGCTAATAAATTTCCGGGTGTTCGAGCTGTTGCCTGCTACAATGAGTGGACGGCGAGGATGAGCCGCCTGCATAATGATGCTAATGTTTTGGCCTTGGGAGGCCGAATAGTGAGCTTCGAAGAGGCAAAGAAAATTGTAGCCATTTGGCTGGAAACAGAGTTTGAAGGCGGCCGTCATTCTCGCCGTTTAGATAAGATTACCAATATTGAAGATGAGCTCCAGCCGATGCCCTGATGATTCTACCGCCCAGGCTGAATTCTTATGAAATGTCCGATTTGTAGCCATTCTGAGAGCAAGGTAGTCGACAGCCGAACGACCAAGGAAGGCAACTCGATTCGCAGAAGACGCGAATGCGAGAAATGCGCTCACCGCTTCACGACCTACGAGAGGGCAGAAGTTTCTTGGCCGCTCATTGTTAAAAAAGATGGCACACGCGTGAATTATCTTCGCGACAAGATCAGCTTAGGTATCAAGAAGGCGCTAGAGAAAAGGCCTGTTTCTGCTGAAGATCAAGAAGCGATTGTCGACCGGGTGGAGCGGTATATTCTTGATAGTGGTGAAAAAGAGATATCGACAAAAGCTATTGGAGAAAAACTTATGGGAGAGTTGAGGGAAGTGGATGAGGTGGCCTACGTGCGCTTTGCATCAGTCTACCGCTCATTTAGGACCCTCAAAGATTTCGAGGCGGAATTAGAAAAACTGGAAGAGCGCGGCAATTCTGAATGAAAAATAATTCATCTCGTTCCACTAACTTGGGTTTCTTTGCTATACCCCCTGAATGAACATCGAGCCATTTTGCGGTTTTTATACGATTAAGATGGTTTCATTCGCTGATGGTTTCACCCACGGGGTCGGCTCCTTCGTGAGAGGCACCGGATTCCAGCAAACTTTTGATTTCTTTATCTTGAAACCCACATTCTTTTAATATCTCAACCGAATGTTCTCCCAATCGGGGCGGAGGAAGTGAGTCCCGTATCGGTAGGCCCGAGAATTTGGGAGCTAGGCGCGTGCCTGGATATGTTCCTTTGACGGGATGTTCATATTCCCTCACAAACTCACTCGCATTCACCTGTGTGTGTCCGAAACTTTCGCGCATGTTAAGCGCCGGGCTCACGCATACATCCTCTCCATCAAAAAACGCAGTCCATTCCTCGAGCGTTTTTGTTCGAAAAGTTTTGTTGAGTGCTTGGATCACCTCCGTACGGCGCTCGCCTCTGGCGCCATAATCATCATAAAAATCATCGTGTTCTATGAGCTTGCATAAATTCACCCAAAATTTCGGCTCCGAGCACGCGACGGAAAGCATTCGATCATCTTTTGTGGGATAAAGCCGATAGCATGGCCTTCTACCGTTGTGTCGCATCTCCTCACGCCCTGGACATAGACCCGTAGAGAGATACGTTTGCCCGTGGATGGATAAAAAGCCCATCACCGCATCGAGCATCGACATATCGATGAATTGCCCAATGCCTGTTCGTTCGGCGAGGCGCAAGGCCGCGAGTATAGCGAAAGCCGCCCACATACCGGCTCCCACATCTCCAATGAGCACCCCGGGCACATACGGAGAACCCCCGGCGGCGCCGGTGAGTTCTACGACGCCGCCTAGAGCCTGGAAGTTCAAATCATGTCCCGGAGTTTGCGCCAGTGGTCCTTCTTGTCCATATCCAGTGATGGCGCAATGGACAAGAGCTGGATTTTCTTGTTTGAGTCTTTGATACCCAATGCCGAGACGTTCCATTACCCCGGGCCGGAAGCTATCGACAAGCACGTCTGTTTTTTTCACCAAATTGAGGAGTGTAGATACGCCGTCTTCATTTTTAAGGTCCAGAGCCAAGGAGCGCTTGTTGCGGTTGTAGCAAAGGTGAAGAGGAGATACGCCATGTTCATCAAAAGGGGATGCGAGGCGGATGTAGTCGCCGCGACTCGGCTCTTCTACTTTGACTACGTCCGCTCCCATATCGGCAAGCATCAAGGTGCATTGCCCGCCGGGAAGCAAGCGGCTTAGGTCTAATACGCGTACGTCCGTCAGTGGCATCATTCAACGTTCCTTTTGATTTTTCGAAATGGACAGAGTTTCTAGTGCGATATCATCCAGTGTTTCAAATATCAAATTGAATGAGAGCGAAAAACTTATTCCTGCCTTTCATCCTGCGTGCAAGATGAGCTACCCTATGCGACCTTGAGAGGCAGGGCTATGAAGATAGTTTTCAATTTCGGGGGAAGACATGACGAGCATAGTGCAAATCGTTGGACGGGAAATCCTGGATTCAAGAGGAAATCCGACCGTTGAAGTGGATGTTCACTTGGCCGGGGGTGGTTTCGGGCGAGCGGCGGTTCCCAGCGGTGCGAGCACGGGAAAGCGCGAGGCGGTCGAGTTGCGCGATGGTCGAAAAGCTTACTATCTCGGCAAGGGTGTCACTAAAGCAGTCAATCACGTGAATAAAACGTTGGCACCCGAGTTGCTCGGAATAGATGCGGCCGACCAAAAAGGCCTTGATGTGCGCTTGTGTGAAATTGATGGTACGAAAAACAAGGGTCGCGTGGGTGCGAATGCGATTCTGGGAATTTCCCTGGCGGCGGCGAAAGCGGCTGCTGATGCGTATGGATTGCCGCTTTATCGCTATATCGGCGGTACTGGAGCCGATACACTTCCGGTGCCGATGATGAACATTCTCAATGGTGGTGCGCATTCGGATAACAGTGTGGATTTTCAGGAATTCATGATCATGCCTGTCGGGGCGAAGAATTTCCCGGATGCTTTGAGAATGGGCGTCGAGATATTCCATCAATTGAAAGTAGTTCTGAAAGACAGGGGATACAGTACGGCAGTTGGGGATGAGGGAGGTTTTGCTCCTGATTTACGGGACAACGAAGAAGCCATTGAAACGATTCTCGAAGCTATCGTGAAGGCGGGTTATAAACCGCAGCAAGACGTGCTCATCGCACTTGACCCAGCGTCGAGCGAACTCTTTGAAAAAGGAAAATATGTGTTCCGCTGGTCGGATCAAAGCAAGAAAACGCCGGATGAAATGGTCGCACTCTATGAAAACTGGGTCCGGCAATATCCGATCACTTCCATTGAGGATGGCTGCGCCGAAGATGACTGGAAAGGGTGGTCGGCTTTGACCGAAGCGATAGGTGATAGGGTGCAGCTTGTGGGGGATGATATTTTCGTCACGAATGCCGGGATACTTTCTAAGGGCATCGCAGAGGGAGTGGCCAACAGCATACTGATTAAGGTGAACCAGATTGGCACTTTGACGGAAACTCTCGAGACGATCCAGATGGCGACCCGAGCAGGTTATACATCCGTTATTTCACATCGCTCGGGCGAGACTGAAGATACAACGATTGCTGATTTGGCGATTGCCACGAACGCGGGGCAGATAAAAACAGGTTCCGCCAGTCGCTCGGATCGGCTGGCCAAATACAACCAATTACTTCGTATCAACGAAGAGTTGGGAGATGCAGCCGTGTATCCCGGGCACGATGCCTTTTTAATATTGGCCGAAATAAATAAAGGCCGTGCGCTGCTCTACAAACGTTAGTTTCCGGAAGTAGAAGATTCGACTACCCGAATCGAGCCTTGTACCCATTTAGCCGATAAAGGTTTATTTCGATAAGTAGATGTGCACGAGGCCGGATTGATCGACGAACGCGATGTCGTCTTTCCCATCTTGGTTGAAATCAGCCACGAGCATGTTAGAGCGAATAGGTGAGGGTATCGGGTGCGACCACCGGGAATGCCAGCGATTACCAAAGAGCGCGAGCGCGCTCAGGCGCCGCCGACCGATTTGTTGTACTACAACTTCCACAATGCCTCGGCGCCTTAACAAGGCGAACTCCCAAAGATTTCGAGAACCAATCGCATGTGTGGTGAAACCGGCCTTGCGTGCTCGCTCACGGAGTCGTTTTCCACTAAGACGCAGCGCTAACAAAAAACCCGCCCGGTGTGGCGTTTCAATGGCTAGAACTTTCGGAGCATCGCCATCAATGTTGAATGCGCCCAGCAGATGCGACCAGCGGTTCCCAACGCCAATTGCGCCGCCTCGGGCCTTGAGAGCGAATTTGTTGTCCCTCATTCCCAAAACGAGATGAGCCGCCCCACTGTCGTTATCGCTTCTGGTAACGAGAATTTCCTGTTTCCCGTCTCTGTCCAAATCTGAAGTGAGTGTGCCGATGGTTTCAAAAACACCGTTTCCACCTGCGGTGTATGTGGCTATCAGTTCGAGGGATTTTTCATTGAATCGATATGCGTGAATTTCAGTGGGTTCCATGTCGTCGCCGAGCACGGCATGTCCATAACGTTTGGATGGGACAGCGGGTACGATGAGTTCTTTTCGTCCATCTCCGTCCAGATCGGCTGTCGTTAAGATGGCGTCTGGCAGTACTCTTGCCGTCTTCGCTTCAATGAGTTGGGTTTGGAGCCATTTTCCCGCTATTTTTTGAAACAAAAGTATGGAGCCATCCACACCCACCATCGCTACATCTCCTTGGCCTAATACAGCGGGCTTCGAAAGGGTGGAAGGACGAATGCTAGGCCAGACGAACAGCCAACGCCGCTCGATGGTGTCGACATTGATGAACATTCCGCTTTCCCCTGCACCGACGAAGCTTCCATCCGGCAGTTGAGTAGGTGGAACATTGGCGGATAGATCAGAGGGGGTGGGGTGATCTTGTACATGTACATGAAAAATCCCGCTTGTTTTCTTGAAGGTTATGGGATGGAAATCACCGTCCATCGTAAAGGCGAGGAGAGTAGTTTTTCTCTTGTTCGGTCCTTTTTCGGTGGGTGCTGTCAACAGCCACTTCGTTCTGCTTGATACGAAGGCGGTGAGTGTTTGGTGGGTGGCGAGAGTTTTTTCGCCTTCAGCTATATTTTCATGTGGAGAGAAGGTGAAGATGCAGACCAAAGCTAAAAGAAAAAGATATTTTTTCCTTGAAATTTGTATCATGTTCATAGTGCACATGGTTTTCACCCTGCTGTGACACCACCATCTGAAAGCACAATCGAGCCATTCATGAATTCGTTTTCGGGAGAAACCATAAATAGAGCAGTGGCCGCCATATTCCCGACCGTGCCGAGTTGGTTGAGAGGGATGCCCTCTAGTCTTGATTGAAGATATTCAGGTTTCGCATCGAGTCTGGTTTTTACGCGCGGGCTTGCGACTAGGCCGGGTGCCAGGCAATTTACGCGGATCCCCTGAGGGCCCAACTCTAACGCCAAGCATTTTGTGAGATGGTGGAGTACGGATTTAGTCACCGAATAAAGGCTGGTATCGGCTCTGCCCCGATGGCCAGCGGATGAGCCAATCATAAGGATGGAGCTACTTTTTTGAGGAGTCATCACCTTTGCCGCTTCACGAGATGCAATGTAGGCGACTTTCGCATTTACTTCGAATAATAAGTCAATTTCATCATCCGTGATTTCAATAATGGGCTTGAAAGCGCGTGTGCCTGCGCAGATGACCAAAATATCAAGCCCGTTCAGAAATTCGACTCCATCCCGAATCAGATGAACGGTGCGCCGGGCTTCCGATAGGTCATAACATTTTCCATTTACGCGTACGCCAAGGCTCTTGCATGCATCGAGCATGTTTTGTAGCCCTTGTGGGTCGCTGCCGCCCGTGCCCCATATGTGAGCGCCTGCCTTAGCGTATTCGTGAGCGATAGCAGCTCCTATGCCTGTTGATGCCCCTGTGATGATGACGCGCTTATCCAGCAACGGTTTTAGAGACATAAGGTATCCTTTGTATGCGGGAGAGAAAAATTTCGAAAATTATCGAATAGATTTTAGCGGTGATAAACATATTTAGAAAGCGTGCCGTTTCTCGTCTCGATATTGAAATATGAGCGTTTTGGAAAGTTATATCTGGGAGGGATAGGTGGATACCACCCTGTACGGTGATGATATGGTATAAGCCCAGAAGCGCAAAAATGAGGATCAGAGATTTTCTTGTTTTCATATTTTATCTGAGTTGCTTGAAAAGTGATAGAGCGCCTTCATGGCTGGATGGAAATATCCAAAATGTGGGTTGTTGAAAACATCGGAAGGAAATCAAAATGGGCAAAAAAATTGAACATTTGCATTGGCCTGACGCCCTTGACGTCTGGATGCCTTATGCTCCGGTAATCAAGGTTACGGGGGGCAGTCTTGTATTTCTGGCTGGAGTAACCGCAGCGCCCGTATATCATCATCACCCGCATCGACCGGAGGAATTCAATGCCATGCCCCGAGATATGGAGGGGCAGTCACGAGCGGCGTTGGAGAACTTGAAGAGAGGTCTTGATGCAGTTGGTGGTGATTTCGGAGATATCGTTACGGCCAATAGATTTGTAACAGATCTGGCGGATCAGGATTCTCTGAATCGGGTGTGGGCGGAGTATTTTGGAGAGAACAAACCGACCACTACTACCGTGCAAGTGGTTCAACTGGCAACAAATCCTCGATGTCTCATCGAAGTGAACGCCATAGCCGTCATTGATTCAGAATCATAAACGAGAACCCATGATTCACTCCTAGACAAGAGCTTGGATGGTAGAGCCCTTGTCAGGCCGGGGACCCTTTGTTAGCATTTGTTTTTACAGGTATATGCGCCCTTTTTTGCCTACCGAGAATTATAGGTCGATGATACGCCGTCTAAACAACCCAGAAGTCCGAATTAAAGCCTTGGAAGGACGTTTGGAACAATACCCTTCTTCGGCTGCTTTTTTCCCTTTGGCATCCCTTTTATGGGAGAGAGGCGAAATAGACCGTGCGGAAAATCTCCTGAAAAATGGACTCGCCACCTATCCTAACTACGCAGCCGCAAGTGTTCTTCTTGGAGAAATACTCCTCTCGAAAGATGAACATGAACAAGCAGCCCGCTTTCTCGAAAAAGCGCTGGAAATCACTCCCTGGAACATTGTGGGGCAGCGTCTGTTGGCTGATTGTTATCGGAAAAAGGGAGATGAGGAAGCCATGCAGGACGCGCTACGGATAGCCAATATGTTCGAGGCTGATGAAGTGACGGCCCAAAGCATAATGTCCGATCCAGATGCTGATAGTGCTTCAGTTGTTGTTTCTGAAGGTGAAGTGGGTGTTGTGGCCACTCCCTCTCTTGCCGAGCTTTATATGACCCAGGGCCACCTTGATAAGGCGCGAGACATCTACGTCCGGCTTGTGGAGTCTGATCCCGCAAACACGGAATGGAAAGCTAGATTGGCCGCTATCCAGGAACAAATGGTGCAGGGAGCGGATGTTGTTGCGCGTACGGGGTACCCCGAGATGGAAGAGAATCTCGATTTGATAGCAGGAGAAGTAAAAGGGGTGGGAGAAACGCCCGCTGAGATAAAAGTGAATCATATCGTGCCCGAAAATATGGAACCAGATGAAAAGGGCACTGATGAGTCAAAGCCCGAAGGCGGCACGGAAACACCAAACGCCGACTTGGTTCACCCACCTCGAAAGGAAACGGATGCATCGTTGAGGGATGAGGAACCAGAGACGTCCGAGGCCGAAGGGCTCCTGGATGATGGCTCAAGTCATGCTGATAAAGTGCCTGAGGTCGAGCAGAAAGGGAGTGAGATCAGTGTCAGTTTTGGAGAGGAAGATCTTCTTGATGAAAAGGTCGTCGATTGCATTCTTATAAGGATGATCGAACTCTACATCCAAGAAGGAAACAATGCCGAGGCGCTGGATATGTGCCAAAAGGCGCGAACCTTGGGGCAAGAGTCTTTTTCGCTCTTGGAACAGATTTCATTGCTTGAGCAAAAAGCGCAGGAATCAGCCGCTTTGCTATTGCGTGGCGACGTGGAGGAAGGTAAAGACGAGTCGACCCCGGTGCTGGCTCTTGCCGACCAGAGAGTCGTGGATACTCTGGAAGGTTGGATCGAAACGTTGGCGCGGCGCAAAACGAACGTATAGCCCACATTCATGCATGTTGAATGGATTATTTGAAATTCGGTATGTGAGGGCTGGATGATGTCTGGCGTCCGGCTTTTAGTTTATCCACCCAGTAAGTGAGTGTATTTGGCATGACGCAATTATCGAGAGAGGAAAAGCAATTTTCCAACATGAGCATAGTCGAACTATCCATTCACACCATACGCACACTTTCGATGGATGCAGTGCAAAAGGCGAACAGTGGCCATCCCGGCACTCCAATGGCCTTGGCGCCACTGGCGTATGAGTTGTGGATGAACCATCTGCGCTGTAATCCCCGAAATCCGAACTGGTTTGACCGAGACCGTTTCGTGCTCTCGTGTGGCCATGCTTCTATGCTTCTTTACGCGGTACTCCATCTGAGCGGCTATGAACTGTCGCTCGATGAGATCGTCCGCTTTCGTCAATGGGGGAGTAAAACCCCGGGGCATCCCGAATATGGCCTTACGCCAGGAGTCGAGACCACCACGGGTCCGCTTGGCCAAGGATTCATGAATGCGGTGGGCATGGCGATGGCTGAGGCGCATCTGGCGAGCGTTTTCAATCGGCAAGACCACATGATCGTAGACCACCATACCTACGTGTTCATGAGCGATGGCGATATCATGGAGGGAGCTTCCCATGAAGCGGCATCCCTGGCAGGGCATCTGGGTCTAGGCAAATTGATATGTGTCTATGATGACAACCGCATTACCATCGATGGCGAAACGTCGTTGAGTTATTCCGATGATGTGGTGAAGCGTTTTCAGGGTTACAACTGGCATGTGCAGGATCTCGGTGATAGCGCGGAGGACTTATCCAGTATTTCAGGTGCGCTTAATCTGGCGAAGGCGGAGAGCGAACGACCATCTTTGCTCGTCGTTCGCTCGCACATTGGATATGGTTCGCCTCGATATCAGGATACTGCGCGCGCGCATGGCGCCCCCTTGGGGGATGAAGAAATCGAAGCCACGAAAAGGAACTATGGTTGGCCCGAGGGCGAAACATTTCTGGTGCCGGATAAGGTGTCTGCCCACATGGGAGAGGTGGTTTCTCGCGGTGTTGCGCTTGAGGAGGATTGGAATCGTCGGTTTGCGAAATATCAATCAGAGAATCCGGAGTTGGCCGCGAAATTTCAGGAAGCGCTTGAAGGTAAGCCGCCTGCCGGCTGGGAAAGCGGAATCCCCCGGTTTGACGCCGACGGCGGGGCGCTCGCCACGCGCGCTGCGTCCGGCAAGGTGCTGAATGAAATTGCATCCGCCATACCCTGGCTCATGGGCGGGAGCGCGGACTTGGCGGCTTCAAATAACTCTTTGCTCAAAGAATCGGGGAATTTCGCCAGGGGAGATTACGCCAACCGCAACATTCATTGGGGAATCAGGGAACACGCAATGGGGGCCGCTTGCTCGGGGATGGCCTTGCATGGGGGCGTTCGTCCGTATGCGGCCACTTTTTTCACGTTTACCGATTATGCCCGGCCGGCGATACGCCTCGCGGCGCTGATGGAATTGCCCGTCATCTACCTGATGACGCACGACTCCATCGGCTTGGGCGAAGATGGCCCTACGCACCAACCCATTGAGCACCTCGCATCGTTGCGCGCCATGCCGGGTCTCACCATCATTCGCCCATGCGATGCGAACGAAACCGCTGCGGCTTGGCGAGTGGCGATTGAGCGCTCAGAAGGTCCGACCATGCTCGTGTTGACCCGCCAGGGTTTGCCCGTCGTGGAGCGTTCCAAGGATAACGAAGCGGATGCGCTGGCGCGGGGGGCCTATGTCATCTCGCCGGAGAGAGGGAATTCCCCTCAAGCCATACTGATCGCCACGGGCTCTGAGGTGGAGCTTGCCATGGAAGCAAAAAACACATTGGCGGCGGATGGAATCGACGCCCGGGTCGTGAGTATGCCGAGTTGGGAGCTTTTCAGGGAACAGCCTCGCTCCTATCGGGATTCCGTCCTTCTGGCGCAGGTGAAGGCGAGGGTGGCGATCGAGGCGGGCGCCACCATGGGTTGGCGTGAGTGGGTGGGAGATTATGGCGTCATCATCGGGCTGGATCATTTCGGCGCCAGTGCCCCTTATAAAGAAATATACGCGCACTTCGGCCTCACTTCCGAGAATATCGTGGAGCAGACGAAAGGCATCCTCGGCTCGTAGTTGCATCTCCCGGATGCCGCGCGGGACATCCCCCCTATCCCTCTCTAAAAGGGAAAATACCATATAACAACAATAATATCAATAGGTTAAATTTTCACTTATTTTCAGATATTTTCAGTATTTTTTACCTTTTTTCTCTTTTTTTCGGAAAAGAATTACCCCCGGTGCGCGCGTGTCCCCGGATTTCCCGGCTGCGGGAATCCGAGTCACGCGCGGTGTGGCTTTCTCTGCAACAGTGCAGTAAAATTACCTTTTGGGGCTGCACTTACGAGGATGGAGATATGTTGAGAAAATATCGTTTGTCCGGGTGGCTGATTTGGGTGGGTGTTTTGGTCTTGCTCGTTGCGGGGTTCGCCATGAGTCCCATTGCGAATCTGGCTGCGAGCGAAACGAGCGCGTATTCGGAGCTCAGGGCTTTCAGCGAGGTCTTGAGCCTGGTGGAGGAGAATTACGTCAACAAGGTGGACGCCAAGAAATTGATTCGCGGCGCCATCCAGGGAATGCTCCGCACGCTGGACCCCCATACGAGCTATCTGAATCCGGAATATTTCAAGGAAATGCAGGTGGAAACCACGGGTCGTTTTGGTGGTCTGGGCGTAGAGATTTCGATTCGAAACGGCGTGCTCACCGTGGTGACGCCCATCGAGGATACCCCGGCCTACGAAGCGGGCGTACAGGCGGGCGACCAAATCGTTCGCATCGAGAAGGAACCGACGAAGGGCGTCATGCTCCAGGAGATCGTCAAGAAGCTTCGGGGCAAGCCCGGCAGCAAAGTGAAGATCACGGTGGTGCGAAAAGGGGAGAAGAAGCCGATCGACATCACTATTACGCGCCGGATCATTCGCATCAAGAGCGTGAAAAGCCGGATGCTGCCGGATGAAATCGCATACATCAGGATTAACACCTTCCAGAGCGAGACTGGCAAAGAGGTGAAGGACGCCTTGTCCTCGCTTCAAGGGGAGGGGGCCAAGGCCCTCGTGCTGGATTTGAGGAACAATCCGGGCGGTCTTCTCTCCCAGGCGGTTTCGGTATCCGACATATTCCTGAAAGCGGGCAGCCTGATCGTCTACACCAAGGGCCGCATATCGGGCCAGGAGCATCGCTTTACCTCCACCTCCCGGACGTTAGGCGGCGAGATTCCCATGGCGATCCTCGTGAACGCAGGGAGCGCCAGCGCGTCTGAAATCGTGGCGGGCGCGCTCCAGGATTTGAAGAGAGCCAAGCTCATCGGCGTCAAGACGTTCGGCAAAGGCTCGGTGCAGACCGTGATTCCGCTCTCGGATGGCTCCGGGCTGCGGTTGACCACGGCGCTCTATTTCACCCCGAAGGGAAAGCTCATTCAGGGCGAGGGAATCGAGCCCGACATCATCAGCGAAATAAAGACAAACCCCGACGGCCGGCGAGTGGTGCGCGAAAAGGACCTTCCCGGTCACCTGCCCAGTGTTTCCGAGAAAAAAGGAACACAAAAAGAAGAGGGCGCAAGCGACGCTCCCGCCGATCCGGCGCAGAGCCCCGCCGAGGAGAGGAAAGACACCCAGCTCGAGCGCGCCGTGGAATACCTCAAAGATTCGTTTTTCAAGAAAAAGATGGGCGCCTAGCCCCGGGAGAAACAAGCGCGGGGAGTGGGTATATAACCTCCCGCATTTTGTACTGTAGGGGCGGACATATATGTTTGCCAACCCTGTGTCTGCCTGTTTTTCATGCATCCGCCCTTCGTATCATCCAGATATGGTGAATTGGTAGAACATGCTGACAGGAGGCCTTGAGGCCTTTGTGAGGGCATGTTTCGATTCCCAGCATTCGTCGGATCAAGGGGAGAAGCATCATGAAACAAACATATTGGGACGAAATGGCTGAAACGGATTCTAAAGAACTGAACAAAATTGCTTCCCCAGGGTGGTTGCCCGCCACTATGCCGGGAGGGGGATGCATGATGTTGCAGGTTTCCCATATTGTGAGAGTAATCGGAGAAGGCGGAGTAGAAGGACGCGCTAAACTCATGCTCTCGAACGAGGACTTGCTCTTCACAGAGATGTCTGTTGCCGAGCTTGCCGAGAAAATCAGGAGTTCCCAAAATTCTCATTCTCCCTCTCCCGTCAACAGGGCGACCGAAGTCATCGCAAGGATTATCACCTTTGCCGGGAATATTCGTGATTTGTTCTTCCGCCTCATCGCTCTGAGAGTGGGCAAGCCGCTTTTTACACGTTGCCTGGCGTTATTTAAGAAGAAGAACGACGGAGGGGACATCGAAAGCGGGGCCAACAACTACTCCCCCCTTGAGGGGGAGTCGGTGAGGTAAGGGCGTAAGCCCGCAAGCGAACTGGTGGGGGGAGCTTTTAATTTAGAATCATGCCCCCCACCGCATCAGCCTTCGTCCAAAGGGCTCGGCTTCTTCGACAATTCCTCCTTGTTCAGTCGAAATTGACCCTCAAGGGGGGAGTGATTTCGAAGAGCGTCGGCAATCTCTCCTCATAGATCGCGATATACCACCGTCATTCCGGCGTATGCCGGAATCCAGTGACTTTGCCTTTGTCTTTTCGCTTTATCGTTTTTCATGATTGTCTTGCGATGTCGGTATTTCCGTCGGTCCTGGATTCCGGCATGCGCCGGAATGACGTTACTAGGGTTCGCAGGTTGAACATACGTGTCTGCCACTGGGTGCTATCGGCTTCGTGTGGAGATTCCCTGAAATTCTCCCCGCCATCTTTCCCAAACCTTCGTTTTGGCCGATGATGGGCCGGAAGATCGGGCCTTCGCGCCCGGATGGGCGTTGATTCGCCGCGAGAATTCCCGTATCCCCTTGAAGCAGGGCTTGATGAGGTTTGCGCAAAGCGGGGAGTATGAAAGTGTATATTCTGGGTGTTGAGACGAGTTGCGATGAGACGGCGGCGTCCGTGCTGGAGTTTTCAGAAGATTCTGCGCCTGAAGTCTTATCCAACGTCGTGGCCTCACAGCATGATATCCATGCGCGCTTCGGCGGCGTGGTTCCAGAGCTCGCGGCGCGCCAGCACGTGGAGATGATCTCGCCCGTCCTGGAGGCGGCTCTGGCGGAAGCATCCGTTTCCACGAAGCAGATAGAAGCCGTGGCGGTCACGCGCGGCCCGGGCCTGGTGGTGGCCCTGCTCGTGGGCTTGTCCGCCGCGAAGGGATTGGCATGGAGCCTGGGTGTTCCGCTCATCGGCGTGCATCATCTCGACGGACACATTCACTCTCTTTTTCTGCCTACGGGAAACGAGAGCGACGCTCCGCCCCCGTTTCCCCACCTGGGGTTCGTGGTCTCGGGCGGACATACGGATTTCTATCGCGTGGAAGGGCACGGCGAGGTGACGCATTTGGGAGGCACGCTGGACGACGCCCTGGGCGAGGCGTATGACAAGGTGGCGGCCATCATGGGGTTGGGCTATCCGGGCGGCCCCATCGTCGATCGGCTGCATGCGCGATTTATGGAGGGGAACGGGAGCGACTCAAAGGCGGTCGAATTCCCCAGGCCATTTCTTGAAGACAGACCTTATGCTTTCAGCTTTAGTGGGTTGAAAACGGCTGTGTTAAACTATCAGAAAAAAAGAGGTCTTTATCTGAGCGATCGCGACCTCCCCCCTTGGGCGCGTCCCCAGGAAGTTCCAGAAGAGGTGGCGTGCGCGGTGGCCGCGGGGTTTCAGGAAGCGGCGGTGGCGGTTCTGGTGCAGAAGGTGAGCGGGGTGCTCCGAAAGGAAAAACTATCCGCCGTCTCCGTGAGCGGGGGCGTGGCCGCGAATTCGTATTTGCGCGCGCAATTGGGAGAAAGGGCGAAAAAAGAAGGCTGGTCGCTCCATTTCCCGGCGCGTAAATTCTGCACGGACAACGCCGCGATGATCGCCTGCGCCGGTGGTTTCAAGCTGAGAGCGCGCGGGTGTGAGCATTTCATGAATTTTGCGGATATGGATGCAGACCCCTCCTGGGAACTGGAAGAGGCTTAGAATGAACAGCGGTTTGAAGGGGAACAACTGATGCGCCCCGAAGAAGCAGGTCCGAACGTATGCGAGGCGTCTCTGGATGTAGTTCCGCCGCCTCCGGAGGGTTTCGATCGCCCCCTCGAGGTCGGCGGGGTGAGGGTCGGGAGCCGTCTCCTCATGGCGCCCATGGCGGGCTATACGAATCTGCCCTTCCGCTCGCTGGTGAAGGCGCATGGCGCAGGTCTCGTGGCCACCGAGATGGTGAGCAGCCAGGCCCTTGTGCGGCGTCACAAGAAGACATACGAACTGATGCGCAACGAGGCGGGCGAGAAGCCGGTTTCCGTCCAGTTGTTCGGCGCGGACCCGGCCCAGATGGGCGAGGCGGCGGCCCTGGTGGAAGAGGCGGGGGCGGACATCGTCGATCTCAACTGTGGGTGCCCCGTCAGGAAGATAACGAAAAACCAGGCGGGTTCCTCTCTTCTCAAATACCCCGAACAGGCGCACAAGATTGTTTCGGCCATGGTGCGCGCGGTGCGCATACCCGTGACGGTGAAGATGCGCACCGGCTGGGACACCATCGAGAAAAGCTCGGCGGAGGCTTTCGCCAAGGCGGTGGAGGACGCAGGGGCCCGGGCCATCACCGTGCACGGGAGAACCCGCCAAGCCATGTTCAGCGGCGCGGTGGATTTGGAAGCAATCGCGCGGGTGAAGCGCGCCGTGCGGGTTCCCGTTTTCGGAAACGGCAGCATCTTGAGCCCCCAGGACGCCATCGCGATGATTCGCCACACGGGCGTGGACGCTCTGATGATCGGGCGCGGCGCCATCGGGAATCCCTGGATTTTCTCGCGGCTCCTAAGTTGGCTGAAAACCGGAGAATTGCCCGCTCCGCCGGGCTTGATGGAGAAGAAGAAAATGGCGGTGCGCCACTTCCGCCTCCTCCGGGAGGTACTGGGCGAGCGGCTCGCCGTGTTCCACTGCCGAAAACATCTGCCTGCCTACACGAAGGGGCTTCGCGGGGGTTCGGCGATGCGGGAGAAAGTGAATCGCATGAGCGATATGGACGGCGTTATCCACCAGTTGGAGAGCTTCTTCGATGGCCTCGCCGCACATTACCGGCTGATGGAAGATGGAGAAAACATCCATGCGGCTTGAGGGGAAAAAGGCGTTCATCACCGGTGGGGGGCGGGGCATCGGCCGCGCCATCGCGCTTAGGTTCGCCGATGCGGGCGCGGACGTGGCCGTCGTGG
Organism: bacterium; assembly: GCA_965218735.1. Lineage (GTDB taxonomy): Bacteria > UBA8248 > UBA8248 > UBA8248 > UBA8248 > Bin107. The sequence goes on along the minus strand of CBDCMA010000008.1, from coordinate 901,234 downwards.
CGAGAACCCGCGCGGAAATCGACGCGGTGGCCGAGGAGATAAAAAGCAAAGGCAGGCGCTCTTTGGCGATTACCTGTGACGTGGGCGACTCCCAAAATGTGGAAGACGCGCTTAAGCGTGCGGCCCGTGCGTTGGACGGGGTCGATATTCTGGTCGCCAACGCGGGCGCGCTCATCCATGCGCCGCTGGGCGAGACCACCAACGCGGTTTGGGAGGAAGTCATGCGCGTGAACTTAAACGGCGTGTTCTACGCCTTTCGCGCGGCGATTGGGGGGATGAGCGGACGCGGGTGGGGCCGTCTCATCGCGATAAGTTCGGTGTCGGGCAAAATCGGCGGGGCGAACCGAAGCGCCTACCATGCGGCGAAACACGGCGTTCTGGGCCTGGTTCGCTCGGTGGCGCTCGAGGCGGCGGGAGCGGGCGTGACCGTGAACGCGATTTGCCCGGGCTTCGTGGATACGAAGCTGATCGCCGCAAGCGGAAAGGATTTCGCCCGCTATGCGGGTGGTGGCGACAGCGAGGAGACGACGATAAGTCGTTTTCGGGAGGATATCCCGATGGGGCGTTTTCTCGCGCCCGAGGAAATCGCCGCGATGGCCCTTTATCTCGCGAGCGAGGAGGCGGGCGGCATCACCGGACAGGCCTACACCATCTCATGCGGGGCGATTCAGATTTGAGGGGTTGAGCGGCGGGGGGCGCTCGTTTCAAGGAGCCGGCTTCAGGGCCGGGGGGAGTGATGCGTTATCGCCCCAGGCCGGCCTGGCCGCCCCGTGCGCAAACCTCCTGTGCGGCGTGACCATCTGCAGGTGATGAATCTTTTTCCTGCTAACCGAGAGCACGAACAACTGGCGCTGCGCGTCGTTGTCCGCCCCCATGTCCGTCAGTCCCATGACGCCGTCGAAACCCTTGAGAGCGGCGAGGTATTGCCGGACTCCCGCTCTTGTTTTCGCACCAGAGGCTACCGCCGCGAATATGATTTGCGCCGCATCGTAGCCCAGGGCGGAGAAAATATCGGGCGTTCGGCCAAAAATGTTCCTGAATGCATGGACGAAGCGCGCGACCTTGGGCTCTGCCGAATCGGCAAAAAAACCATCGACGAAGACCGCACCCTCGACATAGCGTTCCCCGCGTGTAATCAACTGGCGGTTGTTCCACCCGTTGCCTCCCAGGAGCCTGATTTCGCGTATGTTGTAGAAAGGCACCTGCGGCGCGATGAGAACCGCCTTGTCGTGATGGACGGGAACGAAAAGCGCGTCGAAATTCAGTCGAATCTGATACGGGTCCGATTTGCCGAGCCCCAGCGAGAGTTTCGTTCTCCTGAGTTGTCTGTCGTCCATGCCGCCGAGTTTGCGCATTTGCGCTCCGAAGTCGGTGGCGTTTTCCGGAAAAGAAACGATCTTGACGACCTCGCCTCCTAAGTTCGCTACCGCCTGGGTGAAGGCGTCGGTCAGTTCGTTTCCGTCCCGGTTCTCGGGGTGTAAGACGGCGAAGCGCCTTATGCCGAGATGCTCGATGGCGTAGGTGGCCACGCCCTGCGCCTGTAGGCGGTTCGTGAGCGAGTTCCGGAAAACCCAGGCGAAGTCCCGGTTCATTTCCATTCGGACCGAAAACGGAGTGAGCATGGGAACCTGGAGGCGGTTCGCGACTTCGGCGGAAGATTCCGCCGCTCTGGTGAGAAGCGGGCCAATGAGGGCGAGCGCCTTTTCTTTCTCGATCAATTCGGCCGCAACCTCCGCCGCCTGGCCTGCGGATTGGGCCATGCTCTTCGTGTCGCGGACGGAGAGTTGAATCCTGAGGCCTGGATATTTCGCCAGACTGTGCCGAAGCGCCAGTTGGACCCCCTGGTAGACGCGCTCCCCTGCTGCTGCTGCGGGACCCGAGAGCGGTAGCATGATGCCCACGCGCCCGGAATTCACGGCCAACTCCGCGTCTGGTGCGCGCTCCACGTTTTGGGGCGTGTCCGTTTCCACTTGCCCGGAATCAGGGACGCGCGGGGGCTCGGAGCGCTTCTCCTTCTCTTCCCGATCCGCCAGGGCCGCTTGCATATAGGGGCCTGCGGGTGATTGCGCAAAACGCTCGACCGCTGAGCGAAGCTGATGCGGCGCTATTTTTTTCGCCAGCGCCCCGATGCGTCCGATGAGGGTGTCTTTGCGGAAAACTTCCGGGTCGCTCCCCATGGCGCGCGCATAGGAGAGCAGGGCGGAAAGAGCATCGCCTCGCGCTTCATACACCTCTCCCAGGGAGGCTTCGAGCAGAGCGCGTCTTTCGGGGCTGGTCTCCCCGCTCAAGCTGCTTCTGAGAGAAATCCACGCCTCCTCGTGCCGGCCCGAGGCCTGAAGCGCTAGGCCGAGATAAAACGCGCCCTCGGGATACAGGGGCGAGAGAGGGAATTTCTCCTGAAATCGTTTCAGGCTCCTCACTGCCTCCGTCAGGTTTCCGCGCCCGAGTTGGTGTTTTGCGATATCGAGCAGCGTCTGGTCGGCGTCGGGAGCATTCGGATTTTTTTTCGACTTCGCCTTCAATGATGCCAGCGACTTCGCCGGGGGCGGTGGGGCGGGCGCCGACCATTTTCCAGAACTTAAGGCGAGCGCTTTTTGACCGCTTTGTCTTGGCGTCGGCGCGGGTTCGGGAACGGGCGTCGGCTCTTGGACGGGAAGGGGAGCGGCTTGTTTAACGGTGGGAGAGGTGTCGGAACCCGGGCCTACTCCGCATCCCGAAACGAGCAGCGCGGCGAGAGAGGCGACGATGATGAATTTCATGATGGCTTTTGGCATCTTTTTTTCCCGTAGGAGGATTGCGCCAAACGCGAGGGTAGGAATTGAGAGGTGAGGTGTCAAGGTGTATGAATCATGCGGGTTGGGTTAGAATTTTCGAAGAAGCGCGATTTTCCTCCTCACCCCCCGGAGACGCGGCGATTGAACGAGCAAGCAGGAAACCTCGGACTGGGCGGTCGTCCCCTTCATGCCGCCCAGGGTGAAGCAAAAGGATTGGATGAGCGGGTGGACGCTCCCGGGTCCCGGGGAGACCCGTTCTCGCCCCCGGCGCACGAAGAGGGACCCGCCACTGGCCGTTTCGAGAACGGGAAAAGCGCACGCGGCGCCTCCTGGAGAGCGTTGGGGCTTCCCGGGTTGATGTTTGCGCTGACTTTGCTTTCCACCTTGCTTGCGGGCGCGCTCCAGCGCGGCATTACACCGGATGCCGTCTGGCGCCGGCCATCTCTCCTGCTGGTTGGACTCCCCTATTCGTTGACGCTGCTGGTGATTCTCGGCGCGCATGAGATGGGCCATTACCTCGCGAGCCGAAAGTGGGGGGTGGACGCATCTTTGCCCTATTTTTTGCCGGCCCCCTCTTTTTTGGGCACGTTCGGGGCGGTCATCCGGATACGCGGAAGAATTCTGAACCGAAACGCGCTGATGGATGTGGCCGTAGCGGGGCCGCTGGCTGGTCTGGCCGCCGCGGTTCCGGCCGTGTTCATCGGGTTGATGATGTCCAGGCTCACGCCCGAGGGGGTTTCGGGCGGAATCGGGTTGGGTTCCCCTCTTTTGTTCGACGGCATCGCGTGGCTCGTGTATGGCCCCATTCCCGAGGGTCAGGATATTCTTCTCCACCCGGTGGCCTTTGCGGGCTGGTGTGGATTGTTGGTGACGTCCTTGAATCTGATTCCTGCCGGACAACTCGACGGGGGACACATTACCTACACGCTTCTCGGCAGATGGCACGGGAAGGTATCGGTCGCTGTTGGCCTCGTTTTGCTGGTGATGGGATACTGGTGGCCCGGCTGGATTTTCTGGAGCGCGATAGTGCTTCTGTTGGGCCGGCGTCATCCACCGTTGATGGATGAGTGGGAGCCCTTGACGCGAAAGAGGCGTTTTTGGGGATTTGGGTGTATGATGATCCTGATTTGTACGTTTACCTTGGCGCCGATTCGGCTGTTCTGACATTCTGCTCCGTATAGAGAACTATCGTGTCTGGTGATTCGACGTATCCTGTGGCCATTGATATCGGGAGTTCCGCCGTTAAGCTGGTGAAACTCGAAAAGAGAGACGAGCGACTTTTCCTCTCTCGCCTGGGTGCGGTTTCCCTGGCTCCGGGCGCCGTACAGGGCGGCTTCGTGCGCGACCCCGAGGAGGTCAAGCGAGCTCTGGAAATATTGCTCCCCGCCGGGGAGGGAGAAGTAAAAAAGGTGATCGTGGCGCTGTCGGGCAAGGCGGCCATGCTGAGGACGGTGCTGCTGCACGCGGAAGAGGATTTTCCCGTCATCGACGCCCTGGAGGCTGAGGCGATGCAGGTGCTGCCTGTCCCCCTGGACGAGGTGCGCTTGTACCATCTGCGAATCGGCGAATTCGAAAAACATGGGATGCGCGTGGATGAGTATCTGATGATCGCCGTGAGGCGGAAACCGCTCGAGGAGTTGCTCAATTTCTTGAAGAGCATCAATTATGAGCCGGTGATAGTGGATGTGAACTTACTGGCGCTGGAAAGCGCTTTCGAGCTCTCGGGAATGCGCGAAACAGGAGAAACGGTCGCTTTGGTGGATGTCGGCGCGTCCGAGACTCTGGTGACCGTTCTGCGCGATGAACATATTTTGATTACGCGCACCATTTTATTCGGCGGGGCGAGGGTGACGAGAGCACTGGCGAATCGTTTGTCGATTCCGCTGAAAGAAGCGGAGGCCGTCAAGCTGGGGAAGGCGTCTTCTCCCGATCCGAACGCCGTGGCCGAAACCATCCACGCGGAAGTGGACAAACTGGCTTTTGAACTGGGGCGAACGCTTCGGTTGATTTGGCGGATATCGCCTGCTCCACATGTGGACCGGGTGGTCCTGTCCGGGGGCGGCGCTTTTTTGGCGGGCCTGCCGGCGCGTTTGGCCACGGCGCTCGATGTGCCCGTGAAAATTCTCAAGCCCTTTCGTCATGTCGAGGTGCCCGACGAGCGCTTCGCTCCGCGTTTCGTAGAGTCCCTGTCTCCCATTGCCGCCATCGGCGCGGGTCTGGCCTATCGCGCGGTGGAGTCTGCATGAAGAACATACGGGTTCGTTTGGGAGAGCGCTCCTATACGATTCGAATCGGCGCGAACGCGCTCGAAGATATCGGGAAAATCTCCCTCCGCCATTTCAGTGGCAAACGAGCGCTCGTCGTCACGGACAACAACGTGGCGCCGCTGTATGGCGAGAAAACTTTGGGTTTGCTCGCGGGCGCGGGCGTCGAGGCGTCTTTGCTCAGGATTCCGGCGGGGGAGGCGAGCAAATCGCTGCGCCGGCTATCGAGAATTCTGGACAAGATGGCGTCCTTGAAGCTGGACAGAGGCTGTGGCGCCATCGCTCTGGGCGGCGGCGTCGTAGGCGATATCACCGGATTCGCAGCGGCCGTCTTTTTGCGGGGGATCCCCTATATTCAGGCGCCGACGACGCTTTTGGCCCAGGTGGACAGCGCCGTGGGCGGCAAGACGGCGATCGACCACAAACTCGGGAAAAACCTCGTGGGCGCGTTTCACCAGCCGACGGCGGTCGTGAGCGATACGTCGTCCCTCGGAACTTTGCCCGAGCGTGAATTCAAGGCGGGGCTGGCCGAGGTGGTGAAACACGCGGCCATTGCCGATAGCCGCCTTTTCGCCTTTTTGGAGAAAAACGAGGAGGAAATTCTCCATCGCGGCAACGGCGCGATGGAGGCCATCGTCGCCTCGAATTGCCGGATCAAGGCGAAAGTCGTCGAGCAGGATGAACACGAAGCGGGCCTGAGGCAAATACTGAACTATGGACACACGCTCGGACACGCGGTAGAGGCATTGGCGGGCTATTCATCCGAACTGCTCCACGGGGAAGCCATCGCCATCGGCATGTCTGCGGCGGGCCGGATCTCCTGCGAAATGGGGTGCTGTGCGCTCAAAGACGTGGAGAGGTTGACCGCTTTGCTGGAGCGTTTCGGACTGCCCACGAACATGAAGGAGCCGCCGAAACTCACGGTTTTGAAAAAACTGCTCGCCAGTGACAAAAAAACGCGCCAGGGGAGCCCGCAGTTCGTCTTGATGCGAAAAATCGGGAAGGTGGAACCGGGCGTTGAGGTCTCACCCCGCTTGTGGCGAGGCGCGCTCGCTGGTTCGTAATGGGATTGGCGGCTTTTGTTCGTTGACGCCATCGCCCGTCTTTTCTACCATTCTCCACCTGATTCCGCGCCCGTATGATGCGAAACATCCTCTTTGGGTAAACCTATGAGAATACTGCTTCTGAATGGTCCGAATCTCAATCTGCTGGGCAAGCGCGAGCCCGAAGTGTACGGCAAGACCACGCTGGCCGAACTCGAGGCGGCCCTCACCCGGATGGCGGGGGATGAAGGGGTGGCTCTGGAGTGCCTTCAATCCAACGTAGAGGGAGAACTCATCGACGCGCTCCAGCGCGCGGGGGGCGCCAAACCACCTCGGGCGGATGTGGCGCCGTCGGGGGAATGCGCCGCCTGCATCTTCAATCCGGGAGGATACACCCATACCAGCGTCGCGCTCAGAGACGCGGTAGGCGGCCTGGAAGTGCCCGTCTACGAGGTGCATATATCCAACGTCTTGAAGCGCGAGGATTTCAGGCATCGCTCGATGATCGGGCCCGTGGCGGCGGGAAGCATCATCGGGTATGGCCTGGAAGGTTACGCGCTGGCTTTACAAGCGGCGATCGATCGCCACGTCAAGGCGCTTAAGTTTCCGCCGGAGGCATGATGAACCAGCGTCTGCGCGCCTTGAGAAAAGCGATGCGGGGGGAGGGGCTCTCCGCTTTCGCCGTGACGAACATGAGGAACATCCACTATCTCACCGGATTCACAGGTTCGGCCGGCGCGTGCCTGATTTCTTCGAGAAGCGCCGTTTTCATCACGGATTTCAGGTATCGCTCGCAGGCGGCGAAAGAAGTGGGCCCCGATTATCGCCGCGCCGAGCATTCCTCCCCGATTGAGGGAATAGTAAAGGAACTCGGAAAAACCAGGGCGAAAGCGCTCGCCTTCGAGGAGGCGCACCTTACCCACGGGGTTTTCAGGCAAATGCGAAAACTCGCCAAGGGGGTGCGCTTAAAGCCCGTCTCGGGCCTCGTGGAGGGTTTGAGGCTTTGCAAGGATTCAGGCGAGATTCAAAAATTAAGGCGGGGCGCCAGGGTGAACGGCGAGGCGCTCGGCGAGACTGCGGAATTGATTCGTCCGGGGCGCGCCGAATCGGACGTCGCCTTGGACCTCGAAACCGCAATGCGCAGACGAGGGGCCTCCGGCCCTGCTTTTGATTCCATCGTCGCCTCCGGCCCGCGCTCGGCCCTCCCGCACGGCGTCGCCTCGTCGAGAAAACTGAAAAAGGGCGACCTCATCACCATCGATTTCGGGGCCGTGGTGTCGGGCTACCATGCGGATACCACGCGCGTGTTCTCCCTGGGCAGGCCATCGCCGAAGGGCGAAAAAATTTACAACATCGTTCTGGAAGCTCAAATCGCGGCCCTCGAGGCCGTGAAACCGGGCGTGCGCTGCGGGGATGTCGACAAAGCCGCGCGCGATATTATTACGGGACATGGCTATGGCCATGCCTTCGGGCACGGGACGGGCCACGGCGTAGGACTCTACATCCATGAAGCCCCCCGGCTCGGGCCGGGCGTGAAGCAGGAACTCAAGCCGGGCATGGTCGTGACGGTGGAGCCCGGCATATACCTCCCCCGCTGGGGCGGCGTGAGAATTGAGGATATGGTTCTCGTCACCGAGCGGGGAAAAGAAGTACTCACTCGTTCGATAACGAAAGAACTGGTTGTTTTGTAGCTATTTTCATCATCAGGAGGTTTTTTGATTCGATGCCCTCGACAAGTGATTTTCGCAACGGACTGAAAATTGAACTGGACAATGAACCCTTCATCATCGTGGAGTTCCAGCATGTGAAGCCCGGAAAGGGTGGGGCTTTCGTGCGCACGAAGCTCAAGAATCTCAAAACGGGGCGCGTTCTGGAGAAAACGTTTCGCTCGGGCGAGTCCGTCGACGACCCCGGGATCGAACAAAAACAAATGCAGTATCTCTACCGCGACGGCGATCTCCTGCATTTCATGGATACGCAGACCTATGATCAGACCGGGCTGGGGGAGGAGAAGCTCGGCGACAGCGTCAAACTTTTGCGCGAGGAGACCATCGTCGATATTCTCTTTTACAAAGGCGACGCGATTTCCGTCGAAATGCCCACGTTCGTAAAGTTGGCCATCAAAAAGACCGAGCCCGGCGTGCGGGGCGATACGGCGACGGGCGCAACCAAGCAGGCGGAACTGGAGACGGGCGCCACCGTCACCGTGCCCTTGTTCCTGAACGAGGGCGATGTGTTGAAAATCGACACGCGCACGGGGGAATACATCGAGCGTGTGAGGACGGCGTAGCGGGCCGTCCGTGTTCAATAAAGGATATTGAAGAAAAAAGTCTTGAAAGGCGTTTTTCGTTATTGTATCGTATGAAAAATGAAAGCTCGTGTTCTTTGAAAAAATATGATTGCCACCGGGTCGAATCACGAGGGTGAAATGGTTTTTGGCTGGGGGTGCACATCGCTCCCTTGGTTCCCGAGAATTTCGAATCACCGACAGGAGGACTTAACATGCGCAAAAGATTGTTTCATGTTTTGGCCATTCTCGTAACTGCGGTATTTCTGGGCTCGGCTGCGCATGCCGCGACACTCAAAATCGGCGTGGCCGGTCCGCTCACGGGCGATCAGGCGGCGTTCGGCGAAATGCTGAAAAACGGCGCGACGCTCGCGGTCGAGGAATGGAACGCCAAGGGCGGCGTGAGCGTCGGCGGCAAGAAGATGAAAGTGGACATTCTGTGGGGCGATGATCGCCACGACCCCAAGGAAGGGGTGTCGATTGCGCATAAGTTCGTGAACTCAGGCGTCGCTGGCGTTGTCGGCCATTTCAACAGTTCGGTCTCCATTCCTGCATCCACCGTATACTCGGAGGAGGGCGTCGTTCAGATCACTCCAGGCTCCACCAACCCCAAACTCACCGAGCAGGGTTTCTCGACGGTGTTCCGCGTCTGCGGCCGCGACGATCAGCAAGGAGAAGTGACGGCGAACTACATCGTGGACACGCTGAAGCTCAAGCGCATCGCCATTCTTCACGACAAGACGACGTATGGCCAGGGTCTGGCCGACGAGACGAAGCGATTTCTGGAGAAAAGAGGCGTCAAGGCCGTCTTCTACAGCGGCGTCGTGCAGGGAGACAAGGACTACACGCCGGTGCTCACGGCCGCGAAGCAGAAGAACCCCGAAGCGGTCTATTTCGGCGGCATCCACCCCGAAGCCATTCTTCTGGTAAAACAGATGCGCGAGCGCCTCGGCATGAAGGCGCTCTTCATGAGCGGCGACGGCATTTTCGTGGATGAATACTACAAGATCGCCGGAAAATCCGCCGAGGGCACCTACCTTACGTTCACGCCGGATCAGACGAAAATCGCGGCGGCCCAGAACGTCATCAAGAATCACCGCAAACGCTTCGGCAAGGAAGTGGGCGCCTACACCATTTACAGTTATGTGGCCACGAACCTGATCCTGAACTCTATTCAGGCCACGGGCAGCACCAAGGGGGCCAAGATGGCCGCCCACTTGCGGAGCAAGCCCTGGAACACGTCGCTGGGCAAAATCCAGTTCAACAAGAAAGGAGACGTCCTGGAGAGCCCCTATGTGTTCTGGCAGGTGAAAGGGGCGAAATTCGTACAGATCAATTAGGGCAAGGGTTGCCATGCTGAATCATGAGAGGGGAGGCGAGAGCCTCCCCTTCTTTTTTTGTCCCATAACGAATTGAAGATTTCTCTATGTTTGCGCAACAGTTGGTGAATGGCCTCGTCGTGGGCGCCGTATACGCCCTGATCGCCCTGGGCTATACGCTCGTCTACGGGATTTTGCAGCTCATCAATTTCGCCCACGGCGAAATCTATATGATAGGCGCGTACGTGGGCATCGCCGTCCTGGCGGTGCTGGGCAGCATGGGCCTCACGCAGACGAGCCTGGGGCTGAGCATTGTTCTCGTCTTCCTCATCCCGATGATCTATTGCGCCGCATACGGAATCACTCTCGAGCGTGTGGCCTACCGCCCGCTGCGCAATGCGCCGAGGCTCTCCCCGCTCATCAGCGCGATCGGCATGAGCCTCTTTTTGCAGAACTACGTGCAGGTCGTCCAGGGGGCGCGCGACAAGGCCTTTCCCAATTTACTGGAACTGGGGAGTTTCCAGCTCTTCGGCGCTTACGTGAACGGCCTGCAGATATTCATCCTCATTCTGACCCTGAGCCTCATGGCGGCTCTCCAGCTATTCATCAAGAAGACGAAGCTCGGCAAGGCCATGCGCGCCACCGCGCAGGACAGGACGATGGCCTCGCTCGTCGGCGTGAACGTGAACCGGGTGATCGCGGCCACGTTCGCCATCGGCTCCGTTCTGGCTGCCGTGGCCGGCGTGATAGTGGGGATGTACTACGGAATCGTGAACCACAGCATCGGCTTCGTGGCGGGGATGAAGGCGTTCACCGCCGCCGTTCTGGGGGGCATCGGCAACGTGACGGGAGCGTTCCTGGGCGGCTTTCTGCTGGCGCTTCTGGAGAGTTTCTGGGCGGGATACGTCTCCGCAGTCTATAAGGACGTCTTCGCGTTCATGGTGCTGGTGGTCGTTCTCATCTTCCGGCCCGAGGGAATCCTGGGCGGTTCGCGCGAGGCGGACAGAACATGAGCGCATACGCGAGAGTCCCCCTCATAGGCTTGTGGTTCGCCTTTTTGGCGCTGCCCCTCGCGGGCTGGAAAAACAGCCTGTGGATAGGCTTGGGATGCGCCGCCGTCGTCCTGGTGGTGAAACTGACGCGGGCGAGCGTACATTCCGGCTTGCTGGCGAGGCCCGCCGAACGCACCAAAGAAAGACTCGCATCCGCCTGGGGTTTCATCGAGGAGAAATCCTACGACAAGCGCTACTGGAGTCTGTTCCTGCTCTGCATCATCGCGCTGCCCTGGACGCTCGATCGCTATTCCACCGACGTGCTCGTCCTCACCGGCATCTACGTCATGCTCGCCTTAGGGCTGAACGTGGTGGTCGGCTTCGCCGGTCTCCTGGATTTGGGCTATGTAGCCTTTTACGCCGTGGGGGCGTACTCCTACGCTCTTTTGAACAGTTGGTACGGGCTTTCCTTCTGGCCGGCCCTGGGTGTCGGCGTGGCCTGCTCCGCACTGTTCGGGATCATTCTGGGAATCCCCGTCTTGCGGCTCAGGGGCGATTATCTCGCGATAGTCACGCTCGGCTTCGGTGAGATCATCCGCCTGGTCCTGAACAACTGGGACAACGTGACGCAAGGCCCGAACGGCATCTTGGGCATCGGGCGTCCCTACCTGGGCGAGATGCGCCTGTATAAGCCCATGCACTTCTACTACCTCGTTGTCGTTTTATGTATCGTCACCATCTTCATCGTGAACCGGCTCGACAAGAGCCGCCTGGGCCGGGCCTGGGCGGCCATGCGCGAGGACGAGACGGTGGCCGAGTGCATGGGCATCAACATCGTCTACACGAAGCTCTCCGCCTTTGCTTTCGGGGCGGCCTGGGCGGGATTCGGGGGCGTCGTCTTCGCCGCGAAGCAGACTTTTATCTCGCCGGAGAGTTTTACGTTTTTCGAGTCCGTCATCATCTTGTGCATGGTGGTGCTGGGCGGCATGGCGAGTATTCCGGGCGTGATGCTCGGTGCGCTGATCCTCACCGTGCTGCCCGAGGCGCTGAGGGAATTGACGCTTTTCCGGCCCATGCTTTTGGGTAGCGCCATGGTGCTGATGATGGTGCTGAGACCCCAGGGACTGCTCCAGGCCAAGGGACAACGCCATCATCTCGAGTTCGGTGAATCTCCAGGTAAGGCGGGTGCGGGAAAATGAGCGAAAGAGCGCGTCTTCTGGAATGTAAGGGGCTGACGCGGCGCTTCGGCGGCGTGGTGGCCCTGGATTCTCTGGACATGGAAGTCCACACGGGTGAGGTGCTGGGCCTCATCGGCCCGAACGGCGCGGGCAAGACGACGGCCTTCAACGTGGTGACCGGCTTGTTCGCACCCACGGCGGGCAGCGTCATGTTCGAGGACCGAAGCATCGTGGGCCTTAAACCCAGTGACGTCACGAGACGCGGCATCGCGCGCACGTTTCAGAACATTCGCTTGTTCCGCGGGATGACGGTGCTGGAAAACGTCTTGGTCGGGCGGCACTGCAAGATGCGCACCGGGCCGCTTGGGGCGATTCTCCGGCTGCCCGGGATGGTGGCGGAGGAGCGCCAGTCGATAGCCGAGGCCATGGAATTGATCGAGTTCACGGGCATCGACGCCTATGCCTCGGGCATGGCGGAAGCGCTTTCCTACGGCGATCAGAGAAGGCTCGAGATTGCGCGCGCCCTGGCGAGCGACCCCAGTCTCTTGCTGCTGGACGAACCCGCCGCAGGCATGAACCCGAGAGAGAAGAGCGTGCTGAACGAGTTGATTCTGGCGATTCGCGAGCGCGGCGTCACCATTTTGCTGATCGAGCACGACATGAAGGTGGTGATGGGCATCTCGGACCGCGTGGTGGTTCTGGACCACGGGGAGAAGATTGCGGACGGAACCCCCGCCGAGGTGAGGCGCGACCCGAAAGTGCTGGAAGCCTATCTGGGGGCTTCTTATGCTTGAGTTAAGAGATATTCATTTCTATTACGGGCGCATCCATGCGCTCCAGGGAGTATCCCTGGAGGTGCGCGCAGGCCAGGTCGTCTGCCTCATCGGCAGCAACGGGGCGGGCAAATCCTCCACCCTGATGGCGATCTGCGGCGTGAACGCCATATCCGGGGGCGAGATACTGCTCGAGGGCGAGGCCATTCATGCCCGGGATACGGATGAAATCGTGAGGCGCGGCATTTGCCAGGTGCCCGAGGGCAGGCGCATCTTTCCGCATCTGAGCGTGCTGGAAAATCTGGAGATGGGCGCTTTTTTGAGAAACGATGCGGGTGGCGTGAAGGAAGACCTCGAATACGTCTGCTCCCTGTTTCCCGTCCTGCACGAGCGGCGCGGGCAGCGGGGCGGCACGCTCTCCGGCGGAGAGCAGCAGATGCTGGCCATAGCCAGGGCCTTGATGGCGCGGCCCCGACTTCTCCTGCTCGATGAACCCTCCCTCGGCCTTGCGCCCAAGATTATCGAGACCATCTTCGAGGTCCTGACGCGAATTCGCGATGAGGGAACGGGTATTTTCCTCGTCGAGCAAAACGCGCACCTGGCGCTCAATTTCTCGGACTGGGCGTATGTGATGGAAACGGGGCGAATCGTCATGGGCGATAAACCGGACGTCCTGCGGGATTCGCCCGCCGTTCGCGAGGCCTACCTGGGCGAATAGGGGCTGTTGAAAAAGTCATTATTTCGTGATTCGGCGTATGGAGCCGACTGGGGAGGTAGGAGATATCACTCCCCCCTTGAGGGGGAGTCGCAGAAGCCGAGCGGTTTTTACGCGAAGGCTGATGCGGTGGGGGGTATTCTTCTATAATAAAAGCTCCCCCCACCGGCGCGACTTTGGACTTCGTCCTCGTCTTGCCGACTCCCCCTCAAGGGGGGAGTGGTTTTTCTCCCTCGAATGTCGGTCTCAACCCTCAAGGGGGGAGTCATTTCATAAGCGTATGTCGATTGAGAAATCCATTTTTGTTTTTGGGGGATTTATTCAATAACCCCGAATAGGGAGGTTTCGCCGCTCGCGCTTCGAGAGTTTGCGGGAGCGAAAAAAGTCCTCGCGTCCTTGCCCGCCGGGCCGCCAGGGCCTACACTTTGGACGAACCCCTTTTTCTGAAACCATCCGGGAGGAGATTTTGCATGATCTACGAAATGCGCACTTATAGGTTGACCGTCGGCGGCGTGGACGAGTTCGAGGAGAATTTTTCAAAAGTCATCGAAAAAAGAAATGAAGTTTCTCCGATTATGGGATTTTTCCATACCGAAATCGGGGACCTGAACCGCGTCAGGCACATCTGGCAGTACGAGAGCATGGACCACCGCGCCGAGGTGCGGGCCAAGACGGTATCGATGGACTGGTGGCCGCCGCCCAACGGGCACCTCATTCTCGAACAGGAGAGCGCGGTTTTGACGGCCCCCCCGTTCCGGCCCGAACCGCGCCTGGGAGCCTACGGCGGCGTCTATGAGTTCAGAACCTACACCGTGCAGCCCGGAAAGACGGGCGAGGTGTTGAGCCGCTGGACCGAGCACATCGCGGCGAGAGAAGAACTCTCCCCGCTGGCGGCGCTCTTCATGACCGACATGGGTCCCCTGAACCAGTGGATTCACGTCTGGGCGTATGAGGACTTGAACCATCGCGCCGAGACTCGCAAGAAAGCGCAAGAATTGCCGAACTGGCCTCCGGGTTCGCGTCCGTTCCTGGACAAGCAGAATTCGGAGATCTGGGTGCCTGCTTCCTTCTCGCCCATGCATTAAGCGAGCGAGCGCTAGCCTTTCGTGAAGAGGTAGAGCAGGGAGAGTGCGCCCGCTCCCCAGCAGTAGAAGCGGAAGCGCGCCAGATTGCCGCCCCGGACGATCCTGATGAGCCAGCCCAGGGCGATGGCGCCCACGAGTGCGGCGGCGAGCGCGCCGACCGCATAGGGGAGCAGTTTCGCGCCGAGAGGACCTTCCATATCTTTTATCTTGAGCAGGAATGCGCCCGAAATCGCGGGCGCCGAAAGCAGGAAGCTGAAGCGCGCGGCTTGTTCGCGCGCCACTCCGCGCATGAGGGCGGCGGCGATGGTCGCGCCCGAGCGGGAGATTCCCGGAACGATGGCGAACGCCTGGAAAATGCCGATGATGAGGGCGTCTTTGGCCGTCATTTCGGCCTCCTCCCGTCCCGCGCCCTCTTTGGGTTCGCTCAAGCATAAAATGCCGCCGGTTACGAGCAGCGCGCAGGCGGCGAGCTTGGGTGATACGAACATCTTTTCGACCAGATCACCCAGAAAAACGCCCACGATCCCCGCAGGCACCGACCCGAGAATCAGGAGCCAACCGGTTCTGGCCGCGCCGTCGCTTGAATCCCTGCCCACCAAGGATGCGCACCAGCCCCGCCCGATGCGCCAGAGGTCTTTTCCGTAAAAAATCAATACGGCGGCGAGTGTACCGACGTGGAGCAGGACATCGAAAACCAACTCGGGTTCTTTCAGCCCCAAAATGCTTTGTCCTAAAACGAGATGTCCCGAACTGCTCACGGGCAGAAATTCGGTGAGGCCTTGTAAGATACCGAGAATGAGGGCGTGTTCCCAGAGCATACTCACCCTTCCAGTGGGCGGTTCATGGAAATTTGGTATTCTCCTGGTCGAGATTCTTGACCATCTCGCCGATTTTCTGCGCGTTCTCACTCGAACAGATGAGCAGCGCATCGTCCGTCTCGATGAGGATGATATTCTCGACCCCGATGGCGGCGACAAATTTCTTGTTTGAGCGGACGATCAGGTTCCGGGCGTCGAGGGATTTCGTTTTACCTCCCCTGGGCAGTATCCAGAGGTTGCCGGCCTCATCGCGCGGCAAAACGCCCCGGAGGGCGGGCCAGGAGCCCAGATCGCTCCAGCCTATGTCGGCCGGCAAGATGATGAGATTGCGCGTTTTCTCCATCACCGCGTGATCGATGCTGACGGATTCGCACTTCACCCAGAATTTCGCGAAAGAAGCGGCGTCCCGTTTTCGCCATGCGGATACCGCCCAGCCTAAAAGTGTACTCGTTCCGGGCAGGTGCGTATCGAATTCATCGATCAGGTGAGCAGCCTGCGAGACAAAAATGCCGCTGTTCCAGTAGTGTTTCCCGGAAGCCGCATACCTTCTGGCCTGTGCGAGCGGGGGCTTTTCCCTGAAATTCTTTGCGCGGAACGCTTCGGTTTCGCCTGAGGGCGTGAGGCGACGGCCGCGCTCGATGTAGCCGAAGCCGGTTTCAGGCGAATGAGGCGTCACCCCGAGTGAGACGATGGCCTCATGCTCGTTCACCAGCGCAGCGCTTGTTCTGATGAGTTTTCTAAACGCTCTCGTCTCGCCGATGAAATGGTCTGCGGGCAGGGCGCACATCAGCGCGCCCGGCTCTCTCGATTCGATGAGATGGGCCGCCAGGCCGAGGCAGGGAGCAGTGTTTTTCGGCGCAGGTTCATAGACGACGTTGCCTTTGGGGATATCGAGTTTGCTGAAAAATTTCCTGTGCGCCGCCGAAGCCATGATGAGCGTCCGCTCGGCCGGGGCGAGGCCGCGTGAGCGCTTGAGAGTGAGTTCCAGCAGCGATAGACCGGGTTTTTTCGAGGGTACGCCTCCGCCCGGGGGCAGAAATTGTTTTGGTTTCGATTTTCTGCTCACGGGCCAGAAGCGCGTTCCCGAGCCTCCCGCCATGATGACCGCCCAAAGGGGGGGCGTACTCCGTCTGCCCACTAGAAGATTCCTTTGAAGAGGAGAAAACCGCCCAAGAGCAATACGATAAAGACAATGGTCAATAAATTAAAGTAGCGGTCGATGAAACTTCGAATCGGCGGGCCGAAGCGGTGGATGAGCGCGGCCTCGATGAAAAAACGCGCCGAGCGGCTTAAGATCGAAGCGATGAGGAAAACGAGAAAATTGATTTCGAACGCGCCTGCGGAGATGGTGAACACCTTATAGGGAATCGGCGTGAAACCGGCGATCCCGACCGCCCAGGCGTCATAGGCGCGGTAGTATTCCTGAACGAGTCGGTATTTATCCGCAACGCCGTAGAAGGCGATGATGGGCTCGCCGATGCTTTTTAAGAGATAGAAGCCGATGAAGTAGCCCAGCACGCCGCCCAGCACGGAGGATGCCGAGCAGACGGCGGCGTAGAGATACGCCTTTTGCGGCCTGGAGAGCGCCAGCGCCATTAGGAGCGGGTCCGGCGGTATGGGGAAGAAGATGGATTCGGTGGTCGAGAGGATGATGAGGGCGGGCAGGGCGTAGCGCGAGTCCGCCCAGCTCAGCACCCAGTCATAGAGTGCGCGAAGTTTACGCATCTGGCAGGGAGACGGCGGGGTATTTTTTTATCTCCTCGTATACTTCGCTCTGGTATGCGTGTAGAGAGGGTTCATCGAGCGCCTCGAAGCGCATGACGAGAACGGGTTGCGTGTTCGAGGCGCGTATGAGGCCCCAGCCTTTCTCGAAGTTGATGCGCGCGCCGTCGACTTCGATGGTCTCGTACAGGTTTTTGAAGTGGTTCTTCAGGTTCTCGACGATCTCGAATTTTTCCTCATCCGGGCAAGCGACCCGAATCTCGGGCGTGGAGACCGAATCGGGGATTTTCGAGACCCGCTCGGCGAGCGTTTCCCCGGAGTCGCAAAGAAGATGCAAGAGCCTGGCCGAGGTGTAGATGGCGTCGTCATAGCCCAGGTAGCCGTCCACGAAGAAGATGTGGCCCGAGAGTTCGCCGCCCAGGGGAGATTTCTCCTCCACTATCTTGGCCCGCACGAGGGAATGCCCCGTGGCGCTCATCACCGCCCGTCCGCCCATCTGCTTCACGGCGTCGGCCAGACGCGATGAGCACTTCACGTCGAAGACGATGGCCTCTCCCGGGCTGCGCGCCAGAATGGGCGCGGCGAGTAGGATGAGCAGTTCGTCTCCCCAGATGATTCTGCCCGTGGCGTCCACCGCGCCGATGCGGTCGCCGTCGCCGTCTAAGCCGATTCCCACCTCGGCGCCCGTCTCAAGGACTTTAGCAATCAAGGATTCGAGGTTCTTGGGCACCGTGGGGTCGGGGTGGTGATTCGGGTAGGAGCCGTCGGGCTCGGTGAACAACTCCACCACCTCGGCGCCGATGTTCCTCAATACCTGGGGCGCCACTGTGCCGCCGATGCCGTTTCCCGCATCCAGAACCACCTTGACGGGTCTTGAGAGCGTCAAACCCTTCGAGGCGCGCTCGATGTATTCGGGGCGGATGTCGACTTCCTCGAACGTACCCCGCGCATCGGCCTGGTGAATCCGGCCCCCTTCGATGATTTTTCTTATCGTTTGGATTTCCGCGCCATGAATCGCCTCGCGTCCCCGGGTGATCTTGAAGCCGTTGAATTCCGGTGGATTGTGGGAGCCTGTGATCTGCACCGCCCCCGCCACGTCGAGGTGATGCGTTGCGAAGGAAACCACCGGGGTGGGCGCCATGCCGATTCCGATGACGTGGCAGCCCGAGGCGGTGAGGCCTTTTTGGAGCGCATCATAAAAATCGGGGGAGGAGAAGCGGTTGTCGCGTCCGATGGCGATGGCGGCCCCTTGCGCGCCGCCCAAGTGCGTGCCGAGGGCGCCTCCGATGGTCTCGACGACCCTGTTGGTGAGGTCGCAGTTCACCACGCCGCGAATGTCGTATTCCCTGAAAATCAGGGGGTTGATGCCAGACACGCGAAATTCTCCTTTCGGGCCAATGGCCACTCTCCTGAAAGCGGGCGAATTATTGCACCCCCTTCTTTCCCGGGCAACCTCATTTTTTATCTCCCCTTGTGTTCTTTTTCATCATAGGAGGTATAATGGTGTTCCGTCCGTATGCGCGTTATTGCGCCCTACGCCTTCTGGGTGGTTCGACTGTTGAAAATCATGAAATTTATTGTTTCTGCATGTCTGGATGATAGGGGACTTCCGAGTTGATCGTAGGTACGGGTCCATTTATGGAACGATTGATGATACGGCTCGGACTCCTGTTCGTGGGTCTTTTGGTGCGCATATTCACGATTCCCAAAATCATCGGAACGGAGAACATCCCCCCGGGCGGCAACGTCCTCTTTTTGAGCAATCACGTCTCCGCGCTGGACGTTCTGGTGATACCTTGGATCATCTATGGGAAATACCCCAGGGACCTGCTTCGCCAGGCGGGCAAGGAGGAGCTTTTTGAACTCCCCGTCGTGGGCTGGATATTGAGCAAATGGCGGGGTTTTCCCGTAAAACGAGGCGGTGCGGACAGAAAGTCCATCCGGATGATTGAGGAATATATCAGGGAAGGAAAAGTGATACTCTACCCCGAGGGTACGCGGAGCCGCGACGGGAGCCTGCAGCGGGGGAACCGAATGGTGGGCCGAATCGTGAGAAACACGACCCCCACGGTCGTGCCCGTCTCGGTGAAGGGAACCGACCGGGTGATTCCGGTGGGAAAAACGATGCCCCGCCGAGGAGTGAGAATCGAGATACGGTTCGGCAAGCCCGTGGATTTAGATGATGAGTATTCCATCGCCAACACGAAAGAGGCGAGCCAGATGATTATTGATCGCGTGATGCTGGAAATTTCTGAACTGCACAATGGCGCAATCGCCAAGAGTCCCGAGAAAAAGGATGTCCCGAGTGGGTAAGGGCCCCTTCTCGAAACTTAGAGCGTTTTCATCTATCCTGAGAGAGGTGCGTCAAAAAGAATCCTGGGGCAGGCGGCTGGCCAGTAATTTCGTGTTTCGCATCTGGCCGAGGGCCGTGGGCGAGGGTATCTCACGCGCGGCGCGGCCGGTTTTTCTCAAGAACAATTGTCTGCACGTGGAAGTCGCGGACTCGAGTTGGCTGCAAGAGCTCGAGTTGAGAAAACAGGAATTGCTGGCGAGAATCAATGAGCACATCGAGGATTCCCACATCAGGGAGATTCGCTTCAGGCTGTCGAACGCGGGCCTTGCGTATGACTATGATGAGGAGGAGAGTGAATCGGCGGCTTTTTTCAGAAAGGCGACGCCGATTTCCTCCCTTGATGACGCCGCCATAGAAAACGCCATTGCCGATATGGGGGATGAGCAATTACGCGAGGCGGCGGAAAAACTCATCCGGCATATTCGAACGCATGAGAATTCCCTATAATAACGCCAGGCATGGGAAGTTGTTGGAGAGGTCGTATTTGATGATCAAATTTTATGGCAAGTTGATGTTGCCCCTCGCCCTGATTCTATCGGGATGCGTGCCGCTGGAGCCGGAGGTGATGCGCGCGCCCCCAGTGAAATTCCGCCCGATTCCAGAGAAAATAAAAGTAGCGTCGAAATCCTATTTTCATTTCATCTCCGGATATCGGGAAGAATTGGCGGGGAACCTGAAAGACGCGGAGTCGTCTTATTTTCAGGCAATCAAGAACAACCCGAACTCCTCTTTCCTGTCGACTCGTCTGGCATCGCTTCTCGTCCGCCAGGGAAAATTGGCCGGGGCAGAGAAGTTCGCTCTCCAGGCGACGGCGCAGGACTCCAAAAACCTGGAGGCCCACTTCGTTCTGGGGGGCATATACGCTTCTCGGATGAAGCTGGACAAAGCCGTCGACACGTATCGCAAGTTGCTGAAGATGAGCCCCGGGCATCAGGAGACGCGCCTGCTCCTGGGCACCGCTTACCTGGAATTGGGCAAATATCTCGAAGCCTCCGAGACGTTCGAGACCCTCGTTAAGTCGGGGAGAAGGCCCGTGCTTAGCAGATTTTATCTGGCGCAAGCCTATGCGGGCTTGAAAAAATATGAAGACGCAAAGAAGGTGATTTTCAAACTCCTTGAGTATCAACCGAAATTCACGCGAGGCATCCTCCTGCTTGCCAGAATCTATGAGGCGCAAGAGAAATTCGACGAGGCGGAGGACACCTACAAGAAAGCGCAGAAAATCGACCCCGATAACAGGGTTGTTCGCTCTCGCCTGGGGCAGCTTTATATCCGCAAGAAGAATTTCAAGCACGCCCTGAAAGAATTCAAGGTGCTCAGTTCGAAAGAGCCTGACAATGTGGAAGTACACAAGACCCTCGGTTTCTTGAGCTTTGATCAAAGAGCATACCAGGATGCGCTTCGGGAATTTCGATTCGTTTTGGCGAGAAAACCGAAAGACGAAGTAGTTCGCCGGTATGTTGCGAGGGTGTACGAAGAGTTGAAGCAGCATGCGCGCGCCGAGGAGGAACTTCTCGAATTATTGTCGCTGATTCCGAAATCCCTGGATGGGCACATGCAACTCGCCTGGTTGTACGTCGACCAGAAAAAATGGAAGAAGGCGAGCGACATTTTGGATCGAGCCGAAAAGCACCACC
This sequence comes from bacterium, assembly GCA_965218735.1. Classification (GTDB taxonomy): domain Bacteria; phylum UBA8248; class UBA8248; order UBA8248; family UBA8248; genus Bin107. The sequence goes on along the minus strand of CBDCMA010000008.1, from coordinate 880,274 downwards.
CCGGCCAGGAGCGGGTGCATTATACGCGCGGTTTGCTCCTTTCCAGACAAAAGAAGTTCGCCGAAGCTCTCCCCCATCTTCAAAAAGCGGTGAAACTCAAACCCGACCGGGTGGGGTATTTGTATTCGCTCTCCACGGTGTTTTACGAACTGAAGCGATGGGGTGACGTGGAGGCGACGACAAGAAAAATCATTAAAAAAGCCCCAAAACACGCCAACGCCCTGAATTTGCTGGGCTATATGTTCTCCGAACTCAACAGGAACCTCGATGAGGCGGAAGGACTTCTGGATCGCGCGTTGGCGATTGAGCCTGAAAACGCCGCTTTTCTCGACAGCATCGGGTGGATCTATTACCGCCAGGGCCGCTTCAAGAAAGCGCTCGTGAAGGTTCGCCACGCGATGACGAAGATGCCGAAAGATGCGGTGATCCTCGAACACCTGGGCGACATATATCTCGCCTTGAACAATCTCGAAAAAGCGCTTCTCCATTGGAAGCGTGCTTCTAAAGAGGACCCGAAAAACGAAAAATTGAAGAAAAAGATTCAAATGCATATCCCAAAAGAGAAAAAACCTCTCATGTAGGGATATTTGATTCTTTGAACACTTGGCCGCGTCCGTTATTTCCTTTCAGGATTCTCTTGATTTCTCTCACCTGGGACATTTGATTTTTGCGTATTTTGCGTCTTTGTCTGGCATTGTTGTGTTGCACCATGGCCGGTTGTGCGCTCTTGCAAACCGGGCAGGTCGGGAAGGTTCCGCCGCTTGACCTGTCAAGGGCAGAAATACTCGCGAAACTAAAACAGAGGCGATACCCCCACGCATATCGGGGCATCGCATTCATGCAGTTGCGCTTTCACGACGCCCAAGCGAAAACGAGGCTCGCGAATCCTCTGGTTCCCGAGGGGTCGTTTTCCGGCCAGGCGGCGCTGGTCCTGCGTGCGCCGGACTCGCTGCGGCTCGAACCTCTCTCGCCGTTCGGGACGTCTCTGGTGGTCGTTGTCGCGCAAGGCGGCTGGTTTCGCGCCTATTCCCCCTCACGCAACGCCATGTACATGGGCAGGACGAACAGGCGGGGGATCGAGCGGATTCTGGGGATACCGCTGAACAGCGGAATTTTCGTAAGGCTGTTGCTGGGAGATTGGGCGAGTGTGCTGGGGGGTGAGGAAAATCTTGATTTGCAAAAATCGGGTTCCACCTATCTGCTCGAGACGAGGAGGGGACCTGGAGAGGCGGTTTCGGGCTTTGCCGAATTGGAGCCTCGCGATTTGCATCCGGTGAAAATGGAGATTCGCACGCTGCGTGGTACGATTGTGGTCGGCTATGGCGCGTTTTCGAAAACCGGGGGAGTGTGGCGTCCCTCGCATGTGGAGATACTCGGACCGGGCGGGAAGAATCGGCTCCACATCTCGTATTCCGCCGATGAGGGAGCGGTGAACGCCGTAATTCCGGACGAATTGTTTCGCTTGGAGCCGCCCCGGGGCGCTAAAACGCTATGGCTGGGAGGGTAGCGCGTTTCATGAGCGGCGAAGATATTCCCGAATCCGTGGTTTTCAAGACGCCTGCGAAAATCAACTTGTGCTTGAAGATTCTGGGTCTGCGCACCGATGGCTACCACGAAGTCATTACATGGATGCAGCAGATATCTCTGTATGACGAGATTCGCATCGAGCCGGTGGGGAAGAGGATTCTCGTGCGTACGGATCGGGATGACGTTCCGGGCGGGAGGGAGAATATCGTGCATCGCGCGGCGAGCGCCTTGCGGGAAGCGTCGGGGCGAAAAGCGCTCGGCGCGCGCATCTATCTGAAGAAGAACATTCCTGCGGGCGCAGGTCTGGGCGGGGGCAGCGGCAATGCGGCGGGAGCGCTTTGGGCGTTGAACCGGGCCTGGAAACTCGGGATGCGCAAGGCGGAGTTGGCGGAGGTGGCCGCGCGCATAGGTTCGGATGTTCCGTTTTTTCTCGGCGGACCGGCGGCGGTGTGCCGGGGGCGGGGCGAGCGGGTCGAGGCGAAAGAAACCTTGAGGAGTGGCTGGTTCTTGCTGGTCAAGCCGCCCGTAGCGTTATCCACGCACGATGTCTACGCCTGGTCTCGTGGGGAGCTCGACCGGGAGGGGCGCGTTTTCGAGAAGGGGAAAGGCCCGGCGCGCCTGCGGCGGTATGAATACGGCAATGACTTGCAATCAATTGTTTTCCCGAAATTTCCCGATCTCGAGAACCTGTGCGGAATGCTCGTTCGCCACGGCGCCGAAAGGGCTATGATGAGCGGGAGCGGTTCTACGATTTTCGGTTTTTTTCGCCGAAAGGGAGAAGCCCAGCGGGCGGCAATCAGCATCAAGAAGAGCGAGGAGGGAAAAAGATGCGAATGCTTTGTCGCCACCCCGCTCCAGGAGATGTGTTTTTAAGTAAAAAAAAACCGAAAAATGAGGTAAAATTCGTAAAAAAATGGGAAATAGAGAGAATTTCTCGTCCCACGACTTGCCTCCGCCCGGAAAATCAAGTATCAAAATCGCTCTTTGTGGTTGAATTACCAATAATATATGAGTGGGAACGGTGACGGGACATCAGTTAAAGGTATTCGGCGGACGCTCGAATCCGGGGCTGAACCAGAGCATTTTTACAGCTTTGGGCATTCAACCCGGAGAGATTGAAATCATTGATTTCAGCGATGGTGAAACATTCGTCCGCATACAAGAAAACATCCGGGGAGCGGATGTGTTCGCCGTACAGAGTTTGTGCACTCCCGGGAATGCGAACCTGATGGAAATGCTCATCATGCTCGATGCGTTCCGGCGCTCATCGGCCGAGCGTATTACCGCGGTGATTCCTTATTTCGCATACGCCCGCCAGGACCGGAAGGTGCAGCCTCGAGTGCCGATTACCGCGAAACTCGTCGCCAACCTGTTGGCCGCCTCGGGTGCGGATCGCGTCATCACCATGGATTTGCATGCGGGCCAGATACAGGGTTTTTTCGATATTCCCGTGGACCATCTGTATTCGGTGCCTATCATGATAGAGTATTTCAAGAAGAAAGATCTCAAGGATCTGGTTGTCGTTTCACCCGACGCCGGGGGCGTCGAGAGAGCCCGGGCCTATGCGAGGAGGGTGAACGCGGGGCTTGGGATTATCGACAAGCGGCGGGAGCGGGCGAACGAATCGGAAGTGATGAACATTATCGGTGACGTCAAAGGATGCGACGTTCTGGTCGTGGATGATCTTTGCGATACGGCGGGGACCATAAGCCAGGGCGCCGAGGCGCTCATGAAAGCCGGAGCGCGGCAAGTGTATGCATGTTGTACGCATGCGGTTTTATCGGGTCCGGCGGTGGAGAGAATCGAGAAGTCAGGTATCGTCGAATTCGTCGTCAGCAATTCGATACCACTTTCGGAGAAAGCGAAGAGTTGCTCTCGCATTAAAGTCCTGGAGGTGGGGATGCTTTTAGCTGAAGCGATTCGCCGAATTCACGAGAACGCGTCCGTCAGCAGTTTGTTTGAATAACTATTCTGGTCGGCGATATATCTGGAGTGAAAAATGGAAAATTTATCTCTCTCAGTAGATGTAAGAACGCAAACGGGGAAGCGCGGCGCCCGTGCGGTGAGGAGAGCCGGAAATGTACCAGGAGTCGTGTATGGCATAAAAGATTCTACGCCTTTGAGCATTAAACCAAAGGAACTGGAGACTTTGCTCGGCACGGGAGCCGGCAGCAACGTCGTTTTCCAGCTCAATGTCGAAGGCGAATCCAGGTCGGAGCGTCCGGTTATCGTGAAAGAACTCCAGCGCGACCCGATGAAGGGTGCGATTGTTCATGCGGATTTTCTGGAAATTCGAATGGATGAGAAGATTCAGATATCCGTACCTCTCTCCCTGGAAGGTGAGTCCCCGGGAGAGAAAATGGGTGGGACTCTCTCTCAATTATTGCGCGAATTGGATATCGAGTGTCTGCCGAATGCCATTCCCGAGCAAGTGGGGGTCGATATCTCAGGCATGGATATTGGCGATGTGATCCACGTGCGTGATTTGCAGCTTCCAGAAGATGTCGATTTGGTCGCTGATCCCGATGAGCCTGTCGTGACGGTCATGGCGCCTGTCGAAGAGGAAGAAGAAGTCGAGGATGAATACCTCGAAGCGGAGGTGGAAGGAGAAGATGCGCCGGATTCCGGGACTGCGGAGGATGAAGGAGACAAGCCGGTCGAATCTTCCGCCTGAGGGTCCTCGTAGGAAGCCGGAAAAAGAAAACTGGGGAGCGGATGGCTACTGCTGTCTTGATCGTTGGTCTCGGTAACCCTGGAACAGAATATTCGTTGACGAGGCACAATCTGGGATTCTGGGCGGTGGATAGAATGGCCCGCGCCCATCGCGTATCGATGAGCGGTTCGAAGCACCATTCCGTTGTGGGCAATGGCTCGTTGCGAGGGTGGAAATTCATACTCGCGAAGCCCCAAACATTTATGAATCTAAGCGGCAAGGCTGTGAGAGTCCTCCTGCTTGGGGAAGGCTTGGAGCCTAAAGATTTGCTTGTAATACACGACGATATGGATATCGAACTTGGTCGTGTGCAGTTCAAAAAATCGGGTGGAGACGCAGGTCATCATGGCATCGGCAGCATCATCCACTCATTGGGTACGGACATGTTTTCTCGCTTGCGCATTGGCGTGGGTAGGCCGCCGAAGAGAATAGACGGCGCGGATTGGTTGTTGGATTCTTTCCTGGATAGTGAATTGGAAGCGGTGGAGCCTGCAGTCGATGAGGCGGTGCAACGTGCGTCTGATTTTGTTGTCGGCGGCAGGTCCTGAATTTGTTTTGCAAATTTTGGTATTAGAAAAATAACCGTCCAAATACCTCTCGCATAAACAGGCTCATTAGGCTCATTCGGAGGAGGAAGGGGAGATAATGGTTGCTTTCTCAAACATGGCCGCAATCTTCGGGATTGCGGGGTTGATTCTGGCGGCGGCGATTTATAGTTGGATTTCCAAACAACCCGACGGTAATGATTTGATGCGCAAACTCGCCGGCCAGATTCATGACGGCGCAATGGTGTTCTTGAAAAGGGAATACAAGATTCTCGCGATTTTTGTCGTAGTCGTCTTCATTCTCTTGAGCGTCGCCATATCCCCGAAAACGGGTGTGGCGTTCATCGTCGGAGCCATCTGTTCGGTTCTCGCCGGTTTTTTCGGCATGAACGCGGCCACGAAAGCGAACGTGAGAACGGCGGCGGCCGCGAATTCGGGCGGTGGTCAGACGGGCGCTCTCTCCATGGCTTTCTTCGGCGGAACCGTTATGGGTCTTTCCGTCGCGAGCCTGGGACTTTTGGGCGTGGGCGGGTTGTTCTGGTATTTCGACGTACTCAAGGATCCCGGTAACGTGACCGTGATAAACGGCTTCTCCATGGGCGCCAGCTCCATCGCGCTGTTCGCGCGTGTGGGCGGCGGCATTTTCACCAAAACTGCCGACGTGGGCGCGGACCTCGTCGGTAAGGTGGAGGCGAATATCCCCGAGGACGACCCGAGAAACCCCGCCGTAATCGCCGACAACGTAGGAGATTGCGTAGGCGACGTAGCGGGAATGGGAGCCGATCTGTTCGAATCTTATGTCGGCGCCATCATTTCGACGATATTCATCGGCTCGACCGTCGGCACGGTTTTGGGCGCCAATAGTTCGGCGGCTATGGCGTTGCCCCTGCTGTTGGCCATGATGGGTTTAATGGCTTCTTCGGTCGGCATCGCCTCGATGAAGGTGCTGGCCTCGAAAAACCCGGCCGTCGCGCTCAGAAGCGCCACCGGAATCGCAACGGTCATATTCATCATCCTGGCTTATTTCATCACGAGCGCTCTGGGGCTGAACCCCGGCGTGTTCGGCTCCGTTCTCTTCGGCGCGGGCGGCGGCGTTTTGATTGGCTGGCTGACCGAGTATTACACCGGAACAGGCGGAAAACCTGTTGGCGAAATCGTCGCCGCGTCTGAAACCGGGGTGGCGACAAATATCATTAGCGGCTTTGCGATAGGTCTGGAGAGCGTGTGCGCTCCTTTGATCGTGCTGGCGGTGGTTACCCTGGTTTCGAACAATTGGGCGGGTCTCTACGGCATCTCCATCGCCGCCGTGGGAATGTTGGCGACGATTGGCATCACGATGTCGGTCGATGCCTACGGTCCGATTGCCGATAACGCGGGCGGAATCACGGAAATGAGCGAGTTGGGACCGGAGACGCGAAAGATTACCGATGGCCTGGACGCACTGGGAAATACCACGGCGGCCATGGGCAAGGGATTCGCGATTGGCTCTGCGGCCCTGACGGCTCTGGCTTTTTACGCCGCATACACGAAAGCGGCCGATTTGCAGCAGATCAATCTCACGGAGGCGAAGGTTGTCGCCGGCATGTTCATCGGCGGTGCGATCCCGTTCCTGATCGGCGCGCTCACCATGAAATCCGTCGGCAAAGCCGCGTTCATCATGATTCAGGAAATCAGGCGCCAGTTCCGCGAGATTCCCGGCATCATGGAGGGCACCGCAGACCCCGACAGCGCGCGCTGCATCGACATCAGCACCCAAGCCGCTCTCCGGGAAATGGTGCTCCCTGGCGTTGTGGCCATCGTCGCTCCCATCGTGGTGGGTTATCTGATGGGCAAAGAGGCCTTGGGCGGAATGCTCGCAGGCGCCTTGCTCTCGGGTGTTCTCGTCGCTTTGCTGATGGCGAATGCCGGCGGAGCCTGGGATAACGCGAAAAAAGAGATAGAAGACGGCAAACTCGGCGGCAAAGGCTCCGAAGCCCACAAGGCTGCGGTCGTGGGCGATACGGTGGGAGACCCGATGAAGGATACCTCGGGCCCGTCGATGAACATCCTCATCAAGTTGATGTCCATCGTCTCTCTCGTACTGGCGCCGCTTTTCTAGTGAAAGCGAGTTTTTTTAGGCAAGGCAGAATTTTCAGCACCTTTGAGAGTCACTATGGCCCGCCGAGGGCATGTGTGCTAACCTTCGGCTATTATTGGCTCCTCGCTCCGGCCGGCAAGACCGGGGCCGCACAGTCCGAGAGGAGGACTAGATGAGACAGTACGAAACAATGGTTTTGTTGTCCCCGGAACTCACCGATGAAACCGTGGAAGAGAAAATTTCCGGTTTCGAGAAGAAGGTGACGGAAGGGGGCGGAGAAGTTTTGAACGTAGATCGATGGGGCAAGAAGCGCCTCGCCTACCCAATCAACCGCCAGCGTCACGGCATCTATTTCATCGTTAGCTATCATTCGGAATCAGGGGTTGTCACGGATATCGAGCGTGATATGCGCATCGATGAAGAGACGTGGCGCTATATGACGGTGCGAATAGACGAAGCTCTCCTGAGAAAGCTGGAGAAAAACGCAAAAAGCGCGGCCGCCAGGGAAAGAGAGGGGGCTTCGGAAGATAGTGACGGTGATTCTCGGAGGCGACCGGAGTCCGTCTCGTCGGGTGACTCCTAAATCGTAGGGATATTGTTATGGCCCAAATGAATTCCGTTTATCTCCGAGGCAACATGACGCGCGATCCTGAAAAGCGGTTCTTGCCCTCCGGCAATTCCGTGGTTTCTTTCGGTTTCGCAGTCAATCGGCGGTATCGCAGCGGAGATGACTGGAAAGAAGATACATGCTTCGTGGATGTGGTCGTCTTTGGACGGCAAGGCGATTGGGTAATGGAGCAGACCGGCAAGGGCAGCCCGCTCGTCGTGGAAGGTCGTTTGAGTTTCCGTTCGTGGGAAGCGCAAGACGGCTCGAAGCGAAGCAAGCATGAGGTTGTGGCGAATAACGTTCATTTCATCTCCCGCCGAGACGAAACGACCGGAGGAGGCGGGTCGGGAAGCGCGGAATCCTACGCGCCGCCGCCCCAGGAATCACCCATGACGGACGATGACATACCATTTTGAGACCAAAATTTGCTTGTCAGTTTAGGAGATAGATATGGTGCTTGTTCCTCGCGGATTCGGCGATAAGAAAAAAAGGAAAAAGAAGCGTTTTCAACGCAAGAAAATATGCCGCTTTACGGCGGATGGTGTGGCTTACATCGACTACAAGGACGTCAAAACACTTCGAAACATGGTGAGTGAGCGGGGAAAAATCATCCCCCGCCGCGTGACCGGCACGTCTGCCCGCTTTCAGCGGCAGTTGACGGCGGCGATTAAGCGCGCGCGCTATATGGCGTTGATGCCCTACACTGTAGACCATTCATAAGTCGGAGATATCGAACGATGCGCTTGATATTGCGTAAGGATGTAGAGAATCTCGGAGAAGTGGGAGATGTCGTCGAAGTAGCCGATGGCTATGGACTCAACTTTCTCATTCCGAAAGGCCTGGCCCTTCATGCTACGGCGAGCACGGTGCGCGCGACGCAGCACGAGCAGCGGTTGCGGGATGCGCAAATCCATGCGGCGAAACGAGGCGCGCAGGATTTTGCGAACGAATTCGCAGGGGTTGAGGTCGATTTCTCGGTGCGTGTGGGTGAAGACGGCAGGTTGTTCGGCTCGGTGACCAATCGGATGATCGAGGATGCCTTGCAGGTAAAAGGCCTCTTGGTGGACCGAAGGAAAATTCTTTTGGACGAGCCGATTAAAAAGGTGGGGACGTATGACGTCGCCATCAGGCTGCATCAAGAGGTGAGGGCGTCCGTTCAGGTAAAAGTGGCGCCTGATGAAGCATCGCTGGAGGCTCAGGCGGAAGCCGTAGAAGCGGCAGCGCTCAAGGCCGAAGAGGCTGATGAGGCTGCGGATGAAGTTCCGGTAGAGGCAGAAGCAGAAGCAGAAACGGCAACAGAGGCAACCGATGCCGCCCCAGAGAATGGGCCGGATGAGAACCAGGACGCCGAAGCCGAAGAAGAGAACCCCGTATAGCGATTCGCAAATTCGGTCGATTTCTGGTGTGTAGTAGTAATACTTGTAATATCAGATAGATAAAAGGGGTGGACGGATTTTTCCGCCCCTTTTCTTTCCTGGATGTGTAAATCACGGTTTCCGGTATTTTGATCTTGGCTCCATCTGATGTAATCTAATGGCCACGCCCGTTCTTTCCACTTGGTAATCATTGGAGTCTGGAAGTGGAAATGTCCGCTCGTGACGAGCGGTCCGGACAGCCGGGCCATCTTCCCCCACAAAACATAGAAGCCGAGCAGCGCGTTCTGGGAGCTTTACTGCTCGATGGCGCGATGGTTCCGCCCGTCATGGAGGTGTTGCGGCCGGAGCATTTCTACCGCATGAGCCATCGTGTGATTTACGAGGGCATGCTCCGGCTTTTCGAGCAATCAGAGCCTATCGATCTTCTTACCCTGGCCGATGTACTGAAAAAAGCAGGAAAGCTCGATACTGCGGGCGGTCCCGAATATATCGCGCGTTTGGCGGATGATGTCTCCAGCGCCAGACGTGCGGAGACCTATGCGAAACTCATCAGGAACATGGCAATACTCAGGGAATTGATTCACACATCGAACGCCATCGCGCAGAGAGCATTCGTGGGCGAGGAGGATATCGATACGCTCGTGGACGATGCCGAGCGCGCTATGCTGGAGGTTTCCTCGGGCCGTTATCAGCAAAGCGTCGAGGGAATGCGGGACATCATTAAGCATACGTTTCCCTACCTGGAGGAACTCTACGATCGCAAGGAGTTGGTCACCGGAGTACCTACGGGATTCTCGGACCTGGACAAGTTGACGAGTGGTTTGCAGCCCGGGGAACTGATCATCATCGCCGGTCGCCCCAGCATGGGCAAGACGGCGTTCGCTCTGTGCATCGCCGAATACGCCGCGTTGTCCTCGAAAACCGCCACGGCGATATTCAGCCTCGAGATGAGTGCGCGCGCATTGGCCATTCGCATGATGTGCGGACGCGCCATGGTGAATTCCAGGCAGCTTCAGAGCGGCTACATGCCTTCTCAAAAATGGCCGGATTTGATTCGGAGCGCAGGCGAACTCTCGGACGCTTCCATTTACGTCGACGATGCGACGGATTTATCTGTGTTCGACATCCGGGCGAAATGTCGTCGTATCCAGGCGGATCAAGGCCTTGGCCTCGTGGTGGTCGATTATCTCCAACTCATACACCACAGGGGTCGTTCTATCGAGAATCGCCAGCGGGAGATCAGCGAGATATCCCGGGGACTGAAAAGCCTGGCGAAAGAACTCGATGTTCCGGTCGTGGCCCTCAGCCAGCTATCGAGGGCTGTGGAATCGAGAGAGGGCAAGCGCCCCAACCTGGCCGATTTACGTGAGTCCGGCTCGATAGAACAGGATGCGGATGTCGTAGCCTTGCTGTACCGCGAGGAGTATTATGACCCCAAACCTGAAAACAAAGGGCTTGCGACCGTCATTCTCGCCAAGCAGCGCAACGGGCCGACCGGTGATCTGGACCTCAAATTTTTCCCGGACTATGCGCGGTTCGTGAACCTCGATTCATTCCATGAGGGCGCAACTGTATCCTCGGAATATGCCGAACCCGGATACCCGGAGGAACAGGAAACGCCATTCTAGCGGCGAAACAGCGAAGATGTCTCCAAAAAGGAGTCTTCTTTTTTGAGCGAACATTTGCTTCCGTCCGGATATCGCAACGCCGTTTTCATCGATCTGGACATCCTGATTCGAAATTATCAAAATTTGACGAGTCCGCTTCTCTCCCGGGAACCGTTCGCCGTCGTGAAAGCAGAAGCCTACGGACACGGGGGCGTAGAAGTCGCTCGCGCCATATATGGGGCGGGCGCCAGGTGGTTCGGGGTTGCGGCGGTCGAAGAGGCGGAGACGCTTCGGGCCGCCGACGCTTTCGAGGCGGGGAGTGAATTTGCCGGTGCGCGCATATTGGTGATGAGCGATACATTGGCGTATAACGCGAAAAGGTTGCTCGAGGCGGATTGTGACGCCACTGTCTGGCATATGGCGCAGATTGAAGGCCTGGCGGGCGCGGCGAGAGGAATGGGCAAAAAAGCGAGAGTCCACGTGAAAGTGGATTCGGGGATGGGGCGTTTGGGATTGCGCCCGGCAGAAGCCGTCGATTTCATCGAAAACGTCTCCCGAAAGGAGAATATCGAGATTGCAGGGCTGATGAGCCATCTCGCCCGGGCGGACGAAGAAGAAGGAGAGATTGCGACGGGCGGACAGATTCGCGAGATGGAAGCGCTGATCCATACGCTAAGGGAGAAGAATCTGCTTCCTCCCCATGTTCACATGGCGAACAGCGCAGGATTGTTGAATTATCCCCACGAGCCCGGCAATCTGGCGCGTCTGGGAATTGCGCTTTATGGCTCCTCCCCGCAGTTTTCCGGGGACGTGGCTCTCAAATCCGCCATGAGGTGGGTGGCGAGGGTGTTGCAGGTGAAAGAAATAGATGCGGGCCGGCCCGTAGGATATGGCGGAACGTATGAGAGAAATTCTCCCGGGCGAATCGCGATGGTGGCGACAGGGTATGGGGATGGGTATCCGCGCATTCTCTCGAACCGGGCGGATGCGCTGCTTGGCGGCGTGCGGGTTCCCGTGGCGGGGCGCGTGTCCATGGACATGCTGGCGCTTGATGTGTCGAAAATCGAAAGCGTCGCGCCCGGAGACGAGGTTGTCCTCCTGGGGGGGCAGGGTGATGGGGCCATCAGTTGCGAGGAGATGGCGGACAGGGCCGAAACGATACCCTATGAGATCATGTGTGGAGTAGGTTCCCGTGTCCCGAGAATCTACCTGCGGGATAATCGGGTGAGCCATGTGCGCAAATTCTAGCGCATTTTTGTTTTCTCGAGGCGAGAGTGGCCGTGGCGAAGATTGAATACAAGGCGGTAGCAAAAAGTTTTGGTGAAAACCATGTGTTGCGCGGCGTGGATTTTCAAATTCCGCAAGGGCGCATCACGGCTATCATCGGGCGAAGCGGAGAAGGCAAAAGCGTCTTGTTGAAGCATTCGTTGGGTCTTTTGCACCCCGACAGTGGTGAAATTCTGGTGGATGGCGCCGATATTTCAAAATTGCACGGAAGAGAACTCAACAAGGCGCGCTCCAAGTTCGGGATGCTCTTTCAGGGAGCAGCCTTGTTCGATTCGATGACGGTGGAAGAGAACGTGGCGTTCCCGTTGGTGGAGCACTCTCGTCTAACGCGCTCGGAAATATCGGAGCGTGTGAAAGAGACGTTGCATCTCGTCGGGCTCGACGGGGTAGAGTCGAGAATGCCTTCCCAATTATCGGGCGGAATGAAGAAGCGCGTGGGGCTGGCGAGGGCGATTATCCGTGAGCCTGAAATCATTTTGTATGATGAACCGACAACGGGACTCGACCCGATACTCACCGACTCCATCCATCGCCTGATTATCCGAATGCAGGAAGTGTTGGAGGTGACCTCCCTGATGATAAGCCACGATGTGGAAAAGGTGCTCGGGTTCGCGCACTATATCGGGATGTTGCACGGAGGCAGGATGATATTCGCCGGAGAGCCGGATGAAATCAGGTCCACGGAAGATCCTCTCGTGCGGCAGTTCCTCGCAGGCAGTTCCGAGGGGCCCATAGAAGTCCTGTGAATACGTCCTTGCAATTTTTCATCACCGCTCAAGACGCGAAGAGCAAAGCCCGTACGGGTCGCCTCGCGCTTTCGCACGGCGAGGTGGAGACGCCCGCCTTCATGGCCGTCGGCACCCAGGCGACTGTCAAGACTTTGGCGCCTGAGGATTTATTATCCGCAGGCTGCCGGATTATTCTCGCCAATGCGTATCATTTGTCTCTGAGACCGGGAGATGAGGTTATCGCCGGGCTGGGCGGGCTCCACCGGTTCATGGGCTGGGACGGCCCGATTCTGACCGATAGCGGTGGGTATCAGCTTTTTAGTCTGGCCCCGCTCGCGAGGATATCCGATGAAGGAATCGATTTTCAAAGCCACCTGGATGGCGCGCGGATGATGCTGACGCCCGAGCGCGCCGTTCAGGTTCAAGAAAATTTAGGCCCCGATATCGCCATGGCGCTCGATGAGCCTCTGGGTTTTCCCCATACGCGGGATGAAGCCCGCCAGGCCTTGGTGAGAACAACCCTATGGGCGCAAAGAGCCAAAGAGGCGCACACCCTTGGCAGTCAAGCGCTTTTCGCTATTGTTCAGGGCGGAGGTTTCGAGGATTTAAGGGAGGCGAGCGCCAAGGAACTGGTGGCGCTCGATTTTCCGGGCTATGCCATCGGCGGTCTTTGCCTGGGAGAGACGAAGGTGGAGACTGCCTCTCTTCTCGATGCGGCCACGGACGTTTTGCCGCTTCATAAGCCGCGCTACGTCATGGGAATGGGTACGCCGGCGGATTTGATTCGCGGCGTCTTGAGGGGTGCGGATATGTTCGATTGCGTCATGCCGACCCGCCATGCGAGGCGCGGGAATCTTTTTTCATGGCGGGGTAGGCTCTCCATCAAGAATGCCGTGCACGCCGAGGCGCCTGAGCCGATCGACCCTGATTGCGGGTGCTATACCTGTCGCAAGGGATACAGCCGGGCGTATCTGAGGCATTTGTTCCAGGCGGGGGAAACTCTGGGCCAACGCCTCATGACGATTCATAATCTTTATTTTTATCAGGATTTGCTCGCCCAGGCGCGAAAAGCAATCAACGAGGGCCGTTTCTCCTCCTGGGCGGAGGAGCAACTCGCAGGACCCCTGGGCCGGGACCCGGAAGGACCTCCGGGTGGTGGGGGGGTGCGCCGGGATCGTTCGGGACGCTTTATTTCCGGGCTTTCCGCCAAAGAATAAGAGACTGATTCTTAATGCCTTTGCTTGACAAGGAGTGGGGGCTTTGTTACGAAGCCTTGGCTACGTTGCCCGACGGAGCGCCTTTTTCATGGAGATATAGAGAATGTTGGATTCTTTAGCGGCATGGTTGGCCGATTCTTCTGTTGCGTACGCCATGGCTCCTCCTTCTGGCGGCGGCGGTGGCTCACCCAGTTTCTTGATTCAGTTGGCGCCGTTCCTGATGATTTTCGCCATCATCTATTTCATCATGATCAGGCCCCAACAGAAGAAACAGCAGGAAATTCGCAGGATGCAAGAGGCTCTCAAAACCGGAGATCAGGTGGTCGCGAGTGGAATTCTGGGTGAAGTGGCGAGAATCAAAGACGATATTGTGACGCTGAAAGTGGACGAAAACATGCGTATTCGCGTACAAAGGTCTTTTGTGACGGTTATTCCTTCGAGCGTGAGTGCGGAGAAGAACAAGGCTCCCCAGAAAGAAAAACCAGAAAAGCAAAAGTGAAATCATTTTGCCTTTACCCGGTGAAATGATTTGTGAGACGGGTGGAACCGAACCACCCGGCGTAAGGAGAGTTCCATGAGGGGTGCAAGCTGGCGGGCAGGTCTGATAGCCATCGTGATAGCCGTTTCCGCGTTTTATCTGATTCCTCCGAGCGAGCGCATCAATCTCGGGCTTGATTTGCAGGGCGGGATTCATCTGGTTCTCGAGGTGCAATCGGAAAAAGCGGTGGAATCGAAAATGAGCCGCTATTTCACGGAGTTGCGTAACCGCCTTTCCATAGACGACATACGCACCCGAACCTTCAAGCGCGATGGTTTGAGGATGACCGTAGCGCTTCATCGCGCCTCCGACAGGGGGCGCTTCCTCCAGATGATGCAGAATTATCCCGACCTCACCCTGGAGAGAGAAGAGGGGACCCCGCCGGGGTTCGTATACTTCCTGGCGCAACAACAAGTGGAGCGGACGAAAGAGCAGTCCATCATTCAGGCGCTCGAAACGATCCGGAATCGCATCGATCAGTTCGGCGTGCGCGAACCCACGCTTCAGCGCCAAGGTGAGCGGCGGATAATCATCCAGCTTCCCGGAGTGGAAGATCCTTCCCGGGCGAAGTCTCTCATCGGGAAAACGGCGCTCCTGGAGTTCAAGATGGTGGATAACAGCGCGAATGTCTCTCGTGCGCAAGAAAGTGGCCGCGCGCCCGAGGGTCTGGAGTTGTTGTATGAGGTATCGAGAGACAGGGAGACGGGCGAGGTGGTCCAACGCACCCCCTTGCTGGTGAAAAAAGAAGCCGCCCTGACCGGGGACAACCTGACCGATGCGCGCGTGGAGATTGGAGATCGCTTCAACCAGTCCTACGTGGCCATCGCGTTCGATTCCGTGGGTGCGGATTCGTTCGATCGCCTCACGGCGGCCAACGTCGGTCGGCGCCTCGCCATCGTGCTGGATGGCGTAGTCTACAGCGCGCCTACGATTCAGGAGCGAATCAGCCAGGGCAGGGCGCAGATAACGGGAAGTTTCACACTCGAAGAAGCGACGGATCTGGCGATAGCCCTGAGAGCGGGGGCGCTCCCCGCCCCGGTGGAAGTTTTGGAGGAAAGAAACGTCGGGCCGTCATTAGGGGCTGATTCTGTACGCCAGGGGCTCATCAGCATCATCGTCGGGTTCATACTCGTTTTGATATTCATGGCCATCTATTACAAATTAAGCGGCGCGGTGGCCATCATGGCGCTTCTTTTCAATCTGTTGATACTCCTGGGAGCACTCGGGTTCTTCGGCGCTACGCTGACACTGCCGGGAATCGCCGGCATCATGCTGACGGTCGGTATGGCGGTGGACGCCAACGTCTTGATTTTCGAGCGCATCAGGGAAGAGTTGCGATTAGGAAAAACCATTCGCTCCGCCATCGATTCTGGTTACGGGAAAGCCTTCCTTACGATTTTGGACGCGAATATAACGACTCTCATCGCCGCGCTGGTGCTTCTGCAATTCGGGACGGGCCCCATCAAGGGATTCGCCGTCACCCTCAGCATCGGCATCGTGGCGAGTATGTTCACAGCGATTTTCGTCACCCGATTCGTATATGATTACTTCTTGTTCCGAACCGACGTGAGGAGTTTGAGCATCTAATGGAAATTATCCGGCCAGACGCATCATTTGACATTATCGGCAAAACCAAACTCTTCGTCGGCATTTCCACTGTGGTCGTCGTTCTGGCCCTTCTCCTGCTTATGACCAAAGGGATCAACTACGGCATCGATTTCACCGGAGGAACGCTGGTTCAGGTGCAGTTCAAAGAAGCCAAGCCGATTGGCGATATTCGCAGCGCCGTCTCTACGCTCTCTCTGGGCGATACGGTCATCCAGAATTTTGGTTCCGACAGAGAGTTTCTGATTCGCGTGGAGAAAAGCTCGGGCAACATCAGGGGGGTCGAATCTCTCGTGAAAACCGCGCTTATCAAAAAATTCGGAAAAGATGCGTTCAAAATGCGGCGAACCGAGATGGTGGGCCCCAAAGTAGGTGCGGATTTGCGCCAGAAAGCTCTCAGCAGCATGCTGTTCGCCCTCATCGGAATCCTGATTTATGTGAGTTTCCGGTTTCAGTTTCGCCAGGCGATTGCATCGGTCGTGGCGCTCTTGCACGACGTCGTCATCACGCTCGGCGTATTTTCATTGTCCGGCAAGGAATTTTCCCTCCCGATAGTGGCCGCCGTTTTGACGATCATCGGTTATTCGCTGAACGACACCATCGTCGTGTTCGACCGCATTCGCGAAAATACGCGCGCCTCGAGGCGCGCCGATTTTACGGGACTCGTCAATAAATCCATCAACCAGACCCTTTCCCGCACGCTGCTTACCTCCGGCACGACGCTGGTCGCCGTGCTGGCGTTCCTCTTCCTGGGGGGCGACGTAATTTCCGACGTGGCCTTTGCGCTTGCGATAGGCATCGTGGCCGGTACGTATTCTTCTATTTACGTGGCGAGTCCCATCCTGTTGGCGTGGCCCGAGGCGGCAAGGGGCGGCTCCGGAAGCAAGAAAAGCTCCGCGGCCAAAGCCTGATAATTTCTCAGGAAAGGGCAGGGCGTTCCGGCTCGAACTTACGGGATGCCTAGCCATCGGCACCCCGCTTGTTACATCCCCCGGCTGTAAAATCCTGATTCAGAGAAGATTTCCTGCCGATTTATGGCGCGACTTCCGGAAATCTCATTCAGAATCGCGTTGCGCGCGCACCCGCAGCCGTAAGGCGTTCAGGCGAATGAATCCTTCCGCGTCTTTTTGAGAATACACCGTGTCTTCCTCGAAGGTGGCGAGGTCAGGGCGGTAGAGGGTCATATCCTCGGGCGCTTTTCTGCCCACGACGCTGCAAGCGCCCTTGTAGAGTTTTACCCTGGCGGAGCCGCAAACCGGTTCCGCCGCGCGATCGATGGCGGATTGCAAAAATTCCCGCTCGGGCGCAAACCAGAAACCGTTGTAGACGAGTTGCGCGTACTTGGGGATGAGGGAGTCGCGCAATTGCATGACTTCCCTGTCCATCGTGAGGGACTCCACGGCCCGGCGCGCCGCATGAAGAACCGTGCCTGCGGGCGTTTCATACACGCCTCTGCTCTTCATGCCCACGAAGCGGTTTTCCACCAAATCCACCCTGCCCACGCCGTGGGCGCCCGCCAGGGCGTTTAATTGCTCCATCATGGCGACCGGAGATAGAGCTTCTCCGTTTAAGGCCACGGGGTCACCCTTATGAAATTCGATTTCGACGTATTCGGGCGTATCGGGCGCTTTTTCGGGCGATACGCTCATGACGTACATATCCGCAGGCGGCTCCGCCCAGGGGTCTTCCAGCACTCCGCCCTCGAAACTGATGTGGAGGAGGTTTCTGTCCATCGAATAGGGTTTTTCCGCCGTAACGGGTATCGGTATGCCGTGTCTTTCCGCATAGGCGATGAGGTGGGAGCGTCCCCCGAAGTCCCAGTCGCGCCAGGGCGCGATGATGGTGACGTCCGGGTCGATGGAAGCATAGGTCAGTTCAAAGCGCACCTGGTCGTTTCCCTTGCCCGTTGCGCCGTGGGCGACCGCGTCGCCCCCCGTTTTCTTGAGCACGTCCATGTGGCCCTTCGCGATGAGAGGCCGGGCGATGGATGTCCCCAGAAGGTAGGCGCCTTCATAGACGGCGCCGGCGCGCAGCATCGGGAAGATGTAATCGCGCGCGAATTCTTCTCTTAAATCCAGGATGTGGCAGGACTCGGCGCCCGTGGCCAGCGCCTTTTCCTCCAAACCGTCGAGTTCGCCGGCGCCCTGGCCGACGTCCGCCGCGTAGGCCACGACGGGGCACTCGTATTGTTCTTTAATCCACTTGAGCATGACGGAGGTATCCAAGCCCCCTGAGTAGGCGAGGACAACTCGGCTCGGCTTATGCGCCATTACTTCCTCCGGCTAGAATTTGAAGGAGAATCTTCTGTGCGTGGAGTCGATTCCCGGCTTGCGTGAAAACGACGCTCCTCGGTCCGTCCATGACATCCGCCGTCACTTCTTCCCCCCTGTGCGCGGGGAGACAGTGCATGAAAACGGCGTCTTTATTCGCATGTCGAAATACTTCTTCGTTCACCTGGTACGGGGCCAGTACCTTTTGGCGACGCTCGTTCTCCTCTTCCTGGCCCATGGAAGTCCACACGTCCGTATAGACGGCGTCGGCTCCGGTGCATGCTTCTTCTACGTCTTCGGTGATGTGGATTCGCGCGTTCGATTCCTGCGCCGAATCCTGGGCGTGCTCCAGAATTTCGGGGTCTGGCCAATACCCTTTCGGACATGCCGCGCTGATGACGACCCCGACCAACGCGCCCACGATCAGTAGCGAATGCAGCACGTTGTTCCCATCGCCCAGATAAGCGAGCTTCAAGTTCTCCAACGTGCCGTAGTGTTCTCGTATCGTGAGAAAATCAGCGAGGGCCTGGCAGGGGTGGTGAAGGTCCGTCAGGCCGTTGATGACGGGAACGCTCGCATGGGCGGCGATTTCCTCCACGCGCGCGTGCGCATAGGTTCTGACGATAATGCCGTCCACATACTCGCTCAGAACCCTGGCGCTGTCCGCGGGGGTTTCCCCCCGGGCGATCTGCGTGTCGTTCGGCGCCAGGAAAATGGCGTTCGCGCCCAGTTGAGAGAGACCCGCCTCGAAAGAAACCCTCGTTCTGGTGGAGTGCTTTTCGAAAAGAAGCGCGAAATTCTTTCCCGTCAGCGTGGGGCGCAATTTCCCCTGGGCGGATTCTTTTTTCTGGACGAGCGCCTCTTCAATGAGCCCAAGCGTCTGCGTGGCGCTCAGCTCCTCGCCGGTGAGGTAGTCGCGTTTCGTCATTTCACCAAATCCGCGAGGGCGTTATCCAGGAAATTCATCAATTTGTCGATCATCTCTTTTTCCACGACGAGGGGAGGGATGAGCCGGATGACCTTCTGGACGGCCACGTTGAGCAAAAAGCCCGCTTCCAGCCCCTTCGTGACGATGGAGGTGGCATCCACGTCCACCTCGCAGCCGATGATTAACCCCTTGCCCCTGATATCCTTGATGATGGAATGGCGCGCCGCCAAATCCTCGAGACCTGCGGTGGCGTATGCTCCCATCTCCTGCACGTGTTCGAGGAAGCCGGGCGCGGTGATGGCGTCCATCGCGGCGCACCCCGCGGCGGTGGCCAGGGGATTGCCCCCGAACGTCGCCGCGTGATCGCCCGGCTCGAACGCCATGGCCTTATCCGAAGCAACCAGCGCGCCGATGGCGGTTCCACCCGCCAGGGCCTTCGCCAGACACATGGCGTCGGGCGCCACGTCCTCGTGCTCATACGCCCAGAGTTTTCCCGTCCTGCCCAGGCCGACCTGCACCTCGTCGAAGAGCAATAGCAGATCGTTCGCGTCGCATATCTCGCGCAGTCCCTTCAGATAGCCCTCGGGCGGCACGTTGACGCCCCCTTCGCCCTGTATGGGCTCCACCATGATGGCGCAGGTCTTATCGCCCACCGCGTTGGCCACGGACTCCACGTCGCCGAAGGGCACGTAGCGAAAGCCGGGGAGCAGTGGTTTGAACGCCCCGTGGAATTTCGTCTGGCCCGTGGCGGTGAGCGAAGCCATGGTGCGGCCGTGAAAACTCATGTCGAAGCTCAATATCTCGTGGCGGCCTTCCCCGTATTTCTTGTAGGAATACTTTCTGGCGAGTTTGAGCGCCGCTTCCACGGCCTCCGTACCGCTGTTGCAGAAAAACGCCTTCTCGCCGAAGGAGAGCCGGTTGAGTCTTTTCGCCAACTCGATTTGGGGCTCGATATGGTAGAGATTCGAGACGTGGATCAATTTCCCGGCTTGTTCTCGGATGGCGGCCACGACGTCGGGGTGGCAATGTCCGAGGTTGCAGACGGCGAGGCCGGATACGAAATCTAGATATTCTTTTCCGTCCGCATCCCAGACGCGGCAGCCTTCGCCACGGAGCAAAGCGATGGGATAACGCCCGTACGTGGGGGCTACGTGTAGTTCGGCATCCGAGATCAGTGTGGAATTGTCCATGCTTCTCCCCAAAAAATGAAGCTATCTGACGATTTGCGTGCCCACGCCTTCTTTGGTGAACACTTCGAGTAAAACCGCATGCGGAACCCTGCCGTCTACGATGTGGGTTTTCGTCACGCTCGATGCGAGGGCGTCCAGGCAGGCGTCTACTTTCGGAATCATTCCGCCGGTGATGATTTTCTCGTCTTTCAATGTACCGACCTCATCGCGCTTCACGGTGCTGATGAGGTTTTCGCTTTTGTCCAGAATTCCGGGCACGTCTGTCAAGAGTATGAATTTTTCCGCGTGGAGCGCTCCGGCGATGGCGCCTGCAGCCGAATCGGCGTTGATGTTGTAGATGTTGCCGTCCTTCCCGACCCCCAAAGGAGCGATGACGGGAATGAACCCGCCCTCCGTGAGGTAGTGAATAATGTCGGGCCGTATGGCCAGGACTTCACCGACACGCCCGAGATCATACTCCACGTCTTCTCCGCCCGGTCCTTTTCTGCTCATGGTCAGTTTCTTGGCCGTCGTGAGGCCGGCGTCGGAACCGGAAAGGCCCACGGCGTTTCCCCCGTGCCGGTTGATGAGCCTCACGATGCTTTTGTTCGTAGAACCGGAAAGCACCATCTCCACGACACCGACCGTCTCCTCGTCCGTCACCCGGAGGCCTTCGATGAATTCGCTGGTCTTGCCGATTTTCTTGAGGGTCTCGCCGATTTGGGGGCCGCCGCCATGAACGACGACCACGTTGATCCCCACATACTTGAGGAGCACGATATCCTGAGCGAACGGGGCGTGTAGCTCCGGCTGCACCTGGGCTGCTCCGCCGTATTTGACGACGATGGTCTTGCCCGCAAACTGTTGGATATAGGGCAGCGCTTCAACCAGTGTCGCCGCTCTGTCTCTTGCTTCCATGCGAAAACCTTCAAAAAGAAAGAAAAAAGTACGGGTTCCTCGTCACAAGTCGAGAAATATACACTCCCCTGCGGTTTCGAGCCAAGGGGGAGGGAGAGAAGGTTTAGAGAATATAACGGCTTAAGTCAATATCTTCGACGATATCGCTGAGACGCTCGCGC
Organism: bacterium; assembly: GCA_965218735.1. Lineage (GTDB taxonomy): Bacteria > UBA8248 > UBA8248 > UBA8248 > UBA8248 > Bin107. The sequence continues at coordinate 859,001 of CBDCMA010000008.1, read as the reverse complement.
ACATAGGCGGCGTCGATCTTCACGTTCTCGCCGGACATCTCCGGCGCCTGGAAGGAAATATCCTCGAGGAGCCGCTCCATGATGGTGTGGAGCCTTCTGGCGCCGATGTTCTCGGTCTGCTCATTGATGCGGAAGGCGAAATTGGCCACTTCCTGTACGGCGTCTTTCTCGAAAGTAATGGTGACGCCCTCCGTCGCCAGGAGAGCGGGGTATTGCCGCACCAGCGCATTCTCGGGCTCCTGGAGTATGCGGATGAAATCACCACGGTCCAGGGAGTTCAATTCCACGCGGATGGGGAACCGGCCCTGCAACTCCGGCAGAAGGTCCGATGGTTTGGCGATGTGGAACGCTCCCGCTGCAATGAACAGGATATGGTCTGTCTTCACTGGCCCATACTTGGTCTGTACGGTGGAGCCCTCCACGATGGGAAGCAGGTCTCTTTGCACGCCTTCGCGCGAGACGTCGGGGCCGCCTCTGCTATTGTTTTGGGAGGCGACCTTATCGATTTCATCGAGAAACACGATGCCGGATTGCTCCGTGCGTTCAATCGCCTCGGCGTTGAGGCTGTCCGGATCGATGAGTTTGTCCGCCTCCTCCTGGGCGAGGAATGCAAAGGCTTCCGGCACATTCATGCGCCTGCTCTTGGAGCCCTGGGGCATGAAATTTCCCATGATTTCCTTCATGTTGATGCCCATTTGCTCCAGGTCGTTCCCGCCCATGAAGTGAATTTCGGGGCCTTTGTCCGCCACTTCCAGTTCCACTTCCCGATCATCGAGTTTGCCCTCGACCAACAGGGCGCGAAATTTTTCCCGCGTGCGCTGGTAGCTTTCCTCACCGAGCGGGTCTTTGGATTGGCCGCGTTCGTCTATCGCGCCGAATCCGGGGGGATGCGGCAAAAGCATGTCCAGCAAGCGCTCCTCGGCCAGTTCCTGGGCTTTGTTCTTGTTGATCTCGCGCTGTTCTTCCTGAAGGATGTTTCGCGCCAGTTCGACGAGGTCTCGAATCATGCTCTCGACGTCGCGGCCCACATAGCCCACTTCCGTGAATTTGCTGGCTTCGACCTTGATGAAGGGGCTTTTCGTGAGCTTGGCCAGGCGTCTTGCGATCTCGGTCTTCCCCACGCCGGTGGGGCCTATCATGATGATGTTCTTGGGCGCCACGTCCTCCGCCATCTCGGGCGGCAGTTGCTGTCTGCGCCAGCGGTTTCTGAGCGCAATCGCCACCGCTCTTTTGGCGTCTTGTTGGCCGATGACGTAGCGGTCGAGTTCCTCGACGATTCGTGCGGGTGTGAGATTTTCCATCAAAGCACTTCCACTGAAATGTTCTTGTTGGTGTAGATGCAAATGTCCGCCGCGATTTCCAGAGATTTCCTTACGATTTCATCGGCGCCGAGGTCGGGCTCCAGACTCAATATGCCTCGCGCGGCGGCGGTCGCCATGGGTCCGCCGCTGCCGATTCCGAGTACGCCGTCATCCGGCTCGATGATGTCGCCCGTACCCGAGAGGATGAGCGAGGTTTCCTTGTTCGCCACCGCCAGAAGGGCTTCCAGGCGGCGCAGTACCCTGTCCGTCCTCCAGTCTTTGCCCATCTCCACGGCGGCGCGCGACAGGTTTCCCCGGTATTCTTCGAGTTTCCCTTCGAATCGCTCGAACAGGGCGATGGCGTCCGAAGCGGAACCCGCAAAACCGGCGAGCACTTTCCCGTTGCCGAGCTTGCGGATTTTCACGGCTCCGTGTTTTACCGCCGCGTCCCCCATGGTGACCTGTCCATCCCCCCCTAAGGCCGTTTGGCCTTTGTAGCGCAGCGTGAGAATCGTGGTCGAGCGAATGATTTTATCCGGCGTCGTCATTGGTCGTCCTCGTTTGCGTTTTCATCTTCGCCCTGGGGTGCGCGTCGTCATACACGGCGCGCAGATGAGAGAAGTCCACCTGCGTGTATCTCTGTGTCGTGGATAAGCTCGCGTGCCCCAAAAGTTCCTGAATCGATCTCAGGTCTGCCTCCTGACTCTCCAGCAAATGCGTCGCCGCCGTATGGCGAAGGGCATGAGGTGTGAAATGATAGCTGAAACCGCCTTTTTTTTCATACGTGCGGAAGATGGAGCGCACGAAGGCCGGTGAAATCCTTTTGTTTCGCTTGCTGATGAAAAGAGGCGAATCATCGAGCGGGTCTATTTCCATTTGCGCGAGGTGGCTGTTTACGGCTTTGGCCGCCTCTTTCGTGATGGGAACGATTCTCTCTTTTCTTCCTTTTCCGCGAACGCGGATGAGTCTTTCCTCCATGTTCAAATCAGCGCGGTTCAACCCCGTCAATTCGCTGACCCGCAAGCCCGAGCCGTACAGAAGCTCGAAAATCGCCTTGTCCCTGAGGCCTTCGGGGGTCGATGTGTCGGGCATCTCCATGAGGCGAACGGCGTCATCGACGGGCAAGAAGGTCGGCAAGGGCCTTTTTTCTTTGGGCGAGGGTACTTCAGCCGCCGGATCGGCGAGGGAGAAACCCTCTTGCCTTAAAAAACGAAAGAGGCTGCGTATGCTCGACAAATGCCGGTTTACGGTCGTTGCGGAGGTTCCCCTGCGGTACAAAAAGCCGAGATAGCCACGAACGGCCAAAGAGTCGATTTCGTCGAGTGGAACCGGCTTCTGCGCCCAGTCGGTGAGAAACGCATCGAAGTCTTTCAGGTCCGTCGCGTACGCGCGAATCGTGTGCTCGGAACTATCGCGCTCATCGCGCAGATGCGCTTCAAAAAGCTCCCGAGCCTCGCTCAGGCTGTTTGTGACGCGAGTTTGCTTCGCCATTGCTCCAAATCCTCGATGGCGCGATTGGTGACGTGCTTTTTCCTGAATTTTTTGGGAACCCGTTTTTCCAGGGGCGGGAAAAGGCCGAAGTTGATGTTCATGGGCTGGAAATTTCTCGGATTCGCTTCGATGATGTAGCGGTTCAAAGCGCCGAGCGCCGTTGTAGGGGGCGGGGGAACGACCGCCTCTCCCTGGATGGTGGCGGCCGCGTTGATTCCCGCAATAAGGCCGATGGCGGCCGATTCCAGGTACCCTTCGACGCCGGTGAGCTGGCCCGCCATGAAAATATGCGGGTGACGCTTGAGTTGCAAGGTAATCCGCAACAGGCGCGGCGCATTGATATAGGTGTTCCGGTGCAGGCTGCCGTAGCGCAAAAAGCGCGCATTCTCGAGAGCTGGAAGCGTCGAGAAGATGCGCTTTTGCTCCGGGTAGCGCAGCCTGGTCTGAAATCCCACCATGGAGAAGTAATCTCCCGTTAAATCCTCGCGTCTGAGCTGCGCGATCGCGCTGTATGTTTCTCCCGTTTCAGGATGTTCCAGACCCACGGGCTTCATCGGCCCGAATGCCAGGGTGTCTTTTCCGCGAGCGGCCATTTCTTCGAGAGGAAGACAGCCCTCGAAGTAGATCGCGCGTTCGAATTCACGGAGAGGTATTTTCTCCCCGGCCAGGAGATCCTCGACGAATTGATAGTACTCGGATTCGTTCATGCCGAGGTTCAGATAGTCTCCCTCGCCGCCGTCCTCGTTGCCTTTCCCGTAACGCGAGCCTATGAACGCCACCGACATGTCGATGCTGTCGGCGTGCAGAATGGGCGAAATGGCGTCATAGAAATACAGATACTTGCCTTGCGTCAGACGAGCGATTTCTGCGGAAAGGGAATCGCTCGTCAACGGGCCGGTGGCGACGATGGTGGGAATTTTGGCTTCTAAATCCCGGATTTCCTCTCGATGAAGGGAGATTCGCGGGTCGGTTTCGATTATTTCGGTGATCGCCTTGCTGAAAGATGAACGATCGACGGCCAATGCCAGACCTGCGGGAACCCGGCAGGAATCCGCACCCCGCAGGATGAGCGAATCAAGCTTGCGCATCTCTTCTTTCAGCAGGCCTGAAGCGTTCTCGATGGAATTCGAGCGAAAAGAGTTTGAACAAACGAGTTCGGCCAACTCGGTGGTTTCATGCGCAGGTGTTTTGATGTGGGGGCGCATCTCGTACAGATCGACCCCAACGCCTCGCTTGGCCGCCTGCCAGGCGGCCTCACAGCCCGCGAGCCCTCCGCCGATTATTCGCAGTCTCTCGCTCAAGCCGAAGCCTCCTGGTTTGAAGGGGTTTTTGAGGCTTCCATCTGCTTGATGAGTTCCGGAGGGCATGGCGCCGCGTGGCTACAGTCTTTCTGGGGGCAAACGAGTCGGGTCCCGCTTTTCTTGGTCGTCTTGATGTTGAGGATGGGGTGCGCGCAGGAAGGGCAGGCCTGCGCCACGGGCCAATCCCAAGAGACTGTCTTGCACGCCGGGAAACGATTGCACCCGTAAAATGGTTTTCCTGTGCGACGAGAACGCCGCTCCACCAGTTCCCCGTCGCAGCCATCGCGGGGACAACGCACGCCGGTCGGCTTGGGGCCTGTGGGCGTCTGTCCATTGGCGAGCGCTTTTCTTTTCTTATGCTCATTCGGGGATGCCGTGCAGGACAGATACAATCCGAAAGGTCCGCGCTTCGCCTGCATGGGCGCACCGCACTCCTCACAAGGCGAGGCGATTTCCTCGATGCGGGCCATCTCCTCCTCCGCTTCCGGTTCCGGCTCGCTCTCACCGGGAATGTTCTCCGAATACCGGCATCCCGGATATCCCGAGCAGGAAATGAACCAGCCGTTTTTGCTGAATTTCTTCACCAGTTCGCGCTCGCATTCAGGGCAGTTTCTGCCGATTGGCTCACCTGTCGTCTTCAGGCTCGGCAATTCCTTTTTGGCTATCTGAATTTTTTTGTCGAAACTGTCGTAGAAATCTTTCATGACGGGCAGCCATGGCGTCGTCCCGTTTTCGATGTCGTCCAGATATTTTTCCATTTTCGCGGTAAAGCCCACGTCGATTTGGTCGGGAAAGCCCCTTATGAGAAGACGGTTCACCTCCCGGCCGAGAAGGGAGGGCGTAAACTGTCTGCGTTTTCTTTCGATGGTGACGTATTTGCGTTTTTCCAACGTATCCAGAATGCTCGCGTAGGTGCTCGGCCGGCCGACGCCGTCTTCTTCGAGTTCCTTCACCAAAGAGGCTTCCGTATAGCGTGGCGGAGGCTGAGTGAAATGCTGCTCGGGCGCAACGCCGGTGGGAGCGGATTCGGATTTTACGAGCGCTAGCGGGTCGCCGTCTTCCAGCGGGGGCAGGAGCCGGTCCTGCTCGGAATTGGACCGCCTGGATTTCGCGGCGTCCACATCATTCAGGGATTCCGTGGCGTTCTGGTAGACGCTGAGAAAACCCTTGAATTTCAGGACGGAACCGCTCGCCCGCAGAAGGAGTTCCTCATTGTCATGGCGGTCGAGGGTGATGTCCACACTCGTTTGATCGTAGACGGCCGGCGCCATTTGACTCGCAACGAAGCGCCGCCAGATGAGGCTGTAGAGGGCGAATTGTTCGGGTTTGAGGAAAGAGCGCACCTTCTCGGGCGTGAGGAGGACGTCGGTGGGACGAATCGCCTCGTGCGCGTCCTGGGCCGTCTCTCTCGTCTTGAAGAAGTTGGGTTTCGGGGGAAGGTGGTCTTTCCCGTATTTCGTCTCGATATATGAGCGAGCCGCGGCGATGGATTCGGGCGCCAGGCGAACGGAATCCGTTCTCATGTAGGTGATGAGACCGACGTTTCCCGCATCCCGTCCCAAATTCACCCCCTCGTACAGAGATTGCGCGATGCTCATGGTTTTTTTTGCGCCGTAACGCAATTTGCCGGAACTTTCCTGCTGAAGGGTGCTGGTGATGAAGGGAGCGGACGGTCTGCGCCGACGCTCTTTTTTCTCTACTTTGGAGACCCGCAAAGCGCCGGTTGCTATCTTTTCCGCTAGTTCCATCGCCCGGGATTCGTTCGGGATTTCTTCCTCTTTTCCGTTGATGCGGTGCAATTTCGCTTCAAACCGGGGGTCTGAGCCGATTTTTTCGAGATGCGCCGTGATGCTCCAGTATTCTTTCGGCTCAAAGGCCTCTATCGCTTCTTCCCGCTCGCATATGAGTTTCAGGGCGACCGACTGCACCCGTCCCGCGCTGAGGCCGAACGCCACCTTGTTCCACAGAATTTCGCCGGAGAGCTTGAAGCCCACGATTCGGTCCAGCTTTCTGCGGGTTTCCTGCGCGTCCACTTTTCTCTGATCGATTCGTCCGGGTTTCGAGAGCGCCTCGCGGACGGCTCTTTGCGTAATCTCGTTGAACGTCACCCGGTAGAATTCTCTGTCTGCGCCGGAACCCTCGAGGAGTTCCCGGATATGCCAGGCAATGGCTTCCCCCTCGCGATCCGGATCCGGGGCCAGATAGATTTCTTTCGCCGCCGTGGCGGCCTTGCGCAACTGGTCTATCGTTTTTGCTTTTCCCTGGATGACGCCGTAGTCGGCTTCAAAATTATTATGGACGTCTATTCCCATTTTGCGCTCACCCGTTTTCCGTAAATCCCGCACGTGGCCTCTTGATGCGAGGATGTCGAAATCCGAGCCCAGGAATTTCTGGATGGTGCGCACTTTCGTCGGCGATTCCACGATGAGGAGTTTGGACGCGGATTTTTTGCCTTGCGCGCTGCGAGAGGCGCTTTTACCCGAAGGCGTCTTTTTGCTCCTGGTCGAAGAGCGTTTCGATGTCGCTTTGCTTGATGCTTTTTTTTCGGTCATTTATTTACTCATGTCCACTGATTGCTCTTCGGGCGAAAAGGGCGGAGAAATTTTCTCGGTGGGCGGCTATCGTCTCTCGACTTGCGGTCGCTTGCGCTGACGCTTCTTTCAAGTATGACGTTTTCGCCTTTTAACGAGGATGCCACCAGGCGTTTCGCCAACGGATACATTTTATCGCGCAAAGCCAAGATTCCCTATCGGCAAGCAAGATTCTCCCTTAGGATGGAATCCGCTCGTACATACCTGAATTCGTTTGTCTTACCAAGCCTTCCAGCTCCAGGCGCAGCAAAGCGGATGAAACTTCCTGCGCCGGCAGCCCTCGCTGTCGGGTCAATCCCTCTATGGTGTCGTCCCCATTCTCAAGCAAGCGCAATAGCGCATTTTCATCATCCGTGAGATTCGGGTGCGGCGCCGCTATCGCCACTGCTTCCGCTTCGCTTTTTTCAGGGCGCAACGCCTTGACCTGGATCTGCGCTGGATTATCTAGCATACTTCGTGTGTATTCTGGAAGCGCGTTGAGGATATCGTCCACATTTTCCACCAGATGCGCCCCTTCTTTGAGCAGACGATGGCAGCCGGCGCTCTTTTGGGTATGAACGGGCCCCGGCACGGCCATCACCTCGCGACCTTGCTCCAACGCCAGCCGGGCGGTCAAGAGCGCCCCGCTTCGCTGCGCGGCCTCGACGACGACCGTCGCCAGAGACAAGCCGCTGATCAGGCGGTTTCTCCTCGGAAAATTCTCTTTCCTCGGGTGCGCGCGAAGGTGGAATTCGGATACCATGGCCCCATTGGCGGCGATCTCTTGTCTGAGTTCCTTATGGTCGGCCGGGTAGTTCTGGGTCAGGCCGCACCCGAGGACTGCAATGGTTCTGCCTCCCGCGTCGAGCGTGGCCCTGTGGGCTTCCGCATCGATGCCGTAGGCCATACCGCTGACGATGGTGACTCCCTTTCTGGCGAGAGCGGCCGCAAGCTCTCTCGCCACTCGCCTTCCATAGTCCGTGGGACGCCGCATGCCGACGATGGCGACGGCCAGGCTATCCGCCGCCAGAATTTCACCTTCGGTGAAAAATGCGCCCGGTGGCGCATAAATCTCGTGCAGGGTCTCGGGATATTGCCCGGAATCGCGCGTAATTATCTCTGCACCGAGTTTCGACGCCTCCTGGCGGATTTTAGCGGCCAGATCGACTGGAGATTCCTTTTCGAGAACTTCACGCGCTTTCCGGCCGCAAAGGCGCGCGACCACATCGGGAGGCGCCTCGAAAACATCCGCAGGATTCGGAAACGCCTCCGTCAATCGATTCAAACGCTCAGGCGTCATGCCCGGGAGAGTTTGCAGGACGAGCCAAGCGTCGGCGAGGCCCAAAGAGCCTTGATTTTGAGAGCGCATGATGGAGTTCCAGGTGCTCATTCACGATCTCCGGCGTTAATTATTAGCCCTGCATCCATAACACGGAGGCCGTATCTCGTGTCAAGAGACGGGAAATGCCCAGCGACGAGCGGGAGGATGATTCACTTGTCCCCATCAGGGTTTTTTTCGGGAGAAGTGCTTGAGATTTTGGAGCTGAACCCTCGCCTGTCTGGATAGCGGGTGAGAGGGAAAACGCCGGAGCAGTTTTTCAAATTCAAGCGTTGCGTTGGCAGGAAATTTCCGCCGAAGATAGGCAAGCCCTCGTTTGTAATAAGCATCCGGAACTTTGCGGCTTTTGGGGTATCTGGTGATGAGGTTGAGAAATTCATCCAGAGCCTGCGGGTATTGCTTGAGCGCGTAGTAGGCCTCGCCAAGCCAATACTGGGAATGGGGCGCCAGTTGACTATCGGGAAACAGGCGCAAGAAACGGCGAAATCCACGAATGGCTTCACCGTTTTTCCCGTCCCTGACGGCGCGATACGACTGGTTATAGAGTTCCTGGGGGGCGATGGACCCGGGGCCCGGTTTTGGGGGCGATACGGCCCGCACCCCGGGCGAGGGTTTTTGCGCTCCCATCTTCCCTCGCGGGGCTGATGGAGCCGAGAAGTTCTTTTTGATGATATTTTCTCGCCCCAGTCTTTCCATGGTAACAGCCAGGGCGCTGTTTTTCCTTTTCAGGTCTTGAACGGCCTTGGTCAGTTGCTCGATTTTACTGGTGGACCCGGAGAGGCGAGCCTCCAGGCTCGCATTCTGTTTTTTCGCGGACGACAATTCTTTTTCGAGAGACTTGATGTCGGAAGCACTCCGAGGCGCTTCCGGGGAGGTGGACTCCGGGTTGGGTTGAAAGAGACTGGCGCACCCGGCCGCCAGCATGACGAAAACCAAAGCGAATGAGCTTCCCCGCATTTCATCTATCCCCAATAATGGCGGCATAATCGTGGACGAGTGGGAGAATGCCTCTTATAGCCGAACGACTTCGAATCCTTCGCGATGGAGTTCGGCGTCGCCTTTAATGACGAGTTGTATGCTGAGCAGATTTTCGAGTTCTTCCACGTGTTTTCTCTCCTCATCGAGGAGGATATCGACGACATCGGGGTGGACGTTAATCAGGAATTTCGCCGCGTCCTTGTGTGCTCTTCTCACTCGGCGCACCTCTCGCATGGCTTCATAGCTCACCGAGATCGCGGATTTCACCTGGCCGCGTCCCTCGCAATAGGGGCATGCGGCGCAGAGCGTTCTCTGAATGCTGTCCCGAACACGCTTTCGCGTCATCTCGACGAGCCCCAGTTCGCTTATCTTCAAGATGTTGGTGCGCGAGCGGTCTTTGCGGAGCTCCTCCTTGAAGGTGTTGAATACTTTTTCCCTGTTTTCCTCTTTTTCCATGTCGATGAAATCGACGATGATGATTCCGCCCAGGTTGCGGAGGCGCAATTGGGATACGATTTCCCGCACCGCCTCCAGATTGGTTTCGAGAATCGTTTCCTCCGGGCTCTTCTTGCCCACGAATCGTCCGGTGTTGACGTCGACCGTCGTAAGCGCCTCGGTCTGATCAATTACGATATAGCCGCCGTTGCGGAGCCACACGCGCTGTCCGAGAGCGCGTTCGAGTTCGAGTTCGACGCCGAAATAGTCGAATATCGGTTCATCACCATCGTAGTGGTGGAGTTTGGGAACGAGGTGCGGATAGTAGTTTTGCAGAAATTTCCTGGTCTTCGTGTACTGTTCCTTATCGTCGATGATCATCTTGTTGACGCCGGAGCTGAACAAGTCCCTCACGGTTCGTTCTATGATGTTCAAATTCATATGAATACGGGATGGAGAGGAAGCCGATTCATTTTTGGTTAAAATGTCTTCCCACAGGGCATGCAGGAAATTCACGTTGGCTTCGATGTCCTGGGCGGGCATGGTTTCGCTCGCCGTGCGCACGATGTACCCGGCCCCGGGTTGGCGGTTCCTGCGGACCAGCTTCTTGAGCCTTTTTCTTTCTTCTTCGTTCTCGATTCGCCTGCTGATGCCAATCTGCTTGATCGTGGGCATATAGACGACGTACCGACCGGGGAGGGTGATGTAGCTCGTCAGCCTCGAGCCTTTGGTGCCCAGCGGTTCTTTGCTGACTTGAACGATGACGTCCTGGCCGTCTTTGAGCAGGTCTTCTATGTGTCGTTCTTCTTTGTCCCAACGACGCGAACGTCTTCCGATGATGTTGCGATGCGAGCCGTTCTGTTGCTCGTCTTCGCCGTTGTCGTGGTCGTCTCCGTTGCTGAAGTCGTTGCCGTCGAAATCGAGATCATCGTCATCGTCCGCTTGTTCCGCCGCAAGTTTCCGGTAATTTTCAATGGATTCGATGGTATCCACGTCGCTCACGTACAGAAAGCCCGCTTTTTCCAGCCCGATGTCCACGAACGCCGCCTGCATCCCCGGCAACACTTTGGTTACCTTGCCCTTGTAGATATTGCCGACGATACTTTTCCCGCTTTCCCGTTCGATATACAGTTCAGCCGCTACTCCGTTTTCGAGCAGAGCAATGCGTGTCTCGAACGGCTCGGCGTTGACGACGATTTCAGACGGCATTTTGAATCACGCGGGAAGCTCCCACTCTCCAGTGAACGGAAATTTTCCGAATCCGGGCCCTCAGGCATGCCTCGGGGGATAAGCCGAAGCACCTGGCGAGTATTTCCGTTACTTTCGGCTTCATCCCATCTCCATAGCGCAGCGTGAGGTGCAGGCGAATGGCGGAGTCTGTCGATGGTTCGAGCGAAAAGCGAACGATGGGTGGCCGCGCGTCGAAATGCTTGATTCTCCCTTTGTGCTCGCGCGATATTTTAATGCTTTTCTCATTCATGAAATCTTCGATAGCGGTTTCAATCTGTGAATCTGGCGCTTCGGGCGAGTCAAAATCTTTTCGCAGCAAAGAGATGCCGTATGTCGCGGCGCTCAGCGCATTGGCCGATGAGGGCGCCTTTCCCTCGATGCGCCGCCCCGAACGTGGCTTGAGGCCCCGGGGGAGTTCTCGTTTCAGGGTTTTGAACAAATCACGCAAATGAATTTGTCCGTTGGTCTCGAGAAGCGAGAAATCCACCACTTCCGCCCGGCTTTCCACGCCGACGGGAAGCGCATGGGAGAAAACGATTTTCGGATGCGGGTTGAACCCCCTGGAATGTTCGAGGCGATAGCCCGCGCGCTGAATCGCGCGGATGAAAGTCCTTAGAATCTCCAGGTGGCTCAAAAAACGGAGATCGCCGGATTTTTCATAGATGAACCTGAATTTACGGATGGGCGCGTCCGGTTGCTCCTCGGCGAGGCCGGGGTTGTCGTCGTGGGCGCCCTCGAAACCCACCGGAACGGGCCCGGATTCACGAACGATGTTTTTGCGCCGTTTTTGCTTGGGGCGTTTCGGGTTCAATTCGGTCTTGGCGATTGCGAGTTCTACCGGCTCTGCGGGAGCAATGTCCTGACCGGGAGCCAAATCCGCCGCCTGAAGGGCCTCACCCGTTCTTGCCGGTCCGTTGATGATGGGCAGGACGGGGGTTTCCAGAGGCATGGGTTTTTCGTAGTGGTATTTGATGCCCTTGTATTTATCCAGAATGCCGCATTGGCCGCACGCCTCATAGCGGCAATCGCCGATGGTGACTTCCCGCAGGGATCGTTTCCAGTCGGCGAGTTGATACTCCTTCGTCACCCCGCAGTCGAGATGGTCCCAGGGCAGGGGCGCGTCTTCCGGTATTTCACGATAGGCGTACCACTCCGGGTCCAAGCCATGGGTTTTGAAGGCGGCCATCCACTTTTCGTAATCGAAAAACTCCATCCAGCCATCGAATTTGCACCCCATATCGACCGCCGTCTCGATGGCGTCCGCTTGGCGGCGATCGCCTTTCGAGATGACCGCTTCCAAGAAACTGTGCTTGGGGTTCGACCAATGCAACTTGATTCTCCGATCGGGCACCGCCCGTTTGATGAAATCGAGTTTTTCCCTGATTTCTTCTTTCGTGTTTTGGGGAAACCACTGGAACGGCGTATGTGGTTTCGGCACGAAAGTGGAAAGGCTGACGTTCATGAACCGGAATGGTTCGCCGGTGTTCCGTGAGCGCATTCTCACGCAGGACATGAGCATGTTCGCCATTTCCTGCAAGTCGTCAAAATTCTCGGTGGGAAGACCGAGCATGAAATAGAATTTCACGCCCGGCCAGCCGGTATCGAGGATATCCTGAAGGTTTCGCTTGAGATCCGCTTCGGTCAATACCTTGTTGATGACGTTTCGCAGGCGCTCGCTGCCCGCTTCCGGCACCAGGGTGAAACCCGTGCGGCGCACGCGCGCGATTTGGGCCAACAGGTCCGGGCTCATCGCTCCCACGCGAAGCGAAGGCAGGGAGATGGAGGTCTGCATGGGGGCGAGGCGCTCCATCATGCGGGGAACCAGCCCTTTCAAGGGTTGATAATCGGCGATGCACAACGATGAGAGGCTGATTTCCTCATAACCCGTATTTTTGAGGGATTCCTCCGCGAGTTCGAGAACCTTGTGCGGATCCCGATCCCGAACGGGGCGATAGACCATTCCTGCGTGACAAAAACGACACCCCCTCGTGCATCCGCGCTGAACCTCGAGCGTTACCCGATCATGCACGACCTGGGTATAGGGAATAATGGGCTGCGTGGGGTGGGGCGAATTGTTCAAATCCTCCAGTACGCGCGCCAATACGGGTTCTTGATGTCCGGTGACGTGGTGGAAGCTTTTCACCTCGTCGGTGGAATCGTACTCGACCACGTAGCGGCTCGGAACGTAGATGCCGTCAATCTCCTCGAGCATCTCGAGCAGCGTTTCTCTCGGCTCGTTCGTCTCTCGCCACTTTTCGTGCACTTTGATGACTTCGGGGAAAAGCTCTTCTCCATCGCCGAGGGCGACGGCGTCGAAAAAAGGCGCCATCGGCTCTACGTTGAACGTCACGGGGCCGCCCGCGATGACGAGCGGGTCTTGCCTGCGCCTTTGGGCGGCGCGCCTGGGTATGCCCGCCAAATCGAGCAGCAGCACGATGTTGCTGGCGGCCAGTTCGTATAGAAGCGATATTCCCAGAATATGGAATTCCCGGACGGGCGTCCGGCTCTCCAGGGTGGTCAGCAATGCGTTTTTGCTTCTCAGAATGGCTTCGTAATCATTCCAGGGGAGAAAAACGCGCTCCGCTGCAACGTCTTCGTCCGCGTTCAGGAGGTGATAGAGTATGCGGATGCCGTTGTGCGACATGCCGACTTCATAGGTATCCGGGAAGGCGAGGGCTACACGATTCCTGACCCCGGCGAGGTCTTTATGGATCGCGTTGACCTCGTTCCCCAAATAACGCGAAGGTTTCTGGACGAAAGGGAAGACGTCCCGTGCGTAGTCTACTTTCATTATGTTCGACCTGTTAAAGCCTCTCGCCGTATGCGATGGGCGATATATTCTTCTTCCGTTCCCCGGCCTGCGCCTTGTATTTCGGGGGCCTGGGTGAACTATTTGCATATATTGAAGTATACGGGCGGAATAAGCAACCAGGGAATGCCGGAAGGAGCGTTTCGGCGTGATGTGCGGGGAGATGGGTTTCCCAATCCCGTATTTTTGGAGGTATTATTCTTTCACCAATTTTCAGGATTTTTTGTCAACTCGAGGAGTTTCGAGGATGAAGCCGATGAATTTTTTGCTCCTGATGGACGATGAGCACACCCGGAATATCCTGGGTTGCTATGGACATCCCCTCATCAAGACGCCGAACCTCGATGCGCTCGCTGCGTCGGGCACGCGCTTTGAGAACGCCTATACGAACTGCCCCATCTGCGCGCCGGCGCGCGCGAGTTTCGCCACGGGCAGGTATGTGCACGAAATCAGCGCCTGGGACAATGCGCACCCCTACGAGGGAGAGCCGCCGAGTTGGGGCCACCGCCTGCAGGAAAACGGCGTGAGAACCACCTCGGTCGGCAAGCTTCACTACCGAAACGCCGAATTTCCCGCCGGTTTCGACGAGCAGATCATCCCCCTGCATTTGCCCAAAGGGGGGGTAGGCGATATTTTCAGCGCGGTTCGGGATGAAAAGGGTTTGCCGCCCAGGAACCATCCGGAGTGGATGGCCGAGCGCATCGGGCCGGGAGATTCCCAGTACATTGCGTATGACGGGCAAGTCACGGATTTGGCCTGCGAGTGGCTTGCTCGGGAAGCGCCGAAATACGATGAGCGTCCCTGGGCATTGTTCGTCTCCCTCACGTGTCCGCATTTCCCCTTCATCGGGCCGCCCGGATTTTATGACCTCTATCCGCCGGAAGATATCCCGCTCCCCAGGCCGCACCCTTCGGGTGGTTACGATTGGCACCCCTGGATTGCGGCGCTTCACGAATGCGCTCCGTATGACGTGTATTTCGATGACCACAAGCGCCGGGTCGCCCTGGCGTCTTATTTCGCCATGATCAGCTATGTGGATTCGAACGTCGGAAAAATATTGAACGCCCTGGAAGAATCCGGATGTGGGGAGAATACGCGGGTGCTCTTCGCCAGCGACCATGGGGACAACCTGGGCGAGCGTGGTCTTTGGGGAAAATCCACCATGTATGAAGAATCCGTCGCCGTGCCTCTCATCGTCTCCGGCCCGGACCTTCCGAGGGGGAAGGTATCGCGAACTCCGGTCTCGCTCATCGATCTGTATCCCACGGCGCTCGACGGCGCCGGCCTTTTGGAGGGTGATAAAGAAGAGAGGCTGCACGGCGCCTCGTTGTTCCGAATCGCGAACGAACCGGATGATTCGGAGCGTGAGATTTTCAGTGAATTCCATGCGCTCGGCGCCAAAACGGGATTGTTCATGATTCGTCGCGGGCGCTACAAGTATATCCATTACGTGGGGCACGACCCCGAACTATTCGATCTGGAAATCGACCCCGAAGAACGCCACGACATCTCCCGAAGCCCTGCGCATCAATCTATCCTTTCGGATTTGGAAGCGCGTCTTTTGCGCATCCTCGACCCGGATGGGGTGGATAGGCGCGCGAAAGCGGAACAGGCGGCGCTGGTCGACCGACACGGCGGGCGCGACGCCGTCATCGCCATCGGCAATAGTTTCGCGTCCCCGCCACCGGGAGAGAAGGGAATTGGAGAATAAGGGCAGGCTAGCCGAACAGGGGAGAGAGGCTTCTTCTTCTCATGCTGACGTTCAAGACCAGGGCGATGGCGATGAAAGATGATATGGAGGCGCTTCCCCCGTAGCTGACCAGCGGAAGCGGAATTCCGACGATGGGCATCAGGCCGAGCGTCATTCCGATATTGAAGACCATGTAGAGGAAAAACGCCGTGGTGATGCCTACGGCGAGCAGCGCGCCCTCCTTGTCGGCGGCGTTCAGCGCCGCGCTCAGGCACCGTAAAATAAAAATGAAGAACAACACCAACACGGTGGCGCTGCCGATAAAACCCAACTCCTCGCTTAGTACGGAAAAAATAAAATCGGTGTGTTTCTCCGGCAGGAAATGAAGCCTGCTCTGGGTGCCCTGGAGAAGCCCCTTGCCCCAGATTTCCCCGCTGCCCACGGCGATGATGCTTTGCATGCTCTGATACCCCGCCCCGAGGGGGTCGGCCTCCGGGTCCAGGAGCGTCAATATACGGCGTCGTTGATAGTCCTTGAGAAAAAACCAGCCCAGGGGCGCGCATGCGACCGCCATGCTTCCCATGGTGATGATGACTCTTCTTCTCACGCCAACGGCCAGGATCATGGCTCCCGATATAAGGAGGACCGTGAGTCCGGTGCCCAAATCGGGTTGTTTCACAATCAGCAGCACGGGCGTAATCGCCAGAAGAAATGGCACGAGAAGCTCTTTGAAGCCGATGGGCTCTTCCTCGCCGCGCGAGCCGAAGTACCTGGCGAACACGAGAATGACCGCCAGACGCGCAAGTTCTGAGGGTTGCAGGCGCAAGGGCCCCAGAACGAGCCAGCGCTTCGCGCCTCCGAACACCTGGCCCGATAAGAGGACGCCGATGAGCAGAACGATGACGAGGGCGTAAAAAAGATAGGCCCATTGCGTAAAAATGTGGTAGTCGAAAAAGAGAATGCAAAGCAATATGCCCAATCCGATGGATGACCACAGCGCCTGTTTGAGGTGCAAGGAATTGTTCAGAAAAACGGGGTTGGAATGAATCGCGCTGTAGATCATGAAAATGCCAGTCAAGCTGAGCAGAAGCGTGGTGAGAACGAGCAGCCAGTCCATCTGCGAGACGGCTCGCCGGAAAGGGGATGATTGAGAAAGAACGATGCCTTTCATCTGCGCTCTCCAGGCGTCCGGGTGTTCGAGGGGCTCGTTTTTTCCCGGCCCGCCACGTCCGAGGCCAGAATCCGTTGCCCGGTTTTCTCGAGATAAAAGGAAATCAGTTCTTTGGCGTATGGGGCGAAAAATGACCCCGGCCTGCCGGCATTTTCTCCTAGAATGGCGATAGCGATGGTGGGATTCTCGTAGGGAGCGAATGCGACGAACCAGCCATGATCCCTGAATTTTCGCGGCAGTTCTTCCGGCTTTCTTTTGCGGCCCGTGTATTTCAGGTCGACCGTCTGGGCGGTGCCCGTCTTGCCGGCGACGAAGATTCCCGGCACCTGCGCTTTTTTCGCCGTGCCCCGCTTGCCGTGGACGACCTCTTTGAGTCCTTCTCGGACTTTCTGGAAAATTTCTTGTGATATCGGAATTTTGCGAATGAGTTGGGGCCTGGATTCAAAAAGCGGCCTACCGTCGGTGCGCAGCACTTTTTTCACGACATAGGGCTTCCAGAGGTAACCGCCGTTCGCCACCGTGGCGATGAGGTTGGCCGCCTGCAAGGGCGTGACGAGGTTGAAGCCCTGGCCGATGGACACGCTGATCGTCTCGCCGTCATACCATTTTTCCTTGAATCGGCGGCGCTTCCACGCATCCGATGGCACGAGACCTCCTTTTTCGGCGGTAGCGAAGCCGGTGGGCGACCCCAGGCCGAACATGCGCGCGTAACGCGCGATCCTCTCGATGCCCAGCTTGTGCCCGTTGACGTAGTAGTAGACGTCGCAGCTTTGGGCCAGGGACTGGGTGAAGTCTACAGGCCCATGCCCGCCCTTTTTCCAGTCGCGAAATAGTTTTTTCCCGAATTGGAAAGAGCCGTGGCAGCTTATTTTTTCATTGGGACTGGTGATTTTCTCGCTCAGGATGGCGAAACCCATCAGGATTTTGAAAATCGAGCCCGGGGGGTATTGGCCTCGCGTAGCCCGGTTCTCGAGTGGTTTCAGAGGGTCTTTCGAGAGGGTTTCCCATGTTTTGGCGTCGATGCCGCCGGCGAAGATGTTTGGATTGAAGGATGGCTTGCTGACCAAGGCGAGAATGGCGCCATCCGACGGGTCGAGGACGACGACGCTGCCTTCGTGTTGTTCAAACAACCCCTCCGCCTTTTTCTGGAGTTCCAGGTCTATCGTCAGGTGGACATTGTTTCCGGGTTTTTCCACGAATGGGCGCACGACGCGCAATTCTCTCCCGTAGGCGTCTACTTCCACCTGCTTGAAGCCGCTTTTTCCGCGCAGGAATTCTTCCTGGGTCCGCTCGATTCCGTATTTGCCCAGCAAATCTCCCTGCCAGTAATTTTGTTTTTTCAAGCGTTGCAACTGCCGGTCGTTAATCTCGCCCATGTAACCTAAAAGATGACCCGCTTGCTCCTGCGAGGGGTATTGCCTGAGCGGCGTCACCTGAACGAAGACGCCGGGATAATCGGGCTTGTGTTCTTCCAGGAAGGCCATGGTTTTCCGGCTGATGTCCGCCTTGATGAGGAATGGGCGGAAGGGGTTCGCGCGCCGGACTTTCTTGTAGAGTTCCTCAAAGGATTGCCCGGTGATTTCGGCCAGCACCCGAATGGTCGGCTTTAATTTTTTCGCATTCTCCCGAATCATGTAGATGTTGAACGACGCGCGGTTGTCCGCAAGCAGCTCTCCCTTCGAGTCGAACACCATGCCTCTGGGACTTTGCACGAGGCGGTAGGCGATCCGGTTGTCCTCGGAGAGGATTCGGAATTTTGCGCCCTGGATCACCTGAAGGCTCCAGAGTCTGATGAACAAGCCGAAGAGGATGAGGCCGAAGCAGGCGCCGAATATGAGGACGCGGCGCCTGAGAGCGTCGGTCGCCTCGGGATTCGAGTTGACCTGCCACTCTTTCATCTCAGGATCGCTCCGCGTAGGGCGCGCCCGTGTCGGACGGGAAGACTTTGTATTCGATTTGGGCCAGAAAGCTCATGACAAATGGCGCCAGCGCGACGTTCAACCCCACGGTCTTGATTCCTTCTATCCAGTAATTGATGGTCAGAAATTGAGCGGGCAGAAAGATTTGCACGAGAAGCGCTGAAAATAAAATGTCGAATACCGAGGCGAAAAACACCACGGCGCAGTGAAAAAAGAAGATGCGCGCCGTCATGTTGCGTCTCAGGCCGCCCGTGTAATAACCAATCAGCCCTTTGAGAAGCGCATTGAAGCCTAACAAGCCCCCTGAAAGCACGTCCTGAAAAATCCCGAGGCTGAATCCTCCGATGAGACCCGTCTCTCTACTGCGATGCAGACCCAGGAAGACCGTCATGAGAAGGATAGCATCCGGCCTGGCGTTCACCCAATCCGAAAAATACTCCGCCACCGACGTGTGAAAGACGATGGCCAGGACGGCGAGTATGAGATAAAATAAAACAATCATTTCCAGGGATTTTCCTTGGGCTTCGTCATCAGGATCATCACTTCTTCCAGGTTAGAAAAATTTACAATCGCCTTGGCCCTTATTTTGGGGAACAATCCTTTCGCGTCAATGACCTGCGTTATATGGGCCACGGGGAATCCTTTCGGGAAAATACCGCCCAACCCGGAGGAAATGAGTAAATCCCCTTTCTTGATTTCCATGTCGAGCGGCATGTAGCGCACCTCGCCCTCTCCTGTCGAGGAAATGGAGAATACTCCTTGCGCGCGCGAGGGCTGCGCGATGACATTCACCGCGCTTCTCGAATCGAGGAGGGTCAGTACTTGGCTCACGTTATTCCCCACGCGGGAAATTCTCCCCACGAGTCCCCTCTGGTGCATGACCGGCATGTTCTTGCGCACGCCGTCTTTCGAGCCGATATCCACTATCAGCGATTGCCCATAAATGCTTTTGCCGTGAGCCACTATCCGCGCGAGGCGAACGGGGGCCGCTAAATTCCTCGAAGCGCCAAGCAATTTATCGAGGCGCGCGATTTCCGATTTCAACTCCTGTATCTGCGCATGATGCGTATTGAGCAATTGCAGTTTTTGCTTCAACTCGATGTTTTCTTCCTGTGCGTTCTTCAGGAGCAGGTATTTTTGCCAGACTTCGACCGACCATTTTCTGGGGATGTCGGCCATCTCGATGGCCGAGCCGCTGAGGGACAAAAGCCCTCTGTCTATTAACGTGGACTGGCCCCGAAAGCGCACGCTGAATGTCATGAGCGTGAAGCAGACGAGAAACAGCCCCAGGAGGAGGGCGATGTTTCGGCGTTCGATAAAAAACTGGAACATAGTGTTCTAAGATTCATTCGGGGTTGCGTGCGAAAGCACTATTGCAGGCAGTGGCCGAAGCTCCGGTGAAGCGTCTCGGCTATACGGCCAGTTTTCCAAGCAAGTCGAGTTCATCAAGTACTTTGCCCGTTCCCATGACGACAGCGGAGAGTGGATCTTCCGCTACGGTGACGGGCAGACCGGTTTCTTCTTTGAGCAACACGTCGATCCCCCGCAATAGGCCGCCGCCGCCGGCGAGAACGATTCCTCTGTCCACGATATCGGCGGCCAGCTCGGGAGGCGTTCTCTCCAGCGCCCCCCGGACCGTTTCGACGATGGCGCTTACGGGTTCGGAAAGAGACTCGCGGATCTCCTCATCCGTTATGAGGACGGTTTTTGGAACCGCGGCGATTAAATCGCGGCCTTTGATCTCGAGCGTTTTCCTTTCGCCTACCTCATAGGCGGAGCCCACCTGTATCTTGATCTCCTCGGCCGTCCGCTCCCCGATCAGCAGATTATAGTTGCGCTTGATGTAGCTGATGATGGCTTCGTCCATCTCGTCTCCGCCGACGCGCACGGATTGGGCGTATACGATGCCTGCGAGCGAGATGACGGCCACCTCCGTAGTGCCGCCGCCGATGTCCACTATCATGCTGCCGCCGGGTTCTTCTACGGGTAGTCCCACGCCGATGGCCGCCGCCATCGGCTCCTCGATTAAATAGACCTCGCGGGCCCCCGCATTCTCGGCGCTGTCGCGAACCGCGCGCCTCTCCACCTGGGTGATGCCCGAAGGCACGCAAATCACCATCCGGGGGCGTACGAAGGTTTTTCTGTTGTGGACCTTCTGGATGAAATAGCGGAGCATGGCCTCCGTAATTTCGAAATTCGCTATCACGCCGTCTTTCATGGGCCGGATGGCCATGATGTTTTCCGGCGTTCTCCCCACCATGGCCTTGGCCTCCGAACCCACGGCGAGCACGTTCTTGGAGTCTTTTTGCACCGTCACCACGGAGGGTTCGCACAGAGCGATTCCCTTGCCCTTCACGTAGACAAGCGTGTTCGCCGTTCCAAGGTCGATAGCCAGATCGTTGGAGAACAGGCCCAGAATGGAAGTTAACACCATGATGGAGGGAATTCCTTTTGGTGGAGGATGTCGCATTCATCCATGGGCGGTAGTTCCATTATGATTAGCATCCCAGGTGAGAATAATCAAGGAAGATACCAATTTCAAGGATAAACGGAGCCTTGATCCCATGAAAATCTCCACGTGCGATGGGCGGTGGCCGAAAAATTCACCTTCTCCCGTTTGCGATGCGCGCAGAGGTGGGCTATTTTCATTTTTTGCTCGCCGCAACAATCGTGTTCGATCCTATGTGCGGTCGATTTTGAAGGAGTTCAACATTGATGCTTCGCTTTTTGAGAGAGAAGGGAAAAAGCTGGGTACTGAAGGTTTTGCTCGGCTTCGTGGCGCTTACATTCGTATCTTTCGGCGGGTTCGCGCTCACGGACAGGCAGAGCAACTCCGGAGGTGGGCGGGTCGCGGCGTGGGTCGGCGATACGCCGATATCCGTGCGCGAATTCGAGCAGCGCTACTACCAACAGGCCGAAAGGCTCAGACGACAAATCGGCGACGCCTACAACGAAGAACTCGCGCGCCGGCTCGGGTTGAGGCGCCAGACGCTCGATTCCCTCATATTGGAAAAACTTCAACTGCGCGAGGCGCAGCGGATCGGGATTCAAGCCACCAACGCCCAGGTCGCCCTGCAGATACAAACGCTCCCCCCCTTTCAGAAAGACGGGAAATTCGATGCCCAGCGATATCGTGGCATCCTGGAGTCGAACGGCATCACCCCGCGCCAGTTCGAGGAGGACCAAAGAAGGGTTGTTCTCCTCAATCAGCTTCGTGACTATGTGGACACGGCCGTATTTGTCACCGAGCAAGAAGCGCGCCGCGCTTATGAATGGCGAAACGCGGAAATCAAGGTGGCCGCCGTTCGCCTGCAGCCGCAGATGTTCGCCGGGGAAGTGTCGAAATTGGAGGCCGACCTGAAAGCCTATTATGAAAAAAATAAAAATCAGTTCAAGACCGGCCAGCAGAGGAAGGTAACCTGGTGGCATCTCCCGTTTTCCGTAATGGCGAAAGGAATCGAGCTCGGGGATGCGGATTTGAGGTCCCACTACGGGCGAACCCGCACGAAATATACGCGCAAAGAGAGCGTATCGGTGAATCAAATCTTTTTGAAACTTCCGCCCGATGCGAAAAAAGAGCAAGTGGAAGAGAGCAGGAAAAAGCTCGACGGGCTGCGCGAGCGCATTATGAAGGGCGAGAAATTCACCGAACTGGCGAAGGCGCACTCCGAAGGCCCGGGGGCGAAGCGCGGTGGTGAACTCGGCACGTTCGGCAGAGGGCAGATGCTGCCCGAACTGGAGAAGGTGGCGGATAGCCTGAAAAAGGGAGAGGTGAGCAAGCCGGTAAAGACTTCTTTCGGGATGCACCTCTTGTGGGTGCGGGATAAGGTGTTGCCCGGGGAGAAGCCCTTCGAGGAAGTTCGCAAGGAAGTGGAAAAGGATTTGCGGGACTTGCGCGCCAAGCAGCGGGCGAAGAGCGAACTCAGAAAAATCCGCTATGCGGTGGAGGACAAGAAGGCGGAGCCTTATCTCGACGGGCTGAAAAAAGGTGAAACCGGTTTCTTTGAAAGGGGCCGCCTTTCAGGTGAGGCGCCTGCATCCGGCATCGTGGGTGAGCTTGCTTTCGGTCTGAGCGGAGAGGAAAAGATATCCAGGGAGCGGGAAGGGGAGGGCGGCGTCAGCTTCGTGCGGCTCGAAGCGAAAAGAGCGCCTTTCGTCCCGAAATTCCCGGATGTGCGCAAACAGGTGGAACGCTCGTTCCAGCGGCTCAAAGGGGCTGAGATCGCGAAACGAAAAGCGGCGCTTTGGCTTCAGGAGTTAAAGGATAAAAAGCGTGACCTCTCGGCCATCGCCGGGGAGCTTAAGGTAAAGGCGCTCAAGCCCGAAGCCTTCAAACGAACGACCGTTCCTCCTGCGCTCGGGTCTTCTCCAGAGGTCTCGAACCTCGCATTCACCCTCGCCAAGGGTGGGTTCGGGACGGCCGAATCCGGAAACGGCGTGATCTTGTTCGAAGTATTGGAGGGGCCCAAGGCGGACATGAAGAAATTCGATTCCGAGAAAGGGGATTTCCGGCAAGGCGCGCTTCGCTTGAAAAAGGCGATGGTGTTCAATCGGTATTTGGAAAAACTCAGGCAAGCGGCCAACATCCGCTTTGAGGAAGGATTCAGCATGTAGGGGATTTCGCGGCGCTTTTCTCTTGCTTTTCGCCGTTATCGCCAGAAATCCTCTCTGTCCTCGGGCCTGATTTCGTGTTTCTCCTGCATTCCCTTGTCGAAAAGGTCGGCGGCCTCTTTTTTTCTGGCCGCCTGCCGACTCATCAACTCCTGGATGTCGGGACTCTTCTTTCTGGCCGCTTCGGCGAACGGGTCTTTTACCTGATGCCGCAGAATCCGCACGGAATCGCCCTCGACTTCGAACCTGATTTGATTCCCGGGCCCGGCGTCCAGGGATTTCATGACATCCTTCGGAAGGTGGATTCTCCCCCCCTGAGCGATTTCGACAATGAGTGGCTTTTTCTCGATCATGAATTATTCTCCTACGCGCGCGGCGAGCCGTTTCTCCTTTCCGGTTAGCTTATCAAGAGCGAAGAGAAACATGAAATGCGCTCTTACGCGCCCCGCCGCCTAGCCCCAGGTTAAAAGATGCAGGCTCAACGGATGAACGAGATGCGGGTGATGGGGCACTGCGCGCACCGACACGCCGTGCATGCCCGGTCTGCGGCATTCGATCTCGCCCTGAAAACGGTACGCGCCGCCCCCCAGGTCTTCCGAGAAAACCATGGGGGAGACGACCTCGCCGGACAACAGCTTCTCCTCCTTCAAGGCGCCCTCGTAAATCTCGAGGCGAACTTCTTCGGGCGAGAGGCTTCCGAGTGAAACCTCCGCCTCGACCCGCATTTTCGCGCCCAGCGGAACGACGCCGTTTTGCGCCATTGATATTTGGGTGATCTCCACCCCGGGCCATGCGCGGCGCACGTGCTCCTTCCATTCGGAGAGCGCCCTTGCGGGCACCCTCTCATCCGCCATGAGGCGCGCATGATGCGCCCCCAGGGGCAGATAGAACTTTTCGGCGTATTCGCGCACCATCCGGCTCGTATTGAAGTAGGGACAGAGGGATTGCAGGGAGTGTTTGATCATCTCCACCCAGCGGGACGGGATGCCCTCTTCGTTGCGTTCATAGAAAAGCGGAATCACGGCTTGTTCGAGGGTGTTGAACAAGCTCTCGCACTCCATCTCGTCCTGGTAGCCGGGGTCGTTGTAGGTCTCCAGGCCGCCGATGGCCCATCCCAAACGGCTCGCATACCCCTCCGCCCACCAGCCATCCAGTATGCTCAGATTCAGGGCGCCGTTCGCGGCGGCCTTCATGCCGCTCGTGCCGCTCGCTTCTTGCGGGCGGCGGGGATTGTTGAGCCACAAATCGACCCCCTGCACGAGTTGGCGCCCGACGTGGATGTCGTAATCCTCCACGAATACGAGCTTGTCCTGCACGTTTTCTCTTCGGGCGAAATGGATGAGTTCGCGGATGAAGCTCTTGCCTTCCATGTCTCTCGGGTGGGCCTTGCCGGCGAATACGATTTGAACGGGTTTTTCGCTGCTCGTGAGGAGTGAGACGAATCGTTCGGGCCTTTTGAGCAAAAGGGTAGCCCGCTTGTAGGTGGCGAAACGTCTCGCGAATCCGATCGTCAGGGCTTTGGGGTTGGGGAGTATGGTGACGTTGGGGTGGGTGACGCTTCCCAATGGCCGCTTGAGGGCGTGCGCGCGGCAAAACGCGATGAGCCGCTCGCGGCTTTTCTCCCTTGCGCTCCATATCTCGCTCTCCGGGATGGAGGCGACTCTCTCCCATTTCTCCGGCTTGTCCGTCTCGTCCACCCAGCCGCCGCCCAGATGCCTGTCGAACAAATCCTTCATCATGGGCGACACCCAGGTGGGGAAATGAACGCCGTTCGTGATGGAGGCGATGGGAATATCCTGCTCGGGGACTTCCGGCCACATGGATTGCCACATCTTTCGCGAAACCTCGCCATGCAGTTTGCTGACGCCGTTCGCCGCCGAAGAAAGACGCAGCGCGAGGACGGCCATGTTGAAGGGTTCATCCCCCTGTTCGGAGATCACCCGGCCCAGACCCAGAAAGTCACGCCAGTCCATGGAGAGGGATTCCGCGTATCTGCGAAAGTATTTTTCCATCATGTCGGGCGGAAAGATGTCGATGCCCGCCGGAACGGGCGTGTGCGTCGTGAAGACGTTTCCAGCGGAAGTCAGCTCCCGGGCAGCACCGGCGTCGATGCCGAATTTGCCCATGGAATAACGGATTCTCTCGAGCGCCAGGAAGGCGGAATGCCCCTCGTTCATGTGGCAGACGACGGGCGGGAGGTTCAGCTTGTGGAGCAGTCTCACGCCGCCGATGCCGAGCAGTATCTCCTGGCGAATCCGCGTTTCCATGTCCCCGCCGTAGAGGGCCAGGGTGATTTCGCGCAGGGAGGGCGCGTTTGTGGGAACGTTGGCGTCCAAGAGGTAGATGGGGCTGCGGCCCACCTGTACGTGCCAGACTTGCGCGGTGAGAAGGCCGTCGGGGTAGTCGATCTCGACCGTGATGGGCTCGCCGTTCGCATCGCGTTCGAGGTGAAACGGCGTGTGATGGAAATCGTTGTCCGGGTAGCGCTCCTGTTGCCAGCCGTCGGGGCCTAAGTGTTGGCGGAAATATCCCTGGCCGTAGGCGAGGCCCACACCGATGAGGGGCAGGCCTAAGTCGCTCGCGGATTTTATGTGGTCGCCCGCCAGGACGCCCAGGCCGCCCGAGTAGTTGGGCACGGATTCCGTCAGCCCGAATTCCATGCTGAAGTAGGCGATGCGCAGATCTTCGCTCTTTTCGCTCTCGGGCAGGTTCTGGTACCAGGATGGTTTGTGGAGGTATGCGTGAAGCTCTTGCACGACGCTTTTCATATCGCGGAGGAAATGCGCATCGCGCGCCGCCGCATCGAGCCGATCCTGCGAGACGGATTTCAGCATCGTGACGGGGTTGTAGTGGCAATCTTCCCACAGGGCCTCGTCGAGCCTACTGAAAAGCGCGCGCGCGCGATGGTTCCAGTCGAAGGCGATGTTGTCGGCGATTTCTTCGAGTTCCCCCAGTTCGGGAGGAATGCTGGGCACTATCTGAAACGAAAGAACAGTGGTCATTTTTTCTTCCCGATAAGGATTTTGGTTTATTATCCCCGGTACACCGAATCCATGAAAACGATTGGGCGCATCAGACCCGAATCATTCAGCGAGCCCGTAAGCGCCTTTTTCCCTGAGCGCCACGTTGGGGCCCGGTGGCGAATATAAAACCACATATTTGAATAGCGAGTCACCCGTGCTGGTGATTTGGTGCATCTTGCCCGGAGGCACGAAAACCGCGTCGCCCGCCTCGACCGGAATCTTCTCCCCCTCGATGTCGATCACCCCCGTTCCGCTGATGATGTAGAAGGCATGTTCCTCGGTGTCGTGCTTGTGGGCGGTAGAGCTGAGTCCCGGGTCGAATTCGTTGATGAGCAAGGCGAACTGTTTGGCGCCCACGGTCTCCTCATCCAGCAGAATCCGGAACATGCTTCTCCCTCCGGGCACGGGCAGGTCTCCGCTCAGGGCTTCGCTCTCCCGCACGCGCAAGGGTTTGTTGTGGCGTTCATCCTGCCGGCTCATAGCGTCTCCTTCCCGTAGTTGAATCGTTGCCTGGTCGAATCGCAGCCTGAAACGTGAAAATCAGGTCTTGTAAGAGTTCACGACCCACGGTGATTCCTCTTTGCGCTGAAGGTACATGTGATTGAGCGGGCCTCTGCCGTTTCCGATGGCCAGGGCGTTCTCGATGGCGCCCTGAATGAAGCCTTTCGCCCGTCTCACCGCCTCGATGGTGGAGTCGCCGAGGGCCAGTCCCGCCGCAATGGCGGAGGAGAGCGTGCATCCCGTGCCGTGGGTATGCGGGGTGTCGATGCGCCTGCCCTCTAAGGAGACCTCGTTTTCTCCATCGAAAAAAATATCCACCGCCCCGTCGGTGATGTGGCCCCCCTTGATGAGAACGCACTTCGCTCCCCGCTCATGGAGGGCTCGGGCGGCGTCCTTCATCTGGGTGAGGTTCTCTATCCCGGGGATCTCCAGAATGTCGCGCGCCTCCTCCGTGTTGGGGGTGACGACATCGGCCAGCGGAAAGAGTTTTTCGACGAGCGCGTCTCTGGCGTCGGGCGCCAGGAGGCGATCGCCGCTTTTGGCGACCATCACCGGATCGAGCACGACGCGCGCGAGCGCGTACTCCTCGAGCTTCTCGGCGACGACCTCGATGACGTCGACCGTGGCGAGCATGCCGATTTTCGCGCTTGCTACGTCCAAGTCCGAGCACACCGAGTCGAATTGCGCCGCGATGAAATCGGGCGGCGCGCCGTGCACCCCCTGCACGCCCACGGTATTTTGCGCCGTCAGCGCGGTGATGACCGAGGCGCCATAGACGCCGAATGCGCTGAAAGTCTTGAGATCGGCCTGAATCCCCGCGCCGCCGCCGGAGTCCGAACCCGCTATCGTCAAGGCGATGGGGGGAACGTCTGCGGATTTGGGCATCTCGCTCTCTCCTTTTCTCGTCACATCATAAAACGATGCGTCCTGAGAATGTAGCACACGGAGAATATATTGGGAGTGTGGCGAGCGTGTGCCGCAAAGGAGAAAAAACAAAAAACTATTTAATGGGGAATTCTTGACAAATTTGTTTGGGAATTATAGTCTCACGCTCGGCTGGGTCTTGGTGAAAAGATTTGGAAGGGTACTCTCATGGCATTGGGCACCCGGGGCCGCCCGCCCCAGATTTTAAGGGCGCTGCCCTCGCTCATCGATCGCATCGGGGGCACGAGCCTCGTCCGGCTACAGCGCCTGCCCGACGCATCCGGCGCGCGCGTGTTCGCGAAGCTCGAACAATACAACCCCGGCGGAAGCGTGAAGGATCGCATTGCGCTCAGCATGGTGCTCGACGGCGAGCGGCGCGGACTCCTGAAGCCCGGCGGAACGATTATCGAGCCTACGAGCGGCAACACGGGTATAGGCCTCGCGCTCATCGGCGCCATTCGCGGTTACAGGACGATCATCGTCCTGAGCAAGAGCATGAGCCACGAGAGGCACTCCCTGCTCACGGGCTACGGGGCGGAGGTGGTCTTCAGTTCCAGCGAGGGCGGCATGTACGGCTCCCTCGTGAAGGCGGAAGCCATTTTGGCGGAAAATCCGGACTATTTTATGCCCCAGCAGTTCAACAACCCGGCCAACCCGGAAATTCATCGCAGAACCACGGCGCGGGAGATTTTGCGCGACATGGGGGCCGAATCGATAGACGCCTTCGTGGCGGGCGTGGGGACGGGAGGCACCATTACGGGAGTGGGCGAGGTACTGAAGGAGAGAAGGCCCGAGACCCTCATCGTGGGCGTAGAGCCCGCCTCATCGCCCGTTCTCTCGGGCGGGGAGCCGGGCCCGCACCATATACAGGGAATCGGCGCAGGCTTCATTCCCGGGGTGTTGAACCGGGAGATCATCGACGAAGTGGCGCAGGTGAGTGATTCGGACGCCTACGACATGAGCAAGGCCCTGAGCCGGGAGGAGGGCATGGCCGCGGGTATTTCGGCGGGCGCGGCCGTTTGCGCGGCCCTGCGCGTGGCGCGGCGGATGAGTACGGAGGAGAACGTGGTGGTCGTCATTCCCGATGGTTGGGAAAGATATTATAGTCTGGAGCAGCAATTTCATTAAAAAATCTTATTTCGTCCACCCCGAAAAGAGGGGCTTTCAGATCAGGAGACAGAAATGGTGGTAACGGTTCGTATTCCGACACCTTTACAGGAATTCACCCAGCAGCAGGACGCCGTGGAGATCGCGGGCGCAGACATCAAGGAAGTGCTCGCAAATCTCGACAACCAGTTCGCGGGCATCGGCCAGCGCCTGTATGACGAGCAGGGCAAGCTGCGCCGCTTCGTGAACATTTATGTGAACCAGGAGGACATCCGCTTCCTGCAGGGCGAGGGAACGGCGCTGAGCGATGGGGATGAGGTCTCCATCGTGCCGGCCATCGCCGGCGGCCTCTAATCGCCCGCAAAACTCCCGAGAGGAGAGTTCTCCTTGGGCTTGAGCGAAGAGCAGATTCAGCGCTACAGCCGGCACATTCTTCTCCCCGGCGTGGGAGGGGTCGGGCAGGAGCGCCTTCTGGCTTCTTCTGTCCTCATCGCGTTTTCGGCGGAAGAGGAAAGCGCCGCCCTCATCGCCCTGGTTTATCTGGCCGCCGGGGGCGTGGGGCGGGTCGGCTGGTGTCCGCTGGATGGGGCCGATGGATGGAAAGGAGAATCGCTGCTTTCATCGTTCATGGGTGCTTGCGTGGGCGATGGCGTAAAGAGTTTGAATCCCGATTGCACGCTGGTTCCCTGCCGCCCGGGCGAGGATGGAGGGGAAGTTTTCGACGCCCTCATCCGGCTGGGCGATGAGGCGCCTGCGGATTTCGAGGCTTTCGAGTTAATGAGAAAATTCGCCATCAGAGGCGCGAGCCGTGATGAGGCGGGTGAGATTCTCGAAGACCCCGGCGCCTTGGAAAAGCCGGGCGCGGCTTCTCATGGAGGGGGAGCGCGCATGGCGGCGACCCAGGGAGTTTTGGGCGCATGGCTGGCGGCCAGGGTCTTGCGCCGACTGGTGGATGAAGTGGATACGGTGGGGTCGACTGCGCAGGCCCGTTTCGATCTGTCGCGTGGTTTCATGGAAGCGAGCGCGAGACTTTCCTGAGATTTTCAGGATCAAAGCACGAGGGCCATATCAATGGTCGAATCGACGGTGGAGAATCCCAGAAGCGCATTCAGAAATCTGAAGGATTCCACAATCATCAAGTGTATCGGCAACACCCCTTTGCTCGAAATCAAGCTGTTCGAGAGCGAGTTCCCCGAAGTGGAGGTATACGCCAAGGCGGAGTGGTTCAACCCGGGGGGATCGGTGAAGGACAGGCCGGCGCTCTTCATGGTGAAGGACGGCTTGGAGTCGGGGCAGTTGCGGCCGGGCAAGATTCTTCTCGACTCCACGAGCGGAAACACAGGCATCGCCTACGCCATGATCGGAGCGGCGCTGGGGATTCCCGTCCGCCTCGTACTGCCTGCGAATGCGAGTGATGAGCGCAAGGCGACGTTGAAGGGCTACGGGGCCGAGATTGTTCTCTCCGACCCCCTGGAAGGCTCGGACGGGGCGCAGCGCCTCGCGGCGAAGATGCACCGCGACGAGCCGGAAAAATATTTCTTGCCCTGTCAGTACGACAACCCGGCCAACCCGCTCGCCCACGTCGAGACCACGGCGGTCGAGATTCTGGAGCAGACCGGGGGGCGCGTGGAGCACTTCGTCGCGGGTCTCGGCACGACGGGCACCCTGGTGGGCACGGGGCGGGGCCTCAAGGCGAGCAAGCCCGACGTCGTCGTTCATGCGGTCATGCCTTCCGAGTCCTTTCACGGCCTGGAGGGGATGAAGCATATTCCCACGGCCATTCGCCCGGGTATTTACGATGAGAGCGTGCACGACCACCTGATTCCGGCGAACACCGAGGAGAGCTATGACCTGGCCGAGCGCGCCGCGAAAGAAGAGGGCCTTTTTATAGGTCACTCTGCAGGCGCCGCGCTGGTGGGCGTCCGCGAGGTGGCGAAGCGGATAGGAAAGGGCGTCATCGTCACGCTGTTTCCCGATGGCGGGGACAGGTATTTGAGCGAAGCGCGCTAGGGAGGTGTGATGTGCGTTTGAATCGTGAACAGGTGGAGGTGATGCGCCGCCATGCGCGCGAAGCCTATCCCGATGAGTGCTGTGGCTTGATCTTAGGGCCGCCGCGCGCAGAGGGGGAGAAAGAAGAGGCTCTCGCGCTGCTGCCCTGTAGAAACGTGCAAAACGAGATGCACGAGAAGGACCCGGAAATATATCCCCGAACGGCGCGGCGCGCTTTTTTGATCGATCCCTTCGAGTTCGAGCGCATCGTCAAGAAAGCCGAGGAGGCGGGGGAGGTGGTTCGCGGCATATTTCACAGCCACCCGGATGAGGACGCCTATTTTTCACAGGAAGACATGGATGCGGCGGTTCCTTTCGGGGATATTCCCGCGTTCCCCGATGCGGAGCACATCGTCATGAGCGTGCGCGATGGCGTGGTTCTCGGACAAAAGGTGTTTTCCTGGGAGGCGGAGGAAAAAATTTTCGTTGAAAGCGAGTTGGAAATTCTCGAGGAGGCGGGCGCGTGAACCTTCATACTCCTCGCGCGGAGTTGCCTGATGAAGCGCAGCCGGCGTCCGCAAGCGCATCCACGGCCCACGTGAGCGATAAAGGCGTTCTGGCGGGCGCATCCGCCCTCATCGTAGGAGTAGGCGGTCTGGGCTCGCCCGCAGCACTCGCCCTTGCGGCGGCGGGCGTTGCGCGCATCGGCCTTGCGGATCACGACACGGTGACGCTCGACAACCTCGCGCGCCAGATTCTGCACCGAACCGAAGACCTGGGCCGCCTGAAGGTGGACTCGGGGGCTGATTCCATATTCAGGCTATGTCCGAAGGTGGCGGTGGATAAAATCCCCTTGAAGCTCACGCGCAAGAACACCGCCCGAATCATCGCGCCTTATGACGTCATCATCGATGGAAGCGATAATCTGGCGTTCAAACTGGTTCTGAACGACGCATGCGCGCTATCGGGCAAGCCGTGGGTGATGGGAGGCGTTTTGCGCTTTTTCGGCCAGATAATGACGATTCTGCCGGGTGAGAGCGCGTGTCTGCGCTGCCTGGTGGGCGAGGAGGGCGCAGGCGTGCGCGGTCTTGATTGCGGGGATGCGGGCGTTTTGGGCGCCGTGGCGGGCTTCGTGGGCATGGCGCAGGCCGCCGATGCGCTCCGGGTTATCGAGGGGCTTGCGCCCGCCTGGTCGAACAGGCTGATGACGGCCGATTTCTGGAACAACGCCTTTGGGGGCTTGGCCGTGGAGCAGGACCCGGATTGTCCGGTTTGCGCGCTCGCCGGGCGCAATCGAACCAGGCCCCCGGGAACCCCCGAGGGGCAGGGAGCGCTCGTTTAGCGCATGAGGCCGACACACCCGATGAGAGGATTTCGCCGATGAAGATATCGACCAAGGGACGATACGCCGTGCTCGCCATGATAGAACTGGCCAGGCATTCGCAGACGCACCCGGTTCCCTTGCCACAGATAGCCGGCAATCTGGATATCAGCCAGCACTACCTCGAGCAGTTGTTCGTGAAGATGCGCAGGGCCTCTCTGGTGAGCAGCACGAGGGGGCCGGGAGGCGGCTACATCCTCGCGCTGCCGCCCTCTCGAATCAACATGCGCGACGTTCTCTCCGCCGTGGAGGAGACGATTCAGCCCGTCGATTGCGGCGAGACGCCGCCTTCTTCGCCGTGCCCGAACATTGCGGTGTGCGGAAGCCGGGTTTTGTGGAAAAAACTCGAGGACGCGATAGACAAGACGCTGCGCGAAACCACGCTGGAGGATTTGAGCGCGCAGCCTACCGATGCGGGATCAGGCGTGCGCCTGCCCAATTTCCAGGTGAGCATCTAGCGTCGACTGTGGTGAAGTGAGATTCTCTGGGTTACTTTCGCCTTCATAAATATCGGATTCAGCTAATCCCCTGTCTCTTCATTACTCAAGGAGAAAGACATGTCGTTAGAACCCGTGCGCGCAGCCTCGATGGGCCTGGGGCGCTGGGCCGACGTGCTCGCCGACGCCGCTCTGCGCGGAGGCAAGGTGCGTCTCGTCTCGTGCTTCAGCCGCACGGCGGAGAAACGCCGCGATTTCATGGAGCGCTACGGCGCGCGCGAGGCGGAGAGTTTCGATGCGCTCTTAAACGACGATGAAATAGAGGCCGTCATCCTCACGACGCCGAACCACAACCACAAGGAGCACATCGAGGCCTTGGCCGCCGCGGGCAAGCACGTGTATTGCGAAAAGCCCATCGCCCACAGCATGGAGCATTCAAGAGCCATCGTGGATGCGGCGGAGGGCGCGGGCGTCAAGCTGGCGGTGGGCCACAGCGCGCGCCGTCTGGCCGTATCCAGACGCATGAAGGAGCTGATCGATGCGGGCGAAATCGGACGCGTCTCGATGAGCGAGAGCAATTTCTGCACCGAGCGCGGTTTGGAACTCACGCCCGAGAGATGGCGGTCGAGCCGGGAGCTCAACCCCACGGGCGTCGTTATCCAGCTCTCCATCCACCACATCGATACGTTCCGCTACCTGCACGGGCCGATTAAGAGCGTCACCGCCAAGCTAAAGCGCGCCTACGCGACCGAGGACGTGGACGACACCTCGATGATGATTTTAGAGCATGAAAGCGGGGCGCTCTCCTACGTGGGCGGCGGCTGGGCGTGTCCCTGGGCGTTTCACATGAACGTGCACGGCACGAAGGGCGTCGCGCATTTCCGCATCACGGGCCAGCAGTGGCGCGACCCCTCCAAAGCGCCGGAACCCATCCGCCTCCGCGTGGACCGGGACCCGCTGGGCGAAGACGCCGTATACGACATGCCCGAGGGCGATATGTTCCGCGATGCGCTCGAAGACTTTGCGGATTGCGTGCGCGAGGATCGCACGCCAGAAGTCGACGGCCGCGTAGCGCACGAGAACCTCGCCGTCGTCTATGCTGCGGACGCGAGCTCGCGTTTGGGCCGAACGGTGGAAGTGGGGGAGTATTTGTGAGGGTGTGATGGCCTGAGCGGAATTTTTCTTCCAGTTCGGCAGCAAATCCTCCATTCTCGGGGTTGTTGAAAAACCCCCGCAAGGGAAAAATGCCTGCGGCGCATTCGCCGTCCCGGCGCGTAATGCCTCCCTCGTCGGTCGGCAAACGCTCGTTCATCACTCGCGTGAAACCCTCATTCATCAATCGGGTTTAATTGCGCAATTCCCCGCATTTGGCGTCATCGCGCGCCTCGGGCGTTTCGATAGAGTGAAACCCGATTGATGAATGAGGGTTTGACGCAGCGGCCCGCTCTCCCATTAAGGGTGAGGCGGGCGTATCGGGCAGAGCGGTCGAATTTGTACGGCCTTCATGGGGAAGAGGCGATGGCGAAGGGAATTTCAGGCGTTCGTTTCATCCCGGTGAAGCGGACGGAGCGTGCGAACATCATGGGCTATCCGCATCGAGGCGCGGACATCGGAGTGATGAAATTCTCAGGCTCCTTCGGGGACGCGCAAACCGCAATCACTCCTTCATCAGTCGCGATTGATATGAAAAATACGATAAATATCGATAAATACATGAAAAGGTATATGGATCAGATTAACAGGATATTCGACATATATTCAATTAGTTGCCTGTGTAATCGAAAGTAAAGTATCAATATATTTTGGAAATTTATCGAAATAAAAGTTATATTCGAACCACGCATTACCCCGCATTTGCTCTCAGGAACTCCTTTACTCGTCCGGGTTGGGTTCGGGGAAGTCCTCGGGCCAGTTGTCGATCAAAGATTGGAGATAGGCCTTCATCTTGTCCGGGTTGCCCCGCACCGATTTCTTGATCTTGTTCACCTCGCCCTCATCCTCAATCGGTATGCCGAACGAATCCATGAAACGGTTCATCATGCCTTGCTTGCCGCTCATGAGCGACATCTCGACGATCTCCCCGTCGGTGAAGTGTCGCTTCACTTCTTCGAGCACGCCGGGGTTCTCGCGCGCGGTGTTTCGCGTAAAATGCTCCGCCCACAGGCAGGCGGCGCGCTCACGCGGATTCAGGACAGGGGATGTCATGTACTCATCCGAGGCGATGGCCTCGATTTGCGCCTCCGTGATTCCCGTCGCTTGACCAAGCGCCGTGTTGTGCGTGATTCAGTAGGCGCAGGCGTTCACGAAACTCGTCTTCAGGACGACGATCTCCTTTATCCTGCACGTCAGGAGCCCGCCCATGCCCTCGCGCTGGAGCGTGGCGTTAAACGGCAGGTAGAAGCGCGCGATGTAGGGCGTGTTCGCCATCGCGAGCGCCGAATTCGGGATGCGGCCGAGAAACTCGAGCGTCGCCTCGAAGAAGCGCGCCGTATCGCCGGTGGCGTCCTCCGGGTCGAGTAATTCGATTTTGCTCGTCCGGCTTGCCTGGTTCGACATGATTTTCCTCGTTTTGGTGATGGGAGTTTTAGGGGATTATAGAGGAACTGCTCCTTCCTTGGGAATCGGGAACCTCATTTCGCTTCATGAGGGCCCGGGGCATCGCGGGGAGCGGGAGTGGTCGGCGCGTTACGCTTGGCTCGCCGTTTTGGTAACATGCCCCATCTCGTCTGAAATCATTGAAATTAGCTGAAAGGAGAACCGTATGGCGGATTTTGATTTAGAAGTCACCGATAAACTCCTCTCCACGACGCGCTCCGTGCGCAAGCGCCTCGATTTCGGGCGCGAAGTGCCGACAGAGGTCGTGATGGAATGTCTCGAGCTTGGCCTTCAGGCCCCCACAGGCTCGAACCGGCAAGGCTGGCGCTGGCTGGTGGTGACGGATGAGGGCGTGCGCCGTGAACTCGGGCGGCTTTATCGCAAAGGAACCGGAGACTATCTGGAGCAAGGCATGGCGCAGGCGCGAGAAAGCGGATCCGCGCAAAACGAGCGGGTCTTCGATTCCGCCATGTACCTGGCCGAAAACCTGGAGCGTGCGCCCGTGCACGTGGTTCCCTGCATCGAGAATTTTCTGCCCGAAAACCCGCCGAGGTTCATGTGGGCGGGCCTTTTGGGGTCGGTCATACCGGCGGTGTGGAGTTTTCAGTTGGCGCTGCGCTCACGCGGTTTGGGTTCAGTGTTCACGACCCTACATCTGCGCTGCGAGGCGGAGGCGGCGGAACTGCTCGGCGTGCCGGATGATTTCATGCAGGTGGCGCTCATTCCGGTGGCCTACACGCTGGGGACGAACTTCAAATCCGCCACAAGGCGCCCGCTCGATGAGATCGTGCATATGAACACCTGGGGGTGAGGATCGTTGCGCCGAGCGACCGCAAGCCCTTGGTTTATGCCGCATGTCGCGCGCCAGGGTGGCGCTGATGTAATGACGTATGAAATTTCACCGAAGAGTTTCGTCTGGTGGTGACCCCTAGGGGACTCGAACCCCTGTTACCGGCGTGAGAGGCCGGTGTCCTGACCGCTAGACGAAGGGGCCATGAAGCGGCGTCTGCCCGTATCGCGCTCATGGGTGCGATGGCGAGAGACGGGAAGGGTAGTCCCATCGCTTTTTCGCGTCAAGCGGGAGCATGTAACCCCTCCCCGTATTTCTAGCCCCCTCATCAGCGAAAAGAGCACGGCGGCAGCATGTTTCTCGAGGGGTGAACACGCCGTTTGCCCCTGTGCTGCAGGCCGAGACTCAACTGCGTGGCGAGCACGGGTTCCGGCCCCAGGCGTTTACCGCGCAGCGTGAGCCAGCCCGCCGCCGATTTGCGAATGCGGCCCAGGCGCGCGAGGTCCCTGAAATCGCGGATGTGGGCTTTTCTGCGTACCTCGACCAGGCGTTTCGCCCATGTGGGGCCGATGCCCGGCACGCGCATCAGGGTCCGGGGGTCCGCAGTCATGATCTCCACAGGGAATTGCGAGAGGTTCCTCCTCGCCCACGCCGTTTTGGGGTCTTCGTCAATCGCCAGATTACCATCTGAGACGGGAATTTCATCGAGCCGAAACTCATACTCGCGCAAGAGGTGTTCCGCTTGGTAGAGGCGATGCTCGCGCGTTTTGGAGACGGAAGGGACGCCGTCCATCGGCGTGTCCTCCACCGGCTTGAAGGCGCTGAAATGGGTGTGGCGCAGGAGACCCTTCTTCTGGAGCGAATGAGACGCCGAGAGCACGTCCATGTCGCTCTCTCCGCTGGCGCCCACGATGAACTGCGTCGTCACGCCGCCGGTGATGAGGCCCGTTCTTTCGAAAAACGATTCACGCGCCATCTTGCCCACGTACTGCAGGGCGGGTTGTAAGTCCGTTTCCAGTCTTTTTTCGGGCGCCATGGTGTGAAGACCCTTCTGGGTGGCGGCTTCGAGGTTCACCGAGAGCCTCGTGGCTATCTGGGCGGCGCGGCTGAGTTGGGAATCCTCCACCCCAGGCAGCATCTTGAGGTGGATATAGCCGTTAAAACGATGCTTGAAGCGCAGGAGTTCAGCCGTGGCTATCATCCTGTCCACGCCGGTGACGCCGCTGCCCGGAATCCCGCTGGTGAGGAAAAGCCCCTCGGCGCGGTTTCTCTTCTTGAGCGCCATGAAGGTGTCGGCCAGCTCCTCGGGGCTGAAGGCGTAGCGCGGCATGTTGCGCGAGGCGCGCATGGGACAGTAGTGACAATCGTAGCTACAGGCGTTGGTCATCATGGTGGAGAGAAGCGGTATGATGCGTCCGCCGGAGAAGGGCACCGGAAATATCGCCGGCGTGTCCGAAGCCAGGAACTGGCGGCGGTCTTTTGGCCGCTTCCGCATGCCGGGCGGGCCCTCCCTGTCGTCAAAGGATTGTCCGCCGAGTATGGTCAGTTTGTGGAGGGTTTTTTCCGTCACCATGATTGTTCTCCCAGTATGAATTGGCGTGAAGGAGAAAATCATAAACGAAAATATAACGAAAATCAATATATTTTTTGAGAAACTTATAATATGTTTATCAATAATTACTTATGAGGGATATGCTGAAGAAGAAGATGATAAAATATCGAAAGTAGGGGAGATTTTCGCCCGCTTTTGGAGGTGTTGTAAGCGCTAGGTCGGTGTGGGGCGCGTCCGCCGGATCTCCCCGAAAAGAACTACGAGGAACGAGCTCTTTGGGTGGGGTGCTTTTACGTCCGGCTGAGGTACGGAATGGTTACCTTTAGTGAACTTGCCGCTGGGAGGCATATTTCGCAGATTTCTGGAGAATGACATGCGTTTAACCCAGTGCCTTAAGCGCCGTTTCCCCGCCAGGATGCGCGTACTTTCTTGAACGCATCGATATCCGGTGGGATGCGCCCCGGCCTGCCGAGCGCCTCGCTCGCCACCTCCGTCGCGTTCTTGCCCGTGCCCGTGCCGATGCAGACGATTGTTTCATCGGCTTCCGGCTTCCCGGGCCGCTCGGCTCCCCCCATCAGACTGGCCACAGACGCCGCCGAGGCGGGTTGTAAGAACAGCCCCTCGCGTCTGGCGATCAGGAACTCCGCTTCCAGGTTCATCGAATCGTTCACGAGCACGCCATGGCCTTCCGAGCGCCGCACCACTGCGGCCACGCGCTCCCCGGCACCCGGGAAGGGGCTCGTGAGACCGGCTGATTTAGTGCGCACCTCCCCCCAGGGCTCGACTTTCCTGCCCGTGTGGAGGGCTTTGACGATGGGCGCGCAGCCATCGGGTTGTACGACGTCGATCGCCGGCATCTTCTCTATCCAGCCCAGGGCCAGCAGTTCACGGAATCCCTGGTCCATGGCGAGCGCCATCGTGCCGCCAGCCGTGGGGCAGACGACGCGATCGGGCGCGCGCCAGCCGAGTTTTTCGGATATTTCATAGGCCGCCGTCTTTTTCCCCTCGATTCTGTACAAATTCCGGGGCAGGGTGGCGTGCAGGCAGCCCAACTCTTTCGATACTTCTTCGGCGAAGCGCCCGCCCACGCCCTGGTCGCCCTCGATGATGAGCGCAAACGCCCCGTAGGCGCCCACTTGCAGGCAATGAACAGCCGAACTGTCATCGCGCACGAAGCCGATGAACTCGATTCCCCCCCGCGCGCAGTAAGCGCTGAAACAAGCGGCCGCGTTGCCCGAAGAGGGCAGCACGATGCGGTCCACCCCCACTTCCTTGCATTTACTGATGGTGACCGATCCGCCTCTGTCCTTGAACGAGCCGGTGGGGTTTCTCGATTCATCCAGGATGTAGAGGTTGCTGTACCCCAGCGATTCTCCGAGCCTTTCGGCGTGGATGAGGGGAGTATCTCCCTCCACGAGTGAGACCACGTTTTTCTTATCCCGCACGGGCAGCAATTCGCGCCAGCGCCAGATTCCCCTCGGCCTGCGGGCGACCTCGTCCCTGTCCACATGCGCCCTTATCCATTCGAGGTCGTAGCTGCCCTGTAAATTTCCGCCCGTATCGGGGCAGGTGAAGGGGTTTTCCATGTCGTCCACGATGCGTCCGGACTCTAAGCTCAAATGGCCTTTCAGCGCGCTGTACAAGTGGGGTTCTCCTTAATCATTTTCTTCGGTCGCGGGTCTGCGATTCTCATCCATGGCGCAATCGGTCTTGATGGCTGCGGCTACGAAACCTCTCATTCAGGAAATATCTAGGCGATGCCTTCTTCCTTCATGGTCTGCACGCCCGCCCGGAAGGCGGCGAGCGTTTCCTCAATCACGTCATCCGTGTGGCACGCGCCTACGAGGGCGCGCGCTCCGTTGAAATCCACCCCGTGGAGGATCAGGGCTTGGCGCAGGGCGCGGCTTTTCTGTGCGTTCTTGGAATCGAGACGCCGCCAGTCGATTCCGCTCACTCCCTGATCCGCCCCGTCGCGTGGCGGAGCGTCGGCGTCAAAGAAAATTTTCCAGTCGCTGTATTCTCCATACACCTTCCAGGCCACGGCCTCTTGCGCGAGAATCTCGTTCATCCCGGCTCTCAGCTTATGGGCCTGCGCGTTTACCTCTTTCGTGGCTCGGCCGTCGGCCAGCGAGGAGAGCATGGCGCATCCTGCGGCGGCGGAAATAGGGTTGGCGTTGAAGGTGCCGTGATGGGCGATTTTCGTGTGGCGGTTTACTTCGGGGTCCGGCTTGGTGGCGAGGTATTCCATAACATCCGCCCGACCGACGACGGCCCCGCCCGGCAGGCCGCCCGCGAGTACTTTGGCGAGGCTCGTGAGGTCCGGCGTCACGCCGTAGTGCGCCTGCGCACCGCCCGGCGATACGCGAAAGCCGCTCACCACCTCATCGAAAATGAGTAGCGTGCCCGCTTTGCGTGTCTCCTCCCTGAGCGCGGCCACGAAGTCCCCGTTCATCGGGATGGTGCCGAAGTGCCCGCCTGTCGGCTCCAGGATGAGCGCGGCGACCTCTCCCGATGCGAGTGCGCCGCGGACGGCTTCCAGGTCATCCGGCGGACAGACGGTGACCAGATCGGTCACCTCTTCCAGTTGTCCCGCTTCCGGCTCGTTCGTGTAGGGGGCGCGCACACCGATCTCGAGCCCCTCGTGCCAGCCGTGGAAGTGGCCCGCGAATTTCACCACGCGCTTTCTGCCTGTGAAGGCGCGCGCGAGCCTCAGCGCCATATGTGTGGCCTCGGTGCCCGAGGCGGTGAAGCGCACCCGCTCGGCGCACGGTACCAGACGGTTCACCCATTCGCCCCATTCCACCTCCCGCCTGTGGCCGGCCCCGTAGTGCGAGCCCTGGAGTACGGCCTCACTCACGGCGTCGCGGATGTGGGGCGGGTTGTGCCCGAACAAGAGAGCTCCGTGGCCCATCCAGTAGTCGATGTAGCGGTTGCCGTCCACGTCCCACTTATAGGCGCCCTCGGCGCGCTCGACGTAGATGGGGAAGGGCTGCATCCTGCGGGTGTCGTGCGTCACCCCGTCGGGAAAAATTTCCTTCGCCCGATCGTAGAGGGCGCGCGAAGCAGGCAGGGATTCGGCATAAGCGTCCGCGAGTTTGGGAGTGTCCGTGGGCT
This sequence comes from bacterium, assembly GCA_965218735.1. Lineage (GTDB taxonomy): Bacteria > UBA8248 > UBA8248 > UBA8248 > UBA8248 > Bin107. The sequence continues at coordinate 818,743 of CBDCMA010000008.1, read as the reverse complement.
GCTGCATGAAGTTCTCCAGAAGGGTGGGGATTCTGAAAATCTGTTGGGGACAACGCTACGCCCAAGCGCGCCCGAGCGTCAAGGCGGGAAGGCGCGCATCGTCGAAGCGCTTTCCAAAAAAGGGCGATTTTTCATCGTTTGACACGGCCCGGCGGCTCTCCCATAGTGTGGACATCAAAACCATATCCAGACTCACGTGAGTGACCCAACCGGACCAGTTCTCGTTTCATGTTTCATGTTCCAAGTCTCCGTGTTCTCCGTACCTAGTAAGAATTCAGGACGCATGCCGCCTAATTCAGAAAGAAGGAGGGATGCACGTTGAAGACTTTATTCCGTACGCTATCTGGTTTCATGGTCTTGTCGTTGGTTTTTGCGTTGACCGCTCAGGCCGACACGAAACTGCGCGACGGCACGATACTTTCCGATAAACCGCTGCACATTCTGTCGTATGTCGAAGTTGCGCCATCATCCGCCGCCGCGGCCGCCGCCGTGCTCAAAAAACAGGTCGCCGCGAGCAAGAGCGAGGCCGGCAATCTCCGCTTCGAGGTGCTGGAGCGCATCAGCCGCAAGGGACATTTCGTCGTTCTGGAGCCTGGACGGGCCCGAAAGCCCGGGCGAACCACGCCAAGACCGCGCACACCATCAGCTTCCGCAAGGCCTTACAATCGCATTTGTACAACCCCTATGACGAGCGTCCCCACGTGAGCCTCAATGCGGTGGACCCGGCGAAAATCGCCAAAGGTTCGGCTTCGACCGTCTACGTCGTGACGCACGTCGACATCATTCCGCCCGAGCAGTTCGCGCCATGCAAGCGCCAGGTCGACAAGGCCGGCCCGTGCGGCAACGAACTGGTTGTCGGACTGGTCAAAGCCAGCCGTTCCCATCCCGGCAACATGCGCTTCGACGTGATCACCCAATCGAACCGCTCGAACCACATGACGGTCGTGAAAATGTGGGATTCGGCCAAATCGCAGGAAGCCCACCAGGTGACCGGCGACGTGAAGAATTTTCGCGACATGCTGTCCGGCATCAAAGCCGGCAGCGGCGTTGCGGCCGATCCGCAATTTGTCCTGAATCCGCTCACCGGCAGCTTGTATGACGAGCGCTTGTACAAATTGTTGAACTAGCCTCTACCGCGCAGGGCAGGGCGGCATCTGGCATTGGTAAGAAAGACCTCGCAAGCTGGGGTCTGCGTTTCATCTGCGCCCAAGCGCGCCCGAGTGTCAAGGCGGGAACGCCGAAGCGGTTTCGGGGAAAAGGTGATTTTCAGTAGTTTGACATGACCCGGCGGCTCTCCCATAGTGGTGGTTATGGAGTAATAAAATACATAAATGAACGACTTGCCCGCAGGTTTCAGTTGGCCGGACGGCTGCCAAGCCGCCTGCTTTTAATTTCTTCGGCTTTAGGAGGGAGGGAGAACAAATGAGACGATTGTTTCTTGGATTGATCCTGTTCGTATTCGCGTTGTCTCTGGGCGTGAGCGCGGAATCGGCCGAATCGGTACTGGAAAAGGTGAAGAAGCGGGGAACCCTCGTTGCCGGGGTGAAGTTCGACTTTCCTCCCATGGGCTTCATCAACAAGAAAACGGGGAAGCCGGACGGGTTCGACGTGGACCTCGTCAGGGAGATCGCCAAGAAACTGGGCGTGAAGGTGAAGTTCGTCCAGGCGCTTTCGAAAACGCGCATTCCCTTGATCGTGAACGGCAACGTGGATCTGATCGCCGCCACGATGACGCACAAGCGCGCGCGCGATAAGGTCATCGACTTCTCCATGCACTACCTCATCACGGGGCAGCGCTTCATCACCCGAAAAGACACCGGCATCAAGCACATCTCTCAGTTGGCCGGGAAGCGCGTCGCCTCCGTTCAGGGCGGAAACTCCGGCCCCAACCTCCTCAAGGTTCAGCCCAAGGCCATCATCGTTCCCTTCCAGGAGCACACGGAGAACCTCCTTGCGCTCAAGCAAAAGAAGGTGGACGCCATGGTGACGGACGACATTCTCCTCCAGTGGTTGGCGGCGAATAACCCGGGTCTCGTCGTTCCGGGCAAACTCTACACCATCGAGCCTTATGGCATGGGCCTTCGGGAAAACGACTCCGATTGGCGCGATTACATCAACAACGTCATCCTGGAGCTTTGGGAGACGAAGAGATACCACGCCATCTGGAGAAAATGGTTCGGAAAGAACCCGGACTTCAACTTGCCGTGGTTCCCGAAATAAACGCGCGTTAAACGAACGAGAGTCTTTGATGTTCATCTAAAGCGGACGCGGCCGCCCGACTCCGGGTGGCCGCTTTCGCTTGGCGGGAGTCTGGATGGTTGGCGATGCGTCGGGTGCGAGCGTGATTCGAAGCGCGAAGAAATGGAGGCTCTTCGAGAGTCCCCGGGAGAGAAATGCGTTTTTCCTCACTTGGGGGAGCGTCGCGCTATTCGCCGTATGGTACTTCATCTTCGATTTGTGGCCCATCGATTTCGAGACGGAATTCAGCTACCAGTGGCGTTGGGGCTTGATCTGGGATTACCGGATGTTCCTGCTCCGGGGCGTGGGCACGACGATGTACATCTTCGCGTGGTCTCTCGTGATCAGCCTGGTACTCGGCGTTTTTTGCGGGATCGGCAGGACGACGGAAATTCGGTGGATACGCGCTTTCTCGACCGCCTATGTCGAGGTGTTCAGGAACATCCCCCTGCTGGTGCAGATGTGGTGGGCGTATTTCGGCTTGCAGGAATTGTTGAATGCGCTCATCAACGAGCCCCTGGGGATTCAGATTCTCGTTCCCAGCACCTTCGCCTGCATTATTGCCCTCTCCCTCTACACGGGGGCCTATATGGGCGAGGTGGTCCGCTCGGGCATCCGCTCGATCACGAAAGGCCAATGGGAGGCGGCCGCCTCCACGGGATTATCCCTCGCCCAGGCATGGCGCTACATCATCCTCCCCCAGGCGCTCGTCATCGTCATACCGCCGATGTCGAGCCAGGTGCTGAACATCATCAAGAACTCGGCCGTGGCGATGACCATAGCCATCACCGACCTTATGTATTTCTCGCAAAAGATAGAAGAAGAAACCTTCGCCGGTTTCGAGGCGTACAGTACGGGGACTTTGTTGTTCCTGTTGCTCACCCTGATGACGGTGGGCGTAATTTACGGGGTCCAGTCTTACTTCGGCCTGAAGGTTCGCTCGGGCACGTAGGCGGCTGATCGCGGAGGGGAATTTTCGTTGGAATCTTTTTGGAAGTGGCACGTCATTCCGGAGAACTTCGGGTTTTTCGCCCAGGCGTTTCAACTGACGCTGGAGATTTTCGCCATCAGCTGGGTGGGCTGCTGGACGTTCGCCGTCGTCTTCGGCGCCATGCGGCACTCGAAACTCTGGTGGCTTAAGCTACCGGCCGCTGCCGTGGTGGAAGTCATACGCGGAACGCCCGGTCTGATGTTCGTCGTCTGGGTGTATTTTTTAAGCAGGCCGCTCGTCGGGTTTTCGTTGAGCCCGTTCTGGGCGGCCGTTTGGGCGCTCATGCTCCACAACGGTTCGTATGCGGCGGAAATCATCCGCGCGGGGCTCGACTCCGTCCCCAGGGGGCAGATGGCGGCGTCGTACTCCACCGGGCTGGGCTATATCCAGGCGATGCGCTACATCGTGCTGCCTCAGGCGCTGCGCAACATGGCTCCCGCCATCATGAACAGAACGGTGGCGCTCTTCAAAAATACGTCGCTCGCCTTCGTAATCGGCGTCATCGAATTTTTCCGATCTGGAACCATCGTCAACGGGCGTGAAAACGCATCCTTCGCCGTGTTCACCTTCATCGCGGCCGTCTATTTCGTCTGTTGTTTCACGCTGTCACAGTACGGGAACCGGCTGGGCCGTTTGAAGGGCCAGCAGGCCATCGAGGACACGACGGCCGTCTGAATTTTCTATCCTGCGCGCGCCTAGCCGAGATTGTTCGAGCCTGAGACTAGAGGATTTTCTCCAGAAACTGCCTGGAGCGCTCCTCCTTGGGGTGGGAGAAGAAGGTATCCGGGTCCCCTGTTTCGACTATCAGCCCCTCGTCCATGAACACGACCTGACTCGCCACCTCCTTGGCGAAGCCCATCTCGTGGGTGACCACCGCCATCGTCATGCCCTCGCGCGCGAGGTCGAGCATGACGTTCAACACTTCGTGGATAACTTCGGGGTCCAGCGCGCTCGTCGCTTCATCGAAGAGCATGACCTTCGGGTGCATGGCGAGGGCGCGGGCGATGGCTACGCGCTGCTGCTGCCCGCCGGATAGTTCCGAAGGATAGCTTTCCGCCTTTTCGGGAATTCCCACCTTGCGGAGCAGGTCGTGGGCCGTCCGCTCGGCCTCTTCTTTTTTCACGCCCCGCACCTTGATGGGCGCGAGGGTGATGTTGTGCAGGGCGCTCATGTGGGGATAGAGGTTGAACTGCTGAAACACCATGCCGACTTCCGAGCGGAGCTGGGTCATGTTCGTCTTCGGATCGGCGACCGACAGGCCGTCTACGACGATGTCGCCCGCCTGGATGCTCTCCAGGCCGTTGATACAGCGCAAAAAAGTGCTCTTTCCCGAGCCGCTCGGCCCGCAGATGACGACGACGTCGCCTTCCTTGATGTCGAGGGATACGCCGCACAGGGCCTCAAAATCGCCATAAAATTTGTGAACGCCCGTGGCTTCCACCATAACTTTGCCGCTCATGAGAATTCCCGCCACTTTTTTGTTTTTTATCCAGCCGAATGGCTCGGGCTCTTTATTTGAAGGGTTGCAGTGTTGCCGCCGCTTGTCAAACTACCCCTAAATTGTTCATGATGCCGCGTCTCCTGTGTTGATAGTTCAATTTCACTTCCATATTGGAGGTTCACGTGCCCAGTTACGATCATGCCAAAGTATGGCTCAACGGAGAGATGGTGCCGCCCGAAGACGCCAAGATCAGTGTTTTCAGCCAGGCTGTTCTGAGGGGCTCGAGCGTGTACGAGGGACTTCGCGCCTATTGGAGCGAGGAGAGAAACAATCTCTTCCTCTGGAAGATCGATCCGCACATCAGGCGACTGTTCGACTCGATGCGGGTGATGCGGATGACGCCGCCCTATACGGCGGAAGAGTTCAAGGACGCCGTCATCGAATGGATACGGGCGAACGAGTTCAAGGAGGACCTCCACTTTCGCCTGAACGTGTACTTTGACGATTCGGGGCCTTTGGACATGAAGGGCTATGCGGCGGATGAGGTGGACACGTGCGTCTTCATCAGCGGGGGGCCGAACAACAACCGAAAGCGCCAGGAGCAGGGCGTGAACCTGTGCGTGAGCAGTTGGCGGCGCATTTCGGACGATTCCGTGCCCCCGCGCGTGAAGGCTTCTGCCAACTACCAGAACGGCAGGCTCGCGGGCGTGGAGGCCCGGGTGAACGGGTACGACGACGCCCTCTTGTTGAACCGGAACGGCACGGTGGCCGAGGGCACGGGCACGTGCGTGATGATCATGCGCGAGGGCAAGCTTATCACACCGCCGGTGACGGACTCTATTTTAGAGAGCATCACGCGCGACAGCGTGCTCGAAATGTTCGGGAGGCACATCGGCCCGGAGCCTGTGGAGCGGCCCATGGATCGCACGGAAATCTACGTGGCCGATGAGGCGATGATATGCGGTTCCGCCGCCGAGGTGGCGCCCGTGCTATCGCTCGATCGCATCGAGGTGGGCGACGGAAAGCCCGGGAAAATCACGCGCAGGCTGCAGGAGATCTTCTACGCCGCCGCCCGGGGCGTGGATGAGACGTACGAGAAGGACATCCTGCCCGTCTATTGATTTGATGAGCCGAAAAGGGCCGCTCCCGCTGGGGGGCGGCCCTTTTTTATTTTTTCTCACACGTAGCGCACACACCGTCGGGCATGTTTTCTCGGGCCGTTTGGCAGGCTTCTTTCGTGTCGTATGGGCCGAGAACCATCTCGTTGGGCAGCGTGAGGCAGAGATTTGCCGAAACTTCGGGTTTTTTCTCCTCCTCCGAACAGCCCCCGAGGAGAAAGAGGCCCATCAGGAGCAGACCCGACAGCAGAAGCGATGATTTTCCGTACACCATAGAGGTTTCCTTTCTCCTGGGAATGTGGGCGGGTCAACCGAGGTGGCGGAATACCTCGCCCACGATCTTCATGCCCTTTTCGATCACTTCTTCATCTACCGAATAGGTGAAGCGCAGGTGATTCTCCCCCGCCTCGCCGAATTCAGAACCACTGCGAATCGCCGCCCCGGCCTCCCAGACGCGCTTTCTCACTTCGACCGAAGGAAGAGGGTACTCGTACCGGCAGTATTGATAAAACCCGCCCTGCGGCTCGATGGGAATGAGGCCGGGAATGGCGCGCGTCATCTCGTTCATGAGGCTGCCCCGCTTGTGGTATTCGCGCCCCATCTCCTCAACGCACTCCTGAGAACCCCTGAGCGCCGCCGCGCCCGCGCGCTGGACGAAGGTGTTGATCGGCCCGTTGATGGAGCGGTGCACGCTGAGCATCGTCTGGGGCAAATCCTCCGGAACGACCATGAAGCCCAGACGCCAGCCGGTCATCGAATAGGTCTTGGAAAAAGTGTCGAGCAGGATAAGGCGATCCCTGTGCTCGGTGAACGAGAGCAGGGGCACGTGCTCGAAGCCGGGTTGCAGGATTTTCGCATACGCCTCATCCGATACCACCATGAGATCGTGTGTTGCGGCGAGTTCGACCAGCGCCGCAAGGTCGTCGCGCCGGTAGACCACGCCCGTGGGATTGTTCGGGTTGTTGACGAGGATGAGGCGCGTGCGCGGGGTGATGGCGCTACGAACGGCCTCGACGTCAATCTGATAATCCGCGTCGTGTGGGACGTGGACGGGGACGGCCCCCAACTGAAGCGCGACGTGGGCGTAAAGCGAAAACGTGGGGTCCATCAGTATGGCCTCATCCCCCGGGTCCAGGAACGTCGTCATGACGGCGTAGATGCCCGAACTGGCGCCGTTCGTGGCGATGATGGAATCGGGCGCATATTTCGCACTCGCCTCACGCTCGATGTGTTCGCATACGGCTGCGAGAAACTCCGGGTCCCCCTGGCCCGGCGCATAGCCGGTGAGGCCCTGGTCGAGCGCTTCCTTGGCGGCATTCGTGATGTGCTCGGGCGTGGGGAAGTTGGGCGTTCCCGAATCGAGGGGCACCATGTCCGGCGGCTTTCTGGCCGTCATGTGGTTGGCGCGCTCCCCGCCCGAGGTCGCGGCGACGGTTCTGGCGATGTGTCTTTTCATGTTTTCTCCTGGCATGGAGGGTCGACTGCGCGTTGCCCCTAGTCTCTTGTTATCACCACTTTCCCGAATTGCAAGCCCTCCGCCACGCGCTCTATGGCTTCGCGGAACCGGGAGAGGGGGTATGTGGAGTCGATGTGGGCCTTCACCTTGCCCTCTGCGGCGAGGGCCATCGCCTCCCGGAATTCTTCCGGCGTCGCCATGGTGGAGGTGTGGATGTCGACCTGCTTGAAGTACAGATCGCGCAGGTTCACCTCCGGGATCATGTGGTTCGCGGCCCCGCCCACGATGGTGATGCGCCCGTTTAGTGCGACGCATTTGGCACTCACCGCGAAGGTGGGCGCGCCCACGTTGTCGACTACGACGTCGGCTCCCCGGCCTTCGGTGGCGTCCATGACGGCTCTGGCGACGTCGGTCGTCTTGTAGTTGATGCAGACGTCGGCCCCTAAGGATTCAGCGGTCTTGAGCTTCTCGTCACTCGATGAGGTGACGATGGCGAATGCGCCCGCCTGCGCCGCTAGTTGCAGGCAATAAAGCATGACGCCGCCTCCCACCCCGTGTATGAGTACGCTCTCGCCTGCTTTGAGCCTGGCTCGGCCGATGAGCTGGCGATAGGCCGTGCAAAGGGCCAGGGGAAGCGCAGCCGCCTCTTCGAACGTCAGATTCGCTGGCTTCGGGAAAAAATTCTCCTCGGGCAGCGCGATGAACTCCGCGTGCGTGCCTTGGCATTGCGCGCCCACGAGGCCGTAGCCAGGCTGGGTGGGGTCGCCCAGGTTGGGGTCGAGGATCACCTCATCGCCCGGCTTTAAGGTTGCTCCCGGCCCCGCCTTATCCACGACGCCCGCTCCGTCCGCCCCCATGGTGTGGGGCGTTTCGTGCTGCACCATGGCGGGGGTGCACTGATAGACGTCGATGTGGTTGATGCCCGAAGCCAGGAGTTTCACCCGCACTTCGCCCTCGCCCGGTTCGGGCGTGGGAACCTCGCCGTATACCAAGCCTTCGATTCCGGCGTCTCCCAGTACGGTTATCGCTTTCATTCCTCATCCTTCATGAGAGTGAATCTACGTGTTATCAGGGGCGTGCGCTCACTTGGGTGGAAGCGAGCCTGCGAACTTCGCCGCCCGGCGCACCCAGTTTTTAAGAGCCTCATCCGGCTCGATTCCCGCCGGTTCCACCAACGCCCATCCTTTCATCACCCTACCCGCCATGTCGGCCGGCTTCGTATGGGGTTCCGCAAGCGTCGCCTCGTGGTTCTCCCTGGCGAGCCGCACGATGAGTGCGCCCTTCCACGTTCCTGCGCACATATTGCCGTTGATCATGAAACAGACGCCGCCGAACATCCGCTTTTCGGAAAATCCCTTGCGCCGCCTGAGAACCGGGCGTATCCGCTCGATCAACACCTCGTCTTCCGTCACCTTCATTCTCCTGTCTCACCCCAGCGGCTCTCGTGTGGCGCTTGGGAGCGACACGCCATGCGCCGCATCAGTATCCAGCGAGAGGTTTGAAGATGCCACAAGGAATGAGCGAACGCCACCGCAGGGGGGGAGGGCGCGTTTACTCTCCGGTCTTATCCTTCCCCGGGCGACCAGGCGGGGGGACGCTTCTCATGCGCTGCGGCCATGCCTTCCTGCGGCTCACCGGTCCGGAACGAAGCCTCGAAGGCGTCGATAGAAGGCGGAATGGCGGCCGCAAGATAATCCTTCGTCCATCGCCTCAACAGCGCCTTCTGGGCGCGCAGCGCTTCGGGAGCGGCTTCGAGAAGCTGCGCCACGGCCGCTTGCGTCGTTTCTTCCAGGTTTGGCGGCGGGCATATCCTCTGAACGACTCCCAGGCGATGCGCCTCGCGCGCGTCGAACGTCCTGCCCGTCAGGAGGAGGTCCTGCGCGGCGCCCAAGCCGCAGAAGGGCAGGAACAACGCCGCCTCGATGACGGAGGGCACGCCGACCCGCACCTCGGGCATGCCGAATTTCGTATCTTCCGCGGCGACCCGGAGATCGCAGCCGAGTATCAACTCCAGCGCGCCGCCCAGAACGTAGCCCCGGCACTTGCAGACCACGGGATGGGGAAATTCGCGTACGCTGCGGATCAAGGAATGCAGGTTCGAGATGAAGGCGCGCGCGTTTTCTTCGGTAAGCGCGCCCATTTCGAGCACGTCGGCCCCGGCGGAGAAGACGCTGCCAGCACCCTCGATGATCAGGACGCGCAAATCATCCGCTCCCGCAAGATCGGCCATCGCCGATTTCGCCTCGCGGGTCATCTCCGTATTGATGGCGTTTCTTTTTTCAGGGCGGTTGAGCGTGAGCGTGGTGAGCGGGCCATCGCGCTCGACCAGCACCAAAGGTTTCATCGACATGGAACGTCCTCCCTGAAAACAAAGCCGACATATATAAAAAGACATGTACTACTGAAAGCCGATATGTATGGGCAAGATCGATGATGTTAGGGTTATTTCAGCGCATCTTCCAGTGTAGTCTTGATTTTGCGGACCTCATACTGGTTAGCCGCTCGTCGGATGAAAGGTTCTTCCTCCTCGGCGACACCATAGGAGTAGATAGGCTTCCCTCGTTCAGAGGTTGTGAGGACTGTTACACACGGAACCTTAGTCACAGTGACCCGATGGATAACTCCAGCATTTAGGAGATAGCGTGCGCCTGAAGAAGTCTCGAACGACGCAACTGCGTCCAGAACGCCACGTTTTTCGGTAGGTAGGAGAATTGACTTACCCGTCTCGTAAGAAACAGCGAATTCGAGTTCTTCACCGTCGGTGGTCTGTCTGAATTGGAATAATTCGCTGTGCATCTTGCCTACGACGACTAAGGATTCGATATCGTACGAATGCGAGTGCTTATCGTTTTCGGGCCGATCAGCACCATCAGGCAACCAGACGTGGACACGTTGTGTAATATTTCCTCCGTCTTTGTTTTGCAAATAGAAAAATCCGAGAGGGTGGAGTTCGAACTTCTCTGCGCACTTCATAGCGTTGATCAACACTTTCATATCTGCCCTCATTAGTAGCGGTGTGGCCGCTCAGTGATCAGCATAGCCACCTTTGATTTGAGCATGTCCACATCCGGCACGTTGATGCCAAAAGCTGTTAGGGTGGTGCTATCACAACTCTCAGTCTCAAGCTTAAGGTTTTGGAATAAATTTTTGTCCCATGTAACCTCACTCGATACGTTGAGTTCGTTCATCGCGGTGCTGCGGAACATTTCGTAGAACTCGGATCGAGGTTCGAAATACAGGGCTGATTTATTCTTGTCGTCTTGTGTCAGGATCGCACCGTTGTCCGACAGGTCAAAACGAAAACCTGGAAGAAAACTAGAGAGGTGTATTGTTATCTCAAGATAATTGTTGTTGGACGCGAGTATTGCGCAAGCCATGCAAGTAGCAAGGACATTCGGTAGAAGCGGGTCCTCGTCGACCTCCTTGTCGAGCGATTTCAATATGTCCCGGTACGACTGGACCAAGCGAGGATCACCAGGGTCAGGGATAAGCACTTCTACCTTGACCTTATATTTATTCTTCCTTGCTTGTTCATTGAGTTTCAGCAATGGATAGGCTCGGAAGAAACCACCAGAGCGGCCCCAGAACATGTATGTACGGACATCCAATGGTAGTTTTTTCATTATCTCGCTGATGTCATATGAGCGCGTGACACTTACTTCACGGGCCGCGGTATTAGGGCCTATGAAATGGTAGTACAAGCCATAAAAACCGAGGATGATTAGTAATCCCGACAAGATTTCAATTTGGATTGAGACGAGCAAATCATTGGTTTTCGGCCAAGTTACAAACACGTTGGTTAAACAAATCAGAATCAAAAAAATCAGAGCAATTATTACAAAACTCCAAAAGAACCGTCTCCTCGCATAGCGAGAACTTAGATCGTTAAAGAAATCGAGTGCTGTTATCTCTGATGTCTTCAAGCTACTTCCTCCTGGGAATTCACAAAACTTTTTGGTTTGAAAAACCACTCCATAGGATCATAAGTCCCGTTTATACCATGGCGGATTAACGTAATTGTACTTTCAAGTGTGATGGAGTCCCCGCACATTCAGGAAACCATGTGAGCTAGCAGCGGAGCGCAAAGGCGAATCCTGATCCCTGCATGGTATGATGATGTTTTACGCCCGGGAAATTCCCCGACCCTGATCTGGGAGAGAAAGCGGATGTCGATTGAGTTCAAGGACGTTTGGGATTTTCACACCGATCTGCGCTGGATGGTCGATTTGCCCGATGAGCGCGCCTATCTGGCGGAGCAGATCGACATCCCCACGGCGGCGAAGCTGGGCGGTGTGTTCTCTGCCCTGGAAAGGCTGGGAGGCGCGCCGCAGGAGGCGCAATTCGAGTTGATCAGGCGCGATCTGGAGCGGATTCGCTCGGCGGAGGGTTTGGGCGTCGTTCTCACCCGGGCGGATATGGATGGCGTCGGGAGGCAGTTGATTCACGCGGAAGGCGTCTATTTCATTGAAGTCGAGGACGACCTGAAACACCTCGACTGGCTGCGGGAGGAGGGCGTGCGCAGCATCGGCCCCCTTTATAACGACGACAACGCACTGGGCGGCGGGGCCATGGGAGACCCCGCGCGGGGTCTCACTCCCCTGGGCCGCGCCTTTCTCATGCAGGCCTGGCGCATGGGTTTTCTGCTCGATTGCGCGCACGCGAACCACCGGACGAAATCGGACATGATCGATCTGGCCCTCGTCACCGGACAGGAGATGCACTACTCCCACGGACATCTCGACGAGCCGGTGCTGTCCGTCTTCGGCGAGCGGGGGATTCCGCGCGATATGGCCAGGAGACTCCTCGAGACGGGCGCGCTCATCGGGCTCGCGCCGCATCCGGGGTTCCTGGAGACGTTCGAGCGCTATCTGGAGGAAATCGAGTTTCTGGCCGAAATCGCCCCCCATCAGGTGGCGCTTGGCAGCGACTTCGCGGGCATCAACCGGCCCGCTCCCGACGGGAGGCGCCTTTTCGATGAATTTCGGGGTATCTGGGGAATCAAGGGTTTTGCCGAGCGCTTAAGCGCCGCGCACGGGGAGGATTTCGCCCGTTCCTACTGCGGCGGCGCGCTGAAGGCGCATCTCGCGCGTTCATTGCCGGAATGAATTAACTACAAGAAGTGTCCCGATCTCTCGGGGCTAGCGCGCCCCTGAGTCAGGAGGACGCCGCAGGGCTGGGAGAGGCTGCGCCTTCATCCTTCGCGCTCATGTACTGGATGGCGATCATGGCGGCCATGATGAGCGCACCCGTAATCTTCATCCACGGCACGTAGAAAAACAGTAGGCCACCCGCCAGGGCGAAGACGATTCGCTCCCAAATCTCCAGCTTTCTCCGCATGTAGCCCTCGAGCGACGCCGAGGTGCAGAAAAAGCCCATGAAGCCGCTCCCCCAGACGATGATGATGTCGAACCACTCCGAGCCCGGGGTCATGTTGATCGGGGTGTAAGCCATCAGGAAGGGCACGATATAGAGCGCCTTGCCCAGCTTGAGCGAGGCGAAGCCTGTGCGCATCGGGTCTGCGCCCGCCACGCCCGCCGCGATGAACGCGCCCAGGGCGAAGGGCGGCGTGAGCGAGGCGTCCTGACTCAGCCACAAAATCATCAGATGCGCGCTCAGAAGCGGGACGCCGAGTTCCACCAGCGCGGGCACGGCGAGAATCGAGAGCAGCACGTAGCTCGCCGTGATCGTCATGCCCATTCCCATGATGTAGCTGGCGACGGTGCAGAGCAGAATCGCCACCGGAAGCGCCGTTCCCGTGATGCCGAAGGCGTTGTCGAGGAAGGACGAATAGCCCAGGATGATCGAGGAGAACTTGATGCCGAGGCCGGGCATGGACACCCCGGCGAGCACGATGCCCATGACGCCCGCCGTCACGCCGATGATGAGCGAGTTGATTGCTCCTCGTTCGAGGCCGTCGAGAACGCGCGGAGAGGACAGCATCGCCGCCGCGAGCACCGACCAGAAGATCGCCTCGGGCAGGGTGTGCCCCGCCATGGGGAGAACGATGAGCAGCCCCAGCCCGGTGAGCAGCGGCCAGTTCTCCATCAGGGGATTTCCGGGCGTTTCGGCCTTCGCTGCTTCCAGGTAGGCGGCCGCCTCCGTATCGGCATCTTCTAAGCTCTTGCCCGACTCCATGAGTTTTTTCAGGTGTTTCGCGGCCTGGTATTCGAGCCTGTCGTTGCGGGTGCTCCACCCGGGCCGGCCAACGAGGCGCGCGAGAACCGGCGGCAGGGCCAGCAGGCGTGTGTCCTCGCGGAAAAATCCCAGAACCATCGCCAGGATGATGGACCACAGTGCTGCGTCAAACGGCGAGCGACCGATGACGAGCCGGCAGATGAGCAGCGCCACCGGCAGCAGCAGGTAGCCGTCTTTTTTCAGGAGAGGCAGCAGTTCGGGCAGTTCTTCTTTCGAGAGGCCGTGGATGCCGTCCAGCCCCGAGCGGAAGTGAACCGACATGTAGACCGAGAAGTAGTACATCAGCGCGGGCACGAGCGATATGAGCGCTATCCACCCGTAGTCCGTCTCGGTGAACGCCGCCACGAGAAAGGCCGCCGAGCCCATGATGGGCGGAAGCAGGTGGCCGCCTATCGAGGAGACCGCCTCGACCGCCGCCGCGTAGTGGGGTTTGTAGCCCGCGCGCTTCATCAGGGGAATCGTGAAGGTTCCGGTGATGACGATGTTCGCCGCCCCGCTTCCCACCACCGAGCCCACCAAGCCGCTCGATACGACCGAGGCCTTGGCGGCTCCGCCGCGCAGACGGCCCACTAGGGCGTAGGAGAGGTCGATGAACACGTCGCCGACCTTTGTTTTTTCAAGAAAAACGCCGAACAGGATGAACAGGAACACATAGCTCGCATACACGTTGGCGATGACGCCGAAGATGCCGGACGTCCCGTATATGAAATTCACGACCTCGTTATAGGAAAACCCCTTGTGCAGGAGGCGTCCCGGGAAATAGTTGCCGTACATGGCGTAGTAGAAGAAAAAGAGACCCAGCAGCGGTAGCACCCAGCCCAGCACCCGGCGGCACATTTCGATCGAGACGATGACGGCGATCGTGCCCATCACGACGTCCGTCCAGAGGACGAGACCCGCCCGGTCTCCCCTGTCTGCGAAGTTCATGATGTATTCCACCGTGAAAACGACCACTCCCGCGCACAGGAGGAGGTCCACGGCGGAGGGCCGCCTCGTCGGAGCGCCCGCCCGCGCGGGATAGAAGATGAACGTCAGGATGGCGGTGAAGATCACGTACAGGGGCAGATAGAAATGAAACGCATAGATGGCCAACCCCGGGAAGTGGAGCGTCTCCCATATCGCCGAAAGGGATTTCTCCATCCCGGCCGTGAGGAGCGGGGAGAGGACGTAGACGATGACCTCGCCGAACCCCAGGCCGAAATCCACAGGCGCCCTGTTCGCCGCGCCATAGAGAAAATAGGCGGCGAACACGAACGAAGACAGCAGGATCGTCGGCTTCGGCAGAATGCACAGGCCCGAGACGTAGAGCCAGATGAGCGCGTAGAGCCAGGCGTCCAAGGCGGGGAAATCCACCTCCTGCCATTCCCAGGAGATCTCATAGGGAAGGTAGAGGTTGTATTTTCTCCCTGCGAAGATAACGATGTAGACGAGGAGAAGGGCGGAGAGAAACACAAAGACGGGTATGTTTTTTTTCTGGAGGCCGGGCTCGATATCCCGGCGGATGGCCGACTCCGGGGCGAGGATGAATCGTATCCACCTCCAGAAAAAATTGAAAAACTTCCCCATCGCCACCCTTTCTCACCCGATTTCGAATGACAGCCGCCTGAACCAGACGCCCCCCGGAAGGCGGTCGCCCTCCGGGGGAATCTACGAATCCGGGAAACGTCTAGTTGACCATGTAACCTTTCGCCTTCCAGTAGCGCGCGGCGCCGGGGTGGACCTTCAATTTGAAGCTGCCCATCTGCTTGATGAACTCATCCGATTTGGCGGCGAAGTCCAGCCCGATCTTCCAGCCCTTGAATACGTTGATCAGGAAGTCGCGGTTCGCCTTGTCGTACACCCGCCGCGTCACCTCGTAGATGACGTCGTTGGGCACTTTTTCGTTCGCCACGGCGAAGATGGTGTAGGCGACCGTCTTGAACTTCTTGCCCTTCATCCCCTGGTAGGGGCTGGCGTCCTTGTTGTCCTTGTAGTAGCCCGAACTCAGGGCGACGAACTTGTCGCGCACCTTGTCGGGAATGCTCAGGATGCGGAGCGGGCCGCTGCGTGAGGCGCGCAGAATCGAGGGCGAGGGAACCGGGTTCGGGATGCCGAAGGCGTCGAGCTTGCCGTCGATCATGTTGGTGGCGGCGGCGGCCCAGCCCATGTAGTCCTTGCGGATCTTGTCGGTGATCCCGATGCTGTCTGTGATGAACTTCATCATGAACAGAGTGGAGCTACCCCTCGGTCCCATGTTCACTCGCTTGCCGGCGAGATCGTTGTAGGTCTTGATGCCGGACTTGTGGAACGTCGTCACCTGGAACCAGGAGGTCGACACCGGGCCGATGCCCCGGATGGTCATCATCGCCTTGCCCTTGTGGAAGGGTTTTTGCTTGCGCTGGATGAAGTCGACGAAAATCCCGTTCGTCATCCCGATCTCGGAGCGGCCGCTGGCGACGAGGCGGGTGTTGGCGACGAATCCCTTGGACTCGCGGTTGGTGACGTTAATGGTCTTGCTCGTCTTGTTCACCGCTTCGGCGAGACCCGCCGCCATGCGGAACGCGCCCGCGCCTTTGCCCGCGCCGACGATGGTGATGTTGGTGGTGGCGGCGCTCGCCAGTGAGGCGGCGAAACCGGCCACGGCGAGAACGGCAGTTGCTACGATCAGTTTTTTGTGGGTACGCATACAATCCCCCTCCGTTGAGATGACAGAGAAACAAGTTTTTTCCTATGGGATGATTCTATCCGATCAAAATACTTTCGCAAGCGGCGTTTCCAGTATTTCGGCGCGATTTTCGGAAAAGAGAAAAATACCAACCATTCTGAATCCCGTCCCCTTCGTCGGCGGCAGTAGACCGGGTCCCGGCGGCGGCGCCTGTTCAATGAATTTTACGGCGTCCGGGGGATAAGGATAAAGAGCTTCGCCGAGCTTCGCCGATCGCTTGGGCGACACGCTGAAAGCGCATCGCGAGCGTTCCTTGCCGGACCGTGGCGGTCGCGTGATCGCCAAAAATCCCAGGCCACGCGGGGGCCTCCTCGAAGGTTGGTGGCGTGAGCGGGCTCATGGTAAATTCGCGGAACGCTCGGAGATGAATGGCGGTTCATCGCAACGGGCGAGTCAAGCGGATCTTTTGCCCGCTTGGGTGTTTGTGCACGGGTTTTACGAGGGGGAGGGAAGGGGAGATGGCGATTACGGGTCAGGGCGTTCGCAAAGACGCCATAGCTGTTCTCATCCTGGGTCTGGTGGCCATGTGGCTCTACGGATCACAGTCGTCGGCCCAGACGATTCAAACGCCGGAATGGGGCAAGCGTGCAGCGCTCATCGAGCCTAATTCGGAAATGGCGGTCGCGCATCTTGACGGGAAAATCTACGTTGTCGGTGGATACCCCTCGACGCGGGTCAGCGTGGACACCGTCCAGGTCTATGACACCAAGTCCGACACCTGGCGCCTGACGACCCCCTATCCGACCACGATCAACCATGCCTCGGCAGTCGGTCTCGACGGGATTCTCTATGTGATCGGCGGGCAGACCAATGCCGGCGGCCGGAGGAAGAAGTCCCTCTACACGTCGGCCGTCTACGCCTTCGATCCCAGGACGAAGAAGTGGACGCCGCGCTCGCCGATGCCGACGGCGCGCAGTGCGATGGCGCACGACGTCATCGACGGCAAGATTTACGTCGCCGGCGGCCGTCCACCGCGAGGGCGCGATTTCGCCGTCTACGACCCGAAGGCCGACAAATGGACGGCCCTGCCCGATTTACCGACGCCCCGAAACCACATGGCGGCGGCGATCGACGGCAAACTCTATGTTGGCGGGGGGCGCTTCGGCGGCGGCTTCCGGAGCGAGATCACTGCGGTGCTCGAGATGTACGATCCGGCAACCAACAAGTGGAGCGTCAAGCGGCCGATGTCCGAGGCGCGCAGTGGAAACAACGGTATTGCAGTGAACGGCTGTTTCCATACCTTCGGCGGCGAACATCCGACGGCGGGGCCGTCGGGCGTGTTCCCCCATCACGAGGTCTACGATCCGAAGGCCGACCGTTGGACACGTTTGCCCGATATACCCATTCCCGTGCATGGCGTCACCGGTCTGGTTTACGTGAATGGCTGGATCCACCTGCCCGGCGGCGG
Source organism: bacterium (assembly GCA_965218735.1). Classification (GTDB taxonomy): domain Bacteria; phylum UBA8248; class UBA8248; order UBA8248; family UBA8248; genus Bin107. Next base: position 801,192 of record CBDCMA010000008.1, on the reverse strand, counting down.
TACCCGAATGGGCGGCAGTAGTGGCAGCACACTTCATCAGGTGGTTCGCCCCGCGATGAAATGCGACTGACGCGCCGGCGGAAACTCTGCGCCCCTGCCTTGCCCGCCGTTTCCCTGTTTGCGCCGGTGGCCGGTGGGGAAGCGGGGTGCGCGCTCGAAACCTCGCGGGAGGTGATGGCGCGCTTGCCTTAAGAATCTTGACGCTGAAAGCCCTGAATGCTAGCAAGTGTGCGTTTTCATATTTCTCTAAATAGTAAGCAGAGCGCATTGCTCGTTGATGGAGGTCGCACTTGTCCCGCCTTCTGGAAAATGACTCTCTGACGCTGCTGGGCGAAGGCGGCGTCCCCGTTCCCGGTTTCGAGGTTTGCACTGATGCGGAGGCAGCCGCAAGCGCCTTGGAACGCCTCGGCGGACGCGCCGTCATCAAGGCGCTCGTGCCTGTCGGCAAGCGCGGCAAGGCGGGGGCGGTGAAATTCGCCGTCTCGGTGGATGAGGCCCGCGCGCACGCGGCAGCCATTCTCGGGATGGAAGTGCGGCGCTTTCCCGTCGAAAAGCTCATCGTGATGGAAGCGCTCGACATTGCGCGTGAAATTTTCTGCTCCATCTCCTTCGATGCGCCCAGAAAATGCCCGCTCATCCTCTTCAGCGCCGAGGGCGGCGTGGATATAGAGGAGTTGAGCGAGCATCACCCCGATAAACTGCTCGAATGGCCCGTGAACATCTTAGAAGGGCTGAAAATAGAAGACGCTCTCGAACTGGTGGGGCGCGCGGGGCTTTCGGGCGACTTGGCAAATCAGGCCGCGCGCGCGGTGTGCGCGATGTACGCGGTCTTCTGCGAACATGACTGCGAGATGATAGAGGTGAACCCGCTGGCGGAACTGGCCGATGGCCGCGTGGTGGCGGCGGCGGGCGTGGTGCAACTCGACGCGCAGGCTCTTTTCCGCCATCCGGAGCTTGAAGCCAAGCTGGGCGTCGAGGGCGGAAACGGCTGGCGGCCATTCACGGAGCTTGAGATGCGGATGCGCGAGATCGACGCCATCGACCCCCACGTGGGCGCGATCCGCTTCAGCGAAATGGACGGCGACATCGGCTTCATGGTCACAGGCGGAGGCTACGGGCTTTCGAGCCTGGAAGCCCTTCTGGATCTGGACGGGAGGCCTGCCACCACGTTCGACATCACGCCTGGGCGCTACGAGGAGAAAATGCGCCAGGCGGTGAAGGCGGTGCTCTCGAAACCCGGCATCAGGGGACTACTTCTGGCGGGGAACGTGAGCAATTTTACGAGGGTGGACATCAAGGTGGCGGGCGTGGTGCGCGCCCTCAAGGAAGCGGAGCTTGATTTCGATAAATTCCCCGTCATCATCCGCTACGCGGGTCCGGGGGTGGAAGAAGCCAGGCGGCTCATCGCCGAGGTCCCGGGCGTGGAGTGGCACGAGGATGAGGCGTCGATAGAAGACCTCGCCAAGCGAATCGTGGCGCGTGTTTATGGGCGGAATGAGAGTTGAGAATTCCGTCGAGCCTGAGCGATTTTTTGTGGAGAGATAAGTGAGTATTTTGCTGGATTCAGAGACCCGGGTGCTCGTGCAGGGAGCCACAGGGGGCGAGGCGAGGCGTCTACTGCCCACCATGACGGACTACGGCACCCGCGTGGTGGCGGGCGTATCTCCGGGCAAAGAGGGAGAGTCGGTCGGCGGCGTGCCGGTATACGGCTCCGTGGCCGACGCCATCAGCGCACATGAGGTGGACCTCTCCGTGCTGTTCGTGCCCGCGCGCTTCGTGCGAGATGCGGCCCTGGAAGCCATAGAGGCGGGCGTGCCCACCGTGCATATTCTCGCAGAGGGCGTGCCGCACCACGATGCGTGCGCGCTTTTGACGCGCGCGGCGCAGCGGGGCACGTTCGTCATCGGCCCCAACAGCCAGGGTATGGTGAGCCCGGGCAAGGCCAAGCTCGGCGGCACGGGCGGCGAGGTGCCCGACCTCATGTTCCGGCCCGGCCCCGTGGGCGTGGTGAGCAGAAGCGGTGGCATGGGGGCCGAGATATGTCTTTTCTTGACGCGGGCGGGTATCGGCCAGAGTACCTACGTGGCATTAGGCGGCGACCTGTTAATCGGCTCCGCGTTCGTGGAAATGCTCGCCCTGTTCGAAAAAGACCCAGAGACGCGCGCCGTCGTCATGTTCGGGGAACCCGGCACGGACAGGGAAGAGGAGGCTGCGCGCTTCATCGCGTCTGGCGGGTTCACGAAGCCCGTGGTGGCGATGATTCCCGGTGAATTCTGGGAAACCTCGCCCACGCCCGCTAGCGTGAGCCACACCGGAGCGCTCATCGAGCGGGGCCGGGGCGCGCCCTCGGGCAAGAAAAAGCTCCTGAAAGAAGCGGGCGTCCTCGTGGCCGAGCGGTTTTCTGAAATCGTGCCCCTGGTCGAGCAAGCCCTCCAAAACGCCTAGAGAAACATTTCTGAAGCCCCACCAAGAATGAGCGGGGCGTTTCATGCGCCGTCCTGGAAATGTCTGGAGGAGAGGTCTCGCCTGCTCAAACCAAAACCCATGTGGGTGGCGAGAGAGCCGATATTGTTAAACCATCGTGGCGCCGCCGTTCACGTCCAGGGTGACGCCGCTGATGTAGCCCGCCTCCTTGCTGCAAAGAAAGACGACGGCTTCGGCTATTTCGTGGGGTTCGGAGAGTCTGCCCGCAGGCGATGTTTTCTCGATATGGGCGATGCGCTCGGGGGTTCTGAGGTTAAGCCCTCTCGGTGTTTGCACGTTCGCCGGGGCGACTGCGTTCACGGTGACGCCGTGGGGTCCCAGTTCGCGCGCCGCCTGGCGGGTGAGGCCGAGCACCCCCGCCTTGGCGGCGGTGTAATGCGGGGGATTCGGGTTCACGCCGCTGCGCGCGGCCATGCTCGAGAGCGTCACGAAGCGCCCGTAGTTCGCCGCCACCATCAGGGGGGCGACGGCTTTCAAGAGATAGAACATCGATTTCAGGTTCGAGTTCACCACGCCGTCCCAGGCCTCTACGGGACATTCGAGCAAGCCCACGTATTTGGGAAAGCCGCCCGCGCTGTGCACGAGAACGTCAATTCCGCCTGCCCGGTTGTGAACCTCGTTCACCGAGGCGCTGGTCGCCTCCCAGTCGGTGAGGTCGACGACGGCGAGGTGGGCGTTGCCGCCGCTTTCATTGATGGAGTTGGTTACCGCTTCGGCGCCCTCCGCGTCGAAATCCATCACGGTCACTTCCGCCCCCCTTTGGGCGAGGATTCTCGCCGTGGATTCGCCGATTCCCGTCGCCGCGCCCGTGACGATGGCGCTTTGTCCCTCGAAACCGCTCATGTCGCTTTCCTTCTCTAAGAAAAAAGGCGCGCGGCGACCCGGGCCGCCGCGCGCCGCAGGGGTTCCCGCTATTTTTGCATGTCGAGGATATTGTTGATGAGGGTCATGCCGCCGAGCTTCTTGCCGAATTTCTTGTAGACCGGCTTCACGGCATCTACGAAGGGCTTGAGGTCGGGACGATCGATTTTGAGGCCCTTGGCTTCGAACTTGCCGACCAGCTCTTTATCGAGAGTCTCGGAATAGCCGGTCAGCCAGTCCGTGCTGTCGGTCGCAGCCTTCTGGACGCCTTTCTGGATATTCTTGGGGAGTCCGTTGAAGTACTTGTCGTTGATGATGATCACGCACACCGTCAATTGATGGTTGGTGACCGACATGTACTTCTGCACCTCGTAGAACTTCATCGACCACTGCCAGGTCGTCCCGCCGTCCTGGCCGTCGACGACCTTCTGGGCGAGGGCGCTGAAGACCTCGGTCGGCGCCATGCCGATGGTGCTCCCGCCGAATGACTTGTAGGTCTCGACCATGACCGGGTTCTTGGCGATGCGCATGCGGAGGTCGCCCAGGTCGGACGGCTTCAGGATGGGGTGCTTACTGTTCGCCATTTTTCGGAATGAGCACGGCCAGGAACTCAGGATGCGGATGCCGGATTTCTTCCTGTAGTTCTCGGCGATCTTCTTTCCGATGTCACTTTTCAAAACCTTCGCGGCGCTCCTGAAGTTCTTGAAAAGGAAGGGAAGCGTGTAGACGTCTATCCGGCGGTCGAAACGGGAGATATTGTTCGTCACGACCGTCTGCATCTGCACCGATCCGAGTTGGACCTTCTTCGCGGCGATGCTGTCCTTCCCGAGTTGGGAGGAGGGGAATATCTGGGTGTCGGCTTCCCCGTCGGTGTAGATGCGCAGGTAGTTCTGGAAGGTCGTGGCGGCCGCCGTGTAGAGCATGGAGGGATTCGGGGGGCTGTTGTGGGCGAACTTCATCACGTACTTGGCGGCCTCGGCCCGGGGAACCGCGATGCCGACCAGACCCGCGATGAGGATGACGCCCATGATTATCGTGAAACCTTTTTTCAGATGTCGCATGTCTTGCCTCCTTTGGGTTCGTTCCTCATCTGCCGAAGAGCAGATTCGGCAGAATGAGGGAGATGTTGGGGAAATACGAGAGAATGAGAACGGCTAAGAACATCGTCGCGATGAAGGGCAGGACGGCCTTGGCGATGGCGCCCAGCGTCGTGTCCGCGATGCCCAGGGCGACGAACAGACTCGTCCCCAGCGGCGGCGTGAGATAGCCGATCTCGCAATTCACCACGAAAACGATGCCGAAGTGTATGGGGTCTATGCCTACGGACTTGACGACCGGGAGGAACAGCGGCGTCAGGATGATGATCTGCGCCATCGTGTTGAGCCACATTCCCACGAAGGTGAGGAAGAGGCTGATCAAGATGAGGATGAGGAAGGGCGACGACGTCAGGCTTTTGATGAACGCGGTGACCATCTGGGGGATCTGGTGGATGGTGATCAGTTCCCCATAAGCCAGCGACGCCCCCCAGATGATGGCGATTGTTCCGGTGATGAGTGAAGCGATCTCCAGGCAATCCTGCGTTGTCTTCCAGTTCAGTTCCTTGTACACGAAAGCGCCGATCGCATAGCCATAGAGCACGGCGATGACGGCGCTCTCCGTTGGCGTCACGAAGCCGCCGTAGATGCCGCCGAGAATCACGACCGGCGCCATCAGCGCCCAGCGGGAGTCCCATACCGTGCGCAGCGTCCGGGTGAGGTCGAATGGCTCGCCCGGCTCGTTCGGCGTTTTGTGGCGCGCCATGAAGGAGGCGCAGATCATCAGCATGCAGCCCAGGATGAGGCCCGGCAGAAAACCAGCAACGAACAAGCGGGTGACGGACTCGTCCGCGCTCACGCCGTATACGATGAGGGCTCCGCTCGGAGGGATCAGGATCCCCAGCGTGCCGCCGCATGCCGCTACGGCCCCCGAGTAATTTCTGTCGTAATGGCGGCGGAGCATGGTGGGGATCATGATGCCCCCCACGGCGGCCGTCGTGGCGGGACCGGAGCCCGAGATGGCGGAAAAAAGCATGCACGCGAGTATGGTGACGTGGGCGAGGCCGCCCCGGACGTTTCCCACCAGGCAGTCGGCCACCGAGATCAGCCTCTTGCTGATGCCGCCCTTTTCCATGAGCGCGCCCGCGAGGAGGAACATGGGCACGGCGATGAATGGAAATTTATCCAGCCCGTCGTAGTAGGAGAGGGCGAGGCTCTCCAACGGCAAATCCGTCAGCCAATAGGTGAGGACCGACGCGGTGCCGAGGGCGATGCCGATGGGTACGCGCAACGCCAGGAATACGGCCAGCGAACCGAGCAGGATGAGGGGTATATTCATGCTTCTTCGTCCAGCTTTTCTGTTTGGTAGAGCACCTCGGGTCCGCCCAGGACGTAGACCCGGTACATGTGTATGGCGAGGCGGATCGTCATGAGAGCGAAGCCGATGGGGATGATGCCGTGAACGATCGCTTCCGGAATTTCGAGAACGTCGGTTTCCGAATAATGCTCGATTTCACTCCAGACGAAAAGAAATCCGTAGTAGGTCATGATGATATTGAAGCAGAGCCAAAGGAGGTCGGCGAAGATGGAGAACGCCGACTTCCATAAATCCGGCAGGATCATGTCGAGCGCAGTGACGCGAATGTGCCGGCCCTGAATGATGATCCAGCTGATCGAAAGATAAATGAACCAGACGAAGACGATTCGCGAAAACTCTTCAATCCAGTTGATGGAGGTGTAGAAAACGTAGCGCGCGATGATCTGGGCCGTGAGCATCAAGGTGAGCGCGAGCAGAAGTAACCATGAGAGATTTCGTTCGATGTTTCGCACGATTGGCTTTCCCGTCTTGCGCGGGGAGACAGGCAACGCTCCCGCTCTCAAATGTTGGATGAGCGCAGTCTAGTTTGTTTTGACTCGGATGGTCAATGCGAACGGGGCTTCCTGGGTGAGGGATGCGACCGGGTCGAAAGAGTGTATCTCCTCCCGCCAGACGCTCAGAAGACGCCCTCTTTGGTTTCGGCGAGCACCATGTCCACCACGCAGCGCAGCGCCTCCTCGTCCGTGTCGCCCTCCAGGCGGCGCAGGCGGTAGAGGTCGGCCTGGCGGTCCGCGCCGCTGCCTTGGCGGATGATGGTGAGCGTGTGGCGCAGCTCCATTTCGCATTCCAGCGCGCGGGCGTCGGGCGCGAGTTTCTCGACGAGTTCGCGCATGAAGTCGTCGATGTCCACCCGCCCGCTCTCGTTGGACGAATCGCCGAAGAAAGAAAGCGTGCCGTAACGATGGGCGACCCAGCGGTTTTCCGCAATGATCTCGGTGAGCGGTTCGGGCGGCAGTGCGCCCTCTTCGTCCTGTCGCATGAGCCACCTGAGGAGAGAGGCGTATAGCGCCGTGATGGCGATGGCGTCCTCGAGCCTGGGGCAGATGTCGCAGATGCGAAGCTCCAGCGTCGGGTAGGCGTGGGCGGGGCGGACGTCCCACCATATTTCGCTGCCGTTTTCGATGAACTTCATTCGCTGGTATTCGGCGACGATTTCCTCGTACTCCGCCCGGGAGCGCAGCGGGCCGGGCAGATTGGTGCGCGGAAGATTGCCGATGAGATTCAGGCGATAGGATTTATAGCCCGTATCGCGTCCGCCGTTGAAGGGCGAGGAGGTGGAGAGCGCATGGAGCGCTGGGAGGTAGCGGCGGATGGCCGTCATGACCCGGATGCGCGATTCCGGGTCGCCGAAGCCTGCGTGGATGTGCATCCCGCCGACGACCATGCGGCGCATGGTCTCCTGGAACGTCAACAGGAAGCGCGTGTAGCGTTCCTTCGGCGTGACCGTCAGATCGCGCCACTGCGCGAAGGGATGGGTGGAGGAGCCCAGCACGGCGGCCCCGTGCGCCTCGGCCGCCTCGATGACGATCCGCCGCGTCTCCCGCAGAGCCTCGCGCGCTTCGGCCACCGACCCGCATACCCGTGTGTTGGTCTCGATCTGGGGGCGAAGCACCTCCCGCGTGACCTTGTGCGGCCCGATTCCGGCCTCGCAGGTTTCGAAGATGTCCGGATCCGGATCGGCGAGGAGGTCGCGGGAGTCGGGATCGACGAGAAAGAACTCCTCCTCCACCCCGAGGGTTATCTGTAAATCTTCTTGATTCTCGGCGCTACTCACGACGTGCTCCTTGCGGGCGGCGCGGGCTGCACCTTCGTTCATTCGCCTTCTGCCCACAAACGGTGGTTTTGAGCCGAACCACTCAAAAAAGTGCGTCGACTCTACCATTTCATTACGGGCGAATCCAAGTATTTGTGTGGATTTGTTCGACTAGGGATGATGAACCGCTCTCTCTCGCGTGCCGCCGAGGCTCGTGAGGGCGAAGGGCAGCGTGAGCAGCAAGGCGACGACGCCCATTCCCACGAGACCGAACAAGTCCACGCAAAGGCCGATGAGAGGAGCGAGGCCCATGGCGAGGACAGATTTACTCTGCGCTTCCACGGACAATATCGTCGCGCCGGCCTCGGGCGTGCTGTGGGCGTCGATGCGGCTGATCAGCACGGGACGCCAGAAATTTTGCAGGACGGCCAGGGCGACGAAGCCCGCGATGACGATGGATTCCCAACCCGTCCAGAGCCCCCAGGCGAGGGTGGCGTAGATGAGGGCGGTGGCGCCCCAGAGCGTTTTCGCGGCGGCTTCCTCGGATCCGGTGGAGGCGACGAGGCGATGGCCTCCGCGGGAGGCGAAGCTCGAGAGCAGGTGCAGGACGAAGTAGACCGCTCCCACCAGAATGGCCACGCGCTGTTGCTGGTGCCAGGTGGCGAGCAGGGCCAGGCCGAGGGCGGCCTGCTGGATGACGGGCTGAATGTAGTCCTTGGCGACCTTGTAGGTGCCCTCGTAGCTCATCGATTCAACGAGAATGCCGCGCAGCGGCTTGTCGGTGAACGCCATGCGCATGGAGTCCTTCAGATGCGCCCAGACGCCTGGAATTTTCGTATCCGCCGCGCGCGCGCCTTCGAGTTCTTTGGGGTAGCCCATGAAGTTCACGATGTTCAGCGCGTAGGGAATGACGGCGAGCAGGAAGATTTCGCTATAGCGCGCGCCGGTAAAGATGAACGCGCTCGCGACCACGACCGAGACGGCCGAGCCCATCTTCGACCACGAGCGCGTGAACCCGTAGACACGGGTGCGCTCGTCTTCACGGCCCTGAATCCTGAGCCATTCGAAGATCATCGCCTTGTGCGTCCCGGTGCGGAACGAATCGCCGAGAGCGAAGGCGAACATGGCGAGGAACAGGGCGGCGAAGGAGACGGAATAGGCGAAAACGAGGAACGAGGCGATGTAGGCGAGAAACGAGAAAATCATCGAGCGCCTTCTACCGTACAGATCGGCCACTGCGCCGCTGGGAATCTCAAAAATATTGATGCACACCTCGCGGAAGCCGATGAGGATGCCTATCTGGAAGAAAGAGAGGTCTTTTTCCAAAAAAGCGAGGATGAGGAAGGGCTCGAAATAGGTCTGGTTCTTGAGAAAGCCGTATAGAGAGAATCGAAACAGCATATAATGGCCCCTCCTTCCCTGAATTTCGGCCCCGCCCGTCTTTCGCGCAAGGGGGGTGGAACGAGAGGCGCTCCGTGCACGCCCGCACTTCATCCCACATGACACGCATGGGCCATTGTAGCGGAAATTTTATGGGTTTTGGGGATGTTTTTCACCGCCTGCGCAGGGAGGCGCAGTCAGCGGGGGTGCAGATGAGCCGGCTCCTTAGCGGATGCGCCAGCCGATGAGCGCCGCGCCTGCGACCATGCAGGCCGTGCCGATGATGATGGTGGGCGTGATGCGCTCCATGCGCCTGAGCAGGAAGAAGCTCATGGTGAGGCTGAAGATGGGGGCCGTCGACGTGAGCGGGGCCACGACCGAGAGATCGCCGATGCTGATGGCGGTGAAGTGCAGGAAAAACCCCAAAGCGTTCAGCAGCCCGCACACCCCATAGATGAGCCATGCCCTGGGGATGTGGAACTGGTTCGGTTTCTGATCTTTCGGGAAAAACGGGATGAAGGTGACGAGGAAGACGAATCCCGCCAGCGTCGTGAGGGTGGCGCCCATGATGGGGGCCTCGACGTAGGCGAAGGCCAGTTTTCGGAATAGAAACGAGAACGCGGCGGTGACGGCGCTCCCAAACGCGAGCCAAAGGTGTTTTCGCTGCCAGGAGGTGTCTTCGGGCTTCTTGTAGCTGAGCGTGATGCTGCCCAGCACGATGAAAATCGTGCCCGCCAGGATGAGTGCGCCCGGCCTTTCGCCGATGAACATGATGGCGAGCGAGGTGGAGAACAGAGGCGTCAGCGAGACGAACGGCATGGCGCGCGCGACGCCCAGATAGGAGATGCTCAGGTACAGGAACACGCGCGACATGGCCGGTCCCGCGAGGCCCGCCAGCGAGAAGAAGAAAACCGCAGGCGGACTCCACCATTCGGGCTCCCAGTAATACCAGGTGACCCCTATCATCACGGGCAGGGAGGTGAACAGGCCGATGAAGACGCCCGTGAGCGCGTTGGCGTGCTCGCTGCCCTTTCTGATGAACACGCTGAAGGTGGCGAAGACCACGGCGGTGGACATGGCGTAGGATGCGGCGAGGAGTTGGGGGTTCATCCGGTTCTCGGGGCGATAAGGCGTTCCCAGGGTGTTGTGGGCCTAAAATTAGACGGCTTTTAATCTACAGCCTGCGCGCGCCTTTGGGAAGCGCGGGCGGGATTGATGGCGGGGGTTTCGAATGAAGTGCGGTCTCCGGAATCATAAACCCTCATGTAGGTTCAAGGATCACTCCCCCCTTGAGGGGGAGTAGCAGAAGCCGAGCGCTTTGTGCGACGGCTGATGCGTGGGGGGTCAATCGCAAACGAGTAGAGAGCGATTGCTACGGATGAGAAACACATCGGTTTGCAATTCCTCGCTCCTCGCTCGGAAGAATTCCTCCTTCTTCAGTCGGAACAATCGCTCATTCTTCAATCGCGATTGACCCCCCACCAGTTCGCTTGCGGCTTGCGCCCTTAGCTCACTGACTCCCGAACGACGGGGTGTTTTGTAGGGGCAACCCCTAATGCCTACCCACGGTTCGCCCGTGTCCATCATTTCCACGGATTTGATGCCGCGCCTTGCGCTTGCTAGAATTTCACCATCAAAAAACCCGCATGCACGAGTGGAGGGCGTCCCGTCCGGGACGCCTTCACATCGGAGAGGTCAGCCATGAAGCTCAAGATTTTGATTATAGTCGTTTTCATCGTCATTCTCGGGCCGGCGCCTTTCGTCTCCGGCCCCGGCAGGGCGGACGCCGCCTGCAGCGTCCGCATCGGCGACCTGAACTGGGACAGCGCCAACTTCCACGACCAGGTGGTGGCCTTCATCCTGAAGCACGGCTACGGCTGCCGGGTGCGGCTCATCTACGGCGGCACGCTGCCGACCATGGCGGCCCATTACGAGGGAAAGAACGATCTGATCATGGAGCTTTGGTACGACAGCACCAAGGATCAGTACGACCTCGCCGTAAAGAACGGCAAGGTCAAGATGCTGGGCGCCAACACGCCCGACAGCGTACAGGGCTGGTTCATCCCGCGCTTCGTCCAGAAGGCGAACCCGGGCTTAAAGTCGGTTTACGACCTGGCGAAGTACAAGCACCTCTTCAAAGACCCCGAAGAACCCTCCAAGGGCCGGTTCGTGAACTGCATCCCCGGTTGGGCGTGCGAGGTCATCAACACGGTGAAATTGCACGCCTACGGGCTGGAGAAGCACTTCACCAATTTCAGGCCGGGTTCGGGCGGCGCGCTCGCGGCGGCCATCAAGGGGGCGTATCTCAAGAAAAAACCGATCCTGGCCTATTACTGGGCGCCGACGCCGCTCCTGGGACAACTCGACCTCATCCAGCTCGAAGAACCCAAGTGGAGCGAGGCCGACTGGGACGAGATGATGAAACACGTGAACGCGCTCAAGAAGGATGGGGTGGAGGCCATGGGGAATCCCAAGAAGGCGACCGCCTACCGGACAATGGCGCTTCTAAAGTCGGTTACCGCGAAGTTCGCGGCCGAAAACCCGGAGGTCGTCGCCTTCCTCGAGAAGTACTCCCTCTCGTCCGAGGTCGTCTCGAAGGCGCTCTCCTATCTCGAGAAAAAAGCCGGCGGCGACGCCGCGGCCACCGCGATCCATTTCCTCAAGACCAACAAGGTCTGGAAGAGCTGGGTTCCGGCCGGCATAGCGCGCAAGGTCGAAGCGGCGCTCGAATCGGCTTGATACGTTCCGGTGCGGCTGACCCCCGGGGCCATGTGATGCTCTTCAGCGCTTCCACCCCGGTGGAGGGTGCCGGGACGCGATTCCCGCCGTGCTCCTTCGGGAAGGTGGTCGGCCACCGTCGTCGAGCCCGACGCGCGGTCCCGATCCGACGGTCAAACGGTTAGGTGATTACCGTCGCAGTACACCTTTAGTGATACGGCTCAACATCAGATGAACCGGCGTGAATTTTTCCAGTGCTCAACGCCTTTCGGCATCACAGATTGTTCCGCAACGCCCGCATGGCGCGGCGCTGCTCTTCCCAATCCAGCGGGAAGCGGGTGTCCCGCATGAAACGGACTCCGGTGAGTTCGGGTGGGCGCCTGCCTTCGAGAATGGCTGTGCTCCGCAAAAAGTGGATCCCATGTAGATTGAAAGGGCGAGGAAGTCGGCTTGGCGGGGAGGAACCATGGCGAAACCCACAATAGAATTTGAAATTTCTGACTGAATGTACGATTCATCAGACGCTAAAAGCATTGATTTCGTGTGGTATTTAATTTTTGCGGATTACAGGAGCACACCAGGCTTCGGTAGGCAGGCTAGGTCTCCACCGGCGTCTCGGGTTTCCAGTCCAGCGCATTTCCAAAGGCGGCTGCGACCAGGGAGCGGGGGCGAATTCCGGGGGGCATTCCCTCGGGCTGGAAGTTGGTGCAGAAGCCAAAGGCCATGTTCCTTTCCCTGTCACAGAAAGCAAGCGCCCCGCCGGAGCCGGCGTGGCCGAAGGCCTTGCTGTTGCTTCCCATCGGTGTTCTGGGCGGGGAGTTGTGAATGAATCCGAGGCCCATTCGCCAAGCTGAGCCGGTCATACCGCAGATGCCCTCCCACTGAAGTTTGGAAAGTTGTTCCACCGTTTCGGGCTGAAGCAGGCGGACACCGTCAATTTCTCCATTGTTGGCCAGCATCGCGTACACGCGAGCGATGCCACGAGCATTTCCGTGGCCGCCAGAGGAAGGGTTCTCGCCCTCCCGGTTTTCACGGCAATTCAACAGATCGACGCCCGCCGGCTGGCTCCGCCACGCCCTGTGCAGCAGCGTCCCGGGCTTTTCTCCCATCTGCCAGAATTTGTTTTCGGGATTTCGGTGCATGGGCGCGACCCGCGCGAGTTCTTCCTTGTTGAGCCCGACGTTGTAATCCGCGCCGAGTGGACCCGTGATCTCCTCCCGGATGAAGTCGCGGATTCGCTTGCCACTAACCCGGCGGACGATCTCGCCGTGGATGAACCCAAAGTTGATGGAATTGTATGCTCCCTTTGAGCCCGCGGGCCAGGCGGGTTTCTGCGCGGCGATCGCGGCCACCTGAGCCGGGTAATTGAAAAAATCTCCGGGCTTGGCGGCGTCGCTGAAGATGACGCCGCATTGATGACTGATGGTGTGCCGGAGGAGAATGTTTTCCTTGCCGTTCTGGGCGAATTCCGGCCAATACCGCGCCACCGGTTCGTCCAGCGAAACCTGACCCCGATCCACAAGAATGTGGATAGAGAGCGCGGCCATGCTCTTGGCGATGGAACTCATGAGCGTGATGGTATCTTCCGTCCAGGGCCGGGTGCGGGACTCGTCCCGATGGCCTCCCCAGAGGTCCACGACTTTCTCGCCGTCCTTGTACACACAGACTGCGGCTCCGATCTCGCCCCGGCCGGCAAAATTTTCCCGAAACGTTTCTTCCACCAATGAAAAATCGGTATGGCAATGTCCTTCCACCTGGATATCGACAATACCCATATTTTTCCCGCAATCTTATGAAAATCAAATTTCCCATGTGTGCTTGATGTTAGAATTACCCGACATTTCTTATCCGGTTCGTTGGATGAATCCATTGCCGTTTGGAACCAGAGCCGATCGCACATATCTTCTTTGTGGCCTGAAAATGCAGTTTAAGACTATAATGAAGTCATCCAAAAAAACAAATGGGGAATGACGGTATAGGAAAAGGGAGGAAGGATCTCGAACACCGCAACTTGCTGGACATCATCCGGAATCGGCTAAAACTTCAGATTGGGAAGATCCACCAGACCTTTGAAGCCAAAACCACGGACAGCGAAATTGTGGATCATCTGGCGATTGAAATTCTCGATCCAGCATTCTACGTGGAGGTATTCGTATACGGCCCCGAGGGGGAGCCCAGCCTTTTTCCCCGGATGTACCACAAAGGAAATCGCCACAAATACAGCATCGAACTGGATGGCAACGGAAAACTTATAAATTAAACCGCCCATAGGCGCCGACCTGCCACTGCCGAAGGACAATTACATATCCTTCCCTTCGTACACCTCGATGACGCGGCTGGCGTCGTCTTTGCCCCAGCCGGCGGCCTCGGCCCGCTCAAACATCTTGCGCGCCGCGGGAACCACAGCGAGTTCGACCCCGAGTTCCTCGGCAAGTTTGATCGCGAGGCCCATGTCCTTCACGAATATTTCCACCGCCCCGCGCGGGACGAAATCTCTCTCGAACATTCTAGGAGCAGTCTGTGAAAGCATGGAACCTTGCACAGAGCCCTTCGAGAGGCAATGCTTCATGATCTCATGTGAGAGCCCCGCGCGCTCGCCCACCACGATCAACTCGGCAAACAGCGCCGTGCACGAGTTTACGAAAAGGTTGGTCACGACTTTCATGGTGGCCCCGGTTCCGCTCGGGCCAGTGTGGGCCGCATCCGCCGCCAGAGGCTCAAGAATCGGCCTTACCCGCTCGAAGACTTCTTTTTTTCCGCCCACCATGAAGGAAATGGTTCGTGTATCGACCCTGTTGTGGGAACCCGATATCGGCGCATCCAACATCTCAATGCCCTCGGCGGCGAGCCGCGCAGCCAGATCGGCCTGAAAGGAGGGCTCCATGGTGCTCATTTCGACGTGAACGAGGCCCTTCTTTCCGGCAGCGACAATGCCTTTCGGGCCGAACGCGTTTTCCTCGATGTGCTCGGGTTTCAAGAGAATGCTGAAAGTGATGTCGCTTTGCTCGGCCACTTCCTTCGCCGAAGCGGCGGGGCGTCCGCCTTCCTCCTCCAGCATCTTCATCCGCGCGGGGTCGATGTCGTAGCCGACGATCTCGTGGCCGTCCGCCATCATCTGCCGCGAGAGGGGGAGTCCCATCTTTCCCAGTCCGATCATTCCCAGCTTTTCACCCATGATTTTCTCCTGTGGTCAAAAAAAAATTAGAGTTCTCCGATTACCGGAAATTTGCGCGGCAACCGAGGGTGCGTCAGTAAAGAATCGGAGAACGAATTGAATTCCCCATCAGCTTGCCCGGAGCCTCAAGCACGGGTTCAGGGGCGGCGGGTATGCGGATGATGCGGGCGCCAACGGCCTAGCCGATGGCGTGGCTCGCCCGGCAGTGCGGATCATCACCGTAAATCGTGTCACCTACCGCGCCTTGGCGAGGGCGTCTTCTTGAGGCTGAGAGCGACCGGCAATTACCATTTCAGGCATGAATTCGCCACCCATACATTGAACGATGGAAACGAAGGTGATGAAATATCCCCAAACTATGCATCTTAACTTCGAAACTTGGAAACTTCGACCGCCTGGCCTGTGTCCGCGCTCTCAACGACGGCCTCCAGGACAGCCACAACCTCAATGCCCTCCGGGCCGCTTACCTCGGGCTTGGCCCCTTTGCGGATGCATTTGGCGAATTCCGCCATCTGCTCGGCCATGCAATCGCCCGGCTCGCAGGGGAGTTCCTCGCGCGCCTGCTGGTCCACCTTCTGGAAGTAGAGTTTCGAACCTTCCTCCTCGGTCCAGGCGTTGGCCTGGGTGCCGAAGACGGCGTTCGAGCAGATCTTCGGTATTACGAAGGTCGAATTGATGCAGCCGAGCGGGCCGCTCTCGAATTCGAGAATGATAGACGTTACATCGTTGATATTTCCCTTTCCAAGGAGCTTTTTGCTGAACGCGCAAAGCCGCTTCACGGGTCCTGCCAGGTAGTGCAGGTTATCCACCATGTGGACGCCCAGAGCCGTCATGGCGCCGGCCGGGCATTCGGCGGTGTCGTTCCGCCAGCCTTGGCGAGGGTTCTGCCCCCCGGCCAAAGAGAGGTTTCCCTCCACCTGATGGATCATCCCCATCTCACCGTTGTCGATCATCTCGCGGAGGCGGCGGTTACCCTCCTGCTTGCGGCGATTATGGCCGATCTGGAGGGCGACGCCCGCCTTCTGTGTCGCCTCGTAGGCCTTGCGCCCGTCGTCGGCGGTCAGCGTGAGAGGTTTTTCGACAAACACGTGTTTTCCTGCGGAAGCCGCCTGGCAAATGATATCCACGTGGGTAGAGTGCGGGGTGGCCAGCAGGATCCCTTCCACCTCGGAATCGCTCAGCAATTCGTCCAAACTTGCAGCCTGGCGGCAACCGAC
Organism: bacterium; assembly: GCA_965218735.1. Lineage (GTDB taxonomy): Bacteria > UBA8248 > UBA8248 > UBA8248 > UBA8248 > Bin107. The sequence goes on along the minus strand of CBDCMA010000008.1, from coordinate 785,192 downwards.
TTTTTCTGCGAACGACTTGCGTCCTTCCTCGCTCCGCGCGAAACAGCTCACAACCTCGGCTGCGCCGCTGCGGTCCACCGAACCCGCCAGCATAGCCCCCCACCCACCAAGACCTACCGACGCCAGACGCACCTTATCTTCAGCCACGGTTTCTCCTTTTTAATTTCATAACGATTGCCCTCTGCCGAATTCCACCTCCGGCAGTAAATAACAGAAAAGGCGCGGGGGGCTCGCGCCCCCCGCGCCGTGATCCCGTGTTGCGATCCGCCTCCGTTACTTCATCATGAACCAGGAGTCTTCATCACGAAGCTCCAAGGCAGTGTCATCTCATCGTAGCGCATCTTGTAGTCAAGAACCTTCGTGTTTACGCCGTACACATCATGGCTCTTGGCGATAGGCTTGTGCGTGGCATTATTGTGCATGAACCAGTTTGCCTCCTCGAGCCGCTTCTGCTGAAGGGCCGAGTCGGCGGTCCTTAGAGCCTTGTCGATCATCGTTTCATATTCCTTGTAACAATGAGGGCTCCATTTTCCGCCGCAGGACATGACACCGCGGAAGCTGTTGCCCGGTATGCCGCCCTGGTTGCCGTAACTGGAAATAAACATCATGTTTCCTTTTAACGTACCCTTCGAGTATTTCTTGAAATTGCCTCTCCAGACCCGTTTCGAGGAGGCTTGGCATTTTGCGTCAACACCAATTTTTTGCACCATACTGACGATCGCCTCACACATTTCAACATCAGCCGGGATCGTGTTTCGTGGGGAGATCATGGTCAATTTGAAACCCTTGCCAAAGCCCGATTCCTTCAAGAGCTTCTTCGCCTTGGCCAGGTCATAGGGATACCACGATTTCATCTTGGGGTTGTAGCCGGCCGCCATCCCCTGGTGGATCAACTGGAACCAGGGATCGGCGCGGTTCTGCAAGAGGGTCTTGATGATAAGCGGCGTGTTAATGGCGTGGCTTACCGCCTGACGAACCTTTACGTTCGCCATGGGCCCACCATGCTTGGTCAGGTAGCCGACGTAATAGATACGGATGCTGGGGGTGGTAAGCACCTTCAGGCCCGGTTTGGCGTTGATTTGCTCAATGAACTGGGGCGCCACCCTCATGGCGAAGTCAATTTCGCCGGTCGTCAGGGCCTTCACGCGGGTCGTGGGCTCCCGGATAATGCGAATGATGAGGGTCTTGGGCCGGTTGGGATATTTTTTATTGCCCCACCACAGGGGATTCGCTTCCATCACGAACCTCTGGCCCTTTTTCCATTCTTTGAGGACGTAGGCGCCCGAGCCATAGCTCCCGGTTGCGATTTGGGCGTATGTCAGACCCTTGACAGCCTTGCGGTTGATGACGTGACCCCAGGTTCGCATCAGGGCCGGCAGGTCATTCATCGGGCCTTTTGCGTGGATGTAGAAGTTTCGATCGTCGATGATCTCCACCCCTTTGATGTCCTTGTAATAGGACTTCACCGAGCTCTGCAGGCCTTTGTCCTCCCAGACGCGGTGGAGGGAGAACTTAACATCCGCGGAGGTGACTGGTGTTCCGTCGGCGAATACCGCGCCCTTGCGCAGGGTGAATTTGAATTTCGAGGCGTTGACGCGCTCGAATTTTTCGGCCAGCCAGCCGTAGAGCTTGCCTGTTTTCAAGTCCGCCTGAACGAGGGTATCGTAGGTCCACGGCCACAGCATGGTGCCCATGAAACCGGGCGTTTTTCCCGGGTCCCAGGTTGCCGGTTGTCCATGGACAGCGAGCCTGAGCGTTCCCTTAAAGGCCTCGGCGCGATGCGCGGCGAAGCCGAGAAGGGTCATAATGAGAAGAGCGACCAACCACTTTCGCATAGTACCTTCCTCCTTTGAGCAATAGAGTGATAATTTCTTCATTACAAATTAAATCTGTTGCGCTGTTTCTTGGAGCGGTGACGCAAATACACGCTGAAACACCACATTCCGCGTCGTTGAAAGTGTGATTATCAAAACATCGTGTATCAGAACGTAGAAAAGGTCAAGTAAGCGTGGCTCGCATCGAAACCCACGAGTTCGTTTCGGGCCGGCCGAACTTCATCATCCAGGCCGGCGAGGGGGCGCGGGCGGTTCGTGCGGCCACTTCGTTATCGGCGGCCACTTGGACACGGATGGCGTGTAACGGCGAGCCCTTCCAGGTCGTTCTGGTCGGCAGGTTCGGAGGAAGGCTTGCCCGGAGTTGTCTTGACCGCAGCGGAAAAGATGTACATCATTCATTCTATTCATGCGCAGAACACTTTTGATCAGGTACAGTATCCAGGCAACTTTTGAATCGTAAAATCTATTTTATTTTCGAGGGTAGTATTTTTTATGCGCGCCTATATCATCCGCGGTCTCCTGCAGAGTTTGATTGTCCTGTGGATGGTCCTCCTCATCGTCTTCTTGATGCTCCACATGACAGGGGACCCGGCCGACGTCCTGATGCCCGATGAAGCCACCGTAGAAGAAGTTGCCGCGTTCAACAAAGAAAGGGGCTTCGATAAGCCGATCTACGTCCAATACTTTAACTTCCTGTTCGGCCACAAAAAGAACAAGGGCGTTTTGAGGGGCGATTTCGGTGATTCGTTCTACCACAATGTCCCCGCCATGGGCCTTGTCACCGAGCGCATTCCCGCCACGATAATTCTCGCCGTTTTCGCCCTTTTCGTGGGGCTTGTGATCGCCATCCCAACCGGGATCTTCTCGGCCGTTTTCCGTAAAACCTGGATCGACTATTTCAGTTCGGTTTTGTCGATGGCGGGCCAGTCCATCCCCAACTTCTGGCTGGGCCTCATGCTTATTATCCTATTCTCTGAAATTCTCGGGTGGCTGCCGACATCGGGCTACCGGGAGGCGAAGAGCATCATCCTGCCGGGACTGGCTGCCGGTCTCTACGCCACGGCCCGCATCATGCGGATTACGCGCTCGACACTGCTTGAGGTAATGTCCCAGGACTTCGTGAATACGGCGCGCTCGAAGGGAATCACCGAGGCCCTGGTCATCGGCCGCCATGCCCTCAAAAACGCATCAATCCCCATTGTCACCATCATCGGCCTGGAACTCGGCGGCTTGCTCAGCGGGACGGTGGTCATCGAAGTCATCTTCGCCTGGCCAGGGGTGGGTTGGCTGGTGGTGGAATCCATCAATGTCAACGACTATCCGGTTGTCCAGGCGGCGGTGGCCCTGCTTTCGTTCATGTTCGTGGGCGTCAATCTCGCCGTGGACATCATTTATGCGTGGCTCGATCCGCGCGTTTCATACAATTAGCGCAGGCGGAGGCAAGAAACATGGCGATGGACAAACCCCTGGACGCCGGCGACGCGCCCCGCTTCGATCAGGATTTGGACGAGCGCGGCCCCTCAGATTTACAACTGGCGCTGCGCGATCTTATAAAGCGGCCTCCGGCGCTCTTTGGAGTTTTCTGCATTATCATCACAGTCCTTTGGGCTATCGTCCCCGGTCTTTTCTCACCCCATGACCCCTTGTCTCAGGACCTGTTGCGTCACCTGAAGCCCCCGGGTTTCGTGGACGAAGCGGGCAACACCTATTGGCTCGGTACGGACCGGCTCGGGCGCGACATCTTGAGCCGAATCATCTGGGGCTCGCGTGTCTCACTCTCTGTGGGTTTTGCCGCCGTCTTTATAAGCGGTTTTATCGGGATAGGAACGGGACTCGTTGCGGGCTACTACGGGGGCAAAATTGACGCCGTGATCAGCAGGATTGTAGACACCGCCCTCGCGATCCCGTTCGTCCTGCTAGCGATATCTATCATTGCGATCCTGGGAGCGAGCCTCCAGAACATCGTCCTCGCCATCTCCCTAAGGACGTGGACCGTCTACACGAGGGTGGTGCGGGGAGGGGTCTTCGCATTAAAAGACACCGACATGGTCACGGGAGCAAAATCCGCCGGCTGCAGCACCGCCCGGATCATGATCATTTATCTCCTTCCCAACGTATTTTCTTCCTGCATCGTGGTGGCCACCATTTATCTGGGCCGTATGATCATCATCGAATCCTCTTTTTCCTTCCTGGGCATGGGCGTGCCCCCCCCGACCCCGACCTGGGGCGGGATGCTCGCCGAGGGCCGCGGATTCCTCGACACCGCCTGGTGGCTCACCCTCTTTCCCGGCGTGACCCTCACGCTGACCGTATTAGGAGTCAATCTCCTGGGGGATTGGCTTCGGGATGTGCTCGATCCCAGGATGAAGCGTCTGGACGACTAGCGCGCCCGCAGACGTGGCAGATATGCCTCCTATATTTGAACTTTTTCGGCTCCCAAATAATGGAAAGGGAAATCATGACAAGAATTTTTGTGCCTCAACCGATTCCGGAGGTCGCTGCCGCTGAACTCGATAAACTGGGCGAGGTGACCACATATCCACATGTTGACCGCATGATTCCAGAATCAGAGCTGCTGGAAGCCGTGCGCGACAAACACATACTGTTCGGCATAGGGGAGATCCCCTTTAACGAGCGAGTGTTCGACGCGGCGAAAGAGTTGCAGTTTGTCTCCGTCATGCATGGGTCAGCGAAGTTCATTGATTTTGCTGCGGCGACGCGCCGCAACATTCCGGTCTCGGGGCAGAAAAGCATGACCCAAAAAACAACCGCGGAATTCACATTCGCTCTTTTGATGGCGACGGCGTGGCGATTGCCGGAGGCGGATACGTTCCTCCGAGAGGATCGCTGGCGGCAGAATCAGTCGATGGCTTTCATGGGTACGCGCCTCTTCGGGAAGACGCTCGGGATCGTCGGGATGGGCCGAATCGGGCAACTGGTAGCGCGCAAAGCCGCCGCTTGCGATATGCGCATTACCTACAACAAGCGCACCCCCCTGAGCCCGGCGGAGGAATTTGTTCTCGGTTCAGCCGAATTTCGCACCCTTGACGATTTGTTTACCGAAGCGGATTTCATCGCATTAACCCCGGCGCTCACCAAAGACACCGTGGGTCTCATCGATGAACGGCTTATCTCTCTCATGAAGCCGAGCGCCATTCTGATTAACACTTCGCGCGGACTAGTTTTGGACGAGGCGGCCCTGGAGAAAGCCTTGAGAGAAAAGCGAATTCGGGGCGCCGGGCTGGACGTCTATCATACCGAGGTTCCCGAGCCCAATCCGGGGCCTATAGCGGGGCTCAAGAGCCTTCCGAATGTCGTTCTTACTCCACACATGGGCAGCGCGGGCCGCGAGACGCGCGAGGAGATGGCCTTGCGTACGGTGATGAATATCGAGCGCTTCATCGCCGGAAAGCGGCCGTATGACGTCTTTAACCCCGAAATTTATGGCGAGGCGGCCATTACGGACGAGGTCATCGGATAGCCGAGGAGACGATTGTTTTACTTCCGGGCGCACTTGCGGGCGGGGCGTTTTTTTTCGCAAACTGGCGGGCCGAGCGGCAAGACCCGAATTTTTATTTGATGAAACACAGTATTAAAGGACGCACGCGCAATGACCACCAAGAAACAACCCATCGAATACGCCTGGTATCTGCCCTCGAACAAGAGGGGCGACGCCACGCGGCTCGGCACCGGCGAAGTCGAGATTCCCCCCGAAATCGACTATCTCGTCCACGTCGCGAAAACAGCCGAGGCGAGCGGCCTCACGAACATGCTCATTCCGTGCAACACCTCCTGTTCGGACGGCTGGCTCCTCGCCTCCGCGATCGCCCGCGAGACCAGCAGTATTAAATTCTGCGTGGCCATCCGGCCCGGCCTCACGACGCCTAGCTTCGCCGTGCAGCAGGCGAACACGCTCGATTTCATCTCGGGCGGCAGGTTGACGGTGAACGTCGTGCCCGGCGGATCATCCGTGGACGCGAGGCGCTACGGCGACTGGGCGGATCATGACGGACGCTATGAGCGGGCCGATGAGTTTCTGGACATCGTGCGCGCGTTCTGGGCGGATGAGGAGGAGAGAGTCAACTACGAGGGCGCGTACTATCAGGTCGAGGACGGCTTTGTCTTCCCCGGACCCGCGCGCAGGGGAGGGCCTCCGCTTTATTTCGGGGGAAGCTCGCCCGCCGCCAAGAAAGTCATCGCCAAGCACGCCGACGTTTTTCTCAAATGGGGGGAACCCCCCTGGCAGATAGCCGAGGAATTTGAAGAGGTGAAGAAGATGGCGCGCGAGAAGCATGGCCGTGATTTAAGACTCGGCGTGCGCTTCCACATCCTGGTGCGCGAGGACGACGCGCGGGCCAGGGAAGAAGCCGAGGCCATCATCGCGGGCACGGCGTCTTACGGGGAGTCCTCATCGGTCACCGGCGAGATCGCGGGGCAGGTGGAATCGGTCTCCCAGCAGCGCATGAACGCCATGACGGCGGAGGGAAAACTCTGGCACGGCCCTGCGCTTTTCTCCGGCATCAACCTCGTGCGCCAGGGAGCGGGCACCATGCTCGTGGGCAGCCCCGAAGTGGTCACCGACGCCATGCGCGAATACATCGACCTGGGCGCCACCACGTTCATCCTCTCCGGCTGGCCGCATGACCAAGAGGCCCGCAATTTCGGGAAGTATTTGTTGCCGCTTCTGCCCGATGCGGTGTGATGTGGGCGGAGGGGTGGATTCCGTGGCGTGGTAAGGACAGGTCGCGACCTGTCCCTACGCCGCAAAACATAGGTGGTTCACTCCCCCCTTGAGGGGGAGTCAGCAAGACGAGGGCGAAGCCAGAAGTCGCGCTGGTGGGGGGGCGCATATATGTGTGGGCAGTCCCAAGGAGGGACTGCCACCTACGGAATCACCGCGTTCATGGCTCTGGTGTAGGGGTCGCATAAATGCGACCCTGCCTTTTCGCCTTCCAACGACGGGCCGCATATATGCGGCCCCTACATCACCTCGTCAATTTCCCGCGATGGTAGGGGAGAATCCCTTCTCGGGTCTGCTCCACAGGTCGCGAACCGCCCCTACGGGTGAGGAACGCGCCGATGAGAAAGAACACACGAGGACAGGCACGGGGGCCTGTCCCTACGGAGTAATCTCCACACCCTACCTCGGAATCAGGATATCCCCGGAAATCGAGGCCAAATCCTTACAACCCGCCATGACCATGGACTTTTTGAGTTCTTCTTCCAAAAGTTCGAGCATCTCGGTTACGCCCGAAGGTCCACCGGCGAACAGGCCGAGCACGAGACCCCGGCCCGACGTCACCCCCTTGGCTCCCTGAGCCAGGAGCTTCAAAACGTCGTCTCCTCTACGGACGCCGCTTTCCGCCAGCACGAGCACGTCATCCCCCACCGCGTCCACGATCTCAGGGAGAATTTCCATGGGATGGCCCCACGAAGGTCCGTGCGCTCCTCCGTGCGTGGTGACGATGATGGCCGCAGCCCCTGCGTCGCGGGCGATTCGCGCGGTCTCCGCCGAGCCCACCGCCTTGAATACGAAGGGAAGCCCCGTGGCCTTCACGTAGCCTGCGAGCGAATCCGCTCTTTGCGGTTGACACTCGGGGTTATAAAAACCCGATTCGAAATCCATGCCCACGGCGAAGGCGCCGGTGTCTTCCGCGAGTTTTAAGGAGGTCAAGGTGCGCTGCTTGTCCCGCCAGGGTTTTACGACCCGGATGGCGGATGGATAAGCGGCGGCGGTTTCGCGCCAGGTGTCATCGGCGCAGTCGCCTATCCAGTACTGGGTGCCGAAGCGGGCCGCGCCCTCGGCGACTTGCAAGAAACCATCCGGCCAGTGGGCGGCCAGGGTGTTCGCGCTCATCGAACCCGTCATGATGGGGCTTCTCAGTTTCTTGCCCATGAAGTCGAATTCGGTATCCGCTGAATCCGTGAGCATCAGGCGCATTTTGAGGCCGAAGCGCTCATACCCGGCCAGCGCCGTCTGCGTTCCGCCCAGTTCGGCCCCCAGGATGTCGTATGGATTCGCCGGTTCCGCACCTTCGAGGTTTTTACGCGCTTGCTCGTAGATCGCCTGATACGCCGCCTCAGTCATCGCTTCATGCTCCTTTCTTGACTATAAAGGTTCCCTGCTTACCGGGATTTTCATTTCCGCGCGTCGCGCCGCTCATGGGGGCGTTTGGCGGATTCGCTCCCCTGGGCTATCATTTCCGGCAAAACATGAAAAGGACGATGACAACCAAAGCCAATCCAGACACCCGGGAGGACTTTATGATGATGATGGTTATTCTACACTATCCCGCCGTTGCGCCCACGCTCGCCGAGGTTCGTGAGGACAAGGAGAAATCCGCCGCCTTCTTCGAGAACGAAGTGCCCGGCCTCATCGACAAGACCTGGGGCATGAACGAGGAGGCGGGCCGCATGGCGTCCGTCTACCATTTCGAGGACAAGGCCACCGCCGACGCCTGGTTCAACTCCGAAAAGCAGCGCAGCTTCCGCCGGGCGAACAACGCGAGCCTCGAGTACTTCGACGTCGCCGCCATCGCGTTTACGAAACCTTTGCGCGAGGAAGCCACGGCGTAGGAGTTCATGGGGGCGGGGATGGTGGGGGAGTGAGTTTTGCGTAGCCGTTTTGGATGGAAGGTGTGGGGGTGTCGAGTTTTCCCAAGGAGGGAGAGCTCGTGTGTGTCCGCCCCTACGATTTCATTTCGTGTAGGTTTTCCGTAGGGACAACCCCCCGTGGTTGTCCCTTTTGCAGGTGAATACATCAGGACAGGCACAGGGGCCTGTCCCTACGAAAAAATGAGGCATAAAACACTCCCCCTTGAGGGGGAGTCGGCAAGGTGAGGGCGAAGCCCGAAACCGCGCCGGTGGGGGGAGTTTTTATTTTAGAATCGTCCCCCCACCGCGTCAGCCTTCGCTAACGCTCGGCTTCTGCGACATTCCCTCCCTCACTGGTCGGAAATGACCCTCAAGGGGGGAGTGATTCTGGTTTTCATTTTTGCTGGCATTCGCCGGAATGAGATTGATTTCAAAAAAGAATTGATTAAGGAAAAATCGAGGACGGGAGTCAAAAAATGAAAACTGAAAAGTTCTAAGTTCTATGCTGTTTCTACCTCCGGCAAAAACTCCTTCCATTGCTCTTTGACATACTCCCAAAACCCCTCCACAGGCTGACTTCCGCAAATTTGGGCTAGTTCTCTCCCGATACTTGTGAGCATCACTATTCCGATCTTCAACTCGTTTCCAGTGTCTTTGGGCATCTCCAGTGTCAGCGGCCTAGCGTAGTAAAGCAAGGAAAAATTCTTAGGGAAATTAACTTTCTTAAATCCCAATGGTTGAAGTTGAATAAGCCCAATACTGTTAAGGTGAGTCAGACTCTCGAAATTGATTCCGTGTCTGTCGTAGATTTCCGCTTCCATATCAAACACCAAAGGTTCCAAACTTCCAACCATCCACATGAAACCGCAAAGCCTGGTGAACAGTTCAGCTTCGGCTTTATCGAGGTCCGAAAGGAAATTTACGGTTCGCTTCGAATAAGTGCCAGGAACGTTCGCCTCACCGACCAGAATACGCGACCATAGTTCCTGCATCTCATCATTGGACACAATTCGGCATTTGTCGAAAAAGTTGACAATCCAGTCATCTTCGATGGAATTGGGGTTCGCATCTTCGTTCAAATTCGGCAATGCTTTGGTGGTTATGTCTTCCATGTTCTTTTGGCGTTGGGCTTCTTCCTCGACCCATCGCTGCGCGGCTCTTCGATGCAGGTCGGTTATCTCGATTTCAGATTGTGCTTTTATCAACTCGGCCTTTGCCTCGGCTTTTGCGATTCTCTTGATGTGAAGGGGCTCATACAGAATGCCTGTCGCGTTTAAAATCTTCTTTATCAAGGTATCAGCGGGTTTCGACCAATCACCCAAATTGATGAGGCAATCATTCTCGGCCATCGTAACTCCTGAACGTTTGACGGAGATTTCATGTCTGCTTGGTAAATGTCGGGTTTCGGGCAGGGCGGATATTTCAGAGAGTTTCTACTATCCTTCAAGATACTGCGTTGTTTTCATGTTGTCACCTGGTGGGTGCTTCCTCACCGGGTGAGAATGAACATTCCGGAATGACGGGCAAAGGCAGGGCGGACACGCAGGTCCGCCCCTACAGAACCATTGCGCTTGGGCTTCACTCCCCCATGAGGGGGAGTCACAGAAGCCGAGCGATTCGAGCGAAGGCTGATGCGGTGGGGGGTCGATTCCTCTTTCTTTGCTCAGCAGCCCCTCCTTCCTCAGTCGGAACAATCGATCCCGCATTGGTCGCAATTGACCCCCCACCAACTCGCTTGCGGGCTTGCGCCCTTTGCTCGTTGACTCCCCCTCAAGGGGGGAGTGATTTTGAAGACCGCGCCGTAGGCAATTCCTCGTATTTCGCTGACAATCCCTCATTCTTCAATCGGGATTGACCCTCAAGGGGGGAGTATTTTCTAGACCCCGTTTCTTCCATTCCCGTCCGTCTGGATTCCGCATTTCCTCCATCCTCGGTCGAAAATGACACCGGAATGACGGGCAAAGGAAGGGCGACCACAGGGGGTTGCTCCGCCCCCGTGGTTGTCCTTTTTTCAGGTGGACAGGCACAGGGGCCTTGTCCCTACGGCTTCGGATTCCCAATAGGCCTGAATCGAAGATTGTCGTCATTCCGGCGAATGCTGGTGGCAACCGGCAGGTTGACCAGAGCCGATGGGGATACCGAAATCGCAGGATGGCCACCAGTAACTAGGGTAGTCATAAAAACCAAGGCAAAAGGCAAAGATAAAATTCCTGGATTCCGGCATGCGCCGGAATGACGATCAAATCAGATTCGGTCCCGACTAGGGAATAATCACGCACCTGCCCGCATTTGCCGTTATCGCACCCCTTGCGGCATGCCCCAGAATTCACCGCGAGAAGGTTTCATACGGGCGGGCCCGGTGGAAACATCGAGTCCCTCGCAGCCCTTTCATGCGGGCGGGCCCGGTGGAGTTATCACATCCCTCGTAGCCTTTTCATACGGGAGAGGCGATGGGCGTCCCGTAGGGGTGGTTCGCGAACCACCCATGGTGTCATACGGGCGGGCCCGGTGGAAACATCGAGTCCCTCGCAGCCCGTTCATAGGGGCAGGGAAATAGAATAAAAAGTTTTTTCGCAGCCGTTTTCATAGGGGCGAACATGTTGAACGATTACATCTCTCGCAGCCACTCGATGCGGTTTAAGTGGATGGATGAACTTGTAAGGGCGCATCAAGAACTATGGAGTGGATACATGGGTACGGACTTGGAATCCGATATGGCTGGAGACGCCGGAGCGCTTAAATCCGCCGGAATCGCGGCGATGGCCCTGAAATTCGAATTACTGAAAAATACGATAAATATCGATAAATTATTTTTATGAACCCGGTGATCGTCCAATAGTGCGACTGACCGCGTATGTTCATGATAACTGATTATTTATAAGGCGTTTATATATTTGATAAACCCATCAGATTAGTATAGTATCCTTCCCGGCTTTACTTCTTTTTCAGTTTAGGTTTCCAAGGTTTCTTCTCGGGCTTTACCTGAACAAGAGCGCCTACTAGCGAAGCAAATGATTTATCCTGAACTTTTTCTGGGAGCGTATTCGGCTTCATCGACTATCTCCTGAAAGATACGCCCCGCTCCCATGGGCAATCAGAAGCGGGGCGTTATAACGTGCCCACGTGGCGAAACAGGAATACGCGCCGGATTTGGAATCCGGTGACCCTCCGAGGTCTTGCGGGTTCGAGTCCCGCCGTGGGCACAATTACTAACATGAGCATCCATTAATCCAACGATATACTTATATCAACTTATTGGTAGAATGTAAATCCCTTATTCCTTGAACGGCGTCCAGCAACTGGTATTTGAGATAGCCACCCAAGTAGAGCAGGGCAAAAATCTGCCCTTCTTCCCTCCGCCTTCCATCATAATATAGTCTATGCTGCCTTTACATCGAACCGTAACGTGAACCATCCCGTTCGTATCGATACCTCGAATAATCGAATGGGTCACATAGGGGCAAGTCTTTCCGGCGGCCATGAGCGCTATAGCGAAGGCCTGATTCCTTTGACTTTCACTGATCTTCTTTACTTTATCATAGAACGTCTCGGCGCTCGATCCTGAGATAAGCATACCGAAAATTACAAAACTTAGCAGGAATATCCGCATGGCCTCACCCCCCCATGAAAAGGAAATCCGGCCTGACCCTACGCCGGGCCGGTCTCCCAACAACTCACAGATTTGGGTGGGTTCCCGCCTATTTCGGCCCCGGGTAGGAACCGTCTTGTATTCAGCAGGCAGCCCGGACGAAAGGCCGCTCTGCAAGTTGCTGGGAGTAGAGATATTATCCGTATATCACGGGGAGATGTAAAGGCGTAGGTTATTAGCTTATTGGTGTCTCATAGGTCAACCGCTTTCCGACAGAATTTCGAATAGCGTCTATCCACCTCTCACCGTCATTGAGTTTCCGGGTATTCCACCGGAAGTCAAACTCATTGAGGTATAGGTCCATGTGCTGTCGGCTTACGTGGTGAAACGCTCCTACGATACCGCGCTTGAGGAGCGAAAAATAACTTTCAGCAAAATTCGTGTGAATGATTCCCCGGACGTATTCCTGATCGTGATCTATGACGCCATGAGAGGCGAATTCTTTCTCCAGCCCCCGGTAGCTCGGGAAGGCGTCCGTCATGATATGCGCCTCGCCTTCTACTTCACGCCGAATCAGGCCCTTGAGCGTCTTTCCCTTTACGTTATCTACGCGGCAGGAGCGAACGTCACCGTCACGCTGTACGAGAGAGACTACGGGTGTCTTTTTCACTGCGCCGCGCCCTCTCTTTCCATGTCCTTTACCGCCTATATATGTCTCATCGACTTCTGCGATTCCCTTGAGTTTTCCGGCTAGCGGCGACTTACTCATCGCATGGCGAATCCGGTGCGCAAGAAACCACGCCGTCTTATAGGTAACGCCCAAGGAGCGTTCTAGTTGCTTAGCGCTAATCCCCTTCTTAGATGAGCACATAAGATAGAACGCGGCTAACCACTTGCTGAGCGGAATATGTGAATCCTCGAATATCGTCCCGACCCGGACGGAAAACTGCTTCCGGCAAGAGGCGCATTTCCAGAGCTTACGGGAGGAGCGCGTAGTAGTACCCGGCTTCTTTTTTAGATGGTAGACTTTCCCGTGTCCGCAATGGGGGCATTCTACGCCGTTCGGCCAACGGATTTCTTCAAGAGTTTCGACAGCAGCTTCTTCATCGGAGAAGCAGCTAGAAAGTGTGATAAGGTTCGCGTTCATTATAGATTCTCCCATATTTGAGTTATCATGAGAGGCAGTATACTACTTCTTTATGGGTTTGTAAAGTATATAATCGCCATTTATAATAATATATTTCCGTTGTCTCCCTCCAAGATGCCCCTTGCATTTTCGTCATACATATGCTTGGATACCCTCCTGTTTGATGCCGCACGTATGCGTTTTGATTACATATTTTGGGAGGGAAGATGCCGAGGAGAAGCGAACTCAAGCTCACCAAGCGCACCGTCGATGCGCTCGAAGTCGAAGAGAAGGACATCCCTTCTGGGACCGGGAGCTGGCGGGCTTCGGTGTGCGCGTTCACGCCACGGGCAGGAAGACCTACGTGGTGCAGTCCCGGGGACCCGGGGGTCCGAAGCGCGTGACGCTCGGCCGTCACGGGGAGTTGGCCGTCGATGAGGCGAGGAAGCGCGCCGCCCTCCTCATCGACCGCATCAAGCGGGGCGAGGATATTAGCGCTGCGGCGCCCGAGGCGGAACCCACCGTGGCGGGACTCGCCGAGCGCTTCATGCGCACCCACGTGGAGAAACACTTGAAGCCTGGCACCGTCGCGGCGTACCGCACCGTGCTCGACAAATACATCCTGCCGGCCCTGGGTGGTATGGGACTGGAAGAAGTCGGCGGGGCGCAAGTCACGGCGCTTCATCACGGCCTTCGCGATACGCCGGTCCTGGCGAACCGGGCGGTCCATCTGCTCTCGCGGATGTACACGCTAGCCGAGGCCTGGGCCCTGGCGCCTGCAGGAAGGAACCCCTGCCGGGGGTTGCGCCGCTACAGGACGCGCAAGCGCGAGCGGTTTTTGACGGCGGAAGAGTACCGCCGCCTGGGCCGTGCGCTTAAGCAAGCCGAGGCGGAGGGCGAGATATGGCCGCCCGCCATTGCGGCCATCCGGCTGCTCGTCCTGACCGGATGCCGCAGGGGTGAGATACTGAATCTCGGGTGGGACGACGTGGACCGCACGGCGGGGGACCTGAGGCTCAGGGACGCCAAGGCGGGCCCCCGCATGGTACCCCTGACAAAGCCGGTGCTTCGCGTGCTGGAAGGCATCACACGCTCCTCGGGAAACCCCTGGGTGATCGCGGGCCAGAGGCCCGGGAGGCGCTTAACGGGCCTGCACCACTACTGGCGGCCCGTCCGGGAGCGGGCGGGGCTGGAAGGCGTGCGGATCCATGACTTGAGACACTCCTTTGCGTCCAGGGCCCTGGCGCTGGGGGAGAGCCTCTACACGATAGGCAAGCTGCTGGGCCACGCGAGCGTGGCGACGAGCGCGCGCTATGCGCACCTGATGCGAGACGCCGAGAGGGAGGCGGCGGTACGGGTGGGCGGGAGCATCGGCGCCCACATCACGAACGGGAGGGGCATGTAAAGATGGCGAAACCTGAACACGGGACATTATCAAACCGCGCGGTCGCGAAACTGAAAGTGGAGAAGGACACGGTATACTGGGACCGGGAGCTCACGGGCTTCGGCGTGAGGGTCTATCCCACCGGAGCCAGGGTCTACATCGCCCAGGCGCGGGGTCCGGAGGGTCCCAGGCGCGTGGCGGTGGGCCGCCACGGGGTGATCAACGCCGATGAGGCCAGGAAGCGCGCCGCCCACATCATCGCGAGGGTCAAGGCGGGCGAGGAGGCTATCCCCAAGCCGCTCAGACCCAAGGCAGGCCCCACGGTGGCCGAACTGTGCGCGCGCTATCTCACCGAATACGTCGCGGTGCGGTGCAAGCCGGGCACCGCCGTGCTCTACCGCTCGGTGATCAACCGCCACGTCCTGCCCGCCCTGGGCAAGCTGCCAATCGCGGGGCTCTCTCGCGAGCAGGTGGCGGAATTCCACCAGGGCCTGTATGAGACGCCCGCGGTGGCGAACATGGCGCTCCGCACCCTCTCCGCGATGTACGAACTCGCACGGGAGTGGGAACTGGTAGCAGACGGATTATCAAATCCCTGCCGCTCCATTATGAAATACCCCGAGCGCAGGCGGGAGCGGTTCCTGACGGATTCGGAGTTCATCCGCCTGGGAGAGGCCCTCGAGGAGGCGGAGGCCGACGGAGTGGCGTCCGCATCCGCGGTGGCGGCGATCCGGCTCCTGGCGCTTACCGGGTGCCGCAGGAGCGAGGTCCTCAGGCTGCGCCGGGATGACGTGGCGCTGGATGCAGGCGAGTTGAGGCTGCCCGATTCCAAGACGGGCGCGCGGGCCGTTCCGTTGCCGCCGCAGGCGGTCAAGCTTCTCGCGAGTCTCCTGCGCGCCCACGGTGGTCCCTGGGTCATCCCGGGGAGGAAGCCGGGGACGCACCTTGGGAACATCGACGAGGCCTGGCGTCTCATAAGGGAGCGCGCGGGCCTCGAGGGCGTGCGGCTGCATGACCTGCGCCATTCCTGGGCCTCGCGCGCCCTTGCGCTCGGCGAGTCGCTCCCCGTGATCGGGAAGCTCCTGGGCCACAGCAAGATGGAAACGACGGCGCGCTACGCGCACCTCGCGCGTGATTCGGCGCAGGAGGCGGCCGAACGGGTCGCCGCGAGCATCGAGGAGGACATGCCGTAGGGCGCCGGACGCAACTCCCGGGAAGTCCGGTCGATGATGAATGCGATTTTCCTATAGCTCGAGCCCTCGATCCGATCGGGTCTTCTCCATCACCGGCCGCCGCCCTTCATCCGGATGCAGCGCTTCGGTCTGCTTCTCTGTCCCGATGCTCCCGGCCTTGCTCGCTCCGAGCGCCTCCAGAGCCGCGATCCGCTCCCCCGTCGCGGCTTCCAACCGCTCGCACAGGGCTTTCGCGTCGTCCGTCACGAGTTCCGCCCGGTCCCGGGCGCGGCTGATCTCGACGTAGAGCGTCTTCTGGTTGGTGAGGTCGGGGTGGTTCGCCTCCATCGCTGCGATGACGGTGTCGACCGTGCGGCCCATCATCTTCCACAAGCTCAATCGCGACCCCACCGTCGCCGCCAGCCACCTGGTCACCGCCTTCAACGACCTGCCGGGCGCCACCCTGACCTGGGTGGTGGGGACGGCGATACAGGCTAAGAAGGGGTCGGGGGACAGTCGCTCAACCGCTACTCTAACGCGCAGCCTTTGCGCTCCCGGCGCAGGCAGCCGAGGTTGCGATGGAACACTGTTGCCTGCGCTCGCGCGAAGCCGGCCGGGCCGGAGCCGTTCTCCCGGCTGTTCCGATACCGCGCCCAGTCGCCCTCGTTCCCCTCGCGCCAGTAACCGTCGAGGATCTGCGCGGGCAGGGGCTTGAGCTCGGGCAGGGTGTTGTAGCGGGCCCCGGGTGGGCCGTCGCGGCCGGGCAACCGGCGGCGCTCGCCGAGGAAGCCGTGGAACGAGTAGAAGGCGTCGGAGCCGGGGAGGAAGGCGAGCTCGTAGTCGACGGTGCGGTCCGGGTCGGTGATGTCGTCCGCCGACATCATCGGCCGCTTGCCGAAACCCATCAGGAAGGCCCTGGCGTCATGGTCCAGAAACCGCACCGCCCGGCGCACCGTCCGTCCCGGAACGTGGGGGTAAAGCTCGTTCGATCGGATGGCCACGTCGATGTCGAAGCGTCCGTCGGGCCCGAGTTCCACCGACTCGCCGACCAGGTAGGTGCGCAGGTAGTTGTGCTGCTGCAGGGTCAAGGCGACGGGACGCCCATCCGCGGCCAGGACCACGAACGCGGCGGTGTAGTGGTCGAGCTGGTGCCAGTCGTCGAGGTCCGCCACCAGCCGAAGCGGGATGGCAGTGGCCAGGGACAACCCCGCCGGCAGGCCGCTCACCCGGAACGCCAGGTGGTAGGTGAGGACGGTGAATTCCTCGGCCGGCCGGTCCGGTTCCTCCGGCGCCCACAGGTCGGTGCGCTCCACCGTGCCGTAGACGACGGGCCGGGGCTCGACCCCGCCCGGCGCGTGCGTGAACTCGGCGCGGACGTCGTCGCGGTAGCGGTTCAGGTCACTGGCGGTGGGGCCGTCGATGCGAACGCCGTCGCCCGTTATCAGGTAACCGTGGGCGATGTAGTCGCGGTAGAAGTCGATGGGACCTTCGTGGCCGGCGGGAAGGTGGAAGCGGGGCGCGTGGCGGCGGGCCAGGACCCGGTCGGCCGGACCGGCGGCGTCGGCCGGAGGGTTGGCCGCGAAATACTCGGCGAACCCGGGGTGCTGCGAGAAGTTGCGGTCGGCGGCGGCAGCGCCGGCCCACGCGCAGATCAGCAGAAGTCCCGCGAGACAGCCGATCAGGTACACGTAACGCATCACATCACCGCCTCAGAACGAGTAGCGCAGGGAAAGGCGTAGCCCGTGGCTCGTGAGCTTCGCCCGAGTCGCGGCGAGGTCGAGCGGTAGCGGCTCACGGCTCTCGTCACGCCAGACCACCCGGCCCATGCCCCTGCCGGTGCGGGTGGCGCCGAGGTCCGTGTAGCGCCAGGCGAGGTCGAGCGTCGTGCGCTCGGCCAGCGCCTTCGCGACCCCCGCCGTCAGCATCCAGGCGAGACCGGTCCGGCTTCCTCCCGGCACTACGGTCGTCGTCTTTGGAAAGGTCATGCGCGTCTCGCCGATACGGGTGCGGACAGCGCCGGCGCCCGCGCCGATGAACGGCCTGAAGGAACCGGTCCCCGGCAGGTCGAGGTAAGCGGCGAGCATGCCGGAGAGGGAGGAGAGATCCGCTTTCATCGACTGTAAGCGTTCCGGCTCCAGGAAGTTGGCGCGGCCACCGAAGGCGAAGCGCGGGCGGTATTCGAGGAGGACCTCAAGTCTCACCGCCGGCGCGGCGGCGCAGCCGAACCCGAGTTCGAGGGCGGGCGCCGTCCCGAAATCCCCGGCAGAGCGGTAGGGCGCGCCGTCGCCCCCCGTCCCGTAGCCGTAGAGCGCCGCCGGGGAAGTGGAGGCGCAGTCCACGTCCGTGAACCGGGTATCGGCCGCCCACTCGATACCGGCGCCTGCCCGCAGGTAGAAGCCGCCGGCCGGGGCGGCGTGGCCGACTCCCGCCGGCGCTGCGGACCACAGCACGAGTACGGCGAAGAGGAGCCCGCATCGGGAGAGCAGGGAGGGTTCGTTCGGGCCGCGACCCCGCGCCCCTCGTGTGGTTCCAATAAGGATCGCCTTTCTCCTTGTCCGTCAGATCGCTCATCACTCGAATGGCCGCCCGGTATGGGTTGCATTCGCCAGAGTACAGCGTACCGCCGTTCCAGTTCCGTTGAAATCGCGCCGATTCGAACATACCCACATGAAAACCGCAAGAGAAATCGGCATGGCGGTGCGCTCAGGACCGCATCCGGCGACGCGCCCCCGCGGTGGTTCGCCGGGAGGCCGAGAAGGGAGGCGGCGTGGGCGCGGGAGCCTGGGCCGGAGGGACCGGCGACGCCCGCGAGCCCTTGACCCCCGACCCCGGAGGAACGACGCATGACCGACCACAATCCATCACGTCACGCCAGGGCGCTCGTCCTGGCGGGACCCGCCTTCGCCCTTCTCTTCACCGTCTTCTCCCTTGGCTGTGGGACAGGCGCCCGCCTGATAGGCGGCGTCTGGTTCGGTGCGGCGCTGTGGAGTCTCCTCACGGCGCTCGCGTGCGTCCTGTGGCGGGGGTTTCATGACGGGGACTGGTCCGCCTTCAATCGCTACGAACTCCCCGACGGGCGCGGCGAGCGCTTCGACTGGGAAACCCGGACGGGACGCTACGCATGGCGCCGCGACCTGGAGGAGCAGGAACTTCACGGTCACGACCCAGGCGACCCCTTTCCGTAGAAAGCCACCGTCCAACCGAACGCAGATCCCTGAACAACAGGCCTTTCGTCTCCCCCGCCTCCGGCGCTCCCGGCGCCCCGAAGAGGCAGAGCCTGGCCGGTAGGGGGCGGAGGATGGACGTCCGGGAGGGTGTTCTCCGCCTTACGCAACCACCCACAACAAGGAGACTTGCCGATGCAAAAGACCAGGGAAGCGAGCACCTTCCTCACCCACACCTTCGGCCGCGGCCTCGAAGACGAGCGATACGTCGTCGAGCGCTTCCGCTCGATCGACGACGGCGACATACGTCCCCTGCCCGCCGGGGGGTCTGCGGGGAGGAGCCGGCGGGGGACGAAGCGCGAGACCGCCTCGCGGAGAACAGTCCGGCAGATGCGTCCTGCGCGCGATGAGATCATCGTCTGCACGGCCCTGAACCTCGAGGCCTCGGGCGTACAGTACTGGGGGGACGCAGCATCGGGTCTTTTTGGTGAACGCAGGCAGCGCTGAGGACGTCCCGCCGGCCGTCACTCGTCTGTATTCCAGCCACCGGAGGGAGGAGAACAAGCATGCCCCACAGGGACCCTGATGAGGCCCGCTCCTATGAGCGTGAGCGCCACCTCAGACGCACCGAAGAACGCCGTGCGCAGGGATTGTGCATGAAGTGCGGGAATCGCCGGCCCGCGCCCGGTCGCAAGGTGTGTGAGTACTGTCGCGAGAAGGGACGGGCCGCCGAACGCGCCCGCTACGCGAAGGGCAAGGCCGAAGGCAGGCCCTACGGCGGAAGGAACCCCGAGCACCGCCGCCGGATGGCGCGGGAGAGGAGCAGGCGGCGCAGGCGTGAACGCCGCGACGCGGGTCTCTGTGCGCACTGCGGAGATCGTCCTCCCGCCGGGGGAGGAGCTGTCTGCGGAACCTGCCGCGAGGCGAGGCGCGCGGCCGAGCGGGAACTATACGCCACCAGGAGAGCAGCGGGCTTGTGCGGGCGGTGCGGGGGGGCGGCATCAGCCGCTTCACGATGCGGTACTTGCGCCGCGCTCGATGAGGGACGCGACCGGGAGAAGAGGAACGCAGCCCGACGGGAGCGCTACGCCAACAAGCGAGTTCGATGCCTTTGCACCGATTGCGGCGCGCCATCCGAAGGAGCGGCGAGGTGCGAGGCCTGCGCTCGGCGTTCGTATCACTCCTCGGGCGAGCACAGGGGACTTCCCCTCTACCCGCCGCGCTACACCGTCGTCGAGCTCGCCACGGGCGAGGAGCACGGACCCTGGGACTCCTGGGAGGATGTCGCCATGTGCCTCGCCTTCGCGAAGCTCTCGCGGGAGGAAGTGGAAGTCATCGAAGACGCTCCCGTGATGGCGACTCTAACTGCCTGGGAGTGAGCGCCGGCGGCCGCGCCTGCACGTGCCGCCGGCCGGCCGCCGGGAGTACGTACTGCCGTCCTGCCGCCGGGGGGGGCGGCCCGACCGGGGGGAGGGTCTGACGACCGCCGCCCTGCTGCGCAGCCGGCCCGCTTTCGAGTGAATTCAGTCCCTCTCAGGGAGCCACCACCAAGCCATCCAGGCCGGGAGGCTGAGAACGGCCGCCCAAGCGGCTATCGCGAGCGGGCCGGGCTGTCCCGCCACCAGCGGCGCCGTCACCGCGCCGAGCCCCGCCCACGTCGTCCAGGCCACGCGCCGCCAACCCAGCCGCCATATCTGCCGACACGCCAGGGCGAGCGGCAGACCGCACGGCGCCAGGGACGCCGCCGATTCCCGCAACATCGGCGTCCAGGCCTCGGGCGCCGTCCAAAAGAGCACGGCGGCGGTCACGAACACCCCGAGCGGCAGCCACAGGAGCGCCAGCGCCCAGAAGCCGCACCGCCTGATGCGTCTGCGGTTGTCCATGTCCCATCTGACTCGAATTCCGGAGCGGGCGCAAGCTCCGGCCTATGGTCAGCGGGCGGTCCTCACCGGATGAGAACCTCCCCCCGGGAGTGAGAGTGAAGCGGGGAGCCGGGCAAATGCCCGGTAGGGAGAGGGAGACGGTCTCCAGCTCCCGCCGCCGGGGACAACCCGAGAGGAGGCTTGGCCATGTACGAGAACGACTACGACGTCGACGTTCCCACCGCAGACGAACTGCTCGCAGAACTCGGACTCGACGCGTACACGATCCGCAGGCTCCGCGCCGAGGCGGACGGCGAAGTGGAGTTTTGTAGCGTTTAGGACGAACCGGGTGGAGAGAAAGACTCTCTCCCTCCCATCACTTTTTCACACTCACACCACGAAGGAGTACTACCATGGCATTCGGACTCAACAGAGCGGAACTGATCGGGCGTCTCGGCGCCGACGTCACCATCAACCATCTCTCGAGCGGCGGGCGCGTCGCGAATCTATCCATCGCCACCGACGAGGGCTACGTCGACAAGCAGTCCGGCGATCGGGTGGAGAAGACCGAGTGGCACCGGGTGGTCACCTTCCAGCCGGGACTGGTGGATATGTTTGAGAAGCACGCGAAGAAGGGCCGCCTGGTCTACGTCGCGGGCAAGCTCCAGACCAGACGCTGGAAGAAGGACGAGGAGGATTCCGATCGGTTCTCGACCGAGATATTACTCGCCCCCGGCGGGCGGGTGCAGTTCCTGGAGAAGATGAACGGGAACGGCAATGGCAACGGAAACGGCGCGCACCCCGAGACGGCCGATGTGGCGGCCACAGCGGGCGTAGTGGGCGAAGACATTCCATTCTGATCACGACAGGGGTCGGCGTTACGGCGCCGGCCCCTTTTTTTGCTCGTTATCCAGAGGAGGTCCGCCATGCCCCGAACACCCTCTCCAGCGGCCGGGATCGCCGCCGCCCTCGCCTTTCTCGCCCTGCCGGCCCCTCTCATCTACCGGGAACACCCGGAAATCTCCGGTTCCGCGAACGATAAACCATGTTCACGGAAAATCCGCATGGACGCTGCAATCACCGCATACCCTGGACAGTGGCTCGGTCTACCCCCCGCTGCGGGAATTTTGGGCCGGAAAAAACGGCCCAAAATGACCCTCTCCGCAGCATGAAAGGTTGTTTCACGACGAGCTTCGCTTTCATCGTGAAACAACCAGAAGCTCTTGTGTCCCGGTGGCGATACTACTGTCTCTCTCTTAGCGTCCTCATTTTAGCACGAACGGCGAGCAATAAAGGGTGGCCGCTAGCGGCCATCATTTTCCGGTACCCCCCAAAAAACGTCGAGCGGCAAAAAACGAAAGCGCCGCTCTATGAAGCGTGTTTTTCGGGAACCCCCCGGAAAATGACGAGCCCTTGATTCGCTCGCCTACGGGCACCGGAAACACCACCCGATGCCCTTACGTGCTGAAAATGGGGCGCTAAGAAGCGCATCCGTTAATCCTCAAGAAAGGAGAAAGGCATGGAAACCACCGTGGTGAACCTGAACGACTATGTTGCGCCCCAATTCGGAAGTGGCTGTCTCGTCGTGATTGACAGGACGACGAAGTGGGGAAATCCCTTCCGGATCGGCCAGGACGGCGATCGCGCCGCCGTGATTGAAAAATACCGGCAATGGCTCTGGAGAAAAATCCAGCAGGAGGAGGTCAACCTCTACGAACTCGCCGACCTTCACGGCTGCGAGCTCGGCTGCCACTGCCATCCCCTTCCATGCCACGGCGACGTCCTCGCACGCGCCGCCGCATGGGCAGCCGACTACCTCGACGACATGCCCAAAGAAGTGAAGCGAGACGATCTCGGCTACGCGCTGCCCCAATACGACTATTCCCTCGCTTGAGGACAACCGAACCACTGGCCGAAAAGCCCGGCTGGAAAACCCAATCACTGAAAGGAGTGAACGATGACTGCCACCGCGACACACGACCACAAGGAGAGCATCATGCACGAGCACACAGAGCACGAAGCACAGAATGAATCCTTCACCGCCATGGTCTGCGAGCAGGCGCAACTCTTCGGCGCGACTCCGGGGCCCGATGAGTTCGACTCCCGCGTCGTATGGGACGAGAAGGAAGCCACCTCCGCCGTCATCAAGGCCTTCCACCTCCTCGCACAGGCCGCGCCAGACGGCACGCAGCTCGCCGACGAACGGGCGAACCTCCTCTGGGGATTCGTCAACACCCTCGACGCCCAGACACAGCGCCTCGACCGCGCCGCCGACAGGCTCATCCCCGGTATCCGTGAACTGCAGCGCGAACAGGACGGCTCCGAGATCCGCTCCCGCGAACTCGAACTCACGACCGACCGGGCGCAAAATCTCTCCAACCGCCGAGACGCCTTCGAAGGACTGCGCGACACGGCCGCCGAGGCTTATCGCGTAGAGACCGGCGAGGTCTGGCGGCCCCGGCGAGGCTCCCACGTCTCGCAGACCGGCAAGCTCACATCGGCCATGATCGACGCGCGCGACTTCCAGCGGGCGAGAAAGGACCGCGCGAACACCGCGCATCTTCCGCAGGGGACACTCGTGGCCGTCGCGGGCGGCAAGGAGGCGAACGACGCGAGCGCCATCATCGGACACCTCGACAAGCTCAAGGCGAAGTACGCCGACGTCGTCCTCGTCCACGGCGGCGGTCCGGGTGCGGAGAAGATAGCAGCCGGATGGGCCGAGCGGAACGGCGTCCACCAGGTCGTCTGCAAGCCCGACTGGGACGCACACGGACGGGCCGCTCCCTTCAGGCGGAACGACGATCTGCTCGCACTCCTGCCCAAGGGCGTCATCGCGTTCCCCGGCTCCGGCATCACAGACAACCTCGTCGACAAGGCCAACAGGCTCGGCATCCCCGTCAAGCGCGTCGCGGCTTAAGCCCGACGACCTAGCGGGTCGCGTCGTCACCCCGGCGGCGCGGCTCGTCGCCTCCCGTGTCGTCCGTCTGCTTGTGATAAAGAGCGCAAGCTACAGCGCCCTGTACGCCCGCCGCTTGTGAATCCAGGCGCAAGCTTCAGCATTCTCACACTCCCTTGCCCCGAGTCTCCAACCGCTCAGTCGCCGCGGCGGCTCCCGCTCGCCATGTTCACCGGCGTCGATTCTCCCATCGTTCGTTCCCTTAAATTCCTCCATCTGACGCCCTTCGGCGGCTCGGATTTACACACCAGACGCACCTCCGATGCGCGTGTCGCGGAGGCTGCGAATGACCGCGATTCGTTGCGCCTGGCTGTTATGGTTCACCCCACTGCGCACTTAAGTCCTGCCGGGAAATGTGCGTCGCATTTGCGACGAACCTCGATCTGGACAACAATATCAATAGGTTAGAGGGAGACCTGATGCGGTTTTGCGGTGTAGGTTCTCCGCCAGATACCAATTGCGTCGCAGACTGGAGTGCGCGCGAATATGAACCATCCCGGCGTGCGTCGCAAAAACGACGCAAGACACGGATGCGTTGGGCTATGATCGAGCGGCGTGACTCTAACCGGGAATCGAGTGCGCTCTAGGTGTTTCGGCTTTCGAAAGGCGACGGCGGGAACCCGAAACATCTCACATGGACGACTAATCTGAGGACAAACCAGAGGAAAACGGAATGGGAAAAACCATCAACAAGCACATTCGCGTTGACGAAGAGCATTGGAACCGGATCGAAAAAGCCGCGCATGAGAGGGGGATTTCGCCGAGCCGGTTCATGATATCGGCGGCGCTCGAGGTGATCGAGGGCCGGGAATGGCCCCGCACCGAAGCGGAAATCCACCTGTTACGCTCTGCCATGTTCACCGCGCAGGCCATTATCCGTGACATGGAAAAGGCCGGACGCGATGATGAAATCGAGCAAATCAGCGGGAATATCTCCGAAATCGCACCGGAATTGCCGAAAAAACAATGCTAAATTGCAATTGAGGAGCTGTCGGTTGTCGAGACAATCGTCTAGATTTAACAGCTAGATCACACTCCGTCACTTCCGTGATCTACCAGGCTCAGAGACAGTTTCGGCGACCGGAAACGGGAGACATAGACCGGGACACGAGTTCGCTCCAGATGGGTCCAACCGTTTTTCAACCCATTTCATAACCATAGTAAGAAAATTGTAAACAGGGCCAAGTCCAATTTCGGTGTGCACGGCCCGCTGCCCTGAGTGGCGGCAAGGTATCTCTAGGCCCTCACGAGTTACACTCAGATCTGGTGTATGGGCCGAATTGAAGAAGGCGGCGCATCCTGCTGAAATGGGGTTGTCAAAAGCCCGGTCATTCAGCATACAGGAGATGCGCCACCATGAAAGAAGATACGACGATTCCCTTCAGGAATCCAGCCTATCGGGACGAGTTGAGCGAACTGTTGCGCGATGGCGCGCAACGAATCATCCGCCAGGCGGTGGAAGCGGAGTTGGAGGTCTTTCTGGAAGGGTATGCGGCCGATCATGACGTGCAAGGTCGACGCGCGGTGGTCCGCAACGGTTACCTGCCGTCGCGGGAGGTGTTGACGGGGGTCGGCCCGGTCCGTGTCCAGGTTCCGCGGACGCGGGACAGGTCGGGCTCGGGCCGGTGCTTCCGCTCGGAGCTTTTGCCGCCGTATCTGAAGAAGGCGAGGCGGGTGGAGGCGGTGTTGCCGTGGCTGTATTTGAAGGGGATATCGACGAACGATTTCGATGAGGCGCTCACGGCGCTGTTCGGCGAATCGGTGAAGGGTTTGTCTCCAGCGACGATCACGCGGCTCAAGGGCGTTTGGGAGCGCGAGTACGCCGGGTGGCGCGAGCGCGACTGGGGTGGCGAGGAGTTGTGTATTTGTGGGCGGACGGGATATACGTGAACGTGCGCAGCGGGGAGCGGCGCTGTCTGCTGGTGGTGGGCTGCGACGCGCGTGGCCGCAAGCGATTCCTGGCCCTGGAAGCGGGGTTCCGGGAATCGAAGGAGAGTTGGAAGGCGGTTCTGTTGAGCCTGCGGGACCGGGGCGTGAAGGCGGCGAAGCTGGCGGTGGGCGCCGGGGGGCTGGGGTTCTGGTCGGCCCTGGCCGAGGTGTATCCCCAGACCCGGGCGCAGCGTTGCCGGGTGCACAAGACGGCGAACGTGCTCGACAAGCTGCCCAAACGCATTCATGGAGAAGCGAAGTCGATGCTGCATGAGATATGGCGGGCCGACACCCGGGCGAGCGCGAAGGAGGCGCTCACACGCTTCCTCGCCACCTGGGAGGCGAAGTATTCCAGGGTCGCCGACAGCCTGGAAAGGGACCGTGAATCTTCTCCTCGCCTTCTACGACTTCCCGGCGGCGCACTGGGGGCATCTGCGGACGACCAACCCCATCGAGTCGATCTTCGCCACCATCCGGCTGCGAACGGCGAAGACCAGGAACTGCCTGAGCGAGAAGACGGCGCTGAGCCTCGTGCATCAGCTCGCCATGAGCGCCCAGAAGCGATGGCGCCGCCTACGCGGCTTCCGACATCTGGCCGACGTGCTCGCCGACGTGAGGTTCATCGATGGGGTGGACGAAAGAGAAACGGGCGGGAGGGCCGCTGGATTCACGACGGCCATACACCAGATTTGACTGTAGAACAAGTTTTTAGTATGTTTTTTAATTCTTAAGATGAAGAAAAGCGACAGAAAAATATAACACTTTGCTGGAGGTGTGAGATGGCTACGCAATCGAACGAAAACGATTTGGCCTTGGTGCGGTCCAAGATAGATGAAAAAGAACTTGTTGAGCTCGCTGTAGAGATGGGGAAGACATATGGGCCCACAGGATATGAACGAGAAATAGGTGAATACATTTATAATTGGCTGGAGAGTAACGGCTTCGAGGTTTTCAAGCAGCCTGTAGCGGGGGAACGTTTCAACGTTATAGCGTATGTAAGGGGCTCGGGGGATGGATTAAATTTGCTGTTCAACAGTCACATGGATACGGAATTTGGCGGGCCGGAAGATATCTGGATGATTGGTGATCAAGAAATGATCGACACCGTTTACACCGGTGCTTGGGTCGATGGAAACAGAGTCCACGGACTAGGTGTAATCAACGACAGAGGATTGATGGCGACATTTTTGATGGCGGCAAAGGCTATAAAGAATAGTGGTGTTCAGCTGAAGGGAGATCTAATTGTCACAGCGGTAGTGGGAGAGATAGGCATGGCCCCTGTGGATGAATATCAAGGTCCCGAGTATCTTGGCAAAGGGGTGGGTGCGTTGCACATGGTAAACCATGGTGTTGTAGCCGATTATGCGCTGATTGCGGAGGCGTCAAACTTTACGCTTACGTGGATGGAAAATGGCTGTGGTTATTTCAAAATAACAGTTAAAGGGTTAGGTGGTATCTATACACCTCATATCAAGCGGCCCTTCCCGCTGGAGGAAAACCCGAATGCAGTGGTAAAAATGAGCAAGGTTGTCCAAGCCATCGAAGAATGGGCCCTTGAATATGAGCAGAACAACAAATATGAATTTGAGCTGGGAACAGCCGTTCCCAAGGTGAATATTGGCGCTATAAGAGGTGGCCTTCCTTACAAGCCCAGTAAAACTGTTGGGATGTGTTGTATATATGTCGACGTAAGGATCCCGCCTAATAAAAACCCTGTATCGGTAAAAAGAGAACTAGAACAAATTATGAAGAAAACCGGCATCGACGGTACGGTAGAAATGTACATGTTCCGGGCGGGACATGAGGGCAAAAACATCGAGGTCTTGAGGGATGCTATAGAGAAGGCACATGTCAACTTTTTCGGTCAACAACCTGATAAAGTGGCCAGTGTGATAACAAGCGTGTGGAGGGACATAAATGTGTTCAACCAGGTTGGAATACCCGCGATCACCTACGGTCCGGGATTAGCATTGACCAGAGAAGGAGTTGAAATTGATGAATTTATTAAAGCCTCGAAACTGTATGCCGCGATTGCATTAGACGTATGCAATCAACAAGTCAATACATAGATTTTGCCTGAACCTGCAACGAAAATACTAAACTCAGGAGAGAGCTGAAAAACTTCCGATTTTATGAATAATAAGGGAAGAAAGGGCGACGGAGGCACAGCATGCCAAATATGAGAGAATTAATTGAAATCGCGAACCAAAACGCGACAAAAAGAATGCTTGCCTCACGTCCCGTCCTGGTAGATGTCAAGCCTGCTGGAGCTGTCATCCCGGGAATGACAGAGAAGACGGTTCTACACGCGGGACCCCCCGTAACATGGGAAAGAATGTGTGCGCCCATGAAGGGGGGCATTCTGGGAGCGATTCAATACGAAGGTTGGGCTAAAGACGATCAAGAGGCCGAGCGACTGATCAAAGACGGGGAAATTACCCCGTCTCCCAATCATCATCACAATGCTATTGGAATCATGGCAGGGATTACGAGCCCCTCAATGGTTGTATTTGTGTTGGAAGACAAGGTTCATGGACATTTCTCTTACGCAAATCTTAGAGATGAAGCGATCAAATCATTGCGATTTGGGGTTTATGATGAGCATGTCAAAAGAAATTTCGAGCGAAACGCTCGCCTAGGACCGATATTGAGCGCTGCTTTGCAGTCATGCGGAGGTGTTGATTTAACTAATCTTATTGCTCGTTCCTTGCATATGGGGGACGACGGGCACAACAGAAATACGGCAGAGAACGCGCTTTTTTCATGGGAGATTATGCCGCATCTCTTAAAGACAGGATTTGGCTCTGAGGAGATTCACCAAGTGGCTTCCTGGTTGGTTGAAGATGATCGCTTTATCTCGACCGCCGTCATGGCTGCGTGCAAGTCCATGTGTCTTGCCGCACATGGCATTGAGAATTGCAGCATTGTGACTGTTATGTGCCGGAATGGAACAGATTTCGGAATTCGCTTGAGTGGATTAGGTGATCGGTGGTTTACCGCTCCGTCCTCAAAAGTTGATGCCCTTTACTTTCCCGGCTTTGGCCCCGATGATGCTGGATTGGATATGGGGGACAGCTCTATCACAGAGACAGCGGGTATTGGTGGGTTTGCCATGGCGGCAGCACCGAGTATGGTGGAGTTTGTAGGTGGCACCGTGTCCGAGGCAATTAACTATACAAGAGAGATGTATGAGATTACTGCGGCAAAGAATCCTAACTTCAATATTCCCTACCTAGATTTCTCTGGATGTCCCACAGGGATAGATATCTTGAAGGTGATGAGAACGGGAATTACCCCGATAATAAACACAGCCGTTTCGCACAAGGACCCTGGGGTAGGACAAATAGGAGCTGGAATCACACGTGCCCCCGTGAAGTGCTTTAAAGATGCACTGGAAGCCTTCGGAGAGTTATTGAGCCTGTAGAGGATTGTGCATGCAACCAAAGTGTTGCGGGTGACGATCCTATTGCAATCATTGGGGTCTATCCTAAGTTTCAGTCAACTAGCAATTCCAAAGATTCTGGGAGTTGTTTGCTACCAGGAGCCAAGAATTATGAGCAGCATGGTGAAAAATATTATTCTGGGAAATCGGTACTTTGATTCATTGAGGCTGATGCGGTTATCCAGCAATGCTGCAGCGCTTGATGGTGTGGACAAGGTATCAGTGGTTATGGGAACGGAGCTCAATAGGCAGATCCTGAAGGAAACCGGACTGGCCACAGCCGAACTGGAAACAGCAAAGCCTGATGATTTGGTGGTGGCGGTTTCACTGCAGGATGAGCAATATCTGGATGTCTTGCTGGATTTCGTTAATGCTGAATTGGAGGGGGCGTCAACGACAAAAAGCGAGGGCCATGCGATACCGAAAACGCTGGGATCCGCTCTTTCGATGCTTCCAGAGGCGAATCTCGCGTTGATCTCCGTCCCGGGCAATTATGCCAAAAGGGAGGCGAAAAGAGCCCTGGAAGATGGACTCCATGTCCTCCTATTCACCGACAATGTGTCCATTGAGGAAGAACTGGAGCTCAAGACCCTGGCCAGGTCCAAAGGGCTGCTGGTGATGGGACCTGGATGTGGCACGTGCATCATTAACAACGTTCCTCTGGCCTTTGCCAACGTTGTGAGGAGCGGGCCTGTGGGTATTGTGGCGGCTTCCGGCACCGGTATTCAAGAAGTTTCATGCCTGATCAGCAACGCCGGATCAGGGGTCTCCCATGCCATTGGGACGGGGGGAAGAGATCTTGCCGATGCCATCGGCGGCATCACCATGATGCAGGGGATCGAGCTTATGGAGTCGGACCCGGGCACCGAGGTCATTGTCCTCATTTCAAAGCCTCCGGGTGAAAAGACCGTGAGGAAACTGACCGATGTCATTGCGGCGTGCAAGAAATCCGTGGTTGTGAACTTCATTGGCATCCAATCGCCCTCGAGCGTCGAGGGTGCCAGGTGGCTCTCATCTGTGACGCTAGAGGATGCGGCAAGGGCAGCCATCGCCCTCGTCGAGAAAAAGGACATAAGACACACTTCCTTTACCAAAACCCGGGATGAGATTCTTGCCGTGGCAGAGGCGGAATGGGAACGATTCACTGAGGGCCAATACTACGTTCGCGGCCTGTATTCGGGAGGAACGGTCTGCAGTGAAGCTACCCTAATCCTCGCGGATCTCGTTTCTCCCGTCTCCTCCAATGCGCCACCCCGGCCTGAGTTGAAAATGCAGGATACGAAGACCAGCGAGGGGCACGTGTGCCTCGACATGGGCGAGGAAGAGTTTACGGTGGGAAGGGCCCATCCCATGATTGATCCCTCCTTGCGCCAGAACAGGATCATCCAGGAGGCCGAGGATCCGACGACGGCCGTTATCCTCCTGGACATCGTGCTGGGGTACGGCTCCCATGCGGATCCGGGAGGGTCCCTGGTTCCGAGCATCCAGAGTGCGAAGAGAATCTGTGCCGACAGGGGAAGATACCTCGCCGTGGTCGCCTCTATCATCGGAACCCCCGACGACCCCCAGGATTTTGAGGACCAGAGGAGCAAGCTTGTCCGTGAAGGTGTTATCGTGATGCCCAGTAACGCCCAAGCGGCCAGGCTTGCTGCACTCATTGCTTCAAGAGGAAATGCGTGATGGCTAATGAGAAGTTGCTCACCGATCAGAAGTTAAAGGTCATCAACATCGGGCTTGATTCGTTCTTTGAGGACTTGAAGGATCTGGGAGTTGAAGTTATCCACGTGGATTGGCGCCCCCCCGCGGATGGGGACAGCAAGCTGCTCGACATCCTGGATAAACTCGATTCGATGTGAATCTGGAGAGGAGATAGATTGAATGGTGAGCAAGAAAGAACTTATTGATGCCGCCAATGAGAAGGCGGTGGAAAGAATGATAGCTTCACGACCGGTGATGGTGGATGTGAGGACTGCGATTGAAGTCGTTCCAGGGTTGACCGAGAGGACCGTTCTCCACGCAGGCCCCCCGGTTGAACTGGACAGGATGGTCGAGTCGTTCAAACACGGCATACTCGGGGCGATCCAATGGGAGGGGTGGGCCAAGAGCCCTGAGGAGGCCGAGCAGCTGATCAGGAACGGAGAAGTGACCGTTGCTCCCTGCAACAATCACAACACCATCGGAACCATGTCCGGCATCACCAGTCCTTCCATGGCCGTGTTCGTAGTCGAGGATAAGACACACGGGAACTTCGCCTATGCCAACATCAGGGAGGAGACGGTCAAAGCCTTAAGGTACGGTATATACAATGAGCAAGTCAAAAGGAAGCTGGATTGGAATCGAGATGTTCTGGCACCCGTCGTGAGAGCCGGACTGCAAGAGTGCGAGGGGGTGGATATGATCAATCTCATCGCACGCTCCCTGCATATGGGAGACGACGGACACAACCAGAACAAGGCCGCGAATGCCCTCTTTGCCTTGGAGATTACTCCCCATCTCCTGAAAACGGGGCACAGCAAAGAAGACATTCAGCAGGTTACAGCTTGGATGGCGACGGACGATCGATTCATTTCCACGGCAGAGATGGCCGCATGCAAAACCATGTGCCTTTCCGCTCACAACATTGAGTATTGTAGTATCGTGACAGTGATGTGCAGAAATGGTACCGAAACCGGGATCCGTGTCAGCGCTCTCGGTGATCAATGGTTCACGGCGCCGGCCCCTGAAGTGGACCTCCTTTTCTTTCCGGGATACGGCCCCGAGGATGCTACCAAGGACACCGGAGACAGCAGTATCACCGAAACCGCGGGCATCGGCGCCTTCGCCATGGCCGCAGCGCCAAGCATGGTGGAATTTGTAGGAGGTGCCGTCGCCGACGCAATTAGTTATACGAGGGATTGTAACGAAATCACCGTAGGGAGAAACCCGAACTTTACCATTCCTTACCTGGATTTCGAGGGATGTCCCATTGGCATGGATATCATAAAGATCGTGAGGACGGGCATTACCCCGCCCATCAATACAAGCATTGGTCATAAGAAGCCCGGCTACGGACAGGTCGGGGCCGGCATGACCAGAGCACCATTGAAATGCTTTCAGGACGCGTTAGAAGCCTTTTCACAAACCCTAGGTCTTTGAAAGGACGTCGTCGCATGAAAATCATGCTGCTCGGGCCTGGCCCTGATCGAATTGGCAAGACGAGCGAGCATGATCGATATGCCGTCCAGGCCCTTCGGTTCTTGAGAAACGAGGGACATCGCGTTGTCTGGGTGGATGATAACCCGGCAACTTTGGCCAGTTCCCGCGGCCTGGCCGACAGCGTATATCTGGAGCCTTTGACGCTGCGGCTGCTTGAAAAGATCATCGAGAGAGAAAGACCCGAGGGCCTGATGTATGGGTTCGGCGGATGTTTGGCCACCCACCTGGTGATCTTCCTTGACCGTGAGGGTGTTCTGGATCGTTTTGATGTGAAAGTCTTAGGTACAAACGTTCCGGCCTTGAAGCGATTTATGGACGCAGAGGTTTTCAAAAGAGCCATGCGGGAAAGCGGTGTGCCGCTCATGAAGGCGGAGGTGATCGATAATGTGGACGAATGTATCGAAGTCGCCAAGTCCTTCGGTTTCCCCCTGATCTTGAGACCCTCCTTCGCACTGGAGGGAATCGGCGGCTACTTGGCCTACAACCTTGAAGAAGTAAAGAACTTCGCACGGGTCGCCTTGGACCTGAGTCCCGTCAAGGAGGTTTTGCTGGAACGAGCGCCAGCGGATTGGGTGCAATTTGCCATCGAAGCCATCCATGACCCCAATCATCCGGGCAGGGTTCACCTGGCAGGAACCTTTGAGGCGCTGGGTGGTGGCGTTGGGGTCCATCCAGGCAATAGTGTGGTCATTGCGCCGGCTCCGACGTTGAAAGGTGCCCTGTTAGAAAAGGCGTTGAATTGGGCAGGGCAGATCGCCAAGTTCATTGATGTTTCCGGGAGTTTCCAAGTCCGTTTTGCTCTAGCGCCAGACGGGGAAGAGATGGTCGTTTTGCGGGCTGTGCATGGTCTGAACCGCTTTTCGTCTCTCTTCTCGATCTTGTGCTCGGCGCCCCTTGGGCCGATCAATGCCGCCCTTTCTCTTGACAGCAGCATGGACGAACTGGCCCAGAAAATGGATCTTGGCCGCTTTCCTTGGAAAGAGAACGGGGATTTGAGCATTGCCAGAATACCCATTTTCCCCGATGCATTCCGAGGAGCGAAGATTTTGGCCAGTACCATGCGCTCGACTGGTGCAGCGGTCACTATAGAGCGAGGCTTGTCCCGCGTTTTAGTCAAGACCGTTGATTTTTTGTCCATATCAGGGCTCTTCAAAGCAAACGGACTGACGGAGCCTGACTCCGAACTTAAATATATCGAAGCGAGCGCCGACAGACTGTTGGAGTTAATCCGAACTCTGGGGAAGAACGAGGAGGGCACTCAGAGGAGACCACCCACAGGTTTCGATCCAGCCTTTTTTCCTCCGCTCTTGGATGCGGTCTCTCTCGGGCGCCGACTCACAGCCTGTCCAGACGGCATTGTCCCTGACGAGTTGATCGGAGAGGCCAAAGCGGCGGGCTTTTCTGACCGGAGGATTGCCCAGTTGACCCGTCTGGACGAACACACCATTCGCGAAATTCGCAGGAAGTTGCGGCTTCTCCCTCGATTGGCTTCGGTGCGGACCGATGATCAAAACTCCCAAGGTACATGCAGTTTTCTATCTTATCGTGAGAGTGCGAATCATGCCAGAAAGCATAAAGAGGCGCCTGAAGCTATCCTTGTGCTCGGCCCGGGCCCATTCAGGATTGGCTGGGGCTCTGAGGTGGACCAGAGTCTTGTCCAGACGGCCCGCGCTCTTAAGGCACAAGGAAAAAGTGTCATACTGATTCACAACAACCCCGACGCCATCAGCCTGGATCCGGACTCTGTGGATTGTGTCTGCCTTGATACGCCCGAACTAGAGGTCATAGAAGGTCTCCTAGACGAATGGCCCATTGAGGGCTTGGTGCACCAATTCTGCTTGGATATGCATGACGACCTGGAGGACCTCTTAAAAAGACGCGGGGTGAAGCTCCTGGGAACGCCGCTCCGCTCCCTATCCACGATACGGAATGCGCCACTCCTTTGGCATACGCTCAAAGAGCTCGGCATCCCACTGCTGAGCCATGCTTTCGCGAATGACTCAACCAGAGCCCTGGATGAAGCTAGCAAGCTCGGATATCCGATCCTGGTCCGGCTGACTGAAGACGCGTTGAACCCGGATGCCGAAATTGTCCACGATGAGGCAGCACTTCTGACGTTCCTCTCACGCCATCACGACCGAATATCGGAAGAGAGACCCGTTTATATGGAGTTTCATCAGGAGGGCATATTAAGCACTGAGATTCTGGCTCTATGCGATGGCAAGGAATCTGTAACACTGGCTTTCCTCGAAAACATCGAAGAATACGGTGTACACAGCGGAGATTGCGCCAGCACGATCCCGACCCTATCAATAGGGAATCCTATCAAATCCTCTGCCGAGAACGCGCTGAAGGCTATCGTCCGTCATTTCCAAATCGTTGGACACGTGCAGATCGAACTTGCCATTAAGGGTCAAAATGTTTATGTGACAGGCGTGTGGCCATATCCAGGCAGGCACCTTCCTATGGTGGAGAAGGCCACGCGTTACCGATTCCAGGAATGGCTTGCCCGATTAACTCTCGGAGAAACACTTGCTGACCTCGATGTAAACCCGATGTCTTTGCCTCGCAGATTCTATGTGAAAGAAGCGGTATTTCCTTTCTCACGGTTTCCCGGGTTGAACCCCGCGCTCTCCCCCCGCATGCGATCAACCGGACAGGTTTTGGGTTCTGATGACACCTTTGGCAGAGCCTACCTAAAATCTCAGATCGCCGCGAACCCCAAGATTCCTGAAAAAGGCCGAGTATTTCTCAGTGCCCGCGATACGGAGAAAGAAGCGATGCAAGCAGTTTCCAAGAAACTGCTCGAGCTTGGTTTCACTCTGATCAGCACGGAGGGAACGGCTCAATTCCTGGCAGAGAGGGGCATCGAGGTCGATGTCATAGAGAAAGTGTCCGGCGGGAGGCCTAATATCATCGATCTCATCATAAACGGGGAAATCGCGCTGGTCATCAACATTCCAGGTGGGATTGGATCCAAACTGGATCAGCGGGCCATATACAGGTCGACCGTAGAGCATGGTGTCCCTCTCATCACCACCCTATCAGGAGCCAATCTCATCATCCGCGGTTTCGAAGAAATCCGAAAGAGTCCATTGCATTGCGTTGAACTGGAAATGTGACCCGGAGGGAATTTTGGAAGAGGGATACTTGAAGAGGCTGGTCATCGCTTTGGGTGGGAACGCCGTCTTGCAGTTTGGCGAGCGGGGAACGTATGACGAGCAAGTCGCCAACCTCAAGGTGGCCTGTCGTAGGCTGGCCCGAATCATTGGGTCTTGGTACCAGGTCGTTCTCACCCACGGCAATGGGCCTCAGGTTGGGAACCTCCTGATTCAGCAGGAGAAAGCAAAGGAGGAAATTCCACCGATGCCACTGGACGTTTGTGGCGCCCTGACCCAAGGGCAAGTTGGCTATCTGCTTCAGCAGATCTTGGTCAATGAATTGAAGCGCATGGGCAAAAGGACCCAGATTGCAACGGTTCTCGGGATGATGCTGGTGGAAGAGACAGATCCTGACTTCCATAATCCATCCAAACCTGTCGGCCCTTGGTTCACACATGAGGAAATGCTTCTGGCCAGGGAGGAGGGAGAGAAATGGATCGAACATCCTCAGAGGGGATGGCGCAAGGTGGTCCCTTCTCCGAAACCGGTCAGGATCATAAATGCCAGAAGCATTCAAACCTTACTCAGGACCGGGCAAGTCGTTATCTCATGCGGCGGGGGTGGCGTCCCGGTTGTTGAGGATGAAGATGGTAACCTTCAAGGCAGGGAGGCCGTGATCGACAAGGACTTGGCAGCCGAGAGACTGGCCACGGGCATCGAAGCCCATATATTGATGATCTTGACGGATGTGCCTGCCGTCTATCTCGGTTATGGAACGCCTCAGGAAAAACCGCTTCACAAGATCGATGTCAAGGAAATGCGGCGACTCTTTGAGGAAAACATTTTCACTGCCGGTAGCATCGGTCCTAAGGTCGAAGCAGGGATCCGTTTTGTAGAGAATGGTGGGGAAAAGGCGATCATTGCGCGTCTCAACGACGCAGAAGATGCCCTGAAGGGAAAGACCGGAACGGTTATCGTTAGGGAATAGAGGTAGGGGACTTCTGTGCCATGGTTCAAGTCAAAGCGTCTTTATTGAGCACCAACCTGCTTCATCGTATTGCCAATAGCAAAATACGAAGCAGAATCCATTCTCGATTTGAACATGCGATCAACA
This sequence comes from bacterium, assembly GCA_965218735.1. Classification (GTDB taxonomy): domain Bacteria; phylum UBA8248; class UBA8248; order UBA8248; family UBA8248; genus Bin107. The sequence goes on along the minus strand of CBDCMA010000008.1, from coordinate 748,729 downwards.
TCGAACTGGAAGACGCATTGGGGTTGAATCGCTCACAGCGTAAATCAAGAATGGTGAGGTATCTATGAGTTTAGTGGGTAAAGAGAAAACGGTGGGACGTGAATTTCTTACAGAACAACTTCCTTTGATCGTGATTACATTCGGCCTCGGTATGGTTCTGAGTTACGTCCAGCATGGATTTCTCATCGGCGGCCCTAGTGGTGTCCCCCTTGCCGGAAATGATATCTATGTGCCCATCTGGCACCTTCTTTGGATGGGGCTTTGGACCGGATACACGATGGGAGTCGTAGGGGAGGCAACAGGCATCTTCTCTCTTCCCTACTCCATGTCTATACTGCGATTTGACAGCATACATATAAGCCCGACGGATCTTGTGGTCACGTTCATAAATCCGTTCGGTGCCCTGTTCGGGTTTCGAAGGGAGAAACAGTGGAACCTGGACCTTGCCATGTGGCTGTGCATAGGTGCGGCCGTCGGGGCCCAGATAGGGCCCTTTCTACGGGTGCATTATCTCTCCGATCCCGTTCCCTTCAAGGCTGCGGTCGGTCTCGCGCTCCTATTTTTGGGAGGCCATCTGATCTATGAGGTAACGCCGCGACATATAAAGTCCATGCCTTCCAAGCAGAGGTTCGAGGAGAAGTTTGCCTTGGAGGTCGAGCAACGTCTGAAAAATAATCAGCTCCCCTCTGGATTGCCCGAGGACATCAGGATACGCACCGTTGAGAAAAACCTCCGTGTCATCACCATAGAGTTCTGGGGCGAAAGGTGGACTTTCTCCGTACCCATTCTATTGGGAATCGGCCTGGGTGTGGGCATTGTGGCATCTACCTTCGGGGTTGGCGGCGGGTTTCTGTTGGTCCCGATATTGGTGACGTTTTTCCACCTCCCCATGTACGTGCTGGTGGCGGCAACCATACCGTTCGTTATCACTCTATCCGCCATGGGACTTATATCCTATACCCTGACCGTCCCCCTCCTGAGTGGAAATTATGTGGCCCCGGAGTGGGCCTGGGGTTTCTTCGTTGCCAGCGCGGCAATATGCGGCTCCTGGGCGGCTTCCAAGACTCAGAAATTCGTGCCGGAAAAGTTCTTGAAAGTAATGCTCGGAGTCCTGACTGGCGCAATAGGTTTAATCTACTTATTAAACTATCTAACAGGCCTGCCGTTTAAAGTCTGAGATACGAGGTTGTAGAAATGGCTAAATATGATAAGAACATTTTAAGAAGCATATTATTTGCGGCACTCCCACTCCTTCCCTTTCTCTTCCTGATACTCGCATTAATTGTAGCTATCATTCATGTGAAGTTTTATTGGCTTTAGAAAAGGGGCAGCTCTTCCTCGCTACTTTTGGGATTTGCCGACTCGGGCTGTGGTTCCAGAACCCTAGAACCCCGGGATCAAGGTTTCAATCGTCCCACAGCTCAAGAAAACGGCTAATGCAACCTAGGATAACGCCCCATCAGAAAATAGGCACGAGCGTAACACAAATTTAACATTGAACTGACATCAGGAGTTGTCCAACAATCTGACTATCAGATCCCTTGTTGTATTTCTCTATCGCTCGGTCCTCGAAGCACAAAATCGTGCCCAAAGGCCTCAAAGCATCAGCACGGGGGGCGCGACCATAATTCTCACAAACAGAAACGCACAACTTTCTGCAAAATGGAAAATTCTTGCTTCTAAGGCAACTCTTCCACCGAATCTGCTCAAATAATCGCTGACCAGGCTCCTTGCTATATCCAGTTCAGATTCCTTCATTGCTTGTTCTAAGATCCGAACTGCCCTAGCAGCTGCTCTTCTTGCGTGACAGCACCACGCCGTCGAGCATCAGTACCGGTGGCGGTCCTTTAAAGTCCGGTGGTAGGAGGCGTCCACGGCCCCATCGAGGACCTTGGCTGCTTGATTCACGACGCCCATACACAAAATTTGACTGTAGCTCAAGTTTATTGATCTACTTCTTGATTCTTTTTGGTATAGTTCTTAATTCTTAAGATGAAGAGAAGCGACAGAAAAATATAACACTTTACTGGAGGTGTGAGATGGCTGCTCAATCGAAGGAAGACGGGAGAAGACGTTGGAAACGTCCTTCTAGGACAGGACTACCGGCCAAGCAATGAAGTTTATCGAATCTCCCATACAATTCCTGGTTTTCTTCTTGGAGAGGAGAAAAGATCATGAAAAAGGTTATCTCTACGCTGTTTGTTCTTCTGGCGTCCGTGGGCATGGCGAATGCTGCCGAGTATCTGCAGGCATCTTCAAGCATCACCCAGTGCCCGGGCAAGGCCCCCGAGGTCGTGAAAATGGATATCACGGATGCAGCCAGCGGCATCACCATGAAAAACAATAAAATCACCTTGAGCAAAGCCGGAGCCTACCTGATAGTCGCTGCGCCCCAGGTTGGCCGGGAAGGCGGAGGCCCCTTGGGTTGTTTTGACTTGTGGCTGCGCGCCAACGGCAAGGATGTGGCGAATTCCAACGTCCAGCTGTGTCAGGACGCAGGCAGCAGGGCGAAGGACGTCATAATATCGCAGGGAATCGTCCCACTGGCTGCGGGTAGCGTTTTGGAAGTCATGATGTCGGCCAACAATCCTAATGCGAAGATTTGCATTGAAGCCATCCGACCGTCCGGTGAACCATTGGTGCCTTCGATCATTTTTTCCATGATCAAGTATTAAAGGGGTTTTCAGGGCTTGTAGACGGCGCTTTCACCGCGCAGGCGTGAGTTTCTCCTTCAGCCAGCGGAACGATTCAGGTACCCATTTCGTGAAGTATTTGAAGGAGCAGTGACCGTCGTCGGGGTGGATACTCGCCTCCTTGCCGATGACTGTCGACATCCGCCTGAAACGCTTTTCGATCCGAGCCCGGAGCATCAATCTTGCCTAGAAATGGCGCAACATCCGAAATGGTATGTTAGCCTTGTTCACGTAGTTGAGTTTGCATTCGTCCTGAGCGTAACGAAGTCGAAGGGCGCCAATGCGGCCCGGTAAGAGGGGGCTGGCTGACCGATATTGCTCAAATTCAGACCGAGGCGTGCATGGCGATCTTCGAATTCATAAGAGGCTACCACAACCCGAAACGCCAGCGCTCCGTCGGGTTGCCCCAGTCTCAACGTTGCGGGGTACCGGCGCATGACCGCAATCAAGCCGTTATGGGCCGAGATTTGGAGGAGGGTTGCACGATTTACTGACCCGGACGCGCCGGGATGCGCAAGAGTTTAAATTTATCCGCTCTCGTTTTGATTACTTACTGCGGAAGGCGGACCCGAACGAGATCGAGAGCAAGGATTCTTCCGCAACAATATCAATATAGTTACAGGATATCATCGCCGGTAAGAACTTTTCTACACATCTAAACGAGCGTAACATTTTTGTTGAGAGCTTTCGACCAGCGATACCTAATGCCGTTGCCTAACTTAGAAACGCCGCAATGCACCTCATACGGGCAATTGTCACCCGTGCGTTGTGCATATGCTCTCTGCGCGTTGCTCAAGCCACTGCAAACGACGATCTGTTTCAATGTCTGGATCCGCTTTCATTAGCTTGTCGATAATCTCTGGAACCTCAGAAAAGCTTCCGCAACTCTTGGGACCGCAAACCAACCAAACCAAATCTCGTGTTTCGCGGGAAAATCGCTCAGGGGCCTCCGATAAAGCAATTGCATGAAGACTCCCGTACCCACGCTCATATGGAGAGATATACGGTCGCAGAAGCTCCAAAGACGCAGGGAATTCATTGCCTGAACCAACCTCGAGGTCGATCAAATGAGGGGTAAGCGATACATCTCGGAATTGGCGTTCCTTTGGCCAAATTCTCTCAAAGAACGGAGCGCCCATAAGGTTCCAAGCTGTCTCCACGCCTGCTGAACGGCAAGGCGGGCTTGTCCGACAACATGGCGCTCGCGCTGCAAGTCATCGGCTGGGGGACCGCCGACCATTGGATGCGCATGCAGGCGAGTTACGAACTGGCCCAGGCGCACCGGGAGCGGACCGCCGGGGAACATCTAGCGGATGTGAGGTCCGCGTGACCCGGCATTGCGACGCTGGCCGACCACTATAACCCCGACCTCACGCCGCCCGACCTTCGCCGCGCCTATCAGGCGCTTGACCGCTCCGTGGACAGGCTCTATCGTCGCAACGCCTTCTCCTCCGAAGGCGAGCGGATAGAGCACCTGTTCATGCTCCACCAGTCATGCTCTATGAGAAAATGCGCGTGCCGCGGGAAACCAAGAGGAAAGGGAAAACGAAACGGCGGCGTGGGGTTGACTCCACGCTGGGACATGACATGATTTTCGATACAAAAGGGCGTAAGGGCGGATTTCTATATGATGAACCAGCGCCAAACTGCAGACGAATTGTGGACCGAGAAGTGGCTCATGAGCCAAGGGCACAGTGATATCCGGCGACCTAGCAATGACCCGCCGGACTTTGTCGTTGATGGTTGCTATGCTGTCGAGGTGACGAGACTGAGTTACTATCAGCTCTGGTGTATGGGCTGAATTGAAGAAGGCGGCGCATACACCAGAGCTGATAGTAACTCCCAAAAAACTCTAGACTGACTTTATGGCATGGCTATATGTGCCCTCACCTTAGGAGTCTATCCTCATTTACTCGGTAGCAAGATTGTGGTAAGTCCAGGGAATAAAATGATAACGAAGAGGCCGATAAGGAGGGCAATAATATAAGGAACGGCCCGCAGGGCAATCCGAAAAATGTCTATGCCCGTGATGCTGCTCGCAACAAAAAGGTTTAGACCGATAGGTGGCGTCACGTATCCAATGGCGAGGGTGACGATCATTATAATTCCGAAGTGTACAGGATGATACCCCATATTTATCGCCACCGGCGCTAAGAGCGGAGTTAAAATGAGGACATTCGGGCCTGCTTCCATGATAAACCCGGCGATGATGAGGATGGCTATGATTATTCCCATCACAATGATTGGGTTCGCTGATAACCCGAGAAGAAACTTAGCGCCAATTTCGGGCAGCCGAAGCACAGCCAAGTTCTCGGAAAAGATAAGTGCCATAACGATAATTGGCGCGATCATGCCCGTAATTCCGGCGCTGCTCTCCGCAACATGCGGCAGCTTCTTGAGCTCCAACTTTTTTGTGACGAAAAATCCCCCCAAAAAGCAATAGATGACGGCCACGGCGGCGGCTTCCGTTGGGGTAAAAACACCACCATAAATTCCGCCCAGGATAATTGCGGTGGCGCCGAAAGGTAATTTAGATCTCCACGCCCCCAGCATGAGAGCCTTGAAATTGAATGTAGTTGTAGTTCCCAGGCCTTTAATTGAGCATACCAGGAATGCCGTCAATGACATGGCGGTGACCATAACGAGGCCGGGAAATAAGCCGCCCACGAATAAGTCGCCAACCGGGACTCCCGAGGTGACGCCGTAAAGAATTAATACGATACTGGGAGGAGTGATGATTCCAACCGTGCCGCAGCAAGCGACGGTGCCAGCGGCGAAATCATCCGGATAGCCGTCTTCCTTGAGTTCCGGCAGCATAATCCTTCCCATGGCGGCGACCGTGGCGGTATTCGAACCGCTGATCGCCGCGAATCCCTCAGCGGCCCATAGGGTCGTGATAAGAAGTCCGCCTCTGATCCATCCCACGGCCGATTTAGCGAATTCGACCAAGAGTCGTGAAATGCCCCCTTCGGAAATAATATCCCCGGTGAGGATGTAGAGAGGGAGAGCCAATAGAGGAAAAACATCAAGCCCGCTGAAAGCCATCAAGCCTATATTTTGCAGCGGGATCGCTCCTGTCAGAAGCGTGAAGAAAATTGTCCCGATACCGAGACAGACAAATATTTCCACTCCTAAAACCACAAGAATAGCGGTAACAAACAAAGTAAAAGCGGTCCCAAAGTCCATCCGTTTTTCCTTATTTTTACGCTCTCTTGCTCAGGAAGACAGAATCATTGAGTCGCATCAATAGTTTCCTCAACAAGGGATTGACCCATGCGAAATTGATACAAAGTCGTGAAGAATCGTTCCACGACTCGAACGGCGATCAAACCCCAACCGACGGGGACTCCAACCGTGGCCAAGGCCATTGGAAGGTCTACCCCGAGCATATTCTGTCCATATTCGATGTTGGTTTGGACAATCGCGATGCTGTAATAGATGATGGCCAGCGCCAGGATCAAAAAACAGACATCGCTTAAGACGAGTGCGCAGAATTTCTGCGTCCGGTTCATCCGGCTACGCAATAGCTCAACCGATAGGTGTTTACGTCCCCGGACACGATGAGCCGCCGCGATATAGGTCATCCAGATAAAAGCGTAAATCGCCGTTTCCTCACCCCAGGTGCTCGACGCTCCTAGCGCATATCGGCGGAAGACCTCCACACCAATGATGATGGTCATATAAGCGTAAAATAACGAAACGAGCCAAAATTCGATTTTGTCGTTGACCAACCGAAGTAAACCCTTCAAATACGCTCCCTGAATGGTCACACTTCACCTCCCCTCATTTGTCGGGCTGTCTAGATTTAATCCAGTCGCCCGGAGCGCGGGTTTTGTGCGTGAAATCGAACTCCACAAGATGCTTCGGCAAGCGCCTTTTCGACACGTGAATCTGCGTGCTCGAAATACTCAGCTTGATTTGGAACCAGTATCCGCCGATGCCCGCCGCCCCCGGCATTCGTTCTTGACCGAAAGCGTCGGGCATCTAATCGATTAGGGCTCAGGAAGACTCAACTCATTTTTTCATTACCGCTCGTCCCGCCTTCCCCGTATTTCCTTTACTTCCACCACCTTCGCTTCTCTGGTTTCCCGGGGGCCTGGGCAACTCGGAGGACTGTCTCGAACTCCTTCTGACCGAACCTCTTCACGAGTGGAGCGTATCTTTTCTTGTTCCGATCATAGGCGAGCCAATCCTTCCAGACCTCTTTCTCTGTCGGGGTCAAGATCACTTGCTTGACCTTGGCTTTCTTCCAGATGGAATCGGGAGGAGAATTGGGCCGAATTCCGATTTGCCGAACGTGAAACGGCTCGAAGGTATCCTGCGCAAAAACCGTGCCCTCATATGCCGACTCCAAAACCGCTTCCTGAAGTTTCGATGACAGCTTTCTGTAGAACTTCGTACCGATCCATGTGGCGTCGGAGCTGAACATAAATCCAGAGTCAATTATCTGGCCGGATACTTCGTGGAAGCCGAAGTCGGACTGGGCAGCTACGTTGACATGGATGCCGTCAATCGCCCCTTCTTTCATCGCCGAGTAGGTTTCTCCCCACGCTATGGGAGTGGGATTGCATGGCAAAACCTTGAGCGCCTCCTGCTCGAGTTTAGAACCCGTGACTCGGATCTTCAATCCCTTGAGGTGCTCGGGCCGCCGGACTTCATGAGAAATGCCCTTTCTCAAATTGAACCACCGGTGCGGCGCAAAGACGTAAAGACACATTATCCCTCTCTGCATGCTCTTCACACGGACGAGGTCGTTGAATTCCTTGCTGTAGAGAAGCTTCCAGTAGTTTTCCTCCTCCCCTATGGTGTAAGGAAAGTCCGTGACGTTCCATACGGGAATCAATCCGGCAACGTTCTGAGTGCTGCAGGTGCAGCCGTCGATAACTCCCTGCTGAAGCTTTTTCGCCAATCTCGTCTGGGCGCCCAGCTTGGCTCCCTCGACCATGTTGATTACGATTTCCCCTTTACTTTTTCTTTCTATGCCCTCTTTCAGTTGCCAGGCCCCGATGAGCTCCACGGAAGTCTTGACTACCGACCCTTTTGGCCAGCGGTTCATGAGCCCGCCCGTCGCGAAAAGCATAGTGTATTTCGCAGACCTTCTTTTTTCCTTCTCTTTCGCGGCCTGGGCGATGACCCGCTGCCGTATCTCCTGAGCATCTGCGGAGAATGGCGCTCCAAGCATCCCCCCCACCGTAGCCGTCATCCCGTACGCAGACATCAAGCGCAGAAACTGACGACGGTCCACCTGACCCAACTCTTGCTTCCTTTTTTTCTCCATTTTCATTCCCTCCTTCATATTAGATGTATTTGGTGGACAATGTTAAAAATTGCCACACTAACCGGGCCGTTATGTAAATCTCACAACTCCGGAAAACGGCATTTGAGCACAATCTATTACTATAAAAAATAAGGGAAATTATATACCAAACAGAGTTACTGTCAAATCTGGTGTATGGGCGTCGTGAATCAAGCGGCCTTCCTGCCCGTTTCTCTTTCGTCCACCCCATCGATGAACCTCACGTCGGCGAGTACGACGGCTCGGGCGGCAGCCGAACTGGTTGGCGTCCACCGGAACACGGCGGTCTCATTTTATACTCGGCTTCGCAAGGTGATTGCCGAGGCAATGGAGAAGGCCTCGCCTTTTGCCGGAGAGATCGAGGTTGATGAGAGTTATTTTGGCGGCCGCCGCAAAGGCAAGCGGGGTCGAGGCGCTGGCGGAAAAGTCCCGGTTTTCGGGCTTTTGAAGCGAGGTGGGAAGGTCTACACGGCGATGATCCCCAATGCCCGGACTGCCACGTTGATGCCGATTATGGAGCGTATGATCCGGCCTGACAGCATCGTCTATACGGACGGTTTTTCGAGCTATGATGCCCGGGACGTTTCGGACTTCCACCATGTTCGGATCAATCACTCGGAGCGGTTCGTCGATGAGCGGAGCCATATCAACGGGATCGAGAACTTCTGGAACCAGGCGAAGCGGCATTTACGGCGCTTCAATGGCGTCCCGAAACAGAGCTTTCACCTGTTCCTGAAGGAGTGCGAATGGCGGTTCAACGGAGGTGATCACCGAGAACTGCTTAACCAATTGAAGACATGGATCATTTTGAGACAGAAACGTACTTAGCTAGGACAGCCTCTATTATATATGCATTTTACCTCGTAATTCAATGCCCCTTGCGGATTTTGCTACATAAATCCTAATTTTATCATAGGACGCCCCCGCGAGAGGATGGCATGGGGAGGTCAATGGGTTGATTTTACGAAAGAAATTTGTTTGAATTCCTTTGGAAATGATCATTAAATGGGAAATACAGGGTAAGAGCCTTGGGCCGTAAAGCGCAAGTGGGGGGAAATGACATGCCGAAAACACAACTGAAAGTCGTCTTCTGGGGGCTGCTCGCCGCAACGCTCGGCGCACTGCTGTTGCCGTCACAGGCCGTGGCCCAGGGCTCGTCGTCGCTCAGCGAGGGCAACACCGCGTGGCTGCTCACCTCGACGGCGCTGGTCCTGTTCATGACCATCCCCGGTCTGGCGCTGTTTTATGGCGGCCTCGTACGTGCCCAGAACGTGGTGTCGGTTCTGATGCACTGTTTTACCATCTGCTGCCTGGCCTCGATCCTGTGGCTCGCCGTAGGTTACAGCCTCGCATTCGGCGACGGCGGCTTTGCGAACCCGTGGATCGGCGGTCTCGACAAGGCGTTTCTCGCCGGCGTTGGTCTCAACAGCCTGAGCGGCGACATCCCCGAGACCGTCTTCTTCATGTTCCAGATGACCTTCGCGATCATCACGCCGGCGCTCATCGTCGGCGCCTATCCCGAGCGGATGAAATTTTCCGCCATGTTCCTTTTCACCGCCCTGTGGATCCTCGTCGTGTACGCACCCATCACCCACTGGGTGTGGGGCGGCGGCTGGCTCGCCAAACTTGGGATAATGGACTTCGCCGGCGGCCTCGTCGTGCACGTGAGCGCCGGCGTGTCGGCGATCGTTGTTGCGCTCCTGCTCGGCCACCGCAAGGGCTTTCCGACAGACGTCAGCCCCCCCCACAACTCGGGCATGACGATGACCGGCGCGGCCATGCTGTGGGTCGGCTGGTTCGGTTTCAACGCCGGCAGCGCCCTGGCCGCCAACGCCAACGCGGGCATGGCGATGACGGTGACCCACATCGCGGCCGCTACGGCCTCGCTGACGTGGATGTTCACCGATTGGATCAAGTTCGGAAAGCCCACCCTCATCGGCATCGTCACCGGCGCCATCGCGGGCTTGGCAACGATCACGCCGGCATCCGGTTTCGTGGGGCCGATCGGAGCCCTCGTCATCGGCTTCACCGCCGGTCTCATCTGCTCCTGGGCGGTCCAGGAGAAGGTGCTGATCCGGAAGAAGTTCAAGATCGACGACTCCCTCGATGTCCTCGCTGTGCACGGTGTGGGCGGTGCATGGGGCATGATTCTGACCGCGATCTTCGTTGCCAAAGGCCTCGGCGGTCTCGGCCTGGCCGAGGGCATGACGCTCGGCAAGGCGCTCGGGGTTCAGATTCTGGGCGTGGTGGCCACGGGCGTCTGGGCTGTGGTGCTGACCTTCATCATCCTTAAGATCGTCAGCGTTCTCGTGGGCCTGCGCGTCGACGAGGAACAAGAGGTCAAGGGTCTGGATCTCGCGGTGCACGGCGAACAGGGCTACGAGATCTGACGCCACGAGGCGTCGCCGCAGCGGTCGAGAGCTCGGGGGAATGGGGGCGGCGATCGTTCGGGCGATCTATGTCTACGAACCAAAGGCGCATAAAGCTCGATATCCCACCCGCTTGATAGGCATCACATTCTCCAACACCGTTCGCCAGTCCAGGAGAATGTCGCGCTGAAAAACGAATCCAAGGTCTGTGTAGGGATCTTCGAGCTTCCGACTTTTGATGAACACCTGACCGGCGGACGCGGGCAGAATTCCGCTGATGATGAGAAGGAAGGTGCTTTTCCCGCAACCGCTGGGACCGACGAGAGAAACAAACTCTCCCTCCTCGGCCTCGAAGGAAGTTTTCTCAAGGGCGAATATCTCGCCGGTTCTCGGAGGGCAAACCTTCTTAACGGCTTGAACCGAAATGAACCGGAATTATGCGGCAACCGGGGCTCCTGCCCTGATTCCGCACCGAGCGCTTACAATTCCGGCTGTGTTTCCCGTATTGATCTCCCCAAGTTTAGCAGAAGACGCCATGCTAGGCGCCTCCTCCTTTCGAAACCCCAACCGAAGGGCGGCTTTTCCCCATGGGGCTGTCCTAGCTAAGCGGCTTGTTTAGTCTAGGATGGCGTGATGTACGAGAGGAAAAGCCGGCTCAGTGATTGGAAGCGCGGTCGTCTGATTGAGCACTTCGTTGCCGGTACGACGGCTCGGGCGGCAGCCGAACTGGTTGGCGTCCACCGGAACACGGCGGTCTCATTTTATACTCGGCTTCGCAAGGTGATTGCCGAGGCAATGGAGAAGGCCTCGCCTTTTGCCGGAGAGATCGAGGTTGATGAGAGTTATTTTGGCGGCCGCCGCAAAGGCAAGCGGGGTCGAGGCGCTGGCGGAAAAGTCCCGGTTTTCGGGCTTTTGAAGCGAGGTGGGAAGGTCTACACGGCGATGATCCCCAATGCCCGGACTGCCACGTTGATGCCGATTATGGAGCGTATGATCCGGCCTGACAGCATCGTCTATACGGACGGTTTTTCGAGCTATGATGCCCGGGACGTTTCGGACTTCCACCATGTTCGGATCAATCACTCGGAGCGGTTCGTCGATGAGCGGAGCCATATCAACGGGATCGAGAACTTCTGGAACCAGGCGAAGCGGCATTTACGGCGCTTCAATGGCGTCCCGAAACAGAGCTTTCACCTGTTCCTGAAGGAGTGCGAATGGCGGTTCAACGGAGGTGATCACCGAGAACTGCTTAACCAATTGAAGACATGGATCATTTTGAGACAGAAACGTACTTAGCTAGGACAGCCCCCAATCTATTACTATAAAAAGTAAGGGAAATTATATACCAAACAGAGTTACAGTCAAATCTGGTGTATGGCCGTCGTGAATCCAGCGGCCCTCCCGCCCGTTTCTCTTTCGTCCACCCCATCGATGAACCTCACGTCGGCGAGCACGTCGGCCAGATGTCGGAAGCCGCGTAGGCGGCGCCATCGCTTCTGGGCGCTCATGGCGAGCTGATGCACGAGGCTCAGCGCCGTCTTCTCGCTCAGGCAGTTCCTGGTCTTCGCCGTTCGCAGCCGGATGGTGGCGAAGATCGACTCGATGGGGTTGGTCGTCCGCAGATGCCCCCAGTGCGCCGCCGGGAAGTCGTAGAAGGCGAGGAGAAGATTCACGGTCCCTTTCCAGGCTGTCGGCGACCCTGGAATACTTCGCCTCCCAGGTGGCGAGGAAGCGTGTGAGCGCCTCCTTCGCGCTCGCCCGGGTGTCGGCCCGCCATATCTCATGCAGCATCGACTTCGCTTCTCCATGAATGCGTTTGGGCAGCTTGTCGAGCACGTTCGCCGTCTTGTGCACCCGGCAACGCTGCGCCCGGGTCTGGGGATACACCTCGGCCAGGGCCGACCAGAACCCCAGCCCCCCGGCGCCCACCGCCAGCTTCGCCGCCTTCACGCCCCGGTCCCGCAGGCTCAACAGAACCGCCTTCCAACTCTCCTTCGATTCCCGGAACCCCGCTTCCAGGGCCAGGAATCGCTTGCGGCCACGCGCGTCGCAGCCCACCACCAGCAGACAGCGCCGCTCCCCGCTGCGCACGTTCACGTATATCCCGTCCGCCCACAAATACACAACTCCTCGCCACCCCAGTCGCGCTCGCGCCACCCGGCGTACTCGCGCTCCCAAACGCCCTTGAGCCGCGTGATCGTCGCTGGAGACAAACCCTTCACCGATTCGCCGAACAGCGCCGTGAGCGCCTCATCGAAATCGTTCGTCGATATCCCCTTCAAATACAGCCACGGCAACACCGCCTCCACCCGCCTCGCCTTCTTCAGATACGGCGGCAAAAGCTCCGAGCGGAAGCACCGGCCCGAGCCCGACCTGTCCCGCGTCCGCGGAACCTGGACACGGACCGGGCCGACCCCCGTCAACACCTCCCGCGACGGCAGGTAACCGTTGCGGACCACCGCGCGTCGACCTTGCACGTCATGATCGGCCGCATACCCTTCCAGAAAGACCTCCAACTCCGCTTCCACCGCCTGGCGGATGATTCGTTGCGCGCCATCGCGCAACAGTTCGCTCAACTCGTCCCGATAGGCTGGATTCCTGAAGGGAATCGTCGTATCTTCTTTCATGGTGGCGCATCTCCTGTATGCTGAATGACCGGGCTTTTGACAACCCCATTTCAGCAGGATGCGCCGCCTTCTTCAATTCGGCCCATACACCAGATCTGATAGTAACTCTTCTCAATAATTTCAATATGATAGCGGGAATTCACTGCCGATGAAAACGGCTCGATATATCCAGGTACTAATGCCATGCGGTGAATAGCAGTATTATTCACCGTATTTCGTGCGATTATTTTACTTGCTTATGCAGTGAATAAAGGGCATAATCACTGCAAACAATGCGGTGATTGATATGTGGATACACGAAGATAATAACTGGCCGGATTTCATTTGGGACGCCGGAAAACTCGCTTCAAAGCTTGCCGAGGTTCGGCATAGTCAGGGTCGTCTGCTCGGCAGGATGGGAGGATTGGGTTTTGAACTCAAGCGTGAGGCAAGCCTCGGCATGCTGACGAATGATGTGGTTAAGTCATCGGCCATCGAGGGAGAAAATCTGAATCCTCAAGAGGTGCGTTCATCCATTGCCCGACGCTTGGGCATCGATGTTGCCGGGCTTGCTCCAGCAAGCCGTGATGTCGAGGGCATCGTTGACATGATGCTGGATGCAACACAGCAATTTCCCAAGCCCTTGACAAAAGAGCGTTTATTGGATTGGCATGCTGCGTTGTTTCCCGCAGGCCGGAGCGGGATGCGTCGTATTACAACTGGTGATTGGCGCACTGCCGCAGCTGGTCCCATGCAAGTTGTTTCAGGTCCCGTTGGACGTGAAAAGGTTCATTATGAAGCGCCGAATGCGGATCGGCTCGAGCACGAGATGGGGTCGTTTCTGGAATGGTTCGAGGATAAAAGTAATGTGGATCCCGTTCTGAGAGCCGGCATTTCTCATCTGTGGTTCATCACGATCCATCCATTCGAAGATGGCAACGGCCGCATTGCGAGAGCCATAGCTGATATGGCTTTGGCGCGTTCTGACGGCATGGCGGATCGTTTCTACAGCCTTTCAACGCAAATTGAATTCGAGCGCAAAGATTATTACGCTCAACTGGAAAAACAACAACGCGGCACACCAGAGATAACAGGCTGGCTTGAATGGTTTCTCGATTGCCTTGGCCGCGCAATTAGCAGTGCTGAAGATACGCTACGTAACGTTCTGTTCAAGGCGCAACTATGGGGGAAGATGAACCAGCAGCCTGTCAACGAACGCCAGCGCCTGATTGTTCATCGCATGCTCGAGGATGACTTCGAAGGACATATGCATACTTCGAAATACGCCAAACTGGCGAAGTGCTCTACAGATACGGCGCTTCGGGATATTCAGGATTTAAAGGCCCTCGAGATTTTTATCCAGAATCCCGGTCGTGGACGGAGTACGAGCTATCGCTTGCCGAATAGGATTCCAGGTTAAGTCCTTAATAAGATTCAGTAGTTCAAAACTACCCACCGCACGGGTGCAGGAGCCACGGCGGAGACGCCAGAAAGCCCGGCACCTTCCCCCGGGTCAGCTTCTTGCGGAACGCGACCGATCCGTCCGGGCGCGCACCGCGGAGTTGAAAGCCTTGTTTCGCCAGATCGATGCCGATGATGCTCACTTGTCCCATGGTCGTTCCTCTTGCAGGGCGGTAAGCGACGCCATCCTGCCACAGAGTGATACTGCCGGAATGGTTCGTCCACCCCATCGATTACCCACGATTGTCCGACACGGACGCACCGTTTTGCGCAGGAGTTATAATCAATCCGCTTTCGCTTTGATTACAAATTTTAGAAGGCGGATTTCGAACGGGATTCCAAAAAATGAATATTCATAATAATATCAACAGAGTAAGGAGATTTTACGGCCGATGGAAACGGACTAGATTCCGAATAATACGATAAATATCGATAAATTTCCGAAAAAGTATGAGAGCAAAATTACATTTATAATGTATTATATTTCAGTTATTTATAAGACATATTTTAAGTATGAAAGCAATATTTTATCGAAATTTATCGAAAATAAAAACTTTTTCTGAACCCCGCATTTACCCGCATTTGCTACGCAAAGCGCATGGGGTCATAGGGCGCCGGGTCGAGCGAGGGGGCGTCGCCCAGGTAGAGCGCCGTCGCCAGGCGCACGCTCGCGGGCGCGGGCCCGATGCCGGACGGCCCGTGCCCGGTGCAGAAGTAGAGGCCCTCGATAGCGCCCTGGCCGATGAGGGGCAGATAGTCGGACGAGGTGGGCCTGAAGCCGCTCCAGGTCTCCTCGATGGCGCACGAAGCGATCGCCGGGGAGATGCGCGCGCCTTCCGTCAGCAGCCAGGAGAGGCCGCCCACGGTGAGCCTCGGGTCCTCGCCGGCGAATTCTCTCGTCGCGCCCAGTATGACGCGGCCATCGGCGCGGGGTACGAGATAGGGGTCGTTCACCGTCAGCACCACGCGCTTCAAGTCCAGCGCGCGGGCGTCCATGGAGAGCATCTGCCCGCGCTGGGGCGTGATGGGCGCTCGCGGGGCGCTCCCGGGCAGGCTGCGGCTGCCTATCCCCGCGCAGATGAAGACGGCGGGCGCTTCGTGGATTCCCTCGTCCGTGCGAACGCCGGTGACTTTTCCGCCATCGCTCAGGACTTCTTCCACCACGCGCCCGGTGATGATCTCCACCCCGAGGCGCCGGCAGGACAGCTCGATGGCGGGCCCCAGCTTCCTGACTTCCAGGTTTCCTCCCGCCACGAGCAGCGCCCCCGCAAGCTCACCGGAGAGACAGGGCTCTTCGCTCCTCAGCACGTCGGGCGCCATCCACTCGGCCTCGCCCCACTCGCGCGCGCGGGCTTTTTCCTGAATGCCTTCGGCTTCCTCCTCATCCAGGGCGATCAGCAGAACGCCCGTGAGGCGGTATTCGATATCCGTTCCGCTTTCCTCGAGAATGGCTTCTGCGATAAGGGGCCATTCTTCATAAGAGGCGGTTCGGAGCATGAGGCCCGGAATACCCGCGATGTCGGCGGAGCCGCTCGTGCCGTGGGCGGAGACGATGCCCGCAGACGCCCAGGTGGTTCCTGCGCCCGGCCGGCCTTTTTCGATGATGGCGACATTTCTGCCCGCCTTGCGCAGTTCTCTCGCTACCAGGAGACCCATGATGCCGCCACCGATGACAATAACGTCACGCATGAAGTGCCTTTCTGTTTTATCGATCTGTTGGATGGCCTTACAGATGGGGTTATAGCATGGAGGCTTCACCCTCCCGCAAGCAGCGAGGGGGGATATCGGCGGGCAAAAAAAACGACGGCTCGGGTGAGCCGTCGTCTTGGGTTTTCTCTGTAATGGGGAGGGTTGTTATTCGGAATCGCTCCCCTTCGTGACATTGGCCGCCTGAAGCCCTTTCGGGCCTTGGACAATTTCGAAGTTGACGTTTTGGCCTTCTTCCAGTGTTTTGAAGCCGTCTCCCTGGATGGCGGAGAAGTGAACGAAAACATCGTCACCATCCGTTTGTGAAATGAAACCATAGCCCTTTGCGTCATTGAACCACTTTACAGTTCCTTCTGGCACTTGCGCGTCTCCCGCATATGTTGGAAATGGGTAGAGATGAATCAGGTGGGGGCCTTTCACTCAAGTACATTTCCAGAAAACCAATTTGGCCGCGCCGACCGCAGCCTTATTAATTGATTATCAAACTAAGCACCGCCTTGCAACCTACGGAATTCTTATGTAGCAGGTGAAAGGCCACTACGCATGCACACCCAAGGAATAGGAGAATGGATAACGATGACCCGTTTGATAGAAACGCCGATAGAACAGATGACGGATGCGCAAAGAAAACTCTATGAGAAAATTGCCTCTGGCCCCAGAGGAGGCGTGCGAGGCCCGTTTCTGGCATGGCTCAAAAGTCCGGCTTATCTCGAAAAATTAGAAGAAACAGGGCGTTATCTGCGCTATGAGACCCTGTTTGAACCCAGGTTGAGCGAGTTTGCAATTTTGATTACGGCCCGTTTCTGGCGTTCGCAATATGAATGGTACGCCCATGCGCCTTTGGCGAGGAAGGGGGGATTATCTCCCGAAATAATCAAGGCGGTTCAGGAGAACAGGCGACCGGCTGAAATGGCCGCCGATGAGGAGGCAATCTATGACTTTTGTACGGCATTACATGAAAATCACTCTGTGAGTGATGAAGTTTATCGAAATATGTTCGAGCATTTCGGGGAACGTGGATTGGTGGAGCTAATCGGTCTCATCGGACATTACACGACAGTCTCCATGACGCTCAACGCATTTGAACTACAAGTGCCGGAAGGAGAAGAGCCTCCGCTAAAGTAAAGGAAGAATTCGATATGCGATTACGAGGAAAGAAAGCATTCATCACGGGAGCCTCGGTGGGAATAGGCTCCGCCATTGCAAGGCGTTTTGCTGAGGAGGGTTGCTCACTATATCTGGCAGGTGGCAGAAACATAGGCGCTTTGGAGTCAACACTCGAATATTGCAAGGCACAAGGCATGTCGGTTGCTGGCGAGGGGGTTGACCTGTCGAACCTGGCGAATGTGGCTCCTATGATGAGTCGCGCTCTGACGCATTTGGGCGATCTCGATATTTTAGTTAATTGCGCTGGAATCCGTTGTAACAAGCCTGTGGAGGAGGTGACGCACGAAGAGGTGGTTTCACTGTTTCAAGTCAATGCGATGGCTTCGTTTATTCTGAGTGGATTGGCGGCCGAGCATATGATCCCCAGGTCCGGGGGCCAGATTATCAATATCGGCTCTACATCTGGTGAAGCTGGAGTGCCTAACAATTCTCTCTATTGCGCGACGAAAGGGGCCATGCACTTGATGACAAAAGCACATGCGGCCGAACTCGGACCTAAAGGCATTCGGGTGAATGCCATAGCCCCGGGAACGACTCTGAGTGAGGGGACAAAGCATCGTGTGGAAACGGATGCGAGCCGACGAGAATGGCTGATGAGCAACATACCGCTGGGGCGTTTTGCTACTCCGGAAGAAATTGCCCATTGCGCTGTTTTTATGGCCTCCGATGAAGCATCATATATGAATGGGACAGTGATTCTGATTGATGGGGGCCGATTGTGCCAATAATCATGGTGGAGAGTTTGGTTTTCGGGAAAGGGTTGATATGACGCACCGCCTCGGGTTTTGGCTTCTTACGTTCACAGACATTTCATTCAACGGGATGGGGGAGGTTGCAAGGCTTGGTGAAGAATTAGGGTATGAGCGCGTTTATACTACAGAATCCCTCACAGATACCTTGGCTATCAATCAACTTATGGCGACATATACATCCAAGATTGAGATTGGTAGTTCGGTCGCCATCATTTATTTGCGCCATGCTTCTATGGCTGCTCAAGGTGCGGTGGCGATTAGTGAAATCTCTGGCGGGCGCTATATTTTGGGCCTTGGGCTTGGGCATCCGCCCCGAATCAGGGCGATGGGGATAGAGCCGGGAAACCCTCTTGAGGATATGCGTACCTATATTGGTGAGGTTAAAGGTGTATTAGAGGGTGAGCCTGTATATCCCCTGCCTGTCCAGACTTATCAGGGAGAAGAGTTGAAATTCAGACGTTCAAAGCACCCGGTTCGGGTATACATAGCGGCTGTTGGACCCAAGATGACAGCACTTGGTGGAGAAATTGCCGATGGATTGTTGCCGTACATGGTTCCCCTATCAAGAATGGACGCTTATTTGGAAGCGAGAGGCGCAGGCGCGAAACGAGCGGGTAGAAATCCTCGGGACATCGAGATTGACTTTGGGATACACACTTTTTTGTGTGACGATCTCATTTTAGCCAGAGAAGCCGCCCGTCAAACCTTGACATATTGGCTAGGGCTTCCCGCATACAACCATTCGATTCGGGAAAGTGGTTATGAGCAAGAGGCGGAATGTATAAAAATAGCCTTCGAGAACAGTGATCAGAAGGGTTTGAGAGATGGGATTACCGACGCCATCATTGATGAATTCTGCCTTGTCGGTCCGCCGGCGAGGTGTAGGGAACGCATGGCCGCCTTTCGAGATGCTGGAGTAGACATGTCGGCTTTGATGATAGACCCCGTGTTAGTGGGTGAAAGTTATCAAGAAGCAGTCGAGCGCACACTAAAGGCCCTAGCCCCGAGGTAAACTTGAAGAAAAATCCTGCGAATTCGACAAAGCCGTCTTTTTATACTTTACCTTGGGCTGGAACAGGTTTTATATTCTTTGCGCATTTTGTGGTTGATAGCCAGGCGAATTTCTTTGCGGCCCTTGTCCCATTGTTAAAAGAAAAATTGGACCTCAGCATCACGACAATCGGATTTTTGATTTCATTCCAGGCAGTAAGCGGCTCTATCACACAACCCATCACCGGTGTCGTTATCGACAGGTGGCCTTGGCTGCCCTGGCTCGCCGTAGGCCTGATTGGAAGTTCCGTTGCTTTTACGGCAATTGGATGGGTGACGAGCGTATATGGCTTGGCCGCTGCATTAATTATGGGTGGTATCCTTTTTGGCCTGTGTCATCCGGATATGGCCGCGCGTGCGGGCAGGCTGAGTTCTGAGCATGCCGGTTTTATTGTCAGCTTGTTCGTGACGGGAGGAAGACTGGGGTTTGCAATTGGTCCGTTAATCGCCATTTTTATAGCAGAAACCATGGGTATGGAGCATTTGTGGGTATTTATAATCGTGGCGCTGGTTGCCATGGTGGGGGTGAAACTGGGCATGCCTGCTCCTCCCCAGAGAAAGAAAAAAGATGAAAATAGACCTGAGCCAGAGGGCTTGATAACGGCGCTTAGACATGTCCGTGGGCCCATTCTTCTCCTTTTCGGCATCGCCGTTGTACGGGGAACAACCTTGGCGAATTTAGGGGGGTTTTTGCCCACGATTTTCGTTGAAAAAGGTTTAGGGCTTTGGCAAGGCGGCATCGCCAACTCGGTTATTTTTTTCTCGGGAGCCATCGGCGTAATGCTCGGGGGCATTATGGGTGATAGGCATGGGAAGCCCAAGGTGATTACTATCGGTGTCGGATGTGCTTTGGTCGGTATGTTGGCGTTTCAATTCTCGCCTTTGGAGTGGTCCTATATATCTCTTGCAATCATTGGTGCAGGGGTTTTCGTGCCGATGGGTGTATCCGTTGCCTTGGCTCAAGATTATTTGCCGGATCACCGGGGGTTCGCAAGTTCATTGATGCTCGGTGGGGGATGGATATTGGCCGGGTTAACGGCAATTCCCATTTCTTTGCTTGGTGAGAGAATCGGGATGCTGAATGCTTTTTGGGTGATTCCGATTGTTTTGATGGTAGGTTTCGTTTTGGCTTTGTCGTTGCAAAGACAAGCACCTGAGCATGAGCCTGAACCCATTGCCTCTCATTGAGAGGTTGAGGGACATGAATAAGTTTTCTGTGTTCAACATGAATCAGCGAATATTCCGAACGAAATGAAATAGGGTGCAAGGGTATTTCAAAGTATGATAACGTTTACTCATACATGGAGAATTTTACTTTTGAGATTTGTCTCCATATAGTGGGTTCCCCGCTCTGTTATCTGTAGATGCATTAGGGCTTATGAATCTCAAGGAGGATTTTCTAATGAATCGGAGAGGTATGTGTTTTGTTGTCGCCATGGCCATTACAGGAGTTGTGTTGACTGCATTTTCCGCCAGTGCAGCGCCGTTCCGCATCGGCCACCATCGCTCTGTTATGGGAGCGGTCACCATCGTTGCTCATAAGATGGGCTACTATAATCAGACCATCGGCAAGGGAAAATATACCATTAAACAATTCCCGCAGGGCAAATTGATGCGCCAGGCGATTCTGGCGAACTCTCTTGATATTGGTGGCGCTGCCGACCGTGCTTTTTATTCAGCTATAGCAAAAAGAGCGAATGCTCCTGGAATCGGAAATGGAAATTATTGGTGCAAAGCAAATAAAATTCTAACGTCTCCAAATTCACCTGTTAAAACCTTGCATGACTTGAAGGGCAAAAGACTTGGAGTAGGTAAAGCTACGGGTACATATTTCACGCTGACAACCTTCATCCTGCCGAAATATGGCTTAGCCGAGAAAGACTTCACAACCGTGAACATGAACAACGATACGCGAATGGCGGCGCTCAAATCCCGGACGGTGGATATGATAGCTTTGAATAACCCGCAAGCCGCGATTGCCATCGACCGGGGATATGCCCGCATAGTGGAAACTTTTTGCAAATATGCTAACAACCTGTGGATTTTGATGGCCAATGGAAAAACCCTGAAGAAAAACAGAGATGTGTATACGAAGTTTTTGAGAGGGTTCATTCGTGGTATGAAATTGCACAGAGATAATCGCGATAAGTTTGCGCGTGTATACCTGAACCACTTGCAATCGAAAGGCTCAAAAATCAAGCTTAAAATAGTGAAAGCCTCTGTGAACGATCTGACTTTTGGTCTTCTCCCATCAGAGACGGATTACAAATGGTTTGATCACATGGGCAAGGTTCTTCTGGAAAAACGCAAAGCGAAGCGCGTGGTCGATCTTCGCAAGGAAGGCATGGATCTAAGCATGGTGAAAGAGGCCATCGCAGCCGAGGGTTGGAAAAACTAGCCCTTAAATTGGAAAACATAAAGAGCCGCGGCTAGCGTCAGCCGCGGCTCTTTCTTTCTCTCAGTAGAAGCCAGTAGGGTACCTTTTTGGTAGTGACCATCGGCAGATGCGAAGTCTATATTTATGGTTGTTTTACGACTCGAATATATGGAAGCGGCGACTCCCAACCATCTGGATATTTCTTCTTTGCTTCCTCATCCGAAACAGCCGGTAGGATAATCACATCATCACCCTGTTGCCAGTTCGCCGGAGTCGCTACTTGTTCACTTGCTGTCAGTTGGCAGGAGTCCAGCAACCTCAGGATTTCGCTGAAATTCCGGCCGGTGCTCATCGGGTAGGTGAGAGTCGCCTTGATCCTTTTGTCTGGCCCGATAACGAACACAGAACGAGCTGTCGCGTTGTGAGCGGCCGTCCGACCCTCCGACGTGTCGCCCTCATCAGCCGGGAGCATATCATAGGCTTTTACAACTTTAAGTTCGGGGTCGCCAATCAAAGGATAATTCACGGCATGCCCTTGAGATCTTTCAATGTCCTTGGACCATTTTTCATGATCGGAAACCCCGTCGACGCTGATGCCGATCACCTTGCAATTTCTTTTGTCGAATTCTGACTTGAGTCCGGCCATGGTCCCGAGTTCAGTGGTGCAGACTGGTGTAAAGTCTTTGGGATGTGAAAATATGATAGCCCAACCCTCGCCAATCCATTCATGAAAATTGACGGGGCCTTGGGTTGTGTCCGCAGAAAAATCCGGAGCTTCATCATTGATTCTTAAAGCCATTCTCATCTCCCTCCGTAAAGAATTAGAGAAAACTACGAATTCCCGTACGCCTGCTATAAACTCGTAAGAATTAAGTGGCTGGGGGAGGAGGATTCGAACCTCCGTACCCAGATCCAGAGTCTGGTGTCCTGCCGCTAGACGATCCCCCAAAAAGACCTAGATGTTTATATGTATGGAGCTTTTATTCGTCAAGGACGATGGCGAAATTACTTTTGATTGATTTTGTCCAACGCAGTGTCGAGTCGATGGATGGTTCTGTCTTTGCCGAGAAGATTGAGCGTTTCAAAAATGCCGGGACTGATAGTTCCGCCCGTAATGGCGACGCGTACGGGTTGGGCCAGCTTGCCGAGTTTTACGGCCTCTTCTTCCATGACGTGATGAAATGCTGCTTTGATGTTTTCGGTTGAAAACGTATCGATTTTAGTTAATTCATCCCGCATTTTCAGTATTAAACCCGAGTTCTCTGGATTCAAGAATTTCGAAGCGGCCTTCTCGTCCAACTCTACTTCATTTTCAAAGAAAAAACGAGCACCCTCAGTTATGTCCGTTAAAGTTCTCGAGCGCGTTCTGAGTTCATCCACAATGCCTTTGCGTGTTTGGTGTGTCAGTAGATCTGGTGATAAGCCTCGCTTTTTTAGGCCCGTATCGAGCGATTCGACGAGGAAATCACTATCGGCAGATTTGATATACTCCTGATTCAGCCATAATAATTTTTCCGGATTGAAGATCGCGGCGGACCTGTTCAAATTCGCTAAAGAAAATTTTTCAATTATCTCTTCTTTGGAGAATATCTCTTGATCTCCATGGCTCCATCCGAGCCGCACGAGATAGTTGATCAACGCTTCAGGGAGAAACCCCCGATTCTTATATTCCAATACTGAATCTGCGCCATGGCGCTTAGATAGTCTTTTCTTGTCAGGGCCTAATATCATCGATATGTGTGTAAATTTTGGCGTTGTTTCATTCAGGGCTTGATAGACAAGGATTTGCTTGGGTGTATTTGAGAGATGGTCGTTGCCGCGTATAACATGAGTGATTCTCATGTCGATATCATCGATGGCTACGCAAAAATTGTATGTAGGCGTCCCGTCGGTGCGAACGATAACCATATCGTCCAACTGCGAGTTGTCGAATACGACGTCTCCGGCAAGAAGGTCGGTTACAGTCGTCTCCCCGGTATCAGGTACTCGGAGACGGAGACAGAAAGGGGCGTTCGGGTCCTTGTCGTATCGATCTCGACAGGTGCCGTCATATTTTGGTGTTTTTCCCTCGGCGCGAGCCCGCTCGCGCATGTCGTTCACTTCCTCTGGCGTACACGTGCAGCGATAAGCGGCGCCGGAGGATAAAAGCTTGTTGGCGGCATCATGGTACAAACCCATACGCTGGGATTGCCGATATGGACCTTCGTCCCATTTCAGACCCAGCCAATCGAAGGCCTCCAGGATTGCGTCGTAGTATTCTTCCGTAGAGCGTTGTCGGTCGGTATCTTCGATTCTCAAAATAGCTGTGCCTGCGTGATGTTTCGCAAAGAACCAATTAAATAACGCGGTGCGCGCACCGCCGATATGGAGGTGGCCTGTGTTAGATGGAGCAAAACGAACTCGGATGTCAGCGTTCATGAAGAGTTTATCCTTTTTCAAACTACGGAGGGTCCAACGCAGCAGAGGAGGATTCTAGAGATGATGGGTGTGTGATTGCAAGGCGGATCTTGTGATGACCTTGCGATCGATACTTGAACAGTCAACAATTGGAAAATATATTCGAAACGAAAACCAAGAGGAGCAGGCCAATGCAATATTTCTATGATCTGGCGGAAATTGAGCCGCAAAAGATGCCAGGCAGAGAGCGAAGGCTCGTGGTCGGTGAGAATGTCATGATGTTGTATATCGAAAGGGAGGGAGGAACGGAGCAGGACCATAGTCATGATGTGGAGCAACTCGTATATCTCATGAAAGGCGAAGCTACATTTACAGTTGCCGGTGAGACGCGCAAAGTCAAAGCGGGTCAGGTGGTCCACATACCCAAGGGAGTGCCGCATCGGCTGGATGCGCCAACACCCATTACGTATATCGGTATATATTCCCCTTTGCGTGAGGAGGCGATTCGAGCAGAAGCGTGAGTATCGCCATCATGAAGTCTTGGTGACCTGTTGGTTAATCGGGGTATGTCCACCCCTCGTCTTTGAGTTCATCCATTGCTTCGAGCATGCAGGTGACACCATAGGTTAGCACCTTGGAGCCCGCTGGGTTCACGCAGACCATCAGTGCCTCTCCGATTTCCTCTGGGTGCAAGCCTAGCTTGAGGCCTTTTTTCAGATGTTGCTTGAGATGTGGCTGGTTATGCGGGTTCGAACCCTCAACTGCAAGAGCTAAAATATGAAATAGTTCATGCATTGTTTCATCGAATCTCCTTTCTTTTGCACGAATGATCTCATCGAGATGTAAAAGCGCTTCCATGTAGTCGGGAAATCTTTCAGCAATGAATTCATGGGCTGGGTATCTGCGTCCTCTGCGTTTTGCGATTTCTGCTGCTAATTTTTTTCTGGCATGGGCGAACCTCTATCTTGGGAATCATTCGATTTCGTCAAAAAAATCTAGATCATCCAATGGTTTTTTTTGATTTTGTAGCGTGTCGAGCAAGACTTTCCTGAGTGCGCGGATGGCGCGGTTTCTGGCTTGGCGGTCAATCATTTCGTAGACAATTTCCGTTGCCTCATCATTTTGGGAGTCTAGAATTCTACGAGAGGATTGCTCTGCCCACTCATTGGCGTAACGCTGAAGAATTTGGCGCAAACTAGCCTCGTATATTCTGTCTTGCGTAATGCGGTCAATAATGTGAACGATATCGGACGTGAAGGCATCAACGGTTTCTCTCGAAACATCAACATCACCAAGATGAAACATTAGTCTTTGGTAAATCTGCTCTCGAAAATCCAAGTCGACTCCGCGAAATAGCTGTGATAAGTGGTGAAATCATCATGTGGCGCTTTCGCCCGGTGCGGGCGAATATATCATGTCTCCCGGCTTGATGAGTCTAATTTTCCGGGTTCAGCCGTTCGCCATAGCAAGACGCCTCCTGCCAGAAAAAAAACGAGTACGGATAATATTGCCGACCTTTGCTCTCCCGTAAGCGCAGAAACTCCCCCGAAAACAAGTGGGCCGAGAACCGAACTCATTTTGCCGCAAATGCCATAAAACGAAAATGATTGAGCAGATCTATTTTCGGGAATGTAGGCCGCCATCAGCACCCGGCTTGCTGATTGGCTGGAACCGAGGGAAAGCCCCGCCAATAATGAGACGCCAAAGAAGACATATTTTGTGTCAGTAAAATAGGCCACAATGACGACAACGCACCAATTCGCCAGAGTCAGTAGAATCGTTTTCCGTGGTCCCCAAGCATCTGTCAGATATCCAAGCGCAAATGCGCCGACGCCGGCCGAGACTTGAACCGTTATAAATAGACTTAATACTTCGCCCATTGTGAAGTTCAGTGTAGAGACTGCATAGATCGAACTGAAAGAGATGACGGTAACAATCCCGTCGTTGTAGAGGAAAAAGGCCAACAAGAACCTGAGTGCTCCCGGAGTTTTTTTCGTGTCCTGTAGCGTTTTCCATAGTTCAGCGCAAGCGCCATTTTTGCTTGGTTTTATGGATTTGGTTTTGGTTTCGTGAAGCCAAAAAATTAACGGAAGCGTGAATAGGCCATAAAACCCGGCAACTGCAACGAAACTCATTCGGAACAAGGGAAGATTCTCTGGCGAAAACCCTCCCACCAACAAAGGTTTAACCAAAAAAAGACAAAGCAACCCACCCGCATAACCAAGTCCCCAGCCCCAACCACTAATTTTCCCAATAGTTCTTCTGCTAGAGATATCGGGCAAAAAAGAGTTGTAAAATATGAGAGAGCTTTCGAATGCGGCAGTGGCGATAATGAAAAGCGCCATTCCAACAAAGATCATACCAGTGGTTACATTTGCCAGAAGGGCGGTGGCCAATATGCAAATATAGGCATAAAGGATTAGGAAACGCTTACGGTTGCCTCGTCTGTCAGCGATGGCGCTCAACGGCGGGGTAATGGTTATACTTAAAATCATGGCCATAGAGAGTGATACTCCCCATAGAAAGTCTGCGTTTCCGCCGCCGCCTGCTACGATTTCCTTGAAATAGACGCTATATGCAACCGTAACGATTAGTGTTGGAAAAGCAGAGTTTGCAAAGTCGTACATGCACCAAGAGAAAATTTCTCGGCCTTGATTTGATTTCAGGCGGTTAGAATTTGCATTTAGGCTATCGTTATTTTTCTTCATATAGGCGCTTTATGAGAATAGAGAAGAATTATGTTGCAAATGTTAGAAGAAATAAAAATTTCATATTTTGTTAATATATCTCATCAGGCAGTGGCGTGAAATCTGAATAACTCTTATGATCCGTGAACCGCTTTCTAGTTTTCCTATATGAGTCCCCTATGTATCGATTCCTTAAATGGGTAGTTTGGATTGCTGGTATATTTTTTGTTTTCATCATTGTGGCCATTATTGCCGTGCAAATTTTTCTTTCCTCCGATGAGATAATCAGAATCGCGGAGAGGGAAGGACAAAAAATCCTGGGCCGAAAAGTATCCATCGAGCGGCTGGAACTGGGACTATTCAAGATCGAGGCGAGTGGAATCGTCATCGACGGGCAAACAGAAAAAGGCGAGGCACAGAGCAATACACCCTTTGTTCGATTCGACGATGTTGAAATACTGCTCAATCCATCGACCCTGATTTACAAGCGTATCAGCATTCTCCAACTCACCATCAACAGCGCCTCCGCCCGCGTGCATCGGGATGCAGACGGCAGGTTCAATTTCCAGGACATCATCGACAACCTGATTCGGGGAGCAAGCAAAGCGGCTTCGACGAGTGCGGAAAATACGTTTTCATTCATCAAATCCGCGGAGGCGGCGGAGAGCGTCCCGCAAGGTTCTGAATCAGGATTCAGTTTTACCATTCACGAACTCGACCTTTATGACGCAAAAACCGAATTACGATTCGATGCCAGCGACGCCGCGCCGGCTTTCGATGGTTCATGTTCTTTTGCTCACATCGAAGTCGACAAAATAACGCCGGGCAAGCCCCTGGACGTTTTTCTCGACGGAAAATGCCGGAGACCGGATGGGCAACGACTCATCGAATTGAAAGGCAATGCGCGCGTCGACATGAAAGGCCCGAGTTATCGCGCGTCGTTCGAGATGCCCCTGTTCGATTCGTCTTTCCTGCCTGTGGTGGCGCCGATGATACCGGGCTATCGTTTCAGGAAAGGAATTTTCGCGGGGAACTTGAAGTTCGGCTATGTCGCCGAAAAACCGGGTGCCTGGGATATCGATTTGAACGGCCAAAACATCCTCGCGGATTTTCAACTGAATCAACGAGCAAAATGGCGAAAGCTGACGTTGCCCAGATTGAAACTGAAGACGAAGGGCCGGTTCAATCTGTTCGATGGTTCCGCGCACATCGAAACTCTCTTCGTCGAAACGCCTTTTCTGGATGCGAAATTGACGAAACCTTCGTTCTGGAACGTCTCGGCGCAAGATGAAGTTCATTTGGAAGCGAACATCCGTGATATGCGTGAGACGGGCGACTGGCTTTCACGAGTCGCGGGCATCGCGCTACGAGGGTTCCAGGAAAGAGCGAAGGCCTGGGTTCTCATCTCGGCGAAGCGGGTTCGCAAGATATCGGACGACTTCGTCCAAGTAGAGGTGGATTCCCGCTTCGATCCGGTGGACCTGGCTCAATTCGGTGAATTCATTCCCCCTGTTGACCATGTCTCGAAAATCAAGGGAAAAGTGGGCGGAAAAGCGCGCGTGGTTTTTGTTTCCGGCGAGCGTGTGGGGTGGGATGTGGCTTTGGAAACCCGGGACTTCGGCGCGAACGTGAGGATGGACAAGAGAAAACAATGGAAAGCCCTGACGTTGGGGAGAACCGTTCTTCATTCGAGAGGAAACTTCGATGAGAAGAATGCATCCGCGAGTATCAACACCCTAGAAATCAAGTTGCCGTTCGCCGTGGCGAAACTCCAAAAGCCCGCGAAATGGAACGTAGATGGTAATGATGAAGCCGCGTTTTCCGTCGATGTGAGTGACTTCTCATCTACGAATGATTTCATGCAGAGACTCGGGTTGGTATCGCTTGGAGCCGTTCCCCGAGATGCGAAGCTCCGTTTTAACGTCGCCGTGTCGCGAAATCGAAAAAATCCCTCGGCCTTCAGGGTAGACGCGAAAACGCATTTCGCCTCTTTGCCGATTGCGCTCCTCGTGGATTTGGTTCCTCCGCAGACCCACGTCCAAAAAGCCGCCGGCCGGGTGAGCGGTGAATTGCAGGTGACCTCGGCCCCGGACGGCGCCTTCCGGTGGAAGGCGGATATCGTCGGAAAGAAACTCGGTGCGAGGACCAAGTTCATTTCAAAGGAAAAGTGGCGCGAAGTTTCCCTGGAATCTTTGGGACTTCAATCGAGCGGTTCCTATCTCGCCTCAAAAGGTTCTTTTGAAATACAAACACTGGATTTGAAGCTTCCCTTTGTCAGGGCATATCTGAACCGCGTGGTTTTGTGGAATCAAAGAGGCAAGGATGAATTTTCGTTGACGCTCGATGTCATGGATTTGAGCGCCGCTGAAGTCTGGCTGGGCGAATTGATGGAGCATCCCATTAAAGCGAGGCTAAAGAACAAGAAATTGAAAATTTCGCTCTCCGGGACGAGGAATAGAAAAGATGGGCTTGGTTTTTCCTATAAGGGATCTGCGCACTTTGATCCTGTGCAAATATCACCTTGGGTGAAATTTGTGAGCTTTACTCCTGTTTTTCGAAATCTAGTCGGAGAGATTGGCGGAAAAATTGAGCTTTCATACGTACCCGGGGAAAAGGCAAACTGGAGTCTAGGCCTCACAAGCGAAAACTTGGGCGGGGAATTCCTTGCGTTGATGAGCCGCGACTGGAGACTGTTACATACAGGCAGAATCAGCGTTGAAACAACGGGTTTTTATGACTTCCCTAATCAATCTGGAAGATTACAAAGCCTGAACCTGACCATGCCGTTTGGATATATTCGGACATCGAGGCCCCCCGACTGGAGCATGAACGGCATGGATTCGGGCCGATTTCAATGGACAATATCGAGTCTTAAAGATGCGGTTCGATTGGCCGGGAGCATTTTGGGGGAGCCGGTGTCAAAGTTTTCGGTGGCTGGCGGCGCCGATGGTTTGGTGGAAATTTCGAGAAGCAGAAAGAAAACGCAATCGATTTCCACCAAATGGTCGTTCGCGGCGAATCTCTCATCGCTCGCGCATGTTGCCTATCCGAATTTGAAAGTAGCGGGAAGTTTTTCGGGGCAAAGGGATGACGATGCGATTAAAATTAGGATTCCGACGCTGAAGACAATCAATTTCAGCAAACCGAATTCAGAGCCCGACGTTATTCTTCGAGATTTAAGCGCATCGCTGAATCGCTCGTCAATCTTGCGGGGAGAGATACAATCGCCAAGCGTTCGGATTGATAAGTTGAACGTTCGATATGTGCGTCATGGAAAGGGAAAAACGAATTTTGGATCTTTGTTCAAGGCGGCGAAGGCAGAGGAGAAACAGACCCGGCGAATGAGAAGCCGAGATAAAACGGCGGCGGCAGATGTAAGGACCGCATCTAGGAGACCTCAAAATACCGAGAAAAAGGAGAATGGACCTCTTTTCCCGGCGATCAAAATCGCAAAGTTCGAAGTCGCAAGGATGGGATTTTATTTTCAGGATTTCATCGCTGCTGACAAACCGCCGGTAGTTTTTAGGGTCCCGGACGCCAGACTTTCGGTAACGAATCTGGATACTCTGATGGCCCCAAACTTGCGGGAAACACGCCTGGAGTTCAGGACGCTCGGAGAATCTCCCTCGCTCCTGGCGAAGGCGAACTTAAACCCCGGCTTGGCGCCTCCGGATGTAGATGGGTTTTTCAATCTCTCGCGTTTTGACCTGCGCAAAATATCTCCTTATGTCCGCGATATCCAGGGAGAGAGTGCAAGCGCCTTTTTGATGCGAGGAACCGAGATCAAAAGGGGTATGCTGGATTTCAAATCCACTTATTCATTGAGAAAGAGCCAGTTGGAATTGGAGGGGAAGGCGAAGATCGCCGGATTGCGCTTGGAGCCGGACGAGACGTTTCCTCTGGCCGGTCTTGTAGTGAAATTGCTCCGGGCGTCAGTGTTCCGTCTTTTCGAGAGACCGGACGATACCATTTCACTGAACCTTCGTGTATCGGGGCGTTTGGATGACCCCGAGTTTCATTTTCTGGATGCCATTGTAGAGCCGATGTTTGTGAACTTGTTCGAGAAGGCGCAGAACTTGGGAAGCAATGTAAAGGATATCGTAACGGGTATTCTCGGCACCGCCATTGAGGGGGTGCAAAAAATAGTTCCGAAGCCGGAGATTGGTGGAACGCCTCCTGGCAAAGGTTCTAGGAAAGAACCTCAAGGAGATGGAAACCAGTTCGAGAAGCTAGGGAAAAAACTCGAAAAAACCTTGCAAAAAGGGCTCCGTGGCTTATTCGGTGCCAAGTAACCCAGTGAGGATATCCTGTGTTTGAGACGCGGTGTCTTGGTGGTAAGCCCCTACCATCAACCATATATCGGTGAATTGAATCGGTAGGCGCCGGGTATTTTCGTAGCCGGGTGCGGCGGGTGTAGAGGGTGTTCCTTCAAAGGGAAAGAAGATGGAAGCAGTGGGGCTGGCGAGATTTGGAGGGCAAAACGCTATGTCAAATTGGGATGGGGGCTATTGGGATCGAAATCACTCGTCGGGCCAAACGCTCTGGAATGCGTGTGCTGAGTGTAAGCCGTTCAAGCAAGATGGGTATTGATGGTTTGGATTCACACTTCACTGCAGATAAAATGGATAATGCTCTTCGAGATGCTGATTACGTCGTTGTAGCCATTCCCTATACCCCGAAAACAAAAAACTTAATAAACGAGAACGTGATAGCCTCCATGAAGCCGGGCGCTTATTTCGTCAACGTGGCGCGGGGTGAGGTTATAGTCGAGGACGATTTGGTGCGCGCACTAAGCAACGGTCATTTGGCAGGGGCTGCATTGGATGTTTTTTCGCAAGAACCTTTACCTGACGACAGTCGATTGTGGAAGGCGAAAAATATCATCATCACTCCCCACATTTCAGGCTTGATTCGAGATTATATTCCAAGGGCATGTCGTATTTTGTCGAAAATTATAAAAATCGCATGAGCGGACTTCCGCTGAAAAATGTGATAGATAAAGAACTCGGTTACTAATTTCTGTACCTGAGCCCATTAACCTCAAACTTTTCTTGCATTTCCCAATTTAATTTGATATTGTTTCGAGGTTTTCCTCTGCCCGAGGACACATATCCCATTCTACCTGCGGGTGGGATCATAGGATTTAGTGCATGCCTAATCGTCGCTCGGGTGTCCAAGCCAAACCATCCCCATTTTCTACAAGAACTAATGAGGTCGTAGGTTTATTCTTGATTGGTTTTGCAGTTTTTTGGGCAATGGCGTTGTGGACTTTCGACTCCACTGATCCGTCCTGGAGTTCATATGTCAATCGAAAATGGCCGATTGAAAATTATGGGGGTGCCGTAGGTGCATATGCCGCCGATGCAATGGTCCAAGCGTTGGGTGCTTTCTCGATCCTGATACCCATCGGGTTGTTTGTTTGGGGTGTTACTGCATTTGCAGGGTTGCGATCATGGCGCCCAGGTTGGCGTGAGTTGGTTGCTTTATTCTTACTTTTAAGTGCCTCAGGATTATTTTTCAAGGCATTTGAGGCTGACCCTCTTTTTGGTGTGACGACATTGGCTGGTGGAATTGTCGGTTACAGTGTCGTGATTTTACTGGATCCCTACTTGGGAAGTGCGGGCAGTTGGGTTTTGCTTGGTTCAGTATTTCTAGCCGCATTTGTCACGATAACTGGTTTATCTTTCCAAAAAATGATTTCGAAATTAGCTATTGCGAATTGGTGGTTTTTTTCGCGCATTTTGGGGGTTTCACAAAGGATCGTGTTCGTAGCAGTCGGAGGGGCAGTATTTGCGACTAAAAAGCTGTTTTCGGCAGCCGTAGGTTTTCCTACATCTCTAGGTGCGAAGGAATCACGTACCAAATATTTCGAACCGATAGCCAGCGGCGAGGAGCAAGAGACGAGATATCTCGAGCAAGATAGCTTGAATGGTAAGGAACTGAGGCTAAAAGCCGCGAAGAAAGATATTGGCGAATTGATTGTGGAGCCGAATAGATCTTATTCGTCAAATCAAAAAAATGGTAGGCGTGTCTCTCGATTCTTGGGGCAAAATGGTCCTTCGCTGTTTGGAGGAGAGAAATTTCCAGTACCGGAGTTGCCGGCATTACGCGGTCCTGCAGCTAGCGAGGAGGAATTAGGATACACCGGAAGCCCTGAGAATTTTTTCCATGAACCTATGGCCAGTTCGGGAGAAGAAACGCCTGTTCAGAAATGGGATGACCTGCCGCTTGCTGACGGTGATAGAGAAAGTAATGGCTTGTCCCCCAATGTGACGACTGAGATGACACCCAACGCAGGTGAGGGTATCGATGATGGAGTGGGGCAGATGAAGGCTAAAAGAAAGTCAGTAGCCGGAGGTCTGCGGATTAAACGGAAAAAAAATCGGGATGACGCTAGTGATTTATTGCCCGAAACGAAGGAAGAGAATCTCGTTTGCGGAAAATCACCCGACATGCTTCCCGATTCATCTTTAACTAATGTTGAAGATTCAATAGAGAGCGGAGAATCGAAAGCGGATATAAAGGTTAGACATGTGGGAACTGTTGGCGAGTCGGATATTGTCCGGATTCAAGACTATTCTCTGGTCCAGTTCAATTCACAGACGGAAAATCAGCAAAGGGATAAACGAGTCTCTGTACGAAAGAAAGAATACGTTCTCCCCTCGTTAGATATTTTTGCGGATCCCCCCTCTGGCGGATTGATAGTCGACGAAGCAGGCATACGTGAAAAATCTTTGCTTCTCGAACAAACACTGAAAGAATTCGGCGTTGTCGGAAAAGTCCGGGAAGTAAAAACAGGTCCAGTCATTACGAGTTTCGAATATGCCCCGGCCCCGGGAATCAAGGTTTCTAAAATCACTGGCCTTGCAGACGATCTCGCCCGAGCCTTATCCGCACTGAGTGTCCGCATCGTTGCTCCGATACCTGGAAAATCGGTTGTAGGCATCGAAGTTCCCAACATCAAGCGTGATGCCGTATTTGCAAAGGAAGTGCTCTCCTCAAGCGAATTCAGGCAGGCCGAA
The DNA here is from genome assembly GCA_965218735.1 of bacterium. Taxonomy (GTDB): domain Bacteria; phylum UBA8248; class UBA8248; order UBA8248; family UBA8248; genus Bin107. The sequence goes on along the minus strand of CBDCMA010000008.1, from coordinate 715,145 downwards.
GATAAACTCACTATGGGTTTGGGCAAAGATATTTTAGGAAGAACGGCATTTACCGATTTAGCTAAAATCCCTCATCTGTTGATTGCGGGCACGACCGGTGCAGGGAAAAGCGTTGCCCTAAACATGATGATTTGTAGTCTCTTGGCTAGATGTACACCAAGAGAAGTTCGCTTTTTGATGGTCGACCCTAAAATGTTGGAGTTGTCAATATATGAAGGTATCCCTCATCAACTCGTGTCTGTGGTAACTGATCCCAAGAAAGCCGCGGCGGGCTTAAGGGGTGTCCTGGCGGAAATGGAACGACGCTATAAGATAATGAGCGAGGCTGGAGTGAGAAACATACAAAGCTACAATGACTCTGTGACACAGCAATTGGGTGAGAGAGAGGCGAATAGAAGATTGCAAGAACCTCTATCCAAGGACGATTCGGCCCTTGATTTCCTTCCTTATATCGTTGTGGTGATTGATGAGTTGGCGGATCTAATGATGGTCGCGCCACGTGAAGTGGAAGAGTCGATGACGCGCTTGGCCCAGATGGCGCGAGCTTCTGGAATCCATTTGCTGGTGGCGACCCAACGTCCTTCCGTAGATGTTCTCACCGGACTCATCAAGGCGAATTTTCCGTCGCGAATTGCGCTCCGCGTCGCCACCCGGACAGATTCGCGCACAATACTAGACTCGAATGGGGCGGAGCGTCTTTTGGGCAAAGGGGATATGCTTTTCGTGCCGCCCGGATCCAGCATTCCTGTTCGCATTCATGGGGCTTATGTTTCAGATAATGAGATTTCTCAATTAGTCGCACACTGGAAATCTCAGGGGGAAGCGATATTCCAGGAGGATTGGTTCGTAGAGGAGGAGAGCACACCTCCAAATGAATCTGATGGCGATGAAGGGTATGATGAAAGGTATGATGATGCAATTGCTCTCGTCTCCAGGACGCGTGAAGCATCTATTTCTCTTATTCAGAGACATTTACGGATCGGGTATAATAGGGCGGCGCGCATGATTGAGCGCATGGAGCAAGAGGGAATTATTGGCCCGGCGGATGGCGTGAAGAGAAGAAAAGTCTTGATAAGTGAGATTCCAGGAGACGAAACATTATAAGTATCTTGACTCATTTTGATGCGCTTCATTTTTCAGGTCACTTACCTTTACAATTCGATAAGGCAATGACGACTACCAGCTTCTTGATCCCCGGCATAGAGTTAGAAAAGTCGAATTGACGCCCATCAACTGGTAGGGAATGATGCTCTAGGTTTTATTGCTCAAACAAAAGTCTAAAAATTAAGGGATTTTAGACTTTCAACGTGGTTTTTTGGGTGTTAATTGATATTTTGCTGATTTTTCGCGAACTGATGTAGTTTATTCTTGGAGGAAATACAATGGCGGAGGGTGTTTTTGAATTTACCGACCAGAACTTCGATGCGGATGTAATCGGCTCCGATACTCCTACGCTAGTTGATTTTTGGGCGGAATGGTGTGCCCCGTGTAAAATGATTGCTCCTACAGTTGAATCGCTTGTTCAAGACTATGAAGGAAAAGTTCGCATCGGAAAATTGAACATTGATGAGAACCCATCGGTTCCGGCTAGATTTGGTATTCGTGGCATTCCAACATTGATACTGTTTAAAGGGGGCGAGGTTGTTGAGCAGGTTGTGGGAGTGAAATCCAAAGCGGATTTGAAGGCCGCCATTGATCGCGCTCTTTAGAGCCTAATCTATCGCCTGCGATTTAGGGAAACCCTGCTTCTTGTCCTGGCTACGTCAAACGACTCTGAGTGTATCCGAATATAGAATCGCGTATTTCGAGGCTGGTCCCCAAGATTCGCATAAGATCGTTGTGTTCATTCATGGGGCTGGTGGAAATCGTGATAGCTGGGTTCGCTTGATGCACGATTTAGCCGGGCGAGATGTGAGAAGCCTGGCTCTCGAATTACCAGGCCACGGGGGATCTAGTACCGCTCAAATTTCGGACATCCATGAATATAGCCGGATTGTCCTTCAATTCTTGAGGGAGAAGAAGTTGAAGCCGGTTTATTTAGCAGGTCATTCGATGGGAGGAGCCGTCGTCCTTGCGAGTGCTCTATTGGATTCTAAAATATTAAGGGGTGTTATTCTCATTGGCTCCGGAGCGAAACTTAGGGTGAAAGATTCAATTTTAGAGGGCGTCAAAAGCGATTTCGAAGCAACCGTGGATGAAATTATTGGTTATGCTTTTTCCCCAACAACGGATCCATCTCTAGTCCGGGAGGGCGCTCGTAGTTTGTTGAAATGCCACGCGGGTACTCTGCACTGTGATTTCATTGCGTGCGATCAGTTTGATGTTCTCTCCGAGTTGGAATCCATCACTACGCCCGCTTTGATCCTATGTGGAGAAGATGACATTTTAACACCTCCGAAATACTCGCAGTTCATGTCCGACAAGATTCAGAATGCGCAATTATCTATTATCCCACAATCTGGTCACATGGTAATGTTGGAGCAGGCAGGAATAGTAGGAGAGCTTATCTCGAAGTTCATGGATGATTTTTAGGCAGTTTCCACGACTGGGCATCACTCCTTCGCAACCTGGTTTATAGAAGCATGAAAATTCCCGTTTATTTCTATTTATTCGTAGGGGTCATTGCCCTTGGTTGTTCCGCGATACTCATACGATTGGCGGATGCCGAACCTTTAGCGATAGCGGCGTATCGAATGTGTGGTGGCGCTTTACTGTTGTTGCCGTTTACGGGACAGAGCGCTATCGGCGTATGGAAAGCTTTATCGAGTAAAGAAAAGATAATTTGGGCGGGTTCCGGTACATTTTTGGCGTTTCATTTTGCGCTTTGGATAGAATCGCTGTCACATACATCTGTAGTGAGTTCCGTCGTGCTTGCGACGACCAACCCCATATTCGCAGGTATCGGTGGAATTTTTCTGTTAGGTGAGAAAGAGGGGCGGAATTTTTGGCTGGGTGTACTGATGGCGACCGGGGGCAGCGCAATGTTGGCTTATTTCGATTTTGTGGGCTGGGAAGGCAGCTTTTGGGGAAATTCTCTCGCGTTGTCCGGAGCTGTCATGGCCTCTGCCTATATGTTATGTGGACGAAAGCTGAGAAAGAAAATTTCCGTAGCGACGTATGTGACGGGTTGTTATGGTTTTAGCGGCGTTTTACTTTTGGGTGCTGCCTTAATTCTGGAGCATCCTCTCGGTGGATATTCGCAAAATACCTGGCTACTCTTGCTCGCTATGATATTGGGTCCGACATTGGTAGGACATACTTCCATTAATTATGCGTTAGGGCATTTGCATCCGGGGAAAGTGGCGCTTGCCATTGTTGGGGAGCCACTAGTGGCCACGGGATTGGCATGGTGGTTGCTCCATGAAGTTCCTACGCCCAGTCGCCTCCTCGCTTGTTCGATCATATTGATGGGTATCTTGTTGGGAGGAAGGTCGAAGACTTAGCATCGCCTTGCATTTCCAATGATTATTTTGGGCGAGCAATGGAAAATGTGCCCCTCTTGGATTGCTGACGGTGGCAAATATATCCGCAAATCATTTATCTTGTTCCTTTTTCTCTTCTTGCCTTATGGTTTTGTATGAGTCTGAGAATCGAAGAAACATTATATATGTCCTGACATGCATTTAGGACGAAAGGCTTTTGTCTGAGTGGTGGCGTAAAACATGCCATGTGGCCAATGTTTTGGCGTTGAATGTGCTTTGACCGATTTGCGTTCTTTATTTTGACAACTTAGATACGGGGGAAGTCGTATCCGTCTAAGTCTTTCCTCGGCATTACCTGGAAAAGGCCGTGTTTGTGGGTAAAATGAGATATGTGTATCAGTCGGCGTTAGCACAGCGTTTTTTGGTATGCCTTCTATGAGAAGCAATCTTTATGTTCTTTTCGAACAAGCGGTCAAATTATCAAAATATGAGATGTGTTTAGTGAGGGCGTTATTGTAGTGAAAAGATGGACAAAAGACGGGTTTCTCGCGTTAAACGTTAGCATATTGACCAGCGTCGACTTTTGGTTCTGGGCTTAGTGTGTTTGGTGAATTCGTAGATGGTTTTGGATTTATTCCATGTAAAAACAACAAGCTAAATCGTTATTTGTAGATGAAATTTTATTATTTTGCTGATGAGCATATAGTATTCCTAAGATTGCGAATTTTCCTGAATTTTCTTCTCGTGTGGCACTGAGGGAATTTTTTTTGCTGGGCATTTTCCGCATATCTAGACGATGATAGTTTCATACTGCATTTGTCTTGCTTGAGAGACATTCTTTCCTGATTCGGCTTAGGGAATCGAGAGTCTCATCTCATATCTTGCGTCGGAGCCGTACGGGTGGCAGAAAATGAATTCGAGTGTCAGAGTATGCGTGCTATCGGATACGCATGGACGTCTTCCTTCGGAAGTAGTTAGGTTTTGCCAAACTGCGGACCATATCATTCATGCTGGTGATGTTTGTTCTGATTTCATATTGCCGGAACTCGAAAGTATCGCTCCCGTTACTTGTGTTTCAGGGAATATGGATGCGCCTGGTTTGGCGCCAATGAAGTCGAAAACCATTATGGCGGGTTGGCGCATAATGATTCAGCACATTGTCTGGCAGCGAGAAGGACCGTCTCGGGAATTAAAAGCGTTTCTTGCGCAAGACGAAACGGATTTGGTGGTTTTCGGGCATACGCATCGGCCGCTTTGCAGAATGATTGATAAGACTGTGTTTTTTAATCCGGGTAGTTGTGGCCCGAAGCGATTCGATCTCCCGAGGACTGTCGGCGAGGTAATTCTAGATGGTTCCGGGGGGTGGTTTCGTATCTTTGATCTCGACCGAATCGAAAATTCGCCTCCCATTATCGAATCTTGGTTTGAGCCCCCTTTCCCTTTAAATAAAAGCTGATTTATATTTGATATTGTATGTGAATCGGAATAAAGCTATGCTATATCTATGTGAGCGGGGCAGTGACCATATTACGCTCAGGAGGGGTTCTCATTGAGAGTCAAGCTAGCTAAGACGGCTGGTTTTTGCTGGGGAGTCGAAAGAGCGCTCGATATTGCCCTGGACACGGCGAATGATGCATCCGGCGAAGTGCTAACGCATGGGCCATTGATTCATAATCCACAAACAGTCAAGTTGTTGGAAGAGAAAAGCGTTTTCGCATCAGATCCTCAAAAAACCCCCAACAATACGAGTCTAGTGGTTATTCGGGCTCATGGCATCTCGCCACAGGTTCGCGATCGTTTAAGAAATTCGGGCGCTGGGATTCGAGATGCAACATGTCCTCTGGTCGCCAAGGTGCATGGTGTCATTAGAAAACATTCCCGCATGGGCGCTTTTGCAGTGATCATTGGAGAAAAAAGCCACCCGGAGGTGGAAGGTCATAAAGGTTATGCAGAAGCTGGCAGCCATTTGATCACATGCATGGAAGATGTGTCCGATCTTCCTGATATCGGCGGTCGCCCCGTCGTGGTGGTTGCACAGACAACTATCAACATGCGTGAATGGAAAGATGTAGAAGAAGCTATTTTGCGGAAATATCCCCAAGCTCAAATGTTTAATACGATTTGCGATGCGACGGAAGTTCGTCAAGAAGAGGTAAAAAAACTAGCGCCAAATGTCGATCTGATGGTCGTTGTCGGAGGTCGCAACAGCGGCAACACGAACCGCTTGGTAGAAGTGGCGAAAGAAGGGGGGGCGGATTCGATTCTCATCGAAACCGAAGATGAAATTGATGAGAAATTTTTGCAAAAATATAAAAACATCGCAGTTACGGCGGGCGCTTCCACGCCGGATTGGATGATACGGCGCGTCGTGAATCGTATCGAAGCAATTCCCGATCCAAACCAAAATGGCGTAGATAAAATTTTTGATTTTCTTAAGGTGGTGTCGAGGGCAAATGTGCTTCTTCTCTTGTCTGCGCTGTTGGGGAGTATCGCTATAGCAAAATTAGGCGGCTTCCCCTTGTCGATGAAACTCGCCATTACGGCAGGACTCTATCTTTTCGCCGCGCATACAATAAATCGTTGCATCAGCTATGAGGCGGATAGATATAACGAACCCAATCGAGCTCAATTTTATGAAAAGCACAAAACCATATTATTGTCTTTGGGTGGGGTTGCTGCTTTCGTGTCAATCGTGTTCGGCATGAGTATCTCCTACTTGACAGGAGGTATCATGGTCGCGGGGTTAGCTTGGGCCATTTTTTGTAGTCTCAGGCTGGAACCTCGCGCTCTTGCAAGTCGGGTGATAAATTTTCCTTCCCTGAAAATCTTGGTACTTGCACTGGGCTGGACCTTTAGTATGGCGTTTTTACCCGCGTTGGCAAATTTTCAGTTGATTTCGACTGGTTGGATAGTTTCTATATTCGCTGCCTTCGGTTTGATTTTTTTCCGGACTGGCTTAATGGAACTGAGAGATATTCAAGGCGATCGAATCGTGGGTAAAAGGACATTGCCGATTGTTTTAGGAAAAGAACAGACTGAAGCGCTTTTGGGAGTGATTTGCGTTGCATTGGTCGTTGCTCTCATTACCGCTTCTATAAATGGATGGGTCGTTCCATTTTTTGGTTATGTCATGCTTATTCCGGTTATATACGCGGGAGTATGCCTCTACTGGTATACTCAAAAAATACTCGCTCATAGTGGGCTTATGGAAGTAGCCACTGATCAGATATTTATCATTGCTGGGGTTTTGGCTCTTTTAGTCGTATGAGACCTGTTTGGGTATAACCAAACCGCGGTTTTGTGATGCCCAAATTTGTTTTAGTTAATAGTTAATTTCCTCGTGCAGCTCGTTTCGAGGCCTTCAGTGGGTTTAGTTTCTTCTCCAGGGGGGCTTCAAAGTCCACTTTGATATGCGTGGCAAGGGGGCATCTGCCACGTTCCCAACGATTTTCCGGGTTGGGGAATTTTGCGCAAAAATTCCCTTTCGGAAACTCTACGATATGTTCACATGATTTCTGGTCATCACCTGAAAGGCATTCCTCCACAACGGGAAAGCAGGAATTCCCATTGTATGAACATTTATTTCGGCCATTGGAGCCTTTCGATGCAAAATGACATTCTATAGGTGCTTCTAAAAGCGTACACTCCATTGCTTAGCCTATCCTCACTTTAAATGAATAAAACATCTGGAAACTAACTAAACCTACTATAGGTTTCGTGAAAAGTGGCAGAAGTGTATGGAAAAGCCGTATATGATGCAACCTCCCGACGCTGCGATTCGGGTAAAGGCCGGGAATTTCACGAAGTATCTAAAATTGTTGATAGCCATCATGTAACGCCATGGAAACATAGTTGGTATAAATACATTATTTTAGAGGGTAGAGACCAGGTATTCACTTGGGGTTATAGATTGACGACCAACCATTGCGTGTTATAGTCGATGCAAAACCATCCCATTGGAACTTTCACTTGAACTTGGGGGACAAATGAAATGCGATTGGTTGTAGCCATAATTAAACCTTTCAAGATGGATGAAGTAAAAGAAGCCCTTGGGGGAATCGGTGTAGCTGGAATGACGGTAACCGAAGTTAAGGGATTTGGAAGGCAAAAAGGACATACGGAATTATATCGAGGTAGTGAGTATGTCGTCGATTTTTTGCCTAAAATCAAACTGGAAATTATATGTGAAGATTCGAGCGTAGAAACGATTATCGACGCTATCATGGGGGCTGCGAGAACAGAAAAAATCGGGGATGGTAAAATATATGTTCAGCCCGTCGAGGAAGCTGTTCGAATTCGTACTGGAGAACGAGGGATGGAGGCGATTTAACGATATCTTCCTATGACGCCATCTCTTGAGCATTTATCAAAACTTCAAAATGATATTCGGGAAACGACCTTTGCTGCCGGCAGCTGGGAGCGAAGTGTTTTTCTCCGCTATGTAAAAGAGGCTTACGCACAAGCTAGCGAGCATATATACAAAGCGCAGAATGAAGGTGCAGGCGGGTTTGAATTATGTGAAGCGCATGCGAATTTTATGGATGCGTATATCGCTCAAATCTATGCGTACGCTTTAGAGGGAGAAAGGAAGAAAGCTGCTAATGCCGATCAGGAATTTCCATCTGCCCTAGTTGCCATTGGTGGATATGGACGAGGGGAATTGTCCCCCGGTTCGGATATTGATTTGTTGTTTTTATTCTCGGGACATGAAGGGCAAATTAGCGAATTGATACGCTCCGTCCTGTATCTTATGTGGGATGCAGGTCTTACGATAGGCCATAGCGCGAGGACCATTTCGAATTGTCTGAAAATCGCCAAGGAAGATTACCAAAGCGAAACCGCTTTGTTGGAAAATCGATTATTGGCGGGGAGTGAAGAAGTCTTTCGTGATTTTAATAAGAAATTTGATGGGTATATCCATAGGGTTGCTAAAAGTTCCCATCTTCGGAATAGACTCGAAGAACGAATGAGGCGATATCGGTCATGGGATCCATCTGTCTATGTCCTGGAACCGAACGTGAAAGAAAGTGCAGGCGGGTTGCGGGATTTTCATGCTGTTTGCTGGTTGGCCAAGGCCTTCGGCTTGAAGAAAATGGAAGAGGTGTGGCGGAAAGGCTGGATCCCGCAAGGAGAGTTCCAAAAAGCAGTGAAAGCGTATGACTTTCTTCTTCGTATACGTGCGCAACTTCATATACGTGCGAAAGCTAAAAACGATATGCTTAATTTTCCGGCACAAGCGGAGATCGCTCCTGCATTGGGTTATGAAAACAAAGAAAGCGCATTAGCCAGTGAATGTTTGATGCGCGATTACTTCTTGCATGCAAGAAATTTGCATATTTTCTGCCGCGATTTTTTTGAAACTTTGGAAGAACATTTGAAGAGTAGGAGATGGGTCAACAAAAAGCCGAAACTCCAACCCTTGGGAGATGGGCTGGCTTTGAAAGACTACCACACGCTCGTACTGGATGAGTCCAACCCTCGCGCAGTGCTTGAAAATCCAACAGGTTTGATGAGGATATTCGAGTGTCAATATCGCTTTGGGTGCCGCTTGTCGCCAAATGTAAGAAACTTCGTTCGCGCTCACTTAGATTCTGTAGATGACGATTTTCGCACTTCGCCAGATGTTCGGGATAGCTTCTTGCGGATATTGAGTGGCAAAGCCGGTGTGACGACGACGATGCACGAAATGCACGGCCTAGGTATGTTGGGACGTTATATTCCTGAATTCGAACCCTTGACATGTTTTGTTCAGTACGATCATTACCATCGATATACGGCAGATGAACATACTTTGTTGACTTTAATGGCGCTGGATGAACTGACGTATACTAAAGATATGTCTTTGCAGCACGTTGCCCATATACACAGAGAGATGGAACGTACTAACATATTGCGGCTCGCGCTTTTGTTCCACGATATTGGAAAAGCGAGGGGCCCAAGGCATGTACATAAGAGTGCTTCGGCGCTTCCCGATATTATCATGCGCATGGGTTTGCCAGTGGACCAGGGTAGTATTATCGAATTTCTGGTGGCTTGCCATATCGAAATGAGCGTCACGGCCGAAAGACGAGATATCGACGATCCCCTCCTGATAAGCAATTTCGCTGATAAAATGGGAACGGTGGAAAGACTCCAAATGCTTTATCTCCTCACATACGCGGACATATCCGCCGTTGCCCCCGGCATTTGGAATGAATGGCGGAGCGCGTTGATAAATGAACTATACAAACGAGTCCTCAGAGTGATGGAAACAGGAGAGGATTTATATAGGAAAAAGCGTAGGGAAGATATCGTAGAGCAAGTCAGTCTGGAAGCGAGGGCAGGAGGAAGCCGGATAGGGTATGAGGAAATCGCTAAACATATGGAGTCCATGCCGGATAGATATCGTAGTGGAACGCCGCCACAAGACATCCTGCGTCATATTGAGCTTGGAGCCCGCCTGTCGGATGAGGTGATTTGCGAGATAGATATCACGCATCGCAGAAGACGGGGAAATACGCTTTTGACATTGTTATGCAAAGATCAACTTGGTTTGTTCGCACTTGTCGCTGGCGCATTTGCGGTGTACGAACTCAATATTTTGGACGCGAAAGTATATACACGAGAAGATGGTTTGGTAATAGATACTTTCCAGGTGGTGGATTCTGAAGGGAAGGCCGTTGTCAATGAGAGTCTTTGGAAAAAATTCCGGAAATCGCTGGAGGAATTGATGTCGGGCGAATTGGAATTATCGGAATTTTTAGGAAGGAGCAAAAAATATTTGCGGCTGAAGAAGCGGATGTCGTTTGATCTGCCGATACTAGTGGAATTCGACCAGACGGCGAGTGAAGACGCGACAATTCTCGAAGTCGTTGCGCCAGATCGACATGGCCTTCTGGCTCAAATTGCGCAATTCTTCTCGCATGAGGGGATATCCATTTCCAGGGCCAAAATTACCACTGAAGGTCAATGCGCGGTGGATGCTTTTTATATTACGGACGACAATGGTGAAAAAATCAAGGATACAACGAGACTCAAGGAGTTGTGCACGCACCTGAGCGAAATTCTTGAAGAAGGGCGCCCAATTGGCGCCATCGTGTCATAACAAAGCCTAAGGGCTGAACAGATCCTGATTTTGTGTCGAGCATTTCCCGCAAAACCGCAATTCCGCATGGAGGTGTAACAGATGGTTGCAGATGTCATGAAGCTGGCTAAGGAAAGTGGCGCCAAAATGGTTGACTATCGTTTCATAGATATGCCTGGTATGTGGCAGCATTTCTCAGCACACATCAGTACGCTCGATGAGGATACCTTCGAGGAAGGCGTTGGTTTCGACGGTTCGAGCATCCGGGGATTTCAAAGTATCGATCAGAGCGACATGCTTCTCATTCCGGATCCGACGACCGCGTTCATGGATCCATTCATGAAAATTCCGACCCTGGTTCTCATCTGTGACATCAAGGATCCGATTACGCTCGAACTCTACGAACGCGATCCCCGTCACATCGCAATTAAAGCGGAACAATACATGAAATCTACGGGCATAGGGGATGTCGCCTATTTTGGCCCCGAAGCCGAGTTTTTCGTGTTCGACGACGTGCGCTATTCAGGTTCGGAAAATCATGCCTTCTACGAGGTTGATTCATCCGAGGCGGCCTGGAACACGGGCGCCAATGAAGATCCGAACCTCGGCCATAAGAACCGCTACAAAGAAGGCTATTTCCCCGTACCGCCCAACGATACGCTCCAGGACGTTCGTTCGGAGATGATGCTGGAATTGCTGGAGTGTGGGGTCGATTGTGAAGTGCACCATCATGAAGTGGCCTCCGCCGGGCAGTGTGAAATCGATATTCGATTCGATACCCTGGTGACCACGGCGGATAAGCTGATGAAGTATAAATACATCGTCAAGAACGTCGCGAGAAAGCATGGGAAGACGGCGACTTTTATGCCGAAACCTGTATTTCTTGACAACGGCACCGGGATGCACGTCCACCAGAGCATCTGGAAGGGCGACACGAATATCATGTATAGAGCGGGAACCTATGGCGACCTGAGCCCGGATGCGCTTTACTACATCGGTGGCTTGTTGAAGCATGCGTCCGCATTACTGGCTTTCACCAACCCGACGACGAACAGCTATCGCCGTCTGGTGCCGGGCTATGAGGCGCCCATCAACCTGATGTATAGCTGCCGCAACAGAAGCGCATGCGTGCGTATTCCGATGTATTCTTCGAGCGAGAAGGCCAAGAGGGTCGAGTTCCGCTGCCCGGATCCTTCATGCAATCCCTATATGGCCTTCGCCGCGATGTTGATGGCCGGCCTGGACGGCATCCAGAATAAAATTATGCCGCCCGAGCCTATCGACAAGAACCTCTACGATCTCGGACCCGAGGAGCGCAGCGGTGTGGCGCAAACCCCAGGAAGCCTGCCCGAGGCGCTGGATGCGCTCGAAGCGGACTATGAGTTCTTGTTGAAAGGCGATGTGTTTACGAAGGATGTCATCGACAACTGGATTGAATACAAGCGTATAGAGGAGGTGGATGCGATTCGCCTACGTCCGCACCCACATGAATTTACCCTCTACTACGACATCTAGATTCGAGTAGTACGGAATCTGGAAAAAACCGGTTTCAAGAAACCCCTCGGGTATATGCTTGCCTGAGGGGTTTCTTGCTCGTATCAAAATGAATAATTTGTTTTTTGGTGAACGCAATTGCACCTTATCTTCTAACAAGTGCGCCCTAGGTATTCTCTGTGTTGAAGGTGCTTGGGATGATGATGGCGAAAACATCACGCGGGCCATGTACACCTTTGATGAGCGTCAGGGCGATGTCGGCCGATCTACTAGGTCCCGTGATGAAATTGACGCAACTTGGCGAGGCGCCTTCTTCTTGTGTAAGGACTCTTTCGAGTTCAGGACCCAGCGAGGAAATATGAGGCAATATTTTTCTTTCGGGAATGAGGGCTAAGTGAGTTTCCGGCAAGAGGGAATGAAGACGCGGATGGCCGGGCCCGCTCAGTAAGACAATGCTGCCCGTTTCCGCTATGGCCCAGTCGCAGCCCGTGATTCCGATTCCACACCGGGCGATGGCGTCTCGGTTATCCCCGTCATCCGATGGATAAATCACGTCATAACCTTCATCCATAAGCCAGCCGGCTACTTCAATCGGCAGACCATCACTCACGGCGACAGGATATTCTTTCCATTTGGCCGCCAGGTTGAGGACATATTCTCGAACGTCATCTACGGAATTCGGGTGGTGAACGGGATTCGCTATTGCTTCAAACTCCGTGGAGAAACGAGCGGCGGTGTCCGGGACGATGATTTCTGGCAATGGGCCCTCGGGGGCTTCAAAGCTCCCGTGCGATAATCCGTGGGCCGACTCCAAGGCATGATGGGTTTTTTCGACAATCGCATCCGGGCTGTCTGTTCGCGATATGTCAGACAGCGTTGCAGACGAACCGGTGACCCCTCGTTTTTTCTCTCGCCAACGCCCTCGGAAGCTTTTTTTCGCAATTTGGGGAAGTTCGCGCCCTTGCGCCCAAGCTCCGGGAGGTCCCGGTAGCCAGGCGGCTGTTTTGGTGTTCAAGAATCTTGAAAATACAGAGGCCGCCTTGAAGCCCATCTCCCAAATGAAGGGTTTGCGCATCACCATGCCAAGCAACCGGAATGAGAATCTTTCCAAAACCGCGTTGTTTTTCTTGGCCGTTCTCGCTTCTCTCATCTCCAACAACATGCGAGGGATATCGACGAAGACGGGACAAGCATCCATGCAGGCGCCACAAAGGCTCGATGCCGCGGGAAGTTCTCCGGAAACTTCAAGGCCACGCAACATGGGGCTCAAGATTGAACCGATTGGCCCTCCGTATACAGAGTCGTATGTATGTCCGCCCACTGTCTGGAATACGGGGCAAGCGTTTTGACAAGCTCCGCAGCGGATACAATGAAATGCTTCTTGAAATGGTGTTCCGAGATGCCTGGAGCGTCCTCCATCAAGGAGCACGAAGTGAACCTCATCGGGCCCGTCCGCCTCGTTTTCTCTCCTCGGCCCGGTAAGCATGGTGAAATAGCTGGTGAGTTTTTGACCCGTTGCGCTGCGGGGGAGTACGGAGAGGAGCGTAAGCGTGTCTCGTAGCGTGGGTACCACTTTTTCGAACCCCATTATGGCGACGTGGACTTTGGGTAGGGTGGTGACGAGTCGTCCGTTACCCTCGTTCGTGACGAGACAAAGTGTTCCGGTTTCCGCCACGGCGAAATTCACGCCACTGATTCCCATGCCTGCGCTTAGGAATTCCGTTCTGAGTTTCTCTCGGGCGATTGATGTAAGTTCCTGAGGGTCTGAGCCGGAGTTGGGGTCTACTTTTTCGCGAAAAAGGTCTTGTACTTGTTTTAATGTCTTGTGAATGGCCGGGGCCACGAGGTGGCTTGGCGTTTCGTTGGCCAGTTGAAGTATCCATTCGCCCAAGTCCGTTTCGTATGGGGTGATGCCGGCGGCCTCCAACGCCTGATTCAGGTGAATCTCCTCAGACGCCATGGATTTGCTCTTGACAACTGTCTTGACTCCGTGTTTGCGGGCGATGTCCAGAACGATTCGCTTTGCGGAATCTGCATCGGCTGCCGGATGGATGTGCACACCGAGGCTTCCCAGGCTTTTGAACAAGGTTTCTAGATGCTTATCGATCTCATCGAACGTCTGCCTGCGAATTTCTCTCGCCTTCGCCCGCAGGGCGAGTGGTGCGGCGGTCGATTCAAAAGCCTGGACGCGCAGATCGGCGAATTTATCGGTAGCCGCTTGAAGAGCTTCCTGCAGAGGGATATTCACCAAAGCAGAATTTGCGCGCTTATTAAAGGTTGTATTCAAAGCCGATATTCCTCGGGCCAGCCCGGGTTGTTCGGTCCGGCGAGGGCTTGGGCAAGATGAAGGAGTTTGATTTTGCTATCGCGCCTGGACAATCCACCTGCTATCTGGAGCATACACCCGGCATCGGCAGCCACGAGCCAAGTCGCGTCGATTTTTTCGGCGGACTTGATTTTGTCTTCCAGCATCGCGCACGAGACTTCTGGAAATTTGACGCAAAACGAGCCGCCAAACCCACAGCAACGATCGGAATTGGGCAATTCTTCCCGGTTTTCCGCTACGAGATCGAGACATTGGCGGGGCGTTTGGTTTTCTCCCATTCCGCGGAGCAGGTGACATGAGTCGTGATACACAGTCTTCCCGGGAAGCGTAGTACCGAAATCACTCATCTTTATCTTGCACAGGAATTGGGATAATTCGATTACCCGCTCGGCGATTTGCGCGGCTCTTTCCCGCGCCCACGGGTCGTCCGTAAACAAGGTGGGCAAAACGCATTTCAGCATCCAGCCGCAAGAGCCCGAGGGGGCGATAATCGGAATGTCGCCCTCCAGTAGATGTAATTGGGGTTCGAGAATTTTTCTTGCTTCCGCTCTAAAGCCGTTGTTGAAGTGTGGAAGTCCACAACAAGTAAGCCCTTCCGGGTAAATTACTTCAATATCGGCACTCTCGAGCAAATGAACGGTTGCTTCGCCGACTTCGGGGAAAAATTGATCCACCAGGCATGTAGCGAAGAACAAGACGCGCTTGGGCCGATTTTCAGATGGTTCGAGGAACATAGCACTTTCTCGTTAAAAAGAAGGTATAGACCAACAACACCAATATATTATGCTGTTTTCCGCCTTCAATACAAACAAAGGAAAAGGATATTCCGATTGAACGGACGCTTTATAGATGCTAGCTTCCACCTAGCGTCCAAAAAAAGTTACGAGCAACTTGAGTGCCGCCATGGGCAATAGGCGATGTCCATTTTATCGTGAAACTCCGGGGTAAATGAGATGTTCAGGGAAAAACGCTATGTTTTGGTATGCACGAACGAACGAGCGACGGACGATCCCAAGGGCAGTTGCGCGAATTGCGGCTCTGTGGAAGTCCGTGAGCGGATGAAATCCCTTTTGGAGGAAAAAAACCTCAAAGGCCGGGCGCGCATACTCGCTACGAGCTGCATGGATGTTTGCGAGAACGGGCCGGTTGTTTGCGTGATGCCCGATAATGTCTGGTACGGCGGTGTCAGGCCGGAGGATGTCGAAGATATCGTGGAAAAACATTTGGAAAATGGTGAGCCCGTGGAGCGGCTCTTGATACCCGAGGGTCTGAGCGGGCTTTCGTTGTTCGGTTGATAACGAACATGAATCATTTTTGGACGCGATTCCAGGAGGAATCAAATGGATGTTCAATTGAACGAGTTTCAAACCGCGCTGCAAAGCAGTGTTCGGCAATTCGTGAATCAGGAAGTCATCCCGGTCGCCAGCGAGTTTGAGCATAAAGACGAATACCCCCATCCCTTGGTCGAACGAATGAAGGAACTGGGGTATTTCGGCGCCCTCGTGCCGGAGTCCTATGGCGGCAGTGAGATGGATGCAATGAGCTTTACGGTTCTCACCGAAGAGTTGGCGCGGGGCTGGATGAGTTTGACGGGTGTGCTCGGTGGTCATTCGATGGTGGGATGGATGATCAACGAATTCGGCAATGAGGAGCAGCGCCAGGAGTGGCTCCCGCAGGTGGCTGAAGGGGAAATGCGTTTCGGCATAGGCATCACCGAGGCGGATGGAGGCTCCGATGTCGCGGCCTTGAGAACTTCCGCCCGCCGTGAAGGGCAGGACTATATCGTCAACGGCTCCAAAATGTTCATCACCAACAGTGAGAACGCGACGCATTTCGCCATTATGGCCCGCACGAACCCGAAGGCGGAAAAACCCACCCGGGGGATAAGCTGCATCCTGATGGACAGAAATCTCCCCGGTTTCAGCGCCAGCCGCCATTTGGACAAGATGGGCTATAAGGGGATTCGGACGGGAGAGCTGGTTTTCGATGATTGCCCGGTGCCCGCCTCGTACCTGATTGGAGAGGAAAACCGCGGATTCCATCAGCTTATGGCTTCTCTGGAACTGGGGCGCATTCAGGTGGCTGCCCGGGGGGTGGGCCTTCATGCCGCCTGTTTCGAGGATTCTCTCAAATACGCCCAGCAGAGAAAGAGCATGGGCAAACCCATCGTAGAGCATCAGGCCATCCAGATAAAACTCGCAGACATGGCTACTTCTCTGGAGGCGGCCAGACAACTTACCTACCGCGCGGCGCGCATGAAGGACCAGGGCGTGCGGTGCGATCTGGAGGCCGGTATGGCGAAGCTCTTCGCCACGGACGCCTGCCAGAGAGCCTCCGAGGCGGCCGTGCACATTCACGGGGGATACGGCTACATCAAGGAGTTGCCGGTCGAGCGGTATTATCGAGACTCTATTCTCCTGCAGGTGGGAGAGGGCACGAACGACATTCAGCGCATGGTGATCGCGAGGCGTCTGGTGGAGAAATACCCAGCCTAGATTTTACATAACTCTTGTTGGCCATGCGCTGAAATATGCTGAAAATCGACCCTTGAAACACATAACCTATTAAAAATCATATAGATAACTGATCAGAAATTTATCGAAAAACCTCGTGAATTTATCGTATTTTATAGTGTTCCTCACTTATTCCGAATCCCTTGGAGCGGGGACGGATCGGCCGATCCGCTCAAGGACGGGATTGACCGATCCGCGCAGGGATTCTCGCGCATCCCGCCGAAAACGTTTTAGCGGCAAATGCGGGCAAATGCTGGTCAATCCCGACCGAAGAGGGAGGGAGCGAGATTATCCACCGGGCGGGGTGGAGCCTCTATCAGAAGAGCAACACATATTGGGATTTTCTCTGATTCGAAGGCAGTGGCGATATCTGCAAATGGGGGAGATACGCGCCAATTGCTCAATACGAATTTTCCGTTCAGGGGAGAGAGGATTGGGCTGTCAATAAGGAAGTCCGGCTGCGCCGTCTTGGCAATTCGGGCACCGTCTCTGCCAGATGTCTGAACCGTTCGCTCCATATTCGTGCAGGCATTCCTCACATCGCAGAACATAGACTTTTTGATTGTAATCGTTGCCGTGAAGGTCTGTCTTCCGGAGCACAGTTTGGTTGTTCCTGTTGTTATGGCCCGGCTCGGTCGTTTTTTTGTTTGTGCGTTTTCTGTGGTCTCTGTCTTTTACAGCTTTTGTTTTTTCGAATCTTTGTGTTGCGAGTGGGCTACTTGTCTTGTCACGCATGTCGTGTGCGAGCTTGCGTAACTCATCGGTAGCCTGCGCGTCCATTGGTTCGACGAGGCGCGTCATAGTGTCGAGCGCTCGCCAAGCATCGTCGTCCCGCATATCCAGGGAACCTTGATGCGCCCATTTGTTCCGTGTGTCGATCAATTCGTTGAGCCAGGTGCGGTGCTCGCGTTTGAGCTTGCGTCCGAACAGATCGCGCCAATGGATATCCATGAGCCTCAGGCAACGAGCTACGTCGAGCGTGGATGTCAGTATCTCGTCCTTGCCATCAGTTGGCAGGTCGCGTTTTTGGTCGTCGTATAGAACGCCAATGACGCCTCGGCCCCACCAACGCTCGCCATATACAACTCGAAGTTCTCGTGCAACGTAAGGCGCCAGAATATTGGTCAAAACCTCAAAACCTTGGGTGAGGCGCAGATAGTTTGTTGTCATGGCTCACATTTTACGGAGAGTTCGTGCGCTATATTCGCTCTTAAGTTGAACCGTTGCTCCCGCCGGCCAGTTCTTCGGCCACCTCATTGAGCTGGAGTCTTTTCAGCGTCGCCGGCGTGGGGAAGCCGTTCTCATCCCAGCCCCTGATGCCGTAAAATTCGTTTTTCATGCCTTCGAGCTCATTAGGCGGGCAGTGCATTCCCTTGTGCGGCCCGTCGGGAATCGGCTCGTGCATCACCTTGTAGGGCAGCATGTCGTCCGCGCGGCTCACTCCTTCGCGCACGTGGAGGGCGCGTTCCAGGTTGCAGATGCGCTCGCCGGTTTCTTCCAACTCATCCGCCGTCGTATCCCAGCCGGTCACGAGATTGAGCATCTCTGCGTATTTTTCATTAATCATCGCGCCGTAGCCGCGCTCCGCCGTGAAGCGGCACTGGGTGATGGAATCGCCAAACGCGGTGAAGTTCTGCGTGCGCACGGCGAACTCGGGCTTCCCCTCGGTCGAGGTGTTGTCGTGGTCAGAGGCGTATTGCAGGGTAGGGCGGGTGTCGTGGTGGCTGCCGCCCCTCGTGCCGGTGGCGTAGCCGATGGACATGCCCTTGAGCGCGCGCGCGCTGTGCGCCGGAAGCTCGAGCCCACGCGAAGCATATAGGAGATGGGGAGCCTCGCCGCCTATCTCCTGGGCCAGGCGCTTGCCGCCTTCCGCCAGCCTGTCGCCAAACCCCTGGCGGCGGGACATTTCTTCTAAAAGCCTGAGCATCGTGGCGGAATCGCCCCAGTTGAGCGGTTCGCCGACTTCCGCTTCGCTCAGGAGTCCTTTTTCCAGGCACTCGAATGCGAGGGAAAGAGTGACGCCTGCGGATATCGTGTCCAGACCCAGTTCGTCGCACAGCATGTTGGCCTGGAGCATGACGCCCGGATCGCCGATGCCCAGCATGGTCCCCAGCGCGAAGATGGTCTCGTATTCGGGCAGTTTCCACACCAGCCCGTCGAAATCACCGCCTTTCATCTTGAAATTCTTGCCGCACGCCACCGGGCATTTCAAGCAGGTGGTGTGCTTGTCCAAGAAATTATCGTGCATGTACTCGCCGCTGATGGGTTCGCAGTTCTCAAAAATCTCGCTCTTGAGGTTCCGCGTGCCGAGCGCCCCCATCTTGTTGATCATGTTGACGAGAATCGGCGTGCCGTACTTGTGGAGCGCCGCCGTGCCCGTGCGGACATCCTCGGCAGTCTCGTTCACGTAAGTTCTCAGCGCCTTGGCGTCTGCGAAGACGGTTTTCACCTTGCCGCGCACGGCGATGGCCTTGACGTTCTTGCTGCCCAGAACGGCCGCCATGCCGCCGCGTCCGCTGATGCCGTCGCGGCTTTTTCGCCAGGTGTGCGCCATGGCCGCGAAGCGCACCTGGTTCTCGCCCGCAGGGCCGATGGCCAGTACGTCGGTGCCGCCTTCGCTATCGGTAATCGAATCGCAAGTCTCGCGAATCCATTTCCCCTTCAAATGGCTTGCGTCCTTTAATTCCACGCCGCTTTCCGTAAGCAGGAGATAGACGAGAGAATCCGCCTTTCCGTGCAGAACGACCGCATCGAGCCCGGTGCGCTTTAAGGTGATGGGCCAGGCGCCCCCGAAGGTGCTGTCAAAGAAAAGACCCGTGAGCGGGCTGATGGAAGCGGCGCAAGCCCGGCTCGCGCTGGGTACGGCGGAATCCGTATACGGCCCCACGGCGAAGACGATGATGTTTTCTGGAGAAAGCGCGTCGGTGCCTGCTTTTAGGTGATCCCAGAGAATCTTGGCCCCGAAGCCGTTTCCGCCGAGGTACTTGCGGCCCATGTCCTCGCCGAATTCCTCGATGCGCGAAGTGCGGTTGCTTAGGTCGATGTGCAGTATGTTTCCTTGATATCCGAGCATGTGCGGCCCTCAGCGAAGAAATGGGTAAAATGTTTTGGAAGCCCTAGTGTAAGCATTTGCGTGTTTTGTGCAAGCTCAAAGCCGACCAATGCGGGAGGGATTGCCGACTGGGGAAGATAAGCTCGCTTCCGTAGGGTCAGACATATATGTCTGCCATCTGCGTATCCGCCCTGCGCCTTTGTTGTATTGCACGGTCCCGTAGTGACAGCCCCTCCTCGGGGCTGTCCCACAGGCCCCCCGTGCCTGTCCGCCCTTGTGCTCCAGGAACTCCTCATGAACGAACGTAGGGGTGGTTCGCGAACCGCCCCTAGAGAAGTTGGACGAAACTATTTCAGTAGGGGAGCAAAACGAAAAACGAGCGGGCACAGGGGCCCGCCCCTACCAATGATCACCGGATCACCGTCATTCCGGCAAACCACGAGCCTCTGCTTTTCGCGTGATTCCTTGATGAGTCGATTCATTTACGCTTGTCTCTCGACGGCGAAAATCCGATTTCTCCCTTTTTCTTCGGTTCCGGTGGCACCATGAGTTCTCGGATGGCGTCGAAGACGACCTTGAACTGCGCATCGTATTTTTTCTCCAGGGCGGAGAGCTTGCGAGCGAGGTCTGCGTGACTCGCCAGCATCCGCCGCAACTGAACGAAAGCGCGCATGATCTCGACGTTGACCTGGATCGCCCGCTCGCTGCGCAGCACGCTGGAAAGCATGGCGACGCCTTGCTCGGTGAACGCATAAGGCGGATAGCGCCTGCCACCCCGGTTTGAGATCACAATTTGTGATCTCAAACCGTCGAATTCCTGCTTCGTGAGCTGAAACATGAAATCCGCCGGGAAGCGGGTCATGTTCCTCCTGACGGCCTGCACAAGTGTCCTGGTATCGACGTCATATAGAGCGGCCAGATCGGCATCCAGCATGACCTTTTGATCGCGGATGAAAAGGATGGTCTGCGCAATGCGTTCCACCGGCACCAATGGAGCGGTGTCATTCTTTTCCCTGGTTCTCAAACCCAATCCCTTCAGGCTGTGGGCGACAGCGGCGGTTCGTCTCCCTGGACTTCAGCCCATTCGAGCGTCGGGATGTGGGTCCTCTGCATGAATCTGTAGGAGCAGGTTATGCGAATCGTGCCCGAGGAGCAAGCTTGATTTTCGCGTGGGGTGAATTCCGACTAAGGAAGGAGGAATTGTCTGCTGGCGTGTGAATTACTACGGCACTTCCATGCGCCGATAGGATTCGGCGCACTCGAGGCCGCCCTCTTCGCCCGAGCGTTTGGCCCAGTTGCGCAGGTGGGTAATCAGCTCTTCAAAATCAGCGACTTGGCTTTTGTGGCATGTAAGCGCTTTAATTTTGAGGTCGAACGTATCAGCGATATCCACCCATGTGTCGGCGCAGGGAATCGTTTTGAAATACGCTTCTTTGGGCTTGTGCGGCTCCAGGCCCTCCGCCAGTAGTTCTGGAAAATAATTCGCATTCCCAACGGCCGGATAGAGCGCGTCGAAAGCCGCTTTCGCGATGGCGCGGTGGTCGCTGTGGTAGCCGTAAAAACTGTCAAAATCATCACGCGCCGGGTCGTCGGCGATCACGAGGTCGGGCTTGCATTCCCGCATCACCCGCACGAGGTCGCGCCTGAGCTCCGTGGTGTTCCCGAGTTCCCCGTCCGTGTGGCGGAGGAAATGAACCCTCTCCACGCCCACGACGGCCGCCGCCGCTTGTTGCTCGGCTTCGCGAATCGCTCTTTTTTGCTCAATGGTCATGGTGCGCGATTCGGGGCCGTTCACGCCCTTGTCCCCGCTCGTTGCGAGGCAATACTCCACGCGCCGGCCCTCGCTCACCCATTTGGCGACCGAACCCGCCGAGCGAAACTCGATGTCGTCGGGGTGGGCTGCGATGATGAGAATTTTCTGGTGTTCCATCGGGGTATCCTTTATGGCCCATGCGGCAAGGCGACTTATAGCAGGGGGTGATGCGCATCGCAAAGGGGATGTGGGTTTAGTGATGGAATGGGCAGGGGAGACGGCGCAAGGAACTGTAGGTGGCGGTCCCTCCTCGGGACCGCCACACGCATATATGCGGCCCGTGTTTGATTTTCATCGTTTCCGCCTCGATAGGTCGCATGACCTGAGGGGAAGGTCCAAACGGATCGGGGAGGGAAGGGTTGCGATGTGTGGTTTTTCCTCGTTCGCGCGGGCCGCATATATGCGGCCCGCTACAGGGTACATTGACAACAAAAACGAAATGTGGGTGACCAAGGGGTCAAGCCCTACCTCCTCGATCGGGTTTGACCCCTTAGTCGCGACGCCTAAAATCTGCTAAAAATAATAAAAACACTTACAAGAGTTTCATTGCGAATCCCGAAGGAGGAGGAGGCCGAGATGCCGAGAATCACGCCGATACCAGATGACGCCAAGGGCGATCATGAGCCGTTGTTCGAAGAATCGAGGGAAAGATGGGGCACGGTGCCCAGCTTCTACCGGGCTTTGGGCCACTCGCCCGAAGCGTTGCGCCACATCATGAGCTTGACGGTGGCTCTGAGAAGCCAGTGGCGGGCCGAGCCGGCCAGAATGCGCCTGATGCAGTTGGTGATTCTCACGCCCTCGCTCATCAACGATTGCGAGATATGAACGAACCACAACGTAAAGCTTGGTCAAGCTGCCGGTTTGAACGATGAACACATCTCTTTGATAGTCGATGGATGGGAAGACAGCGAGCTTTTCGATGAGCGGGAAAAGGCGGTGATCCGCTGGGCGACCGCCCTGACGAGAAACACGGCCGCCGCCGATGACGCCTGTTTCGCGCCGCTTAAACAATTTTTCAGCGAAAAGGATATCGTGGAGCTCACCCTGTTCACATGCCTGTTCAACGCCTGGAATCGTTTGCAGGACGGCCTCCACAACCCGGTGGAGCCGCCAGACGACATCATCGGCTGGAAGGAATGGGACGAGGTGGCGCAGGTCTCGGGCTAGGCGGTTGAAGTGTGATGAGCCGTAGGGGCGACCCCCCGTGGTCGCCCTTGGCAGGACAGGCACAGGGGCCTGTCCCTACGGGTCAACCCAACCGAAGAGCGAGGGGTTCCGATGGTTTTGTAGGGTCTGACATATATGTCTGCCACCTTTGTGTTCTCCCGCATTCATTTTTACGGATTCGATGTTGGATATTGTAGGGACAGGTCGCGACCTGTCCTACGGACTTTTCGGTGAAAGGAAAACCGTGGATTTAGGAATAAAAGGAAAATCGGCCCTGGTGACGGGCGGCAGCCGGGGGATCGGCCGCGAGACGGTGAGGCGCTTCCTGGAAGAGGGCGCGCGGGTGTTCACCTGCGCGAGAAATGAAGAAGCCCTAGCCGAAACCTGCGCCGGGCTCGCAGCCGAGACGGGAGGCGAAATCCACTACGCCGTAGCCGATACCTCGAATGCTGCCGAACTCGCCCCGCTGGTCGAGCGCGCGCAGGAAAAACTGGGGAGCATCGACATTCTGGTGAACAACGCGGGCACCATGAGTTCGGGCAGATTCGAAGTGTTGGATGATGCCGCCTTACAAAAACAACTCGACACCAAATTGTTCGGTTTCCTGAGGCTCATCCGTCTCGTGGAGCCGGGGATGCGCGCCGGGGGGTGGGGGCGCATCGTGAACATGATTGGGGGTGCGGGAAAAGAGCCGGACCCTTATATGTTCGGCAGCGGCATGACGAACAGCGCGCTCTTGAACATGACGAAATCACTCTCCACCGAATTCGGCGAAGCGGGAATTCACGTGAACGCGGTGTGTCCCGGCTGGGTGGACACCGCGCTCTGGAGAATGAACGCACAGAGCCTCGCCGCTGAACTGGAGACGGACTCGGAAGAAGAGGCCCGCCGCCGCGCGGCGCGCAAAAACGCGCTGGGCCGTTTCGGCAGGCCTGAAGAGTTGGCTGACGCCATCGTCTTTCTCTGCTCGGAACGAGCGAGCTACATCACCGGAATTTCTCTCAATCTCGACGGCGGCAGGCTCAAATCGCTCTGGTAGATCAATCACGACTGATGAGGGGAGTCCTTCTACAAGTTAAGTGTGCGAGTCTGTAGGGACAGGTCGCGACCTGTCCCCAGGTTCCGCCCGTTTCCCCCTTACATCAGCCCATTGTCGAATCGAGGGCTTCGAGGAATTTCACGCCCACTGGCTCTGCGAGCAAATCAGGCAGTTTTTCCCTGAAATTCTTGTAGTGCGGCTCTTCGCGGTGCGCGTCCAGGTCCGCCTGTGATTTCCAGCACTCGATGAAGTGAAAGGCGCCCGCCTCGTCCGTCGCCTTGAAGAGATTGTAGAAAATGCACCCCTCCTCGGCGCGCGAGGGCGCGCACATTCCCCCTAAGAGTTCGGCCAGTTCACTCTCTGTTTCGGGCTTTGGTTTGAGCCATGCGATCAGGAACACTCTCTCATCCGCCATTTTTTCTCTCCCGTTCATGGAATAACTGTCAAGTCGTTTGAATAGCCCATTCTATCCTCCAGGCGGGCATGTGACCAAGTGGGTCGGGTGGCCGCGCGCTCCGGGCGATTCGCCCCGCCACCTCGCCTCATGAGGGTTCGCGGTGTATAGTCCCGCGCATGAGCGAGTGGATATCATCATGGGGAAGTCCTGAGTTTCTCGCCGTGGCGACCTCGTTCAGCTATTCCATCACGCTCATATCGGTGCGACGGGCGATGACGACCGGAAGCCCCCTGATGAGCATCATCGTCTTAAATTCGCTGGTGAGCCTGACGGCGGCGTTTTTCTGCTCTCCTGGCCGGAGAAGAAGCGCAACAGGGGCGGGCCTGAAAACCTGACGCGAGGAGAGTACCTCCTGCCGCTTGTCTCATCCTTGTGCTATGCGATTGCGCCGGTGTTCGCCAAGCTGGGTCTCGCTGAACAACAGGCGCCGTACCTGGCCTTCGGCGTGGCGTTCGGCTCAGGGCTTTTGCTCATGCCGGCGGCGAGGCGCATGATGCCCGGCGGCGAGGTGATAAGGGGGAACGCGCAGACTATCAGGGCCCTCCTCCCAGGGCTTCCGTGCAACGTCATCGCCGCGTTTTTGATGTGGACGGCTTTCGTGGCGGGCATGGTGTCGAGCGTATTGCCGCTGAGCCGGATGACGCCTCTGTGGGTGATCCTGTTAAGCTTGCTGTTTCTGTGGAAAATCGAGCGCGTGGCCCCTAAAACGGCGGTCTCCGCCTGTCTCGTCGTGGCCGGCGGGGTGATATCACCCTGCTCCGCTAACACGCTCGCCACGGCGGGACGCATAGTTCAGGAGTTGTGAGTTTATATGTCGGGTCTTTTCGCACAAGCGGGTTGGGGGGAATTGCTGGCGGTAGGGGCGTCTCTCTCTTATTCGGCGTCCCTCATCGCGATCCGCCAGGGGGTGAGGAGCGCGACGCCGATAGCAGGCGTGCTTATCTTAAGCGCGACGGTCTCGGTGCTGGGTCTCGTCATCGCGGCCTCTCGCGGCACGCTCCAGGAATCCATGCTCACCCCCGTCTTGCTCTTCATGCTCGGCGGGTGCCTGGGGCAGGGGGTGGGTCAGCTCACGAGCGCCATCGGCATCGAGAAGATGGGCGTGAGCCGCTCCGTACCCATACAATCATCCACCCCCATCTTTTCGGTCACCTTCGCGATGATTTTCCTGGGCGAGCGGCCCGGTATCGGCGTGGGGATGGGGACGCTCCTCATCGTGGCGGGCATCTGCCTCCTCTCGCTGGGCGAGCGGCGCAGCCACCAGAGTTTCAAGAGTTTCTTTCAGGGCGCGCTCGTCTATCCGCTCACCTCGGCGCTCTCCTACGCGCTGCTGCCCGTGCTGGCGAACGTCGCGTTCTCCTACCAGAAAACCCCCATCGTGGGCTTCGCCTGCGCTTTCACGGCGGGCACGGTGCTCCTGGCGGTAACACACCCCCTGCTGCCCGGCGGCGGCAAGCTCAAGGCCGATGCGAGGGCCGTCTACTTGTTTCTCGGCGCAGGAGTCACCACCACGCTGGCGGCCATCATGTTCTGGAAGGCCATGACCATCGCGCCCGTCTCGACCGTGATGCCGCTGAGCAGGCTCGTGCCCCTGTGGGTGGTCTTGTGGACCTATTTCTTTCTGGGCGGACTCGAGCGCATTACCTCGCGCATTGTACTGGCGGCGATGATGGTCGTGGCGGGCGGGGTGCTGATCACCGCTTTCAAGTAAAACGCCCGCGCTTTCTCGCGGGAAAACCATGGGCCGTGTATAGTCGCGCCCATGAACGCGCAAGGACCTTTCTTCATGTCGGGCGAAATCCTCGCTCTTACCTCATCATTCATCTACTCGGCGGCGCTCATCTCCTTCCGCCGGGGACTCAGGAGCGCCTCTCCCATCACCGGGGTGCTCATCACCAACGCCGTGGCGAGTTTCCTCCTCTTAAGCCTCGCGTTTTTCCTCGGTACGCTGCAGACCTCATCGCTCAAACCCGTCTTGTGGTTCATGCTGGCGGGCTGTCTGGGGCAGGGGATGGGCCACCTGGCTTCCTATACGGCCATTCAGCGCATCGGCGCCAGCCGGACGAGCCCCGTGCAGGCATCGGCCCCGATATGGGCGGTTTTTTTCGCCGCCTTCTTTCTGGGGGAAGAGCCGGGCGTGGCGGTGGTTCTCGGCACGCTCTCCATCGTAGGCGGCGTGGCGCTCATCTCTATGGGCGAGGGCAAGGATGTCGCCAAAGGCGGCATGGGGCCGGAATTTCGCCGCGCGCTGATTTTCCCCGTCTTCGCCTCGTTCATGTACGCCGCCATGCCGGTGATCGCGAAAATAGGCTACGCCGAGCAGAGAACGCCTTTTGCGGCGGTGGGTTTCGCCTTTCTGGCGGGCTTTCTCTTTCTCCTGTGCGCGAAGCCGTTTTTGGGCGCGAGCGGCAGAATCTACGCGGCCAGGCGCGATGTCTGCTGGATACTGCTGGGCTCGGTGTTTTCCGCCACCGCCACGGGGCTTTTGTGGTTTACGCTTACGTTTTCGGACGTCACCGTCGTCCTCCCCCTGAGCCGCACCGCCCCGATATGGGTGGTGCTCTTGAGCCTCATCTTCATGGGTGATATGGAGCGCGTGAACGCCCGCCTTTTCGGCGCGGCGGGGCTGGTCGTGCTGGGCGGATTCCTGATCACGAGTTTTCGGTGAGTTAAATATTAAGTAACAGTATATTACATACAATAGATAAAGTATTACTTTAATAAACAAAGCACCGGAAACACCTGGTAGGCCTTATGCTCACCGCCGCTGCTTCCTCACCTTCCTCACCCTTACCGCGCAGAACTTGAATTCGGGGATTTTTCCGTAGGGGTCGATTTCATCTATCGTCAAGAGGTTCGCGGCGGCCTCGACATAGTGGAAGGGGATGAAGACCTGGCCGGGGCTAACACGCGCAGAAGACCGGACGGGGAGGGTGATCTCCCCGCGTCTTGATTCCACCCGGACCTCCGCATCGTTCTTGAGCCTCAAGCGTTTCAGGTCGTCGGGCGCCATTTCCACATAAGGGCCGGGTTCTGCGGCCTCTAATGCCTGCGCCCTTCTGGTGATGGCCCCCGTGTGCCAGTGGTAGATGTTACGCCCCGTATTCAGCACGAAGGGATAATCATCGTCGGGCATCTCCTTGGCGGGCGCATACTGAACGGGAATGAGCTTTCCCCTGCCGGACGGGAACGATCTGGTAAACAAAATTTCCGTGCCCTGATGGTTGGGTCTGGCGCACGGCCAGACGAGCCCGTGATCTCCTAAGCGATCATACGACATCCCCGCCATGAACGGCGTTAAGGATGCGATTTCATCGAAAATCTCGTCTTCCGAGTCATACTCCATCGGATAGCCGAGCCGCTCTGATAATTCAGCCACGATGCGCCAGTCTTCGCGCGCCTTGCCGGGCGGGCCGATGGCGCGCCTGCCTATCTGGACTCTTCTGTCGGTATTCGTATAGGTGCCCGTTTTTTCGAAAAAAGCGGTGGAGGGGAGCACCACGTCGGCGAAATAGGCGGTTTCGGTCAGGAAAATGTCCTGTACCACGAGGAATTCCAAGTTGGCGAGCGCGCCTCTGGAGTGGTTGAGGTTGGGGTCGCTCATGGCCGGGTTCTCGCCCATGATGTACATGCCCTTTATCTCGCCCCGGTTGGCGGCGTCGGTGATTTCCATCACGGTCAAGCCGGGTTTCGGGTCGAGTTCCCGGCCCCATGCCTTTTCGAATTTTTTCCGTATTTTAGGAGATGACACGTCCTGATAAGCGGAATAGACCATGGGGATGAGGCCCACGTCCGACGCTCCTTGCACGTTGTTCTGTCCGCGCAGGGGATGAAGGCCCGTTCCCTCGCGCCCGATATGGCCGCAAATCAGGCACAAGGCGATCAAAGCGCGGCAGTTGTCCGTGCCGTGGGTGTGCTGGGAGAGCCCCATGCCCCAGAAGATCATGCTGCGCTGAGAAGTGGCGTACCCTCTGGCCAGTTCCCGGATCGTTTCCGCCGAAGCCCCGGTGAGTTTGGCGACGTTCTCAGGCGTATAGGGCTTTATGTTTTTTGTGAGTTCTTTGAATCCCTCGGTGCGCGCGGCGACGAAATCGGCGTTGTAGAGTTTTTCTTCGATCACCACGTTCAAAAGCCCGTTGAACAGCGCCACGTCCGTGCCGGGGCGGAACTGGACGAAGGTGTCCGCGTGATCGACGAGGTCGATTCTTCTGGGATCCGCGACGGCCAGTGTGGCGCCCGCAGTAGAAGCCTGCTTGATGAAGGTGGCGGCTACGGGGTGGTTCTCGGTGGCGTTCGCGCCCGCCACGAGGATGAAATCCGCCTTCAAGGCGTCCGAGAAGGGATTGCTCACGGCGCTCGACCCGATGGTCTGATGCAAGGCGGCCACCGAACTCGAATGGCAAAGCCGCGTGCAGTGATCCACGTTGTTCGTGCCGAATACGGCGCGGATGAGTTTCTGAAAGAGATAATTATCCTCGTTCGAGCATTTGGCAGAACCGAAGCCGGCCATACTCGAGGGGCCGTGGGTTTCATGGATTTTTTGGAGCGAATTTGCCGCGAGTTCCATGGCCTCATCCCAACTCGCCTCTCGGAATAAGGAGAGCGGATCTCCGGGCAGTTCCGTCGTCTTGGGCGCGCCTTCTTTTCGGATGAGGGGAGTAGTCAGCCTGTCCGGGTGATGGGCGTAGTCGAATCCGTAGCGACCCTTCACGCACAGCCTGCCCTGGTTCACGGGGCTCGTCTCATCCCCCCGAACGCTGATGAGGGTGTTCTCGGCCACCTCGTAAGTGATGGCGCAGCCCACACCGCAGTACGGGCAGATCGAATCCACCTCTTTCGAGTCGCCAGGGGCGATTTGCAGCGTGAGGGATTTGTTGGTGAGCGCATCCGTGGGGCAGGCGGCCATGCACTCCCCGCAGGAGACGCACGAGGATTCCCCCATGGGCAAATCCATGTCGAATACGATACGCGCGCTCCCGCCCCGGCCGCCGCGCCCGATGACGTTGTTGCCCTGAACGTCCGTACAGGCGCGTATGCAGCGATCACACAGGATGCACGCGCTGTGGTCGACCTCGATGACCGAGGATGAGGAATCTTGCGCGCGCGGGGTATCCGTGGGCGGGAGTGTGCTCACGCCGTTGCTTATTCCCATCTGTTCGGCGAGTGCGGTGAGTTCGCAGTTCTGAGGCTCGGAATCCGCGCCGTGGTCCGCCATCAGCATGGCCACCAGCGTTTTCTGCGCGCGCAGGACGCGTTCGGTTTGCGTGTGGATCACCATGCCGGGCTCTACCTTCCGGTGGCAGGAGGGGACGAGCGTTCGCGCGCCCTCGACTTCCACGGCGCACACGCGGCACACGCCCACGGGCTCCATGCCGGGCTGGTGGCAGAGCCTGGGGATCTCGACGCCCATTGATTGGGCGACCTCCCAGATGCTCACGCCGGGCTTGGAGTCGATTCTCCGGCCGTCGATGGTGATGGCTATCGTCTTATCGCCAGACATTTGTCAGCCCCGGTTTCATTTGAGCCTCGCTTGAACGTCCGCCCCGAAGTATTTGAACAAACAGAGATATGGAATCGGCGCGGCTTGGCCTAAGCCACAGATGGAAGTGTCCTTCATGGCGTCGCATATCTCGTTTATCGCGGATAATTCGGAAGCCCGGGCCTCTCCGCGCAGAACCCGCTCCAAAAACGCGGTGAGCTTCTCCGTTCCCAGGCGGCAGGGCACGCATTTCCCGCAGGATTCATCCCTGAAAAAGCGCACCACGTTGTGGGCGAGCGCCACCATGTCCACCCCCTCGGGGATGACCACCAGCGCCCCGCTGCCCAGCATGCTCCCGGCCTCCTGAAGGGGCGTGAAGTCGTAGGGAACGTCCACGAGGCCGGCGGGCAGAAAGCCGCTGCTTGCGCCGCCCGGGGAGAACGCTTTAAGACGCGCGCCCCTCGTAAGCCCGCCCGCGGGACCTTCGATAATCTCACCGATGGGCGTCCCGAACTCCACCTCGTAGACGCCCGGTTTTCGCACCGCACCGCTCACGCCCACCACCTTGAAGCCTTTTCCGCCGTTTCGCCCGAACGAGGAAAACCACGCGGCCCCGTTCTTGAGAACCGCCGGTATGAGCGCGAAGGTTTCGACGTTGTTGATGAGGGTGGGCTTGCCGAACAGACCCTCCGTGCCGGGGAAGGGGGGCTTGTCGCGGGGCTGGGCGCGCTTGTCTTCCAGAACTTCTAGGAGCGCAGTTTCCTCACCGCATATGTAGCCGCCCGGACTGGTGAAAATTTCAAGGCGGGGTGTGTTCTTCGTGTCGATCAGGCGGGCCTTGCGCGCGCGCTTGATGGCGCGATCGAGCTTTCTCGACTGCGCGCCGTATTCGTGGCGTATGTAGATGATGGCCCGCCTCGCCCCGACGGCCCGGCACGCGATGAGGATTCCCTCTATAACGAGTTCGGGGAGTGAATCCATGATGGCGCGATCCTTGAACGTGCCCGGCTCGCTCTCATCGGCGTTGCAGACGACGAATTTCTCCGCCCCCGGCGCGTTTAAGACGAAACTCCACTTGAGCCCGACCGGAAAGCCCGCCCCGCCCATCCCGCGCAGACCGCTTTCCTTGAGAACTTCGATGACGCTTTCTGGCTTTTCGCTTTTCATCACGGAGCGCAGGTTGCCATACGCCTCGTTTTTTCGGTACGGATTCAGGCGGGATGCGTTCTTGATTTTCTGCGACCGAGAGGCGGGACTGGGCGTTCCGTTTTTCCAGGAGGCGAGGATTCCTTGAAATTTCTCATCCGTGAGGGATGAATAGATGCGGCCATCGATCTCGGCCGCAGGCCCCTTGTCGCACCGGCCCAGGCAGGGGCAGCCCTGGGCGTGAATCTTCCTGACGCCCGCGCGCCGGGCGAGTTTGGCCGCGTTTTCGAGGAGCGCCTCTCCGCCTGCGAGCTTACAACTCATGTCCCGGCAGATGTGCGCCCTTGGTTTTGCGGGTTTTTCCAGATGAAAGTGCGGAAAAAAACTGGCGATTCCGTATGATTCATAGGCGGGCACGCCCAGGTCCCTGGAAATCTCGGCGATGGCTTCCTTGGAGAGGTAGCCTTCTTTTTGTTGGTGTGAAACCAAGGCCTGAATTTTGGCGGGAGATTGATACGCCGTGGAAACGTTCTCTATCATGGCAATCTCCCCGTGAACCATGATGCAGCCGAAATCATTCTAAGGGTTCGCAGCGGGCGGTGTCCAGCCATATTTCCCGGGCGATGTCTTGGGGGGAGACGGCCCGGCGCCATTTGCGCATCGTGTCTGGCGGTGATGATCCCTGTGGCGGCGGGTTGTGAGCCGTGGCGCTTGTCGAGTAAATTGCAGGCTTTCGCCCGGAAGCATCCGGTCGCCAGGATGAGGAATCCGCTTTGAACGCCTTGGTTCGTTCTTTTCATTTTGCTCTTCTCGTATCGTGGCTTGCGCTCACGCTGGGAGTCTGGTGGGTGGCGACGAACTCGTTCGAGGCGTTCGACGTGGAGAAAAACCCGGCGGCGTCGAAGCTGTTCGAGCCCGCCTCGACGGCGAAAATCAAAAGCCGTATAGCCGCCAGAGAAGTGAACGCCCGGATTTTCCGCGCCTGGAATCGCCTGCAACTCGTTTTCGTCGTTTTGTTGTTTCTCCTTCTCTGGCGGGCGGGACGCATGAACGGCTCCTCACTCGTTCTGGCCGGCTGTCTGCTCGTCATCGTGGGCGCGCACGTTTTTTGGTTCTCGCCGAAAATAGAAGCGCTCGGGAGAATTCTGACGAGCACGGAGACCGCAGAAGGCGCGCCGGCCCTGAAAGATGAATTCGGGCGCTACCATGGCGCGTATGTCATCACGGATATGCTCAAGGCGTGCATACTGCTCGTGGCGATATGGATTTCTCCGTGGCGCGCGGCCTTCGGGAGCGAAGCGCCGCGCGGATGAGGGGGAGGAAGGGAAGCCGCGTTGTCGGTTTTGCTCGCCGACGTGGGGTAGTGTTTCAGTTCCCCATTTTAAGATTCTTTTTGAAAAATTTGGTTACGCGATCGAGCGATATGGCGGCGGCCTCGGCATCCCATCGCATGATTCTACCACGTCGGTTTTTATCGACGCCTTCCTTGTCGAATCCGTGGTGTGCGCCTTCCAGGAAGATCACCCTAATTTTCGGGTAAATCACGCTCGGGAAAAGCGTGGCGAAACGCTCGCACTTTTCCGGGTTGGTGATTGTGTCGGCGGTTCCCATGACCACCAATATGGGGACATCCAGGAGCAAGTAGTCCCTACGGGCGCAGCCTCTATAGATTCCCACATAGGCCGCAAAGGCGCCTTCTCCTGAGTTGAGCAACTCATCGGTATATCGGCGTTGGACGAGGCGTAACGCCACCGCGCCGCCGAATGACCATCCCATGATGGCGATACGATTCCCGTCAATCTCGGGACGTATGCGAAGCGCCCGCAACGTCTCGACTACAACGGGCAGAAAGTGTTCAACGGGCGGGCGGTTGCGGCTGCTGGTGAACACGCCGGACTTGATGTCGAGGGAGTATGTTCCGATGCCCAGAGGCAGCAGGCGGGCTCGGTAGAAGCTGTGTCGTTGATCCACGCCGTCCGTTCCAGGAATCATCACCACGATAGGCACGGGGATTGTTGCGTTCGGCAGATAGAGGTTTCCATCATACAGGTGACCGTCTGGGCCGGTGATTGGGATCGAAATCTCCGCGCTATGGGCCGCGGGGGATATGACTGATAATACCAGCGCAATGATGATTGTAAGGCTCATCATTTTTTTGAACATGGGATGTTCCCCCTGGTCTAGGATGGATATGCGCCTAGTATACAGCATTCTGTCTGCTTGGATGGAAGGTCGGAGTTTTGGGGCTGACTATTCACGAAGGGTATAAATGCGGTAGAATTGCGCATTCGCGCCGCCGCGTTGTCGCTATGATGTCATCGCAATGTTGTAGCGATGTCGTTACGGGGGACGTATATTGAACCCCATCTTTCAGAAGCGTCGGTCTCCTCCGCGCTGGAAAGATCGTTTTCCGGCGAGAAAAATCATCCCTCCGGGTTTGTTCGTCTTCTTCCTCGTTACCTTTTTCCCGACTCTTCTGTGGGCGGCCGAGGGCATATGCAAGCCGGGCATCGTCCGCCGCGACGGGCGCTTCATCCCCGTCTCGATGAAAGGCCCGTGGGCGAGCGTTCGGCAGGCTCGCGAGGTTCGACTGAAATTCCTGGGGCATTCGAGTTTTCTGATCACCGCGCCGGGCGGCGCGCGCGCCGTGATGGACCCCTACGTCATTCCCGTTCTGGACCCCCCGCCCCAGGCCGTCACCGTCAGCAATTTCCATGAAACGCATTCCATAACGGGACCCTACGTGGGGAAGTCTGAAATCTTTTTCGGCGTGACGAAAGAGGGGAAGGCCAATCCCATCGACAGGACGTTCGGTAAGTTGAGAATTTCGTCTTTCCCCCAGGTCGACGGGGACGAGAACCATCCCTTCGTGCTCAACACCATCCACGTCTTTCAGGCGGGCGGCCTTTGCGTCGCGCACTTCGGGAACGCGCGTTTCGGCCCCTCGCCGGGGCAGATTCGCGAGCTGGGGAAAATTCACGTGCTTCTCCTGCCGATCGACGGCTTCTTCACGGTGCCCCACGAGGTGGCGGCCAAGATAGTCAAACGCATTGGCCCCAACATCGTGATACCGATGCACTACTTTGGCCCCGAATTGCCCGGAGAGTTCGAAAAAGCGCTGAAGGTGGAGGGCATCAACCGGGTTGCTCGCCCGAAAAATACAGAGCTTGTGTTGACGCGAAAAAGACTGCCGCCGCCGACGACCTATGTGGTGTTGCCGAATGTCGACGTCCCGTAAATCTCCTTGGAGCAGGCGTGCGTTCATCGCTCGCGCCGCAATGGCTGCGGCCGCGATGCTGGGTTTCCCCGAGTGGGCGAAAGCGCAATCGCCGCCCGGGGAAAGGCCGTCTCCCTATGAAGAATGGCAAAAAAGTCTTTCCCCGCGCTCCTCGGAAGAGGAAAAATTTTTTCGGCCGGATTTCACGCCCGCGCAACTGCGCTATTCCGGCGGACGCTGGCAGGAATACTCCACGGCCATGTCTTCTTTTCTCGATGAGGTGAGAAAGCGCACGAGCATCGAAACCGCGCAGGATGCGGCGGCGGTGGACATCTCCTCGCCTGAAATTTTCGAACATCCTTTTCTGTATATGTCTGGACGATACGAATTCGAGATGCCCGATTCGAGAGGGATAGACAATTTGAGGCGTCACCTGACCTATGGGGGATTTTTGCTCATCGACGATGGTCTGGGGCTCGAAGAGGAGGCCTTCGGCGGCGCCGTTAAAAAACTCATGCGCCTGGTCTTTCCGAGAAGCTCTCTCGAGGCCCTCCCGCGCGAGCACGCCGTTTTCAAAAGTTACTATCTCATCCGCTCGGTGGGCGGGCGCCAGGCCGTCAGCCAGGATTTGATGGGGATTCAAGTGGGCATGTTCACGCCCGTCGTCTTTTGCAGAAACGACCTGGGCGGCGCCTGGGCGAGGGGCCCGGGCGGTGGATGGCTCGAAGAGTGTACTCCCGGCGGCGAAAGCCAGCGCTTAGCGGCTTTTCATCTGGCGGTGAACGTCGCCCTGTACGCGATGACCGGAAACTACAAGCAAGACCTCATCCACCACCCCTTTATCCAGCGCAGATTGAACCAGGGATAAATGATGGATTGGTCCACACTCCATTGGCCCGGCGGCGCGCCCTGGTGGGTGCTCACCCTCGCGGCGGCAGGGCTGGGCTGGGCGCTGATTCGCCGGCATCGCGATTTGATGGAAAGACTCCCGCCGAGGCGCGTCTGGCTTCTTCAGGGACTCAGGGGCCTTCTGTACGCGGCGATCGTTTTTTTTCTCTCCGGCCCCACGCTCATAGACAGGCGTGAGCGTTCCCTGCCGCCCAAGCTGCTCGTGCTCATCGACAGTTCGGCGAGCATGAGCGTGGAGGACCCGAAGCAGAAGAAAGCGCGCATCGACTTGGCGAAAGATTTTCTGCTGCTCCCCGGCAGCGCCGCGAAACCGCAGACCCCGGGAGAGGAGGAAGGAGGAGATGCGCCCGCCGGCTTGCTCGCAGGCCTGAGAAAGCTCTACGACGTGCAACTCGCCCACTACGATATGCGTAGGACCCCCATCGGTTTCGGGGACCTCAAAAACCTTCGGGCCAAAGGCTCGGGCAGCGACCCGCTCGGGGCCATACGGAGCGCTTTGGATAGTGTGCAGGATCCGCTCTCCGCCCCTGGCGGCAGGGCGAAACGAAAAAGCGAGGAGCAGCCTCTGGGCATTTTGATGCTCTCCGATGGGGGGGATACCACCGAAGCGAGTCTGCCGCCCGGGGACGTGAAATCCTTTCCGCCCCTCATCGGCGTGGGGTTCGGGGCGCCCGATTCTTTTCGGGACATCGCCATTCAGGACATACAGGCTCCGCGCATCGCTTTCCAGGACAAGGAACTGCGCCTGGAAGTCACGCTGTCCGTCAAGGGTTTTTCGGGCCGTAAGCTGCCGGTCGCCCTGACGCGCGAGGGGCGCATCATCAGAACCCAGTCGATAGACGTCAGGCGCAGTCCGTTGCGCCGTATCGTGAAATTCCGTTTTACGCCGAGTGAAGTGGGAAGCCAGGTGTTGAGCGTGGTCACACCCGTTCAGCGAGGCGAAATCGTGGAGTCGAACAATCGCGTTGAAATTCCCCTGGAAGTCCGGCGGGACAAGATTCGGGTTTTGACGATTACAGGTTCTCCCACGTGGAATTACCGCTTTTTGCGCATGGCGCTCAAGCGAGACCCCGCCATCGACCTCGTGTCGTTCGTCTTCTTGAGAACGTCGGAAGACGACCCGGGGGTCCCGACCCGGAACTTGAGCCTCGTGCCCTTCCCGGTGGACAAGCTGTTTTTAGAAGAACTCAAGAACTTCGAGATCGTCGTTTTCGATAATTTTTCCGCCCAGGAGTATTTTAGCAACTACTACCTGACGCGCGTTGGAGAGTACGTCCGAAAAGGAGGGGCGCTGCTCATGTTCGGCGGCAGGCAATCCTTCAGCGCCGGCGGATATTACCGCAGTCCTATCGAGGACCTTATGCCCGTGCGCTTGCAGCAGGAGAATGATTATCTGGATCGGGCAAGCCTGCTCGCGCAGTTGACGCCTGCCGGCGGCAGGCATCCCATCACGGAGCTCTCCTCCGATTTGGAGGAAAACAAAAAGCTCTGGGCCTCTTTTCCGCCCTTGAGGCGCGTAAACGCCACGACGCCGTTCGGAAAAGGGCAGATTCTCGTGTCGACGAAAGACGGCGGGATCCCTCTCCTCGCCACGAAGCGGATTGGCGCGGGCAGGATGGCGTCCGTCTTCTCGGGTGATATCTGGCGGTGGAATTTCGGGATGGTGGCGGCGGAGAGGACGAATCGCCTGTACATCCGCTTGATCGCGCAGATGATCCGCTGGCTCTCGGACGACCCCGGCAGTTCCCAGGTCCAGATTCTTCCCGAGGCGGAGCAAACCAAAGACGGGATGTACGCCCTCAGAATGCAGGTGAGGGATGAATCCTATCAACCCGCCCAGGCGGCGCAGGTGGAGGTTCAGCTTCGCAATCCCTATGGAGTCACCAACCGGTATCGCGCGGTGTACCGCCCCGATTCCCGGGAGTTCGAGATTCGCTTTCGCCCCAGGGGGAACGGGAGCTATCGGGCGAAGATGACGGCGGTCCAGGGCGGTCGGGTAATCGGTGAGGCGGTGCGGACGATCGGCATCGGTCGTGAGGCGGGCAAGGCCGAGTGGGCCGACGTCAGCCCGCGCTGGGAGAGTCTGCAAACGCTGGCCAAGCACACGGGAGGGCTGTTTTTCCGGGGAGATGCGGCGGGGAGGGAGAATTTGACCGACCGCGTTCTGGAGGCTCTCAAGGGCAAGGTGCCGCACAGGGTGATGGAAGTGCGCGACGTGAGACTCTGGAGCATTCCCTGGATAGGAATGATTCTCATTTTGCTGCCGGGTCTGGAGTGGACCACCAGAAGGCTATGGGGATTGGCTTGATTGCACGCGAGTCCGCGTCGGTTTTTCATGGATACCGCGCGTTAACGTATTTGATGTAATATGCATTAAATTTGCGCTTGTCGCCGTTCACTCATATGAAGGAAACGAGAGATGGCCGAGCAATCTTTTAGGAAGATAAACGAATTTCTGGACTCGGTGATTCGCGCTCGCCTCAAAGTCAGGCGACTCGAGGCGGGAATGGTTTTCCTCCTGGGTGTTTTGGCCGTTTTTCTGCTCGCTCCGGCGGCGGTCGTATCGCAGTCCTCCTATGGCTATTCCGCCATCGTCTACGTCGGGCTGACGATTCTTCTGCTGGGGCTGACGCTCCTGCGCTGCTGGTGGCTGGCGACCCGCCGACCGAGGCGGCAAAGCATCGCGCTCGACATCGAAGATACCCATCCGGACCTGGGCAGCAACCTCATCAGTTCGCTGCAGCTTTTCCCGCGCAAGGGAGAACTCGGCGACGACGACCCCACTTCGCCCGCGCTCATCGACGCACTGGTGAACGATACGAGCCGGGAGGTGGAATCGCTCGACCCGAAGAGTTATGTCTCTCAGTCCGGTTTTCAAAGGCTCGGGAAGCTCGCCGCGGTTCTAGCGGTCGCCGTGGTTCTCATGGCTTTCATGTGGCCGGGGCTCTATCCGCGCGCGGGTTATCTTCTGGCGAACGCTGCGGACCTCATGCCCTCGCGCATCACGTATCTGGAGATTCGGGCGGACCGCACGACGCTTCTTCCCGGTATGCCTGCGGCATTCGAGGTGACGACCAGGGGGCGTGAGACGAATTCCGTGGAGTTGGAGGTACAGCGAGGTTCCGCACCTC
This sequence comes from bacterium, assembly GCA_965218735.1. GTDB lineage: Bacteria > UBA8248 > UBA8248 > UBA8248 > UBA8248 > Bin107. The sequence continues at coordinate 676,917 of CBDCMA010000008.1, read as the reverse complement.
CATCGGCTATCGCCATGGAGAAAGTAGCTCCTCACCATTTTCGGGCGCGCTGGCTGGCGGCCAGAACCGATGCGCGCATTACGGCGCGTACGGGCAGGTTCCGCTCCCGGACGCTCGATGTTCGTGTGGTCGCCCCGCCCAGGGTGGAATCCATCGCAGCGGTTCTATATCCGCCCGAGTACACGAAGCTCAAACCCGGCAAGGGGAAAAATGGCGGCCATATCCGGGCCTATATGGGTTCGGAGGTTCATCTGGCCGTAAAGACGAACAAGCCGGTTCAGGAGGCGCTCATCTCTCTGGCCGATGGCTGGCGATTGCCGCTCAAGCCCTCGGAGGGCGGCGATTCACTGGGCGTCAAGATGATTCTGGGCGGCGCGGGTTCCTATCAGGTCCGCTTGAAGGATGCGCACGGATTTTCGAATCTGGCGCCCCGGCGCTACCAGATCGACATCATCCCGGACGCCTACCCCAAAGTGGTGGCGACGGACCCGGGCAAGGACATCACGGTGGAGGCCGACGAGCAAATCATCGTGAAGTACCGGGCGTCTGATGATTTCGGCGTGAAGAACGTGTATCTCGAGGTCGGACTCGGGAGCAGCCGCCCGAGAAGAATCAAGGTGTGGGGCGGCGAGGTTCCCCAGAAAAATGTGAGCGGAAAATATGAGTTCGACTTCCGGGCCATGGGCATCCGGCCGGGGGGAATCCTCATCTATCGTTTCATCGCCCCGGATGTGGATACGGTGAGCGGCCCCAAAATCGGGACGAGCAAAACGTACCGGATTCGAGTCCGTGACAGAGAAGCCGTGATGGCCGGGCTGGATAGAAAGCTGGGCGAAATTTCGAATGAACTCCTCGACCTGCTGGGCGATTACCTGGAGAAGGATCTCTCGCCTGAAGATAGAACGAAAGGGACGAAGGAAACCGGGAAGCCCGCCCCGAGAAGCGGCTCCCTGGAGGAGAAGGCCACCAGGATTCTGGAGCGAATCAAGCGGACGAGGGCGGTGCTCAAGCCCAAGAATCCGCGCGAGACGCTCTCCGACATGGACCTGGCCACCCTGGAGCGGCAACTGCGCGATGCGATTTCCCAATACCTGAAACCGCTCTCCCGACTATCGAAACTGGGCAAGAACGCGAAAGCGGAAAGAGAGAGGCTGAATCGCGAATTGGCCGCCCGGCAGGAAGAGGCTACCGAAACCCTCGAGCGCCTCGCCACGATGAGCGAGGAAATTCAGCGCAACGTCCGGGTGGACAGGGCGGGCCGCACGACGGAATCGATGCTCCAGAGACAAAGGGCCATCGAGCAGGCGTTGGAGAAAATGCGCAAGATGGGTGCGGACCAGGAGGCGCTCAGGCGTGTGGAGAAGGAACTGGAAAAACTTAAAACGGAGTTGGGCAAGCTCATGCGGCAGATGGCTTCGCTGGCCCAGCGCATGCCCGCCGAGTTCATGAACCAGCGCAGCATGCGCGACATGCCCATGCAGGACATGATGCGCTCTTTCGACCAGATTCGCCGGATGATGCGCCAGAAGAACTTTCAGGGCGCACTGGAGCAACTGAGGCGCTTGATGAGCCAGTTGCAGAGAATGCGCATGGCGCTGCGGGGCATCCAGCGCCAGCAGATGATGAGCCAGCGCGGAGGCAGGCCCATCAGGCGTCAGCAAAACGAACTGGCCTCCATCGTGGAGGAGCAGCAAGCCATCCTCGGCGAGACGGTGGGAATCCTGGAGAATGTGGTGGATCGCCTCAAGAAGAAATGGCCCGAGGAGGTCGCAGCCGTATCGCGAAGAGCCCGGTTGTATTGGAATAAAAGAAGCGAACTGGCGAAAAAGCCGCTGGACCCCGATTGTCTGGTGAAGGCCGAACCTGCGAAGAAAGCCGAGCTCGAAAAGAGGGCTGATCCCGCGGAGAGCACGCGGAAGATTCCGCCTTCGCTCCTGCCTCCAGCGGCGAAAGAAAAAGAACTATCGCCCCAGGCGCGCGCCGAGAAAATCCAGCGCGAGAAGATGCGGGCGCTCTCCGAACTCGATGCGATGCTGAAAAAAGGGGAGTGGGGAATCATCTTCCAGAGGCTGCCGGAGTGGGCGGCGACACTCGATGAATCACCCTGCGCTGCTCCCTCCCGGGTGGCGAAGAAAAAGACGGATGCGCCGAAAGTGGAGAGGCAGGCGGAAGACGCCGGCGCCGAGCCGTGGAAGAAGGTGGCCAAGAGCCTCGAGGGGGTTCTGGAGAAATCGGAAAAAGACGCCGGCGGCGCGGAAATCTCGAATCTCGACGGCCTGCGCTTCAGGCAGGAGTCCTTGCGCAAGCGATTGGCGACTTTTGAGCAACAGTTGCGCCAGATGATGCAGGTGTATCCATTCATCAACCCGAGCATCCTGCGCAGAATCACCGAGGCGGGAAAAGAGATGGAGCAAGCCGCCGCGTTCCTGGAAAAACACAGTTCCTCCCATGCGGTGCCTCCCGAGGAGGAGGCGATACGCAAACTCGCCCAGGGACAAAACTCCATGCAGCAGGCCATGCAGCAGATGGCGCAGCGCGGCACCTTGGGTCTGGGCACGCCCAGGGGGTTCGGCGCCATGCGTCCGGGGATGGGCGGGAACAGGCCCTGGTGGTCGAGAAATCCGAGCTTTACCCAACCGCGCGGCTCCGATCAGCGGGGGAGGGAGGAGGATGGCAATCTCGGCACCCAGTTCAGCGAGGTTTTGATACCCGATCGGGAACAATACAAGGTGCCCGCCAAGTTCAGGGAAGAAATTATGGAAGCGATGAAAGACGGCCTTCCGAGCGGGATGCGCGGTGAAATAGAAGACTATTTCGACAGGCTTACCAAATGATGGCGAAAAGAGCTTTCTCTCTGCTTATTTGCGGCATGCTCGCGGTGGGTTTCGCCTCTTCCGCAGGGGCGCATACCGTCAACCGCGTGGCCCCTCTCTCTGAATATGTGAAGCGGCCGGATGGGTATCGCGCGGTGGTGGATGAACTCCGGGCGTGGAATCTGGCGGCGGCCAGGAAAAAAATCGAATCGCTCGAGGCCGGGTCTCCCGGTCTGGCGGAATGGCGGGCGCTTTCGGGGGCCGTGGATTATCTGGAGGGCAGGTATCCCGAGTCGGTCGCCAATCTCAACGCGGCGCTCAAGAAAAGGCCGGGCGATAGCGAATGGCTCGAACTGAGACTCCACGTACGCCAGACGCAAACGGCGCTTCAAGGATTCGAAGCGCACAAGACGGAGCATTTCGACATCCGGTACCCGCCGGGGGAAGACGCCGTTCTGCTGCCCTATCTGGCTGAAGTGCTCGAGAAAGCCTATGCGCGGTATGGAGATATATTGGGGGTGCGGCCCAAGGGCCGGATTCGCGTGGAGCTTTTCTCCGACTCGGACCGCTTCCACAAGTCATCGACCCTCTCGAAGCGCGACATCGAGGAGAAAGGAGCGGTAGGGGTCTGCAAGTTCAACAAGGTGATGTTTTTATCCCCCGGCGCGCTCCTGCGGGGGTATCGCTGGCTCGATACCGCGGCGCACGAGTATGTCCACTATCTCATCGTGCTGGCCACGAAGAATCGCGCTCCCATCTGGCTGCACGAGGGAATCGCCAAGTATCTCGAGAAAAAATGGCAGGGCGAGGGATTCGACTACCTCCACCCGGGCGAGGAGGCCTTGTTGTATAAGGCGAGAGAGGCGGACAAATATGTTCCCTTCAAGCGGATGGAGCCGAGCCTCATCTATCTCGATACGCCGCAGGAGGTGCACCTGGCCTACGCGGAGGCGGCTTCGGCCGTGGATTTCATCCAGCGAAAAATGGGCGAGGGCGCGCTCGTTCGCTTGCTGGCGGGCATCCGGAACGGGTCGCCCGCGCAAACAGTACAGGGAGCGCCGGCGCTCGGGGAGGCGAATCCCGGGGAGCGCCGTCAAAGGCGGGCGAGTCTCGTCGAACTGGAGGCCACCGGGCCGCCTCAAAGCGCGGAGCCCGGCCTGCAGATGGTCGCCGGGGTGGATTTGGGCGGGTTCGAGAAACTTTGGATAGAAGATCTGAAAAAATTGCCTCTTCGTCCCTACTGGGGCTCGCGGGTTTCTCAGCCGAAGCTCAAGCCCAAGGGGCCGATGAACGAGCGAACGATCGATCTGGCGGCGCTCAAGAGCGCCGTGGCCAGAAGACGCATGCGGCTGGGCGACAGGCTTTCGTTTAGAGGAAGAGCGAGAGCAGCCCTGATCGAGTATCGCCGCGCCCTGCGCGACGAGCCCTACTCCCAGCCCCTGCTCAATCGCGCGGCCCAGATCGAGATACATCTCGGCATGATGCCCCAGGCCGAGCGCCACATCCGAAAAGCGCTGGAGGTGGACCCGGATTACGCGATGACGCATGTGCATCAGGCGCTGGCGAGCGAGAAGGCCCAAAAGTGGGAAGGCGCGCTCAAGGCGTGGGAAGAGGTAGTGCAGATCAATCCTTTTATTCAGGTGGTTCACGAGCGCCTGCTGGCGCATTACGAAAGAACGGGCGAGGCGGAAAAAGCGAAGCGCGAGCGTGCGGTGCTTCGATTCATTACGCCCCGCTAATCCCATCGAGAGGCGATACGGAATGAATGACGTGATGGATGGCGAAGGAAACGAAGAGCCAAGGTTTAGCGAGATGGACCTGGAGGTGGCGCTTGAAATCGGCGTCAAGCGCGACGCCATCCTCGAACAAGTGCACAAGATCATCGTCGGTCAGGCGGAAGTCATCGATTTGATCCTGATAGCCTTGCTTTCGAAAGGCCACTGTCTTTTGGTGGGCGTGCCGGGCTTGGCCAAAACCTTGCTGATACGCACCCTGGCGCGCGTATTGCAACTCGATTTCAACCGCATCCAGTTCACTCCCGACTTGATGCCCTCGGACATCACGGGCACGGATATTCTGGATGACACCACGGAGGGAAGGCGCTCTTTCCGCTTCATTCGCGGACCCATTTTTTCCCAGATACTGCTGGCGGACGAGATTAACCGCACCTCGCCCAAAACGCAGGCGGCTCTTCTTCAGGCCATGCAGGAGTTGCACGTGACGGCCGGCGGGCAGTCGCATTACCTGAAGCCTCCGTTTTTCGTTCTCGCGACCCAGAACCCCGTGGAGCAGGAAGGCACGTATCCGCTGCCCGAAGCGCAGTTGGACAGGTTCATGTTCGAGGTCGGGGTGTCCTATCCCAGTCTGGCGGAGGAGAAGGAAATCGTCGCGCAAACGACGTCGAACTATGACCCCAAACTCGAAGAAATTATGAATAACGCGCAGATTTTATCGTTCCAGGAATTGGTGCGCCGTGTGCCTGCGGCTCCCTATGTGGTGGAATATGCGGTTTCACTCGCGCGCGCATCCCGCCCGGATGACGAGACCGCTCCGGATTTCGTTCGCCATTACGTGGAGTGGGGCGCGGGGCCAAGGGCGAGCCAGTACCTGATTCTGGGCGCACGGGCGCGTGCGCTGCTTCGGGGACGCTACGCCGCAACGATCGAGGACGTGCGGGCGCTGGCCGAACCCGTGCTCAGACACCGGATTCTGGTGAACTTTCGCGGCCAGGCGGAAGGGCATGACTCCGTGTCCCTGATAGGGCGACTGCTCGAAACCATCGCGCCCCCGGCGGAGGCCACCGAAGCCGCGTAGGCGCTTGTTCTTGGGGGGATCGCCTTGAGCTCGGATCAGTATTTCGACCCCGTTCTCATCTCTCGATTATCGAACCTGCAGCTACGCGCACGCCATGTGGTGGAGGGTTTGATGAGCGGCGTCCACAGGAGCCGCTCACGAGGCTTCAGCGTCGATTTCGAGGAGCACAGAGCATACTCCCCGGGCGATGAACTGCGCCACATCGACTGGAAGGCTTACGGGAAATTCGACCGCTACCTCGTGAAGCAATATGAGGACGAGACGAACCTGCACGCGCATCTCGTCATCGACGCCAGCGCCTCGATGGATTTCGGAGACGGCCCCCTGAGCAAGTGGGGCTATGCGGCCACCCTCACCTCGGCGATGGCGCATTTGCTGCTGGGCCAGTCCGATTCGGTGGGCCTGGTGATTTCCTATGAGAGCGAAGACGCGCAAGTTCCGCCCAAATCCGTAAGAAGGCATTTGCTGGCCCTGTTGGCGGGCTTACAGGCGGCCAAGCCGGCCGGCGGAACCGGAATCGCCCGCTCGCTGCTTTCCCTGGCGGGACGCTTGAAGCGAAGAGGGCTCGTCATCATCGTTTCCGATTTGCTCGATGAGCCCGAAGGAATAGAAAAAGCGCTCAATCTGCTGTGTCTGAAAGGAAACGACGTCATCGTCTTTCATGTTCTCGATAGCGCGGAACTCGATTTTCCCTTCGAGGGCCTCGCCAGGATGGATGACGTCGAGACGGACAGAAACATTACGGTCGAATGCGAGGTGGTGAAAAGACCCTACCTCGGGCTTTTGGGAGAATTCCTCGAGAAAACGCGCGAGCGGTGCGCGGACATGGGAGTGGATTATCATCTGATCTCGACGGCCGAGCCGCTCGACAGAAGCCTCATCCGCTTCCTGGCGTGGCGCAGCAGGTCGAGGGTATAGCGGACGTTTTAGGAGAAGTGGGACTTGGGTTTTCAATTCTTGCACGGAGCGCTTCTTTGGGGGATGGGGCTTGTTTTTCTCCCCATCCTGATTCACTTGCTGAGGAGGCGTCTCGTCCGCAGGTACAGGCTCCCCACCTTTGAGTTCCTGCTCAGAACGCAACGCCGCATCACGAATCGGAGCAGGCTGAGAAACTGGATACTCTTGTTTCTCCGCGTGTGCGCCGTCGGGGTGGCTATTTTCTTGGCTTCGCGTCCTCTCTTGGCGACCGAAGGCGGCGTGTCGAGCGGTGGATGGTTTCCCGTCCACACCGTCGCCGTGGTTGATAATTCGGCGAGCATGGCGTTTTCGACGTCAAATGGCAGCCGCTTCGACGTCGCCAAGCGCGCCTTGCGGCGGATGATCGAGGATATGTCCGATTCGGATCGCATGAGCATCGCGACGACCGTGGGAGAAGCGGCCGGCGCTCCCCTCAAAGAATTGAACCGCAAGGACGCTCTCGCAGCCCTGGAGGGGGTTCGGCAAACCGACGGAAAGGGCGCGCCGGCCCGCCTCGTTCAACATGCGCTGGAGAACGCGTCTCCCCGGGCGGGGCGTAGAAACATCGTCGTTTTCAGCGATTTCGCCCAGAGCGATTGGGAGTCGTTCCAGATTCGCAACCTCAAGGAATGGAACCCGCATGTGCACATGCAATTCGTGCGCGTAGCCCCGGAAGCAGGGGTGGAGGATGTAAGCCTCCGGGACGTGAAGATGAAGCCCTGGCCGCCCAAGGCGGGGTTCTCCTTCACCATCGGGGCGCGCATTTTCAACAGGGGAAACAAGAAGAAATCGAAAGTTCCCGTCCAATTGTACGTGGGCGAGGAGTTGCAGGAGACGGCGGAAGTGGACCTCGATCCGAACGGGGCGGGTCCTGTGAGTTTTCGGGTGAATGCGCCTCAAAAGGGCGTGCTGTACGGACGTATTCAGTTGCCGAAAGACAATCTTTCGGCGACGAACCAGTTCTACTTTGCGGCCGGTATAGGCAAGCGTCTGCGCGCCCTGGTCATCGACGGGGACCCGAAGCGCGGGCTCCAGGACAGCGAGACTTTTTTCCTCGTAAACGCCCTGAGCGCGGCGCCTCTGGGCGGAGAATCACCGGTGCTGACGCGCGTCGTGGCGTCTTATGAACTGAACAACGTGAAATGGGATGATTTTGACTACGTCATCGCCTGCAACGTAGGGCGCTGGCCCGAGCAGGGCAGGCGGGGTTTAAGGGATTTCGTCGAAAAAGGCGGTGGGCTTCTCTGGGCCACGGGGGAATTATCGAGCGAAAAGACATCCGGACTCGACTGGCTGCCGGCCACGCAGAGAAGCCCCGCAACGCTGCGCCCATCCCAAAACCTGAAAATCGCTCAAGGCGAGGAGGCGCACCCGGCGTTTTCTTTGCTGGGGGCGAACGGCGGTCGATTTTTTTCCGCCTTGCGCCTGGCCCGGATGACGCCTCTCGAACCGGCGAGAGGCGGGCGGGCTTTACTGGAGCTTGCCGATGGAACCCCCGTCCTCGTGCTCGGCTCCGTAGGGTCGGGACAGGTGATGATGTGGGGCTCTACATGCGATCGGGATTGGACCGACCTCGCCGTGCGGCCTGTTTTTGTTCCTTTCATGAGAGGGGTTTCCGATTTTCTGGGCGGCACGCGAAAGGGCGTGTCCTCCTCCGCGAATGTGGGGGATACATTTGAAATTCGAGCGCCCGTCAAGCGGGCGGGGGAGGCAATCCAGATACGCGGGCCGAACCAGGAAGCGCTCTCTCTCCAGTTCATGGAGAAAAGCCCGGACCAGGAAGGCGCATCCGTGGATGGATTGAGATTGGGCAAGGCGGGAAGCGGGGGCGCCGTCGCCTATTTCCGGGACGCCTACCATGCAGGCTTCTATAGCGTCCTTACGCCCGATGAAAAGCATTTCGTGGGCGTGAACGTGCCTTTCCCGGAAGCGAATATCTCCCCTGTGGAGATGGACGCTCTGAAAGAAAAACTCGGTCGACTCGACATCCGCGATTTGCCGGCGAACGAATCGGATCCGCTGCGCTCGATTCTGGGGCTACTCGATTTGGGAGCGCTTCTTTTTCTCTTACTGGGAGGGGTATTCGTCGCCGAGGCGTTCCTGGCGGACAGGACTTGAGGGGCGCCGGAAATCTTTTCTGCTCACCGTCACTTGATTCGAATCCCGCCGCAGTGTCTACTTGCGTGGCCCCGCGCCGCTCCACCCCATAAGGGCGGAGCAGCTCGGGCGAACGGGACCACTAGAGCTTATCCTTGGAACAATATGATTTTGAAGGCGATACATCACCGTCGTTTTCCGTGCCTTATTTTCACACAAAGGCGGGCATGGTTCAAGTAAAAAATGAGTTACACACAGGATGAGGCGTTTATTGGCAACTGGTTACATGCCCATGGGTTGAGTTGTTTCTTTGAAAAACCATATAAATAATTAATATTTTGGAGGTTAAATGAATTATGCGTATCCCGCGAGATGAAATCCTCACCCGTCTGCGGGCTGAACGGGATACCGGACGCGCCATATACGACGCGCTGTGCGGAAGCGGCATCACAGCGAAATTCGCCGCGCGAGGGGGAGCGGACCTCCTCACGACCTTTAATCTCGCCTACTACCGGATGCAGGGCTTGAGCTCGATGGCCGGGTATCTGCCGATTGGAGATGCGAACGCCATAACGCTCGAACTGGGCGAGCGCTCCATCCTCAATGTGGTGCGGGAGTGTCCCGTCATCGCAGGGGTGTTGGCCACAGATCCCACGAGAAACATGTTCTCGTTCGTGGACAGAATCGAGGCCGCCGGTTTCCATGGCCTGATGAACTGCCCCACGATCGCCTTGATCGATGGAAATTTCAGAAAGGACCTGGAAGAAACGGGCATGGGTTTTTCGAAAGAAGTCGATCTTCTGGGATACGCGAATCGCAAGGGCATGTTCACCAAAGCCTTCACCACCACGCCGGATGAAGCGCTCGCGATGGCGGAACAAGGTGTGGACAACATCATCATCCATTTCGGGAACAGTTCGGGCGGCTCCATCGGTTCTAAAACGGTCATGCCGCTCGATGAGGCGGCGGGGAAGGCGGCGGCTGTCTTCGACGCTCTGTTGCCGAAATACGAGGAGAGAATCTTCACCTGCCATGGGGGCGCAATCGAGACCCCTGCCGATTTCGAGAGACTGCTCGACATGGAGAGCCGCTTCGATGGTTATGTGGGTGGTTCCTCCGCCGAGCGCTTTCCCGTGGAGGATGCGGTGCCCAGGGCGGCCCGGGGCTTCAAGTCGGTTCGGTTGCGGAAATAGGCGCGGGCGCGTCGGGGAACAATCATAAGTAGTATCGATTCATACAGATTCCGATTTGCTTCTCTCATGGGTCTGGATGTGGAAGTGAGACGGGACAAGGATGATTCCAGAATTGTGAAAACTTTTCTGAAAGGAAAATGAACTGATGGAGGGGGCTGGAATCATAGGCTTGAAAATCGTGTTGACGATTGTGGTTTTCATGCTTTCTGCGCTTTGTGGGGCGGCGATGAAGTTTGCCGTCGGTGGGAAAGGGGCAAGCGTAGGTATGATAGTGAGCACAGTTTTACTGGCGAGCTTAATCATCCCTATATGGCGTTCATCCCGCATGGAGTGGCGAATCATGAGCGCTTTGTTTGCGATAGTGGCGGGAATGGCGACGGGGATGTTTTCTTTTTTCGGAACAGAAGATTTGTTCCACTCTGGTGCGATTGATATTTCTACAGCCGTCATGATTTACGGAACAGGTGCCACCGCCGCTCCGCTTGTGAGCCTCATAGTGGTTTTCTATTTCTTGCAGAAAGGGAGATGAGCAGCGGGATTCATTCTAGTCTCATTACTGTTTATGGATAGTTGATAATGCTTTAGCAAAGGAAAAAAATGTCGGTTCCGACTGTGGCGATTTTGGTGACGATGGACAGCAAGGGGGCGGAAGCGCGCTTTCTGGCGGAGACGCTCCACGACTTGGGCGTGGGGCCCCTTGTGGTTGACCTCTCATGCAGACCGCACGAAGCGGGTGGCGCGGACGTCACGGGTGCCGAGGTGGCGGCGGCGGCGGGCGAGAATTGGGAGAATCTGGCCCGGATGGAGAGAAACGCCGCCTCGGAAGTGATGATGGAAGGCGGAAGGCGGATTCTGGTCGAAAAATTTCAAAAAGGAGAAATCCGGGGCGCCGTCGGTCTCGGTGGTGCGAACGGCACCTCGATGGCCTGCGCCATCATGCGCGCGCTGCCGCCCCTCACGCCCAAGGTGATGGTGAGCGTCGTCGCCGCCACGGCGGCCGTGCAGTGGTATGTGGCGGAAAGCGACATCATGATGTTCCCCTCCATCGGCGATATATCTCTGAACCGTATCACCCGTGGGGTGCTCACGAACGCAAGTCTCGCCCTCGCGGGAATGGTGAAGCGGGAAGGCGTGGCGGAAATGAGCGACCGCTCCGGCCCGCCCCTCGTCGGGGTGTCTTCTTTCGGCGGCACGGCGGCCTGCGTCGAGCAGGTGGAGAGGAGGCTCACGGAGGCGGGCTATGAAGTCATATTCTTTCACGCCTCGGGCCCCGGGGGCCGTGCGCTCGAAGCCCTGGCCGGCCTGGGCGAGTTGGCCGGCGTGGTGGACGTCACCACGCATGAACTCACGGATCTGCTCGTGGACGGCGTATACAGCGCGGGCGCGGGTAGGCTCGAGGCGGCGGGCGCGGCGGGCATTCCCCAGGTCGTCGTGCCGGGCGCGCTCGATCACGCGAATTTCTGGACGGGGCGGGTGCCCGAAAAATATCAGGCGAGGGCGTTTTTCCAGTACAACGCCCAGAATCTCCTGATGCGCACCAACCGGGAGGAGTTCGAGGCCTTAGGCGTCCTGATGGCGGAAAAGCTCAACCGCGCCAAAGGGCCTCTCTCGGTCTTGATACCCACCCGGGGCTATAGCGAGCACACGAAACGAAAAGCCCACGATCTCAGTGGACGCGAGGCGGGTGATTGGCGCAGTCCCGAGGTGGATGCCGCCTTTGCGGCCTCGCTCGCGAAAAACCTCAAAACGGGGGAAATCATCTCGCTTGATCTCCACATCAACGATGCCGCCTTCGCCGATGCCTGCGCGGAGAAGATGATAGAGATGCTGGGGCGGGGGTGAGTGTAGCGATGCAGCAACCATTCGCGGGATAACGCCCGGATTCATCGTTCCCGACGAATTTTCGCTCATTCACCGCAGAGGCGGAAGCCGCGAATATCGTGTTGTCAGAAAATTTCAGGTAGGCAGTATACGCGCTCTGTAAATCCCCGCGTGGTGGGTCTTTTCCCCCGAAATGTTTTAAGATGCGCCCGATAATCGGTATTCTTTCCAAATCATTGGTGTGAAAGGACGATTCTGATGGCGGGAAACATCGCGGAGGAACGCCACGAGACCGACGTGTTGATCGTGGGCGGGGGTGCGGCGGGCACGATGGCCGCCTTCGAGTGCGCGCAAGCGGGCGTGCGCGTCATCCAGGCCACCAAGGGCAGGGCGACGAGCGGCACGACGACCGTGGCGAGAGGCGGGTTCGCCGCGGCGATGGCGCCGGGCGACAGCCCGGAGCTTCATTTGGAGGAAATCCTCAAATACGGCGGCGAGCTCATCGACCCGGAACTGGCGAGAACCTGGGTGTATGACATCATCGACGTCGTACACGACCTGAGAGACTGGGGGGCGGAGTTCATCACGGACGACGCAGGAGAACTCGACCTCAAGATGTTCCCGAGCCACGCCTATCCCCGCGCTCTGCACCACCACGACACCACGGGCAACATGGTCACGAAAGTGCTCTCGAAGAGGCTCAGAGGCGATTCCCGCATCGGACAGCACCCCCATGTGGCCATCGTGGACCTCATCACCGAGGCGGGCCGCGTCGTCGGCGCATGGGGGGTGGACTACTCGCGCGGGCGCCTCATGGTCTACGCCGCGCGCGAGGTGATTCTGGCCACAGGAGGCGGAAGCGGCCTTTTCTACGTGAACGACAACCCGCCGCAAGTAACGGGAGACGGCTATGTGTTGGGCTTTCGCGCAGGCGTTCCCCTTCTGGGTATCGAGATGATCGATTTTCAGGCCATGTGCTGCGCACCCGAGGAGCTTTTCGGCTTCGCCCCCCATCCCACGGGCTTCATCAACGCGGGCGCCATATTCCTGAACCAGGAGGGAGAGGCGTTTCTGAAGCGCTATTTCCCCGACACGGCGGAGAAAAGCACGCGCAGCGAGGTCATACTCGCCATGGCGAAGGAGATTCACGCGGGCCGCGCGGGCCTCACGGGCGGTATTTACATGGACGCCACAAGGGTCCCCATGGAGACGATTCAAAGACAAATCCCCCATGTGTACAAGACGTGCCTCTCGCGCGGCATCGACATCACCAAAACCCCGCTGGAAGTGGCTCCGGGGAGCCATACCTGGCTCGGGGGCTTGAAAATAGATGTCGACGGCGGAACGAGCATGCCCGGCCTTTGGGCTGCGGGAGAGACGGGGGGCGGCATCCACGGAGGGAACCGGATCGGCGGCTCCGCGCTTTCGGCCTCTCTGGTGTACGGGAGGCGGGCGGGCCGGGCGGTCTCCGCCCAGGTGAAAGAGGGCGGGCGAGGCGCGCCTGCGACTCTCGGCGGCATTCCCGAAACCGATCGCGCCTGGCTGGAGACGCTCATCCACCGCGAAGAGGGCCCACTCCAGAAGGACGTGCGCATGCGCTGCCGGATGCTCGCGCATGAGAAGCTGGGTCCGTTACGCGACGCCGAGGGCTGCCAACATGCGCTGGATGAGTTCGAGCGCATCGAAAGTGAGGAAATCCCCCACATGCGCCTCGATGCGGGTGCGCGCTCATCCGAAAAAACAAAAGGGCAGGAACTCGAGAGCGCGCTTTCTGTCAGAAATCTGGCGCTTTTGGGCAAACTGCTCGCCACCGCCGCCCTGAACAGAAATGAGAGCCGGGGGGCGCATTTCAGGTTGGATTATCCAGAAACGAACGAGGCGGACTGCAGTTTCGTGACGCGCCTCGCGCACGGGGAGAAGGGCGAGATTTTCTTCGGGAAAGACCCGCTGAAAATGTATTCGCCCGGGTCGGCGCAAGAGCAATTGGCCCGTTAGACACGGCAAGGAGAGGAATGAAAGATGGCGCAAGCGAAAGTAGGCGTGGTGGGTTTGGGGAACATGGGGCGCGGCGTCACCGGGAATCTGCACAAGGCGAAAATGCCTTTGATGGTCTGGGACGTGGCTCCCGAGGCGAGGGAGCCATGGGAGAAAAAACGAGGCGTCGAGGTAATGGAGCCGGGCGAGATGGCCGCTCAGGCGGGCGTCATCTTCTTCGTCGTTCCGGGTTCGCCGGAAATCAATGAGTCTTTGAAGGGAAAAACGGGTGTTCTGGCGAACGCGCGAAAGAATCTGGTGCTTTATGATTTCACGAGTTCGGACCCCGCTGTGACCCGAAAAATCGCCCGGCGTGCGAAGGCGAAGGGGGTGGCTTATCTCGACGCCGGCATGAGTGGGGGCGCGACGGGTGCGGCCGCAGGCACGTTGACGCTCATGATAGGCGGGGATGAGAAGGCGTATCGCCGGACGAAAAGATTTTTGAAGCCGATAGCCGACGATCTTTTTTATCTGGGCGAAAGCGGCGCGGGCCATGCCATGAAGCTGATCCACAACATGGTTTGCCACTCCATCTTCATGGCGACTTGCGAGGGCGGAAAACTCGCGGAGAAGGTGGGACTCAAGGTGGAGGACATGATCAACGTGTTCAACGTATCGAACGCGAGGAGCTACGCGAGCCAGTTCCGCTTCCCGAACCACATATTGTCCGAGAAATGGGACGGCAAGTCGCGCGTCTACAACATGATCAAAGACGTCGGCATGGCCGTGAAAATGGGCAAGAAGCACAGGGCGCAGACGATGCACGGGGAAGCCACGCTCGCGTTTTTGGAAAAAGCCGTCAAACGCGGGATGATCGAAAAAGATTTCACCTTGTTGTATCGTGATTACGAGAAGGTTTCGAAGACGCGCTTGTGAATCTCATGGAGAGCGGGGTTTTCCGATGAAACTGGTGGTTGGCGTAACGGGCGCTTCGGGTTCGATATATGGCGTGCGCCTCATGGAGGTGTTGCACGACGCGTATCCCGAAGTGGAAACCCACCTCGTCGTCTCCAAGGCGGGTATTCGTGTTTTGAGTTACGAGACGGACGTGGACCTCGCCCGGCTCTCTTCGTGGGCGAGCGTCGTCCATCCGGAAAGCGACATCGGCGCGAGACCCGCGAGCGGGAGCGCCGGTTTCGACGCGATGGTGATAGCTCCCTGCTCCCTCAAGACGCTCGGGCTGATAGCCACAGGCACGGGCGATAACCTCATCTGCCGCGCGGCGGACGTGATGCTCAAAGAACAGAGAAAACTCGTTCTCCTGCCGCGCGAAATGCCGCTTTCCGCGATTCATTTAGAAAACATGCACAAGCTCGCGTTGATGAGGGTTTTCATACTTCCGGCGTCGCCGGGGTTTTACTTCAAACCCCAGACGATGGGGGATTTGATCGATCACGTCGTAGGCAAGACGCTTACGTGCCTGGGTCTCGAGCAAAACCTCTTCGAGCAGTGGCGGGGCCAGCACCCCGAGCGCAAGGCCCTCTCGACGCGAAATGACGGGGAGACGAGCGAATGAAGGATCACGCAGAGATTGCCGCGCAAATCGGGCGGATGGCGCAGGGCGTTTTCGGTCTCGAGGGTGAGGAGCGCGTCGCCGCGTATGCCGATGAGGTGGCGGAAATGCTCTTGACGATGTCTTCCGTGACGCTTGAGAAAACACAAGAGCCTTTCGCCCCGCCTGTCGACGATGCCGCCGAAGAAGAAAGATAAATTGGCGCTCGCAAGTATCGTATTGCCCTCCTTCTATCAGGATTCCGTGAAACTCATGCGTCTCGCGCGCGAGGTCGGCAAAAAGCCGGGCGTCTCAGAAGTGGCGGCGCTCATGGGCACGCCGATGAACCATGAAATCATGACGCAGGCGGGACTCGCCGGGGAGAGGGGGATTGACGCCGGGCCGAACGATTTGGTTCTGGCCGTGGAGGCGGATTCGCACGAACTCGCCCTCGAGGCGATTGAGGAGGCGAAAGCCTTTCTCACGCAAGAACAAGGCGCCGGTGGCGGCGCGAGCGATTTCTCGCCATCGAGTCTGGCGGGAGCGCTCGCCGCAGCGCCTGATTCCAACCTGGCGATGATTTCCGTGCCCGGCGCCTACGCCGCGAAAGAGGCCATGGACGCCCTGCAACGCGGGCTGCATGTGTTCCTGTTCAGCGACAACGTGCCGGTCGATGATGAGGTGGCTCTGAAGCAAGAGGCCATAAGGCGTGATTTGCTCTTGATGGGTCCCGACTGCGGAACGGCGTACATCGCCGGTGTGGGCTTGGGCTTCACCAACGTGGTGAAGCCGGGGCGTGTAGGCTGCATCGCCGCTTCCGGCACCGGCCTTCAGGCCGTGGCCTCTCAACTCGATGCCCTGGGTGAGGGAATTTCCCACGGCATCGGCGTGGGCGGGCGCGATTTATCCGCCGAAGTGGGGGGAGTGATGACGCTGCACGCGCTCGATTTTTTGGCCGATGATCCTGAAACGAAAGTCGTGGCGCTCATATCCAAGCCGCCCGACGCAGAAGTGCTGCCCAAAATCGAAGAGGCGCTGGAAGTTTTCCCAAAACCCTGCGTCGTCTGCTTTCTGGGCGCGGAAAATTCAAGCTGGGCCGAGACGTTAGAAGATGCGGGCCACGGTGTGGCGGCGATTTTGAAAGGGGAGAACTACCATCCGGAAATTTTTTTCGCGCAGGCGGGACTGAAAGAGAAGGTCGCTTCGCTGCACCCGGAGACGGGGTTTGAGAACGCAGGTGTTCTCGGGCTGTTCTCCGGCGGCACGCTCGCCCATGAGAGCCGCCTCATTCTCGAAAAATTGCTCGGCGATGTATCCTGGAACGGGGATGGGGGCCGTCACCGTGTTCTCGACCTGGGAGATGATCGTTATACGGTAGGCAAACCCCATCCCATGATCGACCCCGAGTCCCGCGCAGAAATGATTTTGGAGGCTGCGATGGATGGAGACACAGGCGTGGTTTTATTCGACCTGATACTGGGCAGGGCAAGCGCGCAGGACCCGGCCGGCCCTCTGGCGCGCGCGATAAAAGGGGTGAGAAATAAGGCGAAGGATTTAGTTTTCCTCGCCTCGGTGGTGGGTACGGAGGATGATCCGCAAGGCGTGAATGAGCAGGAAAGGATTTTGGAAGAAGTCGGCGTAGTGGTCCTGCCCTCGAACGCGCAGGCGACGCGCTTCGCCGCTGCGTTGATACGGCCGGAATTGGTCGAGGATAGTTAGGTCATGAAAGATTTGCGCGATACCCCGCTCCGGGTCGTTAATCTGGGGCTAGAGATATTCGCCGATGAACTAAAAGATCAAAATGTGCCCGCAGTGCATGTGCGGTGGCGGCCACCGGCGGGGGGAAAGCCGCATCTGCTCGAAATACTGGAGAAGTTGGAGGAATTGGATAGATGAACCGTGGCGAACGATGCGAAACGCTTGGGAGTGAAAAATGAGTGAATCTTGGCGCTTGAGCCTCTCGGATGGGTTGAGGAGGGTCGCAGAAGGCGGGTTGTCCGCCTCGGATTGGACACGCTCGTTGCTGGATAGAATCGATGCCGTCGAGGGAAAAATCCAAGCGTGGGCGCACGTGGATGGGGAGGGCGCGCTTGCCGGGGCGAAGGCGGTCGACGAGGGTCTTGCCGCCGGGGAGGGGAGTGGACCCCTCTCAGGCGCCGCTATCGGCTTCAAGGATATCGTGGACGTTATCGGCATGCCGCGCGAGGCGGGCTCTCCCCTGCTCAAAGGATACATGCCGGATGAGGACGCCACCGTCACGACGCGCTTGAAAGATGCGGGTGCGCTTTGCCTCGGCAAGACGGTCACCACGCAATTCGCCACCTCCGACCCGTCGATTACGCGCAATCCATGGAACCTGAAGCATAGCCCCGGAGGATCCAGCAGCGGGTCTGCGGCGGCCGTAGCCGCAGGAATGGTCCCGGCGGCTCTGGGCAGCCAGACGGGCGGGTCGACTTTGCGGCCTTCTGCGTTTTGCGGGGTAGTGGGGCTCAAGCCCACCTATGGCCGGATACCGAGAAGCGGACTGATCACTGTCTCCTGGAATCTGGATCACGTGGGCGTCATTACCAGGTGCGCCGAAGATGCGGCGCGCGTTCTCACGGCGATCTCAGGCGCCGATGGGCGCGACGCGGGGGCGCCCGATGTCGCCGTGCCCGATTACGCCGAGGCCTCCACGCCGATGAAACCGAATCGGGCGTGTTTCTGGAAAGAAGATCTCCTCCCGCATGCGAGCCGGGAGGTGGCCGAGCGGATAGAGGAGTGCGTGGCGGGCTTGAAGGCCGAAGGCGTGGACGTGCAGGAAGCGAGGCTGCCTGCGGACGTGGACGAAATGCACGCAGCGCACCGCATCATCATGCGCGTGGAGGCGGCCGCCTATCACGACAAGATGTTTCTGGAAAATCAGGATGCCTACGCTCCCGAAATCCGGAAAAACATCTCCACGGGCTTTATGACGCCGGCTGTTCATTACGTGAACGCCCTGCGCTTTCGCGCCCGCTTCATTCAGCGGATGAGCGATTTTTTCCAAAACTTCGACCTCGTCGTTTTGCCCTCTCAGGTGGAGCGCCCCCCCATCGCCGAGGAATCTACCGGAAACGCCTTGTTCAACGAGCCTTTTACGCAAATAGGGTTTCCGGCCATCACCCTTCCCGTAGGCAGGGGCGAGCACAATTTGCCCATCGGGATTCAACTGGGCGGACGCCGCTTCGGCGAGGCGGCTCTTCTCTCCGCCGCCCGCTGGTGTGAGGCGGAACTGGGCTGGGTTTCAGAAATCCCGGATATCGGATAAGGAGATTCATGCCGTTTTCGAGGTCCATCCGTACGGTTTGGTTTTTATCGCAAAACGGCGATGTTTCTTGATTTTACCGTCCGGGATGATTTAAGATTTTTCCATACGGTTTTTTGGTTTCATACATGGATATACGGGCGATGCCGAAGGAGCAGTTTATTTATTTGTTCCTCTCGACATTCGGCCAGGAATGAACCGAGCGTTTATGTTCAAGACGACAAAGATAGGGCACGTTGGATTCTGGACGAAAGACTTGGCCCGGATGGAGGATTTCTACACCCGGGTGCTGGGGTTCAAGGTAACGAGCAGAAGCGGCCCGGGAGCGAAGGTGCCGGGAGGGGCTTCTGTATTTTTGCGATGCGATGTAACCCACCATGAGGTCGTGTTCTTCCAGGCCCCGGCGGACGCCTCGGGGCTGTATCCCGAATCAGGTAATTCCATGGCGGAGGCCAAGCCGGGTTTTCAGCACATGGCTTTCGAAGTGCTGAACCGGGGAGAGTGGCTCAAGGCGCTTCGCCACGTGAAAGAGTGCGGCGTGAAGATCGAATACGGCCCTTTGGTCCATGGCCCCGAGGGAGACGGATTCGAGCAGGGCAGCGGCAACCGCGCTTTTTATTTCTGCGACCCGGACGGCAACTACATCGAGTTGTATTGCGATATCGACACGTTTCGTGAAGAAGAGGAAAGTTCTTGATTCTCGTTGTTGCACCATATTCCGGGAATCGTTTTATTTCGAGGCATCACTATTCACCAAGGAAGAAAGTCAGATGAAGTACCTGAAAAACGCTGCGCCTCTGGAAGCGGAATCTACCGAGGGATAACGCCAGGTGGAGAGGTATGCCCCTGGACGCTGATGCCTCCGCTGAATTTTGGTTTTGCAGAGCGAAAATTTTTTCTGAATCTAAACGTCGTTTGGAAACTACGCAGGCCACATCAAGGCGACGGCGCCCTGATTTTCCCTGATCTATGCCAGAAAGAAACCCCCGTTCACGTCGATGGTGACGCCGGTGACGTGGCGCGCGTCGTCGGAGGCGAGAAAGGCGACGACGCCCGCGATGTCCTCGGGCGCGGCGATGCGTCCGAGCGGCGTGGCGGCTTCGGTTTTTTTCTTTTGCGCATCGCTCATTTGTTCGAGAATGCGCTTGGTGCCGACGACGCCCGGGGCGATGGCGTTCACGTTGATGTTGTGGGGGCCGAACTCGCGGGCGAGGTGGCGCGTCAGTCCGATGACGGCGGCCTTGGCGCTCGAATAGTGCGGCCCCTGGAGCACGCTGGCCGAACGGCCCGCGACGGAGGAGAAATTGACGATCTTGCCGCTCTTTTGCTCCTGCATGTGGGGCAGCACCGCCCAGCAGGCGCGATAGGTGGTCTTCACGTTCATGTCGAACATTTTATCGAAGGCGTCCTCGTCGATATCCAGCGCCGAGAGGGGAAGCCCCCCTCCGACGCAGTTGACGAGGCCATCAATTGGCCCGTGCGTCGAAATCGCCTCCTGAAAGACTCGTTTCACGTCTTCAGAGTCGAATGCGTCGAAGGCCATCGCGTTCGCACTGCCAACGCCGCATTCCTTGATGCGCCTCGCGGTATCCTCGCGCGAGTCGGCGATGTCCATGCAGACGACGTGCGCACCCTCGCGCGCGAGCCTGAGCGCGCTCGCTCGCCCTATTCCCCCTCCTGCGCCCGTAACAACGATGGTTTTATTCTCGAAACGCATGCGCTTTCTCCTTTGGGTGGCTTTTCATCCTAGCCGAAGTCGGAAAAATTGTCGTCTAATGATGAGGTGCTTCTCAGAGCGCCAATAAGATGATAATTTAATGTTCCATTCAAACAGACAAAACCGCCCGGGGCGAGGGGGGAACAATGTCATATCCACGAATTCAGCAGGGTGATAAAGGGTAGGGTGCAATGAAATTTTCGATTTTTTACGTGATATGCCCCGAAAGAGATGAATCAGAAGCCGATGCCTACCAGAAGGTGATGGAGCAATGCCAGGCGGCGGATGAACTCGGCTATCATTGCGCGTGGTTCGCGGAGCATCATTTCTCCAAAGTGGGTATGTGCCCGGATCCCTTGCTATGGTGCGCGGCGCTGGCGCAAAAGACCAAAAACATCCGCCTGGGGACGGCGATATCCATCATGCCGTTTCATAATCCGGTGCGTCTGGCCGAGCAGGCGGCGGTGGTGGATCTGCTGAGTGGCGGGCGGCTGGAACTGGGCGTGGGGCGGGGTTCCCAGCCCAAGGAGTTCAAGACGTTTGGCATGAAACCCTCTGAGAGCAGAAAGCGGCTCGTCGAGGGCATGGAGATTATCTCGAGGCTCCTGGAAGGCGAGCAGGTGACCTTCGAGGGCGAGTACTACCAGTGCAAGGACGTGCAGATATTCCCGCAGCCCATCCAGAAGCCGAGGCCGCCCATCTGGCTCGCGGGCACGAGTCCTGAAACCTATACTTACGCAGGCGAGAACGACTTTAAGATCATGGCCTCGGCGGGCTTCAAGGGCCCGAAAGTCTACCGCGAAAAGATGAAGCTCTACGAGGAGGCCGTGGCGGCGAGAGGGGGAGACTTATCCGACATCGACTACACCATGACGCATCGCTTCTACGTCTGTGAGGACAACGAGCAGGCCGATTATCTCGAGAACTTCGAGCGGGGGCTTTCCTCCTACCTCGAATACCGTTCCCGGGTGAACGAGGTGGAGTTCACGGACGAGGAGGGGAGGCACCTCCAGCGCAACTGGAGCTACAAGCTCGACGTGCGTGAGTTCTTAAAGGGCGGCGGCGTCATCGGATCCGCGAAAGAGAACATTCAGGAACTCTATCGCTTGAGGGATGATTTCGGGCTGAACCACGTGATTCTCGGCGTTTACGGCGACGGGATGAAGCACGAGGAGTCTCTCAAGCTCCTTGAGAGATTCGCCAAAGAGGTCGCGCCCGCGATGGCCTGACGCGCCGCTCACCCGGTGCGTCCCACGTTCACGCGCGCGCGAAAACTGGGGAGGGTATCCGCATGAGTTACGTGTTCGATTGGGACGACGGTGAAAAGATCGAGATGGAAGATATAGAACTGCCCCGGGGCTGGCGCATTCTCATCGACCCCCGGAATACGAACTCCCGAATGCTCAGTATGGGGAATCAGGACATCCCCGTCGGCGGCGGCATCCCCGTCCATCTTCACGAGAAAGAAGAGGAAATCCTTTTCTTCCACGAAGGCGAGGCCGAGGTGGAAGTGGACGGCGAGGTTCACCACGTCAAGGCGGGCATGACCGCCTTTCTGCCCGTGGGCGTGACGCATGGCCTCAGGAACACGGGCGACGTTCCCCTGAAACTCCTCTGGATGTTCTCACCCCCGGGGTACGAGGAAATTTTCCGCCACATGGCGGGCATCGACACGGACCACGGTAAGTACGAAGAACTGCATCCGAGGCAGGTGTAAACGACCAAAGACGTGACGCCGGGTTAATGCGCGTGGAGGGTGGCCTGAGGATCGGTACGGCGCTCCTCAGTCAACACGGGCCTGTGATGCCGATGGCCAGGATGATTTGAGCGAAATTTCTCGTGCGCCATCACCCCAAATCAGCCTTTTCGTACCCTAGCGTTTCAGAATTCGAACTTACCGAGTAATCAACGAAATGCTAATGCGTTTGGTAGCGAAACATCTCGCTCTTCGCAACCACCTATGATTATCCGGCGGAATCCTCGTTATATTGCGGGTTGTTTCCATGGTGTCCACGTCGATAGGCTTCTAGTTGTTCTACCTCACGTTGTTCCGCGCCGCCCTCTGTCATTCGGCGCGACGTAGCCTCGATACGAGTAAAACGTTTTCCATCACTTTGATGTTCTTGCTCCCGCCGTGCCAGATCATTGGTCGTGCCGATGTATACCTTTGTGTTGCCATCGTAAAGTGCATATGTTTGTGTATCTCGTGGTTTTGCCACTGTTTGCTTCCTCCATTTTGCCTAAATACTTGACTGTCCAGCCACTACAGCAGCCATCCGAGCGTGATTTTCGCGCCCATCCCTCGTCCCGATTCTCGCCTTACGCCTGCGCGATGGGCGTATCCTCGCGATTGCCCCACTCCTTCCAGGAGCTCATGTAGTTTTTCACCTTTGGATAATCCAGAAGCCTCAGGGCGAAATAACCGTGCGCCGCACGGTAGCCCGTCTGTCAGTAGGCCGTCACTTCTTTTTCGGGCGTGATCCCGATGGCCTCGAACTGCGCTCTCAGTTCGTCCGCAGGCTTCATCTCGCCCTCGGGCGTCAGGTGCTGGAGCCACTCCTGCCAGACGGCGCCGGGGATGATTCCGCTCCGCTTGGCGCGCATGCTCCGCCCCTCCCATTCCTCTACCGAGCGGGTGTCGAGCAGCATGTGGTTGTCATCCTCGATGGCCGCCATCACGTCCTCGCGCGTGGCGAGGCGATGCGGTTCGAACGCCATTTCGAAGGGGACGGCCCGGGGCGCTTCTGCGTCGCGCGTCGTCTCGAAGCCCGCCCGCTCCCAGGCGCCGTAGCCGCCGTCGAGCACGTGGACGTCCTTGTGGCCGAAAAGCTCCAGCATCCAGAAGCCGCGCACGCTCGTGTTGCCGACGAAGTCGTCGTAGAAGACGATGGTGTTCTCGAACGACACCCCCCGGTTTCCCAGCAAAAACGCCCACATGGAGAAGAAATTCCGGAGCGGCGCCTCGCTCGAATCGTCGCTGTTCACGCCGTAAACATCGAAATGGCGCGCGCCGGGGATGTGGCCCATCGTGTAGCGCTCGCCGGGGCGCGTGTCGATGATTCTTAAATTCGGGTCGTCCATGCGCTCTTTGAGTTCTTCGGCCGACCAGAGCAGATCGGGATTCGCATAACCTTTTGGACTGTCGCTCGACATGGTGTTCTCCTCCGTCTAATCCGTCCAGAAACCGCCGTTCACGTCCACGGCTTCTCCGTTGATGTGTGCTGCCTCCTCGCTCGATAGGAACAAGACGGTATGCCACACGTCCTCGGGCGTCGTAAGCCGGCCCATCGGATGGGCCTTCTCGGCGTTCACCAGCATCTCGGGCGGGGACTGGAAGTGAAGGCCCGTATCGGCCGGACCGGGTTGTATGGTGTTTATCGTCACGCCCGTCTTGGCGAGTTCGCGCGCCAGGTTGAACGTCATGGCGAGCAGGCCCGCCTTGGCGGCGGCGTAGGTGAGGTTCGGCCCGATACCCCCCATTTTACCGGCGATGGAGGCGAAACTGATGATGCGCCCCGTGCCCGAGGCCTTGAGCGCCTCGATGGTCTCCTGGATGCAGAAATAAGGGGCGAGCAGGTTCACGCCGAGCACCACCTCCCAGTCCTCTTCTTCGAGTTCCATCGGGGGGCGAATCGGCATGTAGCCGGCCACGTTGGCGAGCACGTCGCAGCCGCCCAGCCATTCGATCGCTGCGCGCATGGTGGTGCGGATGGCTTCCACGTCGTTCAGGTCGCAGGGGAGCTTGAAGAGTTGATCGGATGGCCCGTCGATCGCATCGAAGGCCGGGCCTTCTCTGTCGGTGGCGAAAACCTTGGCGCCGGCTTCCAGGTATCCTTGCAGGATACGGCTTCCCATGGCGCCGGCAGCGCCCGTGAGGATGACCTTACGGCCCTGGAAATCGAAACGAATGGGCATTGCGTCACTCCAGTTTTATGTTTTGGCAAGAACGAAAATCCGTTACTTTCTTTCTTACGTCGGCGGATGATACACCACAAACCAGAGGGGAGGAAGCGGGAAGGGGGAGCTACTTGAAATGGCGAGAGGGGCCTCTTTCGTCGATTTTGGGGGGTTTTATTTTGCCCCTGGAGTTGTTATGATAGCCTCATCGAGTGCAAGCGAAACGCCATCGCGTTCTGTCGAGTCCCGGGGGGATTGCGATGGCGTGGGAATAGTATATTCACCTGAAAATCAACCGAAGGATAAGAACATAAAAGCGCCCTGCGGCATGCGCTTCGATGCCGCGAACGAGTGGAGGTTGTGATGGCAGATCTCGCATACGTCGGAAAAAGCGTGCCTCGCGTCGATGGGCCGGAAAAGGTGACGGGCCGGGCCATGTACACCCTGGACCTCCAGTTGCCCAAAATGCTTCACGGAAAACTGCTGGGAAGTCCCCTTCCGCACGCGCGAATCAAGAACATCGACACCAGCCGCGCCGAGAGGCTGCCCGGCGTCAAACTCGTGATGACGTCCAAGGACATCCCCGAGGAAGTGGAATGGGGCGTCGTACCCGTTTGCTACGATCAGCGTCCCCTCGCCTCGGACAAGGTGCGACACGTGGGCGACTCGGTGGCCGCCGTAGTGGCGATTTCAGAAGACATCGCGAAAGAGGCGCTCGACTTGATCGACGTCGACTACGAGGATCTTCCCGCCGTCTTCGATCCGAGAGAAGCGATGCAAGAGGGCGCTCCCATCCTCCATGACAGATACCCGAACAACATCGCTTTCACCAAGCGCATGGAATTCGGCGACGTGGACCGCATGTTCGACGAAGCCCACCACGTGAGCGAGTTGGCCACCACCTCCTCGCGCCAGATGCACGGTTCTTTCGAGATGCACGTCTCCATCGCCGAATGGTCGCAAAAGGGCGACGTGACGGTCTACAACTCCTCGCAGTGCCCGAGTCTTTCGAGCCAGTATTTCTCGAAACTCCTGAAAATTCCTGAGGCCCAGATTCGCGTGATCACGAACTACGTGGGCGGGGGTTTCGGCGGGAAGGCGACGAGTAAGTTCAACATCGATTTCCTCTCCATCATCGCGGCGAAAAAGCTGGGTCTTCCCGTGAAATTCTACTATGACCGCGAAGAGGAGTTCCTCCTCGGCACGCACCGGACGAAGCAGTTCCACGTGTGGCGCATCGCCACGGACAAGGACGGCATGCTGCTTGCGCGCGACACCCGGATGGTCGTTGAAAACGGCGGCTATTCCGATTACGGCCCGGCGGTCGGCGGCATCACGGCGCACATGGGCGGGAGCATCTACAACTACAAGGCCTACCGCCACCACGCCGACGTCGTCTGCACGAACGTGCCGCCCGGCGGCGCGATGCGCGGAATAGGCAACGGCGGCTATTCCTTTGGTTCGGAACTCGCGATGGAAAAACACGCCGAGGAAATCGGCATGGACCCGGCGGAGTTTCGCATCAAGAACTTCGTGAGGAAGGGCGACACCACCATCATCGGGGCCAAGATCACGAGTTGCGGGGTTTCCGAGTGCGTGGAGGAGGCGGTCAAGCGCGTGCCCTGGGGCCAGAAACAACCGAGCAGCAACGGGAAAAGGCGCGGCTACGGGCTGGCCGCGGCGGTTCATTTCACCGGCGCGCGCGCGATGGGGCCGGAGACGGCGGGCGCGTTCATCAAGATGAACAAGGACGGGACCGTGCAGTTGCTCTCGGGCACGATCGAGATGGGCAACGGCTCGGACACCACGCTCGCGCAGATTTGCGCCGAAGCGCTGGGTGTGCGCGTGGAGGACGTGCGTATCATCAACGGGGATACCGCGGTGAACCCCTATGGATGGGGCGTGCGGGGAAGCCGGACGACGACCATCGACGGTGAGGCTACGCGCCTGGCGTCGGTGCAGGCCAAGAACATGCTCTTGAAGGGCGCGGCGGAACTGCTCGAGTGCGACCCGAACGACCTGGACGCTCGAGAGGGCAAGATTTTCGTCACCAGTTCTCCCGAGCGGCAGGTGACCCACAGCGAAGCCTACATGAAGATATACGAAAAAGAGGGCAGCGAGGCCGTCTACACGGCGTCTTCGTATGATTCGCCGAGCGAGACGCCCGACCCCGTGACGGGCTATGGAAACTGGTCCGCGGCCTACGCCTACGGCGCCAAGGTGGCCGAAGTGGAAGTCGACACCGAAACCGGCGCGTTCGAGGTGGTGCGCGTCATCAGCACGAATGACGTGGGAACCATCGTGAACCCCGCAGGCGCGCAGGGCCAGTTGGACGGCGGCGTGCTGATGGGCGTGGGCTACGCCATGATGGAGGATTTCGAGGTCGAGGACGGACAGCCGGTGAACGCGAACTGGCTCGACTACAAGCTGCCGACGACCCAGGATTTGCCCGAACTCGAAGCCGTGCTCATCGAGACGGAAAATCCCTCGGGGCCTTATGGGGCGAAAGGGTTGGGCGAGATGGCGCAGTTGGGAACCTCGGCGGCGATTGGCAACGCTATCTACGACGCAGTCGGTGTGCGAATCACGTCGTTGCCGATAACGCCCGAGAAAGTGTTGGCTGCCCTGAACGAGAAAAATGGCGATTAACGAGGAGAGGGGATAAAAAATGGCTTTTCGGCATCTGGCCGCGAACAGCGCGGAGGAAACGCTCGCCGCCATGAAGGAACATGGAGACGACGGGAAAGTGTTCGCCGGCGGCGTCGCCCTCTCGATTCTCATGAAATCGCGGGTCTACGAACCCGAGGTATTGATAGACATCGCGGGGGCGGGCGACCTGGATTTCATCGAAGCGACCGAAAACGGCGGAATCCGGATCGGCGCGAAGACGGTGCACCGCAAGATCGAAACCTCTCCCCTCGTTCAGGAGCGATTCCCGCTGCTCGCGGAGATATTTCACAACGTGGCGACGATTCGCATCCGAAACCAGGGGACGGTGGGCGGCAACCTCTGTTTCGCGGAACCGGCTTCTGATCCTCCGGCCGCGTTTTTGGTCTATGAGGCCCGGATGCAGACCAAAAAGGCGGACGGCACGGAACGCGTGATTCCCGCCACGGAGTTCTGGACGGATTATTACGAGTGCGCTCTGGATGAGGATGAGTTGTTGTGCGCGATCGAGGTAGACCCGCTGCCCGATGGATTCAGGACGGCATACACGCGCTTCACCACGCGCTCGAAAGAAGACAAGCCCTGCGTATCCATCTCCACTGCGGTGCTCACCGAAGACGACGGCAAGACGGCCAGGGAGGTGAGAATCGGCCTGGGCGGGGCCGAGGCCGTTTTCAGGCGCCTCACGGCGGCGGAGGAGGGTTTGCAGGGCAAGGAGCTCAACCAGGAGAACATCGACGCCGTGCTCTCAGACACGCTTGCGGACCTCGAGCCTTTGACCGATATCCGCGCGAGCGGCGACTACAGGAAACAGGTGACGCCCGTCTTGATCAGGCGAACCATACTGAAGGCGTTGGGCGCATCCTGACCTGAGGGCTTGGGTTTGTTACTCGAATTGGGGGTTGATTGAGCAAACTACGCCCACATAAAAATATGTTTCATCACGTCCGCGGATAAGGATGAGGGGGCATCCTTCCGATTCTTGAGTTGAAAAAGGGGATACGCAAGTCGAAGAGATCGTCTATTCATGTAACGACTTCATTATATGCAATGTGCCCTTTGCCTAACATTTCACGGGGAGGAGGAGATATGAAGAGAAATCGCATAAATCGTTTCGGCTTGGCGCTTCTTGGATGCGTGACAGCCTTGGCGTTGTTCGTGGCGCCGGCTACCGCAGGCGAGATCGATGATATCAAGGCGCAGATCAAGGCGCTCATGAATCGGCTCGAAGGCCTGGAAGCCCGAGAGAAGATGATGAAGGCCGACATGAAGGCCGCGGCGGAGGCCGTCCAGAAAAAAGCCGTGGCTACCGGCGACTTCCCGGGTTCCTGGAAGATGCCGGGGAGCAACACGTCGGTCTCCTTCAGCGGCTACGTCAAGCTCGATGCGATTTACGATTTTGATACAGATTTGGGTGATACCTTTTTCGGCTTCGATTCCGGAGGCGGCCCAAGCGGCATTCCTCTCGATGGTGTAAACAGCCAGCCCAAAACTTCTCTACATGCGAGGCAAACGCGCCTGCGTTTCGACAGCCTGACGCCGACGAAGATGGGTGCGCTCAAAACCCGCATCGAAACCGATTTCGCCTACAACGACGGCAGCCCCCTTCGCCTTCGCCACGCCTACGCCACTTTGGGCGGGGTGCTCGCGGGCCAGACCTGGACGGTGTTGATGGATGAAAATACCTACGCCGACACGGTGGACTTCGAAGGGCCCGTGGGCGTGGTCGCCGCGCGCACTCCCCAGTTTCGCTATGCCACAGCCATGGGGAAGGACCTCACTCTCCAGATTGGGCTCGATGATCCCGGGGCTCCTACCATCCTGACCGACAATCCCGATAAGGACGAGCCCGACGAAAAGATTTATCTCAAGGAGTCCTCCCAGGATCGGCTGCCGAACATTCTGGCGGCTCTGCGCCTGAAAACGAGTTGGGGCGCGATTAACGTATCTGGCCTGCTGGGGCAGGTTCTCTATGAAGAAGGCGCGGTGGAAGAAAGTCTCACGATCTCAGCCCTCCACATCGGCGCGAACGTCGGCTTGGGCAAGGACACCCGCCTGTGGGGGAGTTTCAACGTCGGCCAGGGCGGACTGGCGGGCTACATGATCGGGGCGACCGCCGCCGCCACCCTGGTCGCAGGCGGTGGACTGGAGGCCGTAGACTCCATGGGCGGTTTCGTCGGCCTCACGCACAACTGGAGCGGCGCCGTGAGCTCGGGCCTGTATTACGGCTGGGTCGAGACCGATTACGAGGATGCCGCCAAGACAACCTTTGCGAGTGACCACAGCCAGTCGCAGCGTACGCTCCACGCCACCATCTGGTGGAATCCAGCGCCCAAGGTGCGGGTAGGCGCGGAGTTCATCCAGGGTTGGCGTGAGACCAACGACGACAAAAAGGGCGATGCTTCACGCCTGCAATTGGGTCTTGTGTACAGCTTCTAGGTTTTTCGTTCGAGGCTTGCAGCTCTCTGCTTGGATGGAGAGGCGTTCAGGGCGGGAGAGTTGCGTAATCCTTGATAACCTTCACAAAGTAAAGCCCCGCCACCCTGCGTAGGTGGCGGGGCTTTACTTTGACGGCGCACGGCTACATGCGCCTGTGTAGCGGAATGACGGTGAAAGGCTCCCAAGAGTCATAACTTTGTTCCCACTACTTGCCTTCTCTTTTGGCGGAGAGAAAATCCGCCTCCAGTTTCAGGATCGCGTCGGCGATGCTCAGGGCCAGTTCCCTGCGGTATTCCCGGCCTCTTCCCTGCGCCGGCGAGATGGCCTCGCCCACGCGAATAGAGAGCCAGGAGTCGAGGATTCCCCTCGGGCTGATCAGCGTGTTCGACCCCGCGATATAGACGGGAAGAACGGGCGCGCGGCTCATGGCGGCTAGGGTGGCGACGCCTTCTTTCACTTCCACCTCGGCTGTGGAGTCCACGATGCCGCCTTCGGGGAAAATCACCACCACTCCGTGGAGATTCAAGAGCCTGAGGGCCGTCCGGAAGGTGCTGGCGCGCACGGTCCCATCCCTGTCCACGGGAAAGGCGCCGTAGTAGGTGATGAGCCTTGCGAACAGGGGATTGCGGAACAGTTCCCGCTTGGCCATGTGATAGACCCGTCTCGGCAGGAAGGAGGCGAGAATAACGGGGTCGAGATAGCTTCGGTGGTTAGAGGCGACGATCAGCGGGCCATCGGGCGGCACGTTGTTCATGCCGTGGACTTCGACTCCGCCGAAAGCGAGCCGAAAGCCCGCCTGGAAAATCTTTTTGAGCCAGGTCGGCTGGCCGCTCGGCGGCAGGGTGGTTAAATTTTGCGGGCTCATCCTCGTAGTTCCGGCATTTTGGTTCCCGGCGCTCTCTTCTCCAAAAAACGATCCTCGCGAGCATGGATCTCCAAGCTTCCAGCTAGTTCATCATATGAAAATCTTCGCACCCTCTGCAAAGGGTTCGGGAAGCGCAGGCCTATTTGGTGTCGTGCCGGTGATGCTCCTGCCCGCGCCACACGTTGCCGAAAGCATGAATCACGTCCTCGGCGGTGATGATTCCCAGAAGCTCCGTCGGGTCCTCACGGCTCACGACCGGCAAGCGCGAGATGCGCCTGTCTCCGAGTTTGGCCATTACCGAATCGAGCGATTGGTCCGGATGCGCGTGCATGATGTATTTTTTCTTCGCAATCTCGGCCAGAGGTTTTTGCAGGATGTCTGCGGCCTGCGCCTGGCTGAAGTCATAGCGGCTCGACATGCCGGAAAGTTTCCCGTTCGCGTCCAGGACGGGGAATCCAGTGATCGCGCTCTCCCTCGTTCTCTCGATAGCCTCTTCTATCGTGATCTCCTCGGGCAGGGTGATGACGTCGCCTATCATGGCGTCGGACACGTGAATCTCGTGTAAGAGGTGTTCGGTCTCATGGTCGGGCAGCGCGACTCCGTCTTGCGAGGAGAGCGCGCTGTATATCGGTTCGGGATGCCAGTATCGCGCAAGAGCGAGGGATATGGCGTTGGCCACCATGAGCGCGAGAATGATGTTGTAGTCCTGCGTGAGCTCGAAGATGATGAGCACCGACGTCATCGGCGCACGGATGACGGCCGCGAAGGCCGCGCCCATGCCCACGAGCGCGTAACCGCCCGGGTGCGCAACGAAGCCGGGGAAGACGAACTCGGCGAGAGACGCCACGGCGCCCCCGGCCATCGCGCCCATGAACAGGGTAGGCGCGAAAATACCGCCCAAAGAGCCGGTTCCGTAAGAAACCGCGGTGGCGATGAGTTTGAGGACAAGCAGGGATAAAAGAAAGGGCAGCGTATAGCTGTGTGTGAGCGCCTTGCTCACGGCGGGATAGCCGACGGCGAATACTTCGGGTACCCAGATGCCGATGACGCCCACGAAAAGACCGCCGAGACCCGTGGCGAGAACTCCCCTGAAGCCTCGCAGGTGTTTCCATCCTGCTCGTATGAAAAGCAATCCCTTGATGAACGCCACGCCGACGAGCGCGCAGATTACGCCCACCAGGGCGTAGAGGAGTAATTCCAGGGAACTATCCAGGGAGTAGGGCGGCACGGAAAAGACGGGCTCGTTGCCGAGAATGGCGCGCGAGACGACGGAGGCCGAAACCGCCGCGAACACGATGGAGCCGAGCACCCGCGCGTTCAAATCACCCACCAGTTCCTCGAGCGTGAATGTGACGGCCGCAATCGGCGTGTTGAACGCGGCGGCCAGGGCGGCGGCGCAGCCCACGGGGACGAGCGCCTGCACGCGCCGCCTTTTCAGCGAAAACGTCTCTCCAATCCAGCTCGCCGCGCCCGAGCAAATCTGCACGGTGGGGCCTTCGCGTCCCAGGCTCGATCCCGAGCCGATGTTGAGAACCCCGATAAGGAACTTGCCTATCCACACGCGTTTTTCGATGTGGCCGTTGCGGGCGACGTACGCGATTTTCGTCTGGGGGATGCCGCTGCCCCGGGCCTCCGGGGCGAAGTATTGGAGAAAGAGTGCTGAGAGAAAAGCGCCTGCTGCGGGTATAAGCGCTACCCAGTACCAGGCCCGGTGAATCTCGGAAAGATCATGGGAGCCGAAGAGAAGGTAATGCGCCCAGCCCAGCGCGAGATGAAAGAAGACGGCGACGAGGCCGGTGAGCGCTCCCACGATGATGGTGGTGAAGTAGAAGATGCCGTCGTCTGAGAAATCGAAGTGGAGCAGCCAGCCGAGAAGTCGTATGCGGAAATTTTTCCAGCTCACGGCGTCTCATTCATGAAGAAACATCCCTCGCTCAGCGGTTCAGCGCGCGGGAGCCCCTGTCGGATGGGGGCCGACGGGCGGATGCGGCGCGGGGTCGATTCCCTCCTTTCGGAGTCGATTCTCATACCATTCCTTCTCGATGCCATTGGCTTCATCCATCCGGGCAAGGTCGCAGAAAATTTCGATCCGGTGGCCATCGGGGTCGCAAAAGTACATGGCCCTGTTCTCTCCCCATGTGCCGTCGCCCTCAGGATGCGTGGGGCTGTGCACCAGGGGCCCGCGCACGATTTTGACGCCGCATTCCTCGAGCCACTCTTTCCAGGCGAGGAACTCGACCCGGCCTTTTACCCGAAATGCGAAATGATGCAACCCCAGGTCCTTGACGGGGCCCTGATCGTCAGTTTTGAGTTGCGCCAGCGCGGGCTGCTCGCCGGTGTGGTATACTAGGTTCAAATCGTGATGAAACGCGGTACACCGCAGAAAACAAAGGCCCGCGGCGAGGGTGGGGTGTTCTCCCGGGTCGTGGCGTTCCGTGAGGGTGAAGCCGAGAATCTCGGTATAAAATCTGAGGGATTCTTCGATGTTCGACACCTTGACGGCGACGTGCTGGAGTTCTTGAAATGAGGTTTCCGGTCTGGGCATCGTGAGATTCTCCTAATCTTCCTGATCTTGCGGCGCGCAGTATCGCGCCGAGGGTGAATATAGCGCAACTTTCCCGGAGGAGAAACGAAGGTGGGGCGTTTGGATGGGAAAAGAGCGCTCGTAACGGGTGCCTCGCGCGGAATCGGCGAGTGCGTGGCGCATCGTTTCGCCGCCGAGGGCGCGCGCCTTTTTCTCGCCGCCGATGGAACGCAAGGCGAGCTTGAAAGCGTCGCGCGTGAATGCGAGGGCGCCGGAAGCTCGGCCGCTTTCGGGATCTACGACTTGGCCGTTGAAGGAGCCGCCGAGCGCATGGTGGATGCCGCAGCGGACTCTCTGGACGGCCTCGATATTCTCGTGAACAACGCAGGCATTCGCGCGAGTCACCCGTTCGGCGCTTTCTCTTACGCGGATTTCGAGCGCGTGGTCGCCGTGAACCTGCGTGCCCCTTTTTTCGCGAGCCAGGCCGTGCTGCCGCTCATGCGAGAGGCCGGGGGCGGGCGGATTGTCCATATCGCGAGCCAGTTGGGTACGGTAGCGGCGCGCGAGACCGCCCTCTATAGCGCGACCAAGGCGGCGCTGATCCAGCTCACGCGCTCCATGGCCCTCGAACTCGCCGGCGAGCACATTCTCGTCAATGCCGTCAGCCCGGGGCCTACGGCGACGGAATATCTCAAAAAACACGCCTACAAAACGCCTGAGGAACGCGCGGGGCGCCTGGGGACCGTGCCGATGGGACGATTCGGCGAGCCGACCGAGATAGCGAGCGCAGCCTTGTTTCTGGCTTCTGAGGATGCTTCTTTCGTGCAGGGGCACAACCTCGTGGTGGACGGCGGCTATATCATTCATTGATGATGTGAAGATTCGATAACTTTTTACATTCGATTTTGGAGGGCGGGAATGAGAACCTCCCCGCCGCCGCATTCAAAAGGAGCTAGAGAGCCGTGAGTATGAAAGTGGGAGTCGTGGGTTTGGGCGTCATGGGCGGTGCGTTTTCGGGCCATATGCTGGACGCCGGCATGGAAGTGGCGGGTTACGACCCGCTCGACGCGATGTATAAGAAATTCGAAGGGAAGAACCTGCGCAGGGCATCCTCGCCTGCAGACGCCGCCCAAGGGGCCGACCTGGTGATGACCTCACTCCCGAACTACAAGGTCGTGGAAGAGGCGGTGACGGGCGAGGGAGGCATTCTGGAAGGGATTTCATCCGGCGGCATCATCGCCGATATGAGCACCGTTCCGCCGAAATTCTCCAAAGAAATGGCGGAAAAGGTGGGCGAGAGGGGTGTGAGTTGGCTGGATTGTCCGGTGAGCGGCGTGGGCAAGCAGGCCGCCGTGAAGGATCTGGTGGTGATGTCGGCAGGCCCCAGGGACGTTTTCGATAAGGCGAAGCCCGCCTTCGACGCCATCGGCAAGAAGACGATTTTCGTGAGCGAGGAAAACGGGCTGGCCGCCCAGTTGAAGCTCGTGGTGAATCTCGTGCTCTTCATCAACATGGCGGGGGCGTGCGAGGGCCTCACGCTCGGCCTCAAGGCGGGAATCCCCAAAGACGTCATGCTTGAGACCCTGTGCTCGGGCGCGGCCGGATCAAATGTGCTCGACGTGCGCGGTAAGGACATGCTGGCCGGCAATTTCCCCGAATCAGGCCCGATATGGATTGTGCTGAAAGACCTGGAATGCGCCATCGACTCCGCCAAGGACCTGGACGTGCCCGTGCCGCTCGGCGGCCTGCTGGAACATTTCTACATGGCCCAGAGGAGCAAGGGCAGACAACACGAAGACGGTAGTTCGATTTTTCGGATTTACAAGGAGTTGGCCAACATCGACTAGCCGATGACGGAGGAGCGGATGATCTGGCGCAACTCCTCGTCGTTCAGCCCGGCCATTTGCTCGAAGGTGATGAGGGCCATGGTGTCCGGGTCTCCCCGCTCTCCCCACCAGAGCCGAAAGCTCTTGTCATGGTAGCTGTAGCGGATGTCCGCATCGACGCCTGAAATGTCCCCGGCCAGAATTTGGCTGATGCGCTCGGCCATTTTGCGGCTGTGTTTTCTTTGCGCCTCGATGTCTTCCACGAAGCTTCTCCTCATCCTTTTCCGGTGATGTGCGAGAATACGACTTGCCGGATGGTTGGCTCATCCCTGGAATCGCCGCTTCTTCATCGCCTTTCAAAATTCGCCCGACATCGTTCAGGCATCGTAGTTATAAAAAATTACAAGAAATACGTCCTTCCCTGTTCCAGCAACTGGATTCTCGGTTCGTTCAGCGCCTCGATTTCCGCCTCGGTCTCATCATGATACTGCGCCTTG
This sequence comes from bacterium, assembly GCA_965218735.1. Lineage (GTDB taxonomy): Bacteria > UBA8248 > UBA8248 > UBA8248 > UBA8248 > Bin107. Next base: position 641,978 of record CBDCMA010000008.1, on the reverse strand, counting down.
ATGTGAAAGATATAGACGGGAATATCGGGGGGCATTTTCCGCATCTCCTGATGGAGCATGGCCGGCGTCATGTGTTTGGACATGCGCGCGAGTTCCTCCATTTTATTCGGAAACGACACTTCGGTGATGATGGCGCGCAGGTTCTCCACCTGGGAAGCTCCTCGCCAGATGGCTTCCGTAGGGCCCGTGTCGCTCGTGTAGAGCAGCGCGCATTCCGAGTCCTGCAGGATGAAGCCGAAGGTGGTCCCCTTGTGGTCCACCTCGTGCGGAGTGACTCGGATTCCGTTGCAAGAGCGGGTCTCATTCTCCTCGATGGCGTTGAAATCGAGTATCGGCGTATCCCGGTGATATATCGCGCAAAAATCCGGCCAGACGGCGTTGTTGAAAATGGATGTGCGTATTTGGGCGAGCACGTCTCCGGCGCCGATGATTTTCAGCGAATCTTCCCGCAGACCGAAGATGTTGTCGGCCAGGTAGGGTAGTTCCGCGATATGATCCAGATGCGCGTGGGATACCAGGACGCCGGTGAGCTTGGCCTGCTCCTCGATGGTGAGGCCTGAAGCGGCCGAGCCGCCCTCCAGCAATAACTCCTCGTTGATCAGAAAAGAGGTCAAATGGCATCCGGGCGCTTTCCCGCCCGAGCAGCCCAACACACGGAATTGGATGGCCTGTCCTCCGCCTGAAGCCCCGTGAATGCAAAGAATCTTTCGCTTGCCGCCTGATTATAGGCACAGCCGAATCGTCTTGGGAAGATGTCTTTTTCTATACCTTCTCCCATCTCCCGCTCTTAGAGCGCCTGCGTTTTCCGAAATCAGCCATCTGCGCGACACTGCTCGCGGGGAAAATGGGGCCATCCGTACAGACACGCCAGCCCGAGCAGGTGCATTGGCCGCACAGGCCGACGGCGCACTTCATGTACCGCTCGATAGCGAGGTATGTGCGCTCGGCGGGGAGTGCGGGCAGGCACGCGGCCATCATTCGTTCCGGCCCGCAGACGGCGTAGCTCTCCGCCTCGACGGGCAGGAGTTCGGTGATCAGACCTTTTCGCCCCAGGGAGCCGTCTTCGGTGGCGACGTAGACGGGTCCGAGTTCGCGGAATTCCTCATAGAACAGAATTTCATCCGCCGTCCGCCCCCCAAGCACAAAGGAAGGCTCCTCGGAGGCGAGGGCGAGGAGTCTCAGCTCCGCAATCCCCACGCCGCCGCCGATCAGAGCGGGTCTTTTGAGAGGAGGATAGCCCTGTCCAAGCGGGCCCCTGAGCCCTATCTGGTCTCCCGGTTCGAGCGCGGCCAGTTTTTCTGTGAACGCGCCGGCTTTTTTCACTGTGACGGCGTTCGGGTAGGAGAGCGTGAACGGCTTTTCCCCTAAACGCGGCAGCCAGACCATCATGAACTGCCCCGGCCGGGATGCGATTTCCTGATCGAAAAAAATCGTGTGCGTCCATGCGCTTTCGCGGCGGTTTTCCACGACCTTATAGACGCTACGCATGGGAGCCGCCTCCGTTCGCAGGCCGATGCGCGGCGCCGATGAGCGCGGACATCGGTTCATCGGCCAGATATTCCTGAATCCCCTCCCAGATATCCCTGGTGAGCGCTGCGGCCTCATGCGTGTTCTTTCGCATGAAGGCGGTGCCGATTCCCAGGACGCAGGCTCCCGCCAAAATGTATTCCACGGCATCCTCCCAGGTCTCGATGCCGCCGTATGCGACGATGGGGCAGTGAAAGCGCGCGTAGGACTCATACGTCATGCGCAGGTTGATGGGTTTGAGCGCAGGGCCGCTGATGCCGCCCGTCGTGCCCGCGAGGATCGCCGCCCGGCTCTGGATGTCCACCGCCAGACCCGGCCCCAGGGTGTTGCCGCAGCCCAAGGCGTCGGCGCCCGCGCTCAGGCATGAATCCGCCACGGCCAGATAATCACTGTTGGGAGAGAGCTTGGCGATAATGGGTTTGTCCGTCTCGCCGCGCACGCGCTCGATGACCTCGGCGGAGAGGGCGGGGTTCTGGCCGATGCTCTCCATGATGGTGCGCTCGCCCGGCTCCTTGTTGGGACAGCCCAGGTTCACCTCGATGGCGTCGCTGAATCTCGACATCCGGCTCGTGACCTGGGCGAACTCCCGGGAGTTCCCGCCGTAAACGGAGACGATGAGTTTCGCGTTCTTGAGTTTTATTTCTTCCAGGTCGCGCTCCCAGTCCTCCGCGCTTTGCGTCGGCAGGGCGAGGGAGTTGAGCACCGCGCCTTCGGGAGGGTATACGAGTACGGGGTTGTCGTTGCCCGGTTTCTCCCGGGGACCTACCGATTTGGTGACGTAGCCGCCCAGGCGCGCGCCCGCATTCTCGAAGGCGACGAAAACTTCCGGATAGCTCAGGATGCCGCTGGCGTTGATCAGGGGCGGGTGGATGTCGGGGAGCGGTATCACGGTCTGCTGCCCCTCCCGGGGTGGGTGTGCGGGCGGACGGACTCGGCGACCAAGTATAGTGGGAATGGGGCGTCCGCGCCAACCAGCGGACGAGAAAATCCGCGCCGTGGGGTCGGGCGGCGTATCGGATTATTGCAAAATGACCGAAATGGTGGTCTAAATGACTTTGCTCGCCCTTTTCCGTGGACGAAGACTGAAAAGACTGCTTTCACAATCGCGAGTGATGTCCTTGCGTTGAGAGGGAAAATCCCGTGGTCGCCATATTGATCGCCTGCTATCTCGTCGCTGCGCTCACGCACCTGTATCTGCTCTTCACGGGCAGGTCCGCAGGCGTCGTCTACGGGGTCGGCGCGCTGCTCGTGGGGTTTGCCCTTCATACCCTCATGCTGGGGGTGAGCTTCGCCTCCGGCACGCCCGAGGGCTGGGGGACATGGCTGAGCGGCATGGCGTGGGTGATTATCCTGATGTACCTGATCGTCTACACGCGTTACCGCGACATCGCCCTCGGTGGCTTCGCCGTGCCTGCGGCGTTCATCCTCGAGGGGTACGCATCCGCATTTCCCGGCGTGTGGGGTGCGGGTTCGAGCGCCGTGCAGGGCTATCTGCTGAAAGGCCACGCCGTGCTCGCGCTTCTGAGCTCGGGCGCGTTCTTTCTGCTCTTCGCCTCGGCGCTCATGTATCTCGTGCAATCCCAACAACTTAAATCCAGAAGGCCGAGCGCCTGGCTGCACCGTCTGCCATCGCTCGATATTCTCGACGACCTGAATCACAAGATTCTCTATTTCGGTTTCGCGTTCCTGACGGCGAGCCTGCTGCTCGGCTCGATGTGGGCGAAATCGCGCCACGGCGCCTACTGGAGCCTCGACCCGGTGCGCACCTGGCCGCTGATACTCATCTGGGGCGCGTATGGCCTCCTGCTCATCTGTCGGCTCACCAGAAGCTGGAAGGGAAAGCGCTCCGCCGTTTTCTCGATGGTGGCCTTTTTCGCCGCGCTCCTCGCGCTGGTCGTCCATTTCTAGGGAGCGGGGGAATATGTCCATCATTCTCGCCGGCGTGAGCCATCACAACACGCCGCTCAGTATTCGCGAGCGCCTCTATTTCCCCGAAGACAACATGAGCGAGTGGCTCGACCGGCTGGCCGGCTACAACGGTCTCGATGAGCGCCTCATCCTCTCGACGTGCAACCGGGTGGAAGTCTACAGCGCAGTGGATGATCTGGAACAGGGACTCGATGCGATTCATCGCTTTTTCCTCGAATCACGCGATATCGGCGCAGAAGAGTTGAGCGCCCATCTCTACGTTCACCGCGAGGCCGAGGCCACGCGGCATTTGTTCACCGTGGCGTCGAGCCTCGACTCCATGGTGGTGGGCGAGCCGCAGATTTTGGGGCAGGTGAAGGAAGCCTACAGGGTCGCCCATGCCTCGGGCCATGCCGGAAAGGCGCTCGCGAACCTCTTCTCCCGCGCGTTTCGGGTGGCGAAAAAGATTCGAGAGCAGACGCCGATAGGCGAGTCGCCGGTGTCGGTGAGCTCCGTCGCCGTGGATTTGGCGAAAAGAATCTTCGGCTCCCTTGCGGGGAAGAACGTGCTCCTGCTGGGCGCGGGTGAGATGGGCGAGGCGGCGGCGAGGCATCTCAAGGCGAGCGGGGCCGACACCCTCCACGTGGCGAACAGGACGTTCGAGCGCGCCCAGGAGTTGGCCGCAAGGCTCAAGGGACGCGCCGTGGGTTTCGATAATCTGGAAGAAGCGCTCATCGAAGCCGACGTCGTCATCGCATCGACGGCCTCGCAGGGCTTCATTCTGGATAAGCCGACTGTCGCCGCCGCGCTAGAGCGCCGCCGCGACGCGCCGGTTTTTCTCATCGACATTTCCGTGCCGAGAAACGTCGCGCCCGACGTGAACGATCTGGAAAACGCCTATCTCTACGACGTGGACGATTTGCAGTCCGTGGCGGCGGACAACCTGCGCGGCCGTGAAGAGGTGGCCCGCGACGCGCGCGCGATCCTGGAAAGCGAGGTGCAGACCTATCTCGCCCGTCAGAAGGCGGAGGATCTCAGGCGCACCTTTGCGGCCATACGTTTCTTCGCGGAGTCGATGCGCCGGACGGAAGTCGAAAAAACCATTCCCCGCCTTCCTGAACTCGGCGAGGACGGTCGCGATGCCCTGGACGCCATGACGAAGGCGCTGGTCAACAAGCTTCTCCACCATCCCTTCGCCGTCCTGCGCCAGATGGCGGAAGAAGACGTGGAGGACATTTCGGTCGAATCCGTCCAGAAACTCTTCGGCGTGGAGCCCGAAAGCGATGAGAACCCGCCCGGCCCGCCGCCGGATGAATCGGACTGAGGGATGAACGACACGCTGCGCCTCGGCACCCGGGGCAGCGCGCTGGCGCGCGCGCAGACGGCCGGTATCGCCGCGCAATTGAAGGTGTTGAATCCGGGCCTTCAAGTGGAGGAAATCATCGTCCGCACGCGGGGAGACGCCATGCTCGGCTCCCCGATTCATGAACTGGGCGGCAAGGGCCTGTTCGTCAAGGAGATCGAAGACGCCTTGCTGCAGGGCGGAATCGACGCCGCCGTCCATAGTCTCAAGGACCTGCCGAGCGAACTGCCCGAGGGCCTTACCCTGGGCGCGATACCGGAAAGAGAAGAACCCTGGGACGCCCTGGTATCGAGGGGCGGGGAATCGATTCGCGGGCTGGCGCCCGGGAGCCGAATCGGCACGGGCAGTTTGAGGAGAATCGCGCAGCTCCGGCGCTATCGTCGCGATCTGAAAATCGTGGAATTGCGCGGAAACGTGGATACGCGCCTCGAAAAAGTGGCGGCGGGCGAGGTGGAGGCCGCCATCCTGGCCCTGGCGGGTCTCAAGCGGCTGGGGCTCGAGGAGCGGGCGACGGAAGCGCTCGCGCCCGAACTCATGCTCCCCGCCGCAGGACAGGGCGCGCTCGCTATCGAAACGAGAGCCGATGATGAAGCCACGCGCCGCCTCATGGAAGGGCTGGAGCATCCGGAGACGAAACGGGCCGTCATGGCGGAGCGGGTCGTGATGGCGCGTTTGGAGGGCGGGTGCCAGCTTCCTCTCGCCGTCTTCGCGGAGATGCGCAAGGACGAATTTTATATAAAAGCGCGCCTCGCGAGCGTTGATGGTGAGCGGATGGTGGAGCGAGAACGAACGGGCGCGCTCGATGACGCCATGAGCATGGCCGAAGAGGTGGCCGAGGACGTTCTCGCGAGCGGTGGGGCGGAGATATTGAGAGACGCGCGATGAGCGAGGCCGAAAACCAGGACAGGGATGGGCGCCCGCTCGCGGGCAGGCGAATTCTCGTCACACGCCCCGAGGGGGGTGCATCGCGCATGGGCGAGATGCTGGCGGACCTGGGCGCATGTGTGCATCTCGCGCCAACCATTGAGATACGAGAGCCGGTGGATTGGACGCCGGTGGATGCGGCGATCCGTGCGCTCGATAAGTATCAATGGATAATTTTCACGAGCCCGAACGGGCCGAAATTTCTGGAGAAAAGGCTCGCCAATCTGGGTGTCGCTCCCGAAGTGATCTCCATCAAAACGTCCATACTGGCCGTTGGGCCCGCCACGGCCGCAGCGGTGGAAAAATTTTTAGGAAGAGCGCCCGATAAGGTAGCCGAAAAATATGTGGCCGAAGGCGTCGTCGCGCTGTTCGAAGGCCGGGATATGGTGAGAGAACGTGTTTTGCTGCCCCGGGCGAAAGAGGCGCGCGACGCCGTGCCCAAAGCGCTCTTGAAAATGGGGGCCAATGTGGATGACGTGGCCGTTTACCGGACGACGCCTCTGGGGCGTGAGGCGTTGCGCTATGTATGGGGAGAGCTTGAGGCCGGGAAAATTGATATGCTGACGTTCACGAGTTCCTCCGCGCTCGATGGTTTCATGCGGGCGGCGGGCGAGGAGACGGCGAAGGGATGGATGAGGCGCGCCCGCGTGGCCTCCATCGGCCCGGTGACCACCGCCACGGCGCGCAAGTGGGGGGTCGCGCCGGACCTGGAGGCCGCCGAATCGACGATTCCCGGTATGGCGCGGGCCATCGTTTCTTTTTATGAGGAACTGGAGACGGCGAACGATACGCAGAAAATGGAGGATGAAATTTCATGATGCCTGACGACAATCTGATTCTCTCGGCTCTCGGGGGTGAAGTGAGAAACCGCACGAGGCGCACGCGGGAGACGGCCGCCATGCGGCGCATGGTGCGCGAGACGCGGCTCTCGGTGGATAACCTCATCTACCCGATGTTCGTGGTCGAGGGTGAGAACGTAAGGCGGGAAATTTCCTCGATGCCCGGACAGTACCAGCTCTCCGTCGACAGGCTCGTGGCCGATTGCGCGGAAATCGCCGCTCTCGACATACCGGGCGTCATCCTGTTCGGCATTCCCGACCATAAAGACGACCTTGCGAGCCAGGCCTACGCGGAAGACGGCGTCGTGCAGAACGCGGTGCGCGCGCTCAAGGAAGCTTACCCCGAGCTTTGCGTCATCACGGATGTTTGTCTTTGCGAATACATGGATCACGGCCATTGCGGCATCATCGAGGGCGAGAAGATACTGAACGACCCCACACTCGAACTCATCGACCAGACGGCGGTGAGCCACGCGGAGGCGGGGGCCGACATCATCGCCCCATCGGACATGATGGATGGCCGAGTCGGCTCGATTCGCACGGCCTTAGACGCTGCGGGATTCACCCAGACGCCCATCATGGCTTATTCGGCGAAATTTTCGAGCGCCTACTACGGACCTTTCCGCGAGGCGGCGGAGAGCGCGCCCGCCTTCGGCGACAGGAGTTCCTACCAGATGGACCCGGCGAACGCGCGCGAGGCCATGCGCGAGATAGCCTTCGATATCGAGGAGGGGGCGGACATCATCATGGTGAAGCCCGCGCTCGTCTATCTCGACATCATCGCCCGGGCGCGTGCGATGATGGACCTGCCCGTGGCCGCCTACAACGTATCGGGCGAGTTCGCCATGCTTGCGGCGGCGAGCCGCAACGGATGGCTCGACCCCGAGCGCGCGTTCACCGAAATGCTCATCTCCATCAAGCGCGCGGGGGCTGACATCATTCTCACATACTTCGCCAAAGACGCCGCCAGAAGGCTTCGGGGAGACGCCGCCACGCCGCTGTCGTGGATGTAGGGGGAAATTACCTATCCAAAAACCTGCCAAAAGGTTTAGGCAAACGAATATGTAATCTTAAGCATTACATTATATACCGTAAACTTTGCGTATAAGTTTATCTAACTTTTTTGTTTGCTTTAGATAGATTTTGGGATTTTCTGCGTAATATTTCAGAATTTTATCAGGCACATTGGAATCCGTCGTTGTAAGCTGACATCTACTACAAATCCACGCCGTGGTTCCGTGAGGAGAATGAAATAGAGATTGGACCTCCAATCCTCCGTTATCTGCTAGTTTTATTTCTGTATGAGGACACAGAATTTTTAATTTGTCTTTTTGATGTTTTGAGCGTGCTCTAAACCATGCATTGATATCAAACGATATCCCAATTTTCACCGCAATAGCGCCAAGTACTAGGAGAAAAATCGCTATGACGATTTCAATCAAGGAAAGATTTAGAATTTTCATGAATACCTCGTAGAAAGGTTTCTGTGTCATAGCAAAACCAAGGCGGTTTTTTGAGCAGAAAGCGTGCCTCACGAATGTTGTACTCGGTTTTGACGACGACTTTGTACGGAAAACGCCAGTTCCGTAATAATTTCCAAAGCGGAACAATAGGCAGTTAAGCCATCTTGAATGGGGTAGATTCCTGCATAGCGTAAATTGACCGCCTGCTTTCCGCTCGGTATCCTATTTAGGGTTTCTCTGTCGATTTCTACACCAAAATTTTCTGCATGAGCCGCCAAGTCGGGCAATTTATGGGTCTGTTCCGGGGCATCACCATTGCGACGGATATAGAGTTTCATTACCTTCTCCACCGTTTGGCACAGATCCCATCCCGCGTTTCGTAGTTGTCCTTCTTCGCGTCCACATAGGTTTTGAGCGGCATTACGCAAATCCACCAAAATCGACTTTGCTAAGTCGCGGCTAGCTTCGTCAGTGTCAGATTTTAGCGTCCGAAGATCAAAATTTATGCTTCGAATGGAACTGGCGTTTTTAGTTGCCTGCAATAAAAGCTCGTCACGATCCACATCAGGCCCGTCAATATTTGGGCCCTGCGAAATCCAAACAGGGGATTCCAAGGGATTTTCTTCTTTCTGAACTGATGCGGGGAAACCTACCCAGACCGTTCCCTTCTCTTCACCGGGAATGGAGAATGTGAGTGGGACATGCAGTGGGAACGGAAAATTATAGATAACAACCAATGAATGAAAATTGTTTGTCTCGCCCTTGAATGCGGAGCCATAGCGTACGTGATACCAGTTATCCACTACAGCCATTATCCGGGCATAAGCTTCGCTCACCCAAAAGGATGACCAATCATCGACTTGAAACATGTGTTTCTTAAGATAATCCAGTGCTACTACTTTCCGCTTTCTCAGCGGCATGTTCTGGTTCGTCAATTCAGCATCAATTTCTACCAAAGCTTCCTCAATGGATGCTACTACTTGGTGCCAGTAAGTGTCGTCGTTCATTTTGCCTCGCCTTCGCTCAGGAGGATTGAGCAGGGCACTTGTATTAGCCAGTGAGCATGCAATATGTCTAGGGAACTCAAGCTCAAATCTCCTATCTTAGCCATATTTGCTGTTGCGCATCTCTGTGGCCAAAATACCATTATCACCTCATCGCTATAGTTGTCTAATTCCAGTTTCGTCTATTCATATCGCAGGACTATCGATTCTTGAGGTAACTCCTCCATGCCACCCACACGCACTCCCCTTGCGCTTCGCTTCGCCTTGGCGTTATGTTGAGGGCAAGAGAAAAAGATAAAACTGAAATTTTGCTTTCCTTACATTTGAACCGGGAGGAATAGGGGAATGTCGGATAAGGATATCGTTTTTCTGGGTGGAGCGAGGACGCCGTTCGGCGCTTTTCTGGGCGCCTTGAAGGAGATGTCGGCCACGGAGCTGGGCGCGCTGGCGGCGAAAGAGGCGATGACGCGCGCAGGCGTTACGCCCGAGGACATCGACCACACCGTGGTGGGCAACGTCATCCAGTCGAACTCGGACGGCGTCTACATCGGGCGGCACGTCGCGCTGGCGGCGGGCGTTCCGCTGGACAGGCCCGGCTACTGCGTGAACCGGATGTGCGCCTCGGGCTTTCAGGCGGTGGTGAGCGGGGCGAAGGAGATCATGACCGAAGACGCCGACGTGGTGCTCGCCGTGGGGGCGGAGAACATGAGCCTGACGCCGCACGTGATCAGAAATTCCAGAACCGGCATGAAGCTATTCCAGGCGCCGATGGAAGATGGCCTCTACACGGCACTCACCGATACCCAGGCCAACGTGCCGATGGGCATCACGGCGGAGAATCTGGCGGACAAATACGACTTGCACCGAGAGGCGGTGGATGAATTCGCAGCTTTAAGTCAGGCGCGCACACACGAAGCGTGGGAGAGCGGACGGCTGGCGGAGGAGTGTTTCGCCGTCGAGGTGAAAGAGCGGAGGAAAACGATTACGTTCGATCGCGACGAGCATCCCCGGGCGGATTCGAACGAGGAATCGCTCGCGAGGCTCCGGCCCGCCTTCAAGGAAGACGGCGTGGTGACGGCGGGCAACGCCAGCGGCATCAATGACGGGGCGGCGGCCTTGGTGATTTCCTCGCGCGCGGCGGCGGAGCGCCTTGGGCGCAAACCCATCGGGCGGCTCGTTTCCTGGGGCGTTTCGGGATGTGACCCCAAAATCATGGGCATAGGCCCGGCGGAGAGCAGCCGCATCGCGCTCAGAAAGGCGGGCTTACAACTCGACGATATGGATCTCATCGAAATAAACGAGGCGTTCTCCGCCCAGTATCTGGCGGTGGAGAAGGAACTGGGCCTGGACCGTGAGAAGACGAACGTAAACGGCGGCGCCATCGCCATCGGACATCCCGTGGGCGCGAGCGGGGCGCGGCTCACTCTCACGATACTGCACGAACTCAGACGCCGGGGAGGGAAGTACGGCCTGGCGGGCGCCTGCATCGGCGGCGGCATGGGCCTTTCGGTGATCGTCGAGGCGTATGGGGAATAGGGTTTCTCGATTGCGTGGAGCTCTCGGGCGTTCCTCTGAATTGTATGGAGCGCTTCAGAGGGTGAAAAACCTTCGTTTCATCTCGAAGACTGTGGTGCTGGTTTTGGAGGCGGATTAAGCCTGAAAAATTCGATAAATATCGATAAATAAGCAGGGTTTTTCCATAAATTTATTTTGGTGATAACGGACTTGAGCAATAGGATGCTAAACCATTGAATTACAACAATTTAATATACGAAACGGATGGGTCGATCGCTATTTGCACGTTCAACCGTCCCAAAGCGTTAAACGCTTTGAATACAGAGACGATGGATGAGCTCGCTCACGTGATATCTACTTTCAAGGATGATAATGGTCTGAAAGTATTGATATTAACGGGTTCGGGCGATCGAGCCTTCATCGCAGGAGCGGACATCAAGGGCATGGTGGGCCGCAGTCCACTCAGCGCAAGGTGGCTCTCCGGGCATGGAACGAAAATCTTGAGAAACCTGGAAACCATTGGAAAGCCATCGATTGCGGCGGTGAACGGATTCGCCCTGGGCGGCGGCTGCGAGGTGGCGATGGCGTGCTCGATTCGCCTGGCTTCCACGAACGCGCTCTTCGGCCAGCCGGAGATAAATTTAGGCATCATCCCCGGCTACGGCGCCACCCAGCGCCTTCCCAGGCTCGTCGGAGCGGGGAGGGCTCTTGAGATTTTGATGACGGGAGATCCGGTAAATGCGGCGGAAGCACACCGAATCGGCCTGGTGAACAAGGTTTGCGAGCCGGATGCTCTGATGGATGAGGCGAGAGCGCTGGCGCAAAAACTGGCGTCCAAGAGCAAGCCTGCGATTGAATTCATTCTCCATGCCGTACATGGCGGTTTCGAGGCCGGCCTCGAGGAGGGACTGACGCTCGAGACCGAGAAATTCGCTTTGGTGAACAGCACGGAAGATTCACAGGAAGGGCTTCAGGCGTTCATCGAGAAACGCTCCGCCAATTTCCAGGATCGCTAGTCTCGTGTCCCCGAAGGCTCGTCCATGAAACGGGTAAAGCCCTTAAAAACAAAAGGTAAAAAGGGCGGCCGCATCTTTAAGGTATCGCTGCCTGAGCACCGGGAACAAGACGGCCCCGAAGTCATCCCGATGTACAAGACGGAAAAAGAACGCCGCCTCGATGAAATCCAAAGGTGGATGGATGAGAACCTGCCTCCCGCGGGTACGCCTGAGTGGGAGGCTCTTTGCACCGGCTGCGGCAAGTGCTGTTACGACAAGGTGTGGGAGGGGGATAGGCTGCTCTTGCTGACGAGCGCCTGCCCGCAACTCGAGCTCGAGACGAACCATTGCCGCGTATACGCCGAGCGCTTCGAGAAAGAGCCGATGTGTCTGCCGATTGGTCCGGAAATCATCGAAATGGGCGGTTTGCCGGAGGATTGTCCCTACGTCGAGAATCTTCTGGGATATCGAGGTCCCAAAGTCGTCGACAAGAGCCTGGAGGAGATGTAGCCGTCCCCCGGAGACTCGATTCATTGCCGGCCCACGCAGTTTTAGGGGCTGGCTCCTCCGAATCCCTCTCATCTCGAATCGCTATATCCATGCCGTTTCGTGCGTTTCATAGCGCCTAAAGCTATCCTGAAAGACGCATTCCGTGTCATAATTATTACTCCATATACTGCCTGTTAGGAAATCCTTTGAGCGGAATCCTTCATCCACATTCTGAGTCCTTGCAAGCCCTCTTCATCGCTCTCAGCGTTCGTTTTTTGAAATCCGGCGCCGTCTAAGGCGGATTATCGACAGTGGCGTGCGTATTCGGGGTCTCATGATGGAAGCATGGGGGAAATGAGTTTTTCATAAAAGGTCGACGTTTTGCTTGATGGTATCCATCCCAACATTTTAGCGCTCAGTTGCGCCACGCTCATCGCCTTCGCCCGCGTTTCACAGCGCTATGCGATTCCGCGTATGAAAATGCACACGGCCAATCTGGTTATGGCATGTGTGACGACCACACTGGGCTGGTTTTTCTACTGGATAGAGGGCCCGCTCGACCAGATGCCCTACCAGGGCGTTTTCTGGTTCATGGCCATGGGATTATTTGGGAGTTTTTTGGGCAGATACATCAATTTTATCGCCATCCGTTATACCGGCCTGGCGCGCGCGGCGGTGATGAACCAGACCGTTCTGGTGTGGTCGTCTGTTCTTGCCGTTTTCATATTGGGTGAAGACATGTCGCCTCAGAAAGCACTCGGAATTCTGGGCGTCATGTGCGGGGCGAGCATGCTCGTTTACAGTCCAAGGGGGGATGTCCGCCACAGGATTCCACTGCATTACTACCTGATCCCGATCGCGTCCGCACTGCTATACGCATTCGCGCATCTGGTGGGAAAATTTGCATTCGAATGGATTTCCTCCTCCGCTTTCGGGATGGCGATAGCCAACACGACTTCTCTCACGATCCTGTTGGGAATGCTCCCCTTCACGCAAGGGCAAACAAACCCGGGCGCAGGCGGCGATAACAAAGGCCTTCTGGTCCTTCTCCTGGGCGCCGCACTGCAAGGGTGCGGTATTTTCTTCTTTTGGTCTGCGGTGAAACTCGGCGAGATCACCCGCGTCATTCCATTAACCCGTCTATCCGTCTTGCTGATTATCTTTCTCTCCTGGCTGTTGTTCAGACAGCAGGAAAACGTGACCTGGCGCGTCGTCTTCGGCGCGTTGATCGCGCTTCTGGGCGCCTTCGCCACTGTAACGGGAAGATAAGCGTTGGTAGATTCCATCCATCCCAATATCCTGGCCCTTATCGCCGCTTGTTTTATCGCTTCGGCCCGAACTCTTTACCGCGCCGGTGTGGCGCGCCTGAGTCCCGTTGTGATGAACGTCATCATGGCTCCCGTGCAAGTGTGTTTCGGCACTGTTTTTTACTTCCTGGAAGGCGGCGTGGCGGATTGGCCGCGCGGGGGCCTGCTCTGGTTCGCCGCCATGGGTGTCTCGGGCTCGTTCATCGGCCGCTATCTGAGCCTCGTCGGCATGAAGCTGGTGGGACTGGCGCGCTCTTCGATCGTGACCCAGACCAGTCTCGTGTGGGCGTCGTTGTTTGCGGTGGTTTTTGCAGGTGAGCAGATGACGTGGCTCATCGCGGTCGGGACGCTGGCCATCATGATGGGCTCGATTCTTCTGGTCTATGAAAAAGGCGAGATTCAAAGGCGCATCCCCTTGTATTATTACGTGGCCCCTCTGGGTACGGCCATTCTGTTTGCGATGATGCACATATTCGGGAAATTTGGTTTGCAGGTGATAAAATCCGCCTCCTTGGGAATGACGATTGGCGGCACGATGGCGTTTTTTTCGATGCTGCTCGTTTTGCCTTTCTCCGTAGAGGGGAGAAAGCCCAAATCCTGGGATAAAAAAGGTTTGTTGGCCGTTTTGATTGGGGCATGCCTGAACGCCATGGCCGCCTTTTTCTTCTGGTCATCCATTAAAACAGGGGACATCGTTCAGCTTATTCCGCTCAACCGCCTGTCGGTGTTGCTCATCATTTTCCTGTCCTGGCTGTTTTTCAGAAAACAAGAGGCTGTGAGCCTGCGCGTTGTGATCGGCGGTTTTTTGTCCGTATTCGGCGCAATAGGAGTTGTATTGGGCAAATAGGTCTCCTGGATCGTGGGGCGATGAGACCGAAGAATACGACCCTACTCGTCTCTCGTCCGCAATGCTGATAAAGTGAGAGCGCAAAACAGGTTCCTGATATTCGCAGGTGTGAGAAAGGCAGATCATGGTGGAAGTCGGCATCATCGTAGCGTTGACGCTCAAGGGCACGTATATCGGTGACTATGAAAAGTTGAGAGAAATCGCCCAGGAGGCGGAGAGAATCGGCATTGATTCGCTTTGGCATTGCGATCATTTCGTGACGCTCGATCCCGCTTCCTATGGGAACCAGACGGGCTTCGGCGCTCAGGATGAGAAAGAACAATCCGACGACACTGCGATTCTCGAGCCCTGGACGACCCTGGCCGCCCTCGCGCGCGACACGGAAACCCTGCGGCTGGGTACATTGGTGACGTGCGTGGGATATCGGCCGCCGGCCATGCTGGCGAAGACGGCTGCGACGGTAGACGTGATCAGCAAAGGCCGCGTGGATTTCGGGATTGGAGCCGGCTGGATCGAAAATGAATACCATTCTTTCGGGTATCCCTACCCGAGCGCTTCCGTACGGATAAAACAACTCGAAGAGGCCATTCAGTTGATACGCGGGATGTGGACCGAACCCGCCCCCCATTTCGAAGGTGGGTATTTTCAAATTCAAAACGGCGTTTGCGACCCGCCTCCTGTTCAAAAGCCGCACCCGCCGATTTGGACGGGCGGTGAGGGCGAGAAACTGCTCGGCGTTTCGGCTCGTCAGGCGAATGGCTACAATTGCCGCTGGTGGACTCCTGCGCAGTTTCTGGAGAAAAGACCCGTGATTGAAGCGGAATGCAAAAAAGCGGGAAGGGACCCGGAAGGGGTAAGGGCTTCCCTCATGGTCATGGTGATTCCCGAGAAGGACAGGGCGGTAGCGAGGGCGGCTCGTGAAAAATTGAACGTCATCCCGGAATCGGGGAGCGTCTATGGAACGCCCGATGATTGCATTGCGCGTCTGAAGGAATATCTAAAAGCGGGAGTGAACCATATACTCGTCACCATTCCCGACCTGGATGTCAATCCGCACAGATTGACCCTTTTGGGAGAAGAAATTATACCTGCGCTCCAGGCGTATGGAGGATAACGAGCTTGTCTATCGTCACGCATACGGAGTTAACGGAAACGGAATCAACCCTCCAGGAAGAGGCCCTGGAGTTTGCTCGCGAACGGCTCGCTCCCGGCGCGTTGGAACGCGACCGGGATGCCGCGTTTTCCTTCGACCTATATAAAGAGGCCGCGGAGAAGGGGTTCATCGGCGTCAAGATACCTGAAGACCTGGGAGGTCGTGGTCTCGGGCTGTTTAATGAATGTCTCGTCATGGAGGAACTGGCCGGTGGCGATCCGAGTTTCGCCCTTACGATCAGTGTATCGGCGGGCTTATGCGGGGGCCATTTGTTGCACTACGGGACGGATGCGCAGAAAAAAAGATGGATTCCCCCTCTCATGGAAGGAGCCATAGGCGCGTGGGCGATTACCGAGCGGGTGGCCGGCAGTCATGCGGCAGCCCTCGAGTGCGAGGCTATGCGGAAAGGGGACGCCTATGTCATCAACGGCGCGAAAATGTTCGTCACGCAAGGGATGGACTTTGAGAGCATGGTTATCTTTGCGCGCACTTCGGAGGAGAAGAACGGAATCAGCGCGTTTTTGATAGAAAAGGGAGACGCAGGGCGCCGAAGCGTCCCGCTCGCCGGAAATCTCGGCATGCTTTCCTCTGGCACGGCGGAGGTATTTTTTGAGAACTGTGAAATTCCGGCGGACCGGCTTATGGGGGATGAGGGAGACGGCCTGCGGCAAGCGATGCACGTTCTGAACGATGGGAGAGTCGTGCTGGGCGCGATGTGTGTCGGGATAGCGCAGGCGTCGCTTAATGCGGCGGCATCCCATGCAAAAGAGCGGGAAGCGTTCGGCAGACCCGTGTCTGATTTTGCCGGTTTGCGCGGGATGATGGGCGAGAGCGCCATAGACATCGCCACTTCGCGGGAGATGGTTGTCCATGCAGCGAAAATCCGGGATGCAGGAGGGGATAACAAAGAAGAAGTGGCCATGGCGAAACTTTTTGCGTCCGAGGCGTGCCTTCGCGTATGCGACAGAGGCATACAGATTCATGGCGGGTATGGGTACATCGGCGAAACTCCGGCGGGGTTATTCTGGCGTGACGCCCGGGTGTTCACTCTCGGGGAAGGAACGAGCGAAATACACCGCAATCTCATCTGCCGTCATCTGTTTGATTCTTGAGGATTGCTTCGCTTTATCTCATAAACAACTTGTATATATTCCCACAACCTATTGATAGTAAATGAAAATGATCAGAAGAGATCAGACTGAAATTTCCCAGATTCTGGACGGAATGGTGCGGCCCGCAGCCAGGCTCATCACGTTGGTGGAAGATAACGATCCCCGCGCAAAACCCATTCTGCAAGAACTGTATTTAAGAGGCGG
Organism: bacterium; assembly: GCA_965218735.1. GTDB lineage: Bacteria > UBA8248 > UBA8248 > UBA8248 > UBA8248 > Bin107. Next base: position 625,328 of record CBDCMA010000008.1, on the reverse strand, counting down.
AGAAAGTCTGGTCATCGGAATTACGGGTCCGCCCGGCGCAGGGAAAAGTACGCTTTCCGATCAGTTGATCGCCCATTTTCGCGGCCGGGATGAAAAGGTGTGCGTTATCGCGGTGGACCCGACGAGTCCGTTCACGGGCGGCGCCATTTTGGGTGATCGCATCCGCATGGGCAGGCACAATACGGACCCGAAAGTCTTTATCCGCAGCATGGCCACGCGCGGTCACCTGGGCGGGCTCGCCCGCGCGACGGGAGATGCGCTATGCGTCATGGACGCCATGGGCTGGGACGTGGTGATCATCGAAACCGTCGGGGTGGGGCAAGGTGAAGTGAACGTCATGCAATATGCGGATGTGGTCGTCTTGCTCCAGACTCCGGGAGGCGGGGATCATATTCAGGCGGCGAAAGCGGGAATTCTGGAGATCGGCGATATTTTCGTGGTGAACAAAGCGAAGCGAGCCGGCGCGGATCGCACGGTGCGGGAAATCGAAGAAATGCTGGATTTCAAGTTCCATCCCGGCGACGGTTCATGGAGGCCTCCCGTGCTGAAGGCAGAAGCGCTCACGGGCGAGGGCACGAATGAATTGGTCGCGCAGATCGAGGCGCGCATGACCTTTTTGCTAGAACACCCGGATGAAGCCGACCGTCTGGGACGAGAGCGCGCCCGCATCACGCTCGCAGAGGTGATGAAAGAACTCGCGGTGGAGCGCATGGTCTATGGAGGGGAAGGCGGGCAGGAACTGGATGAACTCTTGGACGCCATAGCCGCACGTAAAGTGGACCCTTACAGCGCAGCCGAAAAGATACTGGGCGCATGAGGAGAAAACCGTGAAGGATGGCCGGGAGTTCCGGGTCGTGATGAGCACGGCAGGCTCCGAAGATGAGGGAGCGCGGATTGCGAAATCATTGCTCGAGCGCAAGCTGTGCGCCTGCGTTAATCTGATACCGAAAGTCCGCAGCTTCTATCGCTGGGAGGGGGCGATTCAGGACGATGCGGAGGTCCTGCTCATCATGAAAACCACGAAGGAAAAACTGCAGGCCCTCTCGGATCATCTGGCGGAAAAACATAGCTACGACGTGCCGGAAGTGCTGGCCGTAGCAGTCGATCGGGGCCGCGGGTCCTACCTTGAGTGGCTGGCGGAGAGTTGCGCCGACTAGGCGCTCTGTTCGCTCGGTTCATCCTTCCTGAGAGGGAAGGGCGGTAGTCACAGAATGGAGAGATATTTGTTGAGTTCGAAATCCGAGACGTGGGCGCGGTAGGGCGCCCATTCGAGTTTTTTGTTCTCGATGAATTTCTCGAAAAGCTCGTTCCCGAATACGCCTCTTAAAAAGTCGCTCTGCTCGGCCAGCACCGTGGCTTCGCGCAGATTGCCCGGCAGGCTTTGGATGCCTTGCTCCCGACGCCTCTCCTCGCTCATCTCGAACACGTTTTCCTCGACGGCGGGAACCGGAGGCAGGCCTTCTTCGATTCCCGCGATTCCGGACGCCAGCATACAGGCGAACGCCAGATAGGGGTTGCACGCCGAGTCCGGCGAGCGCAATTCGATCCGCGTGTCGGATTCCATGCCCTTGCGCGTGCTGGGGATGCGGATCAGATCGCTGCGGCTCTTATGCGCCCACGTGACGTAGGTGGGCGCTTCGAAACCGGGGACGAGGCGTTTGTAGCTGTTCACCCACTGGTTGAGGACGAGCGTCATCTCGGGGACGTATTTCAAGAGACCGGCGATGAACGCCTGGCATGTATCTGAGAGCCCGCCCGGTTTTTCGGGGTCGTGGAACGCGTTCGTCGAACCCTGGAACAGGGAGAGATGGGTGTGCATCCCGTTTCCGTTCGCTTCCGATATCGGCTTGGGCATGAAAGTGGCGTAGACGCCGTGGCGCATGGCGACTTCCTTGACGACGAGGCGATAAGTCATCGCATTGTCCGCCATCGTGAGCGCATCGCCGTAGCGCAAATCTATTTCGTGCTGACTGGGCCCGACTTCGTGGTGGCTGTATTCGACCCCGATGCCCATCTTCTCGAGATTCAAAACCGTTTCGCGCCTTAAATCACTCGCGATGTCGAGGGGAGTGAGGTCGAAATATCCGCCCTTATCGAGCGTTTCAACCGGCGGTTCGGGGGATTTGAAATAGTAATGTTCATATTCCACGCCTGTGTAAAACGTAAATCCCTTTTGCGCCGCATTCAGAAGGGTGCGCCTGAGCACGAATCTCGGATCACTCTCATAGGGGTTGCCGTCGGGATCCTTGATGTCGCAAAACATTCTCGCGACGCCGCCGCCATCCTGCGGACGCCAGGGCAGTACGCAGAACGTTGTGGGATCGGGGTGGGCGAACATGTCGCTCTCCTCGATGCGCGCGAAACCCTGTATCGCGGCCCCATCGAAAAGATGCCCCTCATAAAGCGCATTTTCCAGTTCTTCTATAGTGACGGCGAAACTCTTCAGGAAACCCAGGATGTCGGTGAACCACATGCGGATGAAACGCACGCCGAGTTCGCGGGCTTGATTGATTACGAATTCCCGATCTTTATCATCAAATGCGTCAGGCATCATGAACTCCAGATAAGCCGATACTTCTCCTCAAAGCAATTCAGCCTATATCGTGAATGTTTCGTGCCGGTTTCGCAGCGTCAGTTTTTCGTCTCGCCGGAAAAGTTGCAGAAGATTCAGGCGTCATAATGATTCTCCGATGAACTTGTACCCGACCCCCCGCACCGTGGAAATAAACGAAAATCCCTTGATTTCGATTTTCGAGCGAATGCGTCGAATGTGAACATCCACCGTTCGCGGGCCTCCGAGGTAGTCGATCCCCCAAACGAGGTTCAATAGCTGCTCCCGGTCGAAGACGCGCTCGGGATTGTTAATGAGGTGCTTCAAAAGCTCGAATTCCCGATACGTCAGATCAATCAACTCTCCATCGAGCCTGATTTCGTAGCGGCTTTCATCGAGCGTCAAACCTTTGCTCTGAAGGGTGCGCCCCCCCTCGGCTTCCTGAGTGTAGCGGTGGCACAGATTGCGGACGCGACACAAGAGTTCTTCTTCCCGAACGGGTTTCACCAGTATATCGTCGGCCTCTATCGGCGCCTGAATGGCCACCAGGCGGTCGGGCTCGAGGAGCAGGAGTATCGGCAAAGTGGTCCAATGCCGCATTTCCTCCACTTTGGGCAGGGCAGGCGCGTCATCGAGCAATATGAGAGACAGGCCTCTGGCGCGAGCCTCCTGTAAGGCCGTCGTTTCATCCTGCACCATTTTGCAGAAATGGCCCTCACGCCTCAGGGCGCGTCCCAGGGCGTCTGCGAATCCATTGTCAGCCGTGTAAATCAGTAGATTCGCCAATTCCGTTCCCTGTCCGCGAAAGCAGGCCAATAAAAGTGTAATTTATACAACCAGACGAGGTGCGAAGAAAAGAAGAGTTTTTATATGCGCGCGATCCTGTTCGTCATGTCCACCAGGCTGTCGAGGTTGTGGGCGGCCAGGAACTCGTCGCAATAGGGCAGGGCCGTTCTCATTCCCCTGTCAATCGGGCGGTAGCCGGGGCTACCCAGCAAAGGATTGAGCCAGAAGAGTTTGTGGCAGTTATTCTTGAGGCGAGTCATTTCCTCCGCCAGCGTATCCGTATCGCCCCGATCCCAGCCGTCCGATATGATAATAACGATGGTGCGGCTGTTGAGGATGGTCCTGCCGTATTCATAGTTGAAGGTTTTGAGACAGTTGCCGATCTGCGTGCCGCCGCTCCAGTCGTGCACCTCCATGGAGAGGCGCTTGAGGGCGGTGTTGACGTCCTTGTGGCGCAGATACGGCGTAGCGTCCGAAAGGCGCGTGCTGAAGACAAACGTGCGCAGCGATTTGATTTCGTTTTGTAAGCTGTAGAGAAACTGAATCAGAAATTGACTGTAGCTGTCCATCGACCCCGATACGTCGCAGATCAGCACGATTCGGGTTTTTTGTATCTTTCTTCTTCGGCGGAAAAGTTTCAACACCTCGCCACCGGATCGGACGCTTCTCGTCACGCTTCGTCTCATGTCGATTTCGGGAGAACGCATGTCGGGCCGTTTGCGGCGGCTGATTTTGGTTGCAAGCTTGGGGACGAGCTTTGCGATAAGACGCCTGAGTTCGGCGACCTGATCCATATCCAGCGCGGAGAAGTCCTTGTCCGATATGACTTCGGCGGGACTATAGGAGGGCACTCCCTCGTCGTCTCCCTGCTCACCGGGTTCGGCGGCGCTTTCCACGTCGTCTTCCGATGGAAGCCCCGGATTCTCTTGTCCTTCGCCTTCGGCGTCCGATTCACCTTCCTCCGACGTTCCGCCTCCCTCGCCGGCTTGCCCTTCGCCCTCATCTTCGAATTGCGTGTCGACTTGCACCGATTCATCCCCGGTGTAGGGATTTCCTTCTTCATCGAACCAGTATTGCCGGAACACGGCGTCGAAAATCATGCTCTCATCCTGGCTGGAGATGAGATTCGATTTACTGGCGACATAGATGTTGTCGAGATTGGTGACGTCGAGAGAATCGAAACAGCGGAATACGTCGATGATGCGTCCGGAGGTTATCTTAAACCCGGCGCGCCTGAGGATTCGGCAAAAGCCGATCATCTCGCCCTTCAGGCCTCGGCCCCTTACGCGAATCCGGCGCTTGGGCAAGGCGCCCTGTACGACGGGACGGATGGTGGATGCCATGGAGTCGCTCGAATCAGGCGTCGGGCGACAATTGCGCCGTCGCTACCATGCCGTCGAGGCCGTCGTCCTGTATGCGCTTAATGTCGTCCTGGTATTTCAGGATGCAGCCGATGGTCTCTCGCACGGCGTCCACGTCCAGCTCATTGCGATGCAGAGCGAGAAGCGCTTGCGCCCAATCGAGGGATTCCGCCACGCCGGGGCGTTTGTAGAAGTCCATCTGCCTCGCCTGCGTCATAAAGCGGGCGATTTGCTCCGCCAGGCGATCGGTAATCCCGGGCACCTTGGTCGAAATAATCTCCACTTCTTTCTCGAAAGAGGGGTAGTCGACCCACAGGTAAAGGCAGCGTCGTTTCAGGGCGTCGTGAATCTCGCGCGTCCGGTTGCTGGTGAGCACCACCAGGGGCTTGCTGACCGCCTTGACGGTCCCCATCTCCGGAATCGTAATTTGGAAATCGGAAAGAATTTCCAGCAAGAACGCTTCGAATTCCTCGTCCGAGCGGTCGATTTCATCAATGAGTAAGACCACCGGCTTTTCTTTCGAGCGCAAAAGCGCGCGAAGCAGGGGACGTTCTATCAGGTACTGCTCGCTGAAGATATCTTTTTCAATCGACTTGGCGTCCGAATCCCTGCCTTCCTCCATTTTGATGTGGAGGAGTTGTTTCGCATAGTTCCACTCGTAAAGAGCCGAGTTTGCGTCGAGACCCTCGTAGCATTGTAGCCGGATGAGCTCGGTATCCATCGCACTGGCGAGCACCTTGGCGAGTTCGGTTTTACCGACCCCGGCTTCGCCTTCCAGGAAAAGGGGTTTTTCCAGTTTCGTGGCCAGGTACAGGGTCGTCGCCAGCGTTTTGTCGGAGATGTAGTCGAGTTTCCTGAACGAGTCCTGGACGTCTTCGACGTTCGCGAATCCGGGTGACGAGCTTTTTTTCCCTTTGGTCGCGTTTGATGCGGCAGTCACGGTCATTTCCCTTTTCCTTTCTTCGAGGAAAGATGTTCAGCCGCCGCCTCGATGGCGTCAATAATCTTCACGTATCCGGTGCAACGACAAAGATTGCCCGCGATGCCTGCCTTGATTTCATGTCGGCTGGGATTCGGCGTGTTGTCGAGCAACTCCTTGGCGGCGACTATCATCCCAGGCGTACAGAAACCGCACTGGATGGCGCCGAGCTGGATGAATTTTTGTTGTATCGGATGGAGGTTGTCGACCGTTCCGATGCCCTTGACCGTGGTGATCTCACGCCCATCCGCCTGGACGCCGAGCGCACAGCATGCGTTCATCGCCAAGCCATCCAGCAGAATCGTGCATGCGCCGCAATCGCCCGCCTCACAGCCGTTTTTCACTTCCGTGAAGCCCAAGTCGCGCAGCAGATAAAGCAGCGTGGTGTGCGCGGGCGCTTCGGTGTTGACCTCTTGTCCGTTTACCGAAAAGGAAATGGGCAGCTTCTTGGGCGGCGTGTATGCGGGCGCGCTCGATTTTTTCTTCGCGGTTCGTTTTGATTTGCTAGCTGTAGCCATATTGAAAGGTTCTCCAATGGATTCTTGAAAGACGATGAAGTCTGTTTATTCGTTGTTTTGTGAAATGTCCAGCGCCTGGCAAATGAGACGGCGCGGCAAGACCTCGCACATCAGCTTGCGGTATTCCGCCGATGCGCGAATATCGTCAATCGGCGTCGCAACGGCGGCGCAAGCCTCCGCGGCCTTTTGGGCCAATTCGAGGTCCACGACGTTACCTTCGAGAATTTTCTCCGCCTCATAGCAGCGGATCGGAGCCGCCGTAACGGAACCCAGCGAAATGCCCGCTTCCTCCACCTTCTTGCGCCGCACCTTCAAAACGACGGCTACGCCCACCACGGTGATGGCCATGGCGTTTCGGCGGGCGAGTTTGTAGTAGCCCCACTTGTGGTTCCTGCCGGGGGAGGGGAAAGTCACGGCGGTGATCAATTCATCCTGGCGGATGGCCGTCTGGCGGTATCCGGTGAGGAATTTATCGAGGTCGACGGTTCTTCTTCCTTTCTCGCTCGCGAGTCTCACCTTCGCTTTCAGCGCGAGCAGGGGAGGAACGGCGTCGGCCGCGGGGCCGCCGTCCATGATGTTGCCGGCCACCGTGGCGCGATTCCGTATGATCGGCCCTGCGAATTTCTCCGCCATCGCCGCCAGAACGGGCGCTTCCTTGAGGATGGCCTTGTCGGTCAGTAAATCCGTCATCGTGGCGAGGGCGCCCAGCTTCACTACCCCTTTGGATGAGGATACGCCCCGCAGCGCGGGAACCCGCATCAGGTCGATGACGATTTTCGCCGGCCCGTCGTGCTGATGCCTGAGATCTGGGAGAAAATTGGTGCCTCCGGCGATGAATTTTGTGTTTCTGCTCTTTGCCGCCTTTAGGGTAGCCGATATGGTAGTCGGCACTACGAAATCGAAACCACGCATAGACGGAATCTCTCCTCAATCTTCTGAAATAGAATATAGCAACGCCTGTCATGAAAACTGAAAACGATGCCGAATCATACCCGACAGAAGGTGACAAGGTAAACGCTCTGGGTGGATGTCCCGCCGGCATCCCCTGGTGAACCGGCCGGACAAATAATTCTCACTCTCATACGGGCGGCGTTACCCTACCAACTGCCACTCTTTCTAGTCAAGCGAAACAGCCCTTGCGGGCCAATTTGCGCAAAGCGTAAGATTCGCTGTAAAAGTAGCATTTTTCGAGGTTTGAAGGTAGCCCACATGAACGAGACGAATGAAGCCATGAAGAGCGCAAGCGCAAAACCCTTGCGCCTCGCCCTGGCGAATCTGGGCTGTAAGCTCAATCACGCCGAGGGCGAAGCCATGAAGCATCTCTCCGCCGGGGCGGGGTTCGAACTCGTCCCGTTCGGCGGCGAGGCGGACGTCTACGTCGTCAACAGTTGCACGGTCACGGAGGAAGCCGACCGCGAGGGCAGGCGGCTGGCGCGCAGAGCGCGGCGGATGGGCGGCCCGAACGCCCGGGTCGTCATCGCGGGATGCTCCGCCCAGGCGAATACGGAGAAAATGCTAATCCCCGAAGCGGACCTCCTGCTCGGGAACAGGGAAAAACTCAGGCTCCCGGATGAATTGGCGAAACCGCTGCTGAGAAATGAGACGCCCGAAATGCGGGTCTCTCCCATCGAGGAGAGCCTTGATATCGAAAGCGTCGTCCTGCCGCAGTTCGGTAGCCGGACGCGGGCGTACCTCAAGGTGCAGGATGGATGTAATTTTTCCTGCTCTTTTTGCGCGACGACGATCGCGCGCGGCGCGAGCCGCTCTCTCGACGTGGATTCATGCGTGCAGCACGCCGATACCCTTCTTGCGGGCGGACACGAGGAATTGGTGCTCACCGGAATACATCTCGGCGCATACGGTAGGGACATAAAACCACGCAGCACACTGAGCCGCCTGGTGAGTCGATTGCTGGAAATGCAAAAAGTTTTCCGTCTCAGGCTCTCCTCCGTGGAGCCGGGTGAATTTACGCGCGAACTCATCCGCGTCGTGGCGGAGGGGGCGTATGGCTCCGGCGTATCGAGGGCGGGGAGCTACGTATGCCGGCATTTCCACATACCCGTCCAAAGCGGAGACGATGAAACGCTGGGGGCGATGGGTCGAAACTACACCGCCGCCCGGTGCGCGAGCCGTTTTGAGGAAATCGCCCGGAAAATAGACGGGGCGTGTCTCGGCGGGGATTTTATCGTCGGGTTTCCCGGCGAGAGCGCAGAGGCGTTCGAGCGGACCATGGAATGGGTGCGGGAATCTCCTCTGGCGTATTTGCACGTTTTTCCGTATTCGCCGCGCGAGGGAACGGCGGCCATCGAAATGTCTGGGCAAATTTCAAAAACCGAGCAGAAAAACCGCGCGCGCGCCTTACATGAGTTGGGGCGAAGAAAATGGGCGTCGTTCGTTTCCTCGCAAACGGGGAGAAAAACGGACGTGTTGTTCGAGAGCAGGCGAGGAGAAGATGGTTTGCTCACCGGTTTGTCGGATAACTACATTCGCGTGTTGGCCTCCGGTCCCGATGAATGGATAGGCCGCACGGTTCGGGTACGCCTGGCGCCTTTGCGCGATAAAGGTCAATTTTCTCACATCGCCGCAAGGTCGGATGCCTTATGGGGAGAGGTTGCGCCATGACGGACGATCAATCGCGCCCGAATCCTTTTCACGAGGGCGCCCCTGATTACGAAGAGGAAAGCGGGGCGCGGCCGATCATCACCCTTCTTACGGATTTCGGGAACGATGAGCACTATACGGGGGTGATGAAGGGCGTCGTCCTGGCAGTAAACCCGCTGGCCCATATCGTGGACATCACGCACGCCGTAGCGCCTTATGACGTCAGGGGCGCGTCGCTGATCCTGGACTCATCGGCGCATTATTTTCCGCGCGGCGCGATTCATGTGGCGGTCGTGGACCCCGGCGTGGGAAGCAGCCGCAGGGGGCTGATCGCCGCTACGGAAAACTATTATTTCGTGGGTCCGGACAACGGCCTGTTTTCATGCGTGTATGACGACCCGCTCTACATGTGGACGCGAGAGCTCGAAGAAGATGCTTTCTTCCTGAATGAGGTGAGTTCCACCTTTCACGGCAGAGATATTTTCGCGCCCGTAGCGGGCCACCTCTCCTACGGGGTTCCACCAGAGGAGTTCGGCTCCGTCATCACTGACCCGGTGCGCTTCGATTTTCCCTCGGTGGAATTCGAGGATGCCGACACCATCACCGGCGAGGTCATCTACGTCGATCACTACGGGAACTTGGTGACGAACATCGACACCACGATTTTCTGGCGTTTCGAATACGGTGGGGACGATTCCGCGCACTTGCCGGTCATAGAAATCGGCGGCCAGGTGATTAACGGGGTGAGCGAATACTATCAGGCGGTAAAAGCGGGCGATCTCGGGGCGCAGTTCAACAGTTGGACGCGGCTCGAGATTTTCATGCCCGAAGGAAACGCCGCCCAATCCCTGGGAGCGGGCATAGGCGAAAAGGTGAAGGTCCATATGACGCATATGAAGCTATAAGTTGCTACTTGGTGATTGGTATGCAGGTTCGAGACAATGGCGATGAAGCCGGGTGAAACCAAAGGAGAGAGAAGATAATGGATAACGCCCCTGTGCGATTCACGGTGTATAGCGATTTTCTGTGACCCTGGTGCTTTAACTCGGCCGTGCGCCTGAATAAGATCAAGGAAGAATACGGAGATAAAGTAGATGTCCAGTACAGGGTCTTCATGCTGAGGCCCGATCCGGACCCATCTGCGGTGTTCAACGATTACCGCAGAAACCACTGGACGAACGCGAACTCCCAGCCCGATTCCGGGGATTTCACCATGTGGGAGAGCGAGGAGGAATTCCCGAACTGCTCGATGCCCTCGGCCGAAGCCGGGCTGGCCGCGAGGTTTCAGGGACCGGAAGAATGGGAGAGATTCCACGATAATCTTCTGGCCGCTTTCTTCACGGAAAACCGGAACATCTCGGACAAGAAAACCGTGGACGACGTGGCGGAGAAAAGCGGTCTGGACATGGACAGGTACCGCGACGCTCTCGAAAGCGGGGGTTTGAGGGAAAAGGCCGTCAAGGAGTACATGGAAGCCACGAACGTAGGCATCACGGGCATCCCCTCCGTCGTCGTGAACGATGAGGCGGTTATGGTCGGCGCGGTGCCGACCGAACAATATCGCTACGTTATCGACAGCATCCTGGAAACCGGCGAATTGCCCGGTCGCCCCTCCGGCGAGTTGCCCGTTGCGGAGTAGAAACGACGAGCATAAGCGCCCGAGGAAACGAGGAGTCTCTCTCCTGAATCCTTCTGATCTCAAAGGTTGCATAACCGACGCGCCGGGTTTTTATCTGGGCCATGCGCACGATGAAGAGGCCAAAACGGGCGTCTCCGTGGTGCTTTGCCCTCCCGGAACCGTCGGGGGGTGTGAGTTGCGCGGCACGGCGACGGCCACGCGCGGCATGGATGCTCTTCGCTCCGAACACCTTGTCGGAGGCGTGGATGCGATCGTCCTGACGGGAGGAAGCGCATTCGGCTTGGCCTCTGCAGACGGCGTCATGTCCTATCTGGAAGAAAAGGGCAGGGGATTCCCCACCGGGCGATTCAACGTGCCCACGGTCGCAGCGGGCGTGCTGTTCGACCTGCATTTCGGTGACGGCAGGGTTCGTCCGGACGCCGCCATGGGATGCGCTGCGTGCGAGGCGGCCTCGAACGCCGAAGGCCCCCAGGGGAGCGTGGGCGCGGGCGCGGGAGCCACGATAGGGAAACTGTTCGGCCAGGAACGCGCCATGAAAGGCGGCGTCGGGACGGCGAGCGTGAAGCTGCCGGGGGGCGGCGTCGTGGGCGCGGTTGCCGCGGTGAACGCCTTTGGTGGCATCTATGACCCTGAGACGGGGAATCCCCTCGCAGGGCCGAGGGCGATGCCTCCTGACCAAGGAATCGTCAATACGGAAGAGCACTTGAGGATCCACGGAAGACCCTTCGAGGGATTCTCCAATACTTCCGAGAACACGACGCTCGTAGCTGTCGCGACGAATGCCTCCTTGACGAAAACCGAAACCCACAAACTCGCCCAGTTGGCGACGAACGGGCTCATTCGTACGGTCCGTCCTTCTTTTACGACGGTGGATGGAGACATGGTCTTCGCCTTGTCTTGCGGGGAGCGCGAAGTGGCTCTCGACGTCGTGGGCGCGGCCGCCATCAAGGCCGCCGGCCACGCGATTTGCCGTGCGGTCATGGAGGCCGAGGGTGGAGGCATCATTCCCGCCTGGCGCGATCTTCCCGCATCGTAATGACCTCTCATTCGCAAAAACCGGTTTGGAGATTCGGCGATTATTTTGATTTGAGCGTCATCGGCTTGACCCACGGGCTGAGCGATGGGTTTTCCAACATGCTCGTTCCCGTTCTCGCGCTCATCGTCATCGAGCTCGAACTCTCGCCCTTCGAAGTGGGGGCTTTGCTCAGCACTTTCAGTCTGGGCCAGATGATCTTCCAATACCCCCTCTCCATACTGGCGGATAATACGGGCGCCAGAAAACGAATCCTGCTGATGGGTATGGGCGTTTCCGCTGCGTCTTTCATTGCGATGATGTGGGTGAGCAGATTCTTGCCGATGTGCGCCTTGGCGTTTCTGGCGGGCGCGGGAAATTCCGTCTACCACCCGTGCGGAACGGCGCTGGCGGCGAATCGCTTCGAGCGCGACCGCGCATTCGCCATTTCTTGGCACAGCCTGGGCGGCAACCTCGGAACCAGCATCCTCCCGCTGGCCCAGGCGGCGCTGGCGGCGGTAGCCGGATGGCGCGCGGCCATCGGCGCTTGCGCGGCTCCCGCCATTGCGCTCCTCCCTCTGGTGAGCGCCCGGTTCAGCGATGGGAAAAATAGATCCATCCGCGAAGCGGGAAAAACGGCGGACCTGAAAGTCTTCTCCATCATCAAGCGGGTCGTCGAGAACAGAAACACGGTATGGCTGGCGGCGACCTACACCTTCCGGAGCATGTGCACCAAGGGAATGATTGGTTTTCTGCCCCTGCTGGCGACCTCGAAGCTGGGGATGAACACGGCGCAAATCGGCGTGGCCGTATCGCTCCATTTCGGGTTCGGCATGTTGGCCAAGCCATTGATGGGAATCCTGTATAACCGCTGGGGGGCGCGGGCCGCCCTGTTCTGGCCCATGACGTTGCTGGGAGTCTTCGTTTTCGCCCTGCCGTTCATGCAGTGGGAAACGGGTTTTTATATTCTGTCCGCCTTGACAGGCGTCGTCGGGTTCGTGAGCCCGATTATCCTCACCGCGGCGGCTGATTTTTCGGAGAGAGACATTCTGACTTCATCCGTTGGTTTCATCTACACTTGCCACGGCTTGAGTTTTCTCGCCCCCTTGTTGGGCGGGTGGCTCGCCGGGCAGGTGAATCTGGATGCGAGTTATTTTTGTTTTGCGATCATGAGTTGGTTGGCCGTTTCGGCATCGGCGCAGTTGAGAGGCAAAAAAACAGAAACACAATAACCCGGGGAGAGAGACGACATGACGCGAGAGTATTTCAAGGGCGCCTGGCAGGAGGACCGCTCGTTTTCGCCTGCGGTGAAGACGAAAGGAGGCGAGCAGATATGGCTGGCCGGCGTAGGGGTTTGGAGAGATGACGAGGGGAACGTGCTGGCGGAAGATTTCGACGCGCAGGTGCATGCCACGTTTCGCCAGATGGAGCGCACCCTGGAGCGAGCGGGCGGGAAACTTCAGGATATCGTGACGATGACGGTGTTCACTCTCGACGTGCGGCACGGGGACAGGTTCGTCGAGCTCAGAAAGGCGTATTTTCCCGATGGCTATCCCGGCAGCGCTCTGATTACAGTGGCGGGTTTCGCCAAGCCGGAAATGATGGTCGAAATACAGGCCATCGCCGTCGTCGGCGAGGAGTAGCGTAGGAGGCGCAGAGCGAAACCCTATATTTGCCGCCCTCGGTAAAGGATGCTAGTCTCGCAAAATTATTTTCCGGCTTTGGATGGGGTGCGAGCGTCGCCTTTTTTTATGACACGGCCAGCATGTGGCCAGCATTCATACGGCGAATCATCACTTCATCCGAACGAAACATATAAAGCCGCTTTTCTCGACAGGAATTATCGTATTCATGTCCCCATGCGATACCGGCGCGAATCCGACATTGCGGCTCCAGGGCGTCGGGAAATGGTTCGGCTCCCTCCATGTGCTCGATGAAATCGACATCGACGTCAAGACACAGGAAATCCTGACGATTCTTGGTCCCAGCGGGTGCGGTAAGACGACGCTTCTGCGCATCGTGAACGGACTCATTCTCTGCGAGAGGGGAGAGGTTTCCTTCAAAGGAGAGGTCGTCAACGGACCGAGGCCCGAGATGGCCATGGTCTTTCAGAATTTTGGACTTTTCCCCTGGAAGCGCCTGGATCAGAACATCGGCTACGCGCTGCGAATACAGGGCAAGGAGAAGCGCGAAATCGATCGCCTCGTGGGCCACTACACGGAACTGGTGGGTCTGGAGGGCTTTGAGGGAAACTACCCCTCTCAATTATCCGGCGGGATGCAGCAAAGAGCGGGTCTGGCGCGGGCGCTCGCCGCGCAGCCCGACGTTTTGCTGATGGACGAACCCTTCGGCGCTCTCGATGCGCTCACCCGCGAAACCTTGCAGGAGGAGTTGCTGCGCATCAACGAGGTGGAGCCCAAGGCGATGATCTTCATCACCCACAGCATCGACGAGGCGCTTCTACTGGGAGATCGCGTCCTGGTGATGACGCCGCGTCCGGGCAGGATACGCTTTCAGTTCGATACCGGATTCGGCCGAGGCAGGAATATGGAAGAACTCCGGGGCGGCAAGCGCTTTCAGGCGCTGCGCCATTACCTCTGGGAAGCCATGCGCAACCCCGACGAAGAGCCGGAACCCATTCCAGAACTCATCGCTGAATAGGAGGCATCAGACCTTTGGCTACCGACGCACCGACGGCAACAGGCGTATCGACGGCAGAAAAAGCATCCTGGGAGCGCATCAAGGAACCCGCCATATATGTACGTCTCATATCGCTGGTGGTCGTCATCGGCGGGTGGGAGTTGATGGGGCAGACCGGCAACATCGATCCGGTCACCTTCAGCTACCCGAGCGCCATATCGGTCGCCTTCTGGGAACTGACCGTCAGCGGGAAGATGACAGCCGCCGCATACGAGAGTTCTCAAATCCTGGTGGCGGGCCTGCTCATCGCGATTCCCTTAGGGGTCGTGCTGGGGATTCTCATGGGGCGTTTCCAGATTTTCGAATACGCCGTGGACACCTATGTGTTCGCCCTCTACGCCACGCCCGTGGTCGCGCTGGCGTTTCCGATAGCCATGGTCCTGGGTGTGGATTTCGTCGGCAAGACGACCATCGTCGTATTCTTCGCCATCATGCCGGTCATCGTGAACGTCTATCACGGCGTGCGGAACGTGGACGTCTCCCTTCTCGAGGTGACGCGATCTTTCTGCTCCACGGAGAGCCAGCGATGGCGGGATTTGATTTTCCCGAGCGTGGTCCCGTATCTCGTCGCGGGGCTGGGGCTCGCGTGCGGACGCGCCCTGGTCGGAATGGTCGTCGCGGAGTTCCTGATGAGCATTTCGGGACTCGGCGCGCTGAGCCAGGACTACATCGGGGATCTGGAACTGGACAAAGGTCTGGCGCCTGTTGTCTTGTTGATGATAGTCGGTATAGCTTTAACGAAAGTGGTGAGCATCTGCGAAACGAAGTTTTCATCCTGGAGGGTTCGGCAAGAGTCCTGATTGAGTGGGCGTCTTGTCGAGACATGAATTTTCTATTCTTTTTAAGGAGTTTGAAATGAAAAAGATGTGGATGGTATTGGTCGCGGCGTTTGTTCTCGCCGCAGCGACGTGGAGCGCTCCGGCGCAGTCCGCCGCCGCCGACAAGATAGTGCTCGGCATGCCCGTGCGGCCGCCTGTCATGGTGCATCTGCCTGTGTTTTACGCGCTCGACAACGATATTTTCAAGAAACACGGCCTGGACGTCGAGATCAAATTCTTCCGGGGCGGCGTCGCCACGCACAGGGCGATTACGAGCAAGAAGAGCGGCCTGGACGCCGCCTGGGTGCCGGCCCCGATTGCGATGGTGGGCATCACCAAGGGCAGCGGCATGAAGTTTTTCCACTCGATGGCCTTCCTGAACGAAGCGCAGATGGCCGGGAACGATCAGGTCAAGAAGCCGTCCGATTTGAAGGGCCGCACCATCGGCATCGAGGGGCGCGGAGGATACAGCCACCTGGGCGCGCTCGCCGTGTTGTTGACCGCAGGCCTGGCCGATAAGGACGTGAAATACATCAAGACCCCGCCGCCGGCGCGCGTTCCCTTCCTGCTGAAGGGAAAGGCCGACGCCGTGGTCATTCACGTCGAGCAGGTTCTCGTCGTCAAGAAGAGAAAGTCCAGCTTCAACAAGCTGATGGACCTCTGGAAAGCCATGCCGAACTTCTTCTACGGGGCGTTCATCGCGCCATCTTCGAAGATCAACTCGAAAAAAGACGCCTACGTGCGCTTCGCCATGGCGATGATGCAGTCCAACCGCTCCATCTACAAGGACAAGGCGGGCTATCTTAAATCGGCGAACAAATGGGTGCGCCCCGTCTATAAGAAAAACCCCGAAATCATGTCGAAGACGTACGACATCTTCGTGGCGGAGAAAATTTGGGGCGTGAACAACGGCATTCCCAAGGCCTCGGTTTCCTTCACGGCGAACTACATGAAACGCCTCGGAAAGATCAAGGGCAAGGCGCCGGCGTATGTAGACATCGTCGACACCAGCGTGACGAAGGCGGCCCTCGCCAAGGCAGGCAAGATATAGATATCTTATTGCTCGAAAGAGTCGGGCCGTCGCGCTCTTCGGGTGCGGCGGCCCTGTTCTTTGATAACGGGAAGGGAATAGTGACGTGAAGATTGTTCTGTATTCGGACATCCACGCCCAGCTTGCGCCTCTGGATGCCTCACGGCGAGCGAATCGCCAAGATGGTGCGGACCGGAGAGTTCTGGAACCCGGCCCACATGCCCCACTAGGCGTCCCGTGCCCGTAACCGTTGATGGCGTGAAGCCTCTGGCGTGGGAAGAGCAGGTGAAATCCTTCGTCAGAAAGCGCTACGCCCATCTGGCGGAGGCGCATGCGTTCCCCGAAGGCGGTGCGGACAGGGCGCGAGGGGCGGGCTATCCTCCAAGTTTTATCGCAGGCCTTCCCGAGCGCGTTTCGTCCTCTTATTGTGGTTGCGGGTACCTGCTCGAGGGAGTCGACCTCGCGGGCGTGCGGACGGCCGTCGAGTTGGGATGTGGCGCAGGATTAGACGCGCGTCTTCTGAGCGAGAAGCTGGAGGAAAGCGCCAGTCTGTTTGCGGTGGATTTCGCGGTTGAAATGCTTCATCGTGTGCGCGAAGCGTTTGCTGAAGTGAACAGAGGCGCACTGCATCTGCTGGCCGGGGATATGGAGAAGGTCCCCCTTGCGGACGGCGTCGCCGATATCGTCCTGGCCAACGCCTCGTTCAATCTCACCGTGAACAAGAAAAAAGCGCTCGTCGAAGCACACCGGATACTGAAGCCTGGTGGCCGCCTCATAGCCCGCGAGTTGATACGCGAGGGCGAATTGCCCGATGAGATCGCCCAGGACCCACAGGCCTGGAACGCCTCGCTCGGCGGAGTTTGTGAGCAGGCCGAATGGGAGTCCCTGCTGGCGGGCTCCGGTTTTTGTGATATTGATGTTTCCGGCCACGCACCGTTTCGTCCGGTGGTTTCGGTTCGGATCCATGCCCGAAAGGCCGCTTGAGGAGAAGAAAATTGAATGAATCCTCCGCCGACGCGCTTACGCAAGAGGCCCTCTCGCACTGGTACGTCCGCCTTCTGGCGAACGGCATCTCCTACATCGACGCTTCGGAAGTCATACCCAAGGTAAGTTCCTGGCACGAATGGTGCCGCCTCTGGATGGAGCGCGCGGTCATTCGCGAGCGGGAAGCCCGCGAGATGGAGAAGGCGGGCAGGATGTTGAGCGCCGCCGAGGCCTATGTGCGGGCTTCTCTCGCCTATCATTTCGCCCAGTTCGTCTACCATGAGGATCTCGAACTCAAGGCGGAGGCGCAAAAGAGAAAGGTGGCGGCCTACCTTCGCGCCGCGCCGTATCTGGACCCACCCGCCGAGCGCGTGGAGATTCCTTATCCCGCTTCACCCGGAAGAATCCTGCCGGGCATTTTGCGCATACCCGAGGGGGCGAAAGGGGAGGGTGGCTCCCCGTGCGTTGTCCTGGTCGCGGGTCTCGATTCCACGAAAGAGGAATTTTATACGCTCGAAGAAGTCCTCCACGCTCGCGGCATGGCGACTTTCGCCTTCGACGGCCCCGCCCAGGGGGAAAACGCCGATATGCAGATGCGGCCTGATTTCGAGCGCGTGGTCTCGGTCGTCATGGATCATCTTGTGGAAGATGAGCGGCTGGACTCCTCCCGTATCGGGGCCCTGGGGGTGAGTCTGGGCGGCTACTATGCGCCCCGCAGCCTGGCCCTGGAGCCTCGCCTGAAAGCCGGGGTGGGCGTATGCGGACCATACGACATGGTGGAGATATGGGAGGGCTTGCCCGCCCTGACCCGCCAGGGAGTCTGCGTCTCCTTTCAGACGGAGAACGAAGAACAGGGCGCACTCAAATCGCAGGAGATTTCCCTGCGCGGGTGTTTGAGCGGACTGGATCGGCCCCTGCTGATCATTCACGGCGCGCGAGACAGGCTGTGTCCCGTGGAGCAGGCCCACAAGATAGTCGGGGAGGCGGGCGATGCGGCGGAGCTCGTGGTGTATCCAGAAGGCGTCCACGTGTGCAACAACATTCCCTTTTTGTGGCGACCCCTCGCCGCCGACTGGCTTGCGGACAAACTGAAGTAACTGAGCAGCAAAGATGAAGACGAATCCCTGATCGTCTCTTGACTCTTGATGCGAGTTGGGTAAACTTTTTGCGCTGTATGCGGGAATAGCTCAGTGGTAGAGCACAACGTTGCCAACGTTGGGGTCGCGGGTTCAAATCCCGTTTCCCGCTCCATTTATCCATGACAAAGCGGGGAGCGCGGGCATGCGTTCCCCGCTATTTCATGGGCGAATATTCCACCGGATACCAGATTTCAGAAGTCTCGCTCCGCAAGTAGGGTTTGTAGCCGCTCTCCCAGCCAGGGAGATTCGCGGCGTCTCTTTGCACCTCGGCCCAGTGGTTCAAATCCCGATAAGGCCAGATGTGCAGGAACTCGTTCAGGATGCCGGACTCGAACTCTCCGGCAGGATTCGCAAAGGCCGCCGCCAGTGGCGAGAGGCGCTCCCTTTCGGGTAGATTTTTCTCCCACGCCGCGCTGATGGCGCGCATCTTGCCCGTGACGATCACGTCGCTCCTGATTTCATATACGCCGCCCATCTCGCCCGCCCGTGGTTTGGGACAAAACGGCGCAGCCCTCATGATCCGTGTCTGCTGGTGGAGTATCTTGTCCACCTTGAGCGGGGGCCACCACGGCTGGGAGAGGGCTTCGGCGCGCGCCTTTTCGCGGTGGGCGGAGTTCTCGTATTCCCAGATGTGGAGAATCCTGTTCAGCCCCCCAATGGCGGAGATGAAAAAACCGACCAGAGAGGATATCGCGGTTCTTTTCTCGATGATCCTGCCGAAATCCTCCACGCCCTCGGGGGCGTCGCCTGCCGTGAACGTGTACGCGCGAACTTCATAGATCATAGGATATGGGCTCTCCATAAAATGGATACCGAAAAACATCGTCAAACCGCTGGAGTCAATATAATGTGCCTTACAAACCATCTATAATACAATGAATGAACAGTATCTATTTCTTCATTGATGGATATATCTGCGAAAACGGAGGCTGAACATGGACAGGGCGGTATGGGCGATTATCTACGATCTGCCCGAGGAGGGACGGGATGAGTACATGGACTGGTACCACGGAGTGCACATCCCCGAAAAACTTACTCGTCCGGGCTACAACTGGGCGGCGCACTATGAGGTGCGACACCCTGGCGAGCGCTTTGAAAAAATAGCGGCGCGACTGAACCGCACCGACGATCCGGCTCTCGCGTCGGGTGCAGGATTCATCGCGCTGTTCGGCGGGGAATCCACCCGGGTCTTCTACGATCCCAGTCCTGCGCAGCTAAAAGAACGCCAAAACGCGGAAACCCGTCAAATGACGGGGATGCGGATTCAGGCGAGGGGACTCATCCTCTGCGAGGAGTGGCGGGTGGAAGGCCCGGACGCGGACAAGAGGGAAGCGCCCGACGTAATGGCGCCCGCAATACAGATGGGCCGCTACGAGGCGCAGGGCAACGATGAGGATCTGGAGGCGTTTTACGCCCAGGAGCGCATGGCGGGAGTCGCGGATACGCCCGGCTGCATCGGCGCGAGAAAATACCTGGTGGCGACGGGTTCTCCCAAACATTCCGTGCTGTATGAGTTCACATCCTTAGAGGCGCGCGCGGAGAACTACATCGCGCTCGAAGAAACCGAATGGACGAAGCGCGTGCATGGATACCTCGCGCATCCCCCCGGCTCGCCTCTTGCGGCAAGCCGCATCTGGCCGCCGCAGGATGGGTAGGGGGCGTTCGCGAACGGCCTCTTCGCTCAAGATGATTGGTCGTCTTTGATCGTCTTTCCGGCGCATGCCGGAATCCAGGGAATTTGCATTTTGCCTCTATGCCTACCGATCACATGGAAATGTAAGGCCGCAACGTCTTCCATCTTCTCAGTTCTGGATTCCGGCATGCGCCGGAATGACGGAGCTTTTTGTGGGGTCCCGCTATGCAGATAGGATACCCGCCCCATTCCAATACAGCTTCTCTTCCCGCTTTACGCTATAATCCCCGGAAATCCACATTTCGAGGGCATTGCACGTATGAGAAAAATGATGAGATATCAGCTTTGGATTGTTCTGCTCGCCTTCGGCTTGACCCTCACGTTTGTTGAATTCGGACGTGCCGCTTCACGAATAAGGATGGGCAAGGGCAAATACGCGGGCATGGTGCTCATCCCGGCGGGGCCGTTCACGATGGGCAGGAACGATGGTCCTTACGAGGAAAAACCCGCGCACCGCGTGTTTCTTCCCGCCTATTACATCGACCGGAATCTGGTGACATGGGCGGATTATCTCCCCTTCATTCAAGAGAGGGGCCCGGAGGGACCGAAAGGGGAGATGTACCTGGATACCGACGACCCCGACGCCAAGATCATTCCCAAGGGCGACGCCTGGGTCGTCGAGAAAGGTTTTGAAAAACTCCCGGCAAGCGAGATGGCCTGGAGCGGAGCCCTGGCCTATTGCCGCTGGAAGAGGAAGAAGCTGCCAACCGAAGCGCAATGGGAAAAGGCGGCGCGCGGAGGCGACGGACGCCTCTACCCGTGGGGCAACCAGAAACCATCGGCGGAATATCTCCTCCTGGGAGATTTCAGGGGCCAGACGGCGGTTGTGGGCAGCTATCCCAAAGGCGCGAGCCCATACGGGGTGAACGACATGGCGGGGCAGGTGTGGGAGTGGACGGCTTCTCTCGCGATGAACTATCCCTACAAGCCCAAAGACGGGCGCGAGAGCTTAGGCGCGGTTGATGCGCGCGTGGTGCGGGGTGGGAATTCAGCGAGTGCGCCGGACGGCATGACGGCCACGAGCCGCGAAGTCGTAATGCCCGGCAGACAGGCGACGGGACACGCCTACATCGGCTTTCGGTGCGCAGCCCAGCCGCCTCATTCGACTTGATGGATGGGAATAGTGTTTTTATTCCCTAAAGAGGAGTGTGTGGTACTCTCTTTCAGGAAATGACGGCCTCACCACAGCGCGCGGGTGAGGTCGCTCAGGGAGCATTTCTGGCGGCCTGCGGCGTCAAAATTATCAGGCTCAAGCCAGCGGGCGTGGGCCTCGCGGACGGCGGGCCATTCCTCCTGCGTGAGGGAGAACCAGGCGGTGTCGCGGCTGCGTCCTTTGACGATCACATGGTTCAGGAAAATTCCCTCGTAGCAAAAACCCAGGCGCAGGGCCGCTGCGCGGGACGCTGCGTTCAAGGCGTTGCATTTCCACTCCAGCCGCCGGTAGCCGAGCGTTTCCAGGACGTGGCGCATCTTGAGCGAGAGGACCTCGGTGGCTTGTACGCTGCGCTGCCAGGCGCGACCGAACCAGATGTGGCCGATCTCGGCGACGCCCGCAGCCGGGCGGATTTCCATAAAACTGCCCATGCCGCCGAGGCGGCCAGTCGCATTATCGCGATAGACGGTGAAAACCGGGTCTTTGGAGGCTTGGCGGGCGACCAGCCAGGCATGCACCTGCGCCTCCTCGGTGAAGGGGCCATAGCCAAGATAATCGAATATCCGATCGGGTTCCTCGCCCTCGGTCGCGGCCCTGAAGATATCCGGCGTGTCGCGCTCCGCCACGACCGGCTCCAGAGAGGTTCTGGGGCCTGAAAGCGCGACGCCCTCGAAGCCCTCCCAGCGGCGTGGCGCGACTTGGGCGCTACCTATCGGGCGTCTGTTCGCTGCGCTCGCCAACTCTTGTTCCGTCGCCATGAGAAGCTCTTTTCGATTTTCTAATAAATTCGATAAATATCGATAAATTCAGGGGGTAAAACGATAAATTAAAACAGCTTGATATACCTAAAGTATTACTTTATATATACCTTGTAACCAATGGACTAAAAACCCTTATTGAGCGCGAGACCAAAGAAAATAGCGAACAGGGCGAGCACCGCATTCCCGAGGTTCACGCGCTCGAGCGTCTTGAGCAGCTTCATGCGCTCATCCGTCGTATCGCCGATGGGGCGTCCGTTGCCGGCAGGGCCCGTTCCCCGCGTGAGCCTCAAGCCAATCGCGAAAAACTGAAAGCTGATACCCATCATCATCAGGAAAACCGTGAGCAGCTTCAGGCCCAAAGGCACGAAGAGTTTGCCGAATGCGGGCCCCATCGCCATCTTGAGGCCCGTGAGGTACCAGGCGCCCGTCATGATGAGCACACCCATACATATCAGAATAAAGGGATGATAAAAGCGCAGTATGGAGGTGATTTCGCCTGCGAATTCATCAGGAGACAGCCTGCGCCTCAAGTGGCCCATAAGAAGCCAAAAGAAAACGAGCGCGCCCTCGTACAGACAGGCCGCCAGTATATGCGCATACAGAAGCCAGAAATTACTGTTCGTCATTCGTATCTTCTAGTGGAAATGTTTTGTGAAAACACCCCCCGAAGCCTGCGCCCCGGAGGGTGTTTGTGATTAATTGGCTGCGCCTTCTTTGGGAAAGAATTTGTCGTACAACTCAGGCCTTTGCCACTGGGTCAGCACGCCGGCCTTCGCCCCGTTCTTGCCCGATGAGGTCACCTCGTCTCGTTGTTCGCGAAGCTCGCGGATTCTCTCCAGATCCACGTCGACCATGAACATGCCGGCTCGCGTGCTTTCGAATACGATTTCCTCGGGCGTCGCCACCATCGCCAGACCGCGATGACTCTTTTCAAAGAGGTTCTGCGTGGTGATGACGATCGCCAGGTTTTCTATCGCGCGCGACCAGATGAGGTTCCGCCAGGTGCCCCACAGCTTCTTCTTGTCCACGCCTGCAGGCAGGAAGATGATTTCGGCCCCCCGCAGCGAAAGGGCGCGCGTGACCTCCGGCATGTAGACTTCGCTGCACATCGCCATGCCGACCTGCCCATACTGGGTCTCGAAAACGGGGTATTCGTTTCCTGCGACGTACTGAAATTCCCAGATGCCGCCGCCCGTGTAAATCCAGGGGCCGGGGGGATGGGTTCTGCGGTAGCGACCCGAGGGACCGCCGGCGGGCCGGGCGAGATTCAACAGGTTGTGCGCCGTCTTTTTCTCGCTATCCAGCGGCTCGAGCGTTCCGTATTGGACGTACACGCCGCAGCGATTTGCCACTTCTTCCATCGCCTCGGTCGGGTCGAACGTAGCCGGCATGCGCCAGGGACCGGGATACGATTCGGGGAAGGCGACGAAATCGGCCCCCTGCGCGGCGGCGTCTTCCACATATCGGACGGCGTCGGCCACGTTTTTCTCATCTTCGGGCGGGGGATATCCCATCGGTTGCACAAGCGCCAGCCTGAAATTATCGGTGCCCATCTCGGCCCTCCTTACATGAAAGGATGTTCGGCTTTATTTGTCTGCGTAAAGCGTTCCACCAGCCGCCCATGAGTCTGTTTCGATGTCCTGAAATATGACCGTGATGACATCTTTGGGAGCGCCTGAGTGCTTGTGAACCGTCTCGGTAATTTCATCCGCCATCGCGCTTTTCGTTTCTTTCGATCTTCCAGACAGCAGGCTTACTTGAACAACGGGCATTGGAATACCTCCTTTGGAATGTGAACTCGACTCGTCGGGTATGAACTCCTAGATTTTCGGGCCGGCCGCCGCGACGTCCGGCGTCACCCGATCCGCGAACTGCTCGAAATTCTCCCGGAACGCTCCGGCGAGCTCGCGTATTTTCTGGTCGTATTTATCAGGGTCTTTCCAGAGCTTTCTGGGGACCATGAATTCCTCGGGCACATCGGGACAACTTATGGGAACATGGAGATCGAATATCGGCACGTCCTGGGTGGGAACCTTGGCGAGCTCGCCGGTCAAGGCGGCCGTCAAGAGCGCGCGCGTATGATGCAGGGGCATTCTGTCGACTTCCCCGGCGTCGCCGCCGATCCATCCCGTGTTGACGAGCCAGACTTGCGCGTCGTGCTTCTTGAGCCTGTCCCTGAGCATTTCGCCGTATTCGGCGGGGTGTAAGGCCAGGAAGGGTGCTCCGAAACAACTGCTGAACGTGGCCATCGGCTCATCGACGCCCGCCTCGGTGCCCGCCACTTTAGCCGTATAGCCGGAGAGGAAATGGTAGGTGGCCTGTTCGGGCGTGAGTTTGCTGATGGGGGGCAGGACGCCGAATGCGTCGCAAGTGAGGAAGAATACGTTTTTCGGGTGCCCGCCCATGCCTGAGAGCACGCAATTGTCGATGAAATGCGTAGGGTAGGTGGCGCGCGTGTTTTCCGTTATCGACATGTCGTTATAATCGATTTCCCGCGTATCGTGGTCGACAATGACGTTTTCGAGAACGGACCCAAAGCGGATCGCATCCCAAATCTGGGGCTCTTCTTCTCTCGTTAAATTGATTGTTTTCGCGTAGCACCCGCCTTCGAAATTAAAGATACCCGAATCCGACCACCCATGCTCGTCGTCTCCGATGAGTTTTCTGTTCACATCGGCGGAAAGCGTGGTTTTACCCGTGCCGGAAAGCCCAAAGAAAAGGGCCGTATCCCCATCGTGGCCCATATTCGCCGAACAATGCATCGGGAAGACGCCTTTTTGTGGAAGCAGGTAGTTCATGATGAAAAAGGCGGATTTCTTCATCTCTCCGGCGTATTCCGAGCCGCCGATGAGCGCCATATTTTTCTCAAAATTCACCAGCGTGAAATTATCTTGCCGGAGTCCTTCCGCCGGCCCTGCTCCCAGGAACTTGCCCATGTCGATCACCGTGAAGGGGTTTTCGTGATTTTCCAGTTCACCGGGTTTGGGGCGAACGAGCAGCGTCTGGCAGAACATCGAGTGCCACGCCTGTTCGGAAATAACGCGCACGGGGAGCTTGTAACGCGGGTCGTTTCCTACAAAACCGTCGAAAATGAAAAGGTCGCGCTTCTGGGCATAGTTGGCAATTTTCTGGAAAATGTTGTCCCAGTTTTCGGTCGATATTTTCTGGTTGATGGGTCCCCACCATATCTTCTCGTTGGAAGGCCCCTGGTCCACTGTGAATTTATCCTTTGGGGAGCGACCCGAGAATTTGCCGGTATGGACCACGAGCGCGCCATTGGTGGCGAGGTATCCTTCGCCGCGTGCAACCGCCATTTCATTCAATTCTGCGATGGGAAGATTCCGGTAAACGGTTCCAATATTTTTGAGACCCAGTTTGTCTAGACCAAACGTTTTTTCCGTTCCTATATTCGCACGTGAGGGGGTTCCTTTTCCTCCCTCCTTGGCTTGTGCCATGTGTTGCTTCCTCCCGGGAAACGAAGTTTCTAAACAAAAGTTTCGTTCTTACGCAGAACCTACTCTTGAATTTCCGGCGAATTCCATGCAAATCCGCAGAAAGAAGGCCGCAATATGCATCGCAGAGTGAAAGAAGTCAAAAGCAAATCGAGGTCGGTTTCACCTCTCCGCCGCACAAATTCTTTCGGGTTTTATCGATTACCCACGTCTATCTGGTGACTTCAATTTCTTTCCGGTAGAAGGGCAGGCTCTCGACTATTGCCTCCACATCGCCCCCTTGAACATCCACCTTCACATGCGTGCCCGGCTCCATCTGGGCGCGGGGCAGATACGAAAAAGCCAAAACCCCATCAAGCGTCGGGCAATATGCCGAGCGGGTGATCGAGCCGATAGTTTTCGCATCGAAATAAACGTCCGCCCCCGGCTCGGGCGCGGCTTCTCCATTGATTCTAAGACCCACAAGGCCACGGTTCACCTGGCCTAAATACTTGATCTTGGCGATTACTTCCTGCCCGATGTAGCAGCCCTTATCAAAATCAATGGCTTTTTCCTCAAGCCCCGCCTGCATGGGATTGATTGCGGAAGTCATGTCTTTCCCGAAGAGCGGCACCCCGGCTTCCAGGGTGAGCGATTCAAGGGCGGCAAGGCCCGCCGGCGTTGCTCCCGCACTTGATAATGATCCCCAAATCGCCTCCGCCCCCTCACGAGGCCCCATGAGCAGATAGCCGTCTTCTCCGGTCCATAATTCACGCGCTATCATCATGTTGCCGGACGTCGTGTGCCCATGTTCTTCGAGTGAAAGCGCACCCATGCCCGCTCGTAAAAGGATTTCTCTTGAATCCGGCCCGAAAAGCCCGAGACAGAATGAATTTTCCGTGTGATCCGCTACTTCCACCTGATCCATAATAATGAACCTGTCGATTTCCTCGGCGAGAGTATCCGCCATTCCCGGAGCCACGGAGGCGACAACAAATGTTTCGCCTTTGTACATATACAGATCGGAGATGAATTTCCCCTGTCGCGTGAGGAAGGTATTGTATGCGCCCTCTCCGGGCTTTAGCTCTTTTACGCGGTTCGAAAGCATGCGGTGGAGGAATTCTTCCGTGTCAGGACCCTTGAAGCACAGATTGCCCCGGTGAGACAGATCGGTCACGATGGAGCTTTCCCTGCATGCGAGGTGTTCGGATACCGCGTCTCCGAACGTCGCGGGCATTCGCCATCCGGCTTCTTCTATGAGGTGGGCGTTGGCCGCCTGATGTAAAGCGAACAAGGGAGTGGCTGGCATTTGTTTCCTCTCTGGCGCATTGTTTGATTCAATGCATGAAACGATTATCCGGCAACGATTTCACCAGACTCTATTCTACGCTTTTAGTAAGAGTGAAGTGAAACGATCACGCGAAATGTATTTTACTCTATCCGCGCGAGGAGGCGAGGTCGAGAATGGGTGAGAAACTTGGATTCATCGGTCTGGGCAAGATGGGAACTCCTTTGACCCGGAATCTCATGGCTGATGGCCATGAGGTATGTGGTTTCGACGTCGACGAGATGCGCATGGAGCAGCTGAAAAAAGCCGGTGGAATTCCCTGCGCGAACGCAAGAGAGGTGGCCGAGCGATCGGACGTGGTTTTCACCATGCTGCTCAAGCCCGAGCACATCGAAATGAACACCATCGGGCCGGAGGGGATCGCCTCCGCGGGCAAGGAGGGGCTCATCCTGATTGAGATGAGCACGATGAACCCTACGTGGTCCGCAGGCCTGGCGAAGAAACTGGAGGCGAGAGGCGTGGAGATGGTCGATGCCCCCGTTTCGGGCACGGTGCCGCACGTGGAGTCGAGAACGCTGGCTTACATGGTGGGCGGCAAAAAAGAAATTTTCAATCGCATCAAGCCGATCATCGAACCTCTAGGCAAAAGCGTCCTCCACACCGGACCCAATGGCGCGGGTTGCTCCATGAAACTGGTGACGAACCTGATATCGACCGCCGGCGTCGCCTTGCTGACGGAAGGTTTGCTCCTGGGGGAACGCTCGGGCCTGTCTCACGATACGATTATGACTTGTCTGCGCTCGGGAGCAGCGGCGAGTGTTCTTTTGGATATCAAAGGAGAGAAGATATTAACGCGCGATTTCACGCCGCATGGCTCCGTGGGGATATACGTGAAAGATCTCGGCCTTTGCGTTGACCTCGCGAAAGAAAAAGGATTTGATGTGCCCATGACGGAAGCTGGGCTGGGCATGTTCAAGCGTGCGGAAGACGCAGGCTGGAGAGAGGATGACTGCGCGCGCGTGGTGGAGGTGTACGAAGGAAAAGACGGCTAGGGTTCATCCTCGATTTCATAGCGACTACACAGGAGACGGAAAATGGCGAAAGGCGCACCTGCTGAATCCAGAAACTTCAAACTGATAGGGCACGACCCGGATGCGGCATGGGGAGGCGGGAGTCTCGTCGAGGTGAAAAACGGATACGCCTATGTCGGGGCCGTGGGAACGGCGAGTTTTGACGGACCCGAGGGCTGGACAGTTCACGACGTATCCGACCCCGGCAAGCCGAGACGAATCGCCGAAGTGTTCGCCCCTCCCGGACTGCACAACCACAAAGTCCGCATCGTGGGGGATGATCTCCTTTACGTGAATCACGAACGCTTAAAGACGCCGGAAGGCAAAACGGCGAGGGCAGGGGTATGTATTTTCGATATCAGCAATCCATCCCAACCGAAAGAAGTGGGTTTTTACGATCTGCCCGGAACGGGGCCGCACAGATTCGGTGTCGACAATGAGCGTGCGCTCGCATTTTTTCCGAACCACGCCGATGGCTGGCGAAACCGGGTCATGTGGACCATGGACATCAAAGACCCCTTAAAGCCCGAAGTGCTCAACATCGCCGGTCTCCCGCAGCAGGATCTGAGTCTCGATTATGAATACGAGGAGCCCGAGGATTTCGAACGCTCCTGGACGTGCCACGGACCCGCCACCATTCGCGGGAATCGCATGTACTGCGGCTTCTGGGGGGCAGGCATGGGCATTTTCGATTGTACGGATATGCGCGACATCACCTGCGTGGGGAACCTCTGCTGGTCGCCGCCCTTCATCGGGTCCACGCACACCGTGTGGCCGCTCGGGGACAGGCCTTACGTTGTGGTGACAGACGAGGCGCGCGCCCAGGAAAACTACGAACACAGCCAGTTCATGTGGGTGGTGGACATACGCGAGGAAACGAACCCGATTCCCATTTCCACCTACATACCCGACAGGGAAGAGAACATGAACAGGGGCGGCCGCTTCGGCGCGCACAACATTCTGGAATACACGCCTGCGGATGGACCCTGGAAAGACATTATTTTCCTCACCTATTTCAATTCTGGCTTAAGGGCGCTTGATCTTTCAGACCCCTTCCAGCCCAAGGAAATAGGGCACTACATACCCGAACTCGACTTCGGGAAAGACTATGCGCAGTCGAACGACATCGGAATGGACGAGAACGGCCTATTGTATCTGATCGATCGGAACGGAGCGGGGATGCACATACTGGAGTACACCGGCTGAGCGTCCCGACCGGACATCCATATCCCGCTATTGCGGGGCGGAATATCTGTGAAGGGGGAGGGGTTTCATGAACCCGGGTGATTTGCTCGTCGTCTGCGCCGCTTCTTTTCTGGCCACGTACGCCCATCTCGTGTTCGCACTGATCGCGGACAAGATAGGGATGGTGAAACTCGATTTCGGCAAGGGTCTCTCGATGCTGCTGTTCGGGGAGGCGTATGAGGGAAAACCCCCTTACGCGCTCGGCCTCATCGCCGTTCATCTAAACGGCATTATTTTCGGCTTGATATACGCCACCGTGGCCGCCGGGTATATTTGCGGGCCGCCCGTGTTCCGGGGCCTGGTGTGGGGCGGGGCGCTTTTGATTTTTTCACAATGCGTATTCAACCCGCTCATCACAGGACATGGCTTTTTCAGCCGCAAGATGCACCCCAGAGCATGGCAGACCGCACTCATCGCCCACACCATTTACGGTGTGGTGCTGGGCTGGCTCTCTCCGATCCTCTGAAATCAGGCTCTCGCGCGGATTTTCGATACCTTCTTCGTTTGAGCAGCATCGAGGAACGTGATCTCTATCTCCTCGCTCTTCTCGCCTTGGGCGCCTTGTTCTGCGCGGCCCAGCATTTCGCCACGTCTCCGGGCGCCGCGATCCAGGCGTCCCCTTTCGCCAGAATGTGCTGAATCAACCTCTCGAGCATTCGCATCCGGTAGTGCTGGCCGATGACCTGGGGATGGCACATGATGTTGATGTATCCACCCTCCTCATAGGCGCCCTCGAATTCCTCGACCCATATGGAATAGACCGACTCCGCGTCGCGGATGCCGTGGCCGAGCGGGGGGTTCGTGCTGTGGGCGAAGAAGATGAAATCATCGAGACTCCATTTCGTGGGCAATTCCACCAGGCCGCAATCGTGGTAATAGGGCCAATCGTCGTCCATCATGTTGGAGTGATACAAAAGCCCGTATTTTTTAAGGAGGCCCATGGTGTGGACACTCGGGTCCGCCGAGGGGGTGCGCGAGCCCAGGATTTCCCCTCCCGTGTCACGCTTCAATATCTCGAGGGAGCGCACGAGCAACTCCTCTTCGCGCTCGGCGTCGCACATCTGATAGGGTTTTTCGTGAATATGGCCATGGTGGCCGATTTCATGCCCCGCCTTCACGATGGATTCGGTCATTTTCGGCCATTTCTCCACCGTCCAACTCGGAATGTAGAAAGCGCCGGGGAGGCTGTATTTCTTGAGGAGTTTCAGTATCCGGGGAATGCCCACCTTGGGCCCGTAGGCACCCATGGAATTGTGAATGGGGCGATTCCCCAGCGACGGATCCCGGCCCATCCAGACCGTCTCGCCGTCCACGTCGAAAGTCAGACACACGGCGCATCGCGCGCCATTTTCCCATTTTATCTTAGGCATCCGTTTTCCCTCATCCTTTCTTTATAAGAAATCTTTTGCTCATGAATCCGCCAGTTTCATCAATGTTCGCGTCAGAACGTCGCAACCCCTGTAGCCGTCCGCCCAATCCATATCTTCTTCTTCCGAATGACTTTTCCCCGCGACGCAGGGGACAAAAATCATGGCCGTGGGGCCCAGGTCGGCCGCATAGCGGGCGTCATGCCCGGCGGCGCTCCACATACGCCGGTGGCTATAGCCCGCTTCCTCGCATACGCTTTCCAAGGCTTGCGACACGCCTGCGTCGAAGCGGGTGGGAGTAGAGGAGCCGACGTCTTGAATCTCGACTTCGAGATTTTCTTTTTCCGCTTCTCTGTGCGCGGCTTCTTTGACGAGTTCCAGTCCTTTCTCCAATGTTTCCGGCTCGTTGTGCCTGAAATCGACTGAAAACGTCACCTCACCTGGGATGACGTTTATGGCGTTGGGCGATACGGAGACTTCCCCGACCGTAGCCACGAATTCGGGATGCAGTTTTGCGGGAATTTCGCGGATTGACGAAATGGTGCGCGCCGCACCCACGAGGGCGTCGCGCCGCATGCGCATCGGCGTGGGGCCGGCATGGTCCCGCTCACCTTTCATGGTGATGCGAAGCCACGTCAACCCGAAAATTCCTTCCACGATGCCTATCTGCGTGCCCTCGTTCACGAGAACGGGGCCTTGTTCTATATGAAGTTCCACATACGACCCGAGAGGCTTAGGAGAGCAGGGCGTATTCCCCCGGTAGCCGATGCGCTCGAGCTCATCCAAGAACCTCACACCTTCTGCGTCTCTCGTTTCATATGCGGATTCGAGTGGTATCGCCCCTGCGAATACGCCGCTTCCGACCATGGGTGGTGGGAATCTGGGACCCTCTTCATTTGTCCAGTTTGCGATTTCTATAGGCCGTTTCGTCGATATGTCCATATCGTTCAACGTGCGCACCGCTTCCAGCCCGGCCAACACACCCAATGAGCCATCGAACCGGCCTCCGTTGGGCACCGAGTCGAGATGGCTCCCCACCATGGCGGGATGGGCGTCGTCTTCCCGGCCTGCGCGTCTGGCGAACATGTTGCCCATCTCGTCAATCCGCAGGTCGAGCCCGGCATCACCCGCCCACCCAGCGAACAAATCCCTGGCTTCCCTGTCTTGATCGGAGAGCGTGAGGCGATGCACGCCGCCACCTTTCGTCGCTCCGACCCCGGCCATCTCCTCCATGGCTTGGCGAAAACGATCTGTGTTTATTATCAATTCGAACCCTCTGGTTGAAGCGACCCGAATACGGGTGCGCCAGAAAACACGCGGCAAGCAATTCCCGGGGGAGATTTACTTTTGCCCGATCACGATTTTTTCATACACTTCCCGCACAAGTTCTGTTTTTTTCTCATACATAGCCAATAACTTGGCATGGGCGCTTCCGTCCATATCATCCACAAAATTCATCCGTCGCGCCAACATTTCCATGGCTCGCTTCGTTTTGAGAAATATATTGATCGACTGGGCATTGCCTATGCGGAGTCGATTTTCCACAAGACGCAAGAAGAGGTATCCATCATGCAATATGGCGGTATCCTCATCCGAAAGGATTCCGGCTTTGTTCAACGACTCCAATGCCCGGTATGTATTCGGAATCCGGACTTCGGGATGCGTTCTTCCATTTTCAATCAGAAGATACTGCGTCAAAAACTCGATGTCGATGATCCCTCCGCGCCCGAGTTTGATGTCGGCGATTCCCTCATCCTCAGCGGAGAGTTCGTTTTCAATGCGTCCTCTCATGTGGCGAACCTGTTCGGCGAGGTCTGCGGGCGCCTCTCTCTCATACACGAATTCATGGACGAGTTCCATGAATTCCGCGCCGAACGCCTCTGATCCCGCCACATATATCGATCTTGTAAGTGCTTGTCTTTCCCATGTTTCAGCTCGATTATTAAAGTATTCCATGAAAATATCGATCGGCGCAGCCAACGCGCCTTTTTCCCCTTCGGGACGCAGGCGAAGGTCCATTTCATACGTTCGGTCGCGGGTGCCGGAGGAGGAGAGGCCATCGCGCAACTGCGTTGCCAACTTGATGTAAAACTCATGATTCGTGATGGCGTTGTATTCGGAATTTTTTCCGTCCGCCTGCCCGTTCGTTTTCCCCGAAGCGCTGTATAGGAAGATCAAATCCAGATCCGAACCATAATTCATCTCTCCGCTTCCCAGCTTGCCGAGGCCGATGATGGCGAATCGGGCTTCATCTCCCGTCTCCGCCTCAATCGGAGCGCCGTATAGTTTGCGTATTCTCTCGTAGACGATCTCGTAGCCGCTCTTCAGGGTGGCTTCCGCAAGGTGGGAGAGGGCGGATAAAGTTTCCTGAATATCCGCCGCGCCGAGAATGCTTCTGATGCCTATCGCGAGTTCCTCGCTTTTTTTGAGGAGGTGCAGACGACTGAATTTATCTTCCACCGAGATTTGCGCGCTGGTTATTTTCTCCATTTCACCGGCGAGAAATTCCTTCGAGCGCGGTTGGGAGAGCGTTTCCGTCTGAAACAGCGTTTCAAGAAGCCCCGGCTGGGAGATCAGAACCTCCGCCAGATAATTGCTCGAAGCGAATAATTTGAGAATGATTTCCAGCGATTCTTCCTGCTCGGCCATAAACCCCAGGATGGATTCGCGGCCTCCTCCTCTCTCCACGAATTTGTTGAGGTGCGCAATGGCTCTATCCGGTTCCGGGAGTTCGAGTGTTTGATGGAGCAGGCGAGGGAGAAGTTCGTCGAATATGCGTTTCGCCTTGGCGCTGACGTGTTCGAGCGATGCGCCGTTTCTCAGGAGTTTGAGGTGGGTGCTCACGCCTTCCGGGTCTACGAAATTGTATGTGGCCAGATCCTCGGCGGATAATGAATCTCCCAGGGTAAGCGCCGGGGCTTGCTGTTCGTCCTCGGAGTCCGCTTCTTCATCTCCGTTTTCACTGCGAAACATGTTTTCAAATACTTTGGATACATTGTTCTGGTGATACGTCAGTTGCGCTTTCAGTTCATCGCTTCCTGCGCAATCCATCTTTCTGGCCAATACGGTCAGACTCTTCTTATCCGCTGGAACCTCGTGTGTCTGAAGCCCGTGCGTGACTTGCACGCGATGCTCGACGTCCCTGAGGAATGCGTATGCGCGAGCGAGGTGGTCGCACTCATGGGCGGGCAAAAGGCCGAGCGCTTCTATGATGGAGAGACCCTCCAAGGTGTTCGGGTTCTGGAGAAGGGTTTCGCGCCCGCCGTAGATGAGTTGCAGCGCCTGGGTGGTGAATTCGATCTCGCGGATGCCGCCTTCACCGAGTTTTACGTTCCGGGTCGCGGCATCCTCTCCTTTGAGATTTTTGTTGATGCGTCCTTTGATCTTGCCG
Organism: bacterium; assembly: GCA_965218735.1. Taxonomy (GTDB): domain Bacteria; phylum UBA8248; class UBA8248; order UBA8248; family UBA8248; genus Bin107. The sequence continues at coordinate 591,811 of CBDCMA010000008.1, read as the reverse complement.
ATCTCCGCAATGACGCTTATGTCCATCGTCCGTCGATACACGAAAGGACGTATCATTTCCGTAAAAGCATCGCTCAGCGCGGCGGAACCCGCGCAATGCCTGGATTTGATTAACATTTGCCGTTCCCATGTTTCTCCCCAGGATTCATAATAGACTTCACAACTTCTGAGCGAATGCGCCAATGCGCCTTGAGAGCCTTCGGGCCGCAGGCGCGTGTCTATGCGAAACACATGGCCTTCTTCGGTGTTTTTCCCCATCAGGGATATGATGCGTCTGGCCATGTGGGCGGAAAATTCATAATTGGTGATTTGTCTTTTGATTCGCCCCGTGGCTGCATCCGCAACGCCGGACGTCTGTCCCTCATCTGATGAATATATGAACACCACGTCTATATCCGAACTGAAATTGAGTTCGAGCCCACCGAGCTTTCCCAGTCCGATCACGCTGAACTCGGTATTCCGCCATTGCCCGTCCGCGTTCTTGTACCGGGGCTTGCCGTATTTTCCCTCGAACTCTGCCCTGGCGATTCGAACGGCCACTTCTAGACAGGCATCGGCCAGGCGGGAAAGGTTGTAGGTTATTTCTTTTAGAGACGCCCGCCGCAGCAAATCCAGCACCGCAATTCTCAGGTACTCGCGCTGGCGGAATCGTCGCATCGCATTTTCCGGCCCATTGGGGATATTCCGGCTATCGCGCACCCACTCCCACATCTCGGATACCATTTTTTCTTTTGTTCGAACGGCTCGCAATGTAGCGGGGCGCAAAAGCCAGTCGAGAAAATGGGGATGCCGCAGAATCGTTTCGATCAGAAACTGACTCCCGCCCGCCAATGCGAAGAGCTCCGCCCGGCGATCATCCGAGCGGGTGAGAGCCTTCAGAAGCGCGTCCGGGTTCTCGCGAGTGCCCAGGATTCGCTCGAAGTTGCTCAGAGCGCGTTCGGGGTCGAACGTATCGCGCAAAGAAGAGAGCAACTGCCCCAGGAACTTGGAATTGTTGCGCGGAAACGCCGGGTGCAAAGCCAGGGATTGCAGATTCCTGGTTACGCCTACCGGGTCGCTGACCCCGATCAGGCCCAGAAGATCTTTCGCCGCGGGAGTGGGAGCGCCGCCTGCCAGGAGTTTTTCTATATGGGAAAAGCCCAAATGGTCGTCAATCTGATCATTCATATGACATCTCCCACAAGTGAATTATGAAAGACTAGCGTATAGAATCTCCCGGATTGGCGGCTGCCTGCCGAAGTTCCGATTCTCCCTCTGTTCCGGGCAACCACGAGAAAGCGACCAGACTTCCCATGCATAATATGCCGATTGCTCCAAAAACGATTTCCAGGCCATACGTATCCGCAAGTATACCCAGAAAAAACAAACCCAATCCAACAAATATCTGGTTCGCCGTAAATATAACGCCGACGACGCTGCCGGCCAGACGAGGCGGACTGACCTCGAAGCCGTATGCGAAGATGGCCGAGCGCATGGAAATAAGAAAAACGCCGACCGACGCGATGCAGACGTACAGGAAAATCCCCGTGCCCGCGTAGGGAATCATGAACATCGCGATTCCGCCGGCGGCGATTCCGACGAATAGGATCAACTTTCGTGATACCTTGTCGGAAAGATAGCCGACGATCGTTTCGGGAAATATGGACGCCGCCGAATATGCGCCCAGGGCGAGACCCAGGGTGCTCGGCCCCACGCCGTACTTTCTCACCAGCAAAATGGGCAGGAAAATCGAGACGACGTTATGCGCCAGCGTCCGCACGCCCGAGAAAACACAGGCTCCGATCATCCCGGGGTTTTTAATGAGGGCACCCACGAAATTGCCGGAAGTGATGGCGGAACCGGGCTTTTGCTTTCCGCTGATCTGAAAAGGTTCTAGACAAACGCACAGGAGTATGGCCGTGGCGAACAGCGGAATCGTGTTCGCCAGCAACACGCCCCGCCAGCTCATTATCAGGAGCAGATAACCCGCGATGATGGGGGCCAGGGTTTGCCCCAGGTTCGCGCCCGTCCCATGCACGCCCAGGGCGAAGCCTTTGCGGTTCTCGAAGCGCATGCGCAGCAAACCCATCGCGGGTGGATGCCAACTGTGCGTCGCCAGGCCACTCAGCCAGATGATGGGAGCCAGCGTGAGAAATCCCGCCGAAAAACTCGCCGCGCCGTAAAAAAGCCCCACGAAAGCCATGCACCCCACCAACAGCCATTTCCCGCCGCCGTAGGAATCGATGACGAGGCCCGTTCCCACACTGCTGAAAGCACTCATTATGGCTCTGCCCGTGAACAGAAGTCCCACCTGGGTCAGCGTGAGGCCTAGATCTTCGGCCAGATAAGGAATGACGGGGCCCAGAACGCCCTGGAACCAGTGTTCACAGGCGTGACCGGTGGTGAGCAGGGCGAGAAGTTGCCATTTCTTCAAGGCGTCGTATCTTTCGCGGATGATGTGATGCTGCAAAAAGTGGACGGGAAATCCTAGCATTTTGATACGGGCGGGCATAGTCGCCAATCATGCCTTTCATGAGGGGCAGGTCGGGTTGAACGAACAAATCTCCCGTAGCCATTTCGCATGGGCAAGCATAGCCGCCAATCAGATTCTTCGCAGCCGTTTCATGCGGGCAGGGTTGGTGAAGTCATCAACTCACTCGTAGCCGTTTCATACGGACAGGGGAAGATGCCGAGCGATGGGGAGGGGGATTCCTGAGAAGCGTGACTTTTTGATCGTCATCCCGGAATGCTTTCATCCGGGAACCAGCGGTTTTGGTTCTGGATTCCGGCTGCAAGAAAATTACGGGAGGTCGAGGCTGCCCAACGACAAACAAGTTCAATCTATTCCCGAAACTATCTTCTCAATTTGGGGTCGAGCGCATCCCGGAGGCCATCCCCCAGCAGGTTGAAGGAAAAGACCACCCCCATGAGGGCCAGGCCGGGAATGGTGAGCAGATGCGGCGCCAGGGCCATGTAGGAGCGGGCGTCGGCGAGCATGGTTCCCCATTCGGGCGTGGGAGGAGGCACCCCGATGCCCAGGAAGCTGAGTCCGGCCGCCACGCGAATGGAAGTCGCGATCAGGAACGTGGACTGGACGACGATGGGGCCGAGCGTTCCCGGGAAGATGTGAAAAAACAGAACGCGGCGGCTGGAGCCGCCCATGGCCAGGGCCGCTTCCACGAATTCGGTTTCCTTCAAGACGAGAACCGAACTGCGCACCAGGCGGGCGTAAGTGGGGATTGCAAAAATCCCGACCGCCAGCATGATGTTTTCCATCCCCGTTCCGATGATGGCGATGAGAAGAATGGACAACAGAATGCGCGGGAAGGTGAGCATGACGTCCACCACCCGCATGATGAGGTTGTCTATCCACCCTCCTAAATACCCGCCGATCAGGCCGAGCAGGATGCCCCCGAAAGCTGCGATAAGGACGGAGAAAACGCCTATCAGCAAGGAGGTGCGGGCGCCGTAGATGATGCGGCTCAGAACGTCTCGCCCGAAATGATCCGTCCCGAAGGGATGGGCAAGGGAAGGGTCTTTCAGCGTCTCCTGAAAATTCGCTTTTATGGGATCATAAGGCGCAATGACGGGCGCCAGCAGGGAAACGGCAATGAACAAGAAGACGAAAGCACACCCGAGCACCGCGACTTTGTGCAGGAGGAGACGGCGCAAGGTATCGTTCCACATGCCGCGAATCGGCGCGCTTTCCATTTCCTGCAGCCTGGTTGCGACTTCGGCGGCCTGGCTCATTCGCTCGACCCTCCGTAGCGGACGCGCGGGTTAATCACCGCGTAGAGGAGATCGACCGTCAGGTTCACCAGAGCGAACGTGAGTGCGAAAAAGAGCAGCGAGCCTTGCACCGCGGCATAGTCGCGCAGCTTGATGGCCTCGACGATGTAGCGGCCCAGGCCGGGCCATGCGAATACCGATTCGGTAATAACCGACCCTCCCAGCAGGTATCCCGATTGGAGGCCGACGACGGTGATGACGGGCAACATGGCGTTTTTGAGGGCGTGGACGTAATGGACCTTTCCGCTTGCCAGACCTTTCGAACGCGCCGTGGTAATATATTCGCTGCCGGTGATTTCCAGCATCGTGTTGCGCGTCATGCGCGCGATTATCCCCGCTCCGGTCAGGCCGAGCGTGACCACCGGCATGATGAGGTGCGCGGTCGTCCCCTTTCCTCCTGCCGGAAGCCAGCCGAGATATACGGAAAAGAACCCCATCATAAGGAGGCCGAACCAGAACGAGGGCATGGATATCCCCAGGAGTGCGCCCGCCATGCTCCCGTAGTCGAACTTCGAATAGGGATGTGTCGCCGAAAACACCCCGGCCGCCAGCCCCACAATGGTGGCGAGAAGCATGGCCCAGAAAGCGAGTTGAAGCGTGTTGAGGAAGCGGGTCCAGACTTCGCCGAGTACGGGCCGATCGGAGAGGATCGAGCGGCCCAGGTCCCCTCGGAGCGCTCGCCCCATGAACATGACGTATTGGGTGTGCAGGGGTTTGTCCAGCCCGTAGATCCGGCGTATTTCCGCCACATACTCTTCGTCCGCGAATTCTCCCGCGAGGGCTTCGGCCGGGTCTCCCGGAACGAGTCGGATGGAGAGGAAGATGACGAGGGAGACTCCCAGGAGAACGGGGATAAGCAGGACCACTCTCCTGGTGATATATTCAACCACTATCGGATCCTATCTGTATCGAGAAAATTGCGGAACGTGAATGAGATGAGGCCATATATTATCATACTCAAGCCGGATTAACGATCAGGAACCAGTCATCTCAGGAGATTCCCATGGCCAACCCGATTCGCCTGTTGCTTACCGACGTGGACCCGCCCCGATTCGCCGAGCGATTGCGCCGATGCGACGCCGCCGAAGGATTCGAGTTCATCGTGCCCGAAGAGGAAGGAGAAGAAGCGCTGTGCGCCCGCGCCCCGGAAGCCGAGGCCATACTCTGTTATAAGGAGCCACTCCCCGGGTCGGCCATACGGACCGCGCGTCAGCTCAAACTGATCCAGAAACATGGGCGGAACTGCCGCAACATCGACGTCGCGGCGGCGACCGAGATGGGGATTCCCGTGGCTACGTGTTCTCTTCAGAGAAACGCCTCCGTGGCCGAACACGCACTGGCGCTGATGCTCGCCTGCGCGCGCCAGGTGATACCGGGCCACCGCGCCGTGAGCGAGGCGGCCTATCTCGAGCAGGGGATAGAACCCATTACGACGACCCAGTGGAAGACCGGCGGAAACTGGGCGAAAATCGAGGGGATGGGCGAGTTGTTCGGAAAGACCGCGGGCATCGTCGGCCTGGGCGACATCGGGATCGAGATCGCCCGGCGTTGCCGCGCCTTTGAAATGAAAGTTTACTACCACCAGCGGACTCCCCATCCGGATGAAATCGAACGAAGGCTGGGAATCGAATTCCTTCCACTCGATGATTTGCTCGCAGCCTCGGACTATGTCGTCCTGGTTCTCCCCCACACCCCGGAGACGGAAGGAATCATCGGCCCCGAGCAGTTGGTGCGGATGAAATCAACCGCCACCGTCGTCAATGTGGGACGCGGCGACCTGATTGACGAAGATGCAATGGTACGCGCCCTCGAAAGCGGGGGAATCGCCATGGCTGGCCTGGACGTCTACCGGCAAGAACCCCTGCCGGCTTCGAGCAGACTCCGTGAACTTCCCAACGTGGTTCTGCTGCCCCATACGGGTGGGGGCTCCAACTACTGGAAGGTGGACCCCCAGGTAACGCTCGGCCATATTCACCGTTTTTTCCGAGAGGGAAAGCCCCACGAGGCGGTCAACCTCGGGTGAGCAGTCTTCAAACGAATGACGGCTCGCCTCTTGTTCCTGTGCCGGAAAATCATCCCCGGGTTGTTTCTGTTCTCAGGAAAATTCACCCGGAGGAGACCTCCGTTTTCCCTTCCCATATGGCCGAATGGAGCAGACGCGACGGGGGAGGGCGATGAAATTTATATCCCCCGTCTGGTTGCAGGTTCGCCCGCTTAAGATTATCATTTGGGCATTGGATTCAAGTGATTCGCGAATTTTGCTTCCGGCGCCAGTATGGTCCGGGTCGTTAGAATATCCGAGTGTGCGCTCCGATATTCCTATTTGAGGGAGGTATGTTTATGCTGCGCATGTTTTCCAGAAAATCACACTTCACAGGAGCACTGGTTTTTGCGGCGATAGCCCTTTCGTGGGGCCTTTCGTGGGCGGAAACCAAAGTCGTCTTTATTCATGGAGCGGAGCCCAAGAGTCTCGACAACGCCTTGCACCCGGCCGGCTCGGCGGATCTGAACGTCCAGACGAGTTTGTACGATTCACTGACCTTCCACCGCCTGGACGGCAGCATCGAAGGCCGGCTCGCCACCTCCTGGTCCTACAAGAATCCCACTACAATCGTGTTCAAGCTGCGCAAGGGGGTGAAGTTTCACGACGGGACGCCCCTCAACGCCGCGGCCGTGAAGTTCAGCCTCGACCGCACGCGAACCCACAAGCGCGCCCGGCTGAGAAAATGGATCGCGATGATCAAGGAGATCACCGTGATCGATGATCACACGGTCCAGTTGGATCTCAAGTATCCCTTCGCCCCCGTCTTGTTGAACCTGAGCACGCCGCTTGCCGCCATCGGCAGCCCCGCCGGAATCAAGAAACACGGGAAGAATTTCCGGCGCAATCCGGTCGGAACCGGCCCGTTCATTTTTGTGAAATGGGTGGCGGGAGAATACATTCGTTTCCGGGCCAACCCCGATTACTGGGACGGAAAACCCAAAATCGACGTCCTGGAATTCCGGCTGGTTCCCGAAGCCACGACGCGGGTATTACAGCTTCGCTCCGGCCAGGCCCAATTGGCCATGTTCCTGCCCCCTGCGCAGTTGGGCGAAGTGGACAAGGACCCCAAGCTGGACCTCGTGAAAGCGCCTCTTTTCCGGGTGATCTTCATCGGAATGAGCATGCTCCATAAACCTTTCGACAACCCGATTGTCCGGCAGGCGATGAATTACGCCATCGACACGAAAACCATCATCGAGAAAGTGATGCTCGGGGTGGGGCGGCCGATACGGGGACCCTTCGGCCCGACCGTCTGGGGCTATGACCCCGAATTCGAAAAAATGGGCTACTCCTATAACCCGAAAAAAGCCAAGGAGTTGTTGAAGAAGGCGGGGTATCCCAACGGATTCAAGACCGATTTCTGGCATCCCACGGGCAGGTACACGGCCGATAAGGTCGCAGCCGAAGCGATTCAGGCGCAACTGGCGAACGTGGGTATCCAGGCAAGGCTTCGCACAGGCTCCTGGGGCCTCGTCGCCCCGTCCGTCCGGAAGGGCAAAGCGCCCATGTTCCTCTATGGTTGGGGGATATCCACGGGCGACCCGGACATGGTCATGTACAATAAGTTCCACTCCGCCACCCATGGCCGCTCGGGGAACTACACCCGGTATAAGAACCCCGAACTCGAGAAGATCGTCGACAAAGCGCGCCAGGTCATCGACCCGGTCAAGCGCAAGGCGATGTACAAGAAGGCGGCGAAAATGGTGATCGACAATCCGCCCTGGGTCTTCTTCAAGCAAGAAGTCATGCTGGTCGGAAAATCCAAAAAGCTCAAAGGTGTGATCGTCCACCCCGGCGAGCGGCTTTACTGGCGAAACGCGTATCTGGAAAAATAGATATGTAAGTCGGCAACAACAGCCCCTTGTCCGTAGTACGGGCAAGGGGTTGTTTTGCGTTTGTTTTTCGTGACGCGCCTCGAACATGCGAAAGCGCCTGTCCGCAGACCAACCCAGAAGGGGAGAATCGCCATGCCAGATTCCGAAAGACTGCAAAACATGCTCGATAAGTTTGAAATCCAGGAAGTGGTCGCCGCAGCGTGCTATTCGCGGGACAAGGGCGACTGGAAGACGCTTCGCGACTGCTACCACCCGGACGGAAGCGTGACGGTGAGTTGGCACTCCGGCCCGGTGGATGAATTCATAGAACGCTCTGTGAAGATGATGGCTTCCCGCGACACGCAGGAGTTCACCAAACACGTCAACGCGAACCCCCGTGTACGGCTGAACGGAGAGCGCGCGATTATCCAGTATGACGTGATTCTCCACAATCGACGGCTTCTCGACGGGTATGCGTTTGATTTTCACACGTGGAGTTGCTACCTCGATCAGGTGGAAAAAAGAGACGATAGATGGCGGATTTTCAATCGGACCGCCATTTACGAGAAAGATCGCATGGACGCCCATAATCCCCGTGAAATACCGGATTCTTTTTATGAGGATATGAACCTCGAGCAATACCCCCTCAACATCCGCTACCACTGCTGGCGAAACGCGCGGACCGGGCAGACACCTCCCGAGGGAATCGTCATCGCCAGGACCGGGAAAGAGGCCGAAGTGCGCGAAGCGGCCGAAAGCTGGCTGGCCGAGGGGTAGGGGGTTCATGCGAGCGGGGTGGGTTTCAGGGAAAGGGGAAGCCCGACCCTCAAGGTGGGGAGTGATTCCGCAACGCGCGCTGCACAGACTCCGGGCCGGAACGAAGGTGATCATCCCCCACTGAAGATGCCGGCCTTGATGTCGCGGGGCTTGCGTCTTACCATGGCGTCACCATCCAGAGACCCTTGCGATTGAGCCGAGGCATCCCCCTTGCGGATCAATCCCGACCGAGGAGTTGAAATGCGCAGATTGTTTTTCATCGGACAAGGTCTGGCGCTCGCTTTCATGGTGTTTGCGACTGCCGCTTTCAGCAGTGGTTTTAAACCGGGGCCACTCGGTGCGGTTGAGATCAAGCGCGGTCAGCCGATTGAAATCCGCGTGCTCCTTTCCGATACGGTCGTGCCGTCCGTGTCCCCTCTCATTCAGACCGCCATCGAGATAGCGGTCAAGGACTTCGGTCCGATACACGGGCGCCGGGTCTCCATCGAAACCCTCGACGAGATGTGCTCGGGCGAGGGTGGGCGCGCGGCGGCTGAAGCCGTCGTTGCCGACGCGCAGGTCGTCGGCGTCATCGGCACCTTGTGCTCCGGTGCAGCGGTGGAGGCGTCGCCCATCATCAGCAAGGCGGGTCTATCGATGGTATCGCCGTCCAACACGTCGCCTGTCCTCACGTCCGACCTGTCGGGAAATGCCGGTCCCGACTACCATAAGGGTTACTACCGTGTTGTGGACAACGATCTCATCGAGGCAAGCATTGTCGCGCATTTCAGCTACGATGAACTGGGATTGCGCACGATGGTGACGATCCATGACGGTGACCCCTATACCAGCGCCATTTCGAACGCTTTTGCCGTTGCTTTCAGGAAGCATGGCGGCACTGTTCCGGTCATCGCCCAGGTGGCGAAAGGCCAGACCGACATGGCCGCCGTTCTCGCCCGGTTCGAGAAAGCCGCCCCCGATGGCGTGTTCATCCCGCTCTTCCCGGCGGAGGCAACGTCCTTGATTCGACAGGCAGCCCGGCTCGGCGCCCTGAAAGGCGTGAAGAAAATCAGTGGCGCGGCCACATTGGCGGCTAAGTTTCTTGCGTTGCCGGACTCGAAAGGCGTCTATTTCACCGGACCTGATCTTGGAGACAGCAGGAACACGAATCAGGCGACAGGCAGAAGCGCTGCGGACGTACTAGCTGAGTTCAAGGCCACCTATGGAGGGTCTCCGACGTCCCCGTACTGGGCGCACGGCTATGACGCCACGGCACTGCTACTCTCGGCTATCAAGCAGATTTCGGTCGTAGATGGAGAGACGCTGTACATCGACCGTGCGGCGCTCCGTGACGCATTGGATCGCACCGCAGGTTTCCGGGGCATCATCGGCACGCTTACCTGCGATGACTTCGGGGACTGCGGTACGGGCCGCAGCCTGATACATCTGCACGTGGACTCCAGTGTCACAGACCCGTCACTCCTGCCCATCGTGTACAAAGGTGCGCGGGAGTCGCACCTGCCTCAATAGGCGTTTTCCCGAAGCGCACTGGAAATCGGGGTTGGGACAAGGCGATCCGAGCAAATCGAATGACGCGCCCCACACCCCGTTACGACGCTGGCCCTGCCATCGAACAGGGCCTGGAGCCGGCCCTGCAAAACCGCAACCCCCTCTCTTCTCAGTCAAAATTGATCCCCCACCGGCGTGACTGCGGGCTTGCGTCCTGTATCCTGGAATCAAGAGTAAGATAAGGAATATCGGTTCTGAATGGATGAAAATATGTAAAAATCTGCACTAGATCGGCAAAAATAATTTTCATCACAAGTAGAAATGAAATATATATTTCAATTATTTACATATAATAGTTAAAGTATATAGGAAAATATGCCCGCTGATTTTTTCATATTCATTTCCTCAAGCCCCGTATTTGCCCGAATTTAAGGTTGACTTACCCGCAAAATATAAATAGAATTATTGGTAGGACAATCCTATAATCCCTTTATGGGATGTATGCGATTCTGGCGAACGTGAATTAGAGGAACTCTGTATGGCCATTGCCGGCAGACTACATACGGTGAAGAAAACTCGCGTCTATGAGGCCATTGTCGAGCAACTCACGGCATTGATACTCGAAGGCGAAATCATGCCCGGCGACAAGCTGCCATCCGAACGAGAGCTGTGCGAGCAATTCGGCGTGGGCCGCAACTCGGTTCGGGAAGCAACGCGCTCACTGGAATCCGCGAAACTGGTGGAGACGAGGCAGGGAGAGGGCACTTTCGTCACGGCGAATCCCATATCCATGATCCCCATGATTTCCGAGATAGTCTCCTCGGATCAGGAAAGCGGAATTCACCACATCTTCGAGGCGCGCATGGTTCTGGAGCCTCAAATCACCGCATTGGCCGCCGAGCGCGTGACGGTCGCAGAAGTGAAAGGGCTGCAAAATATCCTTCGGGATCAACATGATGAGATAGAGAGCGGAGGCCTCGGCTTAAAGCAGGACACCCAATTTCACTTAGGCCTTGCAGAGGCCGCCAAAAATCAATTTTTGCACCATCTGCTCAACAGTTTACTCAATTCCCTGAGCGGGATGCGCGAACGCTCGCTTCGTGATAAAAGCGTTCGCTTTCGCTCGTGGGAAGCGCACCAGAAGATTCTGGATGCCGTTTTGAATAAAGACAAGAACAGGGCGATTGCGGGAATGATCAGCCACCTGGTGGAGATTGAGGGGAACGAACTCGAATCCCAACTGAATCTGGAACAGCAGGGGCATCTGGAATCTGTATAAATTGATTTTCGAGGGATTACGACTTTCAGTGGAATACGGCTTTAAGGAAAAAGTCCAACTTCATCAACTCCAAAGTGGGGGGTATCGAATGTGAGTGTAATATCATTTGAAGTAATCTACAGAGGTATTTTTCAAAAAAGCCTTGCAGTGAAAATTTCACGATCCTTGATTCTCGCGGCCGTGAAAGAAGGAAAGCCGGGAATCTCTTTCGGGCGCTACAGCGATTCGCCCGAGCGAAACGGGATTCCGGCCAAGCAGTTCGGCTATATCGCGGACAACGAGGAAGAACTCGAGTCCGTGGCTGCGCAATACGAACCCAAGCAGGTGGATATTTCCATCTGCGTGGACGATACGCTTTGTAAGGGAGTGGAGTCCTGGGCGTGGTACGGCCTTCAGCCCATCAACGCCGTCACGAAGCCCGGCGGCACGCTGATCGTTACGTCCAACCAGAAAGAAGACGAACTGGTCAAGCATATTCACCGCAGGGAAACACCCTATAAACTCGCGATCATCCCCGGTGAGGCGAGCTTCGCCGGCCTTTGGGTGTACAAGAACGACGGCACGGATGCGCGCTGCCTGGGCGCGGCCCTCAAGGCCGAGCCCACCATGTGCTCGATGGCATCCCTGGAGTCGGCGATTCGCGAGAACATCGGCACGGAAACGCACGTCGAAGCCGCGCGCGAAGTCTATGAAGACTTGCGCCCCGTAGAAATCGAACCGGGTCAGGGCAACGACGAGGTGCCCTTCACGTTCGAGCTCTTGAAGTGGCATGAAATGCGCCAGGGCGTCGTCATCGACGGCGTGGGCGGACATGAGGGTTTCAGGGGCGGCGAGGGCGGTTATGAGCCGGGAAGAAACCCCTATTTCAAGAAATGGTCGACCCGGACCATGCGCCCGGTGCTGTCGTTCGATAAATGCACGAAATGCACTCTGTGCTGGGTCGCGTGCCCGGACACCTGTTTCGACGTGACGCCGGACGGCTTCTTTGACGCCAACATGGATGCCTGCTGCGGCTGCGGCGTATGCGAAGCCATCTGCCCCGTAAAAGACTGCATCACGATGGTGAATGAAGTCGTTTTCGATGAACGCGACAGCCAGTGGCAGATGTGGCAGGAGAACAAGGAAGATTACGACAAGTACATGGACGAGAAAATCAGCACCGGCAAGATAGATGGTCGTCATCCGATCACAGGCCTTGCTGGAGCTTTTTCGGGCATAGGCCTCGAAACGGGTCACAATCCGGAAACGGCGAAAATCAAACCTCTCAAAGATCTTTAACAGGAGCTAAAAGATGGCGACAGCAACCGAACAACAACAAGGTGCGGGAGTTCATCTCCTCACCGGAAGCGAGGTCATGGCGCATATCTGCCGCCTCGCCGACGTCGATGTCATCACGGCCTATCCCATCCGGCCCTACGACACCGTGATGCAGTATGTGTCCAAATTTATCGCAGAGGGCGATTTCGACGCCGACTATATTCCGGCGGAAAGCGAGCACGGCCAGTTCGAGATCGTCAAACACGCCTCGGCTTGCGGAGCGCGGGTCTTCACGGGTTCGAGCGGAGTGGGGTGGCTCTATGCGATGGAGCCGCTCGCCGTTACGGCCGGCCTGAGACTGCCCATGGTGGCCCTGGTCGGCTGCCGCGCGCTGGATGACCCCGGCGCATTCGGCACCGAACACAACGACGCCATGCTCGTTCGCGATTTGGGCTGGATGATCAACTTCCCGGACACGGCGCAGGAAGTCATCGAGCTCGGACTTTTGGCCTATCGCGTCGCCGAAGACCCGAGAGTCTTCCTGCCGTGCGCCATCGCGATGGATGGAGCATTCCTGACCCACAGCCAGGCGACGGTGCGGCTGCCCGGCCAGGAGGAAGTCAACGATTTCCTGCCTCCCTACGACAGGGGAGACCTGCTCCTTCACCCCGACAACCCCATCACCATCGCGCCGCAGGCGAATGAAGACTGGCTCATGGAAGTGAGGCGGCAAAGCAGCGAAGCGGCGAAAAACTCCTATACCGTGCTCAAGGAAGCCCACGCCGATTTCTGCAAAACTTTCGGCGTGGACACGAATCCTTTCCTCGATGAGTACATGACCGAGGATGCCGACATCGTGCTTTGCGGCGTAGGAACACTGAGTCTGCCGGTGAAAGTCGCCATCCGCGAAATGCGCAAGGAAGGCAAGAAAGTCGGCATGGTTCGCCTGAAATGGTTCCGACCGTTCCCGACGGAAGAGTTGCGCGAATCGCTCTCGCGCTTCAAGGCGGTGGGCGTCATTGACCGCGACTATTCCTTTGGTTCACCCTATCACGGTGGAATCGTGTACAATGAAGTGAAAGCCGCCATGTACGGGGCGGACAAGGCGCCTCACATGAAAGGATTCGTTTGCGGCCTCGGCGGCCGCGAGGTGCTGCTCAAAGACGTCAAACAGATGGCCGACAAGGTCATTTCCATGGGTCAGAACGACACGGCCGACAACGAAGTCGACTGGATCGGAGTGAGGGGATAATCATGGCGGAAACTTCTGAATACAACATCGGAACACAGGAACTTCCCTTGATGGGGAAAGTGAATGCCATTCCCCAAAAAGCGGTAGAAGAGTATTTCACCAGCGGGCACAGAACGTGCCAGGGCTGTGAGAGCGCGCTCATCATGCGTCTCATGGCCAAGGCGGCGGGCCCCCGCTCCATCATCCTGGGCAGCACGGGCTGCATGTACGTGGCGAACACCACGTATTACAGCACCCCCTGGGTGGTGCCGTGGATGCACACGCAGCTGGGTTCCTCCGGCTCGGCGGCGACGGGAACGGCGGCGGCTCTCCGCGCATTGATGCGCAAGGGCAAGATGAAGGAAGAGCCCATCAACGTCATCGCCTTCTGCGGAGACGGCGGCGGAATCGACATGGGTGTCTCGTCCATATCCGCTGCGCTCATGCACGCGAAATACAATCTGGCGATCATCTGCTACGACAACGAGTCGTATGCGAATACGGACATCCAGATTTCAGGCGCATCCCCCTGGGGCGCCAACACGACATTCACGCCTCCGGGCAAGAAGTTCCGTATCATGCACGATTGCTGGAAGAAGAACATCGCCGCCATGTACGCCGTGGGACACGTACGCTGCAACTACGTGGCGACTGCGGATGCCTCATATCCTGCGGATCTGATCGACAAGGTCCGCAAAGCCCTGGCCGTCAAGGGACCGGCGTTTGTGCACACGCTGGACCCGTGCCCCAAAGGCTGGGACTACGACCCGTTCTATTCGCACAAGCTCGGCGAGCTGGCCGTGGAAACCGGTCTTTTCCCGCTGTGGGAGATGACGGACGGGGAACTCACCTATACGGGTATTTCCGCACGCCAGGTTTATGGCAAACGCTCCCGCAAGCCCGTGCGCGAGTATCTGGAGACGCAGGGCCGCTTCCACCATTTCCTAGATGAAGATTATGAATTCTTCCAGGGGGAAGTCGATAAAATGTGGAACGACTGGATGGTTCCCGGCGTGATTCCCTTCAAGGTGAATGACCCGAGCAAAAAGTAAGTGATTCGCCAGTACGTTCGTTAGAAGTTTCGGGGCGGGGTCCGAAAGGGCCCCGCTCTTTTTCGCTCATGCCTGAGCGCACTAATACAAAGAGACGAAGATGAACGAAGTGAGGGAAACGAAAAAAGGGAAAGATGGATCTGCGATGGCGCATGTGCCCGCCGGCCCGTTTCTCATGGGTTCGGAGACCGGAAACGCGGACGAGCGCCCCCAGCGCGAGGTCACGCTCGACGCTTTCTGGATCGACAAATACTGCGTGACGAACGCGCTATACCGCGCTTTCCTGGAGGAAACCGAAGCGTTTCCCCCGCCTCCGTCATTCTCGAAAGATGATTTCGTGGGGCCGGAACAGCCGATAGTCAGCATCAGTTGGGAGGAGGCGAACGCCTATGCCCAGTGGGTGGGCAAGCGCCTGCCGACCGAGGCGGAGTGGGAGAAGGCGTCTCGCGGAACGGATGGCCGCAAGTATCCATGGGGTGAGGATGAGCCCTCCTATGAGCGAGCCGTTTACGCGAGCATTGATATTCACCGCCCCGGAAACGTAGATGCGCACGAAGAAAGCGCCTCTCCCTACAATTGCGTACAGATGGCGGGGAATGTCTTCGAGTGGGTCTCGGACTGGTTCGATGGATTCTATTACCAGACGGGCCCTGCGGAGAATCCCCGTGGACTCGAGAAGCCGACCTTCGAGGTGGCGATGGCGCGGGTTCCCGTATTCGCCGTTCCGGGCGGGGGCACCCTGAGCATGGGGGAAGTCAAACGCGGGGAGCGCTATGAAATCTTACTCCGCGACGAGGACAGCTACAAGATTCTCTTTGGAAACACCGAGGGCTGGCTCCCGCGCAGGGCAGGGTACGCCTGGACGGCCAAAGTGGCCCGGGGCTGCGGGTGGGATTACATAGAAGACAGTCTGCGGTGCTCGGCCAGAGAGGGCTTCGAGCCCTGGTACAAGAATTTCAACATCGGCTTTAGGTGCGCGATGGACGCGTAAAACCCATTTCCTTCTGAAACCGGATGAAGCGCGACATGCCCCGGTTGATCAGGCCGAAGCGCCTCTACGAAAAATCCTGAATCTGAAAATCATGGGCAGCAGCGGGATGACGAACAGGAGGGCGGAAACCATCATCAATGCGGCGGCTATCGGGTGGCCTGCGAAGTCGAAGAAAATTCCGGGGCTGCCGTGGCTCATGATCATGCTCTGACGGAAAGTTCGCTCCGTAAGACCCCCCAGCACCAGGGCCAACACCATCGGGGCGAGGGGGTAATCGAGCTTGCGGAACACGTAGCCGACCGCTCCGAATATGAACATCAGATACACGTCGAACATATCCTGGGTCGGCGAGAATCCACCCACCGCGCAGACGACCAGGATTATCGGAGCCAGAATCGTCATGGGCATTCTGAGCATCCAGATGAAGAGGGGAACCGCGAAAATCGCGACGATGACCGCCATCGTGTTGGCGATATAGAGACTCCCCGTAAGGCCCCAGACGAACTCTGCGTTTTCGACGAACAACCGGGGTCCCGGCACGAGGCCCCACACGAACAAGGCGCCGAGCATTACCGCCGTCGTCGGGGAGCCCGGAATTCCCAGCGTCAGCATGGGAAGCATGGATCCCGTGCTCGCCGCATTGTTGGCGCATTCGGGAGCAGCCACCCCTTCAATGGTGCCTTTCCCGAATTCGCTTGGGTTTTTTGAAAATCTCTTCGCGATGCTGTAGCTCATGAAACTTGCGGGCGTTGCGCCGGCAGCCGGAAGCATTCCGACGAAAAACCCCAAAAGAGAACCTCGCAAAATGGTGGGGGAGAATTGCGAAAGGTCCTTCAAGGTCGAGATGACCTCCTTGAACCCGAGTTTGGCCTGGTAGCGCTCTTTCGTCTTGAACCCTTCTTCCAGGGTGTAGAAAATCTCACCGACGCCATAGATTCCAATCGCCAGGACGAGGAAATTGATGCCGTGATAGAAACCCGTAATGCCTCCGAAGATAAGGCGCGGCGAGCCGCTCACGATGTCGGTGCCCACCGTCGACATGAGCAGACCGAGCATGGTGGCGATGATCGTCTTGAGGGGGCTTTCCCCGCCCAATCCTGCAAACGTGGCATACGCCAGCAGCACGACGGCGAATTCTTCGGGCGGGCCGAAACGCAAGGCGAATTCAGCCAAAGGCGGCGCAAAGAAAGTGAAGAGGACGATGGATATCGTTCCGCCTATGAAACTGGCCACTGCCGCAGTCACAAGGGCATCGGCGGCTTTCCCCTTTCTAGCTAGCGGGTAGCCGTCAAAGGTGGTCGCAACAGCCGTGGATGCTCCCGGGATGTTCAGGGTGATCGAACTGATGGCGCCGCCGTACATGGCCCCGTAATAGATGGCGGCCAGGAAGATAATGGCGCTGGTAGGCGGAACCGCAAACGTAATGGGCAAGAGGATGGCGACGCCGTTCACGGAGCCCAACCCGGGCATCGCACCTATGGCGATGCCCAAAACGACGCCGAACAGCGCCATCAAAAGATTTTGAGGCGAAAGGGCAATGCCCAGACCGTAAAATAGATTTCCGAGAATCTCCAACTCATTCAGTCCTTAGGACAAACCTTGCCCCCGTGATTACGGCGATTCCCCAATGATGGGCAAAGGAAATGGTTGAATAATCAATTCCAGTAAAACAAGAACTCCAAATACCCTTTCGGCAGAGGGATAATCAAAAATTTTTCGAAAATGTAATACACCACGACAGGGACGCCTATCGCTACGGCAACACTCGTCCTGAGTCTGTGATGTCCCACCACGAACAGACAATAAAAGAGGAAAAGAGCAGACGAGAAATACACGGAAATAATGGTGATCAGTAGAATCATGATCATTCCGGGAAGGCCGACGCGCAACAAGTCGCCAAGACCTTCCCTGCTCATAAAAATTCCTGAACCCTCGCCAGTTGATTTATTCCGGTGGGAGAAAAACAGCGATTCCAGCAATACGAGCAATGCCACGCCGGCTATCCCCAAAGAGAGCCAGAAGGGGAGGAACCCCCCTCCCGGCCCTTCTTTCGGAAGAATGCCGACAGGCAGTTCTGTAGATTTCCAGGCGACGCCAAGGCACACGAGAATCAGGCCGATGGCGACAATCCTATCCGCCCGCTGCATCTAAATTCTTCTCCAAGCTAATTCTTCAGCAAACCCATACCCATGAGCAGCTTCTTGTGCTTTGCATCCTCGGAGGCGAAGAATTTGCCCAGAGGAGCGCCGCTCAGGCAAGCGCGATTCAGGGCCTTCTTTTCCGTATAGGTTTTCCATTCCCCGGAAGCGCACAGCTTGGAGAATAAATCGCTATACCATTTCAGGGCATCCTTGGGGATGCCGCCGGGCGCGGTGATGCTGCGCTGCATGAAATACACGAGTTGCGGCTGGCCCATTTCCGTGAAAGTGGGGACCTCCTTGAAAGCGGGAATCCGCTTCGGGGTCAGTGCGGCGAGCGGCCGCATTTTGCCGGGATAGTGCGGCAGACCCTCGGATGGGTTGTTCACCGTCGAATCGACGTGCCCGCCGGCGAGATTTTTCGCCACGGTGCCGCCGCCACGGAAGGGCACGTAGGTGATCATGCCTTCCAGGCCATACGCCTGCATGAGCATGTTGGTGACGAGCTGGTCTTCCTGCATTTTGCCCGTGCCGCCCATGGTCCATTTGCCCTTTTTGGCTTTCACGGCCTTCACGAAATCATCCATATTCTTGATGCCTGACTTCGGATTGACCCAAAGGAGGAACGTATCCATGGCCAGCCGGTAGACCGCTGTGAGCTTCGTGTAGTTCACCGGGAGTTTCCGCAGGGCCGGGGTCGTAAAGAAGCTGTTCAGCGTCACGAGAATCACATGCGGATTCCCTTTTTTGGAAAGGAGATAAAGCATCGCCTCGGCGCCGGAGCCGCCTTTCTTGTTGATCGGCACCAGGGGCTGGGGCGACCATTTGTTCTGCGTGACGATTTTCTGCATGAGACGAGCGATGCGGTCCGCGCCGCCGCCTTTACCCGCCATGATGATGAACTCAATCGGCCGCGACGGCTTCCATGCCGCGAGAGCCTGTGTGGTCCCCAGCGCAACCGTGATGAATAACGTCAGCGCGAGGGTGAGGAACGGAATAGCGCATCTCGAAACTTTCGGCGATTTCATCATATTCCCTCCTTTTTATGCTGCGGAATGCTGCGCTTGCTACAGCGAAAACGATCCCATCACCGGTTGATGATTGAAAAAACGATTTTACTACTCTTATCAACGGCGGAACGTTTCAAAAAGTAATCTTTCATAGCGGCTATGATTCCTTGCATTTTACCATGAAGCAACATGCTTCTCAACGATGCGATTTTCGACTATGGCCCGTAAAATAGTGGTAATTGCATTATCAGCTCCGTATGAAGCGGAAAAACGATTGCCCTTATGTTTCTTCAATGTCTTCTCTCGATTCGAACTCCCTGACGGCGTGGCGAATATAGGGAGGCACCCGGACGGATGTTTGCGCTTCTTTCCCGATGATGACGTAGGCCGTCTGCGCCTTTGCGACGAAGCGCTCCGATTCCGCCTCATAAATCTCATAATCCATCTTGATGCTCGAGTTCCCGATTTTAGAAATACGCGCATAGATTTCCAGGATTTCATCGAAATGGGCCGGCGCGAGAAACTGGAGCGACGCATCGACGATGACGATGTCATACCCGCGTTCGAGCATGTCCTGGTACGAGACGCCGATGGTGCGCAGGTAGTCCATCTGTGCGGTATCGACGTACAAGAGGTAGTTGGCGTTGAACACCACTCCCTGGAGGTCGGTTTCCCCGAAGCGCACGCGTATTTCACTCTTGTAGCTGAATTGGTCTTTGGGCATAGGGCATTTCTAATGAATATCCGGAAACTTCGCAAACGCGGTGCGCCGTTCTGCTCCCAAGGTGATGCCCGGCTTGTTCCTGCTTCGGCGTCGGTTATAATAGCCGCACTTCGGATTCCCGGATGACGAACCCCGGGTTCAAAGCACCAGGAGACGTTGATGATTAGCGTGGAAGATGCCCAAAAATCGATACTGGACATGATTCGCCCGATGGGGCGCGAAAGGGTGGGTCTGCTCGATTGTCCGGGCAGGGTGCTGGCGGAGGACGTCCATTCCTCGCGGCCCGTTCCGCCCTGGAACAATTCGGCGATGGACGGATACGCCCTGCACGCGGAAGACGTGCGCGGCGCGAGCCGCGAAACGCCAAAAGCCCTGAGGGTGGTCGAGGAGATTCAGGCCGGCGTGATGGCGACGCGCACTCTCGGCCCGGGAGAGGCCATCAAGATCATGACGGGCGCGCCCATTCCAGGTGGAGCGGACGCCGTCGTGCTCGTCGAGGAGACGGAGAGAATCTCCGAGGATGAGGTTCATATTTTCCTGGATGTCCCCAAAGGAGAAGCGGTCCGCCTGGCGGGTGAGGACGTGAAGCCTGGCGAAACGGTTCTCTCCCGCGGCGTTCGCCTGGGCGCAGCTTCCGCCGGCATGTTGGCGAACATCGGCAGGGCGAGGGTGTATGTGCATCAAAAACCAAAAGTGGCCATTCTGGCGACCGGAGAAGAACTGGTCGATCTGGGCGATACGCCTGATGTGGGGCAGATATTCAACTCCAATTCCTACGCCCTCGCGGCTCAGGTGCTCGAAGCCGGCGGTGAACCCGTTCTGCTGGGCATCGCCCGAGACAACGCGGAAGACCTCACGCGCCACATCAACGACGGGCTGGCCGCCGATCTGCTGATAACGAGCGGCGGCGTGTCGGTGGGTGATTTCGATCTGGTGAAATCCACACTCGGCGGGCTCGGCAACGACATGCGGTTCTGGCGGGTTCGCATGAAGCCGGGCAAGCCGATGGCCTTCGGCGTATTGAACGGAAAACCCGTGTTCGGCCTGCCCGGGAATCCCGTTTCCACCATGGTCAGCTTCGAATTGTTCGTCCGGCCCTCGCTCCTGAAAATGCAGGGCCATAAGAGATTGTTCCGCACGGCGGTGGAAGCGCGCCTCCTCCACCCGCTCACGAAATCTCCCGAAAGACGCCACTATGTGCGCTCCATCGTCTACCGCGAGGGGGGAGAGTGGGCCGTCCGGGCGATCGAAGCGCAAGGCTCCAACATTTTGCATTCCATGGTGCGGGCGAACGGGCTGGTCGTTTTTCCGGAATATGAAACCGAACTCGCCGCCGGAAGCCGCGTGCAGGTCATCTTGCTGGGGGAGACGCCCTCTGAAAAACCCGAACACTTAGAGGCGGCCTCCCTCGAAGGCGTCCACTCCTGAATCAATTGCTTCCACAACGTCGACTCCCTTGGGAGTGTTGCGCATGAACCCCGAGGCAACGGCCAAACTACCGTATTCCGCGGCCATCCTGGCGGGAGGCAAGAGCCGCCGGATGGGCCGGAACAAATCCATGCTCAAGATAAACGAGGTTCCCGTCATCAGGCGCATCGCGAACACTTTGGACGATATATTTTCAGAAGTCCTCATCATAGCGAACGAGAAAGCGGAATATGAGCAAATGGGTTTTGCCGTCGCGGGAGATATACATCCCGGCAACGATTCGCTGGGTGGCTTGCATACGGCGGTGACGATTGCGGCGGGCTCGCACGTTTTCGTGGTGGGGTGCGACATGCCGCTGCTGCAACCCGCTCTCATATGCGGCATGGCCTCCCTGGTGGATGATTGGGACGTGGTGATTCCCATCAAGGATGATTATCCCGAGCCGCTTTGCGCGTTCTACGGAAAAAAATGCGCGCCTCATATCGAGGAATCCATTTCGAGAGGCCGCCTGAAGATGATAGGGTTTCACGAGCAAGTGCGCGTCAGGAAAGTTGAGGAGGTGACCTGGAGGGCGTGGGATCCCGAGGGGGCGTCTTTCCTGAACGCGAACACGCCCGAAGAATTCGAAAAAATAAAAGCCATCTCTATGAGGGGAGAGCCTGAATGAGCATCGCAGATCGAATGAATGAGCTGGGAATCGAGTTGCCCCGTGCGCCCGCACCCGTCGGGGCGTATGTTCCATACGTCATCTCCGGGTCTTTGATGTTCATCTCGGGCCAGGTTCCCATCCGAGACGGCGCGATGATCCATGAGGGAAAAGTTCCGCTCGACGTCACCGTCGGGCAAGGGCAGGAATGCGCCGCGTTGTGTTTTCTAAACGCTATCGCCCAGGCGAAAGCGGCCCTTGGCGATCTGGAGCGCGTGGAGAGAATCGTCCGGATGACGGGTTACGTTGCCGTTGCGGCTGATTTCACGGCTCAACCGCTCGTAGTCAACGGGGCGTCCAATCTGGCCGTCGATATTTTCGGGGAAAAAGGCAAGCACGCCAGGGTGGCGGTGGGAGTGGCGGAACTTCCCCTGGGAGCGCCCGTGGAGCTTGAAGTGATACTCGAGGTCAAGTAGGCCTTAAGCGAGCACCGCGCCGAAACTCCGTCGAGAGAGTGGAAGCATTTTATCCCCCCGCGCTTCCCAAGGCCCGGCATCGCTGTATAATCGTCAAGGAAAACAAGCCGCCGGCGAAACGAGAATATGAGGGTTCCATGATTTATCGCTTCATCGTGCCCATGCTTTTGATGTCGTTCATGATTTCCGCCGCGCCTGCGCAGGCGAATACCGACCTTGATTTCATGAAAAAAATCGAGAGGGCGTTTATCGCGATAGCGAAAGGCGTAAAGCCGACGGTGGTGAGCATACGGGTGGAGAGAAAAAAGGGGACCGCAAAGCGGAATCCCCGGTCACCCCATCCGAATATGCCGCTGTTTTCGTCCGGTTCTGGCGTCATCATCGACCCGGCGGGATATATTCTGACGAACAATCACGTGATCAGTAATGCGCGAAGACTGCGCGTGCGCCTTTCGGATGAGTCCGCTTACTGGGGGAAAGTCGTCGGCACGGACCGCTATACGGACCTTGCGCTCGTTAAAATCAATACGAATCATCCGTTGCCTTCGGCGACTTTAGGAGATTCCGACAAGGTGCAGGTCGGCCAGTGGTCGATAGCCGTGGGCGATCCCTTCGGCATTACGAGAACATTCACGGTGGGCGTCGTGAGCGGCATCGGGCGCAGCGGCGTCGGCATCGCGCGCTATGAGCATTTCATCCAGACGGACGCCGCCATCAACCGCGGCAACAGCGGCGGGCCCCTCGTGAACATAGACGGCGAGGTCATCGGCATCAACACGGCGATTCCTGCCCCCGGAAGCGGCATCGGATTCGCCATTCCCGTGAACATGGCGAAAGACGTCGTCAAATACTTAAGAAGAAGCGGGAATTTCCCGCGCGGTTACCTGGGCGTGACCATACAGCCTGTGAACCGGGACATGGCCTATCTGCTGGGACTCCCTAAAGCGAAAGGCGCGCTCGTGGGTTCATTGCTGAAAGACGGGCCGGCGGAGGGGGCAGGCATCCGGATGGGAGACGTCATCGTCCGCCTCGGCGGCACGAGCGTCGTGGGCACGTCCCACCTTCAGCGGCTCGTGGGCTGGACGCCACCGGGAAAAGACGTGGCCGTGGAAGTGATGCGGGACGCCCGGATGAGAAAATTCATGGTCAAACTGGTGCGTCTGCCCGAGCAGGAAACGACAGGTATGCCGGCGGGGAACAGCGAAATCGATGAACCCGAGAACCATAAAACTTACGGTGTGGAACTGGAAAATCTGAGCGATGAGTTGAGGAATAAAAACAACTTAAGGACAGAAGACGGCGTATTTATAAAGGGCGTGAGAGAGGGCAGCAGAGCCTATTTCGATGGTTTGCGCGAAGGCATGGTGATCCGCGGACTGACCTATCGCTTGCCCGGGAGCGAGAAAACGCCCATCCGCGTCGCGATTGAAAAAATCGAAGACGTCGAAGCATTGCTCAAAAAAATTCCCGCGGGCTCGAACGTTCTGGGGCAGGTCGTGCGCGGGACGGACCGTGGCGAGCGGACTTTCTTTACCGTCCTCCACGGATTTCGACGCTAATCCCAATGGGTCCTGGCCGCCAGAGGAGAGCGCTTTCATGCCGCGAATAAGAAGCATTCTTGTCGCCTTGCTGGTTCTCGCCTTTCCGGTTCTCTCGGGCGCGAGTCCTGAAACCGAGATTCGCACCCTGCTGCCGAAAGACGGGATTCCCTCCATCGATGCGCCCAAATACGCGAGCGTGAAAGATGCCGAGGGGTTCATGCAGCCCGATGAGATGGTGATCGGCATCAACATCAAAGGAGAGAAGCGGGCCTATTCCGTTCCCCTGCTCAGTTCGCACGAAATCGTGAACGACGTCGTGGGAGGGAGCGCCGTCTCCGTGACGTGGTGACCGCTCTGCTATTCGGCCATCGTGTATGACCGCAACCTGGACGGCAAGAAACTCAGCTTCGGCGTTTCGGGAAAACTCTGGAAGAACGTGCTCATCATGTACGACCGCCAGACGGATTCGCTCTGGAGCCACCTGACGGGTGAGGCCGTTATCGGCCCCCTGAAGGGCAAGCGCCTCAAGACGTTCCCCGCCGCCATGATGCGCTATTCCGAATGGACTGAACTCTATCCCGATACCCTGGTGCTCAAAAAAGAGGGCAGGGGAATGGGGGGCATGTTCCGCGGCCCCTCCCGAGACCCTTACGAGGGCTATTACTACAGTTCGCAGACGGGCGTTATCCCCGAGAAATATCGCGACAACCGCTTGCACCCGAAAACCCTGGTCGTCGCCCTCGCGCTGGATTCCCCGAAAGAGAAAGGGAAACAAATCGCCAAGGCCTACCCGTTCGCCGACCTGAACCGGGCGGGCGTCGTGAACGATCGCTTCGCCGGACGTGACGTTCTGGTCACTTACTGCGAGGGCGCTGCTACGGGGGTCGTTTTCGACCGCGCTTTGGGGGGCGAAACGCTGGAATTCGAGCTTACGACAAGCAGTGGTGCGAAAGGCGCCGCCGCTTGTAGGTTCATGAAAGACAAGAAAACGGGTTCGCGCTGGCAGCGCCTGACCGGCCTGGCCGTGGATGGGCCGATGAAAGGCGCCAGATTGAACCAGCTTTCCACTACGCTCGCGTTCTGGTTCGGTTGGAAGGATTACTATCCAAAAAGCCAAATCTATCACCACTCGAAATAATCGGCGGGATACCCGAGCCGAGAACCGCGCCATTCATGCCGAAAGCGCAGAAAGATCGCCCATCGCCCGCTGGTGAGGAATTAGCGATTTGAGCCCCGTCATATTCGAAATCGGACCGTTCGCACTGCGCTGGTACGGACTCATGTACGTCACCGCCGTGCTGGTGGGCGTATGGCTGGTGAGGAAAGAAACCGAGCGCAAGGGGATGCCCATTACGCCCGATGAGGTGATGAATTTCGGCCTCCTCATCATGTTCGCAGGCATCGTGGGCGGAAGAATTTATTACGTTCTGTTCAACTGGGAATTCTACCGGGGCGCCCTGTGGGAAGTCTTCGCCATCTGGCGCGGCGGCCTCGCCATACATGGCGGCCTCATCGGGGGGGCGCTGGCCGGATACCTCTACATGAAAAACCGCCCCGTTTCCACCTGGGAATTCGCCGACGCGGTGGCGCCCGCCATCATACTCGGCCAGGTATTCGGGCGTTTCGGAAATTTCATGAACGGCGACGCGCACGGCGTACCCACGACGATGCCCTGGGGCGTGGAGTTTCCCATGACCTCCATCGCGGGCAGGGAATTTCCCGGGCAGGCGACGCACCCCGTGATGATCTATGAACTGCTTTTGAACCTCTTGTGGTTTTTCATCTTGCGGAGGCTGAGATTCACGAATCACAAGCCGGGTTTCATATTCTGCCTGTACTTCGTTCTCTATTCCCTCGGGCGCGCCGCGGTGAGTGGTTTCCGCGCGGACAGCCTCTGGTTCGGCCCGGTCCGCGCCGCCTACCTCGCGAGCGCGCTCCTCATCGTCGTGTTCGGGGCGATCATCGTGCGGTGGGGAATGTGGGAGAGGGAAGGGTAGGGGTTTATGTTTACAGGGACAGGTCGCGACCTTGTCCCTACGCTCCGAGGCGGTGCGGTTTTGTTCGTCATTCCGGCGCATGCCGGAATCCATGTGTTTTGCTTTTGTTTTTTATTTTCTGATTGGTTCCCGCCAATGACGGGGAGATGAAAAGCCGGAGTATTGTCATTCTGCTTGAGAATGGATTCCGCAGCCCCTCCTTCATCAGTCGGAGCTGACACCGGAATGACGACTTGCTGGGACATAATCGTCCGCCGAGGACAGGTCGCGACCTGTCCCTACAAACCGAAATGAGAATCGCTATCGGACGTGCTTTTAACGGGCGCTTTTGGGTAAGATTGCACGGATTCAGCTTTCTTCATCCAATCACTCAATCACAAACGGAGAGTTCAGACATGGGATTTCGCATCGTGGATTTATCGCAGGAGATTTTTGACGGCATGCCCGTTTATCCCGGGAATCAGAGGACGGGGGTTTTCCCCAACAAGACGCACGCGGAGACGGCCAAGGCCTATGCGAATTCGCCCTCGGGCCATACGTCGACCACGAACTGCCTCATCATGAGCGACCACGGCCCCACCCACGTGGACGCCTTTTATCATATCGACAAGGACGGCGAGACTATAGACCAACTGGATCTCTCGTGGTTCTACACGGAGGCGATTTGCCTGGATTTATCCCGATTCTGCAACACCGAGGACTGGATGCAGCCTGCGGACCTGGAAGAAGCCTGCGCGAAGGCGAATCTCGAGGCGCCGGACAAAGGAACCGTTCTCATCTGGACCGGCCACTACGAGGCGAACTACGGCGGGGATTTTCATAATTGGTTGCATGTCTATCCTGGCCTGAGTGAAGAAGCGATGACGTGGTTGGCGGATAGGGGCTGCATCAACGTCGGCATCGATTCGCCGAGCGTGGATTCCTCCCGGGCGTTTACGGATAAGGGCTACTGGGCGCATAAGGCGTGCCGGGAGCGGAAGGTGCTGAACGTGGAGAACCTGGCGAACCTGAAAGAAGTGGCGAACACGAAGTTCATCTTCTCGTGCCTGCCGCTCAAGATACGAGGCGGCACAGGCTCGCCCGTGCGCGCCGTGGCGATTTATCACGATTGAGGCCGGCCCGACGAGCAAGGACGAAAAGTGGGGACAACCCTTCCGGGTTGTCCTGCCCCCCGTGGTCGTCCGCCCCCTGCGCTTCGTTTCGATTCCCGGACTTTCGTAGCGCAGCCCCTGCTTCATCGCTCGGGAGGCCGCTTCCCCGTGCGGCCTCTACCGGGCATTTCCCCGCATTTGCGAGGACTCTCTCCACCGCTTCCAGGCTATTCTCCGGACGCCTCTCCATGAAGGCGAGACGGCGGGGCGTGGAAATCTTTGGGAGCCGTTTGATGCGGACGGAGAACTGGAAGCATGGTATCTGTCGTACTGGAGATGAGCGGAGCGGGTCTTGCAATGCTGAACAATTCGATAAAATACGATAAATTCACGATGTTTTTCGATAAATTACTGAAAGTCATCTAAAGACCAAAACTTAATTTATTTCATATACATACAACATTATAATAAAGTAATAAATCAATAATTTATCGAAATTTATCGAAAGAAAAGAATTTTTCAGCCCCGCATTTCCCCGCATTTGCATGAACCGAAGACCTTCACCCCTGGCGCATCCATCCGGGCTTGCATCACGCCTCCCGATTGCGAACCCGGGTGCGAGCAGATACTATCCGCTATGCAACGAGCCTTGAATAATGGCTTGTCTTGGACGCTGCGCCAATGGCTTACTCTCGCAGACGGCGCGGCTCCCGTACAGAGGACGATTATGGATTTCTCACTCACTCCCGAGCAGAAAGAACTGCAGAAAATAGCGCATGATTTCGCTGCGCAGGAAATACGCCCCGTCGCCGCAGCACTCGACAAAGAACCCGACCCCATGAAGCGCTTCCCCTGGGACGTGCTGGAGAAGGGGAGCAAACTCGGCTTGCGAACCCTGGCGCTTCCCGAGGAGATGGGAGGTGCGGGTTGCGACGTTCTCACGCTGTGCCTCGTGGGCGAGGAAATCGCCTGGGGAGATCTGGGCACGGCCGTCACGTTCGATCAGACCTGGAAGATTACCCACCTGTTTGAAAGATTGACGAATGAAGGGCAAAGAGAGCGTTACCTCAAATCTTTCCTGGAAGACCACCATTTCCATCTCGCCGTCGGGATGACGGAGGAATCGGGAGGAACCGACAACATCATCCCCTACGACAGCCCGGATGCAGGCGTGCGAACGACCGCCGTGCTCGACGGGGACGCCTGGATAGCCAACGGGAAGAAGCGATACATCAGCAACGGCGGAATCGCCAAGCTCTGCATCGTCGCCATGAGGACGGATACGAGGAAAGGCGTGTCCGAGGGGATGACGTATTTCATCATTACGCCCGACATGGAAGGTTTCCGCTACGGGAAGATTCACGACAAAATGGGGCAACGACTCTCCCTGAACGCGGAACTTATTTTTGAGAATTGCAGGGTGCCGGATGACAACCGCATCACCGAAGTGAATCGCGCCACGGAGGCGCGACGCATGTTCGTTCCGGGTTCGAACATAGAAGCCGCCGCCACCGTTCTCGGCACCGCCAGGGCGGCCTATGAAGACGCTTTGGCGCACGCCAGAAACCGGATTCAGGGGGGCAAACCCATCATCGAGCATCAGGCGGTCGGTTTTATGCTGGCGGATTGTTTCGCCGAGTATGAAGCGAGTAGGCGATTGCTCCACTACGCCGCCTGGACAGCGGATCAGAAAGGCCTCTACGACCCCAAAATGGGTTTTATGACCAAATGTTTCGTGTCCGAATCCTCCTACCGCATTGCCACGCGCGCACTGGAAGTCTGGGGCGGCACCGGCTACATGACGGATGCGCCGATGGAAAAATACCTCAGAGACGTAACCAGTTTTCTGCACTCCGACGGAACGAACCAGGCCATGCGTATCCGCTCCATGAAATTTTTATAGCCGGAGATAAAATGCCACAACTACAAATACGCGCTCTAGAGTCCATCCCTCTTAAAGTACCCCTCAAAAAAACATTCCAGAGTTCACTCGGCGTGTATTCCCACCTCGACGTCGTCGTGGTCCATCTTCACACCGAAGACGGCCCAAGCGGCACGGGTTTTACCATGGGTTTGGGCGGGGAAGGCGGCGCCGCCATGCTGCCATATATTGAAAAAGAATTGGCCCCAATGGCGATAGGGCAGGACGCCCTGGCACCTGAGGCGCTCTGGAATCGTATGTGGGCGCCAAACAAGGCTAGAATGCGCGGGGGACTGGGTTTGTATGCCCTTTCCGCGGTGGACATCGCCTGTTGGGATATCGTGGCGAAAGTCGCCGGTCTTCCGCTCAATCGCCTTCTGGGCGGATTTCGCCAAAAAATGCCGGTGTACGGCAGCGGCGGCTGGCACACGCTCCCGGATTCCGAACTGCTTGAAGAAGCCCAGGAAGCCGCTTCGCTAGGCATGAGCGGCTACAAGCTGAAAATCGGCACGGCGCGTGATCAGGAGCGTCTCGATTACCTCAGAAAAAATATGGGAGAGGATTTCATTCTCTTTTGCGATGCGAACCAAAACTACAACGTGCGCGAAGCGGTGGAAGTTTCATCCATGCTGGCGGAATATGGCGTCGCCTGGTTCGAAGAACCCGTGCTGGCCGATTGCGTAGACGACCTAGCGGAAGTGGCCGAGAAGAGCATGATCCCCACCGCGGCGGGCGAGAACGCTTACATGCGCTGGGGATTCCGAGAAATATGCGAACGCCGGGCGGTAGGGTTTTTACAGCCGGACGTTTGCCGCTGCGGCGGGGTGACGGAATTCATCAAAATTGCGCACCTAGCCGATGCCTTCAACATTTCGCTGAGCAGCCATTTGGCCCATGAATTGTCGGTCAGCCTCGTAGGCGCTACGCCCAGAGGCTATATGGTCGAATACATGGAATTTTTCTCGCCAGATGATCTCACACAAGATTTTTCTGTACGCGATGGGTGGATCAACGTCCCTGAAGCGCCCGGTCATGGCGTAGAATTCACACCGGATGCTATCGAGCGTTACAAGATTTCCTGAATTTTCAAAAATCATCCATATCTAGGAGATACGAATGAAACTGTTGTCATATCATTACAGAGGCCTTGAGAGAGTCGGCGTGTACGTGGACGATAGAATTGCTCACCTGTCGCGTCTCACCGGGATTTTAGGCAAAAGCGAACTGGCCTTCGGCAGTATGATTGAGCTCATAAATTCATGGGAAACATATGGCCATGCGCTTCGTGATTTAATCGCGCAGGCGGAAGCAAATGCGGGAGATTTGGCGCCTATCCTCATGGAGCCTGCGGATGTTCATCACATATCCCCGATTCCCCATCCCCCAAAACATGTCCTTTGCATGGGGCTCAACTATCAAGACCATGTGAACGAGGGTTTACAAGCAAAAGATGTGCAAACGACGAAGGTCGAACTCGACCAACCTATCTTTTTCACCAAGGCCCAGAGCACCCTCATCGGACACAACGAGGGCATACCTGCGCACCAGGTGACGGAGAAACTCGACTATGAAGCTGAAATCGCCGTTATCATAGGCAAAAGCGGTAAAAACATACCCCAGGATGAAGTCTACGACCACATTTTCGGCTACTGTTGCGCCAACGACATTTCGGCGAGAGATATTCAGAGGCGTCATAAGCAAATTTTCAAAGGAAAAACTCTCGACGGGACATGTCCGCTTGGGCCATACATCGTCCCAAAAGAGGATTATGGTGACCCGATGAACCAGACTGTAAAAAGTTGGGTAAATGGCGAAGCACGCCAGGATTCAAACACGAACATGATGATTCATGACATTCCATCAATGATTTCGATACTTTCAGAAGGTTTTACCCTAGAGCCCGGTGATATCTTTTTGACAGGCACACCCTCGGGCGTAGGTTATGCGAGGGAAACTCCTTCTTTCCTTACCCCGGGCGACGTGGTCGAAGTAGAAATCGGCGGACTGGGCCGATTGCGCAACGAAATCATAGAAGCGGACTAACGAATTTTGAGCGTCATAGCTGAGGAGAATGATTGATGACCGAAGAATTTTACCCTCCTGCGATTAGGCGTGGAGATACGCAATACGGAGAAGGTTACACGGAAAAGCTATTTGGGCGCCTGAATAAGCTCGATCCTGATTTCTCCATGCTCTTCCAGCAATTCGTCCATGGAGGTCTGTACGATCGCGACGTCATCCCGCACAAAACAAGAGAGTTTTGCGCACTGGCGGCCTTATGCGTCACGGGCCGATTCAACCAGATGCGCTCTCATTTCACGGCCGCGAGAAGTTACGGGGCAACGGACAAAGAAATCATGGAAGTGATTTTTCAGATGTCCCCATACAGTGGGGTCCCCGCCGTTTTGGAAAGCCTCCAGGTATTTGAGGATTGGCTTGAATCGGGCGGCGCTATGACTGGATACGGGAAATAGGCAATGTCTTCCCTCATTCCCAGGGATCGCGGGTTGAAAGAAAAGGTAGCACTCATCACTGGCGCCGGAGGAGGAATAGGGTGCGGCATCGCCCGGTGCCTGGCGGAAGAGGGTGTCCATTTGGCATTGGCCGACATCTCGCCATTCAGCGCTGAGACAGCGGCGAAAGAAATGGGGGAATTCGGCGTGAATGCCATTCCATACGCCCTGGATGTCACGAATAAGAGTCAATGCGCAGACATAGTAGATGCGGTCAACAAAGAATTTGGCAGCTTGGATATTGTAGTCAACAATGCTGGTGTTATTGGCGGGGCGGATTTCAAGCTGGGCATGCCTCTATCCGACATCAATGAAGACGATTGGGATGACACGTATAACGTCAACGTGAAAGGTGTTTTTTTGCTCTGCCAGGCATCGCTTGAAAAGATGAAGGGGAAGGGCTGGGGGCGCATCATCAATATTTCCTCGCGCGCCGGGCGCGATGGCCGCGAAACCATACCGCATTACAGCGCGAGCAAGGCGGCTGTGATTATATTTACCCAAGCCCTTGCGCGCGAAGTGGCCCGGGAAGGCATTACGGTGAACGCTGTTTGTCCGGGTCTCATTTGGAGCGCAATGTGGGAGAAACTCGCCACGCAGTTCAGAAAGAAATTTTCAAACTTCAAAGAGAAAACGGCCAGAGAAGTTTTCGACCACTTTGTGGAACAGACACCTTTAGGGATCGAGCAATCGCCTGAAGATATTGGCCGAACAGTTGCATTTTTGGCGAGCGATGATGCGCAAACTATTACAGGCCAGGCCATTCTAGTCGACTCAGGGGCTGTAATGCGCTGAATTTACTTTAATTGGATACGCTCCGGTATTTCAAGCAACTCGTTTGACTTGTCTTTTGAGCCTTGATAGTTTGATGGATGGGGAAAAGTTTACGGGAAACATTGGTTTTTTTTTGAAAAAATAACAATTTCAGAAGGTTGCTGGGGGGATACGCCTCATGGCCAAGAAGTACACCATCATGGTCATACCGAGCAACTCTAGCGGTACCCGACGCCTCAGTATTACGAGGCCCATGATGGTACTAGTGCTCCTCTGTTTTTGCTCTTTTGCCGGAATAACGCTTTACCTCGCGCAAGAGAGAATTTTATTGGCGAAACATGTCTCCAAGCTCTCTCCTCTCGAACAACAAAATCAAACACAAAAAGAGCTTCTTGAAAAATTCGGCACCAAACTCAAATCCCTGGACAACAACCTGATACAACTCCGGCAACTTGAAGACCAGCTTCGCATCATGGCCTCATTAAAACCGGGCAAGCGAAAAGATAACTTAGGTGTAGGAGGCTTTTCAAAAAACGCGCTGCCTGACGACATGGAGAAGCTTACACCATCTGAACAAAGATTCATCCGGAGATTAAACCGCCAATTTCAAGACATAGAAAAGCGCGCCGCCGAACAGGAAAGTGCGTTCAAAGACCTTTTGAGAGCGTTCCGCGATAAAAGTGTACTGCTCGCCCACACACCCTCTGTATGGCCCGTCAAGGGATGGCTCTCATCCAGTTTTGGATACAGGCGCTCTGCATTTACGAATCGGCGAGAATTTCATGCAGGCATTGATATTGTCGCGAGGGAAGGGACACCTATACTTTCCCCAGCAGATGGTCTCGTCATTGGCGCTGGGAGAAAAGGTGGGTATGGGAAAATCATTCAAATTCAGCACATGCAGGGCATCGTGACCAAATTCGCACACAATAGCGTTAACTTAGTGAAAGCCGGCCAACGTGTGAGCAGAGGCGATATCATTGCCAAAGTTGGTTCCACAGGGAGATCTACCGGACCACACCTTCATTATGAAGTTCGAATAAACGGAGTCGCGATCAACCCCAGATTATACATTGTAGAATAAACGAAATAACTCACTATCCTGCCTGAGATATTCGCTTTTTCTCGCTAACACACCATGATAATCTACCTGAGCGCGAAAATTGATTCGTAGGCATGAACCCCAATGGAGTGATGAATGGTAGGCTCGATTTTTCAATCAAGCATATCGATGTTCAAGTCTGTATTCGGGACGGCGAATGACCGCCTGCTCAAAACGATTCAGCCATTAGTAGCAGAGATTAATTCTCACGAACCCCGCGTTCAAGAGATGACCGACGAACAGATGCGTGAAGAAACAGAACGCTTCAAAGAGCGTCTCGCTGCCGGTGAAACATTGGATGATATTTTACCGGAAACGTTCGCTTTGGTGCGTGAAGCGGGATGGCGTCGCCTCCAGATGCGGCATTTCGACGTTCAACTCATCGGGGGCATGATTCTCCACAACGGAAAAATTTCCGAGATGAAAACCGGGGA
Organism: bacterium; assembly: GCA_965218735.1. Lineage (GTDB taxonomy): Bacteria > UBA8248 > UBA8248 > UBA8248 > UBA8248 > Bin107. The sequence continues at coordinate 558,316 of CBDCMA010000008.1, read as the reverse complement.
GGGTAAAACCCTCGTTGCCACACTTGCAGCCTATTTGAATGCTTTAGAGGGCAAGGGCGTACACATCGTTACTGTGAACGACTATCTCGCGAGTCGCGATTCCGAATGGATGGGTCGTCTTTTCAGGGCGCTTGGGCTCACTGTCGGATGCATTCAGCATGGAATGAATGATGATGCACGCCGCCTAGCCTATGCCTGTGACATTACGTATGGCACCAACAATGAGTTCGGATTCGACTATTTGAGAGATAACATGAAGTTTGAGCCCGGCAGTTGCGTCATGCGCGAGTTGAATTACGCCATTGTGGATGAAGTGGACAGCATACTGATCGATGAAGCCAGAACCCCTCTCATCATCAGCGGACCAGCAGATGAAGCCACGCGCATGTATGGCGTTGTGAACCGTGTGATACGCCCTCTACTAAAGGAACAACAAGGGGTTGTTGAAGAAGATAACGAGGAAGAAGACGATGGATATGTCGAGGGCGGCAAAGATATCGTCAGTAAGAAAAAATATGAATATCTAATCGTCGATGAAAAAAGCCGAACGGTGAATCTAAAAGAAGCGGGCGGGCATGAAGCCGAAAAACTTCTGCGCCGCTCCGGCATCATGGCGAACGACCAAAGTTTGTATGACATGAACAGCATCACGGTGCTGCACCATGTGGAACAGGCGCTCAAGGCGCATGTCCTGTTTACCAAAGACATTGATTATGTGGTGAAGGACAACGAGGTCGTCATCGTCGATGAATTCACCGGACGCATGATGCCCGGCCGGCGTTTTAGCGATGGCTTGCACCAGGCGCTCGAGGCGAAAGAGGGCGTCAAGGTTCAGGAAGAAAATATGACCTTGGCGACTATCACATTCCAGAATTATTTCAGGCTTTACAAGAAATTGGCAGGCATGACGGGTACGGCGGATACCGAAGCGGCGGAGTTCAATTCGACATACAAAATAGATGTAGCCATTGTGCCGACGAACCGTGAATTGATTCGCGATGAATATCCTGATGTGGTGTATCGCTCGGAAAGAGAAAAGATGGATGCCGTCGTCGATGAGATAATTGAATGTCACAAAAGTGGCAGACCGGTTTTGGTGGGTACTATCAATATTGAAAAAAGTGAAAGACTCGCCTCGATTCTCAAGAGAAAGCGTATTCCGCATCACGTGCTTAACGCAAAAAACCATAGCAAGGAAGCCGAAATTATCGCCCAGGCAGGGAGCAAAGGAGCTGTCACTATCTCGACCAATATGGCGGGCCGGGGAACGGACATCCTTCTTGGTGGTAATCCAGAGTTTCTCGCCTCATCTAAAACGAACACGAACGAAGGGCCTGAATACGAAGAGGCGTTGAAGGATTTTCAAGCATATTGCAAAGCAGAGCATGATGAAGTAGTGAAATCGGGCGGTCTTCACGTATTGGGCACCGAGCGGCATGAAAGCCGTCGCATCGACAACCAACTCCGTGGCCGCTCAGGGAGGCAGGGGGATCCTGGAAGTTCTCGATTCTTCCTTTCCCTTGAAGACGATTTGTTGCGCATTTTCGGTTCCGACAGAATCAAAGGCTTGATGGAAAAATTAGGTATGGAAGAAGGTGTGCCCATTGAGGCGAAGATGGTGACGCGCGCCATCGAGAATGCCCAGAAACGTGTTGAAGCGCATCATTTCGAGATGAGAAAGCATCTTCTCGAATATGATGACGTGATGAATAAACAACGCGAGGTCATCTATTCGATGCGGCGGGAAATTTTGGAATCCACCGATGTGCTCGACCAAGTTAAGGAAATCGCATCTACGATCCTCGACTCGGTCGTCGACTTGCATTTGCCGGAGTCAGAACATTTTGAAGATTGGGATATAGAAGCATTCGCGGGCGCCGTGGAAAGCCAATATGGCATCCCAGGAACGGTAGAGGGGAAAAAAATCATTTTTTCAGCTTCCGAGCCGAGGGTGGTGGATATAGAAGAGGAGCCGAGGGATCAATTTTTCCAAAGGATTCATGGTCTCATACAGGCTGTTTTAGACGAAAAATATCGTGATTTTGACCTTGAAAATGTTCTCGAGCTCACGAAACTCATTTATATCCAGATACTGGATACGCAATGGAAAGACCATCTAAGCAACATAGAACAACTCAAAGAGGGGATCGGGTTGAGGGGCTATGCGCAGGTGAACCCCTTGAATGAATATAAAAAAGAAGCGTTCGACATGTTTGGAACGATGACAGAAAGAATTGAAGCGGAGACGGTTCTCTATATGTACCGGCTGGATATTGCGGATGAAGATATCGCATTGGAAGAGTCGCGGCATGAACAAGAAATGGTATTCTCCCATGTGGATGCGACGGGGTTCGGCGATGACCTCGGAGGAGAGGTAATACAAACAGCTAGCCCTGTAAGACGTGCCACGCCCAAGGTCGGACGCAACGAGCCTTGTCCCTGCGGCAGCGGCAAAAAATACAAATATTGCCACGGAAAATCATAGCGCCGGATATCTTTGCAATAGCATCCTGCAGGCCTGTTTCTATAAAGGCGGTCATCGTTATCTTGCTGACTCGTTCGCTCAATACAAAGTGAAAAAATTTTCTCATAACGAAGGGATAAAAATGCAATTTGGCATAATGCTCAGAGGTCAATTCACCCTCGAAGATAATATGCAGTCTCGTTTCCATGAACTGATGGAACAAGCAAGAAGAGCAGAAGAATTAGGATTTGTATCGATCACCAAAGGGAATCACTATAGCGCGTATCCGCTTCAGGATTTTCAACAATTGCCTTTTCTCGCTCGCATCAGCGCGGAAGCACCGAAGCTGCGGCTCAATGCAGGCATCGTGCTATTGTCTCTCCATAAGCCAATGGACATGGCTGAGCAATTGGCAACGATTGACGTGATGTCAGGCGGGAAACTCATTTTTGGCGCCGGGCTCGGCTATCGGGAGGTGGAATTCCGGGGATTCGGAACAACCCAAAAGGAGAGGGTGAAACGTCTTAAGGAGAACCTAGAGGCTATCAAGCGACTTTGGTCGGAAGAGAAAGTGTCGATGAAAGGCTCTCACTTCGAATTAACCGACGCATCGTGCCCTCTAAAACCCATTCAGAAGCCACATCCCCCCATTTGGATTGGGGCGAACAGTGACGCAGGGATACGCCGTGCGGCCAGGTTGGGCGATTGCTACTATGTGAACCCGCATAATCGCCTCGACACGACCAAACGCCAAATCGAGCTTTACCGCCAGACGCTCGACGAACTCGGCAAACCTTTTCCAAATGAATTTCCGATGCGGCGTGAGATGTTTGTCGCAAAGGACCGGGCGGAAGCCATCCGGATCAGCAAACCCTATCTCGAAATAAAATATCGTGAATATCACCGGTGGGGCCAAGATAAAGCCATGCCTGAAGGAGATGACAATCTGGGACAGCAGTTCGATGATTTACTGGAAAACAGGTTCATTCTCGGCTCACCAGATGAAGTTGCAGAGGGCATATTGGAACTGGCTGAGCTCGGCATCAATCACCTCATCATGAGCATTCAATGGCCAGGGATGCCTCAATCGCTTGTCCTGGAAACAATGCAGATGATGGCCGAGGATGTATTTCCAAAAGTTCTGCAAGGAGTGAAATAGCGTGTCATTGACGCCAAATGAAGCATTATGCCAATTTTCCCACTCCTTGCAATTCCCTGATATCCCCCCGGAAGTGGTCCACCGGGCTAAACTATTGATCCTTGATTTCATAGGCATTGCTCTTGCATCTCGCTCCACGGAAATTGACGCGCCCCTGCGAGCCGTAGCGAATGGTATGACTGGAAAGATTCCGGACAGGGAAGGTGCCTCCTATGAATTCGGCCCTTGCAGCGCGGTAGGTGAAAAAGTTCGAATGCCCGCGGCAAACGCAGCCTTTTTGAACGGCGCGCTGGGACATGCTCTGGATTTTGATGATACACACGCGAAATCGATCGTCCACACCGCGGCGTCGGTCGTACCAGCGGCTTTGGCAGGAGCGGAAGCATTCCAGACAACAGGACAAGATTTCATTCGGGCCTGCGTGGCCGGGTTCGAGTCGGAAATCAGGATCGGCCTGGCGGCCCCCGGCAGATTCCATGCCAGAGGCTTCCATATGACCGCAATCGCCGGATCTTTTGGCGCCGCTATCGCGTATGCCCTTCAGTGTGGATTGAGTGCGGAAAGAATGAGTTGGGCGCTTGGGATATGTGGAAGCATGGCTGCCGGGCTCTTTGAATACCTGGAGAACGGTAGCCCCGTAAAAGCACTTCATCCGGGCTGGGCGGCACACGGTGCTATTTGTTCCACAATCCTGGCAGGAGAGGATTTTGCTGGCCCCCAAACAGTATTCGAGGGCAGATTCGGTTTGCTCAAGAGCCACCTTGGTGATGAGGAATTCGAGATCGAAGCGCTCACACGAGGGCTGGGCGAAACTTGGGAAACTTTGGCTATTGGCTTCAAACCCTATCCCTGTGGTCATGTGATTCATGCGTTCTTAGATGCTGGACTACGCCTCAAAGAGCGCGAGAAAATTCATCACACGAAAATCAGAAGCCTCATATGTCACGCTGCCAAAGGTGCCATTGATCTTGTGCTTGACCCGATCGAGATAAAGCGAAAACCGAGAAGTGAATACGATGCGAAATTTTCTTTGCCGTATTGCCTGGCGAGTATTTTCGTGAGGGGCAGGTGTGGAGTGGATGATTTTAAAAAAAACGCTATAGCAGACCCCGCGGTACTTGCCATCGCAGGCAAGGTCTCCTACGCCCAGGATGATACACAAGATTTCCCGAAATATTTCCCGGGCGTTGTAGAAGTTCGGCTTGTGGATGGGACTACCTTCATCGAAGAGGAAAAATATCAAAGAGGGTGCGCTGAAAATCCACTCACGGATGAAGATATTTATGAAAAATTCAAGGACAATGCCAAGCGTAGTCTCTCGCCAGGAGAAGCAAACACTTTAATGGCGGTAGTCATTGACCTTGAAAATCTGGAGTACCTAAATGCTATAGGTGAGTTGTTACGAAAAGCAGCTAGCCATCGAGCGGATCCTCAATTACTGTAACAAAATCCGGCATGATACGAAATCTTATCTCTTCGCCGACATCTATCCTCAAATTGGGATGCACGCGCATTTTCAGCCGGTGTCCTTTGCCGATTTCATCGATCATTTCGACTTCCAACAACATCGACTGTCCGCCATAGCGAATGCTGCAAATTTTCGCTAAAAAGGGACCGTTCGGGTCGATTTCAAAACTCTCGGGGCGAATGGAGATGAAAGCATCCGTACCGAATGCAAGGTCTCTCATGGAGAGGCATGGCACGGCCCCGATGGTAGTCATCACCTCATCATAATTGGTCGACAAAATGATGCCTTGTAAAATATTCGTCTGCCCGACAAAACGAGCGGCGAATTCTGTAGCAGGAAATTGATAAATTTCGCGCGGCGAGCCGCTTTGCTCCACTTTTCCATTTCGCATGACCAAAATATGGTCAGCCATATACATCGCTTCATGGGGGTCGTGCGTGACCATCAACGTGGTAACGCCCATTTGTTTTATCAGTTTCAGCATATCCTCGCGCACTTGAACTCGCAGGCTGATGTCAAGCCCAGAAAATGGCTCGTCTAAAAGAAGAAGACGCGGGAGGGGCGCCAATGCTCGAAGAAGAGCAACGCGCTGCTGTTGGCCGCCCGACAGAGTGTGGGGATAAGCGTCTGTCAATTCTACGATGTCCATTTGGATCATGGCTCTTTGTATTTCGGCCAATTTTTCGGGCGAAGGGTTTTTGAGACCGAAGGTGATGTTGTGGAAAACATCCAAGTGAGGGAAAAGGGCATAGTCTTGGAACATGAATCCCACATTTCTCTCTTCCGGCGGCGTCTCGATTCCACTCGCAGGTTCCGATATGACCTTTTCGTCGAGACGAATTACTCCCGACTGTAGCGGGGCAAGCCCGGCCACCAAGCCTAACAACGTTGTCTTACCGCATCCGGAAGGTCCCAGCAGACATGCGACTTCACCCGCTTCAACGGTGAAGGACAAATCCTCAACAACTTCTTTCGCCCCGTAGGAATGCGATATATTTTCAAGCTCGAGCTTGGCCATTTACACCAGTATCCTTATTTTCTCCTCCGGGGCGTGACCCCCGAATGGTGCGGCTCAAATAGATTACAGGCAACAATCCTGCCGCCGCTATACTTAAAGATCCCAGCGCGCTTTCTTCCAAAAGTTCATCCGAGGCCAGTTGGTGAACATGCGTGGCGAGAGTCTCAAAATTAAACGGACGCAATATGATCGTCATGGGAAGTTCTTTCATCGTATCAACAAACACCAGTATGCCCGCGGCTAGAATACCGCCACGGATCATGGGCAAATGAATACGTTTGAGGGTTCTGACGGGCCCCATGCCCAGTGTGCGAGCGGCGCCATCCATATTAGGCGTAATTCTCATCAGACTGGCTTCTAGCGTGCCATATGAAAGCGCCAGGAAACGAGCCAGATATCCATAGGTGACCGCGACGATTGTGCCGCTAAAGAGCAGACCTATGGAGATACCAAAAGCATTTCTGAGAAATCCCTGGATGGCGACATCCACCTTTCCCATAGGGATTAGAACACCCACGGCGAGAACTGCACCTGGAACGGCATACCCAATGCTGGCGAACCTTGCAGCTGATTTAAGCAGCGTGTTTTCTTTTAGACGTACGCCATACGCCAGAAAAATACCTGCTAACACGGATAGGACTGCGCTGAGTGATGACAAAACCAGGCTGTTTGAAAGGATAGAATAAAAATCACGTGAAATGCTTTCTTCATAAAAACCCCAGGCGTAATAGCCCAAAACACATGATGGCAAAATGAACCCAAATCCAATCGGTAGCAGACATAAAATCACCGCACCAAACATCTTTGCACTTCTTAATTGGTAACTTGGAAGGGCCTGATATTTGGTGGAAGTATTATGAAACCTTTGATTGCTGCGCGATTTTTTCTCCGCCCATAAGAGAAGCAAGACAAAGCATAGGGCGACAACGGCAAGTTGAGCAGCGCCTGAAATGTTGTTCAGGTTGAGCCACACGTCAAAGATTCCGGCCGTGAGCGTTTCCACAGAGAAGAAATCAACCGTTCCAAAATCGTTCAAAGCTTCCATCAGAACAAGACTCACGCCGATGATGAGGGATGGGCGTGCCGAGGGTAGGGCAATAGAAAAAAAACTTTGCCAAGCGGTTTTACCCAAAGTTCTACTCACTTCTAATATACAAACCGATTGTTGCATGAAAGCCACGCGCGCGAGCAGGTAGACATATGGATAAAGGGTAGCCGTCATCACGAAAATTGCGCCGCCAAGAGAACGGATTTCCGGAAACCAGTAGTCTCGGCTTGATTCCCACCCAAAGACGTCTCGCAGTAGCTCCTGCACCGGGCCTGCAAATTCAAAAACGTCGGTATATACATAGGCCACGACATATGCGGGCATTGCCAGGGGTAAGAGCAACGCCCATTCAAAAATTCGTCGCCCTGGGAACCGACATAGCGTTACCAGCCATGCGGTGCACGTCCCGATGAGCAGTGTGCCAATGCCCACTCCCAACATCAGGCCGAGGGTCGTCATTACATAGCGCGACAATACGGTCGTGAGCAGGTGATGCCAGATGTCGCCACTAGGCCTAAGGGCGAGAATGCCTACCGACAGGAGAGGAGCCGCTATGAAAAATGCGAGCAGAAGGGTTCCGCTCGTCCAAAAATCTATTTGAAACCATTTAGTCAAACGCCTCGGGGAGGCGTCTATGTTCAATCCAACACCTGCACTCATACCATACCAACTACGAAATTTACTTCAAATAAAATCAATTCTCGGAATCTTTTTATAAAAACCAAGAACCCAAAAGCCCTGTATCCGTGACGAGGATATTAAGACTTTTGGGGTCTTGATTCTAGCAGCTAATTGCTCGGGCTGAAGTTATTGTAATCCACCTGGTCGACCAGCTTGGAAGCGAGAGCCCTCTGATTCGCCACCTTGGCCAAATTGAGGGTGTCGGCCTTGAATTTCCCCCACGATGCGACCAACGGATGGATTTTCACACCTTTTTTCAATGGATATTCATAATTCTGGTCGGCATACAGTTTTTGCGCATGTTCATCGCTCAAAAATTCGATGAGGCGAATCGCGTTTTTCGAATTTTTCGCATGTCTGGTGACGGCGGCGCCGCTGATGTTCACGTGCGCGCCTCGATCTTTTTGATTCGGGAAAACGATGTATATTGCCTTCGCCCATTTTTGCTGAACCTTCTTTTTCTTGTTCGTAGCCATTTTCGCCATGTAATACGTGTTGGCCAAAGCGAGGTCGCATTGTCCTGCGTAAATGGCTTTCGCTTGTGCACGGTCGTTGCCGCTGGGCTTACGGGCAAGGTTGGCCTTCAAGCCAAGCAACCATTTCCTGGCTTCAGCTTCGCCCAAATGGGCCACCATGGATGCGAACAAGGATACGTTGTAGACGTGTTTTCCCGAGCGCGTACAAATTCGGCCTTTCCATTTCGGGTCTACCAAATCCTCATAGCGGGTAATTTCACCCGGCTTTACACGCTTGTTGCTGGCGTAGATGACTCGCCCACGCAGCGTGAGACCAAACCAATGCCCCTTGGGATGGCGATAGGGCGAGGGGATATTCTGTTCTAACACTTTTGATTTCACCGGCTGCAGCAATCCGGCTTCGTCCATGTCGTGCAGACGACCGATATCCACGGTCAGCACCGCATCCGCTGCTCCCGGCGTCGCCTTGATTTTTTCCAACATGCCTTTTTTCGCAAAGACGATGTTGGTCTTGATACCCGTTTTTTCGGTGAACGCTTTCAGGATCGGTTTGATGAGAAAAGGCTGCCGGTAAGAGTAGAGGTTTACAACCTCTTCTGCTCCCGCCGTAGCTTTGCCGATGGAGAGCGCAGCCAAAACAACAAGCAGGGAAATACCAAGGCATAACCTCACACGTTTTGCTCCATTCAATACCTCAACCATTGATTCTATCTCCTGTTCAAGGGTGTCGGCCACATGTCCATTTGCGTGAATTCGGCTTCAGAGCGAGCCGGGAAACAAAAATTCATCAAAAAATCAAACTCGTCGTTTGGATTGCTTTATTTTTTTAGACATATCGTCGAAATCGATGACGCTGATATCGCAATGGTAAGAACATGTCGGACAGGTATCGACGCTTTCGCATGAGCGGCGAAACTGATGGAATTTCTCCAAAATTTCCTGATTACCCGGCTCTTCGAAAAAGCGTAGCAGATCGAGAAACCTGTCTATAGAGTTCCCGCTCACGTAATGCTCCATAACGCAGGCGTCGACAAAGGCTTGCTCTTCTTCCACTCCCAAAACGTCTGCGAGGAAGTGCATTAAAATAGAGAATTTGCCCGACACGCCTTTTGCCCGTTTTGCGCCTTCTTCCGTCAAGAGTATGCTTTCGTATACACGATGAGATACAAACCCATTGGAACGAAGTGTCTTTACCGCTACTGAAACAGCCGGCTTCGCCACACCCAGCATGGAGGCGATGTCCGTCACGCGCGCATAACCCTTGCTCTCTTGAAGTTCGAATATGGCGCGCAGATAGTGCTCCAGACTTGGCGAGAGGGAACCGTGGGAATGTTGTGGCTGTGGAGTCATGGTGTAAATTCCTTCCGAAATTGAACCTCACACTGTTAATGTAAAGCAATAAAGTTAATTGCAATTAACAGTGTTGCTTATATTTTCCTGTTTGTCAAGAAGAAAAATGAGATTTTTTTGAATCCTGATGAAGCAGAAAATCAAGGAGGGAGTAAAACAATTTGCAAATCTTACTGTCTCGGTTACTGCAAAAAAGGCTGAATAGCGCCCCTGGTGCCCGCCCATAGTCCTAATTCGCCCCTACATACTTTTGATGAGCTACTCGCCTGCTCGAAAGAATTCTCCTCCCAGGTCTTCTGGGCGCTCGGCAAAAAATGGTCTTTCGCGTTCATCAGCCCTCCCGCGAGAACGATACATTCAGGATTCAGCAAATTCATGATGTTGCCGATTCCTACGCCAAGCGCATGGCCACCATTTTCCCATATTGATTTCGCCTCATGGTCGCCGGAGCCGGAAAGTTCGGACAAGAAGAGCAGTGATATCTCATCAGCCGATGCAATAGCAGAACCTCGATGTCGCGCCGCATACGCCTTCGCATCTCTTTCCAGGGCCCAGCCCGAGAAGTAGGCCTCCAGACATCCTCGGGAGCCGCAAGTGCATGGCTTGCCGTTTTTTTCGACGATCATATGGCCGATTTCTCCCGCCATTCCGGATGCACCCCGCCATATCTCTCCATTTTGAATGAAACCTCCACCGATGCCGGTACCCAACGTCATCATGAACATGCTCTGGTAGCCTACGCCCGCACCCGCGAAATACTCTCCCAATGCAGCGGCATTCGCATCGTTCATCATATGGACCGGGGCAGGGGAAAACACATCTTTCAGTATCGCCAGGAGGCTAACCCCACGGAGAGCGGGCAGGTTGGGAGAGTCGACTATTCTCCCCGTACTCAAATCAAGTACACCCGCAACGGCAACGCCGATGCCTCTTGGACACTTGTTCGATGAGAGTGATTCAGCCGCATCTTCAAATAAATCGCGGTAATCTCCCGCTTTCCGGCACTTTTTCGTATCCACGGAGCAACTCTCTTGCAATACTCCATCCAGGTTGAAAGACGCTGCCTTGAGAGAGGAGCCCCCGAGATCAAAACCGACGTAATTTTGGTTGTCAGGCACTTGTTAGAAAACCTCGATTCAGGCGAGTCACTTCATGCTCATTTTCCATACAAGAATGTCCCACGAACAGAGAGGCAACCATGACTCTCCGGCCAGACGCGCCTTCTTATTATGATCTTTTCAGACAAGTAGGTGAAGCGAAGCAAGGAGCGGCATGGTTCGGCGATATTCGTAATTGTTCGAAATACCGTGATTTCAGGCTATCGTTTCCTCGACTGGCATGACGTCATCGCTGCGATTTCTTGTCGTTACTCCCACATTCGCACTGCAAAATTCGTCCTCGAAGAACAAAGAGAACGAACGCGTAAGCTCTTTATTATTCGTAGGCCCTATTCGTGGAGTCGATTACTCTGGCGAGGCGGTCATATCCATCATCAGTGGAAACCCTTGAAGGCCGTCCGTTGAATTCGACTCTCGCAAAATAGCTTTCCGCATCCGAAAGGGTGTCGTCTGTGTCTATCATCAATGCAATGCCACCAACTTTCGGGGCCTCAGAACCGAATACTCTCCGGTAATCATCCATCACGTTGCGTTTCTCGGTTATCCATTTGTCGAGATCATCCATGCCGCTTCTGACGACGATGTAATGGACCATTGGATTCTTCCGGCTTTTGAGAGTCGACCCCACGGGCGCGCTCGTTTCCCAGACATACCCGACCAATTGGCTGTTGATGAAACTGGGAAACCGGGGAAACACGACATAAATGCCGGCCGCCTGATCATCGGATTCGCCATTTCGTGCATCCGCGCCTTTGGGAAGTTTCGTCACTTTCCATTTCCATGAGAGAAAAGGAAACTTCTTGAGGTCCAGCTTCACCTCCCGATGGATCGAAACGGATGCCTTTTTGCTTCTCATCCGAAGCACTTTCGCGTCCTGGTTTTCCTCCTGAATCAGTCGAATGTCGGCCTTGCCGTGCCATACCTTGAGCGCCCAACCTTTTGGCAATTTCCTGGAAGTGGGAGGGGTAGGGCTAAAGGTGGCGTCCGTCAGGATGACTTTCTTATTTTGGGCGATAGCGGAATCGGGACATTGCAGGGCCACAAAGATCGCCAGTATGGCGAGAATGGCCACGTGGACATGTTTCATAACACCATATCCTATGGACTATCTCGTCGATTGGGCGAACCGTGGTGTCACGGATAACCGATGAGATTTAAGCGCCAATCTTAATTCACCAACACAATCATCAAATCCATCACGTTGGTTCCGCTCGGCCCGGTGAACACACACGCTCTACGGCGGCGGAAATAATTGTAACTATCATTATTGCGCAAAAAAACATTCGGGTCAAGTCCTTGATTTTGTGTTATTTTTGCGGTTCTTCCATCGACGATCGCACCGGCCGCTTCCGTGGGACCATCTCTCCCATCGGTGCCCGCGGCGAGAAGACAGACATTTTTGTAACCACGAATTTCAATGGCGAAAGAAAGAGCGAGTTCCTGACACCTGCCTCCCAGGCCGTCTCCCAATACTTGCACCGTTGTTTCTCCGCCATACAGCAGGCATGTCGGCGCGTGTTTTTTGCGAGAGTCCCCTAAAATCCTCTTGGCGTCTTCGGCGATGGATTTACCTGCCTGACTGGCCTCGCCGCTGAGTGAAGTGGTTCGCATCTCGACAGCGTAACCCATTGATTCTGCTTTGTTATATGCTGCCTCAAGGGCGATCTTGTTGTTCGCCACGATATGGTGGTTCACACGTCTGAATATTTTATCTCCAGGTGCAGGAGTGTCCGGAATCTCTTGTTGACAACCAGCCTCTATCCTTTTTTGGATTGCTTCCGGTATTTCGCGAAATACACCATAGCGCTGCAAATACGCTTTTGCCTCAGCGAATGTGGATGAATCACCCGCAGCAGGGCCCGAGCCGATGACGTCAAGGGGATCACCGATCACATCAGAAACCAAAAGAACATTCATGCGGGCCGGAAAAACTTTTCTGGCCAAATTCCCGCCCTTCAAATCGGATAAATGCTTCCGCACACAATTGAGAGCCTCTATGGGAGCGCCTGCTTGCAGCAGCGAAGTCGTGACGGATTGTTTATCCGCAAGAGAAACCCCGGGTGCGGGCGAGGGCATAAGAGCGGAGCCACCGCCGGAGAGCAGAAATATCACCATGTCCTCTTTTTGGGCGGCGGCGGCCCATTTTTTTATTTTTCGGGAGGCTTCCACGCCGGAAATATCAGGAACAGGGTGGGCGGCTTCGAGAATTTCGATATGCCTGCATCTTTCCGCATGGCCATACTGGGTGACGACGGCGCCACCCGCAATCCGGTTTCCGAGGCGACGCTCAAGCGCGCGCGCCATTTGGGAACTCGCTTTTCCCGCCCCCAGAACGATGATTCGCTCCGTTTCGTCGAGGGAAATTCTTTGCTTGCCGCAAACGAGAAACTCCCGGTTACATTCCTTCTCTATTTTCACATGTCGCGAAACAGCCTCACCGGCATGAACGGCATCGAGCCCGGCCCGGAAAATGGCGCGCGCCTCTCTCTTAAGGGATCTTCGGCTTGTCGATTTCATGTCGGCGTTTCATCTCATCGAGAAGTGGGATAAAATATGGCTGACGCATCGCCCTTTCCGTTCATCCCATGTACTCTTGATTCTACATGAATCCAGTTGTTCTCACCTGGAAGAGGAACGAAGGAGAAGTGGTGGCGAGCGTTGGAATTATAGCAAACCCGCAATCAGGTAAAGACATCCGGCGACTGGTGGCGCTGGCAAGTTCTTTCAGCAACAACGAAAAGGTTTTGATGCTTCGCCGCGTGATGGTGGGTCTTGTCGCAATGGGCCTAGACAAGATATTGATGTTCAACGATCTAGGCTCTTTAGGCGCCGCCGCAATAGATGGCTTTCAACACGACAACAAAACCTCGAACGCGGAACTCTTTGAAGTGGATGCCAGGGGAGAAACGGCTGACTCCACCAAAGCGGCTCGCAAACTCAACGAACTCGGCGTTCGATGCATTGTTGTTCTGGGAGGCGATGGCACTTGTCGCGCCGTCGCCAAAGGGTGTGGAAAAACTCCCCTGATCCCCTTGTCAACCGGAACGAACAATGCCTTTCCCTTTGCATGGGAGGGGACCGTCGCCGGCATGGCCGCGGGTTTATATGCGCTTCATCCCAGAGTCTATGGAAGTGAGAAAAAAGCGACGAAGCAGCTTCATGTGAACCTGAATGGTGACGCCGAAAGCGCATTGGTGGATATCGCCATCACCAAGGAATCGTTCTCCGGGGCTCGTGCGATTTGGGATGTAAGGCGAGTGGATTCACTCGCATTGACGAGAAGTGAACCCGGGCGTTTGGGACTTTCTTCATTGGGCGCAAGTTTGCGCCCGATCGAACCACACGAGCCCGTGGGACTGTGGTTGAAGCTCGGAGTGAATAACAAAACCAAACGTCTCCTCCTCTCTCCTGTCGGGCCCGGGCAGGTTGCCCCTGCCCTCGTGGAGGAACACGAGATAATCAAAGTCGGAGAAAGCGTCCACTTTCGAGCGCCCGGAGATCGGGTGCTGGCCTTCGACGGAGAGAGGGAACACGTCTTAAACAAGGGGGAAGACATAGAAATATCGTTACGATTCGATGGGCCTGCGATATTGAATGTTCCCGCCATTTTGAAGAAAGCGGCCATCCGCGGCGATCTGCGGACGAAGAATTGATGGCAGTGTCGTTCCCGCCATTCCAGCGAGAGGGAGAAATGTATTCGAATATAGTTGACAAAAAAGGGCCAAGTGATTATCTTACCTTGGCACTCAGTATCGGCGAGTGCCAAGATATTGATAAATAATGAATTTAACTGTTTATCTCATTCATCCCTGAAGTTCTCGGGATGTTTTTAAACACACAACCGCCTCGGTCAACTTGATATTTCAGAAGAGAAGAACGGCTTGGACGCCAGCGAATGATTTTGCATAGATTTTTTAAGGAGTTCTTCGTTGATACGAGTTGAAAACCTCACAAAATATTATGGCAATCTTCGGGGAGTGAAGGATATATCCTTCCAGGTCGAAGAAGGAGAGGTGCTGGGATTCCTCGGCCCTAACGGCGCTGGAAAATCCACGACCATGCGCATTTTGACGGGTTACATGCCTCCTAGCTCCGGCTCGGCCTGGGTGGCAAACATCAATGTTTCAGAATCGCCACTGGAAGCGCAGAAAAATCTGGGGTACCTCCCGGAAAATAACCCGCTGTACGGAGATATGACTGCAAGAGCTTATTTGAATTTTGTAGCGTCTATGAAAGGCATGAGCGGTGCGGAGAAAGAAGCCGGCATCAAAAGGGTAGTCGGCAGTTGCGGGCTTGTGGATGTCGCCAACCGCCTCATCGGCAATCTCTCGAAAGGATATCGCCAACGCGTCGGTTTGGCGCAAGCAATGGTGAACGACCCGCCTGTGTTGATTCTCGATGAGCCCACTTCAGGTCTCGACCCGGCGCAGATCGTGGAAATACGGAATTTAATTTCAGAACTCAAGGGCAATCGCACCCTCATCCTGAGCACACACATTCTGCCTGAGGTGAATATGGTCTGTGACCGTGTCGTCATTATCCATCAAGGCGAGGTAGCGGCCGAGGGTGCGCTCGATACGCTGGCGGCGAACGCACAGGCGGATTCGACCATACGCGTTTCGGCAACCGGAGGCGTTGGAACTTTATCCGACAAAATGAAAATGGTATCAGGGGTTGAGCGCGTAGAACTGCTCGGCACATCAACGGGAGAAGAGGCGCATTTCGAGGTGCATGCAAAAGCGGGCGATGACATTCGCTCCGATCTGGTCGCCGCCGTATCCGCGGCGGAGGGAAAACTCACTGAAATTCGGCAGGTAAGACTAACGCTGGAAGATCTTTTCGTTCGTATCGTCAGCGGGGAGCGAAAACACGATGAGGTAACTGTAAATGCGTAACACTTTTTGG
This sequence comes from bacterium, assembly GCA_965218735.1. Taxonomy (GTDB): domain Bacteria; phylum UBA8248; class UBA8248; order UBA8248; family UBA8248; genus Bin107. The sequence goes on along the minus strand of CBDCMA010000008.1, from coordinate 542,629 downwards.
ATATGCCGACGAGAACTCGCCTCGTTTTTCTTCTCGCCCATCGCGTACGTGATCCTCGCGGCATGGACGGTATTGATGGGCATATTCTATTCCGGCGCATTTCTCACCTATGCCGCCGTTTCTATGCAGTTGGCCAGAAACCCCCAAGCCGCAGCGCAATACAACATCACGCCAACTTCGGCCGTTCTCGAGCCGGTCTTCTCCAGCGTCACGGTCATCCTCATGTTCGTCGCGCCATTGCTGACGATGCGTCTGTTCAGCGAAGAGAAAAAGCAGGGCACGATGGAGTTGATGCTCACTTTTCCGCTGCGCAACGGGCAGATGTTTGCCGGTAAATACCTCTCCGTTTTATCCATCTACCTGGTCATGCTGGCAATTACTCTCGTCTATCCGATTATTCTGAGCGCTTTCGTCAAGGTGGAATGGACCATCATCTCCTCCGCCTATCTCGGATTACTATTGACGGGCATGGCGTTCCTTTCCGTTGGCCTTTTGGCCAGTTCTTGGACTTCGAATCAAATCGTCGCGGCCATGGTTGCCTTTATGGTGCTTCTCGCGACTTTCCTCATGGATGTTCTCGCGGCATCGGCCAGTGCTCCGTTAGCCTCGATTCTCAGGCATCTTTCATTGGGAATGCACTTGCGAAATTCCATCCGGGGCATCATCGATACGCGCGACATCATCTATCTCGTCAACATCAACATATTATGTGGTTTTCTGGTGCTCAGATCTCTTGAATACTACAGGTGGAGAGGGTAGGGACTTGGAAAACAGAAATCTGTACTTGTTCATCGCCTCTGCCACCTTATTGCTGATTGGCATCTCCGGCTGGGCCGGTCATGATCAATTCTCCGCTCCCCCAAAATGGGCTTACGCCACCATTGCCCTGGGGATAGTTTGCTTTGTGTATACGGCGTGGAGTTCACGGCGCGAAATCCAAGGCGGCATGCGGCTCCGATCCACGCGAACGGGTATACAAGTCGTCCTGATGGTTGTCGTGGTGACAGCCATTTTGGTGGTCGTTGAACTCGTGAGCGTGAACCACTTCAAGCGTTGGGATATCACTCCAGGAAATTTCTTCAGCCTGTCCGCGAAAACCACAAATCTGTTGAACAAACTCGATAGAGAAAAAAGGCGGATCGAGATCATCGCTTTTGCACGCAAGCTGGAACAACCTGCGGTAACGGAAATTCTGGAACAATATACCCGGGCATCGAAACAAGTCACTTTCCGCTTTCTGGACCTGGACGCCTCTCCACGAACTGCCCGCAGATATGATGTAGACGCATATGGCACATTGGTCGTGATTCATCATTTCGATAAAAAAGAAATCGAGAAACAGGACAAACCGAATTCCGCGGACAAAGACAAAGAGAAGAAAAAGACGTTCCGCTCGGAGAAGATATTCAATCTTTCAGAAAACGCGATCGCCAATGCGATACTGAAAACCATTCAAACCGAACAAAAGCACGTATATTATCTCACGGGCCATGGGGAGCGGCTTTTCTCCGGTCAAGGACGTGAGGTGATGAAGACACTCGCCATCGGCATGCGGGATGACAACTACCAGGTGGATGAGCTTCTTTTGTTAAGAAAAAAAGGCGTGCCTGAAAATACCAGCATGTTGATTATCGCGGCGCCCCAAAAAGAGTTGGAAGAAGTGGAAGTCAAGTATATCGATGCTTACATCAAATCCGGCGGAAAGCTTCTTGTTTTCCTGGAACCTGATACGAAGCCGGGACGCCTGACCACGCTCCTGCAAAGATATGGCTTCAAGCTTCCTCCATCTTTTGTCATCGATCCCGAATCGGTGCGCTTCGCCTTGGCGGGTGGAAATATAGTCACCCCGTTTGCAGTGAACTATGGGGTGCACGACATCACCAAGCAATTACAGGGTTTGGCTACGGTATTCCCCACCGCAAGACATGTATCCGCTACGGGCATACCCAAAGCGGGGCTGCATTCCGAGGATTTGGTGAAAACGGGAGCGGGAAGTTATACCGTCGAGAGCGTATCCCTGAAGGAGGGCGAACTCTCCTTCGATCCGAAGACCAAAAAAGAAGGCCCCGTCCCGATTGGGGCTGCCGTCACCGTCACACTGGATCTCTACAAACTTGCCCAGGGGCAGGGGTCTCAAGACGACGCGAAAACACCCGCGGCCGAGAAGAAAAATGAAAAGAAAAACGAGGCCCGAATCGTCGTTTTCGGTGATGCTGATTTTGCGAGTGATGCTTTCATCGGCGCACAAGGCAATGCGAATCTCGCCTTCAACACCGTAAACTGGCTCGGCGGCGAGAAAGACCTGATCACCATCCGTCCCAAAAGCCGTACGGGCGAACCTCTCGTATTGGCCGGAGGAGAGGGCAGGTTCGTTCACTTGTTCACCGTCTGGATGATGCCCTTGTTCATCATTCTTATCGGAGCCGCCGTCTACGTCCGGAGAAGGCAACTGCGGTGAACCCCAAGAAAAATCTTTTATTACTTCTCGTTTTGCTGCTCATCGGTGGCGCATATTACGTCTATGACGTGAAATGGGCCGCCGAGAAACGTACCGCCGAGGAGCGAAAGGTCAAACTCCTCAAAGGGATTGACGAGAAGGCGCTCATACGCATCGACGTATCGAAAGAAGATGAACCCTACCAGATCATCCGAACGGAGAAAGGGTGGCGTTTCGTTAAACCCATCGACGCCGCTGTTGATGCTGATGAGGTCGAGAAACTCCTCGAAGCAGCAGCGAAACTCCGGGAGCGACGACGAATCGGAAGCGTAAAAGACAAATCGGAATTCGGAATGGACAAGCCCAAGATGAAAATCACATTTGGGCTGAAAGACAAGGATGACGTTTCCGTTCAAATAGGGGACAGAACCCCCACACGTGAATTTCGATATGCTGCGCTGGCGAAGAGTCCCGGTATTTTCACCCTCCAGCTTTCCGACATCGCCAAGTTCGATAAAACGGTATTCAGTATTCGGGACAGGTCGATTGTTCCCATTATGCCTGAGCGCGCCAACAAGGTGATTGTCGAACCTCAGGATGGTGATGGTTTCACGGTTGTTCGAAAGGGCAAAAATGAATGGGCGCTGGAGAAACCCATCGAAGACAGGGCTGACTCCATTGATTCCGAGGGCATCGTATCTACCCTGAAATGGGACAAGGTACAAAAATTCGTTGATGAAAATCCCAAGAATCTCGCTCCCTATGGTCTGGATAAACCCAAAATTACGGTGCGCATCTTCACGGAAGAGAAAGAAAAGCACGAAGACGGGGTTATTCTGGGCAATAAAAAGGTGGAAGCGCCGGATCCGAAAAGCCCTCAGAAGAAACCAAAGGTTTATTATTACGCCAGGAGGCTCTCCGGTGGCCCCGTCATGCTCATCAATGAGAAAACGTTCAAGGATATGCCCAAATCCGTATTCTCCATGAGGCACAAGACCGTCATCGATTATGACGTCGACCACATCAAACGCCTTCTGGTTGAATCGAAATCCCGGAAACTCGACATCATCCGAAAAGCGAAGAAAAAATGGGCCCTCCACCTCACTGGAGCGGATGGAAAAGAAAAAAAGCTCATCGGCCGCCACAAGCACGTGGATGACCTTTTATGGGACATCAAGTGGAGCAATTCCATAGAATATGTGGACGCTACCGGGGATGACCTCTCGAAATACGCCCTGACGCAAGAAGACGGCAAGGGCGCACCGCTTCATTACACCCTCTGGCTTAAAAAGAAAGAAGACGGGCCCCTTGAGAAAAAGGCCTTCATTATCGGGCGTTATCTGAAGGACAAGAAAAGAGCGTACGGCCGCATCCAGGGGGAAAAACGCCTGTTCGCCATCAAGAAAGAAGACTATGACAAGATTACGAAAACGTCCTATTTCCTGAGTGAACGGCGTTTGCTCCTCTACGGGAAAGACGATGAAATTACTGAAGTTACGGCCCGCTTCCCCGATACATCCTCCATGAAGCTCGATCGCTTCGGCCAAGGATGGCGCTTCCTCTCTCCCGAGGGGAAAGAGGCCGAACCCGGCAACGTGAATGATCTCGTAAGCGCCTTAAGAGATTTTGAGAGGGAAGGGGAGGCGAAACCCGGCGAAGCGCCTGATTTCAAAGACTTTATCGTCGAGCTCTCTGGCAAGGATATCCGCCACGCGAAGTGGGGGCCGTTCCGGTTCGCGGGCAAGGCGGGCTCGGAGTTCCTATATGTGCGAGAAGGCGGGAAGGTCTACCGCATGATAAAGAAATATAATGAGAATAAGCTCCCTAAGTCCTTGAAAGATTGGGAGAAAAAGAAAGAAAAAGAAGATGGCGCCGCGTAGAAATTCACCGCTTCCGCCCTCCTCGTGAGGTCACGCATCCAGGAATTTTCGATTGTACGCTATTCCCCTTCGTGATGCTTCCATCCAGATATTATATATTGATATATTATTCTATATCAAATAATTAGAATTAGTATTCAAGAATAAAGATGAACTAATATTCCAGGTGCGCCTTTCCATCAATTTATCGAAAAACATCGTCAATTTATTGAATTTTATCGAATTGTTTTCGGGAATTTATGGAAAACAAATCGTCCTGCCCGGAGGCTCTCTCTCGAATCGGCCGGGTAAAACTCCGGCTGATTACGAGGCGAAATTAGCAAGATATCAGGAGCGAGACGTCAAGGCTGCTCACCGAGGCGAATCAAAAGACTCGAAGGTGGGCGAGGTTTGCCAGCCCCCGCTTTCCTCTTCAAGAGCGTAGGCGATTCGGTACAGCGCGCTCTCCCCGAAATCAGGACCGACCAGTTGCACCGCAAGTGGCAGCCCGTCTTTAGAAAAACCCCGGGGCAGGGATATCGCGGGCGCGCCTATGGTGTTGCCCCAGCGCGTGAAGCACGTCAGGGAGGCAATCAGCCCCTCCGCCTCGGAGCGCGCCTGTGCGTGAGAGGGCGCGGGAACCGGCGTCGTCGGCGAGAGCAGAGCGTCCACGACGGAGAACACTTTCCCCTCGTAGTGATGAATCAACTCCTGGCGTCTGGCTTGCGCGGCGCGATATTCGGCTGCATGAATCCCGCGCCCGGTTTCCAGACGCGCGAATACTTCCGGCGTCACCTGATCCTCGTATTTCTCGAGGCGCTCACCATGAAGCATCAGCGCCTCGTATTTGAAAATCGTGTTGGCGAGTTCCTCGAGTTCTTCCGCGTAAGGAGGCGGCATCGGAACGAGGCTTGCGCCCAGGCGTTCTAGCGCCTCGCATGTTCCCGTATAAGCCGCCCGCATCTCCTTTGAGACGCCGCTCAACTCCACACCTTCCAGCACACCCACGCGAACGCCCTCGATGCCCTCCCCCAGGGTTTGGGCGTAATCGGGAACTGCCCGCGTGCTCGCGCTCGCATCCCGGGGGTCCGCCCCTGCGATGGCGGAGAGCACCAGGGCGTTGTCTGCCACCGTTCGCGTGAGCGGACCAAAGGTATCCAGCGTCCAGGAGAGCGTCATGCCTCCGGCCCGGCTCACGCGGCCATTCGTGGGTTTCATGCCCACGACGCCGCAAAGCGCCGCCGGAAGTCGGATGGAACCGCCCGTATCCGTGCCGATCGCTGCCAGCGCCAAGCCTCCGGCGACTGCGCACCCCGACCCGCTGCTCGATCCCCCCGTGACATAGCCCTGCTTCCAGGGATTCTGCGGGTTTCCGAAATGCTTGTTGCGCCCCGTCGGTCCCATGGCGAGTTCCGCCATGTTGAGTTTTCCCATGTTGACGGCCCCCCCGGCTTCCAGGCGTTTCCAGACGCTCGATGCCGTCTCCGGCGGCGGGTCGTCCTGAAACATCACGCTTCCGCAAGTCGTGGGAGTTCCCGGAATAAAGCAGAGGTCCTTGTAGGCCACGGGTATGCCGTCCAGCGGGCCGAGCTCATTACCGAAGCGAAACCTTCGCTCCGATTCCCGCGCCTCCCGGCGCAAGCCTCTTTCGCCGACGTGCAAATAGGCTCTGAGGTGGAGATTCCATCGCTTGATGAGGTCGAGCGTTTCGACGACGATTTCGACCGGCGAGACCTCACCGGCGCGGTAAGCGTCCCGAAGCCTCGTAATCGTCCAGTGGCTCATTGGCGGATTCTACGCGAAGGGGGCGTGCGTCATACGCTTCCGGGATAACCCGGCGCATGGATGACGCGCGTCATCTGGTCCTGATGCAGATAGTCGTGCGTTCCCGAGTAGACGATGCGATCGTAGATGTTGAGGTCGCCATAGCGAAAATGCTCGTGCACGTAGCGGCTCATGTCGGTGCCCCGGTGGGGAAGCATCATCTGGTGAATCGCCTCCCTGTTGGGCATGAGGGCAGCGATCATTTCACGGAACTCGCCTTCGCCCTTGGGATTGAGAAAATCGGGCGCCGGAACCCGGCCCTGCTCCCTGCGCCTGAGCGCCTCTCGACTCATCTTCTGCGGGTTCTCGGGAGCCGTATCCCACGACCCGGACTCCGCCGCCTCCGTGAGACTCTTTTCGATGGAACGCGCGTAATAATCGTCCGTCAAAAGGATGTGCTCGAGATTCTCGTGCAGGGACCATTCACCATCGGGAGGCTGCCAGTTCACGTGGGCGGGGTCGATGCCCTCCAGGAAAGAAATCAGGTTTCTTCTATCCTCGAAAGCCGAGCCAAAAGCCTCATCGAACATTTCTTCGGGAGTCATTTCATTATCCTTCAGGTCTCGGTGGGCGAGGGCTTTTGCGCATCATTGAACATCTCTACGAGCGGATTTCAGGAATCCCGCCTTACGCCGGGAGAGCGCACCTCGATGTCCAGCCATTCTTCCCATAGTTTGATGAGCGAGGCGTATTCATCCGCTCCGTATCCTTTCTGAATCGCCATTTCATAGACGTGGTGCGTCGCGCTGGCGATGAAAGTGGGAACGCGCAGTTCGCGGGCCAGTTCGAGGCACAGGTCGGAATCTTTCGTCGCGAGGTCGGTCGTCATCCCGGGGGTGAATTCTCCCGGCAGGATATGTTTTCTGAGCCTGTCCTCCACCTGGCGGCTTCGGCCCGAACTGACGGAGATGACGTCGCAGAGCAGATCGGGGTCGGCTCCCGCCGCGACGCCCAGGGACATGGCCTCGGTCAACGCCGCGAGGTTCACGTGGGAGAGCATGTTGTTCACGACCTTGAACAACATGCCCATGCCCGATACGCCGCAATGAAAGATGTTCTTTCCAAAATGCGCGAGAAGGGGCTGTAGCCTCTTGAACCCCGCCTCGCCGCCGCCCACCATCAGCGTGAGGGTTCCGGCTTGCGCCCCCTTTACGCCGCCGCTCACGGCGGCATCCATCAACTCCGCCCCGTGCGCTTTCACCAGGGGAGCCAGTTCCTTGATGAGGGAAGGGGAGACGGTGCTCGTCTCCGCCAGGAGCGCGCCCTCGCGCGCACTGGCCAGAATTCCCTCCTCACCCAGAATCACTTCGCGGGATATGTTCGGATGCGGCAAGGACGTGAAAATAACCTCTGCCCGGGAAGCGACGTCCGCGGGACTGCGTCCGGCGCGTGCGCCTTTTTTTTCGGCATCGAGAGTGGGGCCCTCTCGAACGTCGTAAGCAGTTACCTCGTGACCCGCCCGAATGAGATGGGCGCAAATCTCGCTCCCCATCCTTCCCAGGCCGATAAATCCAAGCTCCACCTTTCGTCTCCTCAGGGGATGCCCGATTCGCTCATCGTGAATAAATAAAATGGTCGGGGCGAGAGGATTTGAACCTCCGACCCCCTGAACCCCATTCAGGTGCGCTACCAGACTGCGCTACGCCCCGACCGAAAGAAATGTTCCGCGCAAAAGGTCCGGGCACGCCCGGGTGGCGGGCCGAATCGCGCCGAATTTTCGGCGAAAGAGATATCTCAGGCAATGTAGTAAGGCTTAAGCGTGGCTTTCGTCAAGGGCTTCGCGTCATCGAGGCCGGGGAAATGAATTTGTCTCGAAAACGGCGCTTGGAGGAAGAGGGGGAAATGTCGGGGAGGGGGGAGAAGAGGCTCTGTATTCCGAAATCGCTGCTGTACATCGTGGCGATCCGGTGGCCCCCGGTTTTCGAAACCGTGGTGCGCGTCATCTCGCGCAACGGGACGACCTGACCGCCGACGAGTAGAAGCATTTTCCCTGTTTTGAGTATCACGGTGGTGAGATGGTTATAGACTTTCAGGGCGAATTCAGCCCCCTTGCCGCGCAGCATCCCCGTAGGCGTCATAACGCTCAGGTTTAGCCCGCAGGAAGATTGGGCGCATTTCACGGTGCCCCTGTGCAGTTTGGCGAAATACGTGCCGCCCCGTTGCAGGCCCATCAGCTTGAAGGAGCTGTTTGGTCCCAGCACGAGCCGGCAACCCGGACGCCGCCGAAAATGAATGAGCGCCCGGGAACCCTCGCTCGTGACGATGTGATCGCCCGGGAGCATCGGGCGTCTGCCTTTGAGAGAGACTTTCTTTCCGCGCGAAATAACAACCTGAGGCTGACCGGATATAGCCCGCATATCGACGAGGAATCTGTTTTCCGCTTGAGCGGATGAAACCATCCATACGGGAAATAGATGAATGCCAAGAATCAGGATCGTGAGTCGAGTCATGTGGTCCCCGTGGAGAGGCGGCGATCCTCCAGACCGCATACAATTTATGTAAAGGATTTTTCAGGGATTTGCAAGCTCCCTAACTAACGGAAAAATCATGCTTTCTCGAATCCCTGACTAAATAAGCGGGCTCCGGCGCGTCGTGATGACACCGGTTCTCATGCCCGCCGTATGCAAGCCGCCCCTCAAGCGGCCGTGTTCAATCTTCATGCACTTGTCCATGACGACGAGAATACCCCCGCCTCTCGCGCGGCGAGCTTCCGCCTCGTTCACCACGCCGAATTGCAGCCAGATGGATTTGGCGCCGACCGCCATCACCTCGTCCACCACCTCTGAAATTTCATCCGGCCTGCGAAACACGTCCACCACGTCGGGAGGATCGGGTATCGATTCAACGTCGGGGTAGGATTTCTGGCCCAGTATCTGCTCGTATCTCGGGTTTACCGGAATCACCTCGAAGCCCATTCTTTGCAGGTAATAACCCACGAAGTAGCTGGGTCTCGATTCATTCGCCGAGAGACCCACCATCGCCACGCGGCGATGGTTCCGCAGGATATGACGAATCGTGTGCGGGTCTTGATATGCGGGAAATTCCATCACGCGCTCCTCGTCGCCGCATCGAGCGCCTGATCCAGGTCCCACAGAATGTCGTCTATGTGTTCGAGGCCCACCGATATACGGATGAGGTCGGGCGTGACGTTTCCCGCCTTCATGTCCTCCTCGCTCAACTGGGCGTGCGTCGTGGAAGCCGGATGGATGATGAGGCTTTTGGCGTCGCCGATATTCGCCAGATGACTGTGCAATTGAAGAGCGTTGATGAAGCGAACGGCGGCCTCGAATCCGCCCCGCACGCCAAACGAGAAAACGGCGCCCTGTCCATTCTTCAGATATTTTTGCGCCTTCGCGTACTCGGGACTATCCGCCAGTCCGGGGTAGCTCACGAAACTGGTGCGTGAATCCTGTGCGAGATATTCGGCCACCCTCTGCGCGTTCTCGCAGTGGCGTCCCATCCGCAGGCTCAGGGTTTCCAATCCCTGAAGAAACAAAAAGGCGTTGAAGGGACTCTGGCACGGACCGATGTCGCGCAGGCTCTCCGCGCGCGCCTTCATCAGGAAACCGTACTCGCCGAAGGTCTCGAAAAACCGCATCCCGTGATAGCCCGGCGAGGGGTCGATCATGCCCGGAAATTTTCCGTTCGCCCAGTTGAAGCGCCCCGAATCCACGATGACGCCGCCGATGCTCGTACCGTGCCCGCCGATGAATTTGGTGGTCGAATGCAGGATAATGTCCGCCCCCCACTCGATGGGGCGGCAAAGGTAGGGGGTGGCGAAGGTGTTGTCGACAACGAGGGGCACGCCCGCCTCGTTCGCGATTTTCGCCAGCGGCTCCAAATCGGCGACGTTCGTGCGCGGGTTCCCTATCGTCTCGCAGTAGATGGCGCGCGTTTTCTCCGTGACGGCGGCCTTGAAATTATCGCTCTTGGCCGGATCGACGAAGACCGTCTCTATACCGAGTTTTCTGAGCGTGATGTCGAACTGCGTGTAGGTGCCCCCGTAGAGGGTGGCGGCGGATACGATTTCATCCCCCGGCGCCATCAGGGTGAACAGCGCGATGAACTGCGCGGCCTGACCCGAGGCCGTAGCCAGCGCGCCGGTGCCTCCCTCCAGGGTGGCGATGCGCTCCTCGAAGGCGCTCGTCGTGGGGTTTCCGATGCGCGAGTAGATATAGCCATAATCCTGTAGCGAGAAAAGACCCGCAGCATGTTTGTCGTCGTCGAAGACGAAAGAGGAGGATTGATAGATCGGAACCGCCCGCGCCCCGGTGGTGGCGTCGGGCCGCGCACCCGCATGGAGGGCGTTCGTTTCGAAATGAAACTCACGCGCGGCTGTTTCCCCGGGCGTGGAATTCTCGTCCATGTGCACTCCCCGAAACCCTACAGTCTACGTTTGTAATTCTTGGACTCCACAATAGCAAGCGATGGCCCCAAATAGAAGCCTCCCAGAAAACCTCCGGAGGCGTTGATTTTGGTCCCTCGGCTGGACCATAATCGTTTCTCGAAATGACGCGCTCGCCCCGCAACCCGCACGTAAAGGCCCATGGCTCGAATACTTCTTTGCAATGATGACGGCATCGACTCGGAAGGGTTACGCGCCCTGCATGCGGCCCTTGCCCCGCTGGGGGAGTTGATAGTCGTAGCGCCGGACAGGGAGCAGAGCGCGGCGGGACACTCCTTGAGCCTGCATCGCCCCCTGCGCATCAGCGAGTTGGAGAAAAACTGGTTCGCCGTGGACGGCACCCCTACGGACTGCGTCAACCTCGCCTTGAACGGCCTGCTGAAAAACGAGCGCCCCGACATTCTCGTCTCCGGCATCAACCGGGGCGGAAACATGGGCGACGACATCACCTATTCGGGAACCGTGGCCGCCGCGATAGAAGCCACGCTCCTGGGGCTTCCGGCGGTGGCCGTCTCTCTCGCCCATGAGGACGGGGAGACGCTCCTTTATGAATTGGCGGAAAAAGTTGCGCGCGCCGGCGCGAGGGAAGTATTATCCCGGGGACTGGCGCCGGGCGTTCTGCTGAACATCAACGTCCCGAACATTTCCCCGCAAGAGTGCCGGGGAGAGAGAATCACCCGCCAGGGCAAGCGCATTTACGAGGAAGCCATCGTGGAAAAAATCGACCCGCGCGGCCGGGAGTATTACTGGATAGGGGGAGGCAGCCTCCGGTGGAAGCATGAGCCCGACACGGATTTCGAGGCGATCTCGAACCACCAGGTCTCCATCACGCCCCTGCGGCTCGACCTGACGGATTATGACGCGATGAAAGGGTTGGAATCTTGGCGTTTTCATTAAACGGAAGAAGAGAGAATCGCTGGCGGCGCGCGCGCGAGGATATGGTGGAGAATCAAATCATCGCCAGGGGCATCTCGGACGCCCGCGTCATAGAGGCCCTGCGCGAGGTGCCGAGGCATCATTTCGCGCCCGACATATTTCGGGAAACCGCCTATGCCGACAAGGCGCTGCCCATAGGACACGGGCAAACGATCTCACAACCCTATATGGTGGCCGCCACGCTCGATGCCTTAGAACTCAGGGGCGGGGAGAAAGTGCTTGAGATTGGAGCGGGTTCGGGTTACCTTACGGCGCTTCTCGGGAGGCTCGCCGGCTCCGTCCGCGCGATTGAAAGGGTGCCCGAGTTGTCGGTGAAAGCCAGAGAGCGGCTTGATTCTTTCGGCCTGACGAATTATATGCTCTGGACGGCGGACGGCACCTACGGCTGGCCGGAAGAAGCGCCCTTCGACGCCATCGTCAGCGCGGCGTCGGCGGCTCGCGTCCCGGCGCCGTGGACCGAGCAACTCGCCCCCGGCGGCCGCATCGTGATGCCCCTGGGGGAGGGGGAGAAGCAGACCCTCGTGCGATGCCGCGCCACCAGGACGGGCGTAATAGGCGAGCCCGAGGAGTTGATGAACTGCGTTTTTGTGAAATTGGTCGGAAAATACGGCTGGGATACGCCATAAGAGGGTGCGGAATCCGCCGTATCAAGAGACTTGTGTCGGGGCGTAGCGCAGCCTGGTAGCGCGCCTGCTTCGGGAGCAGGAGGTCGGAGGTTCAAATCCTCTCGCCCCGACCATTTTCATAATCACAAGAAAGAATTCCCGGATTCTCGATGCAGTTCGGCGCGCAGCGAACCTCTCCAAGCGTCTGAAAGGTGTCGAAAATATCTCGCGCAACACTTTAACTCTTTGTGATATTCTGCATAAATAAATTTTATACTCCATTTATTTCATATAGATACATACAATATCTCATATATTACTTTATCCGTATTGTCCCGCTATTCTTAAATTATCGAAGCCGGTAAAGCACTACAAAATGAAGGATGCGCTTCCCCCAATCTCCTGCCCGGAAAGGCAGGGCCTTCCTGCACAGCGGACAAAAGAAGAGGCGCCCCCGCCTGGGACGCCCCTTTTCTTTTCTCTCGCCCGATGCGCTATGCGGCGTCCAGGGCTTGTTCGAGATCGACGATGATGTCGTCGATGTGCTCGATGCCGACCGAAAGCCGCACGTAGCCCGGCGTCACGCCCGTTTGCTCCTGCTCCTCGGGGCTGAGCTGGGAATGCGTGGTGCGGGCCGGATGAATGGCGAGGCTACTCGAATCTCCGATGTTCGCCACGTGGTAGAACATCTTGAGCGCGTTGATGAAGTTCTGGCCTGCATCGTATCCGCCTGCGAGATCGATTCCGCACAGGCCGCCGTAGCCGCCCTTGAGGTAGGTGTCGGCGCGGCGGCGGAACTCTCCGTTCATGAGGCCCGGGTAAATCGTGGTTTTCACCTTCGGATGATCCTTCAGGTAATCCGCCACGGCGGCAGCGTCTCGGCGTAGTAGGCGCGCGTCTTCTCGTCTGTCGCTCGGACGAAATTCTCCGGGTCCAGCGGATCAACAAAGCGACATTCGATGCCGATATCGGCCAACTGGTTGGCGAAGAGGTTCCACGTGCCGCCGTAGAGGTCCGTCGAGCTCACGATGTTGTCGCCTGAGCGGGCCACGTTCATCACCGCCATCATCGAGGCCGACTGCCCGGAGGAGACGGCGAGGCCGCCGACGCCGCCCTCGAGGGCCGCCAGCCGTTTCTCGAGCACGTCGTTCGTGGGATTCATGATTCGCGTGTAGATGTTGCCCAATTCCTCCAGTGCGAAAAGATCGGCCGCGTGATCCGTGCTGTCGAACTGGTAGGAGGATGTCTGATAAATCGGCACGGCCACGGCGTTCGTGGTGGGGTCCTTGCGGTATCCGGCGTGAAGGACGATTGTTTCGTTGTTGATCAATTCCAATGTCGCCTCTGTTTCCACTGTCATTCCAAAAACCCTCTTTCGCAAAATAGAAAAGATATCGGCAGGGGTGCGAGAGGTCTTGTGTGAAAACTCGCAAACCCTGCCGTATTGAAAAACCAAAAACGTGAATCTACACAAAATCAATGGATTCGGCAAATACAAGCGAGGGGAAATACTTTGGCGGGAACCCCCGAAGCGGTTGACCTGGAATAGCTCCTGGCCCGAAGATAGCCCGCTGAATCCGGCGTTATATCTGACCGAAAACGGCGAGGGACAAGGCTCGCCCCACCATCCACACGAAAGGAGAAGGTAGCGGCATGAGACGACAGGCATCACGCGCGAACCAGAACTGGATTTTCGATAATTTCCTCAAACTCTCGGATAACGAGGATGTTCTCCACCCCGGCATCATGGGCACGCGCTACGAGCGGGGTTTTCGGCATCAGGATCTCGGGGCCGTCTACTCGAAAGTCTCGGGCAGGCGCTCCATCCCCCTCTTGTGGGGCAAACAGGCCGCCTTGCAGGAGAAGAAGGCGATGGCTGCGGCCGAAGCCGGAAACCGCGTGACCGCCGCCATGCACTACAACCGAGCCGGCCTTTGCTTTGGGCGTGGCCAGCACCTCATCCCCGTGGATGGGCATCCCCGCAAGAAGGAATACTACGCGGGCGTCTCGCGCTGTTTCGACAGAATGCGCGAGATCAGGGGCGGAGACATTCAAAAACACCAGGTGGAATTCGACCCCGGCAAGAATGCGTATTTCTATTTCTGGCCCGCAGAGGGAGAGGGCCCCAAGCCCACCGTCCTCCTCATCCCCGGCATGGACATGATCAAGGAAGACGGGCTTCTGCCCTACAACAACTGGTTCCATGCGCGCGGCATGAACTTCGCCATCATGGACGGCCCGGGGCAGGGCGAGTGCAACATCAACCAGGTGTGGGTGGACCATACCAATTACGCACGGGCGGGCAGAAGGGTCATCGACTGGCTCACCGAGCGCGAAGAGGTGGATTCCTCCAAAATCGGCATCATGGGCATGAGCATGGGAAGCCGCTGGACGGTGGAAATCGCCGCCCAGGATGCGCGCGTCAACACCGTCGTCGGGCAGATGGCGAACGTCGGGCCTTCGGACATCATCTTCAACCAGGCCCAGCCCAACTTCAAAAGAATCTACATGTACATGGCGAACATCCTCGATGAGGATGCGTTTGACTCCTTCGTCGAGGAGCGCGACGGCATCTGGCTGCCCCTGGTGGGCAAGATGAAGTCGAACTATCTGCTCGTGGCCGGCGACATGGACGAGCTCTGCACGCCGGACGACGTCGACGTGTTCTTCTCGCACCTCACGTGTCCGCGCGAACTTTGGCTCTATGAGGGCGTGTTCCACCCCATGGGCGAGGTGGCTGCGGACATGTACCCGGCCATCGCGGACTGGATGCTGCACACGTTGAACAATGGACTGCCGGCGGATCACGACAAGAAGGTGATCGTTCCCGAAGGAGGATAAGGCGCACTCGCAGAAGTTCGAATCCGGAAGCGGGCAATCGGGAGAGCAGACGAGAAAAACCTGGCCCGTGAAAGTGCGGGCCTAAGAGCGGAAATGCGGGACGACACCCCCTGAAAGGGGGTTTCGGTGATGCCTGTGCGTATCGCGACTTGACGAGAAGCTCACGCCCGATAAAATCAAGGGGAATAAAGTAATCCGCCCCGGGATTATCTGATGCAAACCATCATCGGCGTCATCGGCGATTCCGACCCCAGCCCGGAAACGACCTCTCTGGCAGAGGAAGCAGGCGCCGAGATTGCGCGCGCGGGCGCCGTCCTGGTGTGCGGAGGTCTGGGCGGCGTCATGCAAGCCGCGGCGCGCGGCGCGAAAGAAGCGGGCGGCCTCACGGTGGGCGTCCTGCCCTCGTATGACGCGCAATCCGCCAACCCGTTCATCGATATTCCCATCGCCACAGGCATGGGCCATGCCCGAAACGTCATCATCGCGGCCACTGCCCATGCGCTCATCGCCATGGCGGGCTCATACGGCACTCTCTCTGAAATCGCCTTGGGGCTCAAACTCGGCAAGCCTGTCATCTCCCTGGGACGCGAGAACAGTCCCGAAGGAGTCGTCCCCGCTTCCAGCGCCCGCGAGGCCGTGCGCATGGCCCTGGATGTTTCATGAGGCATGGCATGGATTCGGACATAAACGCTTCGTCCGCTTCAGGTTCGCGAGAATGGTGCGGAATGTGGCGTAGCGCATGTGTCCTCTTTCTCTGCTTTCTTACCGGTTGCGCATTCGTCGCGCCGCCATCACCGACGCCGACGAAATTCCGCCGCGACTTCGGCGGCATCCACCACACCGTGCGTCGCGGCGAGAGTCTCTGGCGCATCGGGCGCGCCTATGGGGTGGAAGTCGAGCAAATCGCCGTCTTGAACGGCATAGACAATCCCGATCACCTCCAGGCGGGCGTGCGACTCTTCATTCCGGGCGCCAGAAATCTGCGGCGCACACAAAAGAGCGTCAGTTCTCAGCCGCCGAAACGCCGCCCGCGCTGGGCGGCTCCGCTGCGCCGGAAAGCCTCCATCAAGCCAAGCCGAAAACCCTCCCGGGAACCGAAACACGCCGCCCGGACGCGCCGCGTGAAGAGAAGGGCGGTGGACGGCAAGGCGCCCAGATTCTCCTGGCCCCTGCGCGGGCGCGTGGTTCGCCGCTTCGGCACGCGCGGCGGCAAAAAGGCGGACGGCATCCTCATCGCCGCCCGTGAACGCGCCAAGGTGCGCGCTGCCGCCTCGGGCCGCGTCATTTTCTCGGATTTCGGCCCCGGCAACCTCGGCCGCCTCATCATCCTGCGCCACCACGGGGGCGAGTATCATTCCATCTACGCCCACGTCGCCGAGAATCTCGTGCGCGAGGGACAGAACGTTTCGCGCGGTACGCCCATCGCCCTGGCTGGCCGCGCGGCGGGGTCCAAGAGCGCGCGTCTTCATTTCGAGATTCGCCATCGCACGCGGCCCCAAAACCCGTTATCCTATCTGCCGTAGGGTTTTCTGCGATCGATTTGCGCGCCGGCAGGGGAGGACGCGCCGGCAGGGGCATCGAGAATTCATTCTTTCACGAAAGAAGAATTTCATACCGGCATTGTGGTGACATACCCGGAAGAGAGTGCTATTGAGGGTACTCTTGTCCGCCGGAGAAGAATCCGGAGCGGGGGCGGCGCAACCGGAAGAGAACGACATACAACACAGAAAAATTACGCATCCAGGAGAGGTAGATTTCATGTCCGACGTCAGTCAACTTCTGGCGCACATTCGTGACGTGCCCGATTTCCCGAAAGAGGGCATCCTGTTCAAGGACATCACCCCCATGCTCCAGAACGCCGGAGCCTTCAAGGCGGCGGTGGATATGGCGGCCGAGCCCTTGATGGGGGAGGGAATCGACGTCGTGCTGGGCGCGGAGGCGCGCGGCTTCGTCATCGGAGCGCCCCTGGCCTACAAGATCGGCGCGGGCTTCGCGCTGGTGAGAAAACCGGGGAAACTCCCGTGGGAGAAGGCCCGGGCCACTTATGAGCTCGAATACGGCACCGATACGCTCGAAATTCACAAAGACGCCGTCGCACCCGGCATGAAGGTGCTGATCGCCGACGACGTGCTCGCCACCGGCGGTACGGCCTCCGCCTGCGTGTCGCTCGTGGAATCCCTGGGCGGGCGCGTCTACGGCCTCACGTTCTTCCTGGAGCTTGCGTTTTTGAACGGACGCGAGCGCCTCGCTCCACACCCCGTGCGCTCTTTGATACGATACGACTGAAACGCCTCGCCGCGCGCGAATCACGCCCTCGTAGCTCAGTAGGATAGAGCGCCGGATTCCTAATCCGTAGGTCGCAGGTTCGAATCCTGCCGGGGGCGCCAAGAGGTTTTCGGGCATTTCCGCCGTTTTCCATTTAAGTCCATAAATATCTATTTTTAGTTCTATTCTCGGCTTTGCATTTCCGTTCGATTGCCTTGCAATCCGATATATTTGTGGAAATATGTGGGTCAGCGGGGAAACGGGCATAGCGAGATTGGCAATCGCACGGGTGAAATCACTCAGAAAAAAGGGCCGCTACGGCGGCGGCGAGGGGGCAGTTGATGGCACCGCAGGCGATTTTTCGGCTGTCCCTGTTCGGTGGGGGAAGTTAATCTGCAACACACACCAGGAGGAATCACGATGGTCGAGAAAGAGAGAACTGAGGAATATCGCACCAGGAATGCC
The DNA here is from genome assembly GCA_965218735.1 of bacterium. Lineage (GTDB taxonomy): Bacteria > UBA8248 > UBA8248 > UBA8248 > UBA8248 > Bin107. The sequence goes on along the minus strand of CBDCMA010000008.1, from coordinate 524,992 downwards.
CGATTGACAATGTATGCTGCGAGAGGTCATTTTCACGCGGCCGTATGTTGCTACAATAGTCTAGAGCAAAATAATGAGGTCACATATCGAACCTGTTTAAGTCCTGTTATTGCTGAATTGATATTGCTTTCAATAGAGCACTCCCTAAAACTCTCGCTTTTTCTTGAAGATATAGATTTTGAACCAGATCATGATATCTACAAAATGTACAAACTGGTGCTTAGCGAAAGCGAAAATCAACTAAATCTACAGAGTAAAATTGTTGATATTGCGAATCGTTATGCAGAAGAAAACAAATTCCCCAAAATCCCCAAAAGGAGAGGGAATGAGATTGAGGCATGTATCAAGAGAAACAGATCATCCTATGTTAATTTTCGTTACTTCGGCGTGAAAAAAGATTTCCGTTCTGCTCCGACTTTGGAAATACCAAGTGGTGACATTCATATCCTATATTGTTTTTCTCGGTCATTAATCAAAATAAATGAGGATCTAATGGAAAAACATGGGATTAGTGTATTCCCAAGAATACATATCGAGAATAAAGGCAATGTTCCCAAAGCCACTTTGAAGTTGGACGAGTAAGTAAAGAGTGAATGATCCAGAGGATTCAGCACCCGATGCTCTCAAAAAGCAGTACCAGGAATTGAAGAAAGAATTAGCCGAAAAAATTAAAAAGGAAAAAGAAGCCGAGGAGAAAGAAATCTCAAAGGCAGGACAATAGTAACTGGATATACACGATTCATGACAAGGGGATATCTTTAATATCTCAGGTCCACCAGTCGAGCGCGTAAGAACCGGCGAAAAGAACACCCCCCAAGCCCAGAAGGCCGATGGCCGGCTTCGTCGCGCCGATAGATAGCGCCCCCACGCCGCCGCAGAGCATCAACGCGCCCGTGCCCCACAAGACTTTCACGACGATCTCCTTGGCGTCGATGACGTTCAAAGGTTTATTGTCGCCATCATCATCTGCGGGTTTCATCTCGATCTTTCCTCCGCAGGCGGGGCAGACGTCGCCGCCTGAGGTTTCGGCCCCGCATTCAGGACATGGGCTTTCGGCCATGGCGTTGTTCCTTCCCCGGAAAACCGATGAGCGGAAAACATGCTTTCCTCTCGATAACGGGATTTTCTCATAACGCGGGAGAAGGGGAAACGCGCTTACACTTCCTTCGCCGAATGATGTTCGCTCCGATGTCGGCGCATCTTTGCGCCCACGCTTTTCGACCGCGCGCATCGTGTGGGATGATGAGCGAGACTACTCGTAAGTTGAGAGATAAATAAGGAGAAAACCCCTTGGAAAACGCAATTGACCCCGAGCGGGGAGGGGGCGGAGAGTACGCCGTCGATGCGATGCAGGACGCGGCTATAGAGACGTGCATCGCCTACCTGGGCAAGTACATGAAAACCTGAGCTATACTATGGCCTGGCGCACGCGATGCTCCTGAGACGTTCTCCAATATCCGCCGCGAAGACGGACTCTGAAGCCCATGAAATCTCAGACGAGAATTTTCTCCTGCCTAGTGGATGATTTCCTCAAACCCGATTCGCTGATAGTCCCGGCTTCTGAGAATCTCGGGAACGTCATCTCCCAAATGGTGGAGAAGGGCGCGACCTGCGTTCTCGTGACGGATGAGGAAAACGCCCTGTCCGGCATTTTTACGGAAAAAGACGTGACGCGCCGCGTCGCCTTGCGGTGCGACGGCTCCGAAACGATAGAGCAGGTCATGACGCCTCGCGTCTATTCCGCAAAACAGGGGGATTACCTCTATCACACCCTCGCGCGCATGCGCCGTCTCGGCCACCGCCACATGCCCGTAGTGGATGAGGCGAACCGCCCCCTCGGCCTGCTCGACCTTCAGGACGCCATGGCCGTGGCGGCCGAGCAGGTAGTGGAGCACATCGACGCCCTCACGCAGGACCCTGAACTCTACGGCTTACAAGAGGCGAAAGCCGTGCAGGTGGACGTGGCGCAAGAATTGCTCGAAGACACACTCCCGGCGCCGGAGATTCAGGCGCTGCTCACGCACGTGAACAACGACATCTACCGGCGGGTGGTCGAGAAAGCCGTAGCGCTCATCGAAGAGGAGAGGGGAGGCGCGCCGCCCGTTCGCTTCGCGGTGATCGTTATGGGTTCGGGCGGTCGGGGGGAGAACTTCATCTACCCGGATCAGGACAACGGCATCATCCTCGAAGACTACCCCGTCGAGCGGCACAACGAAATCAACGACTACTTCATCCGGTTCTCGGAACTGCTGACCCGGAATCTCGACGCCATCGGTTTTCCCCTGTGCGAGGGCCACGTCATGGCGACGAACCCGCTGTGGCGCAAATCGATCTCCGAATGGAAATACCAGACCCTGCGCTGGTTCCAGAAGAGAAGCACGTTCCAGGTTCAGTTGAGCGACGTCTTCTTCGACTTCGACACCGCCTGCGGGGATTTCTCTCTGGGGCGAGAGTTGCGGAATCACATCACGAGGTTCGTGCAGAAAGAACCCAGCGTTCTTCAGGCGATGTTTCAAACCGAGGCCGACAGACACGTCGCTCTCGGCCTGTTCGGCACGCTGCGCACGGAGAGAACGGGGGAGGGCCTTCCCCCGGGCGTGAACCTGAAGCACGGAGGTATCCTCCCCCTCGTCGGAGCCGTACGGCTTCTCGCCTTGAGAGAGGGCCTGGAGGCGACCTCCACCTACGAGCGCATCCGGCTGCTGCATGAGGCGGGGGTCTTCAGCGATGATGAGGCCGACGACTATACCGCCGCCCTCGAACACTTGACGTTCATGCTGCTGCGCCAGCAGTTGAGGGATTTCAGGCGATTCCGCAAGGCGACGCGCTATGTCAGAAAGTCGGCAATGTCACGAAGGGAGAAACAGGTTCTCAAAATGTCTCTGAAGGCCATTCGCTCGCTGAAGGAGAGGGTGCGCACAGAGTTCACCGGCGAGATTCTCTGAGAAACCCTTTTAGCGAATCACGATACGGCCGTCTTGAAACGATCGAACACCCGCCCGAAGCGCCAGGCGTAGAACTCCACGCTCTCATACAGGCCCGCCCGGCTATACGGCTCCTCCGCCCAGAACGCCCGCGCCGCCTCGATGTCGGGAAAATCGAGCAGCAACACGCTACCGTTTCTGCTCTCACCGTCATCGCTGAGCAACGGGCCGCGCACCATCACCGAATCGCCGTGCTCCGTCAGGTAGGCGCTGTGCGCCTCAGCATGCGCCTTGCGAATTGCGCCCCCGTCCGCTTTATCCAAGGCATGGACGTAAAACTGGAGATTCCCTTCTTTTCGAGGACAATCGCGCCAGGAATAGGGCACCGCGCCGCGCCAGCGGCGAATCGAAGGCCGCTCTTGAATCCCTTCGATGATGAACGGTTCATTCGCCACGTGCTCTTCCGCGGCGGCGCGATCGGCCAGGTCCAGAATGCGGAAACTGCCCAGCTCTCGCGCCCCGTCGTCGGTCAAGAACGGACCGGCGAAACGGGTGACGTCATCGAAACCCTTGAGATAATCCAGGTGCGCTTTTCTGTGAACATCCCGTAAGGCATTGGCTTCGGGCTTGTCGTAAATCTTGATGACGAATTCCACGAATGTTTTCCTTCTGATAAGAACGAAAAAACGTCTGTTGTGAAATCCCGGATGGCTGTTATACCGCCCGGATTTTATGCACGGATGCTCTATGGCGCAATGGACGGAGCGGGCGTATTACGAAGAAGACGAAAGAGCACTCAATCCCGTCGGGCAAAAGGTCTTCAACCGTCGCACCGAAACGTCTTCATGGGGAAGGTGTGCAGGGAGCGGAACCCCTCCTGGGTAACGATGCCCATATCGCCCATCTGCACGCCCCGGCCTTCCGAGTCCATGGGGTTCGGCTGAATCACCATCACCATGTTTTCGCGGTACTTGAAATCGGCCGGGGGAGCGAGATAGTTAGAGCCCCTGATGCCGATGGAAGGCTGAAGCAAGTCCGTACCGAAGCCATGGGCGAGCGAATCGTAGATTTGGAATCCTCTCTCGGGCAGCTGGTCCGTGGCCTCGAAAACGGCTTGTGCGGAATTTCCCGCCTTCATCGTCTTGCCCACGCCCTCGAACACCTCGATGGCGGCGTCGAGCAACGCCTGATACGGAGGCGTCGGGTCCGCCCCGATGGTGAAGGTGCGCAAACTCTGGCCCGCATAGCCATAATACGCCGCGCTGATCTCCATGATGAGCACGTCGCCCGCCTCGAGCCTTCGTCTCGTGGGGTTCTGCCAGGGGACGGGCGTGCGGGGATTCGCCATCGGCGTGGCCGTCACGAATTGCACCATCTGCTCGCCGCCTTGCTCCCTGAACGCAGCGGCCATCCGGCCCGAGAGTTCGATTTCGGGAATTCCCGGTTTTGCATGGGTGACGGCCGCTTCCATGGCGAGGTCCGTGAGCCGCGCCGCCTCGGTCAGCCATTCAATCTCCTCCTCGCTCTTGATCAGCCTCAAGTCCCGGAATCTCGCGCTCACGTCCATCCACTGCGCCTCGGGGAAGCGTGTCGTTAGATAGTCCATGTGCTCGAAGGGAAGCAAAATCTTGAAACGGGGATTTATGCCCACCAGACCGATACGCGCTTTTCCCAGCCCCAGGGCGTCTAGTTGATCCGCCATGCGCTCGGGGTTGCCGTAGGCTCCGTGACGCACGTCCTCGAAAATGCACTGCATTTGCGCGTTATGCAGATGGTTGTAGAGGCCCGTGAAGAGGGAAGGGGGGCCTTCTTTGGGAAAAATCAGATAACAGTGGTTGAAATCCCGGTAGCATGAAAGCCAGTAGATGTTCGCCTGCGCGTTGCGGTTCGTTCCCCCGAGGCCAAAGAACAAAAGAGCGTCCAGACCTTCTTCTTCCATCAAGTCGTTCGACGCCGCATGACGCCTGCTCATTTCTTTCTCGGAGAAACGTGGATACCATTCTTCGGACATGCCGCCTCCTTGCGCGATAACCCCTTGTGGGGGAAAATGACGTAATGGATGGAAATTTTCAGTTTGCGCGGCGAATTATAACGAGCGCATCAAAAATATACGACCGGGAGGAAGCGTATGAGCATCATCGGCCATGGCGTGATTTCAAGAAATGCGGGCGAGCGCACGGAAGTAGAGGAAATCGAACTCGATTCCCCGGGCCCCGGCGAGGTGCTGGTGAAAATTCTGGCCAGCGGCGTCTGCCACACGGACTTGCACTATAAACTCGGAAAAATCGGGGATGAATTCCCCTATCTCCTCGGCCATGAGGGCTCGGGCATCATTCAGGAAGTGGGGGAGGGAGTATCCGACTTGGGCGTGGGCGACTACGTCGTTCTGGCTTGGCGCGCCCCCTGCGGCGTCTGCCGCTTCTGCTCCATCGGCCAGTTCAACCTTTGCGCCGCCAGTCTGAACGCAGCCTCCAAGATGCGAGTAAAAAAAGACGGCCAAGTTTTAAGTCCCTCCCTCGGCATCGGTACGTTCTGCACGCACACCATCGTCGCCGCCAAGCAGGCGGTGAAAGTACCCACCGCCTGCACGCCGGAGCAGGCCTGCCTCATCGGCTGCGGCGTCATGACGGGCGTGGGCGCCACGCTCTACACGGCTCAGGTGAGGCGCGGGAGCAGCGTGGCGGTGTATGGATGCGGCGGGGTGGGTTGCAGCGTCATCATGGGCGCGAAAATGTCGCGCGCATCGAAAATTATCGCCATCGACATCGCCGAGAACAAACTCGACTGGGCCAGGGAATTCGGCGCTACCGACGTCGTCAACGCCTCGGAAACCGACCCTGTCGAGGCCATCAAGGCCCTCACCGGCGGGAACGGCGTCGATTATTCCTTCGAGGCCGTCGGGACGCCCCAAACGCTCCTACAAGCCCTCTGGTCACGCGATCTGGCTGGTGCCTGCACGCTCATCGGCGTGCCTGCCCCCGACATGATGATGGAGTTGCCGATGCTCCAGTTCTTCGGCCTGGGCGGCGCCCTGCGTGTATCCTGGTACGGGGATTGTCTGCCTTCGAGGGATTTCCCGCTTCTCGCCGATTGGTACGAAAAAGGAGAACTCGACCTCGACCGCATGGTCACGAAAGTCATCGGACTGGAAGACGTGGAACCCGCCTTCGAGGCCATGGAACGCGGCGAAACCCTGCGTTCGGTTATACGGAACCGGGATTAGAAAATATAAACAATGACATGAAGAACTTCATTTCATGTCATTGTTATAAATGTATATGAAAGAATAAATCCTACTCATCCAGCGCTTCGGCGAGCACCTCGGCGATGTGGAGCGCCTTTTTGCCGACACCGGCGGAGATTTGCTGTCGGCAGGAAACGCCATTGGCGATGGTCGTGGCGTCTTTATCGCCTGCTCTAAGAGCAGGGAAGAGCTTCGTCTCGCCGATGGCGAGCGAGATGTCGAAATGCTCTTTCTCGTAGCCGAACGAACCCGCCATACCGCAGCAACCCGAAGGAATCTGAGTCACCTCCAAATCGGGAATCATTCCCAGAACCCCCAGGGAGGGGCCTGTGCCCATCAGGGCTTTCTGGTGGCAATGGCCATGGAAGAGGGCTTTTTGCTGTTTCGGAGACTTGAATTTCAGGTCGAGTTCACCCTTATCGTACAGGCTTTGCAAAAATTCCTCGAGCATGTAGGAATTCTCCGCCAGGCGCTTGGGCGCATCGCCCGGCACGAGGTCGGGATATTCATCCCGAAAAGTGAGCAGACAACTCGGCTCGACCCCTATAATCGGCAGGCCGGCCTCTATGGCAGGAGAGAGCCTCGCGATATTCTCCTCCGCCAGCTTCTGACCCTCGCGCAGAAGACCGTGCGATATCATGGGGCGTCCACAGCAGCCCGTTTCTGCGAGCCCGACCTCGAAGCCGGCCGCCTCCAGCACCTTGACCGCGGCTTTGCCGATTTCGGGGTAATTAAAGTTTGTAAACGTATCGTTTAAGAACAAAACCTTTCCCCGTGCCGTGTCGGCACTCCGAGCGGCGGGACGAGCCTCGAACCAATCCTCGAAGGTGGGCGTCACGAGGGGAGGGAGCCTTCTTCGCTTGTCGATGCCCAAAAACCTGTCCAGCAGGGAGCGCACGAAGCGATTTTCCAGCGTCCAGTTCACGATAGGCGCCACAGGGGCGCTCAGACGGTTGATGCGCGCGATGCGGCCCATCATCCGCACGCGCAGGGGCACGCCGTTCTTGTCGTAGTAAGCCTGAAGCACCTCCGCCTTGATTTTCGCCATGTCCACACTCGAGGGACACTCCGCCTTGCAACCCTTACACGATAGACAAAGGTCCAACACCTCATAGAGGCGCTCGCTGCCCAGATCCTCTCCGGGTATTCCGTTCGCAATGACTTCCCTGAGCGCGTTCGCCCGCCCGCGCGTGGAATGCTCCTCCTCCATCGTCGCCTGGTAGGAGGGGCACATCGTGCCGTCTCGCTTGCGGCACGCGCCCACTCCGTTACAAAGCTCAACGGCGCGCGCGAAACCTCCGTCGCTCGAGAAATCCATGATGGTCGGTATCTCGGGAGTCTTGTAAGAACCGTCAAAACGCAGATTCTGCGTGAAGGGAAGGGCATGTACGATTTTTCCCGGGTTCATCCTGTTCTCCGGGTCGAAGAGCCGCTTCACCTCGACGAATGCGCCGTAGAGTTTCTCGCCAAAGAACTTGGGCACCCACTGGCTTCTCGCCAGACCGTCGCCGTGCTCTCCGCTCATGGCGCCGCCGTATTCGAGCACGAGGTCCGAGACCTCCTCGGCGATGGCGGCCATTTTATCGATCTCCGCATCGTCTTTGAGATTGATGAGCGGGCGCAGGTGCAGCAGGCCCACGCTCGTGTGGCCATAGTAGGAGGTGGCCGTATCGTACTTCTTCATGATGGCCTCGAAATGCCGGTAATAATCCAGGAGTCGCTCGGGGGCCACCGCGCAATCCTCCACGAAGGCGCAGGGTTTCCAGTCGCCCCGCCGTCCGAGGAGAAAACCCAATCCCGCCTTCCGCATGTTCAGGCAATCCTGCTTGTGGGCGGGATCATCCAGGGGAACGCGCGCGTAGCCGATATTCTTTGCTTCCAGTTCATCATGGAGGCGCCTGACTTTCTCTTTGGCCCCATCGTCGTTTTCGGCGAAAAACTCGACCGTCAGGAAAGAATCGGGATCGCCCACCACGAAGCTGCTCATGAGGCGCTGGGCTTCGAGGTTCTGCTTGGCGAGCTCGATGATCACCCTGTCGATGATCTCTATCGCCGCCACGTCGTGGGCCAGAATCGTCGTGCTCGCGGCAAGAGCCTCTTCGATGCTGTGGAAATGAACCACGAGGACACCGAGCGCCTTGGGCTTGGGGCACACGCGCACCTTGGCTTCGGTAACCACGGCCAGCGTACCCTCCGCGCCCACCATGAGCTTGGCGAGATTGAAGGGCTGCGTCTCCCTGGCGAGTTCATCGAGGTTGTATCCACTCACGCGGCGCATAATTTTGGGGTAGCGATCTTGAATCTCCCCCCGTTGGTCGTCCACGATATCTTTAAGGGCCTTATGGAGCCTGCCCGTTCGGGAATCCTCGCGCATGAGCGCTTCGAGAGACTCCACATCCATCGGTCCAAAAGAGAAGGGCTCACCATCGGCGAAATAACCGGAAATTTCGATAACGTGATCCACCGTCTTCCCGTAGACGATAGAGCGTGAGCCGGAGGAGTTGTTCCCCAACATGCCGCCGATGGTGGCGCGGCTGCTCGTGGAGGTATTGGGGCCGAACACGAAGCCGTGCGGGCTCAGGTAATCGTTGAAATGATCCTGCACCAGCCCCGGCTGCACGCGCGCCCATTCATCATCGGCGTTTAATTCGAGCACCTTGTTCATATATTTGGAAAAATCGATGACTAATGCTTCGCCCACTGTCTGACCGGCCAGGCTGGTGCCGCCGCCCCGGGGCAGGATGGCGACGTTATGTCTTTGAGCGATTTGAAGCGTTTTTTGCACATCGGCGTCCGTTTTAGGCAGTACGAGGCCCACGGGTTCTATTTCGTACATGCTCGCGTCGGTGCTGTATATTTTTCTGGTGAAAGCGTCGAAACGCACTTCACCATCAATTGCCGCATGGAGTTCCTCTTCAAGTGTTGTAGTAATATTCATCATTTATCTCATTGATTTTAAGGTATATAATACCATTTTTTAATAGATTACTTTAACTCTCGAAGGGTCAAATTCATCATAGGCCAGACGAACGGCAGAGACAAGGGAAGTATCGGCCATTTACGCCATCTTCGCCATGTTCGTTTGCCAAAGAGTGGAGCGGCGCGTTAAGTTTCGGACAGACGCCCAAAAGAAGGAAAAATATCTTGAATTACCATGAATTGGCGCGGCGAGCCCTGGAAGATGAAAGACCTGAACGAGAAGAGGCGCTCTCGATCATCAATGCGCCGGATGATGATATCCTTCAACTACTCGACGCTGCTTTTTTGGTGCGGCGAGCCTATTTCGGAAAAAAAGTTCAGATTCACTACCTCATCAACGCCAAGAGCGGCATCTGCCCGGAGGATTGCGGGTATTGCTCACAATCCTCCGTTTCCGCCGCTCCAATCGACAGATATGATTTGGTGAATGAAGAACAACTCCTCGAAGGAGCGCAGCGGGCCGAAGCGGCCGGTTCGAGGCGCTATTGCATCGTCATCAGCGCGAGGGGGCCGTCGGATGCGGAAATCGAAAAACTCTGCCGCACCGTCTCGAAGATAAAATCGCGCCACCAGCTTTCCGTGTGCTGTTCTCTCGGTTTGCTAGAAACCCACCAAGCCGCCAGACTCAACGAGGTGGGCGTTGATCGCCTGAACCACAACCTCAATACGAGTGCTCGCTATTATCCTCAAATCTGCTCCACGCACACCTATGACGATCGGGTGGACACCCTGAGCGCGGCGCGCGGAGCCGGCCTGGAACTGTGCTCCGGCGTAATTTTCGGGCAAGGGGAGAACACCGACGACGTCATCGCCGTTTGTGAGGCGCTGAGCGCGCTCGCGCCGGAATCCATACCGGTCAACTTTCTCAACCCCATCGGAGGAACACCGCTCGAGGGAAGGCCCTTGTTAGGTCCAACTACCTGTCTCAAGCTGTTGTGTCTGATGCGTTTTTATAATCCACGGTCCGAAATTCGCGTCGCCGGGGGAAGGGAAGTCCAACTGAGAGAATTACAACCTCTGGCGCTCTTTCCCGCCAACTCTATTTTCGTCGACGGCTACCTCACCACACCGGGCCAGGAATCGGACGCGGCGCATCAGATGATTCGTGATGCAGGATTTGAAATCGACATCGAGGGTCAAGCCGACCCGGTTCTCCCGGGACGATAGGCATCGCTCTTGAATTTTTTATTCCCGTTTTCGTATTTTTCACATAGGTCTTACGCAAAAACAAGACGTCGAGGTCGCTCGGGATAACAGATACGCCTTAATAAATCATATATTATAAGCATATTTATCAATCTACTACCTGGTATTCCTAAAGTACTACATTCAATTTATGCGACCAAGCAAATTCGAGGCCCCCGAAGATATCGTTCATCAGCCCGGAGCTAGGGCACATGTCCGAAGCCTCGGGATTCGTCTTGGGAGAGGGTTTCCCGGGGATAATACGTCATATCCCAGTCTGTCATGCAGGGAAGTTCCGGCAAGCGCCTGTGAAAAAGCTCAGGGTTGTAATTTTACATAACATATCTTATCAGCGTTTTATATGGGTCTTTCCAGGACACTCTCTATTTGGCGGCTTTCGCGTTGCCCAGCTTCGAGCGGATTTGTTCAGTCAAGAACGGGCTCTCCGGGTGTTTTTTGCTCAATTCTTCATACGTTTTTCGTGCATCTTCCGCACGGCCGAGCTTCTCCTGGCAATCGGCGATGGATATATACAAATCCTCGGACGTGAAAAGGCTCCCTTTGCCCAGAATCGAGTCCCACAGCGGGATAGCTTCGGCGCAGGCGCCCTGCAGCATCAAGACGGAGGCAACTCCCCGTTTGGCTAGTTCCTTGTCGGTCTCTGAGGAAATGCTGCTCTTGGCCACGAGCTCATACTGGGCTCGCGCGCCTTGGTATTCTTTTCTTTCTCGCAGCAAGGCCGCCAGATGTATTCGCGCCAGGAGACCCGGACGCGAGCGTGGATAATCGTCCGCCACCTTTTGAAGCGCGGCTTCCACGAACTCTCCTTTTCCGTCCGGGGACGCAATTTTGGCCAAACCGTACGCCAAGGACGCTTTTTCCCGCGCACGTTCATCCCACATGCGATACCCCACGAAAATGGCCGCCACCAAAACGACGGCGGTGAGCACCGCGTAGAAAATCTTCTGATTCTCGATGAACCAGACGAGCGCCTTTCTTCCGTAGGTCTGCAAAGCATCCGGCTGCCGAAGTTCTTTTCTGAAAGTTCTAGCCATCGCACCACCATCCTTTGTCACTACTAAAGCCCCGCTCCGACACCAATGGCTTCACCGGGAGCGCACCCAACCATTCCCGAACCATCCCCTTTCCTATACTAAGGCTCTTGCGTCATGTAACGCATCGGAAATGACCGGAGGGCACGATAAGTGGAACGGGCCGAGCCGTCAATCGCTCTCCGAAATATCGTCCCCAATGAGGCATCCGAAGAAATCGCGTTTCTCCTTGCCCCTGGCAATGCCCCGCGAGAAACACAAAATCCGGACACACACATGTAGCATCATACGCGCATATCTCAAGTACGCACGACGTGTTAGTTTTGTATCTCACTCACGGATAATCGTATGCGTTCGAGGAAGACGTCCAGGCGAGTCTCAACGTTCCCCATTGAGAATTTCGAGTATTTCCCTGAGTTCTTTCCGAATCCACGCCAGATCGATGCTTTTCTCACCGGGAGTCTCTAACGGCAACAAAGGGGTAATTCCCGGTTCGGCCTCGACAGACTTTTTCGCCGCCTTGTTTGCTTCGGATCGCGCAGCTCTTTGCTTTTGAAGTTGTTTTTTGGCTCCGGCAATGGTGAAGTTCTCTTCGTACAATAATTGCTTGATCGAAAAGACGAGTTCCACATCCTTGCGGCGGTATACCCGTTGTCCTGAGTCACCTTTTGCGGGCCGGAGCATTCGAAACTCGCTCTCCCAGTAGCGAAGCACATGGGGTTTCGTACCCGTCAACTCCGCTACTTCACCGATCTTAAAGAACAACTTGTCGGGTATATGCTGATCTCGGGCGATCTGAGCCATAGCTGACTCCCTATTTTTTCGATCTTCGACGCATTACGATGGCATCAGAAAATCCTGCAAGACGAATTTTTTTCCTGTAATCCAACGCATCACGAAGGTTCTCGAATTTCCCCGTCCTTATTGTGTAGAGCCTCCTTTGGGTCCTGCTTTGAAGCCGGGAGGCAAGTTCACCACGAAAACCAGAATCCTCTGCACGATCCAGGAGAATGGCGGCGTCTTCCAAATTTTTGAAACTTCCCGCGGCCACTCTCCATTGATTGGCATAGCGATATACCCTGGCCCTGATCTTGTTCTTCCTGGCCTCGCTCGCCAGCGCCCTCGCTTCAGGAAGGCTCGAAAACGAGCCGAGGCGCACCTCCGTCATTTGACCACCACTCATCTTCGCACGGCTTGTGCTCGCCACCTTGAAGACGGAAAATCCCTTGCCCTGCAAACGTTTCGAAAATGAATCCGCGCAACGATTTGTGCTACAGGAAGCCACCTGAACGCTGTAATAAAAACCACGAGACAGCTTGCGAACGCCCGCCCCTTCCCGCTTTTTCGCTTTCACCTTTTCGGTCTTTTTCTCAACGACCTGTTTTCTCATGAGATTCGGGCGGCCGGGTCCCGTTTTTTTCTTGGAGATTTTCCCAGCTGTCGCCATTGCACGCTTTGGTTCTGCTTTCGTAATCGGTGGGGTAGCAGGTTTTCCTGTTATCGAAGCCGTAGTTATCGAAGTTGTAGAGGGGAGCGGCGGCTTTTCCACCGGCTTCGAGGGTGCGGGTCGCTCAGGCCGTATGGCCCGATTCGGCGCCCCGAGCGTTCTTTTTTGATCCTGAGCGGCGCTATCGGCGGGCTGCTGCGAGCGTCCAGAAAAGCCAGGATCTCGTTTTGCGCGCTCAGCTTCACTTCTCATTTTCGCCAAACGCATTCTTCTTTGCTGCTCTTGCTTCATGCGGGCTATTTTGAGTTGCGCAGTTTTCTTGACTTTGGGGAGCCACCAAAACTGATATCCCGCCCATGCCACCCCACCCAGCATGACACAGACGAACAGGATGACCATCAAGACATCGACGAAACCACCCCTACGCCGCTCATAACTTCCCCCGTCGTCTCCGAAATCTTCCTCGGGGTCGCCTTCCCTTTCCTCATCATCATCGCCTTCGAGAAGATTCACACCTTTTCTCGCCATGATAAGAATCCTCTATATGCGAAAAAATCACTCGCTCTCACGGGCAAGCGCCATATCGGATATGATTTTCTCGGAAATCTGTCCCGGCACTTCTTCATAGTGAGAAAATTCGATAGAGAAATCACCCCGATCCGCAGTAAGCGACCGCATCGCGGGCGCATAGTTCAACACTTCCGCCATGGGAACCTGGGATTTGATGACCTGCTTACCTCCAACGCCGGGGTCCATGCCCAGTACCCTGCCCCTGCGCGAATTCATGTCCCCGATGATGTCGCCCATATATTCTTCCGGAACGATGATGTCCATGTTCATGATGGGTTCCAGGAGAGTCGGCCTGCATTCCTGCACACCCCTTTTGAAGCCGAGCGAACCGGCTATCTTGAATGCCATCTCGGAGCTGTCGACATTGTGAAAACTACCGTCATAAAGCGTGATTCTCAGATCCGTCACCGGATAGCCGGCCAAGGTTCCGGAGTCCATAGCCTCTACAATTCCCTTCTCCACGGCCGGAATAAATGTTTTGGGAATCGCTCCGCCCACAATCTTGTCCACGAATTCGAACCCGCTTCCGCGTTGCAACGGCTCAATCTCGAGCCAGGTGTCCCCAAACTGCCCTCGGCCACCCGTTTGTTTCTTATAGCGGCCCTGTACTTTGGTTCTGCCCTTGATCGTTTCCTTATAGGGCACGCGCGGGGTCTTCATTTCCACTTCCACTCCATATTTGCGTTTGATGCGCTCCACTACCACCTCGATGTGCAAAACACCCAGACCCGAAAGAAGCATCTCTTTCGTTTGTGGATCACGACTGATGGTGAGCGCGGGATCCTCATCGCGCAAGCGCGCGAGGGCCGTGCTGAGTTTCTCCTCATCTCCCTTGCTCTTCGGAGCTACGGCGTAGGAGATGACGGGCGAGGGAAAGTTGATGGGCTCCATCACGACGGCGCCGGCCTCTTCGCAAAGCGTATCCCCCGTTCTCGTGGTTTTCAGTTTAGCGAGCGCGGCGATGTCTCCGGGCACAAGTCTGTCTGAGACGGGAGACTGCCCTTTCCCCTGAATGAAAAGCAAAGAACCGATTCTTTCTTTTTCCGATTGCGTCGTGTTGAGAACACCGGTATCAGGAGAAACCTCGCCCGAGACTACACGGAAGTAATTCAACTTACCGGCGAAAGCGTCCACAACCGTCTTGAACACCAGGGCGCGGAAAGGCTCGCTCGCATCCGCCTTGATGCTCACCTCCTCGCCGCTAGCGTTATTCGCCTTGAATTCATGCGCCAAAGGCGAGGCGCCGAACTGCTCAATCGCCTTGAGCAATAGGTCCGTGCCCACGTTTTTCAGGCCGCACCCGCATAAAACCGGAAAGTAGGAACCCTCCTGAATGCCTTGGCGCAATCCCTGAACGATCTCCTCCGGCGAGAGTTCCTCTCCCTCCAAATACTTCTCGAGCACTTCTTCGTTCGCCTCCGCGGCAAACTCGATAAGCTGCCCGCGATACTCTTCGCAGGCATCGGCGAGTTCCGGCGGAACGTCGCTCTCCACACCCTTTCCATTGCCCTCCACCTGATAGGTGTAAGCTTTGCCGGTGATGAGATCGACGACCCCATTGAAATCGGCGCCCGGATTCATGGGTAGCTGCAGTACCACGAGACGCTTGTCGATCGTCTTGTCCGCATATTCCATCGCGCGGCTCAAATCAGCTTGTTCATGATCCATCTGGTTCAGATATATGAATGAGCACAAACCTTCTTCCTCGGCCCAGCCCAGAACTTTTTCTGTAATTACCTTCGGCTCTGAGTGAGAATTCAGCACGACGACGGCGTTGTCAGATGCGCGGATGGCCGCGACGGTATCCGATATGAAATTCGAATACCCCGGGGTATCGAGAAGATTGAAGCGATGCTTGTTCCAATCGGCGTAGGCCACTGCTCCCAAGATGGAGGAGTTTCTCTTCACCTCTTCGGGTTCCGAGTCGAGTATCGTGTTCCCTGCATCAACCTTTCCTTGCCTGTCCGTGCTTCCTGCGGTGAAGAGGCAAGCTTCCACGAGAGAGGTTTTTCCATTTCCTCCCTCTCCCACAAAAGCAATGTTTCGGATTTTGTTTGTTTCGTGCGCCGCCATCTACCTCAACTCCTCTAGTATCAGTCTCTTGGCAACGTGACGTTTCGAAAGGGTCTCGTGCCCGACTCGGTGATGAGTGCAAAAAACATGTATTCCTAGAATCCTGCCATCCAAGGTTCGCTTTGTCAATCAGAATGAATTACTTGCGGGGTATCATTAAAGCTAGGTATGAACTATGAATCGGCGCGTTTACTCCAAACTCTCGAAAATCCTTGAAGTTATCGCCTTGCTTTTCTGCTTTGCCTTCGTGGAGCTCTCGCCCCCCTTTGGCGGAAGCTGACCCGAAGCGGAGTACCCTCAAAATTAAACCGCTCTCTCAATCTGTTTTCCACGTACCTCCCGTATTGCTCCACGGGGATTTTGCTTGTGAGACTCGTGAAGAGTATGAAATGAGGCGGAGAAACAGCGCTTTGCGTGGCATAATACACCTTGGGGCGTCGCCCCCCTGAAGTGGTGGGAGGGGGGTGCGCATGAATGATTTCCGCTATCGCCCGATTCAGTTGCCCGGTGGGCACACGCCTGGCGTGAGACGCATATATCTTCTCCACCACCTCGAAAACTCGCTCACACCTCTGCCCCGTCAAGGCGGACACCGAAAGAACCGGCGCGAAATGGATGTGGACCAGTTTGTCCTTAATCTCACGTACTTTCTCGTCAAAGGTTTTGCCCTCTTTCGCCACCAGATCCCATTTGTTCATCAAAATCGCGCAGGCGCGGCCGGATTCCTTGATGTGGCGGGCTATCTGCGCGTCCATTGTTCTCGGACCTTCCGTCGCATCGATGAGAAGCAAAGCAATCTGGGCGCGCTCAATGCTGCGGTAAGCCATAATCATGCTCACCGCTTCCACCTGGCGCTTGCCAATCTTTCCTCTTCTCCTGATGCCGGCCGTATCCACGAGGCGATAAGATATTCCCTCTCGCACACAAAGGGAATCGACCGGGTCTCGCGTCGTACCCGGCACAGGGCTCACCAGAGTTCGCTCGCTTCCTAGAATTTGATTCACGAAAGAGGATTTTCCCACATTCGGGCGACCGACGACGGCAATGCGACGCTCATCCGCATCCTCGGCCGCCTCGGTCTCGATTGCACTAGATGCGATGCGAATCGCCTCATCCATCACATCGGACACGCCCGTTCCATGCTCTGCCGAAACGGGCCAGACTTCCCCAAGACCCAGTTGGTAAAAATCCCATTCCGTCTCGCGCGTGCGCTTGGAATCCGATTTATTCACGATGAGAAGCACCTGTTTTTGCGAGACGCGGATCATTTGCGCGACTTCAATATCCCCGGGAAGGAGACCCTCGATTCCATCAACCAGAAACAAAACGACATCGCTTTCCTCAATAGCCGCCGCCGTCTGTTCCTGAATCTTCGGCAAGAACGGGTCGCCTTCCGATGCGGCGATGCCACCCGTGTCGACGGCGAGAAATTTCTTGCCCCCCCAGTCACCCTCGCCGTAACGCCTGTCCCGCGTTACCCCTGGATCTGCCTGCACGATAGCGGCCCGTCTGCCTATGAGACGATTGAAGAACGTGGATTTCCCCACATTCGGGCGACCGACGATGACGAAGACTGGAGAAGCCATGGAAGTGTTTCCAGATGAGAAAAATGCGCTTTAGCGCTTCAGGGTGTTCCTTCCGGCTTTTCTGGAGCCGATGCCCACAAACCGCATCATACCTTTTGCAATCCCTTCCGCAAGCGCTTGGCGATATTTCGGGCTGCGCATTCGTCGCACTTCTCTCCGGTTCGACATGAAGGCGACCTCGACCAATATGCACGGCATCTGGGCTCCGAGGAGCACATAAAACGGCCCCCGCTTCACGCCCAAATCCCGGACGCCGAAATAGCCCGGCCTCAGACGCGAGAGCATCGCTTTCTGAACCTGTTGCGCCAACTCCCGCGACTCCTTGACCTTCGACCTCAATCCGAGGTCATGCAGTATCTTTTGCAAATCGCTCATACGCGCGAGGGTCGTCCCGCTTTCTCTGGCTGCTAATCTAAGCGCCCTTTTCGATGAGGCCTCACTTAGAAGGTAGGTTTCGATTCCATGGATGCGCCGCGAACGCGCGCTGTTCGCATGAATCGACACAAAGATATCCGCATCATGATCGTTGGCGAAAGATGTCCTGTGGTGAAGGGAAATATATCTATCGGAAGTTCTGGTGAGATAGATTCGGTTTCCGGGCAAGACGCGCCTCAGCACTCGTTTCATACGAAGCGCAATGTCCAAGGCGACATCTTTTTCTTTCAGGCCGGACAGGCCGACTGCGCCTGGGTCCTTGCCGCCATGCCCTGGGTCCAGGACGATTCTGCCAAGGCCGTGGCGAAATCTTTGGGCCAGGTTCATCTCACGGCGCTTCAATCTCCCTGAGATTTTTCCGCGGGGGGGCGCCCTGCGTGCGCGGTCGGATTTTCCCGGTTTCGAACGCTTGGTCCCTTCCCTCTTTGTAAGTTTCGAAGTGACCGTGCTTCTCGCCCATACGTCAATTACGATGCGTTGCGGACTCGGGAGAGTGAAAATTCGGTGTTTGACATCTTGTTTTTTCGCAATATCAACCACGAGGCGCAAGCTGTTCTTCTTCGGTTTGCCGAACCTAAGCCGAGATACGATACTTCTTCCTGGTTGAAATTTCGGAATTCGAGCGCCTCGTTCAATGCGCCCGAAAGGGATGTCAATAAAAATGCGCGTGGGGCTCTTCAAGACGCCCGATTGAAAAGCAAATACTTCGCGGTTCACTATCAGGACTATCCGCGCATAACTTGCGGTGGAGAATTGTCGAATCCCAAGAATGCGCGCGTCCAATCCTCGCGCGGCAAACGCGAAACCCCCACCCTCCGCCCAAAAGACAAGAAAAAAAACGAAGATGAGAAACAAATTCCCCGACTGCAGTTCGGTCTTTTTTCTCCTACACAACGTGGCGACCAAATTTCCGGCCACAGAAACTTCCCCCGCAGCGGGCGGCGTATTGAATACGGAACAACTCTAAGTGCCCTGCTGCCAACTCTTCAAGTATTTCTCCTGCTCATCAGTCAGCGTATCAATCTTCACGCCCATACTCTGTAGTTTCAGACGCGCAATATCATCGTCCAACTCCTGGGGCACCGGGTACACTTCGCTGCCCAGATTCTTGCCTTCTTGCACGATATATTCAGCAGCCAGCGCCTGATTGGCGAAACTCATGTCCATCACGCTGCTCGGGTGCCCTTCGGCGGTGGCGAGGTTCACCAAGCGGCCACCTCCGATGACGACAACCCTCTTTCCGTCTTTGAGCGTATATTCATCGACCAGCACCCGAATTTCACGCTTCGCCCTGGCCACTTCCTCGAGTCCCGCCACATCGATTTCCACATCGAAATGTCCGGAGTTGGATATGATGGCTCCATCCTTCATGTTCTCGATGTGTTCGAGGCGAATCACGCTCGTATCGCCCGTGACGGTACAGAAGAAATCCCCTATCTCGGCCGCCTCGGCCATGGGCATGACGCGATATCCATCCATCAGGGCTTCCAGCGCATTGAGAGGCGTCACTTCCGTTACGACAACATTAGCCCCCATGCCGCGCGCTCTGCTCGCTAGCCCTTTCCCGCACCAGCCATAGCCCGAGACGACAAAAACGGAGCCCGCCAGCAATCTGTTCGTGGCGCGAATAATCCCGTCAATTGTGCTCTGGCCCGTTCCATAGCGGTTGTCAAAGAAATGTTTGGTATTCGCATCGTTCACAGCGATGACGGGAAATTCCAGCACGCCATCGGCCGCCATGGCCCGAAGCCGAATCACCCCGGTAGTCGTCTCCTCAGTGCTACCGAGGATATCGGGAATCAACTCTCTTCGATCCGTCAACACCTGCGTCACAAGATCCGCCCCATCATCCATCGTGATGTGGGGTCTGCCGTCCAACACGGACGCCATATGGCTGTAGTAGGTATCCCTATCTTCTCCCTTGATGGCGTAGACGGGAATCCCCTCGTTCTCCACGAGGCTCGCGGCGAGATCATCTTGGGTCGAAAGCGGATTCGATGCGCAAAGACTCACCTCGGCGCCACCGGCGGCCAAAGTCTTCATCAAATACCCCGTCTCCGTCGTCACATGCAGACAAGCGGCGATGCGTACGCCCTTGAGTGGCTTTTCTCTCTCGAATCTCTCCAGAATCATATCCAGAACGGGCATGCTCCGGGAGGCCCATTCCATCCGCAATGCGCCCTGCCCTGCAAGGCTTATGTCCTTGATGTCAGAATCCATTTCTTCTCCAGAATCTCCCACGGTTAAAATCGGTTATTTCGCGTTACGATATTTTACGCTCCGACAGCAGTATTCAAATCGTCTATCTTATCCGTTTTCTCCCAGGTGAACTCAGGCTCATCACGGCCAAAGTGGCCATAAGCCGCCGTGTTTTTGAAGATGGGGCGTCGCAACTCGAGTTGTTCGATAATTTCCCTGGGTTTGAGGCCGAATACGTCGCGGATGGCTCTTGAGAGATCGTTCGGATCTACGCGGCCCGTTCCAAAATCATCCACCAAAACGGAAACGGGATCCGCCACGCCAATGGCGTAAGCGAGTTGTACTTCCGCTTTCTCCGCAAGCCCTGCGGCAACGATGTTCTTGGCGATATATCTCCCCATGTAGGCGGCTGAGCGGTCCACCTTCGAGGGGTCTTTCCCTGAAAACGCGCCGCCTCCGTGTCTACTATATCCTCCATAAGT
The DNA here is from genome assembly GCA_965218735.1 of bacterium. Lineage (GTDB taxonomy): Bacteria > UBA8248 > UBA8248 > UBA8248 > UBA8248 > Bin107. The sequence goes on along the minus strand of CBDCMA010000008.1, from coordinate 504,816 downwards.
ATCCACGATGATTTTCCGGCCCGTAAGCCCCGTATCGCACATCGGCCCGCCAATGACGAAAAGCCCGGTTGGATTCACATAAAATTTCGTATCCTCTGTCGTCATACCATCCGGGAGTATGGGCCGTATCACTTCCTGAATGATGTCTTCACGTATCTGATCGAGGCTCACATCCGGAGAATGCTGAGCGGAGATGACAACATTGTCGATTGCCACAGGTTTGCCGTCTTCATAGCGGACGGACACCTGGCTTTTGCTGTCAGGCCTCAGGTAGTCCAAAGCGCCGCTTCTTCTCACATCCGATGTTCTGCGAACCAACTTATGGGCCAACATGATGGGCAGGGGCATCAATTCTTCTGATTCACGGCAAGCGAAACCAAACATCATCCCTTGATCGCCCGCACCTTGTTCATAGAACAAACCTTCCCCTTCCGTCACCCCTTGAGAGATGTTAGGAGATTGCTTGTCTATCGCCGTGACGACCGAACATGTATTGCAATCAAAACCATATGCCGCATTGTCGTAGCCGATATGCCGTATCGTCTCGCGTGCGATCTCGCGCGCATCATAATTCGCCACCGTCGTAATCTCACCGGCCACGAATACGATACCCGTCGTGATGAGCGTTTCACATGCAACGCGACCGTTGGGGTCTTCGTGAAAAATGGCGTCTAAAACAGAATCGCTAATTTGATCGGCAATTTTGTCAGGATGTCCTTCCGAGACGGACTCGGAAGTAAAAATGTAATTTCTCCCATGATTGGAACCCATCTACAATCTCCCAGGAATTGGAGGTCGTCATTGAATCGAACAAGAACGCCTCACTAGACTAAATCCATTTTCTGGCGTCTTTTATCATTTCTTTAATTTGGACGGAAGCCCCAGAAAAAATGTTGTTTATTCGTAAAACTACCCATGAGGAAATCATTGAATTCGCGCCCGCACGAAAATTTTCTTCACATAATATATCGACAATACAACATTATTTATCAATATCTTAAATATAGTTTCATATAATTCACATCAATATAATGTGTTTTAGCATATCCTGCGCGTTTTCAGCAAACTCTATTCCATCTCTCCAAAGCCGGTTCGGATCAAATCCGCCAATTCGGCCACCGCAGCATTTTCATCCGAACCGTACGCGCTTATGAGAAGTTCCGATCCGGGAGTCGCGGCAAGCATCATGACGCCCATAATGCTTTTCCCATCAACCTCCATGTCACGGAATCGAACGAAAATTTCGCTCTCGAATTTGCTCGATAGCCTCACGAATTTGGCCGCTGCCCTGGCATGAAGCCCCATTTGATTGCTAATGCCGACTCTTTCTTCCGCCATAACGGCGTTCATTCCTCCCTGGCTGGGCGTTGCTTCACGGAATTGATCATTTCACTCGGTTGGGCCAGGTTCCGCCTCCCATACTCCACCAAAAAACGCGCCGCTTCGGAGACGGTCTTTCCCTTGATGAACGACAATTTCAAAAGCATCGGCAAATTCACTCCCGTCACTACTTCTACACCAGGATGGTTCAACATGGCGAGAGCCGCATTCGTAGGAGCACCCCCCATCATATCCGTCATAATAATCACCCCCTCGCCCGCTTCCACCTCTGCAACTGCTTTTTCGATTTTTTCCGTAAATCCAGCGGGGTCGGCGTCAGGACCCAGAGAGAGCGCCTTCATTTGGGTGGCGCCCGACAAAACGGACTCGGCCGCATGCAGTAATGCATCCGGATAATCCCCATGACCGACTATCACCAAACCAATCATGTGAAACCTCTTCCTTTTCCCCGTCCGTCTAGCTCGCCGATTCGAGCGCAATCCGGGCGGAGAGAGCACGGCTGAATTCCTCCGCTGAGAAATAGCCCATTCTTTGCAATAACAGGTTCCTGGCCGCTACTTCAATGAGGGTGGGGATATTCCTTCCTGGAGCAACGGGAATTTTCACGTGCGGCAAGTATTTGTCCAAGATGTTTTGAGTCTCGATGTCGATTCCGAGACGTTCGAAGGACAAGTCCGGGCTCCAGGGGATCAATTCAACGATGATGTCGACATTTTTTTCATATCGAATCGCCACGACGCCGAAGAGGTCTTTCAGGTTCAGTATTCCAAGCCCCCTCACCTCGATATGGTGTTTGAGCAGTTCCATGCTTTTTCCGACTAACTCATTCCCGCGCAACTGGATATCCACCACATCATCGGCGACGAGCCGATGTCCTCGCGTAACGAGATGGAGCGCACACTCACTTTTCCCGATGCCGCTTTTCCCTTGAATAAGTACGCCGACGCCATACAAATCCACAAGGACGCCATGCAGCCGCGCATGCTGGGAAAGGTGTTCCTCGAGATATCCCGACAATTTCGGCATCAAATCCTTGCCGTGCAATTCCGAGACCATAATCGGCACACCACATTGATCGGATGCCTCCCTGATACTCGGGAAAATGTATTTCCCTCCCGTAACCAGTACGGCGCACAGTGGTATACGAAAATATTTGCGCACCGCTTTGATTCGCTCCTCCTCCTTCAGGTCTTCCAAAAAACCGACCTCGGTGCTGCCCCACACCTGAATCCTATCCGGGTGCACGGCTTTCAAAAATCCGGCAAGAGGCAATCCATTTTTTTGGAAGTGCGTATGATTAATCTGGCGTCCCATACCGGATTCGCCCGAGAGTATGGACAACTTCAACTCTTCACGCAGGTCTTCGTACAATTGAGATACCGAAAGCTTACTCATCACGTTCCTCGACAATCCATACGCCTCATGGAATGCAACGCCCGGCCTTTGCGGATGATAACAAACATCTTCGAGTTTTCAGACAAACCACAAGCCATGGAGCCTCTTGACCCGCCCCCGTGTAACACGGGGTGCGTGGGGGCGAAATGCGAATCAACACACAAGCCACACTTGGGCGTCATTTGTGTACTTTGCGTCTTTTGCTAGTGGGCGAGATGCGCAGTTCTTTGCGATATTTAGTCACCGTGCGCCTCGCTATCGCCACGTCATCCTGTTTGAGCCTGTCCACGATTTGTTGGTCGGTGAGAGGCTTTTGGGGGTTTTCCTGTTGCACCATTTCCCTGATGATTTCCTTAACGGCCACCGAAGAGGTGCTCTCCCCCGCACTCGATTCCAATCCGCTGTGGAAAAAATATTTGAAGCTCGAAACACCTTGCGGCGTATCCATGTACTTGCCCGTCGTGACACGACTTACGGTCGATTCATGCATCCCGATGTCTTGCGCCACATCTCTCAAAATCAGGGGTTTTAAGCGACTCACGCCACGGTCCAGGAAATCCTTTTGGAAACGGACAATGCTTCGGGAAACTTTTAGAATCGTCTGCCTTCTTTGCTCTATACTTTTAACAAACCAGACGGCGCTCCTAAGCCTTTCCTCCAAATATTTCCGCGTATCGGGAGAGGTTCCCGCTTTGTCGGCAGCCATGGCCGCGTAAAGCGAACTGACGCGCAGGAACGGCAGGCCATCATCATTGAGCGTCACCTCATAATCATCCCCTCTTCTGGTGACGCTCACATCCGGGACCACTAACTCCACCCTTTCGTCGGAAAACTGCAAACCCGGACAAGGATCGAGGCTTCGAATAATGTGGATGGCCTCCATGATATCACCCACATCGACGCTATTGGCCTTGGCGAGTTTCGCGTACTCCGTCTCGCCTATCTTCTCGATATCCTCAAGCACCAAGGCTCGCGCCAAATCCACGAAATGGCTATTCCCATTTACCGATAAGGAAATATTTTTCAATTGTATAAGGAGGCATTCTTGAAGTCTTCTCGCAGCAACGCCGGGCGGGCTGAACCCTTGCACCAACGCCAATGCCCTATCAGCCTCAAGAGGGCCCAAGCCCACGCCGGTAGCCAATTCCTCCACTTCAGCCTCAAGGTAGCCCTCATCGTTTACATTCCAAATAATTTGCTCGGCGACTCTTGCCACCGGCTCAGGAACTACCGAAAGACTCAATTGCCACTCCAAGTGTTCCTGCAACGTATCGGGCCGCGTCAGGGTTTGCTCATGGGAAGGGAAATCATCATCAGAGGATGGGGGCGAGAAATCATCATAATTGTCCTGGACAATGTTTTCCCAATCGATTTCCACCTCGCCTCTTTCATCATTTTGACTCTCGGGAACATCATCCCTCAACTCCGGCATCTCTCCATCAGCCACTTCTCTCACTTCGTCCTGAAGTTCTTCCAGCAAGGGATTGTCCAACATTTCCTGTTGAACGGCTTGCTGCATTTCCATGCGATTCAGAGGCAAAAGGCCAATCGCCTGCCGCAACATGGCCGTCATGACGAGACGCTGCTCCGTCCTCGTTGCCATCTTGTGCTGCAAAGCCATTGTCTTGTTCCTCTCGCCTCAGAGACGAAATTTTTCACCCAGATAGACATCCCGGGCCTTATCGCTTACGGCAATTTCCTCCGGGAGGCCGGACTCCAATATCCGGCCCTCGTTGATAATGTACACCCTGTCGGATATCTGAAGGGTCTCGCGCACGTTATGGTCCGTGATGATGACTCCGATTCCCCGATCCTTTAAGCCCGCCACAATGTCCTGGATATCGTGAACCACGATAGGGTCGATGCCTGCGAAAGGCTCATCAAGGAGCATGAAAGTAGGCTCTGTGGCCAATGCCCGAGCAATTTCCACACGCCTTCGTTCACCACCGGAGAGGGCATATCCCTTCACGGATTGAATGTGTGGAATATCCAAATCCTCTAAAATCTCATTCAATCGCCTCTCGCGCCGGCTTGAATCACGCAAAACCAGTTCAAGCACCGCCATGATGTTTTCCCGCACTGAAAGACGTCGGAACACGGACGCCTCCTGAGGTAAATAACTGATTCCCTGCTTGGCGCGCATATACATGGGCTGGTCGGTGATTTCCCTGCCATTCAAAAAAATTTTCCCGGCATCCGGAACGATCAACCCGACAATCATATAAAATATCGTCGTCTTGCCGGCTCCGTTTGGTCCGAGCAAACCCACAATTTCGCCAGGATGCGCTTCGAGGTCCACGCCGGAGACGACCCTACGGCCAGAATAGCTTTTCGTTAAACCAGTGGCGCGCACAGAAACAACCCCTGCGCGTTCTGTAGCATTGCCATTGGTTCGCGTAGCCATGAGTTTAGTTGGATTTCTTGCGGCGGGGCGTCTCGCTGGAAGGGAAAAGGGTAACGCTGACTCTCCGGCGAGGCGAGCCATGAACTATCGTTTTATCTTCTCTCAAATTCAACTCTATTTTGGCGCCGACTAACTGATTCTTGCCTTCCCATACGCGAGGGTTGCCCGTCAAAATGGCGATGCCGGTGGATTCTCGATATTCAAGCCGGGCAGCAGTGGCGAACCTTCTTTTCGCTTGGTTCATCTGCACGTTTCCGGTGGCCACGATCCTATCGACTTCCCCCGCCCTGCCCTCGGGGATTACTCTACGCTTCGCTCCCGTTCCCTTGACTTCCAGCGTATACACCTCGAGGCGATTCGCCTTTATGCGCATGTTCCCCTGGTTCGCCTTTACTCCCCCTATGAAGACGATGAGATTCTTCTGGCTGTTCACTTCCATCTTGTCGGAGGTAATGTGGATCGGAACTTTGCGGTTTAGTCGGCTTTTCCTGGTTTTTTCCTGTGCCGATGAGTAAGCGCCACCCCATAACGAAAAGACCAAGCACAACCCCAAACCAATGAGGCCAAGACGCTTCAGGCGGTAGTTTTTCGATTTCAAGACAGCCCTCCATTCGGGGTCATCCGCAAACTGCCTTAGTTGGTGCGGATAAGTTTATTTCCTCTCCCCTGCTCGAGGGAATCCTCGCTCGCACCGTATATCGTCGCGCTCACTTTCTCTTTCAGCCTGTAATTCCCTATATCGGTTTGCCCCTGCAGACCCGTGCCGATGAGACGAAAACGAGCCCCTTCCATCAAAACCCGCGAATCCGAATCAATGCGTTTTTCCTTCGACCGAAAATACAAAGAGTCTGTTTTCATTGAAACGCCGTTTGACGCCAAGATGGTGACGTCGCCGCTAATCCTAATGTTTCGACTCTTGTTCTGCATGGTCCCTTTCCGGGCGGTCACATGCGCCGGTTCGCCTTCTTTCGGATAAAAACGAAGGCGCAGGTTCTTCAAAACGGTCAAACCTTTTTTGCGGTACACCTTGGCGGAGTCCGCCCATAACTCCCACTCCCTCACGCCTTTTGTGTTTTGAACGACATGCATCTTATCTATATCAAGATCCGCATCCGAGCCTCTGAACGAAATATCTCCTATGCGGAGATGAGGAGAATCCGAAGAGCCTAGAATGAAATAGGCAATTGTCCCGCCAATCGTGAGCAGAAAGCTCAGCAACACTATTCTCAACACCTTACGGAAAAGCATCGCAAACCTTCTGAAACCCAGGCGGTATGTAACACGCAGCACATGCCATATCTGCTACAAGAAGCTCATTCCCCGAAGAATCACGAAATATATCTTCCGAATCCGCTTCCGCCTCTTTCCCGAGAGTATGCAAAAACAATGCCCTATTAGCTTGCCACCCTTTTCTTTCTTTGTAAAGAAAATTTATCTCATTGCCGGCAAATGGAAAGGCGTCGATTTTCTTCTCCCAAAATCTCGAACCTGACGTGAGTAGATACAGGGAAGCGCCGTTTTTCCACATGGTTCGGCCATTCAATCAATACAAAATCACTCTCCCCGATATGATCCCACAAACCCAATTCCTCGAGGTTTGAATCTTTGGGAAGCCGATACAGGTCGATATGGTGAACGGGTGGCGTGGTCGGATAATGGTGAACATAGATAAAAGTGGGGCTCCTGACGATTCGTCCTTCTCCCCCGGGCAGCGATTCGATAAAACCTTTTGCAAATACGGTTTTTCCGGCGCCCAGGTCACCATCCAGGAAAATGGCCTCGCCGGGCCTTGAAGCCTTCGCTAACAGAGCGCCCACCCCGGCCGTTTGCTCAACTGAATTGCTTTGCGTTTCAAAGGGAAACTCGAGCAGCGTCGGAACCTCCTGCGTCCATGAGAACTTTCCTTCTGGCTTTGGGAAGGGCCTGCAAAATATCGGTTGCGGTGATACCGAGCCCGCCCACCTCCAGAGACGCCAACTCTCCGGATAAGCCATGTAGATAAACCCCGCATGCCAATGCCCATTTTCGGGAAAGCCCCTGGGCGAGCAAGGCCCCAATGACGCCCGCCAACACATCTCCGCTGCCGGCGGTGGCCATATTGGAGTTTCCGGTGGGGTTGTACCAGATTTCCCCCTCAGATGTCGCGACTATCGTTCCCCAGCCCTTTAAGGCGATATCCAGGTGATGATGTGCGGCGAACTGGCTTGCGTGCGTGATGCGATCTTCTTGTACATCTCTCGTCGAGATTCCCAGGAGTCTCGCCATCTCGCCCGGATGAGGCGTCAGTATCAGTTGGGCGAGCCTGCCATCCAGGATGGTCAAATCCTGAGAAAGCGCATTCAGCCCATCTGCATCCAAGACGATAGGGCCATCGAAATGCTGGATAAGGAGATGAACAAGTTCAATCGTTCTAGGATTCGTCATGAGTCCAGGGCCTACGACCAAAGCGCTCATGTCTTCTGAACGCTCGACGATAAAATCGAAAGCCGAGGCGTCAACAGAGCCGGATTCCGTGGCCGGCAAAGATAACGTCATGACTTCGGGGTATTTACTCTCCACAAGGGGATAAATACTTTCCGGCACGGCAAGCGTCACCCGCCCGGCGCCTGAGCGTAGAGCCGCCATGGCCGTCATCAAGGCAGCCCCCGACATGCCGGGCGCACCGGCGATCAGCAAAAGGTGGCCGGCATCTCCTTTGTGGGCATCGGGGCGTCTTTCCGGCAAGTTCGCAGCCACATCGGAGGGTTCCGTGACGTGGAGCGAAATATTTTCTTCATGCAGACACTTTTGCGGAATCCCGATATCAAGCGATATTACCTCCCCCACATATTCAGCGGCCGGCATAAGAAGATGTCCCCGCTTCAACGCGCCTAACGCCAACGTGATTTTTGCATCTATATGTGGAGGCTCGGCCCTGCCGTCAGTGGAATCGAGCCCGGATGGCATGTCGATGGCCACTATCGGGGTCTCACAGGCGGACAAGATACGGATTGCCTCCCCCGGAAGGCCTCGGGCAGGTGGACGAAATCCGGTTCCCAGGATGGCGTCTACTACCAAATCTGCGTTTTTCGTCATCGCCTCCAACAACGAGGCGTTTTTCTCCTCCACCTCCAAGACGGACATTTCCATCTTTTCGAGCGTTTTCAGAAAAACGGCGGGCTCACCCGTGGCTTCGCTCAGGGGAAACAAGGCCGCGACATCGACATCGGCCCCGGCATTGCATAAATGTCTGGCAATGACGAAACCATCTCCACCGTTGTTCCCTTTCCCGCAAACAACCAAAACACGGAGACCGGCTCTGCCATATTTTTTCCAGATCTTTTGAGCGGATTTTGCCCCTGCCGTTTCCATCAAGCATGTAGAGGGAATGCCGTATTCATGAATCGCCCGGTTGTCGATGTTCGACATTTCCTGGGCTGTAACGACGGGAATCGGCATGCTCAGGCGCCGCCTGTTCGTTCGATGATATCAGACATCTCGCGCACGGCTCTCTCAAAACCGACAAAAACAGAATGCGAGACAATGCTGTGGCCAATGTTCAGTTCTTGTAGATGGGGAAGAGAGGCCACGGCGTGCACGTTTAGATAGGTGAGGCCGTGGCCTGCGTGAACGCCGATACCTAGGTCGTGGGCCTGCAAGGAAGCATCGCGAAGTGAAGCCAACTCTTTTTCTTGAGAGACGGAACCTTTCGCCTCGGAATAAGCCGCCGTGTTCAATTCCACGAAATCCGTGTTCAACACCTTTGCGGCTTCAATTTGCGCAGGATGGGGATCAATGAAAAGGCTCAAAAGGATCCCTGCGTCTCGCAGCGGCTTCATCAAGCCGGCAATCTGTTCGATGTTACCCGCCACGTCCAGGCCGCCCTCGGTCGTTATCTCCTGGCGCCTCTCTGGAACCAGGGTGACCTGCTCCGGCTTCACATCGAGTGCGATGCCCTGCATCTCGGATACAGGCGCCATCTCCAGGTTGAGCTTGCCCCGAACCACCTGGCGCATCAACGTGAGGTCCCTGTCCTGGATATGCCTTCTGTCTTCCCGCAGGTGAATGGTGATCCCTATAGCGCCCGCACGTTCAGCGATGAGCGCGGCCGCCACCGGAGCGGGCTCGTTCGTCTTTCGCGCTTCCCGGATGGTGGCGACGTGGTCCACATTCACGCAGAGCTTGGCCATTCTTCTCCTCAAAAACGCATATGCAACATCATGTCATTTGAATGTTCACGCCCAGGGCGCCCAAGAATTCAAGGACACTCCTGATGCGCATCATAAATCGAAATGTTGAGAGAAACTAGGCTTGGCCGGGCGCCAGGTCAGTCGGTGACGCCTGTGGATCCTGACGAGGGTTTCCCCCCACTTCTGGAGAGAGCGGGGCGTTTCCTTCGCCAACCTCGTCTTTTCGCTTACGGCTCTTGGAAATTTCCCCGGTTTCCATCAAAGACTCGATATCCTTGAGATCGATGGTTTCATATTCAAGCAGCGCATTGGCGAGCAAGTCGAGCTTGTCCCGATTTTCCTCGAGCAATTTATACGCTCTCTCATAACTCGACGAGACCATATCTTTCACTTCATTATCAATTTCCAGGGCCACCTGGTCGCTATAATCCCTGTGCTGTGAGATTTCACGACCCAAGAAAATTTGTTCATGCTTTTTTCCGTAGGACAAAGGACCAAGTTTCTCGCTCATCCCCCATTCACAAACCATGCTTCTCGCCAAGTCAGTCGATGTCTGGATGTCGGCTTTCGCCCCCGTCGTTAATTCTTCAAAAACCAGCATCTCCGCCGCACGTCCACCCATGAGGCAAGCAAGCTGGTTCGTCAAAAACGTTTTGTCGTTGCTATAGCGATCCTCGACCGGCGAAGACCACGTGCTGCCCAGCGAAAAACCTCGCGGGATAATCGTCACCTTCTCGACGGGGTCCGTCCCCGGTATCAGCAATGAAACAAGAGCGTGTCCCGCCTCATGGAAAGCCGTGTTCTTCTTCTCCTTTTCACTGAGCACCATACTGCGCCGTTCCTTGCCCATCAATACTTTATCTTTCGCTTCCATCAAGTCGTCATTTTCGACCGAATGTTTTCCGCGGCGCGCCGCCAAGAGTGCGGATTCATTCAAAAGGTTCGCCAAATCAGCGCCCGCAAATCGCGGAGTTCCCCGCGCTATCAGACTCAAGTCGACGGATTCGTTGAGCGGCACCTTCGCGGCATGCACCTTCAAAATCGCCAAGCGTCCTTTGATGTCGGGCAAGGAAACAACTATCTGGCGATCAAAACGACCCGGCCTGAGGAGAGCGGGATCCAACACGTCGGGCCGGTTCGTCGCCGCTATGAGGATGACCCCATCGTTCGATTCGAAGCCATCCATCTCGACGAGGAGTTGATTGAGCGTCTGCTCGCGCTCATCGTGGCCGCCGCCGAGGCCGGCGCCCCTGTGTCGCCCGACGGCATCAATCTCATCGATGAAAATGATGCACGGCGCATTCGCCTTGCCCTGCTCGAACAAATCCCGAACCCTCGATGCCCCGACTCCGACGAACATTTCCACGAAACTCGACCCACTAATCGAGAAAAACGGCACGTCCGCCTCGCCCGCGATGGCGCGCGCCAGCAGCGTTTTGCCCGTACCAGGAGGACCAACCATGAGGACACCCTTCGGGATGCGCGCGCCCAAGCGTGTGAATTTTTGCGGATCGCGAAGAAAATCAACGAGTTCTTCGAGCTCTTCTTTCGCTTCTTCAATGCCGGCCACATCCGCGAATGTAACTTTTTTCTTTGTGGATTCAGGCATCATTCGCGCTTTGCTTTTTCCAAAAGACAGAGCCTTGGAACCGCCCATCTGCATCTGGCGCATGAAGAAAATCCATACACCCAGCATCACCAACATGGGCAGCCAACTCAACAACATGTTCATGTACCAGGCGTTCTGCTCCACGGGCTGCGCCGTGATGCGGACGCCTTTGGACCTGAGAGTGTCGATCAGTTTGGGATCCTTGGGAGCATAGGTATGAAAAGACCTGCCGCTGAGGTAGCGGCCCCGAATGTTGTCTCCCTGGACAACCACTTCACTCACCTGCCCATCGGCCACCGCTTTCAGGAAATCGCTGTAGACGACCGTTCTGTCCATTGAGCGCGGGCTATTGAAGGCCTGAAACAAACCCACCATTATCAGGCCGATAATCAGCCAAAGCGCCAAATTTTTGTAAAATTGGTTCAAAATACATTCCTTATCTTTCGGGTAAAGATCTCCCTGAACTCTAAAAACAAGTTATCAGGATTTTTCTCATCCGTCCACGAGTCAAAACCCCAAATCACCGGCCCAACGAACCCCAGAGCTTACTGTCTTCATTTTCAGGCAGCGCTTTGAGGATAACTCCCTTCTTCGCATTCCCGAGAAGCGTAAATTCCGCCGAAACCTGATGGCCGATAATCCACGCCACTTTCTCCCCTACGGCAAGCAGAGGTATCCGGTTTCTCAAAAATTTCGGTATTTTTTGCTCTATCAAGTAATCCTTGAGCTTCTTCTCCTTTTTGCGACCCACAGGATGGAAGCGATCTCCATCGCGCCGGGTTCGGATGCGGGCATCGGTACCCAGTTTTTCCACATCCAGACACACTCCCCACCTCCCTTTCAGGGGATGCGCAAAATCCAACGAAGTTTCCATTTCAAGGCCTAATGAGCGATGAACCGTTTTTCCGGGAATCCGCAGCTTTTGCTCCTCAAGCAATCTCGAAACAAAATCGGGATGCCCGAAGATGAGCCTGTCATATTCCCTTCTCGCCTCCAAACCACCCGGCAAACTCAAAACTCCCGAAGGGTTATCCCCCAGTGCGAGGTTATCGAGGTCTTCAATCCATTTCCTAAGAGCACGCCTGCGGGCGCGGACGGGCGATTCTTCCCTAAGCGTATCCAGCGCCGTGCGCCAGACCCCGGCTCTGAGCGCTTGAGAGAGTTTCCTCACTTTCCGCAATGGAAAAACCGAGATATTCCCCTCGTCCTCACGAATGAACTCAGCACACGCATCCATGGTCATTTCATCAACGAGAGAAACAAGCGGCGCCGAAATTTCCGCGCTCTTGGCGATTCCGCTGATGGCGGCATCGCCCAAATACTCTCGAAGCACCGGGACGATTTTTTTGCGTATCCGGTTTCTGAGGCGGCTTTCATCTTCATTTGTTTCATCTTCGACCCAGGAAACGCCCTGCACTTCCAGATATTCCAAAATTTCCGTGCGTGACGCATCCAGCAAGGGCCGGATGACCTGAAGCCCATCTCCTCTTTTCGACGAAAGCGGGGTCCGCCATTTGATGCCTGAGATACCCTTCACGCCTGCTCCTTCGAATAAACGCATGAGCACGGTCTCGGCCTGATCGTCTTTGTTGTGCGCCAACGCGAGAGTATCGGCCCCCATCTCCCCGGCGACAGAAAGGAAGGCCGAGCGTCTTGATTCGCGGGCAGCTCCCTCGATACCCCATTGCGCTATTTGCGACACACGAACACGCTCGCAACGGAAATCTATATCGTATCTTCGACACACACGCTCGGCATGCTCGGCGTCTTTTCTCGAAAGAGCGCCTCGGAGCCCGTGCTCGACATGAACAGCGCAGAGGAGTTGTGATTCCGGCAAGAGCGACTTTAAGGACAACAAAAGGGCGGTGGAATCCGCGCCACCCGAAAAGCCGACGAGCAAAGAGACGGGCTTCGCCTCATAAGCGGATTTTTTGAGACCTTTTCTCACCTTGGCCTCAAACGTTTTTTTTATCTTCAAGGAAGCTGCTTGCGTGGTGTCCGGAGTCATCGCGAATATCCTCCCCTAGACGGCGAGGAAGTGGTAGCGGCGGAGGGACTTGAACCCCCAACACTACGGATATGAGCCGTATGCTCTAACCGGTTGAGCTACGCCGCCAGAATGCACTCCGTCAGGGGGACTGCTTGGGTCGGAAAATGGCGAAAAAAAACATGGCCGAGAGAATATAGAAAAAAACCTGTATGCCAATATCTTCCATGCGGAAGCCTACCATCAAGCATAGATATCCCAAAAAGAGCAAGATCAGAATTTCGATTTCACGTCTCATTTGTCATTCACTCCCCGCTCTAAACTTTCGGAAGAAGGTGGCGGATCGTTCGGCTTCTCCCGCCTTAATCTCAAGTCCGGAGTAAATTCCGGACAAAAAATGGCTCCATTCGGCTCATTGCGATACTTTAGACGGCAATTCTCTCGCCAAGCGCAAACAGCACATTCACGAACTCCCTCGTAGGCCACGCTCGGATACTCTCCTCTCGGAACTCCGCCTCACTACAGGAGCAGAATATAAATGCCCAGGGCCGAAAACGTCAAGGTTTCTATTTTTTCGGTTTCCCTCTTTCCCGACACCTCCAGGAGCGATGGGCGCCTCACAGAGAGAATGCATCAGTCGCTTTGCAAATGAATCCGAGAACCTCATGAATCATCCGGCGGATTTTATCTCCTCGAAAATCAGGTTTCCCAAAAAGGATGCCGCTTCGTTGATTGCTACAAGCTGCGTCTCCCCTGTTCTTCGCGATTTGATCTCGATTTTATTTTCCTTGAGACCCCTCGGCCCGATGACCGCCTTATAGGGAAACCCCATCAGGTCGGCGTCCTTGAATTTCACGCCAGGGCGCTCATCCCTGTCATCCAGCATGACATCCAGCCCTGCGGATTCGAGCGAGTCATATATGCGAGCGCAAACCTCCATGGTTTCATCATCCAATTTCACCGGAATGATATCCACGTGATATGGAGCGATGGGAGTCGGCCAGATGATGCCGTCTTCATCATGGTTCTGCTCTATGGCCGCCGCCACAGTGCGGCCCACGCCAATACCATAACAACCCATGACGATGGTGTGGGTCTCGCCATTTCCATCCTGATAGGTAGCGCCCAGGGCCTCGGAATACTTACAACCCAGCTTGAAGACATGCCCCACCTCGATGCCGCGCCTGATACTGAGCGCCGCCTCGCATTTGGGGCAGGCATCTCCTTCGTGGGCAACGGTGAGGTCCGTAAATTTGCTTGCCGCAAAATCACGACCCTCCCGCGCGCCTGTATAGTGATGGTCCGTTTCATTCGCCCCGACGATAAGCCCGCCGCTATTCTCAATGGCGTAATCGGCGATGAGCCTAACGCCCGGCAAACCGACAGGGCCTGCAAAACCCACTTCAGAGCGGGTAAGTTCCTCCACCATCTCGGGGCCGGCAAGCTCGACATCCACCGCATCTAGCGCATTTTTCAATTTGATTTCATTCAACTCTCTATGGCCTGGTATCAGCGCGGCCACCGGCTCGCCGTCCGCGACATACAAGAGGGTCTTGACCATCCGGTGCGGAGGCAAAGAGAAAAATGTCGCCACCTCTTCTATCGTATGGGCGCCTGGGGTGTGGATTTTTTCGAGCTCACCTCCCTCATTCTCCGGCAGTTTCAGACGCACCGGCGATTTTTCGACATTCGCCGCGTAGCCACATGAATCGCACACGGTGATAGCCTCTTCTCCCGTATCGGCCATGACCATGAATTCGTGCGAAAAACTCCCGCCAATGGCTCCTGAATCCGCCTCCACAGCACTGAACCTCAGCCCACAGCGCTGAAATATCCGTGTATAGGCTTGCACCATCTCATCATAACTCCGCTCAGCGCCCGCCTCGTCACGATCAAAGCTGTAGCCGTCCTTCATCGTAAACTCCCGCCCCCGCATCACGCCAAAACGCGGCCTGATCTCGTCTCTAAACTTCGTTTGAATCTGGTAGAGATTCAGCGGCAGGTCCCGGTAGCTCCTCACTTCGCGCGCCACCAGATCGGTAACTACTTCCTCATGCGTGGGACCCAGGCAAAAATCGCGCTCATGGCGATCTTTCAAGCGGATGAGTTCTTTGCCATATACTTCCCATCGTCCCGTTTTTTGCCAGAGTTCGGCGGGATTCAGCGTAGGCAGGAAAACCTCTTGCGCGCCTGCGCGATTCAACTCCTCACGCAGTATCTGCTCCACTTTGCGCTGTACGCGCACGCCCAGCGGCAAAAGCGTATACACGCCCGCCGCCAAGCGACGAATCATGCCTGAGCGCACCATGAGCTTATGGCTAACGACTTCCGCTTCGGCGGGAGCTTCTTTTAATGTGGGCAAAAAACCTCGTGAGAATCGCATGAATCAGAATTTTCTTAGGAGTGGGCCGTCTCGAATTGGCCTTTTTCATATTGTTCCGCGAGTTGTTCTACGCGGTCGACCAAGTTTTTCTTGATATCCTCGTAAGATACCAGACCTGCCTTTTCGCCTTTCATGAAAATCAGAGCGCGCTTGTGCCCACCGGCCACGCCGATGTCGGCATCTTTCGCCTCACCGGGACCGTTCACTTCACACCCCATGACGGCCACCGTAATGGGGGCACTGATATGGGCGAGTTCCTGCTCTACTTCCATGGTGAGCTTATCCACATCAATCTGAACGCGGCCGCACGATGGGCACGCGACGACATTCACGCCCTTTTGGCGCAGCTTCAAGCTTTTCAGGATTTCATAGCCCACACGCACCTCTTCCACCGGATCCGCCGCCAAAGAAACACGGATGGTGTCGCCAATGCCTTCAGAGAGCAGAATACCCAAACCGACGGCGCTTTTTATGCTCCCCGTCTGGAGGCTTCCGCTCTCCGTGATGCCCAGGTGGAGAGGATATTCGACACGTTTCGCCATCAACCGATAGGCTTTCACCGCCCTGGCCACATCCGAGGCTTTCAGAGAGATTTTCGTGTCATAAAACCCGCGCTTCTCCAGCATGGCGACATGGCGCAACCCGCTTTCGACCATCGCCTCCGGCGTGGCGCCCCCAAAGCGATCAAGGAGATGTTTTTCCAGGGAACCGGCGTTCACGCCCACCCGGATGGGCAAGCCATGGTCTTTCGCCGTGGCGACTACCTCGCTCACCCTTTCTTCTCCATTGATGTTGCCGGGGTTGATGCGCAGGCAATCGATCCCTGCATCCGCCGCCATCAAGGCATAGCGATAGTCGAAATGAATATCCGCCACCAATGGCATTTCGGTGCGTTTTCTGATTTCAGGGAGCGCCTCGGCCGATTTCTCATCGGGAACAGCCAGGCGCACGATTTCACATCCTGCGGCTTCAAGGCGTTCGATCTGCTCGACGGTTTCCTCCACATCGTGCGTGTAGGTGTTGCACATCGACTGCACCACGATGGGAGCGCCGCCGCCAATCTTGACGCCACGTACTTCGACTTGGGAGCTTTTTCGCCGATTCAAAGGAAACAAGGAAGGATCCGCGCAAGGCAGCGCCTCGTCGGCAGCACCTCCACCCACCATCGGAAGAGTGGAACCGTGTTGCTCTTCGGGAGACAGACCGATCCCCGGAATGGGTTTCTTGTAAAATACATCGTCTGTAAATGGCTCAAACATAACCGAAGCCCCTATTCATCTTTTTTCTTCTCGGGAGATAATTTCTTTATGTTCTTGCCTTTCCGCTCTTGTTTCTGCTTCGCGATGGATGGCTTTTCACTCCCAAGGAGATAATACACGCTATCCTTGTAGGTGGCAAAGATCATCAAACCGATGAGCAGGACGGTGCCCACCTGCATGGCCATCTCCCGGATTCTCAAACTAATGGGCCTGCCTCTCAAACCTTCAATGAACAAGAAAAGAATATGTCCTCCATCGAGAACCGGGATTGGCAACAAGTTCAGAATCGCCAAATTCACGCTGAGCAAAATCGTGAACATGATGAGGTAGCGGAACCCGCGTTGCGCTTGTTCCGCAGCCACTACGGAAATACGAATCGGCCCGCCGATATCCGCAGGAATCGTTTTCGTGAGCATCGAATATAGTGTAACGACCGTTAAGCTGACGATGCGGTAGTTTTGCTCGACCCCCTTCCCAAAGGATTCAAGGAATCCAAAACGCTCGGTATGGGTGCCTTGGCCGATACTGATGCCAATGCGACCGTAGCCCAACTCCTGGCCCGTCGCGCTTTTCGATGTCGGGATAATGGACGTTTCCAAAGATTTGCGGCCACGCTCCACCTTCAATAGTAATTTTTTATCGGCATTTTTTCGTACAATTTCGACAAGCTCAGACCATTTTTGAATCGGCCTCCCGTCAATCGCCACGATATGATCGCCGGTTTGAAGGTTCGCCTTTTGCGCAGGCGTGTTAGGCAAAACACCGCCCACCCACGTTCCCGGCACGGGAATGCCGCCTAAGTGCAGGCCCCAACTCAGGAGTATCGCCAGGACGATATTAAACAAAGGCCCCGCCGAAATGACCGCCAATCTATGGCTCACGGGGCGTAGATAAAAGGATTTTTCCGGTTCATCCGGCTCTTTTGGGGTATCGGGATCATCTGGTTGCGCTTCCGGGTCTTCGCCTACGAGCTTCACATAGCCGCCCAAAGGGATGAGCGACACGCGATACTCCGTCTCTCCCCGTTGAAAACCCCAGATGCGACGGCCAAAGCCCAACGAAAATGTAGTGACGCCGATTTTGAGCCATTTGGCCACGAGATGATGCCCCAACTCATGGATGAAAATGAGTAAACCCAAGACCAGCACGGCCCAGAAAATCGTCTGCCCGAAACCCATCACCCAGTTTATGATTTGCATCGCCATTCTCGAATGAATCCTTATTTATCGCCGGCCGCTGTGGGCCGGCATTTGGAAAATTTCCGCATTCGGCGGCACGGCAAACTGAAACTTCTCTTCCGTAATTCTGACGTCTTCCCGCACATCTGAAAAACGCAAATGACTCTTGTTGCCGACGTTATCAATATACGCCAAAGTGAGGATTGTGAAATTCTCAGGCTCCACTTCTATCCACATTCGGCGAAACGAGGCCCCTTTCGACTTGGGCTCCAGGCGAATGCGATGGGGCTGGCCAGCCCTCCATATTCCTCCGCTTCGTCTCGCAATACCAACTTCTTCCACCAAAACATGAAAATTCTCCTTCAGATTCCCCTTGCCCGCCAAGAATAACAAAGGAGTGGCACTAAACCCAAGGCGTCCGGTTTTGGAAACCATCACTTGGTTGAAACGGGCCGTGTAGATCCAGAGCGTACGACCATCAGAAACCAGAACCTGATTTTCGGGCTTCAGATACTCCATACGCAGTTTTCCCGGCTTTTTCAAGAGGAGGCTCCCGCTTGATGTCGTTGTCCGCCCAAGGGATTTTAATTCATTTTTTTGCTCGAAAGAGGCTTGCAGAGATTCCAGGGCCTCATATTTTTTCTGGAGAGCCGTGATTATTCTCCCCGCCTTCAGACGTGATTCATCCGCCACTGGCGCAGAAAAAACGCTCGCTTCAAAAAACACGACATACGAAAATCCGAATATCAGCATCAAAAAAATCAAATTGCGCAAAACTCTGGTTATCCTCGTGAATTACTACTCGGAAACGGGTGAGATGAAACCGCAATTATCCAGAAAACCGTCTCCTGCATATTCCACGACGCCACCAATGCAGCGAACGCTCCCCTCGGCAATGAGCCGCACCGCCAGTGGGTATATGCGGTGTTCATAACCGAGAATTTTCTCCGAAAGTTTTTTCTCATCATCATCGGGAAACACCGGCACTGCGGCTTGTAAAATGACTGGCCCTGTGTCCACCCCCTCGTCCACAAAGTGGACCGTGCAGCCCGCCACCCTCACGCCTGCGTCCAAAGCTTTTTTTTGCGCGTGAAGGCCAGGAAAACTCGGCAGAAGCGAGGGATGAATGTTAATGATTCTTCCTGAAAAACGGCTCACGAACTCCGAAGGCAGAATGCGCATAAAACCAGCGCAACAGATAAGCTCGATTCCACAGCTTTCGATCTCATCACCCATCTTCAGAAAAAAACCATCCTCTTCGGGTGCCAGGTGCCGATGTTCTATTCCCGCTACCGAAGCGCGCTCGAGCGCATACGCCTTTTTTTTGTCGCTCAACACGAGCGCGACTTCCGCCGGGAAATTCGGATTCCGTCCCGCATCAATGAGGGCTTGTAAGTTCGAACCACGTCCTGACGCCAAAACACCCACGCGCAATCGTGTTCTTCGAGACAATGTTATACGCCCTCGATGACGACGGAGTGGTCACCTATCGGTCTCTTGATGACCTCGCCGACAACCATGGCTTCTTCGCCCGCATTTTTCAAACATCCGAGCAAAGATTCGGCCCGCTCCTCTCTCACGAGAAAGATAAAGCCCAAACCCATATTAAAAGTGCGATACATCTCCGCACTCTCGACCGGGCCAATCTCTTGAATCAATGGAAAAATTTCCGGCACGGGCCATTTCCCGGGATACATTTTGGCTTGCAAACTATCTGGAACCACACGGTTCACATTTCCCGGGATACCGCCCCCCGTGATGTGCGCCATTCCGCTTAGCCCCTCCTCCCCTCTGGCGGAATTCACCGCTTTGGCGTAAATCCGAGTCGGCTCCAACAAAACATCTTCAATGGGAGCGCCCAGCCTTTGCGCCGCTACATCTTGTTTTTCTTCTGATTCAAATATCTTTCGCACAAGGGAATAGCCGTTGCTATGGATACCCGAGGAAGGCAGCGCGAGGATAATATCGCCTGCTTCCACAGGTGTTCTATCGTTCAATCGCTTTCGTTCAACCACACCCACGGCGAATCCCGCGAGGTCATATGCGCCCGTGCCGTATATGTCGGGCATCTCGGCCGTCTCGCCCCCGAGGAGGGCGCACCCGGCCTCCCGGCAACCTCGGGCAATGCCGGATACGACGTCCGTCAGTACGTTTTGGTCAATCTTGCCCGTCGCAATGTAGTCCAGGAAAAAAAGGGGTTCCGCTCCCGTGGTCAAGACGTCGTTGACGCACATGGCCACCAGATCAACACCAACGGAACCATGACGCCGGAACTCCTGGGCCAGGAGCAATTTCGTGCCGACGCCGTCGGCGCCTGACACGAGTACAGGGTCCTTATAATCCCCGCCGAGGCGGAACAAACCGGCAAAATCCCCCGTCCCTTTCAGGATACGGCCACTTTGACTCTCATGGGTGGATCTTACCGCTTGGGCAATGGAGCGAACGAAACTCTCGCCCACATCCACATCGACGCCCGCGCCGCTATATGTCAAACGATGATCACTCAAAAGCGATGTTCCATGATTTAATAGGCGGAACCACTCGGAATGAACTTGAAATCAGGCATGGATTTCCATCAATTTTTTGACCAAGGCGACATTATGCCGGTGACCGCTTCTCTCGGCGGTCACTTTTCCTCGAACAGGACGACCGGTTAAATACAGGTCCCCTATCACGTCAAGAATCTTGTGGCGAACGAACTCGTTGGAAAATCGCAATTGGGTATTCACAATACGCGACTTGTCCACAAGAATGACGTTATCCCAACGACCGCCCTCGGCCAAGCCCATTTTTTCGAGCGACTCCAACTCGGAGACAAATCCAAACGTACGGGCCGGTGCGATTTCGTCTTGAAAACTCAACGCATTTTGATGTTCATACAAGTAAGATTGCTTCCCGATCGGCTGGGGATAATCGATGAGGTATGAAACCGAAAAAGAATCCGACGGCTCGATGCGAATATAACCCTTTCCATCGCCCAGCTCACCTACTTCATAAATTTTATCTACCCATAATTCCTCGCGTTTTTCCTTTTGATCCTCGATTCCCGCTTCTTCAAGCAAGCGACAAAATTCCACCGCCGAACCATCCATGACGGGTACTTCCTCACTTATTTTAACGAGGGCATTACTTATCTTGTATGCGTGCAAAGCGCTCATGAGATGTTCTATCGTTCGGGCCGTCACTGCTCCATTGCGCAAGTTCGTCGCATGATTGGTACCATCCACGAAATCGACATTCGCCCTCACAGTCTCGGAACTCGTCAAGCTGCCGAACTGAATCCCGCTCCCCGGCGGCAAGGGCTCAATTATCAATCCGGTTTTCAGGCCGGAATGAAGTCCCCGTCCATACAGCACGACACTCTTCGAGATACTCCGCTGATTTGATTCCCTGAGGGTCGCCGGTGCCGGTGATACGGGTTCTATCTCGTATGTTTGAATTTTTCGGTTTAAGGCGGATTCCGTCATACCCACGGCTTGGGCCGTCTTGCCGATATCCCAACCGTGTTCCTCAAAATGGAAAGAAAGATACTGTCTCTCCCATTGGGTTCTGGCCACATTAAAATTCGAAGGTGCGTCGTTTTCAGACGCGCCCACCTCGAAAGCAGAAACTTCGCGTATCGCATATGGCAAGTGAGCGACGCGAATCTCCGCTCCATGTGACGTATCGGCGGCTTTGGTTACCGCGCCTTTTAGTTCAGCGATATTGCCTGGCCATTCGTATTCCTCCAGAAGCGCAATGACATCTTCCGAGAATTCTTTTTTATTCCTGCTGGCTTCAATGAATTCATTCAAAAATTTGTTCGCGAGCGGTAAAATATCTTCTTTGCGTTCGCGCAAAGATGGCAGATGTATTACATCAGCATCTATTTTTCCGGACAGAGATCGCACGTAGGCCTTGTCTTTCGGAGTTCCCACATGATCAACGGATATCATCAAACGCGTTGAATCCTTTGTATGCTTCAGGAATCGAACAAGAAATTCCTTATGCTCCGCTACGGGCAACTGCTCCAGGCCATCGAGATATACCGTCCCCAGAAAAACAGGGGGCACCAAACGCTCCAGCGTCTCTTTCCATTCGTCATTTCGCAACATCGGGAACAGGGAGCGGCAATGAACCGGCATGAAGCCTCCTTCTTTTCTGATGCCGTTCTCGTGAATCACCCTTGCAATGAAACGCTTGCCGGTTCCCCTTTCACCTGCGATCACCAAGGGACCAAGATTTTTCGCCGTCCTCATGATGGCTCTTTGAACCCTTTGAATGCTTTTGCTCGCACCACCAAGCATCACGTCAACGACATCATTCCCCCGCAGTTCCTTGGCCCTTCGCGCCTGAACGGCGGAGTCGACTATGCGTAAAACCGTGTCGATGGACAGGGGTTTTTCAATAAAATTAAAAGCGCCCAGCTTTGTTGCGGCCACGGCGGTTTCAATGTTGCCATGGCCCGACATCAGGACGACTTCGATATCCGCGTTGGACTCTTTCACCGCTTCCAAGGTTTTGATTCCATCAATGCCCGGCATCCACACATCGACCAAAACCACATCCGGGGTTTCGGCTCGAACCAACTGAAGAGCGGTTTCAGCGGACTCGGCTCGTTCCACGCGATACCCTTCGTCGTGCAAAACATCTTCCAGGCTCGCGAGTATTTCGCGCTCATCATCGACGATGAGGACATGTCCCTTATCCAATGGAAGCCGTCCTTTGCTTTCCAGGCGTAATGTCCGCAGCAGCCGCCAGCGGCAACGTTACACGAAAAACGGAACCCACCGGGTGGTTGTCTCGCACGCTTATCGTTCCATTATGATCCGCCACAATGCGATAACATATAGCCAAACCCAAACCGGAGCCCCTATTTTTCGTGGAAAAGTAGGGCGAGAATATATGGCCTTTCATATCTTCCGATATACCCTGCCCCTGATCGGCAACTTCAACAAGTATCATGTTTCTGTCCTTATCGCTCCATGCTTGCATATCTATCTCGCCTTCAACTTCTTGAGATTCGAAAGCGTTTTCCAGTAAATTGATGAATACGCGCTGCAACTGCTCGGGATCCGCCATTACAGCCGCATTCTCCGCATCGACGTGAATGGAAAATTTCACATTCCCCTTCCTGCCGCGATATAAATTCACTACATCTTCAATGAGAGCGACAAAACCGCAAAGCCTTAAGCGGGGTTCCGGCATTCGCGCGAAGCTGCTGAATTCATTTACCATTTCAATCAGACTCGTCACTTGATTGATGATGGTATCGGTGCAAGATTCAAATACATCCGCAAAATCATAGGCGTCACTCTCGAATTTCCTTCTCATCCTCTGCGCCGAGAGCTGAATAGGTGTCAGCGGGTTTTTGATCTCATGCGCGATACCCCGGGCCACTTCCTGCCACGCGGCCACCTTTTGAGCCCGTATCAGAGCCGTCATATCGTCAAATACGATGACGGCGCCGAGCCTGCCGCCATCCCCGCTTCTCAGTAGAGTCAAACTGGCTCGTAACGTCAGTACGCGGCCATCAAGCATTACCTCCACCTGTTCCGAAGCGCTTTGATTCTTTCGATCTCTCATAGAGCGCATCAACTGGCGAATGGGTTCGAGATGTGCGCTGTCAAAAACCTCACTGAACATTCGCCCAACGGCATTCTGAGGTTCAACGTTCAGCAGCTCTCCAGCCGCTTTGTTGAGGATGGTGACGCGTCCCCGGCGGTTGATGGATATCACGCCGGCGCCGATATTTTCGAGCATCGCTTCCATATACCTGCGTCTTCTGTCAATTTCCAAGTTGGAGCGGCGCAGGGTTTCCGAGGACTCTTCGATTTCCTTCTTATTGGCCGACAATTCTTCCGTCATGCTGTTGAATGCGCTAACCAATATCCCGACCTCGCCATCCGCTTTCGCGTCCACGCGATGTTCGAGATCGCCATCCGATACCGCTCTGGTGGCTTCCGCCAGTTTTTCGATGGGAACCGTAATCCCGCGGGCAAGGTAGAAGCCAAACCATATGGCAGCGAACAGGATGAGCAGCGTGACCACCAAAAAAGTGATGATGTAGTTGGCTTTTATAGGATTTTTCGAGAGTTCCAGTTCTTTATAACTCACAAAGGAATCCGATATGCCTCTTATCTTCTCAACGAGCCGATCAGACACATATTTGGATACGACGATGAACCCCACTACTTTTTTTTCCATCTTCAAAGGCGCTACACCATGTATGACGTCGCCCTTTTCCCAATTCTCCACACTCGAGCGCGATTCCCCGTCAATCACCTGATCTATGTATCCCACCAAAGGCGAGAACATCACGGCTTGCGCCAGACCCGGACGCTTGACCGATATGATCTCCTTTCGATCCTTATCGTAGAGCTGGATGAAATCTACGCCCAAACTCTTTCTCTCCGCCTCCAGTGTTTTTTTAATCGTTTTGGGGTTTTCCGAAATATCGGGGTGCTTCTTTTCCAGCATAAGCGCCAGCCGGCTCGCGCTGAACAGCGCGTTTCTCTCCACCTCGCGATAATACGTTTGGGCTACTTCGAACGATCCCTTGAGCGCGCGCTCCACATTCATGTTGAACAAGGCGTTAAAACTTTGGTTTATCAAACCGCTGGCTACCACAAAAAGAGCCACAACCGGGATCAGCGTAAATCCGACAAAAGCCAATATGAGTTTTAATTGCAAGCGTGAACGACCGGTGCCCGCTCTTCTCTCGTAATAAAGGCGCGCCAGGTTCTTCGCCACCAGGAGGATAACCACCATGAGCAGAATGATACTCAGGTTCACGAGCGCAAATACAACGACATTGTTCAGCAGGGGGACGCCCGGCTCGAGTTCCTTGAAGTAAATCCAAGCCGTAAACGAAAGAGTCGCAATGGCGATCAAAGCGATAAAAGAGCGCAGGAGTGTCTTTCGTCGGCGCAAAGAAATTTCTTCATGGCTCAGGTGTTTTGAATGCACAACTCACATTCCTTTAGAACCAAATGTGTTCGAATGGCTCCAATCGGAGTTTTTCCCCAAAAAAGCGAGCAAGTAATTGAAGGGAAAAACAAAATCCACATGATTCAACCGCGCTCTGATTTTGACATAATATTCACTGTTTGGGGACAACACTTTGCCGGAAACAATGGGCACGCCATTCAATTCGCGCATCCAGTCCATCATCTCACCTTCGCTCTTGGTCACTTTTCTCTGGATGTCTTTCACATCGTCTTTGATAAGAAAAGCGTAGGTTTTTTTCAGCGCGCTGTATTTCACTTGGTGATGAAATTGTCGCGATGAGACTTCCAGGTCATAGATCAGCTTGCGAGAACGGAGGAGACTTACATCAAAGATGAACTTGGTTGTCACACCACTATGGATGGCTTCCAACAGTTTTGGCGAAAACGCACCCAATAGTGAACCAAAAACAAGTAACTCTCTATTCTTCTCAACAACGATAACATCTTTTATTCGAATTTCATCCGGGTCGTCCGTTGCGGAGAGCGCCGGACCCACCAGAACGAAGAACCCGCAGATGGCTATGGTTAACTGCCTTAGAACAAATGTTTTCTTGGTGTCAGATAACATAAGTTCTCCTCACCCTTTAAGTTCAATGCTACCGGATAAGATAAAAGCCCTCAATCCCTCTTTTGCCTCTCTGCCCTCTCGCTTCAATCAACCAAACACAGCCGGGTGCACGCCGTGGTCTCAAGACGTCCTTTTTACTCTTCACCACTCTCCATGATCTTTCGGAGTTCATATAGAGCTTCGAGGGCTTCACGAGGCGTCATGGCATCCGGGTCGAAATTTTCTAACGCTTCTTCAACCTGCGATTTCGCACCTGAAAACAAGGGCAATTGTCCATTTCCCCGGTTATTTTCCAAAAAAGATGTTTCCCCGCCGGAACGGGACATCGTCTCCACGCTCTCAAACTTGGACAACAAGGTCTTCGCCCGGTCTATGACCTCTCCGGGAAGTCCCGCTAACCTACCTACGTGAATGCCGTAGCTTCTATCGCAACTGCCATCGGTCACCTTTCGCAAAAAAACGATTTCATCGCCCCATTCACGAACCTCGACCGTCAAATTTTTCACACGGGCTAATTCTTTCGAGAGTTCGGCCAACTCATGGTAATGGGTCGCGAACAAGGTCCTCGCCCGGTGACGAACCTGGTTATGGAGATACTCCACAACCGACCAGGCGATGCTTACTCCATCGTAAGTGCTAGTGCCGCGCCCCACCTCATCCAACACGATAAAACTGCTCGGCGTCGCCTCTCTCAATATAGTGGCCGTCTCGACCATCTCCACCATGAAAGTGCTTTGACCCTCCAAAAGTCGGTCATGCGCTCCCACGCGCGTGAACACCCTGTCGACCAAACCAATTTTCGCGCTCTTCGCGGGCACGAAGCTGCCGATTTGCGCCATTAAGATGATGAGCGCCGATTGGCGCAGGTAAGTGGATTTTCCGGCCATATTCGGCCCTGTGATGATGAGTATCTGGCGGTCGTCGTGAATACACAAATCATTCGGTACGAAGGGGACGCCAGGATGCTGCGCCTCCATGACGGGATGCCTGCCCTCAATGATTTCCAGGTCCGTAGAATTCGTTATTTCCGGTCTGACGTATCCATATTTGCGCGCAACGAGCGCCAGGGACAAAACCGCATCGAGAAGCGCTATCTTCTCCGCAGCGGCGAGTATACGCCTGGCATGTTTCGATATTTCCGCTCGCAAGCGTCCAAAGAGCATGAACTCGAGATGATGGGATTTCTCCTCCGCGCCAAGGATATCTTCTTCCATCTTCTTCAGCTCGGAAGTGATGTATCGTTCTGCGGAAACGAGGGTCTGTTTGCGCGTATATTCTATCGGCACCTGCTCACTGAAGCGTTTGGTGATTTCGAGATAATACCCAAAAACACGGTTGAAACCGATTTTCAGAGGCAGCCCGGTTCTTTCTTTTTCCTGGCTTTCATAATTCTTCAGCCACGTATCGCCCTCGCGCTGCGCCTTTCTCAATTGAGCGAGTTCCGGGTCATATTCAGCGCGAAAAATTCCACCCTCTCGAATCGAAAGGGGCGGCTCATCCACTATCGCGTTCTTCAGCTCCAACGCCACATCTTCGAGAGAATCCCACCCCGACAAGACGGAGCGAAACAATCCTGAATCCGTTCCCTTTATCGCCTCACAAACCCCTGGCAACATGGCCAAAGACGCGCCGAGCCCCGCCAGGTCCCGGGCATTCGCAGTCTGAGAACCCACGCGACCGAGAAGCCGCTCGATATCCAGTATGGGCCCAATGGTGTCTTTGAGCATCGTCAGGACTTCGGAGTTATCCACGAGTTCCTGTACGGATTCGGCTCGATAATCGACGGCCTCTTTTTGAATCAAAGGCGAAAGGACCCATTTTTTCAGCAGGCGTCCTCCCATGCCCGTCAGCGTCTCATCCAGCAAGCCCAGCAAAGTGCCCCTTTTCCCGCGATCCGCGGCGGAACGGGTGAGTTCCAAATTGCGCAACGTGGCCGCATCGAGAATCATCGTGTCCGAGAGGCGGGAGAAAAACACCGGTTTGAGATGGGGAAAATCACCAGGCTGATTTTCTTTGAGATACGTCACGACCCCCACGGCGGAATCCACCGCCGCCGGATTCGCCAGAACGTTCTCCTCGTCGGGAAATATGGCGTCCATGCCTTTGAAATCAAGCGGCTCATAGAAAGTGGCAGCCGGTCTTTTTTCAACATGAATGCCCAGTTCATCAAATTTGCTTTTCAACTCATCGGAGGGAGAAAACGCATCCGGCAAGACGAGTTCGCGGGGAGAAAGTCTCTCCAGTTGGTTGCAAATGAGCGTCTCGGCGGCGTCGCCCTCCGCCTGGGTCGCAGAAAACTCGCCGGTGGAACTGTCGAGCCATGCCATCCCCCAAAGCGCCTCTCCTTCCCGCATCGACACGGTGATCCCCGCGAGGTACTGAGATTCCTTGCTGTCCAGTAGTTCGAGATCGGCAATCGAGGTGCCCGGCGTCAGGACGCGCGTCACCTCTCGCCTCACAACTCCCCTGCTTTCTCCCGCATCTTCCACCTGCTCGCATATGGCGACCTTATGGCCCGCTTGCAGCAATCGTCCGCAATAAGAGGATGCCGAATGACAAGGCACGCCGCACATCGGGATAGGCCCTTTGTCATCGCTCTGGCGCGACGTCAACGTGAGCTCCAGTACTTTCGCCCCGAGTTCCGCGTCTTCGTAGAACATCTCGAAAAAATCACCCAGTTGAAAAAACAGCATTGCATCCGGGTAGCGTCTCTTCATTTCCAGATATTGGCGCATCGCAGGAGATGGACCGCGGGCCTTGGCTCCCGATGTATTTTTTTCTTTTCCGGCTTTCAGGGTGCTTCTGGGGGGAGACATGTTTACTCCGCCTTGGATTCGCGGGGAGATAGGCTCGTCTGGGGGTTGGGATCAGTTTGCGGCGCGCGCTCATTACGCACGGATGTGGATTCAATAGTTTCTGGATTTCCCATCGGCAGGAGCTTGCCGCTATTCTCCCGCACCTCATCCAGATTACTCTCCAGCGTCTTTGCTTCGCGCTTCAATTTTCCGATTTGGCTCCTGAACTTCAAGCGGTCCAATGCCCCTCCAATCCATGCCACCATGAACCCGCATGCGAACACGGCCAACAGAATATAGAAAAGAGGCAGGTTTATGCTGCCCTGATAATAGGCAACGGTAACCGGCTTCATGTTGATGACACCGAAGCTCGAAATCGCCAATGCCAGTATCAAGCCGACGATGAGTCGAAAACTGCCCATATCACCACCAAGTCTAACGGGTTTTAGATTTCAAAATCAGGGCGGAATTGATTGTAGGTTGTATCCAAACTCTCGGGAATCACCCGTACGCCGCCGAGGACGGGCATCAGATTATGATCCCCCTCCCAACGAGGAACGATATGCATGTGCAGATGACCGACAATTCCTGCGCCCGCGCTTCTCCCGAGATTAAAACCCACGTTGAAGCCATCGGCATTCAAGCGCTTCTTCAGTATCCCTACACATTTTTGCGATGTCAAAAATATCTCCCGGCTCTCCCCCTCGTCCAGACTTTTGTAGTCCTCGACATGACGAAACGGCACCACCATAAGATGCCCGTTCGCATAGGGATATCTGTTCATCACGACATACGAGCGCTCGCTCCTGTGAAGAACCAAATTCTCCTTCCCGTCTTCTTCATGCAGCAAATCACAAAAAACACAGGCTGATTCCGCCTTCCCCTCCACTTCCCCGGAATCAGAATGACTCACCACGTATTCTCTGCGCCATGGCGCCCATAATCTTTCCACTCAACGATTCCCCGCCTTTTGCCGAGACAGCCATCCTCCGTCAAGCAGAGAGGCTATCCTGTTTTCTTCCTTTCTCATCCGGGCGGATTCCGCCTTCGTGTAATGATCATATCCCTTGAGATGCAACAGGCCATGGACAAGCAGACGATCCGCCAGGACTCCGCAATCGACCGACTCCTCCTGCGCCTGGCGAAACACCTCATCGACGGAGATGACCACCTCACCCCGAAATGCCTTCCCCTCTTCTTGCTCTCCCGTCCATGCGAAAGAATCCGCCGGCGGAAAAGCCAGGACATCCGTTGTTTCGTCTTCACCTCGATACCGGGAATTCAACGTTCGCATCTCCTCGTCTCGAATGAATGCGATGCTGAACCAGTCATCTTCGGATCGGAGAGCCTTCCGTATGATCTCCAAGCGCCGCCTCAGCGCCTTGTGATCCAGAACGAACAGCTCTTGCTCGTTTTTGATGAGAACTTCCATTCGCAGCGCCTTTCTTGGGGGCATCCTCTTGTCCTGGATAATGAATCCGGTGATGATGAATGCCAACCAGAACACGCATGAAAGCGTCCTGAATGTTGCTCAAATCCTTGAACGTGAGGCTGCAATTATCCAATTGCCCCTCCACAAAAGCACTCTGGACGATTCTATCCACCAAAGCGCTCAGACGTCCAAGGGAATGGTCCGAAAGCGAGTGCGTGGATGCCTCCACCATATCGGCCAACATCAGGATGCCTGCCTCTCTCGTCTGCGGCCTCGGCCCCGGATAGCAGAAAATCTCTTCTCTCACGTCATCCCCGTCCTGGCTCTTCGCTTTCTCGTAAAAGAATCGAATCAGGGATGTGCCATGGTGTTGCCGGATTAAATCGATAATCTCTTCCGGCAGTTTGTGGCTTCTGGCGAGTTCAACACCTTCTTTCACATGGCTGACCAGGACGAGCGCGCTCATGTGGGGCTTGAGCCTGTCGTGACGGTTTTCCCGCTCCTGGTTTTCGATGAAATACTCCGGTTTCATCATCTTGCCGATATCATGGAAATACGCACCCACGCGAGTGAGGAGCGGATTTGCCCCGATCGCCTCGGACGCCTCCTCCGCCAGGTTCCCCACGAGAAGGCTGTGGTGGTAAGTGCCCGGCGCGCTGACGACCATCTTCCTCAACAACGGATGGTTCTGGTCGGCCAACTCCAGGAGCCGCATATCGGTCGTGAGCTTGAAAACCGACTCGAGCAGAGGCATGGCCCCCGCCACGATGATGACGTTCGAGAGACCGCCGAGCAAGGCGATGGGAACATCGCTCCACTGTATAAGCGCGGCGCGGAAACCTTCCTGTACGTTGAAGCCCAGCGCGAGAGCGGCGCCCAATAGACCCAGGATGAGCGCCACGATCAGCACGGAAGTCCTGCGCCGATATTCTTTCCAGCGAATGGCCGCCAGCACGCCGCCGCCCAGGGCGACGAGGCTGAAGTTGATGTGATTCGGCAAAATCAATCCGGTGAGAACGGCGGAGAAAACCGCCATCAATACGGCAGATGACCGCCCCTGCAAAACGGCTGCGAGAAGAGAAGCGGAACAAAAAGGAATAACATAGTAAAACGAATGCAACGGGATTCCCCGAAAAGTTTCATGCAGCACCTGGGAGAAGAGAATCCCCAATTTCAGTAAAACGGCCTGGCTCAAGAGCAGTATTACAAAAAGTGTTACGTTTTTTTGCGATGACAGAAAACCCACGTCATACTTCTGCACACAAACCCATGCCAGAACGAGCAGAATGAACACCACAAACGCCGTTCCAACGAAGTTGTCGAGCACGTGGCTTTGTCGGTAGATTTTTTCCAGACTCTTGAGTTTTATGATTTGTCCTTCGCTCACCCGTTCACCCTCGCGAACGATCATCTCCCCTTGCTTGAGAATCTCGGAGACGGGCGGAACGGAGGCCGCGACTTTCTCTCTACTCTCCAGCGTCGCCCTGTTGTTAAACGTCAGCGTGGGTTGAACCATCTTCCGGACTTGGGAGATCAGCAAATCACCAATGCGCCGAGGTACTATGCGGGATATCTTTTGGGTTTCTTGCTTGAGTAATTTATCGACCTGTCTGAGTTCCAGGGGATTTATGGATGGGCTGACGGAGACGCGATTCCCCGTCCTAATGTCACGCGCCGTAATTCCCTTGGCCGCATGGGTGGCGTATAAGCGCTTATCACTCACGATCTGGCGTGAAAATGCCGCCTTCAACAACTTGGCGATATCCTCCCGAATCCAGTTCGCGAACCTCTCGTCTCTCAGCCAGGCCGCCAGTTCCTTTGGAAGCGCGCCACCCACCAGCTTATGAAACGCGCTCTCCGTCTTGATGAAGGTAGGGGTAGCGTACATTTCCCGATAAACTTCCGACTCGGATAAAAGCGTCCGGCTCTTTAGCTTGGCCCGTTTATTGAA
Organism: bacterium; assembly: GCA_965218735.1. Taxonomy (GTDB): domain Bacteria; phylum UBA8248; class UBA8248; order UBA8248; family UBA8248; genus Bin107. The sequence continues at coordinate 473,356 of CBDCMA010000008.1, read as the reverse complement.
CTGCTCGGCTTTCACCTTCTCGAGTTCTTTGTCTATCGTCCGTTGAATGGACTCGAATGCGCCATTCAGTCTGGTGAGGACAACTTGCGAAAGCTGGGTGTCGATATCGTAACGCGGCAAGACTTTTTCTCTCGCTGTCTGGCGTTTCGCGTTCGTGGCGATGGGGTCGACCACGCGCATGTCCTCAGGGGCTTTGATATCCCTGGGGACGACATCGCCCAGCTCAAAAGACACGCGAGGGGCCGATAGATCCGTTATGAGCAGAAATGAAAGTACAGCGGCGAGCATTCCGCCCAAAACCCACGGGTATGCCCTTGTGTTGGTAAACGCCAAAACACCATCCGCAATCCATCGCCCTACCGACGCACATAGACGAAAAAGGATGTTTTTGGGTTTTCCGGCAGTTTTCCCGACGCCGGCTCGATGAATCACGCGATCAACCTCCAGAATCCTTCAGTAACGAAGAGATCGTGGACGTATCGGCTATATGTGAACGCCCCCGGCAATACAAGCACTCTTTTCGAGAACTCGCTTACAAATTGTGGGCCTCGTATGCAGAAACGATTTTTCTCACCAATTGCGTGCGAACCACATCTCGTTCACTAAAATAGACGAAACGAACTTCTTCTAAATCTCCCAGGACATCCCGAGCGTGAATCAGCCCGCATCCAGAGGTTCCCGGCAAGTCGATTTGCGTAATGTCCCCCGTGACGATCGCCTTACTCCGGGCGCCGATGCGGGTGAGAAACATTTTCATCTGCTCGGGCGTCGTGTTCTGCGCTTCATCCAATATGATGAAGGAATCATTCAGCGAACGACCCCTCATATATGCGAGCGGGGCTATCTCTATATCACCCCTTTGAATGAAACGCTCCACCCGCTCGAATTCCACCATATCGTTCAGAGCGTCAAACAACGGCCTGAGATATGGATTCACCTTCTCCTGCAAATCGCCGGGCAAAAACCCGAGCTTCTCGCCCGCCTCCACCACGGGCCTCGTCAACACGATGCGGGCGTATGCCTTCTGCAACAATCCGGAAACCGCCATGGCCATGGCCAGGTAGGTTTTCCCCGTACCGGCCGGTCCGATTCCGAATGTTACTCCCTTTTCACGAATCGCCCTTATGTATTCACTCTGAACCGGGCCTTTGGGAACGATGTATCGTTTCTTCGATAAAACCGATATCCGATTCATCACCAAAGAACGAAGCGTGACGTCGCGTTCCGCCGCCACGGTCTGAGCCAATGTCTTGACGTTGAGCGGATCGAAACGAAATCCTTCGTCCACGCATTCTGTCAACTCATCGAGGAAAAGTCGGGCTTTCTCGGCAGCATCCGGTGCGCCTTCCACCACGAACCCCTCTGATGCGATTCTGATTTTTACGTCAAACGCCCTCTCCACGGCCTTGAGAGATTCATCCTGGTTTCCAATAATATGAACCAACCTGTCCGGCCCGGCCAGCGGGCTTGTAGACGTTCTCGTCGCCAAAAGATTCAGGCTCCTCGTAGCTCCATGCGTTCGGCTTTCTTGAACAGAAACCCCATGCGCCGTCAGATCGTACGCCCCAGAATTTCAGGCGTCAACAAAAGAACTATATTTTCCTTTCGCATTTTATTCCCTACCCTCTCGGATGGCTTTTGTCCAAAAGCCGCCGCAGCTTCTGCCGATCCACGTGCGTATACACCTCGGTGGTGGAAATATCGGAATGTCCGAGCATCGCCTGGACAGCCCGCAAATCAGCCCCATGATTGAGCAAATGGGTCGCGAAGCTGTGACGAAACATATGTGGGCTCACACTTTTGCCCACGCCCGCTTCTTTTGCCCATCGTTTCACCCGCGCCCAAAAGGCTTGACGCGTCATGGGCTCTCCCCTGCTCGTGAGAAATACATAGTCCGACTTCCGGGCGCGCAACAGACTTAGCCGAGCGGCATCGAGATAATCCGCAAGCATGTCTTTTGCCCCGTCCCCTATCGGAACAAGGCGGGATTTATCTCCCTTTCCGTGAACGATGCAAAAACCCGATTCCAGTTCAATCTGGTTGAGTTTGAGTTGAATGATCTCGCTGACGCGCATGCCGGTGGCATACAAAAGCTCGAACATGGCCCTGTCCCGAACCGCCTGCGGCGTTTTGTCATCGGGCGCCAGCAGAATTTTGGACATCTCTTCCTGGGAGAGAGTCTTGGGCAGGCGCTTCCATTTCGCAGGCTGCACGATGTCCGCCGTAAAATCCTCCTGTACGTGCCCATCGCGGACCAACAGCCTGGCAAGCGCACGAATAGACGCCAGATGCCGGCGCAGCGTAGTGTCTGATTTCCCATTCTCCCTCTTGCCCTTCAGATAAGAGATGATGGTGGCCTTCGACCAATTCGCCGGTGATGCTTCTTCGTTTTCTTGCACCCAGAAGAAAAATGATTCGATGTCATGGCTGTAACTCTCCACGGTATTCACCGCGCGGCGGCGTTCGATGAGAAGAAAATCCCGAAAAGTCCTCAAAATGTCGGCCAGGCGCGGATCAAGCGAAACTCCGCTATTTTTTTCATCGCCTCGAGTCGAAACTTTTTCCTTCACCATTGTTCGAACCTCATTTTCAGGATTTTCTCCATGCGAGGCGGATGAAACGGCGCCAGGATTCGTAGGAGGAAACATCGATTTTTTTCGCCATGAAAATGTAGAAGCAAGCGGCCAGACACACTTCGAGCATCATCATCATCAATTTAAGCACAGACGATCCCTGCGCATCCCATAATTGAAGATGAACGAGTTGTAGATGAACGAAATACGCGAGCAATCCCGTCAAGATTCCAAGCACCAGAAGTCTCTTCAGGGAATGGGCCAACTCTTTTTTCGGAAAATCGCTCCACTCCCGTATGACGCCTCTCAACAGCAATCCCGCGTTCAAGGCGCTCGAGCACGATGTGGCGAGCGCGAGCCCGACAAACCCGAGAGGGAACATCAAGGCGACGCTGAGCACCACGTTCGCGAGAACGGAGATATTGGCGCACCGCACCGGGAAGCTCATGTTCAATCGCGCATGAAACACCCCCGCCAAAAGTCTCGTGACCCCGAAAAACATCAACCCCACTGCATACGCCCGCAGGGCGGCCGCGCTCGCAACCGTATGGCTTTCCGTAAAAGCGCCTCGCTCGAAAATGACTTCCATGGTCGGGTGGGCGAGAGCGATGAGTCCGAATGTCGCGGGGAGCGTGATGAACAGCGTGAGACGCCCCGCTTCGAGCACCGTGTTGCGCTCGGAATCTCCGGATCCGGAGTTGCCTCTGTTTTTCGCCGCATAATCAGACAAAACCGGCAAAACGGCGGACACCACCGCGAGGCTCAATATCCCGTGAGGAAGCTGCACCAATCGATTCGCATAGTAGAGATAGGAAATCGAGCCTTCTGCCAGGAACGAAGCCAGCCATCTATCAACGAGAATGTTGATCTGAAAAATAGCGCCTCCAAGAGCCGCCGGACCCATCAGCGCCAGGCATCTGCCCACGCCCTCTACCCGCCAGGGGATGGAGAGAACGGGCAATATCCGCAATTTCCGCATGAAAGGAAGCTGGAAGAAAAACTGCGTGGCTCCACCGATGACAACGGCCCAGGCGAGCCAACGGATGGTCTCCGCCCTGCTCGTCAGAAAACCCGCCAGCAAAAGAGCGAAGATGATGACCACATTCTGGAGCGCGGGCGCAAAAGCGGGCACGAAAAAGCGGCGCGCCGCATTCAACATACCGGCCGCAACCGCCCACAGGCCGATAAAAATGATGAACGGGAACATGATCCTGGTGAGTTGCGCCGCGAGACGCAGTTTTTCCGGGTTACTCGAAAACCCGGGCGCCAGAGCTCTCATCAAAGGCTCTGCGAACCAAATCCCAATCGCACAGCCCACGCTTCCCGCGAAGATGAGAAACACCAACATGCCGCCGGCGAATTTTTGGGCCTCCCTGGCGCCGGATTGTTCACGCACGTCGGAGTAGACAGGAAGAAACGAGGAGCTCAGCGCCCCTTCCATGAACATGCGCCTAAAAAGATTGGGAATCGCGAATGCGACGAAAAAAGCGTCGGCCATCATCGCGGCGCCAAAAAATTTGGCGATGAGCAAATCGCGGAAAAAACCTGCAACCCGACTGATGAGGGTCGCCAGACTGACGGGACCCGCAAATCTGGAGATGCTCTCCTCCGCCGGGGAATCGCCGTTTTCTACCGGCGCAGCACCAGACGCACTTTCTTCTTGTCCTGGATTCGAGGATTCAGATGGTGTGGTCACAAAATTCCTGACACCGGGGCGGTGAGCTTGACAACCCATTGTTCCGTGGTATTTTACCCGTGCTGCGAAGCGGCCTCAAGAGGAACATTTAAACCATATTCACGGAGAGTCAAACAAATTGCCACATATTCGTTCGGCCAAAAAGCGCAATCGCCAGAACATTGTTCGCCGCGCCAAAAACCGCGCTATTCGAACCCAGTTCCGCAACACCATCAAAGAGGTTTTGAATAGCGAGGAAAACCCCGAAGAGTTGCTGAAAAAAGCCCAGTCGCAATTGGACCGCGCAGCAACGAAAGGGATTATCCACAAGAAAACGGCATCGAGGCGCGCGGGAAGATTGGCCAAGCGGGTTCACGCGGCATCTCCCAAATAACTAGGCAACCTTGTGCGTCCCGCTTCTTGAGGAACGCATATCCACCAAAAACAACTCGAGCGCCTGCCGGGCGACCTTGATGTCGCTCGTCCGCTTCAGCTTGCGATCCACCTGAAGCAGTTTCCCGTACAATTCGCGCAAATAGGCGGAACGCAAACCCCTGACCTGACCCTCGAGCCTTTTCCCCACAAAGGGCGGCAGACCCAGCACTTCCGAAATCCCATGGGCGCCTCGGCCGCTTCTGATCAAGGCTTTTGAAATCGTCCAGCGCCGAATCAAATTGCGCAACAATCCGATGAACACGACAGGGTGTTCGGTTTCCATCATCCGCCGCAAGAGAACGAGCGTTCCTCTCAAGCTCCCCTGGCTGAGCGAATCACCCAGCTTGTAGAGCAACTCCTCTTTGGAATGGCCGACAATTTCACGAACCTCCTCCGCACCGGCAAGCGTTCCGGGCATCAGGTATGCGGCAATCTTATCGAGTTCCGTGTTGAGTCTCATCATCGAGGGCTTGACCATTTCCACCAGTATATCGGCGGCCTCCGGCCTCAACTCGAACCCCAGTTGCACAGCGCGCCCATGAAGCCACTGCTTCAGGTCCTGCCCCTCCAGGATATCCACCCGGCAAACCACGCTCGCCTTCACCAGGCGCTGGAAGAAAGTCGTTCGCATATCGGCGTTTTCCACACAAAAAACCAGTATAGTGGACTCGGACGGCTGCTCGAGATAGGAGAGGAACATGGCCTCCTCTCTCTCGGCCGGCTTGGCGAAATGGAGGATTTCGATGAGGCGCTTTTCCGCGAGGAACGGCAGCGTCTGTGCGACAGTGATGATTCCCGGCGCATCGGCCTCGGGCCAGTCGAAACGATCATGGTTGAAATCATCCGGCCCGTCGCCAAAAACCTTATGGCGAATGACGCGCAAGTATTCATCGCGCAAAAAAGAATCCTTACCCTGTAAAAGGTATATGAGCCGAAGCGGCGCGCTTTGCACATCGGAGATCGCCGCCAGTGAACTCTTCGGCTTCCTGCGGCTCGGGGACAATCTAAAAACCCTCCAGCACGAGGCTGACGACGTCTTCCGAGAGAGAATCGGCCACTCGCTGATTCGCACTCGAGCGGTTCGCGTCGCTTCGCGCAATGGATGAGGAAACCGCGAATTCGGCGTAGGACTCCACGTCCTGATTGACGAGCAATTTCCCCCGCCCCTTATCGCGCAGCCGTATCCGGGTGCGCACGACGACGCGGTATTGCTGAACCCTGTCGGCCCGCGTGAAGCCAATCGGAGAGAGACGGTACTCGCGCAAAACACCTTCGAGCGCGACGTCCGCATCGGGAGAGTCGGAAAGCCGAAGACGGCCGTCTCGCAAGAATCTTCCTCTCACCGTTTTCGTGATGGTGCGCCCAAGGCCCGGTTCGTTCGTCTGGTTCAGAAATGGAGGTATCGAGATCGTCCGCGCGCCTTTCAGGTGCTCGGGGCGCCGGGTACCCTCAAGCTCGTAGCCGCAGCCCGCCACCAGGAGGACGCCCAGCAACAGGGCGAAACGGAATTTGTGAATCGTCCTGAAAAGAGCCCCGCTCAAATCAAAACCTCCAGGGAGAGTTCGCGGTTCTTCACGCTGCTGAAAGCAATTTGCTCGCTCAGCGCAACCAACTCGTCATATTTCTCTCCATCGGGTTCGCAAACAAGAATATCGACATCCCGGGGGGTTCCGATGACACCCCGTATCGCACCGTTCATTATCTCGGTGGCCGTGGGAGCGAAACCGTCGGGAAGCTGCACGAAACCAGAAACCTGCATCGATAAATTCTGCGCCGACGCCCTCATCATTCTCCCGAAAATATCCTTTGCGCGCCGGTAGAGCCTCGTCAGGGTCAAATCCTCCCAGGAGCCGAGTCCTGCGAACAATACATATTCAGGCGCCAGTCGTCCCTTCGAGGCCAGCATGGCTTGCGACTCCCATGCGCCACTCAATTTGCCCTGCTGCACCAGGCGGCTCGCCTCGCTCTCCAGCAAGCGATCGATTTCTCCCAGTTGCCCCTGAAACGGAAAATCCTCCACTGCGAACATAGTAACGGCGGCGAAACTCTTTACTTCATCGAGTCCCTGGGGAAACAGGCGAAGGCGTATCACCCTAGACCACCATCTTCTCTTGGTGGAGACGATCCAGGATGCCGTTCACGAAACCAGGAGCGTTCTCCGGTCCATATCGTTTGGCCAGACGAATCGCTTCATCCATTGTGACCGCGGGCGGGATATCCGGGAAAAAATACATTTCGCAAACACCGAGGCGCAGTATACTTCTGGATACGGCGTCCATGCGTTCGAGAGACCAACTCACGCTCGCTGCCGTGAGCAAATCGTTAATCTGGCGGTCTTTCTCCACAATGATAGACATCAACCTGTCGGCGAACATTCTTGAACTCTCATCCGCGGGATGCAGTCGCCAATAACGATCCACCTCCTCCCCCGTGAGATTTCCAGTGCGATCCGTATGATAAAGGATTTGAAACGCAAGCTCTCGTCCCGCCTTTCTGTTCTCTCTATTCTCCACCATTACTTTCCCTCTGCGGGAGCGTCGTTCCCATCCCCATCCATTCTCGAAAATAAGTTCGCCATCTCCACGGCCGCCAGGGCGCCCTCGTATCCCTTGTTTCCCATCTTCGTTCCCGCACGCTCGACGGCCTGTTCGATCGTATCCGTCGTCACGACGGCGAAAATGGTCGGCACCCCCGTCTGGGCGCCCACCTGGGCGATGCCCTTCGTCGCCTCGGCGCACACCAGATCGTAGTGAGAGGTCGCGCCCCGTATCACGCAGCCCAGGCATATGACGGCGTCGTATTTGTGCGATTTCGCCATCTTCATCGCGGCCGCCGGAAGCTCGAACGACCCCGGCACCTGCACGTGCGCCACATCGGCTGCGGACACGCCGCATTGCCGCAAGGCCGTCTCGGCCCCTCGAACGAGGTGCGTGACGATAAAATCGTTAAAGCGCGACGACACGAGGCCGATCCGCAAACCCTGTCCGTTCAGGTTGCCTTCCACCGGATTATCCATTCCCTCTCCACATACGTTTTATGGACGTTGCAAGTAGGATTCCTTGCCATCCTTTCTCTTTTTCTGCATAGACGGCAAGGGCGGCTCCATGCCCAGCGTCACCCTGTCCTCGAGTTCCAGGCCATAACCTTCGAGCGCCACGATTCTGCGCTCGTCATTCGTCATGATCCGGATCCGCCGCAAGCCCAGGTCCACGAGTATCTGGGCGCCTATGCCGTAATCGCGCAGCCCTTCGATTGGCGCGCTCTTGATTCCAATTTTCTCATCCACCTCACGCGTTCCGGCGGTCACCTTCTCTTTTCTCGCGGATTCTTCTCCCATCGAATCGGGCTGCAAAAACACCAACACGCCCTTGCCCGCTTCCTGAATCTTGGCCAGCGCATTTCTGGTCCTGTCCGGACAATCAGAGCGCAAAAGCGCCAGCAAATCCCAGATGGCATTCACCGGCTGCACCCGAATGTGGGTGGGTTCATCCGGGTTCAACTCGCCCATCACCAAAGCGGCATGGATTCTTCCGCTGCTTTTGTTGTGATACGCATACACCTTGAAAGTGCCGAACGCCGTCGGCACCTCGGCCTCCTCCACACGCTCCACGAGGCGATCGTGGCGCATGCGATAAGCGATGATATCCTTGATGGTCACGAGGGAGAGATTGTTTTTCTTCGCTATTTTCCGCAGGTTGGGGAGGCGCGCCATCGAGCCGTCTTCATTCAAAACCTCACAAAGAACACCCGCGGGCTGAAGGCCTGCCAGACGGGCCAAATCCACCGTGCCCTCCGTGTGGCCCGCTCGCCTGAGCACGCCGCCCGGCTGCGCCCGCAGCGGGAAAATGTGGCCGGGCGTCACCAGGTCCGACGGCCTGGCGTCTTCTTGTATCACGGTTTGTATGGTGTGCGCCCTGTCGAAGGCGCTGATGCCCGTCGTGACGCCTTCGCGCGCTTCGATGGAAACCGTAAAGGCCGTGCCGAAAGCCGAACCGTTCTGGCCGCTCGGCACCATCATGGGAAGGCCCAGAGATTCCACCTTCTCGGGCGTGAGCGCAAGGCAAACCAGACCGCGCGCGTACTTGGTCATGAAGTTGATCGCCTCTGGCGTCACCTTCTCGGCCGCCAGGATGAAATCGCCCTCGTTCTCGCGATCCTCATCATCCACGAGGACGACGATGCGTCCCTCGCGAATATCGCCAATCGCCTCATCGATCGTGGAGAATGGACTTTCGTCGAAATCCTTCTCCTGCCCCGGCTCAGGCATAGCCCTGCTCCTTCAGCTTCTCCATGGTGACGCCGTCTCGAGACCGCGATTCCGCGTGGGGAGTGAGCAGCTTCTCCACATATTTCCCGATCAAATCCGCCTCCAGATTCACGACTCCGCCGTCTTTCTTCTCCGTGAGAGTCGTTTGCTCACTCGTATGCGGGATGATGGAAACCGAAAAAGTCTCACCGTCACATGCCGCTACCGTCAGGCTGATCCCATCCACCGCGACAGAACCTTTATAGACGACATAGCGCATCACCTCCACCGGGGCCTCGAATGTGAGCCAAATGGAGTCGCCCTCGTTTTTTCTGCTCTTGATCCTGCCCACGCCATCCACGTGGCCGCTCACCAGGTGGCCGCCCAACCGCTCTCCCAGCGCCATGGCGCGCTCCAGGTTGCATCCGTCGCCAACCGCCAGTTCCCCTAAATTCGTACGCCTCAGCGTCTCGATGGACAAATCGGCCTCGAACTTTCTTTCATCAAAATCGACCACCGTGACGCAGACGCCATTGAGCGCTATGGAATCCCCCAACCGCACCCCGTTCAAAACACCCGGCGCCTCGATGGCGATTCGCGCACCTTTGGCGTCTTTTCTCAATGAGCGAATCGCGCCGATGGTCTCGATGATCCCGCTAAACACCCGCCCCGTCCCCCATGTCTTTCCATATCGGTTTTTTGAAATATCCCTGAATCAACAAATCATCTCCAATAACTTCATGTATTACATTAAATAATCCGGGGAGAGATTGCAATTCCGATTCATCGAGTCCGGAAATCGCGCCCGGCGCCTGCGCATCCCCAACCACCAGGGGCGCCAAAAAATAAAGGAGACGATCCGCTAAACCCTCCCGGATGAAAGAACCATGAATCCGCCCGCCGCCCTCGACAAGAATATGACGAACACCGCGATCTCCCAACACCCTTATAAGCGGGTCGAGAGATACCCGGCCTCCTAAGTCCGCTTCCACCCGAACGATCTCCGCACCCGCCTCGCGCAGTGCCTTTTCCCTGGCCGGAGGCGCTGCTTCCGTAGCCGCAACGATGGTGGAACTCCCTTCCAGCGGGGCCAGTATCCGGGCTTTGGGAGGGGTCCTGAGACTTGAATCCAGGACAACTCTCGTCAATGGCTTGCCCGGAACGCCATCGGGCCGCGCAGTGAGCAGCGGGTCGTCCTCGATCACCGTCTCCACACCTACCAGAATGGCATCCACTTTATTTCTGAAATGATGGCCTGCGTTTCTCGCCGCCTCGCCCGTTATCCACCTGCTTTGCCCGCTTCGGGTAGCGATTTTCCCGTCCAGACTCGCAGCGGCCTTCAGGGTAAGAAAGGGGCGACCATGCCGCCACCAGTGAAAATAGACTTCATTCCGGCGCACCGCCTCCTCGGCCATTATACCAATTTCCACCCCGACGCCATGCGCGCACAGGTGTGCAAATCCCTTGCCGGACACTTGCGGGTTCGGGTCCGAGACGGCGGCGATGACGTGAGAAACGCCCGCCTCCACCACGAAAGGCGCGCAAGGGGGAGTTCTGCCCTGGTGAGAACACGGCTCCAGGGTGAGGATTAAAACGCCGCCTCGCGCACGCTCCCCCGCTTCTCGTAAGGCCAGGACTTCCGCGTGCGGCTCTCCCGCCTTTCGGTGCCAGCCCCGGCCCACGATCTCCGCACTCGAATCGAGGACGACGGCTCCGACGAGCGGGTTGGGACTCGTCATTCCCTCCGCGCGCGCCGCGAGGGACAGGGCTTCGGCCATCAACTCGTTTTTCCGCTCGGCGGAGAGGTGAACCATCAAAGGGGAATCCCGCTCAATGGATTTCGACCGTTTGGTATGAACCGTGCGTTACAGCCGCCTGAGCGGCTGCGAGCCTCGCAATCGGCGCCCGATACGGCGCGCAGGAGACGTAATCCATTTTCATCATGTGGCAAAATTCAACCGACGTGGGCTCCCCACCATGCTCACCGCAAATGCCCACCTCGAGATCCGCCCGTCTCGCACGGCCGCGCTCCATGCCGATTTGCACCATCTCGCCCACTCCCTCACGATCAACGGCCACAAAAGGATCTCTGGGAATCAAATCCTTTTCGATGTACTTGGGCAGGAACCAGCCCGCGTCATCGCGGCTCAAACCATAGGTAAGCTGGGTCAGATCGTTCGTGCCGAAACTGAAGAATTCCGCAGTCTCGGCAATTTCTCCCGCCAGGAGGCAGGCCCTGGGAATTTCGATCATCGTGCCCGTGAGGTAGCGGGGCGTGACGCCTTTTTCTTCGATCACCTTCCCGGCGATATCGTGCACGATGTCGCGATTGAACTCCCATTCCCCTATGCCGGAGGTGAGGGGAATCATGATTTCAGGCAACACGTCCACGCCCCGCGATTTCATCTCACAGGCCGCCTCGATGATGGCGCGCACCTGCATTTCGGCGATTTCGGGATACGTGACCACCAGACGACAGCCGCGGTGGCCCAACATCGGGTTCTGCTCTTGGGTCGCTTCGGTGGCGTGTCGCACGGTATCCAGCCCTACCCCCAATAACCTGGCCACCTGCTCCATGTCTTCTTCCGTTTTGGGCAAAAACTCGTGAAGCGGCGGATCCAGGAGCCTGATCGTCACTGGCCTTTCCTTCATCACTTCGAAGATGCCGATGAAATCCTCGCGCTGCATGGGCAGGAGATGATCGAGCGCATCTCGCCTTTCTTCCTCCGTAGCCGCCAGAATCATCGCGCGCACATAGTCGATGCGCTCCCCCTCGAAGAACATGTGCTCCGTGCGGCACAAACCGATTCCCTCGCAGCCGAATTTGAGAGCCGCCTTGCTATCCGTCACCGTGTCGGCGTTCGCGCGAACGCCCAAGGTCCTAATCTCATCGGCCCATTCCATCAGGGTGGCGAAATCCCCCGAAAGCTCGGGTTGTTTGAGTTTCGCCTCACCCAGAATCACCTCGCCGGTATTTCCGTTCAAGGAAATAAAATCTCCCTCCAATATCGTTTCGCCGTTCACGCGAATAACCTTCTCATCCTCCCTTACGTTCAGGGCGCTACAACCCGTGACGCAGCATTTGCCCATCTGCCTCGCGACGACGGCCGCATGCGAGGTGAGCCCGCCCCGCGCAGTGAGGATTCCCTGGGAAACGTTCATCCCGTTGATGTCTTCGGGGCTCGTCTCCTGACGCACCAGGATAACGGGGTCTCCCGCCTCCGCCCGCTCCACCGCATCCGCCGCGGTGAACACAACCCGGCCCACGGCGGCGCCCGGCGATGCGGCCAGGCCCTTGGCCACCACTTTCAACTCCCCTTCCACATCGATCATGGGATGCAGCAATTGATCCAGGCTGTCAGGGTCCACCATCTGCATAGCAACTCGCCTGTCTACCACGCCTCCCTGCACCAACTGGATGGCGATCCGCACGGCCGCCGCCGCCGTGCGCTTGCCGTTCCTCGTCTGGAGCATGAACAGACGCCCGTTCTGAATGGTGAACTCCATGTCCTGCATATCTTTATAATGGGTTTCGAGCTTTTCGGTAATGCTTTCAAACTCCGCATAGCACTCGGGCATTTTCCCCCTGAGGTTCTCGATGGGCTCGGGCGTCCTGATACCCGCCACCACGTCCTCGCCCTGGGCGTTGAAGAGAATCTCGCCATAGAGCTTATGCTCGCCGGTGGCGGGGTTGCGCGAGAAAGCGACCCCGGTGCCGCAATCCTCTCCCATGTTGCCGTAGACCATGCACTGCACGTTCACGGCGGTGCCCCAGTCGTGGGGAATGTGATACAGCCGACGGTAGGTGAAAGCGCGGTCGTTGTTCCAGGACTTGAACACCGCTTCGATGGCGAGCCGGAGTTGCTCGTAAGGGTCCTGGGGGAAACTCGAACCCGTTTTCTCTTGCACGAGGGCGGCGTATTCATCCACCAGCTCGGCCAGGTCGTCCGCCGTCAGGTCCAAATCGGACGCGGCCCCCTTGCGCTGCTTCATCGCCTCGATCTTCGATTCGAAATCGTGGTGCTCCATCTCGAGAACCACGTTGCCGAACATGTTGATGAACCTGCGGTAGCTGTCATACGCAAAGCGGCGGCTGCCCGATTTCTTTTCGAGAGCGGCGACCGTCTCGTCGTTCATCCCCAAATTCAGCACGGTATCCATCATGCCCGGCATCGAATCGCGCGCGCCGGAGCGCACACTCACCAAAAGCGGGTTTTCATCGCCGCCGAATTGCGCCCCCATCGCGTCTTCCAGACGCGCCATCTGCTCCTTCACTCCCTCCCAGAGGCCCTCGGAAAAATCATTTTCTTTCAGATAATCGACGCAGACCTGCGTGGTGATGGTGAAACCCGGCGGCACAGGGATGTCCAGGCTCGCCATCTCCGCCAAATTCGCGCCCTTACCACCCAGCAGGTTGCGCATGTCGGCGCTGCCGTCGGTCCGCCCGGCGCCAAAGGAATAAATCATCTTCTCCGTCATCACCTACATCCTCCCGCGCCGCTCGCGCGTCTGAACAATGGTTACAGTGTTAAAAAACCGCTCCGGTTATTTCGTCTCTCTATTCCTTATCACGCCTTCGGCCCTACCCGCCGGGGCGCCGGCTGCGTCCTTTGCTCCAGCCGATTATACCCTGCGAATTTTCGTGAAATCCGCGATCGGCGAAAACAGCGCGCCCACGCCGCTCATCAGCGCAAGGCGATTCTTTCGCAAGGCGGCATCCTCGTCCATCACCATCACCTCATCGAAGAAATCATCCACCACGGGCCGGATTTCCGCGATCGAGGACGTCGCCGAAACATACGCCTCCTCCAGAGAAGCGGCATCCCCCGCCCGGACGTTCGTCAAGGCTACGTCCACCGCCTCGGAAGTCTTGTTCAAAAATCCGTGCAGACTTTTTTCGGCGTCATCCGAGAGAAGCCCCGCGTCCAAGCTGTCCGCGGCATCATGTTCACCGCCCTCTTTCGCCTGGCGGATGATGTTGCTCACCCGCTTGAAGGTCGTCGTGAGCGGCTCGAAAGTCTCTTCGCTCGAGGCCAACCGTTCCAGGGCGCGGAGACGCGCCCGCGCGTCTATCACGTCGCGCCAGCCCGAATCGTCTCCCGCCGCGAGCACCGCTTCCACCAGATCGCCGCGCGCGCCGCCGCGCGAGAGATGAGCGGACACCCTGTTGCGCAGAAAACCCAAAATCCTTTTTGCCGCCTCGGCGGCGCCTTCCTTGAACTTATCCTCCAGAGGGCGGCTCGCGACCTCCACCCATTCGGGCAAGGAAATCCTGAAACCCTTATCCTCCAGGATGAGCAGAATCGCGTTGGCCGCGCGTCTGAGCGCATAAGGGTCCTCCGAACCACTGGGCAGGTAGCCCAGACCCACCATGCCGACGATGGTATCCATCCTGTCGGCAAGCCCCACAATGGCGCCCGCACGGCCTCCCGGGAGGTCGTCTCCCTCACCCCTGGGCAGGTAATGCTCATATATGGCGCGGGATACCGCCTCATCCCTGCCCTCACGCTCGGCATAGCGCCGGCCCATGACGCCCTGAAGCTCGGGAAACTCATAGACCATGCCGCTGGTCAAATCCGCCTTACACAGAGAGGCCGCCTCGTCCACGGTTTTCGCCAAAGCGCCGTCGCCCGGTGCGAGTTTCTCGCACATCCATGCGCTCAGGCGTCTGAAGCGTTCGACCTTGTCCCAACTCGTGCCCAGCCTCGGGTGATAGACCACGCCCTTGAGCGCCTCCGCCATGTCGACGAGGGGCGTTTCGAGGTCCTGACTCCAGTAAAAATCCGCATCCTCCAGCCTCGCGCGCACGACGCGCTCATAACCTTTTCGCACCACGCCCATATCCTTCGCCCGCGTGTTGCTCACGCCGATGAAGGAGGGGATGAGCCTTTCTCCTCCCTTTTCCTTGAGCGCAAAACATCTTTGATGCACCTCCAGGGTGGAGATGATGACCTCATCGGGCAGGTCCAGAAATTTCTCATCGAACCCGCACGCAACCGGAAACGGCCATTCGACCAGATGCGCCACCTTCTCCACCAAACGCTCCACGGCTTCGGCATCCGCCGCGGGTTCGCCGCCCTCGGACTCGGCTGCTTCCAGAACGCCTGCGCGCACCATGGGGATGCGCCCACCGCCAGAGCCGTCATCGACAAAGGGCTCAACATTATTCTCATGTAAGATATTAATATATTCCTTGAAATTGTTGATATTTAACATTTTATAACTATGAAATCTATGGCCGTATGTGCCCGAGCCAAAGCGCGGAAGCGACTCGTCTTCACCCGGTGCGGGACCATCGACGCACTCTTGCCCATAGAGGGCCAAAATCCACTGAACGGGCCGGACGAAGGAAAATCTGCCGGCTCCCCAGCGCATGGACTTGGGAGACGGCAATTCCCGGATGAGCTTCGTCAGCAAAGGCCCCAAAACGGCTTTCGCCTCCTCTCCCGCATCTTCCCGGAAGTGCATCAGGCGCGCACCCTTGGGCGTATCCACCTCCTTGAGATCGGACACGTCCACGCCATTCGTCCTGGCGAAGCCGAGAGCCGCCTTGGTCGGATTCCCATTCTCATCGAATGCGTTTTTGACAGGGGGACCCAGTACTTCCTCTTGAAGCGGTTTCTGGCGCTCCGCCAAATCCGCGATATGTAAGACCAGTCGCCTGGGCGTCCCGAACGTCTCCAGACCCTCGAAAGCCAGACGCGCCTCCTCGAACATCGCCTCGGCCCGATCCTTCAGAGCCGCTATCATCCCCGGCATGTAGGTGGAGGGAATCTCCTCGGTTCCAATTTCAAAAACAAGCTCTTTGCCCAAACCCGAAGCCCCCTAGCCCTTGCCCGCTTCTACTTTCGCCTCTCTCGCCTCGTATTGAGCGGCGTAGAGGGCGATATGCTCCCTTCGCTGCGCATCGTCCCTGATCAGAGGGAAACCGGCCGCATAGCGAGACTTGAGATAGCTCTCGGCGCACGCGCGCGCCATTTTCCTGATTCTGCCGATGTAGCGCGCCCGCTCGCTCACGCTGATGGCGCCTCGCGCATCCAGAAGATTAAAGGTATGCGAGCACTTAAGCGCGTGATCGTAGGCGGGAAACGTAAGGCCCTTCTCCACGAGGCGCAATCCTTCCGCCTCGTATTTATCAAAAATATCGAAGTGAATGGTTACGTCCGCCTCCTCGAAATTGTAATGGCTGAACTCCACTTCCGTCTGGTGATGCACGTCGGCGTATCTGATCACTTCGCCATCCGTATCTTGCGCCCAGACGAGGTCGTACACGCTCTCCACTCCTTGTAGGTACATGGCGATGCGCTCGAGCCCGTAGGTCAGCTCCGCGGACACCAGGTCCAAATCCAAGCCACCGGCTTGCTGAAAATAGGTGAACTGCGTGACCTCCATGCCGTCGAGCCACACCTCCCAGCCCAGACCCCACGCGCCCAGGTTCGGCGATTCCCAGTCATCCTCGACAAAACGAA
Source organism: bacterium (assembly GCA_965218735.1). Classification (GTDB taxonomy): domain Bacteria; phylum UBA8248; class UBA8248; order UBA8248; family UBA8248; genus Bin107. The sequence continues at coordinate 456,958 of CBDCMA010000008.1, read as the reverse complement.
TATCGTGCTCGAGCGGGTCGATTCCCAAACTCTCTAGGCTTTCGAGGTACTGCTCCTGCACGTCGATGGGCGAGGGCTTCAGAATCACCTGGTACTGATAATAGTGCTGGAGCCTGTTCGGGTTCTCCCCGTAGCGGCCGTCCGTGGGCCTCCTGCTGGGCTCGACGTAGGCCACCTTCCAGGGTTCGGGGCCGAGAGAGCGCAAAAAAGTGGCCGGGTTCATCGTGCCCGCGCCGACCTCGATGTCGTATGGCTGCTGGATGACGCACCCTTTTTGGGACCAGTACTTCTCCAGCCCCATAATCACTTCCTGAAACGTCAACAGGTCGCTCAACCAATAAACTCCTTATGCAGCACGCGCACCGAATTCTCGGAGTCCGCCTGACGAACCACGACGGATATGGAAATCTCGGAAGTCGAGATCATCATGATGTTGATGCGGCTTCTCGCCAATGCGGAGAAGACGCGCGCCGCCACGCCGGCCTGGCTCTTCATGCCTACGCCCACGACGGAGACTTTTGATATCTCATCGTCGCGGGAGATGGCGGCGTCGCCCAGGGCTTCATGCGATTGATGCATGATGCGCTCCGCCTCCCCCGCCATGTCGCTGTTCACGGTGATGGAGATGTCGGTCAGGCCGTTTTCGCTCACGTTCTGAACGATCATGTCCACCATGATGGATTTTTCGGCCAACTGGCCGAACAAGGCGGCGGCGATGCCGGGCCTGTCGGGCACGCCGCTAACCGTGAGTTTCGATTGCTTCGAATCGCAGCTCACGCCGCGAACGGCGGGGGACTCGATTCCCGTCGACTCTGGAATGACCAATGTTCCCTCTCCTTCATCAAACGCGGAGCGGACGACGAGGGGAAGGTCGTATTTCGCCGCCAGATCCACAGAACGCGCCTGCAACACTTTCGCGCCCAGGGACGCGAGTTCCATCATCTCCCCGAACGATATCTGATCCAGGCGCTTCGCGTCGGGGACAATGCGCGGGTCGGCCGTGTACACCCCGTCCACATCGGTATAAATCTCACAGCGATCCGCTTCAAGGGCCGCGGCCAACGCCACCGCGGTGAGGTCGGAGCCTCCGCGACCCAGCGTCGTCTCTTCGTCGAATTCATCGACTCCCTGAAAGCCTGCGGCAACGACCACCTTGCCTTCTTCGAGTTCCTTGATAATCCTCGCCGGGCGGATGGAGCGCACGCGGGCCTGGGTATGAGAGCCCTCCGTGAGAATGCCCGCCTGACCGCCCGTGAGGGATATCGCGGGGATTCCCACCGCATCCAGGCCGATGGCCAAAAGCGAACTCGCTATGCGCTCCCCGGAGGTGAGCAACAAATCCATCTCCCGCCCCACAGGCTGAGGCGAAAGCTCGTGCGCGAACCCAATGAGCTTGTCGGTTTCTCCCGCCATCGCGCTCACCACGACGATAATACGCTCCCAGGAACTCCTCGCCGCCGATATGCGCTTCACCACGCCGCGAATTCTATCCAGGCCAGCCACCGAGGTGCCGCCGAACTTTTTTACGACCAGACTCATTTTTTTCCCATCACTCCGTGAACAATCGTTTTTTCACCGCATCGATCGAATAGACACGCTCCGCCCGCTCCAGTTCTTCGGAAAAACCGGCGTCCGATTTCTTTTGCTTCCCGTCGCCGCCGCGAATCATCCGCCAGAGACCCGCCAATCCGCCCGGGCGCTTCGGCGGCGTGAGATTCTCTCCGTCAAAATCCGCCATCGCGAACGGAACCGCATCGGCGATCCACTCCTGGGACTCCACGCTGAATCCATGATCCACCGCCACGAGGATGCGGCACGGCTCGCTCAATTTCTCCAGCAAGGGCGACATGAACCCGGCGTCGAACCTCTCGATGGCCTCGATTTTCTCCTCCACCTCGCCCCAGGGGGATATATCGTCCACATCCTGGAGCGCGAACACGAAATCATGACTCGCGAGCGCCTCGCACACGGTGGCGGACGCCTTCTCCCCCGGCTCATATACATCCGCGCCCCCCAGTTTGGCAAAGCCCTTTGCGAGTTGCGAGCCGGTTACCAGCGCCGAAGCCCTGCCTCCCGTTTTTTCCGAGATTCGCTCCACCTCTTCCGCGAGGCCGCCACCCCAAAGCCATACGGAGTTCGCCGCGAACATCCGGGTTTCCGCCTTTTCGTTCAACCCCGCGTGGGTGGAGAGCACCATCTGGGAATCATTGACGAAATGAACGAAACGACGCGCCGCCTCCGCCACCGGCATGTGGTCTCCGATGGGCCTTCCGGTGATCGCATGGGGAGGCGAGAACCCGCAAAAAGATTCGGGGGAAAGTGGTGCGCCCGCACGCTTATAAAAGAGAAGCGCCTCGCTACCACCCAGGGATTCGAAGCGGAAAGACTCGCCTTCGTCGGGCGGCATGCGCCGCTCCAGGTAAGCGATGAGTTCGCGGTTCTCCTCGTCCGTGACGCCGAAGCCCCTCGGGTCCAGCATGACGACGCTCGTGGCGCCGGGCTTCAGGCAGACGAAGTTGAGCCGGAAGACGGCTTCCCCCGCCTTGGGGAGAACGCCGGCTGCGGCGGCCAGCATCAGACCGGGCGACAAAGCGACGGAAGGGGTGAAAAAATTATTCAGGAAACCATCCAGAGAGGGATACGCGTCACCGGCCGCAGTAGACCAGGTTCCCGAAAACCCCGCAGCCGCCAGGCGATCCAAAGCGGGCGTACGGGCCCTTCGCAAGGGCGTTTCGCCCCCCAAATCCGCCACCGGCCTGTCGGCGAGACCGCGCGCGAGAACCATCAGGATTTTACGCATCAGGGATGAACTCTTGTCTGCCCGGTCACATGAACGCCATACCGCCCGACTCCACGCGAATGAGAGCGTAGGCGGGCTGCACCACGTCGAGGCGGGAAATCTCCTCGAGCGCGTTTTGCATGTTCTCCTCCGTCGCCTTGTGGGTAAGCAGCACCAGGCGGGCGTAGCCGTCCTCACCGGCGCGGCCTTTCTGGACGACGGTTTCGAGGCTGATGTCGTGCTCGCCGAAAACACCGGAGATGCGGCTCAATACCCCCGGCTTGTCCAGGGCCGCGAAACGGACGTAGAAGCGCGTCGAAATTTCCCGGGGCGTCAGGATGTCGAGGCGCTCGCGCTGATCGGGTAAAAAAGCGGCGGCGGGAATTCGCGAGTCGCCGCCATTCTCGATCCACCTCGCCACTTCGATGATGTCGCCCACCACGGCGGAAGCCGTGGCTTCTGAACCCGCGCCTTTGCCGATGAAAACCTGGGGCCCTGCATTCGCCCCCGAGACGGCCACCGCATTATATACCCCGCCCACCCGCGAGAGGGGATGGTTTTCGGGAAGCATCGTCGGATGAACGCGGATATCGAGTTTGCCGTCTTTTTCTTGCGCCATGGCGATGAGCTTGATTCGGTAGCCGAGTTCTTTGGCGATGTCTATGTCGTCGGACGTGATGTGGCGTATCCCTTCCGTATGGTAATCCTCGACATCCACGGGCGTGCCATACGCCAGGTTCGCCAGGATCGCTATCTTGTGGGACGAATCGACGCCGTCGATATCAAAAGCCGGATCGGCCTCCGCGTAGCCGAGTTCCTGCGCGCGTTTGAGTGTCTCGCCGAAGTCCGCGCCCATTTCCGTCATCCGGCTCAAAATATAGTTGCACGTGCCGTTCAGAATGCCTGCGAGCCTTTCGATTTTATCCGCAGCAAAAGCCTCGCGTAAGTTCCTGACTATCGGAATACCGCCCGCGACGGACGCCTCGAAACCCAGCGGGCAGCCCGCCTTCTCCGCCGCGGCGAATATCTCCTCCCCGTGGACGGCGAGCACCGCCTTGTTCGCGGTGACCACCGGTTTTTTCTTCCCGATCGCCCGGAGGATGTGCCGCCTGGCGTCGTCCGTCCCGCCGATGAGCTCCGCGACTACGTGCACGTCGGGCGCGTCGATTACCGCCTCGAAATCCGTACCCAGATTCTCAGGCGCCACTCCGCGCGCCGTCTTGTTCTTGGTGAAGATGCTGCGGTCCGCGATTTTGGAGACGCACACTTCCACGCCGAGGCGTCTTTTGATCAATTCCCGCTGTTCGTCGAGCAGATTCGCCACGCCGTTTCCGACCGTGCCCAAGCCCAATATGCCGACGCAAATTTTCTTCATGTCCCTCGTCTCGATCAAGCGGCGGACTAGCTCGCCGCTCGCCTGGACGCCTTTTCCTGAAATATGGAGCGGAGGTTTTTGAGCGCCTGCCGTGTGCGGTGCTCATTCTCCACGAGCGCGAAGCGTACGTGCCCATCCCCCAACTCGCCGAAGCCGACCCCCGGCGATACGGCCACTTCCGTTTCCTTCAACAAGAACTTTGAGAACTCCAGAGAACCCATCTCTTTATAGGGTTCGGGAATCTCCGCCCAGACGAACATCGTGCCTTTGGGTTTCGGAACGTGCCAGCCGATTCTATCCAACCCGTTGCACAGCGCGTCGCGGCGACTCTGGTAGATCTGCCGGATTTCCTCGACACATTCCTGAGAGCCGTTGAGCGCGATGATCGACGCAATCTGAATGGGCTGGAACGCGCCGTAGTCCAGGTAGCTCTTGATGCGCCTGAGCGCGCTGATAATCTCGGGGTTCCCCACGGCGAAGCCCATCCGCCAGCCGGGCATCGAGTAGCTCTTGGAGAGCGAGAAAAACTCCACGCTCACATCCTTGGCGCCCTTCACCTGCAATATGCTGGGCGGCTCGTACCCGTCGAACCCTAAGTCGGCATACGCGAAATCATGCACGACGATGAGGTTGTATTCTTTCGCGAAGGCGACGACTTTTTCAAAAAAACCAAGACCCACGCAAACCGTGGTGGGGTTGTGCGGAAAACTCAAGACGAGAATTTTCGGCCGCGGCCATATCGGACGGATGGTGTCGGTCATGTTCTCGAAAAAATCATCCCCCTGCGAGAGCGGCACGTGAATCACGTTGCCGTTCGCCAGCACCATGGCGTAGGTATGGATGGGGTATGTGGGACTCGGCACCATGACCAAATCGCCCGGGTTCGTGATGGCCAAGGCCAGATGGGAGATGCCCTCCTTCACGCCGATGGTGACGATGGCCTCCTCTTCGGGGTCGATATTCACGTCATAGCGGCGGCCGTACCAGTCGGCGATGGCCATCCGCAGCCGGGTGATGCCGCGCGAAGCGCTATAGCGGTGATTCCTGGGATTCGTCGCCGCCTCCACGAGTTTTTCCACGATGTGCGGCGGGGTGGCGAGGTCTGGATTCCCCATGCCGAAATCGATGATGTCGACGCCTCGGCGGCGGGCCTCGATTTTCAGTTCATCGACGCCCGCAAAGACATAGGGGGGCAGACGCGTAATGCGCTGGAACTCATACATGATCAAGAATCCTCAACTAACCGGCAAAGAAATCAGGCGACGGGAGGGAGCCGGAACATTCTGGCCCGAGCCTTCCTCCGTCATGAAGGCCCGGCCCTCGGGGTCTCCCTCGGGTTTCCCGTCCGCCAGCCCCCGGGAGGCGTGCAGGGCTTCTTCCGCATTGTAGGAACTCCGCACGAAAGGACCCGCGAACACGTGCGCGAAACCCCTCGCCTCACCCGCGCGCCGGTAGCGCGCATACACGTCCGGGTGAATGTACTCGCGAACGGGAATCGCCTTTTTTCTGGGCGATAGATACTGGCCGATCGTCATGACCCGGCAATCCACCTTTTCATCCCTCAAATCATCCATCAAGGAGCGGACGTCCTCTTCCGTTTCACCCATGCCGACCATGACGCCGCTTTTCGTCACCATCTCCGGCTCGATATCCCTCGCCATGCCGATGACGCGCAGCGAGCGCTCATAATCGCCGTTGGGCCGCGTACTCTTGAACAGGCGCCGCACCGTCTCGATGTTATGGTTAAAAACATCCGGCCCGGCGCGAACCACCCGCTCGACCGCATCGAAATCGCCCATGAAATCACTCACCAGAACCTCCACCGTGGTCTGCGGCAGCAATTCGCGAATCGCTTCGATGGTCGCCACCACGTGGCCGGCCGCGCCATCGGGCAAATCATCGCGATTCACCATCGTGACGACCACATGCTTCAGCCCCAGTGATTTCGTGGCTTCGGCCACATGCAGCGGCTCGTTCACGTCCAGAGGCTCCGGCGCGCCCTTCGTAACGGCGCAATAGCCGCAAGTTCTGGTGCATACGTCCCCGCCAATCATGAAGGTGGCCGTATTTCGGGAAAAACACTCGAACAGGTTCGGGCATCGGGCTTCCTCGCATACGGTGTGCAGATGCTTGTTGCGCATCAGCGCCTTGACGTCGTGAGAACGGCTCGGACTCGGCAGCCGCTTTACGAGCCAGGGGGGAAAGCGTCGAGAAGCCATCGAATTGCCTCCGCTCCCGGGAATCGGGAGGCTGCATCTTAGGAACGGAAACCGCAGGTGTCAAGATTAAAGCTATTTATAGCAAATAAACTGCAAATCATTGTATTCAAAATTACTTTACATAGGAGTGATTTTGGCCCCCACGAGGTTCATCTTCGCCCTGATCTCGGAGAGCGCTTTTCGGGCTTCCTCCTTGTCCCGGTAGTGGCCCACCCGGACGCGGTACCACGTTCCCCTGGCGCCGAGATCCGCATTCCTGATGTAGGGTTGAAAGCCCGTGTCCCTCAGCCTCCGGACGGTTCGAAGCGCCTCATCGAATGTTTGGACCGAAATAACCTGAATGGTATATCCGCTTGCTTTCGTCCAGGGTTTGGAGGCGCGCAGACTCGCCTCCGTCTGCTTTTTGGGTTCCTCATCGAGCGCATCCATATCGCTTTGCTTCCCGGTAACCTTTTGCTCGGCAACCTTCTCCTCGGGAGGCTTCTCCACCGCAGCCACGGGCGGGGGCGGAGGCGTCGTTTCAGGCGCTCTTTTCTTTCTCATCACCGGCAGCTTGATGGGTTCGATGGGCTGCTCGTTTTCCTGTCCTTCCTTGAGCAGGTCCTGATAAAATTTCGGTTGGATAGGGGCCGCCGGTTTGTCCGCCACCTCCCGTTCGGGCGTCTTTTTCAAGGCGACGACCGCCTTGGGCGCGGCATTTTCGCCCTTGCCCCTTTCGAGGCCTGCGGGTTCGGCCGCAACCCCGGCCACCTCACTCGATGCGCCGCGCGCACCCCAGTGATAGCCGAAGCCGAAAGACGCGGCCGTCACCACGAGGAGGAAAAACACGAAAACGCCGGCCTCGAGTTTGTCGAAAATAATCCGGTAGCGCTTTACGGGTGCGCGGCGCCGGGACTTCATGGGCTTTCTCGTTTTCCGTGGGCGGATGCAGACTACATCTTTTCGGGAGCGGAGACTCCCAGTAAATTCAAGCCGCTTTTCAAAACGACTTGCACGCACTTCGTGAGACACAGGCGGGCGCGGGTGATCTCCTCGCGCTGTCCCAGTATGCGGTTGCGATTATAATAGGCATGAAACTGTTTGGCGAGAGCCATGAGGCCGAATGTGACGTGGTGGGGCTCCAGCCTCTCGGCCGCGGTTCGCACCACGTCGGGCCATTCGAGGAGGTTCTTCATAAGCCCGTGCTCCTCGTCCAGCACGAGCACTCCGGGCGGCGCCTCAGCAAGGTCGCCGGGCGATTCCCCTTCTTCCTCCGCCTGCCTGAAAAGACTGCACGCGCGCGCATGGGCGTATTGCACATAATAGACTGGATTCTCACTGCTTTGTTCTTTCGCCAAATCCAGGTCGAACTCCAGCGCCGTGTCCGCGCTCCGCATCAGGAAGAAAAAGCGGGCCGCATCCACGCCCACTTCGTTCACCACGGAGGATAATTCCTCAAACTCGCCCGAGCGCGTGCTCATCTGCACCGCCTCGCCGCCACGGCGCAAGCTCACGAACTGAACGAAGAGAACGTCGAGCTTGTCGGGTTCGTGGCCGAGCATCTCCACCGCCGCGCGCACCCGAGGCAAATACCCGTGGTGATCCGCCCCCCACACGTTGATGTAGCGGTCGAAGCCGCGCTCGTACTTGAGGTGATGATAGGCGATGTCCGAGGCCAGATAGGTCGGGCGGCCATCGTCGCGAACCACGACGCGGTCCTTCTCGTCTCCGTGCGCGCTCGAAGCGAGCCACCTGGCCCCGTCTTTCTCATAGAGTTTTTTGTTCGCCTCGAGCGCGGCGATCGCCTTCTCCACCTTGTTCCCGTTTTCCGAGAACAAGGAAGCCTCGCTGAACCATTCATCGAAATGAACCCTGAATTCGGCGAGGGATTTCTCGATGTCCTCCAGTATCAAATCCTTGGCTATCACGCCCGCTTGCGAGAGAAGGGCTTTTTCTCCCTTCCCGACGAACGGCGCGACGCCCTCCAGAAACCTGGGCGACTTGACGATCTCGCGAATGTATTCGCCCTGGTAGGCATCCTCCGGAAAGTCCACCGCCTCGCCCCGCACGTCTTGCAAGTAGCGCGCGTAGGCCGATTTCGCCAACGTCTCGATCTGGTTGCCCGCATCGTTGATGTAATACTCCCGATGCACTCGAAAGCCCGATGCCTCCAGCACGCGCCCCAGAACGTCGCCCAGCGCCGCGCCCCGGCCATGACCGACGTGAAGCGGACCCGTGGGGTTTGCGCTCACGAATTCGAGATAAACGGATTTACCCGCCCCCCATTCGTTTTTTCCAAAATCATCCGGCGAGGAGAATATCTCCTTGAGCTTCGCGCACAGGTAATCTCCATCGAGATAGAGGTTGATGAAGCCCGGCTTTTCGATTCGAACGTCTTTCAAAAATCCTTCCGGCGCCTCGAAGTGTTTTACGATTTGCTCCGCAATCACCAGGGGCGCCTTGCGCTCGGCCCTGGCCAGCGTCATCGCGATGTTGCAGGAGAAATCGCCGAACGCCTCGTTCTGCGGCGTCTCGATGACGACCGCAGGCCTCTCCTCGGAAGCCAGGTCGCCCGCTGCGCGAGCGCTTTCGAACGCGTTCTCGAATATGGGGACCAGCATTTCTTTCAACACGAGAGCCTCATGAAAAAAAAACAACCGGCGCAACGAGAGGAACAAATACCGCTCTCGCAGGATTCCGTCAACGCGAAACGGGAGAGTGGCCCGAGCGCCCGGGCAGGGTCTTTCCGCTGTGATATTTCAAAAACGCCTCTGCGCACCCGATGATCTCGGACCGCATGGATGCGGCGAACCGAATGGAAAAACATTTCCGGGGCGTCAGGCGAAGAATCTCTCTCATCGCGGCGATGGCCCCGGCGCGCAAACGCACTTCCCGAGCGGGAGGCTCCGGGCACCTCGCACAGCGCAACTCGCCCGTCGGGAGGTCGAAACGCGCCGTCTCGCTCCCCGGTTTTTTCTCACACCCCGCGCAATACCCGAGGCCCGGGGACAGGCCCATCGTCTTGAGCAGCATGAGGAGGAAGGTTCCCTCCATGTTCGCCGTTCTCGCGCCCGTCTCCAGGGTTTCGAGCGAGGAGCGGAGCAACAGATAGTGCGCGCCCTCGCCCTCGCCTACGCCCAGCACCACGTCGAGTATCCTCAAAAGGCGGGACGCCACCCGCATGGCCTCATAATCCTTCCAAAGCCTTTGGTAGACCCGGGTCGTCTCGCATTTTCGCATCGAGCCCAAATCGGAGCCGCCGCGCCGGCTCCATTCGAGATGACTCTCGGTCGCGGGTTCGAGTCCCACGCCCACCCTGGCCTTTGCCGAGCGAACGCCCTTGGCCACCAGGCGCACCTTCCCATTGTCTTGGGTCAGAAACGTGACTATCAGGCTCGTATTCGAATACGGGCGCGCGCCCAGGACGATGGCTTCATCGGTGAGAACCGCCAAGAAAACGCCTCCCAACAGGTCTTGATCTTTAGGTCTTGACGAAATCCCGTGGATGAGAGATAGTTTGCGACCTGAAAGATTCTATTTTCTGTCGTCTCATACCGCAAACGGGAGGAATCATAACCAATATGCCAGGCGTGAAAGTACACGAGGGTGAATCCATCGACAAGGCTTTGAAACAGTTCAAGAAACAATGCGAGAAATCAGGCATTCTCACGGAAATCAAAAAGCGAGAGTATTACGAGAAACCCAGTGTGAAGCGCAAAAGAAAGATACTCGCCGCGCACAAAAAGCGCATGCGCGCCCAGAATCGCTAAACCTAGACATTCTCATACCCTAGTTCCTGAAGCGCGGCGTCCTTTTGCCGCCAGTTGGGTTTGAGCCGCACCTTGAGGCCGAGATATATCTGCTCGCCCAGGCGGCGTTCAATCTCTTTTCTCGAAAATTCTCCGATTTTTTTAATCTGCGCCCCCCCTTTTCCCACAAGAATGCCCCGCTGGCTTTTTCGCTCCACATAAATTACCGCCTCGACGTGCAAAAGGCCGGAACCCTCGGCACGCTCCATTTCGCGCACCTTCACCGCCACGGCGTAGGGAATCTCCTTGTGTAGCCAGCGATACACCTGCTCGCGAACGAACTCTTCTATCAGGAGGGCTTCGCTGATGTCGGTCGTCATATCGGGAGAAAAGTATCTCGGGCCTTCAGGGAGAGCCTGGATGATATCTCCCACCAGCGGCTCCACGTTATCCCCCTTGAGCGCCGAGACCGGGTAGATTTTCTTGAACCCGTCGTCTCCGGCGTGTTTCGCCAGAACGGGCAAGAGTTTCGTCTTGTCCTTCATCAGGTCCACCTTGTTGATGACGAGAAACGCAGGCACGCCCGCATCCTCAATCAAGGCGAGCGCATTCTCGTCCACCTCACCCTTGAAGTCGTCGGTCATGAACAAGGCGAGGTCCGCCCCCGAGCACGCGGCCTTCACCTCTTCGAGCAGAAAACGCCCGAGTTTCGAGGAGGGACGCTCGATGCCCGGCGTATCGAAAAAAGCCGCCTGCGCGTTTTCCGTGTTCAACACGCCGAGAAGCCGGCGCCTCGTGGTTCCGGGCTTTCGGGTGACGATGGCGAGTTTTTCTCCGAGGATGCGGTTGAGCAAAGTGGATTTGCCCACGTTCGGGCGTCCGATGATGGCGATGAAGCCCGAGCGAAACCCCTCCGGAGTCTGAGAGTTCTCATCGGCGCTTCTCAGGATTTTATCGAGGTCGAGCGTGCGTCCATCGCCCCGGGTTCGAGGCGCCCTCTTCTTCCGCGACATCAGACGCCCTACCCGACCGACCCGTCGATGCCCAATTCCCGGAGTTGGAGCCGCTCGACCGAGGCCGGCGCGCCGGTCATCAGGCAGGTGGCTTTCTGGGTCTTGGGAAAAGCAATGACGTCGCGGATGGATGGAGCGCCCGTCAAGAGCATCATAATCCGGTCCAGGCCGAACGCTATTCCCCCGTGGGGAGGCGTGCCGAACTCGAGCGCTTCCATGAAGAAGCCGAAGCGCCGCTGCGCCTCTTCTTCTTCCATATCCAGGGCGGCGAACATTTTCTGCTGCACCTCGCGCTGGTGGATTCGCTGGCTGCCGCCTCCGATTTCATTCCCGTTCACCACCATGTCGTATGCCTGGGAGCAAATGGCGCCGGGGTCGGAATCGAACAACGCCACGTCCTCGGGCACGGGCGCCGTGAAGGGATGGTGAAGCGCATAAAATCTCTTCTCCGCCTCGTCATATTCCAGGAGCGGGAAATCCACGACCCAGCAAAAATCGAATTTCTCATCATTACGGGAAACGAGGCCCAGACGCGCGCCGATCTCATCGCGCAGATGGCCCAGAACCGACGCGCTCACCGCCGGAGCGTCGGCCACCATCATCAACAGATCGCCGACCTCCACTCCCGCTCTCGCGCCGATCTCCTCCAACTGGCCTTCCGGAAAAAACTTGGTGATGTTCGACTCGTATCCCTTTTCCGCCCGCTTCGCCCAGGCGAGACCGCCCGCGCCCAACTCCTGCGCGCGCGTGATGATGTCGTCTATCTCTTTTCTCGAGGCCGACGCCATGCCCGGCCCCGCCATGGCGCGCGCCACGCCTCCTTTTTCCACCACGCCCTTGAACACCTTGAACTCGCTCGCCCGCGCCACGTCCGTGAAAGTCGCCAGCTTCATGCCGAAGCGCCTGTCCGGCCTGTCGGTTCCGTACTGGGCTATCGCCTCCGCGTAGGGAACCCGCTCAAAGGGCGTCTCGACTTCCACCCCGCCCACCTCTTTCCATATCCTCGCCACCAGACCCTCCATGAGGCCGAAAAAGGTTTCGCGGTTCAGGAAGGAGCATTCGATGTCGATTTGCGTGAACTCCGGCTGTCTGTCGGCGCGCAAGTCCTCGTCCCGAAAGCACTTGACGATCTGGTAGTAGCGATCAAAACCCGCGACCATGAGAATCTGCTTGAACATCTGGGGACTCTGGGGAAGCGCAAAGAAATTCCCGCGCGAGAGCCGGCTCGGCACCAGATAATCCCTCGCCCCCTCGGGGGTGCTCCTCGTGAGCACCGGGGTCTCGACGTCAACGAACTGGTTTTCCGTCAGGAAATTGCGAATCACCTGGGTCGCCTGGTGACGCCGGATGAAATTCTCCCGCAGGGCGGGCCGCCTCAAGTCGAGGTAGCGGTACTGAAGGCGCAGCGCTTCGCCTGCGTCGGACTCATCATCTATTTCGAAGGGGGGCGTCTTCGCCTCGCTCAGAACTTCGAGCCTCGTCACCCGCACCTCGATTTCGCCGGTGTCGAGATTCGGGTTCGCCATCCCCTCGGGGCGCGCGATGACCACCCCCTGAACGGCGAGCACCCATTCGCCGCGCACCCGCTCGGCGAGAGCATGGGAGGCCTCGTCATACGAGGGGTCGGCCACCACTTGGGTGACGCCGTAGCGATCGCGCAAGTCGATGAAAATCAACCCGCCGTGGTCGCGGTTCGACCCCGCCCAGCCCATGAGGACGACTTCGCTGCCGACGTCCGAGGCGCCAAGCGCTCCGCAATGGTGGGTTCTTCCTCGTTCCAAAAGCTCGCTCAAGATTTCTTATCCCTCATTCATGTCAGCGCTTGAATTTGTGAATCCACATCACTGGCGCGGGAGCGTATCGGCTTCGCACCGGGAATTCAAGCATCCCGCGTCCGCCTCTTCATTATACGGGAAAGCCAGAGGATTCCGCCCAGGCCGATCCAGACGGCCACGCCCACCGAAGCCCAGGCCGCCGTCCACTCCCTGGGCAGAACCTCGCCCACAGAACCAGGGTTCGTAACGTCCAGAATATAGCCCACCTCGATGGAGGAGAGTGCGCCGAACAGGAAGCCGAACCCTGCGAGGCAGCCAAGCGCGGTCCCCAGATGGCGCCTGGGCGCGATTTCGCTCATCACGACCAGGAAAACGGACGCATCGACGGCCATCGTCACCGCCCAGACCAACAACACGATCAGCAGAACCGGAATCGGCGCGTGAAACAAAAAGCCGATGCCGTACGTCATCGCGCCGCTTAGGAACAAACTGCCCCCGATGCTCGGGAACCGACCGAACCTGTCGGCCGACCATGCTCCGATGAAATTCGAAAAAGCGGATATCGCGATCATGAACGCCAGGGCCGTCGCGGCGTTATCCACCGCACTCCCCCTCGGCAGGCCATGCGCCAAGAACGCCGAGGCCAGGAAGGTGACGCCCCAGCCCCTGAAGGCGAACATCTCCCAGCGGTGCATGACGTAGGAGCCGATGAGCACCCAGCACCTGAGCGGCAGGCGGGGAAAGGCGAATTTCTCCCCGCTTCCCGATTCCTCCCTTCCGGGATCGGGCACCCATAGCAGAACCATAAAAATGCCGATGACGGGCCCTAGCGAACCTGTGGCGAAGGTGAAGCGCCAGCCGAAATCGGGGAGCAGGTAGCCCGTCAGGAACATCGAGACCGATACGCTGAAGGTGAAGAAAAAGGCGTAGCCCGATACCATCTTCGCCCGCATCGCCTGCGAAGAATACTCGGCCACGATGCGCAGACCCGGCCCGAACACGCCCGCAAGCCCCACCCCGCATGCGCCCCGCAGCAGAGCAGCCGTCCACAAACCCTCGGCGAAGAAGGGGAACAGCAGGTTCGTGAGGCCGAGCCAGGCAGCCGAGAAGAGATAGATGGTTCTCGCGCTGAAATAATCCGTCGCCCCGGTGAGCACGGCCGAGGCGACGACATAGCCCACGTAAAACGCAAAATAAATAAAACCGGCATCCGTATTGGTGAGCGACCATTCCGCTTTTAATATCGGAATGGCGGTCGGGTAGTTGGCGTAGACGAGCATGATGGGAAGCTGCGAGAAGCTCAGTACCGACAGGGCGGCTGGGCTGATGCGCACTTTTCGGGGAGTGTCCATGGATTCGGCGATCGGGTTCTCTCTACTCAGGCGAAATCGTTTGCCCAGATGGCTTTGAGCCTTTGCACCTCATCCGGCGACAGAGGCGCGGCTCCCGCGCAGGAGAGCGCTTCTGCGAGTTGTTCCTCGCCCGAGAAACCCACCAGAGCGCAAGAGACCTCCTCATGCATCAAGACGAAGCGAAGCGCTGCCTGCGCCAGGGCGCATCCCTCACGAACGAGGAACTCAAGCTTCCCGGCGCGCGCCGCGTCCTTGTCGTATTCGGAACCCAGCGAGAGAACCGGCGGAATTTCATCCAGAAAACCCAGTAGGTTGGGCTCGGCGCTGAGAGCGCCCAGTGCGAGGGCGCGAATCGCCAGCACCCCCATGCCCTTTTTCGCGGCGCGCTCCATGAGCAGCCCGTAATCGATTGCGCCGAAACCCTCCGGCACCGCATACGCCGCGCTCGGGTTGAGCAAGTTGAAATAGGCCTGCACCACATGGAACTCGCCGCTGTCTATCAACTCGGCCAGCGAGGCGGGATGCCCGATGCCGGTAAACCCAAAAAAACGCACGAGCCCGCGCTCGCGCAATTCCCCAAAACCATCGAGCACGCCGCCTGTACGGAAAATATCGGAAGGCTGGAACACCACCTCCCCCACCGGCCAGTTCCTGTCGGGAGCCACGTAGTTGTGGATCTGAATCAGATCGACTTGGGGTCGGCCCAACCGCTCCAGACTCTTCTCCACGGAGGCGACCACCGCCTCTTTCGGCGCATCGCGCTCTTCGGCGGTGAGGCGAATCTTCGTCGTGAGGGTGACCTCCGCCCCCAGGCGATTGAGCGCAGCGCCCAGGTTGGCTTCGGACTTCCCGCTTCCGTAGCCCATCGCCGTATCGAAGAAATTCACGCCCCCGTCCAGAGCGCCGCGAACCGCGCGAAGCTGCGCCTCCTGGTCGTCGACCACCATCAGGCGGCTGATGCCGCCCGTGCCGAAACCTATTTCGGACACCGGGATACCCGTACTCCCAAGAACGCGCTCGCGCATCGTCATCCTTTCCAAAAAAATTTCACCCATCCATCCGGGGCGAAGACTATCACGACCGGGCGAGAAGGCGAAGGAGACTGCGCACCCGGCGCATTTTGATGTACGATAGGCGCATTCCTTACATGGAGAGAACGTGCACCCCCTGCATTTACTGGCAATCGGCTATATAGCAGGCTTGTTGGCGGGCGGGGTTTCCTTCGATTTCGAGGGAGGAGACGCGGCCTCCACCCTCACCGCGGCGCTCGTGTTGTCCTTCTCGGTCCTCCTCGCCATGAGCCGCCGCGTTCGGGGAAAAGCGCAAGGCCTCCTCGCCGGACTTCTCGTGTTCGTCGGGCTCATCGTCTCTTTCGCCGCGCCCGCGCTCCATCGCCATGTGACGCCGGCGCACCATCTGCTGCGCCACATTCCCTACGAGCGCATGAACGTAACGGGCCACCTCTCCCGTCCCGTGGAGCGAAACAGCGGCGCGTCGCCCAGACCGCGCATATACCTGGACGTGGAGCGCGCCCTCATCCGGGGCGTCGAGGTTCCCATGACCGGCGTCGTCCGGCTCACGCTGGCTTCGCGACTCGAAAAAATCCCTGAAGTAGGCGACAAACTGCTCATCCAGCGCGTGCGCTTAAGGCCTCCGGATCGCTTCAAGAACCCCGGCGCGTTCGACTACCGGGAATTCCTGCGCCTGCGGGGCGTCCACGCCGTCGGCTATAGCGCGGTGGGCAATGTTCACCTCCTGGAGCCAAAGGAAAAATGGGGCGGGTGGCGGCTTTTGTTCCGTTTTCGAGAGCACATGAGCGCCCACATGCACGGCGTCTATTCCGAGCGCGCCGCCGGTTTGATAGAAGCGATGACCATCGGGCTGCGCGAGGGGATCGACCTGGAACTCAAAGACGCCTTCAGAAGATCCGGCGCGGCGCATCTGCTCGCCATCAGCGGCCTCCACGTGGGCTTTATCGCCGCTTTTTTCTTCTTCGCCTTACGAGGCCTTCTGCGCAGGCTCCCTCCCCGGGTTTTTCCCCTGCGCCCGTTCGTGCTCACGCCCGCGAAACTCGCATCGCTCGGCGTCATCCCCCTCGTGATTCTCTTCGCCCTGCTGAGCGGCGCCCGAATATCCACGGTGCGCGCCACGATCATGATCGTCACCTATCTCCTCACCCGGCTCCTGGAACGCCCGGGAACGGCGCTTCACTCCGTCATGCTCGCCGCCCTGCTCATCCTGCTGGTCGAACCCGGCTTCATCTGGGACGTGGGGTTTCAACTCTCCTTCGTGGCGGTGAGCGCCATCATCCTGGCGGCCGACAGGCTCCCGCGACCAGAAGCGCGCTTGAGAGTCTGGGAGAAGGGGTGGTGGTTTGCGCGGGCGCATCAACTCGCCATCATCCAATTGGTCGTCACAGCGGCGATCACGCCGCTCACGGCGCTGCATTTTCACGAGGCGCATCCCATCGGCCTGCTCGTGAATTTTCTGCTCATCCCGATCACCTCGCTGCTCGTGCCCCTATCCTTCGTAGCGAGCGCCCTCGCCGCCGTCATGCCGGCGGGTGCGGCCGCAATCCTCCTCCCCGCCACGTGGCTCGCCGGCGCTCTCGCGCAATTCATGATTCTCGTATCGACATATTCTTCTCAGATACCGTGGGCCTCCCTCGTCACGCCGAGTCCCCAGGTCTGGCTCATCGCCTCCATCTTCGCCCTCATGGCCCTGGCCCTGCGCTCGAGGCGCGCGCGATGGAGGCGAAGCGCCTGGGCGGGCGTGTGCTGTCTGACGTTTTTTCTGCTGCTCCCCAGCGCCACTACACAGGCCTCATCCCCGAAGAGCACCACGCTGCTTTTGCCCGACGCCGGGAACGTGGACGCCTTTTTCCTCCGCCTCCCCGACGGAAAAGGTCTGGTGGTCGATGGGGCTGGGGGACGGGCGGGCCGCTTCAACGCCTGGCGAAACGTGCTCGCCCCCTTGATGCGCAGGGAGAACGAACGCACCTGGCATTCGATGCTCTCCCTGGCCCGATACCCCAAAGACCAACTGGCCGCGAACGAATTCGCTACCGGCATACGCATCGAAAACGTGCATCTCATCGGCGACCTCTTCTCATCCGCCCCGTATCGCTCCCGCTCGCCTCACGCCCGTTTCAGGAACCGGCGGCATTCTCCCCGCACCATCTGGCGAATGACCGGGAGCGGGGCGCAGGTCGCCTTGCGTTCGTGGAGAAAAGGCGCGACGGGCTTCGAGGTGGGAACCCGACGCTCCCGCTGGCTGTTCATGCTGCCTTCGAAATATCCGGCGTTCGACGCCCGGTGGTTTCGGGGGAAAAAGTACGACCTCGTGCGCCTGCCCGAAAGCCTGCTCAGAAAACCGGAAGTGCTCGACTGGCTCGAGGCGCGTCCGCCCCGGGTCGTCCTGGCCGCTCCCCAAAGGGTGAAGCGGCTGCGAGCGGACGTTTGGCGAGAAACGAGAAGACGGCAGAGAAAGCTGGGGGTCTATCGCCCCTGGCGCGGCGGGATGCTGCGCGTTCGGGCGGGCGGCGAAGCGGATAGAGCGCATCTTTCGGTCAAACGATTCCGCGCGGCCAGAGCCTGGCCCGGGAGCGGCGCCGCCCGGTGGAGAGCGTTTCGCAGGAGCCTTGCGCCTGAATTTTCAAGCCGTGCAAAGAGGAATCGACGGGCGTCCCGCGATCAATGAGCCGCTCACTCGCGAAAAGGTCTCAAATCAGGAGCCCGCGTCGGGCGGCGGCGCGGTGGCGGCCCCTCCCCGGAAGGATTTCACCGTCCGCGTCCATCTCGATGAGAGCACCTCGCGGTCGATCGGACAGTCGATGACGTGAACGCCGCCTTGCGCCTGCGAGTCGCGGATGGCGCTCCCCAACTCCTCCGCCGATTCCACGCGGTGGCCATGCGCGCCGAATGCGCGCGCAAGGTCCGGAAAATCGGGGTTGTTGAGCGAAGTGGCGATGTAGCGCTCGCCGAACACGTGTTTTTGAGAATGCCTGAGCGCGTTGTATTCCCCATCGTTGAAAACGAGGTAGGTGACCGATAGATCGAGCGCCGTCGCCGTGGCCAACTCGCCGCAGACCATGGTGAAACTGCCGTCGCCCACTACCGCGCACACCGGCCTTTCGGGTGCGCCTATCTTCGCCCCGATGGCGGCGCCTATGGCGTAGCCCATCGACTGGTAGGCTTCCGAGAGCAGAATGCTCCGGGGCCGGTGAACCACGAACGCCTGCTCCATGAGCCAGCTCTGGGTGGCGGAGGAATCCGAGACGAAAATCGTGTCGGGCGAGGTGTTCTCACGCAGCGTCTTCATCACGAAAAGACCGTGGAAGGGAGGCTCGGCCGGTTGCGTCGAAAACGAACGCAGCCTCTCCTCATAGAGCCTTTTCCCCGCGCGCACGCGGACGTGGCCTTCCGAGAGGGCGGCATCCTCCGCGTCCGAAATTCTCTTGAGCAGTCCTTCGAGCGCAGGCTTCAAGTCGCTCACCAAACCCCTGGAGGCGGAGTAATTACGTCCGATGCGCTCGGGGTCGATATCTATCTGCACGAGATTCCTCGGCATCGGCGCCTTGAAATAAAAAGTGGCGAACTGCCCGAAACCAGTACCAAGAGCCAGACATAAATCCGCCTCTCCGAGCATCTCCTCACACCCCAGGAAATGCACCAGGCCGAAAGAGAGCGGGTCCGATTCGGAGAGAATTCCCCTTCCCTTCACGGAGGTGACGACGGGCGCTCCCAGCCTGGAAGCCAGAAGCTGCACCTCCCTCTCGCAGCGGGCGCTCACCACGCCGCCTCCCGCGTAAATCACGGGCCGCCTGGCGGCCAGGAGCAACTCGGCGATTTCATCGAGTGCGCGCTCATCGGCGGGAGGCGGGGGCGGCGGCCCTTCGAACTCGGGTTTTATGATCACCCGCTCTTCTTCGGCCTGAAACAGGTTCGCCTTCATCACCACCTGCGTCGGCCCGGGTCTTCCCGCCGCCGCCCAGCGAAACGCGGCTTCCACGGCGGGCGCGACCCCCGCGACGGAATCGGGCGTGAACGCCTTTTTGACGCAGCCTGCGAGCGCTTTTTCCATATCCACGTCGTGGATGGCGCTTCTGTTCCTCATGTCGTCGGCGAGCGTGGCCGTCACCGCGACCATGGGTACGGCATCCTCGAAAGCGGAGCGAAGCGCGGTGGAGATGTTCGTGCCGCCCGGTCCCGGCACGGTGAAAACCACGCCCGTCTTGCCGGAAACCTTGGCGTAGGCATCCGCCGCGAAGCCCGCACCCTGCTCGTGGCGCGTGACGATGGGCGTAGCACCCGCGCCGTCGATCATCGCGTCGTAGACCGGCAGCGTCAGCGTGCCCGGAATGCCGAAAATATATTCCGCGCCGTTTGCGTGAAGCGCATCCAGCAGGACTTGCGATCCGTTTCGCGCCACCTGTAACTCCTCCGGTTTCCCTAAAATATAAAACCCGCCAAAGCTAGGCGGCATCCGCACGCGTGTCAACTTCCATCCCCGTTTGCGCCCGAAGGGTCGATGCACTACCTTTTCGGCTGTTTGATACCGGCATACATAGTGGGCAGCGGCGGTATGGATAGCCGGCACTCATAACAGGCAAACTCGACTGTTTTATACCGGCATACATTGTGGGGAACGGCGGTATCGATAGCCGGCACTCACAACAGGCAAACTCGACTGTTCGAAACCGGCTTGCATTGCGAGAAGCATTGTAATTCGCAGCCGGGCGGATTCGCAGCCAAACGGCGAGCGCACCATGGAGAAGCCGATGTTCAGCCAAGAGGCGATAGACGCGCTCAGGAACGCGCAATCCGTAACCGTACTGACCGGGGCGGGCGTGAGTGCGGAGAGCGGCGTGCCCACCTTCCGGGGAGCGGGCGGCCTCTGGCGCGAGTACAGCGCCACCTCGCTGGCCACGCCCGATGCCTTTCGCGGCGACCCAAAGCTCGTCTGGGAGTTTTACAACTATCGCCGCGAAGTGCTTGCGCCGCTTCTACCCAACGCGGGCCATTACGCCATCGCCTCGATGGAGGAGCGCTTCGCGCGCTTCACCCTCATCACGCAAAACATCGACAACCTCCACCGCGTCGCCGGGACGAGGGAAATCGTGGAGCTGCACGGCAACATCTGGCGCGTTCGCTGTACGAACCCCGGCTGTGAGCGCGCTACGTTAGCGTGGGAGAACCGCGAGGCGCCGCTCGACCCCCTGCCCCCACAGTGTGGGGCGTGCGAGAGCCTCCTGCGTCCCCACGTGGTGTGGTTCGGCGAGATGCTCGACCCCGAGCAGTTGCGCCGGGCGATGGTTGCGGTGGATGATTGCGATTATCTGATCGTGGCGGGCACGTCCGCCGTGGTGCAGCCGGCCGCCTCCATGCCCATGACGGCCTCGCGAGGCGGCGCGTTCGTGCTCGAGGTGAACCTCGAGCCGACGGATATCAGCCCATACATGAGCGAGGCGGTGCAGGAGCCCTCGGGCGTCGCCCTTCCCCGCCTGCTCGAAGCGGCTTTTGGAGGATAGTGATGACGCGGCCCAAGCTCACGGCGGTGCGCGGCGTGAGGGACATTCTGCCCGAGGAATCTTTGAGCTGGCGAGGAGCCGAGCATCTGGCGCGCGAGATTTTCACGCGCTACGGCTACGGGGAGATCAGGGTGCCCGTGTTCGAGCGCACGGAACTGTTTGCGCGCGGCATCGGCGAGGAAACCGACATCGTCTCCAAGGAGATGTACACCTTCGACGACAAGGGCGGCGACTCCATCACCCTGCGTCCCGAAGCCACCGCCTCGATTTGCCGCGCCTACGTCCAAAACGGCCTCCACAACCGCCCCGGCGTCTCGAAGCTCTTCTGCATCGGCCCCATGTTCCGCTACGAGCGTCCCCAGGCGGGCCGCCTGAGGCAATTCCACCAGATCGACGCCGAGGTCTTCGGCGCAGAAGATCCGGCTATCGACGCCGAACTCATCGTGATGTTGATGGAATTTCTGGACGCCATGGGGGTCGAGGGCCTGGCGCTTCAAATCAACAATCTGGGCGACAAGGAATGCCGCCCGGCCTACGCCGCCGCCCTTAAGGAATTTCTACAGCGCGAAACGAAACACCTCGGCCCTGAAATCGCCGAGCGAATCGAGCGCAACCCGCTGCGCTTTCTGGACAGCAAGGACCCGGATCACCAGGAAGTCATCGCGCGCGCACCGAGGATAGACGCGTTCTGGAACGATGCGTGCCGTGCGCACTTAAGCAGCGTATGCGAATTCCTGGAAGGCGCGGGCGTCACCTATGCGATAAACCCGAGGCTCGTTCGTGGCCTCGATTACTACTGCCTCACCGTCTTCGAGGTGACGAGCGAAAATCTCGGAGCCCAAAACGCGGTATGCGGCGGGGGACGCTACGACGGTCTCGTGGAAGAGTTGGGCGGCCCTCCCACGCCGGCGATTGGTTTCGCCATCGGGATGGAGCGCCTTTTGCAACTGGCCGGCGAAAAGGCCCCGGCCCCTAAAGAGGGAACGCAAGTCTACATCGTCGCGCTCGGCGACGCAGCGCAGCGCCAGGTTTTCGAGCTCGCCTCCGAATTGCGCGCCCAGGGGATCCGGACGGAACGCTCCTTCGGCGGGGGCAGCATGAAGAGCCAGATGAAGCGCGCCGATCGCTCGGGCGCCGAATTCGTGCTGTTGCTCGGCGATGACGAGGCGGCCAAAGGGGTGGTGAGCGTTCGCCACATGGCCGAAAGCCGCCAGAGCGAGGTGAAACGAGGCGAAATATCGAGTTACATAAAAGATATTTTATAGTTTTATAACATATAGTTACATGACATACATAAAGTATATTCTACGTTACGAACAAAGCCATTCATACACGCTGATGACCCCCATCTCGCCGAACCCCAGGTCTTGATAGAACACGCGCACCCCCTCGTCATCGGCTGAGACGATGAGTTCGAGCGCCTCCGCGCCGCACGCCAGCGCCCTTTGGGCGGATGCCTGAATCAGCAAGCGGCCCAGCCCTCTTCTCCTGTGAGCGCGCATGACGCCGATGTCGGGAATATAGACGGACTTATCGCCCGAAGCCAAACGGCTCGGGTCGACGGCCAGTATCGCCATCCCCGCCCCCTCGGGGTCGCCCGATTCTCCATCCAAGAATTCGAGGATGAGAGAATTTTCCGGGCGCGTATCCGGCGCGTCGTACCACGCGGTTATCGTTTCGGGCGTATGGCGCATGAAATTCCACATGTTCACGAAAATTTCGTTGAACAGATCGGCGAGGTATTGCGCATCGCCGGGCAGGGCCGCCGCGCGAATCCCGTAGCCAGTCGGCGGGTGAGATTTCGCCAGTTCTTCGAGCGAGTCATGCTTCAGGAAGCGAAGGTCGTGAACCTTGCGTCCACCGCTCAAATACACGAAACGCCCCGGAAGCGAGACGGGCAGATACGCCCATATGCCCCCCAGGCCGTTTTCCTTCGCCCCGGCGAGGGCCGCATCCAGCAGATGACGCGCATAACCCCCCTTTCTGCTATCGGGCCGCACGAAAAGGGCGTCGATGCAGGCTCTGTCCCTCGCTCTCGTCTCCCTGTTCATGACCATCCGGCAATAGCCCGCCGGGATCCCGTCGCCTCCCTCTCCCGGCCAGACCAGCCAGACCTCCGTACCCGGCGCGCCGAAACCGCCGACCACCTCTTCGCGCGAAAGCCCAAAAGCTTCCGCGGCCAAAGAGGCCAGCGCATCACGGTGCCTGGACTCGAAGCGCTCCACCCTAGCCCCTGTAGACATGCACCTTTCCTTGTTCGATCATTTTTTCGAATTTTTTCATCAGCCAGCCCCGCATCACGGCGCGCACGGGAGGCGCCATCAGGGCGAAACCGGCGGCGTCCGTCAGAAGGCCCGGCGTTAAGAGCAACACGCCGCCCACGAGCACCATCGCGCCCTCGACCATCTCGGCCCCGGGGAGCCTCCCTTCCGCCATTTCCGCCTGAATGCGCGAGACCACGTAAAACCCCTGGGTTCTCGCCGCCCATGCGCCCAATGCGCCGGTGAGGACAACGACCCCCAGCGTCGGCGCCAGACCGATGGCGCCGCCCAGATCGATGAGAATCATCAATTCGATGATGGGGACGAGCGTGAAGAGCAAAAACAGTTTGAAGATCAAGACGCCTCTCCTTCGTTGCCGTTCGCCTGATTTTAGCACGAGTTCGCGCGAAATGGATATAAGGGAGATTCGTGCAAAACGGGGAGAATAGATGAGGTGGGCGCGAAAAATCCCGGCGTGCGAAACGCGCCTCGCCTCTTTTCAGTCCGGGTGAAAAGCCTTACAGTCCTACGAAGCATTTGCATACATCCACGCGCTTGCGGCTATCGCACCCGATGAGATCGAAGGAGGCTCGAGAAATGGCATCCACAATGAAAGCAATGCGGCTTCATGAGTTGGGCGGCTCGTTTCAACTGGAAGAGGTTCCGATTCCCCGGCCCGGCCCGAACGATGCTCTCGTGCGCCTCAAGGCCACGGGCGTGGGACTCACGCTGGTCATCATGCGCAGCACGCCGGGCCTGGTGGATGAATACCCGAGAATTCTGGGACACGAAATCGCGGGCGAGGTCGTCGAGACGGGCTCCCACGTCACGAACGTGGGCGAGGGCGATCACGTGACGTGCCATTTTTACCTCACCTGCCACAACTGCCGGTTCTGCCGCAGCGGCCGTGAAACGCTTTGCGTGAATTTCAGGGGATACTTCGGCCTCGTCATGGACGGAGGCTATGCGGAATACACCGTCGTTCCCGCCGTGAACCTCTGCAAGATACCCCAAGGCGTCAGTTCGCTCGACGCCTGCGTGGCGGCGGACGCCATCTGCACGCCCTATCACAACTGCGTGGCGGAGGCCCAGATAAAGCCGGGCGACGTGGTGGCGGTCGTGGGCGCGGGCGGCGGCGTGGCGATCCACGCGGTGCAGATGGCCCAGGTGTGCGGCGGCCACGTCATCGGAATAGACGTGTCGGAGAAAAAACTCGAAACCGTCTCCGAACTCGGGGCCTTCGCCACGCTGAACCCTGAGCAAACCGACACCGTGGAGGAAATCCTCTCCCTGACCGACGGACGCGGGGTGGACGCCTACATCGACTACGTGGCCTCGCGCGAGACGCTCGAAGCGGGCCTCGCCAGCCTCGCGCGCGGGGGCAAGCTGGTGATCGTGGGCTACCGCCCTGCCGCGGCGTACAAGAACGTGTCTCCGAACTTCACGGTCGACCCGCTGCAACTGCTCACCTACGCGCAGGAGATTCACGGCTCGCGCTACTGTTCGATGGAGGAACTCAACCAATCGCTCACGCTCGTGCAGCAGGGCAGGATCAAACCCATCGTGACGGAAACCTTCCCGCTCGAGGAGACGGAAACCGCCTTCCAGGCGCTCATCGAAAACCGGGTGACCGGAAGAGCAGCGGTGGTGTTTGATTAGGTTTCATTCGCAGGTTCTATTCGTCTTTATGATTTTAAGGAGAAACACCCATGGTGGAAGCAGTAGACAAGGAAGTGATGGCCAAGCAGGAGCGTCGGGTGAGAGCCAAGCGCACAGAAGGCTGTCGTGTGGAGATCAAAGCGCGCAAGCACGCCTTCATCGCCGATGAACCCGCGCAGGGCGGCGGAACCGACACCGGCCCCACGCCGCGCGAACTCGCACTCGGCGCGCTTTCCGCCTGCATCACGGTCATCACGAGCAAGGTGGCCGATGGGCTGGGCTTCAACGTCATCGCCCAGGAGGTGGAGGTTCGCGGCACCGCCGACCCCAGGGGCGCCAAGGACCCGGACAACGGCATCAGCCCCAACTTCGATTACGTGGAGGCGAAAATCCACCTCACCACCGATGAGTCCGATGAGCGCGTCGAGGAACTCAAGCGCCAGCATCACGGGCGCTGCCCCATTTCCGCGCTCTACCGCGAGAGCGGCTGCGAACTGGTGGAGGAGTGGGTGATCAAGCGGCCATAAAAACCGAAACCCCCGCCGCATCCAGGAAAACGCGCCGGGGGTTTTCGAGTAGGGGGCATACAGGCGCGGGGGCGAAACGGGGCCGCCGCGCGAAGGGATAATCCCTCCCCTATTCCACCTTCGCCTTCACGTTCTTCGCGAATTCGGCGAAAATCTTGTTCGCCTGGTTCTTGATGACGCTGAAGCCGAGCGAGCCGAGTTTCCCGAACACGTCGACGCTGGAATTGATGCGCACCATGGTCTCGTTCTCGGAGACGGCCTCGAGCGTCACCTCGTTTTTCTGCTTGAGGCTCGCCGCGAGTTTTGAATCCTTCCCCTCGCCCACCGTGCGGATGTACTCGGGCGCGCGCACCTCCTCGATTTTGATCTGAAGCTGAAAACTCGCCTTCAGGAAACTGACCTTCTGCTCGACTCTCACGCCGTAGGTCGCGTCGTCGATTTTCTTCACGTCCTTCACTCCGGGCACGCAGGCGGCGAACTCCTCGACCTGCCAGATGAAATCCCACACCTTCTCCCGAGGGGCCGCGACCGTAATCTCCTGGTTAAATTCCATGTTGGTGTCCTTTTTGCTCCGGGTGACGCGAAATAATGATCAAACGAGGGTATGATTCTAGCAAGAGGCGAAGTTTTCCTCCACAGACCCTTTCCCGCAAGGATGACGATGGCGCCGGAATCTCTCATCATGTTCGCCAAGCCACCCCTCGCAGGCCGGGTGAAGACGCGGCTCATCCCGACTCTCGGGCGGAAGGGAGCCGCGCGTCTTTATGCGTGCTTTCTGCGAGACGCCGCCGAGACTGCGCACGCCCTGGGCCGCGCGAGGCCGGGCGTGGGTCTCGTCTGCGAGTGGGCGATCGAGGGAGCTGAGTCTCTCGATGAATTTCCGCTCTCAGGGTGGCTTCCCGGACGCTTCCTGCATCGCGCGCAAACGGGCGCGAACCTGGGCGCGCGCATGGCGGCGGCTCTGGGGCGATGCCTCGTAGCCGGGAGGCGCGCCGTGCTCATCGGCACGGATTTTCCGGACTTGCCACACGATATTCTGCTCGATGCGTTTGAGAATCTGGAGAACACCGATGAGCCGAGGCTCACGCTCGGACCCGCGGCGGACGGGGGCTACTACCTCATCGGGATGAACCGGTTTTTCCCGAAAATCTTCACGGATATCCCCTGGAGCACGAGCGAGGCGCTCTCCCTCACGATGAAGAGAGCGCGCGAGTTGAAGGTCAACGTCACCCTTCTTCCCGAATGGCGCGACGTCGACTGCACGGAGGATCTGGAGGCTCTGAAGGGTCGTCTTTCAAACACTCTGCTCGCTCCGCATACGCGGGAATATCTGCGCCGATCCGCACCTTGCGTTTGTCCTGAATCCCGGGAGATGAAAGGATCGGCCGTCCAGTCCACCGAACGATGAGGACCCCACATTGCCGAACGAATCCGCCGTAAAAATCACCTATACCTATTGCATCCATTGAGCCTGGTGCCTGATCGCGACCGGGCGGTTGCGAAAACTGGCCGAGACGGCGGGGGAGCGCCTCCTCATTCGCTATCGCGCCTTTCTGCTCTCGCCCGAGCCGGACAATCGTCCGGCCCGAAAAGAAGCCATCATGGGCCATTGGGCGATGGCGAAAAGTTTTCCCGGAGGTGAGGAGATAAACCCCGAACGCATGGCGCACCGCGATTTCCCCTATCCCCATTCCACCCCCGGAGCGGTCGCCGTCAAAGCCTTCGCCGCCCAACTTCCGGGGCGGGAGGGCGATTACGTCGAGGCCGTCGAGAGAACGCACCTGGTCGAATGCCTGAACATCGACGACGATGACGTTCTCGTAGCCACCGCCCAGCGGCTGGGGGCCGAGCCCGCGATGATGCGCGAGGTCATGGCCGACCCGGATATGAAAAAGCGCGTCTGGGCGGATCACGTCGAAGCGCTGAACGCAGGGGTGCAATCCACGCCCACGGTAGATTTTTCGGGCAAATACAGAATCACAGGCGCGCAGCCAATGGAGGTTTTCCTGAAAACCTTCGAGCGCGCCGCCGCCGACTGCGAGGACGCCTGACCCCGCCATGCACCCGATCAGAATACTCGGAAAAATCACCGCCCTTCTGGCGGCGTTTCTAATGCTCGCCGGCTGCGCGGGCATCCGCGCCCTCTTCATCCCCGAGGAGGAGGCCAGGCTTGCGTCTGCATCAAAGCCATCGCCCGAGAAGAAAGCGGAAGACCCGCATTTCTTCCGCGTCCTGACGCTTCCCACCTACGATATGGCCAAAGAGGCGTATGACAAGACCGCCATTCTCGGGATTCCCTTCCGCAAAGTGGCGGATGCGTTCAAGGAAACCGCAAGCGCCATCCGGAAAATCCAACCCTCGCAACTCAGCGTCGGCACCCGGGCCGAGGTGCAGGATTTGAAACTCGGGGCTACGTCGAGAATCATCGAGTCGGACGAGGGTTTTTCGATTCTCCAGAAAACCACGAGCGCGCTGTATGAGCGCGCCGTGAAACTCATCGAGAAAAAAGACAATGCGGCCGCCATCAAGCTCATCCGCCAGGATTTGGAGATTAACCCCGCCAACGTGGACGCCTGGCTCGCCCTGGCGAAGATGATGGACGAGGCCGGCAATCTGGAGGAAACGCTCGCCGCATACCGCAAAGCCCGTGAACTCGACCCCGAGGACCCGGCCCTCTCGAACAAATACGCCAAATACCTCGTCTCCCAGTACCGATACGAAGA
Organism: bacterium; assembly: GCA_965218735.1. GTDB lineage: Bacteria > UBA8248 > UBA8248 > UBA8248 > UBA8248 > Bin107. The sequence continues at coordinate 429,018 of CBDCMA010000008.1, read as the reverse complement.
GGCGGAAAAAGTGCTCAAGGCGGCGGAGGAAATATCGCCCGAAGACACGGGCGTGCTCTTGAACCTCGCCTCCCTACTCGTCTACCTGAACAAGGAGTTGGACTTGGCGTCGCGCCTCATCACGCGCGGCTCTAAAATCGACCCCGGCCGCGAGGCCTGGTACCGCCTCTCGGGCGTCATCCGGAAAAGGCGGGAATCGGGGCTGGCGCCTGAATCAAAGGGGGTGAATTAGGGGGTCAATCGCGACTGATGAAGGAGCGATTGCGCTTTTTAAGTCAAGCAGCCCTCCTTCCTCAGTCGGGAAATCCTCGCTTCTCGCTCGAATTTCACCCCCCACCGATTCGGTTTCGGGTTTACACCCTTACCTCATCGACTCCCCCTCAAGGGGGGAGTGACAAAACCCGAACAAAGGAAGAACTTTTTCTCATCAAATTAAAATGCAGAAGATACTAGTTCAATTGTTCCTCAAAAATGAATTGACGTTAGAATAATAGAAAACCCTTTCTTGATTGGTAAGTTTCAAAAACCTAGTAAACACTTCAGGAGATGGATCTATGATCGAGAATGTTTCTAATTTTCTGGAACCAAGAGTTCTTTGGATTAAATTCGAACTCTCGTGATCTGCCTCAGGACAAGAATATCCGAATATAACAATATCAGTCGCATTCTCTAATTTTTCCGATGCTCCGGGCCATAGACGCGATATCGTCGAGTGAAAAATCGCAGACTTATGGGAAACAGGTGGAACAATTATAGGAAATGTGTATCGGCTGTTTTCTCCAACCCCGTATCGCATTTCTGGATGAATTGCTTTTCTTCTCGTGATTCGTAATTCCTTGTCTGGATTAAACAACTCGTCCACTTCTACATTTTTCGAGTCGTGAGCAGAATACCAATTTAACGAGCCGTGTAATTTGAGTATTTGTATTCCCTTATCTGCAGGATCGCCTTGAGTAAATGTTCCCGTGGAACTCCTTGGTCCGGTAATACGATCGGAAGTAATCTTACGGTCGGGAGAAGCAATGTAACAATGTGGAAAATTCAATAGTGGCTTAAATTGTTGATATTTATCATAGTTCTCGATAGCATCCAGTGTCTTTTCTATTTGAATATCCTGGTTGAATGTAATGATACATATATCTTTTGGCTTTGCGCCTTCATTCAAAAAGTTAACAATTAATTTGAATAAACTTGACCTTGGGTGAGGTTTTACCCTGTTCGTAGTATCCGCTAATCTTTTATTGAATAATTTAATAAGGCTCAAAAAAATCTCATATGCTACCTTGCCCATAGATAGATCATTGGCATCAGCGAACAATCTAACCATCACATATTCGAGCGAATCGTATCTCTGGTCCCCGCTGCAAATATCTAAATTGTAATAATCCACAAAATACCTTCGTATGGGTTCCACATCGCTTTTGTTCGTCTGGTTGGCTATCTGGAAAAAACCCTTATCTAACGGTGGTTCCTTCCCTTTGATGCCTTCATTGTAGGTACAACCCGCGCCCAAAATAAGTGCAATTTTTCTTCCCTCATATCTCTTGGATTCTTTTGACAAACCAAAACCTCCCTGATTGCTGGCGATAATCATTCCTTTGACGCAGCCACCAAAATATCACGACCAAGCAAAGTGAGAAATCCTATTTGAGAATTCCTCGCTTCTTCCGCTCCGCGCTCGAATGCGTCATAATGCCTCCGTTCCCGAAGCACGCGAAGTTTTATGCCGAATCGCCAAAATCATGAAAGGGTATACGCATGAGCGCCGACCTTTTGATTAAAAACGCAAAAATCGTGACGCCCGCAGGCACGTACGAGGGCTGCGTCTACGTGGAGGGGGGGCGGATTTCCGCCATCACGCAAAAAGCCGAAACTGGCGCTGCGCGCGAAATCGACGCAGGGGGACGCTTTCTCTTGCCGGGTATGGTGGATGAGCACGTGCACATGATGGACCCCGGCTTCACGGACAGGGAAGACTGGACGACGGGAACCGAGGCGGCGGCCAGAGGCGGCGTCACCACCGTGATCGACCACCACAGGAGCGAGCCGCTCGTCTACACGCGAGAGATATTAGAGGAGAAGACGGCCTACATCGATTCGCGCTCGGTGGTGGATTTCGGGCAGTTGGGCGGCCTCGACGTCGACAACCTGGAACACTTGCGCCCCATGTGGGAGGGCGGCGCGCTGGGCTTCAAGGGATTCATGTGCGAGCTGCACGGCGTGCCCGATTTGTCCGAGGGGGTGCTCTTGAACATCATGCGCGAGGCCAAATCCTTCGGCGCCACGGTGATGTTGCACTGCGAGAGCGATTCCATTCTCAAGAAATCAAAAGAGAAAATCGACGCCGACAACAGAACGGACTACATGTGCATCAGCGACTGGCGAAACCCAGAGAGCGAATACGTGGCGACTTTGGACGCCGTGGCCCTGGCCGAAATCACCGGCTGCACCGTGCTGGTGGCGCACGTGAGCCAGCCTGTGCTGCTCAGAGCCATTCGGGCGGCGCGCGGGCGGGGCGCGAGGATATTCGCCGAAAGCTGCCCCCACTATTTCTATCTCGACCATTCGCATTTGGAAAAGCTGGGGCCGTTCGTCAAGTTCACGCCTGTGATCCGCTCCGCCGAGACGCGAGACGGAATGCGCCAGGCCCTGGGACGCGGCATGGTGGACACCATCGGCACCGACCACTGCCCCTTCCCCCGCCAGCGGAAAGTGGACGGCCTCGAGAACATCCACGAAGCCCCCTTCGGGATACCCGGCGTGGAGACGACGGTGCGCCTGATGCTCAACGCCGTGAACGAGGGCGTCCTGACGCTCAACCAGATGGCGCGCATCTGCTGCGAGCAGCCCGCGCGCGTATTCCGCATCTATCCCCGCAAGGGCTGCATCCAGGCGGGCGCGGATGCGGACTTCATCGTCGTGGACATGGACAAGGAAGAGACGCTGCGCGATGCGGACATCGTCTCCAAATGCAAGTGGACCCCCTTTGACGGCTGGGGGGTGAAGGGCGCGCCCGTGATGACGCTCGTGCGCGGTGAAGTCGTGATGGAAGACGGCGAGGTGACAGGCCGAGCGGGGTACGGCAACACCGTATCGCGCCCGGGTGGCTGAGAGGGCTTGAGGGCGCGGATTCAGATTTCAAGGTAGGGGCGGACCCGTGTGTCCGCCCGAAACCAGGAGGTCACTCTCGACACGCTGTTCCGACAAAAAACATGAATTTGAACGGACCCCAATCACAAGACGTTCTGCTTGACACGTCACGTATTGCCCGCAAAGCGAAAATCACCGACCCAATTCTACCGAACAGAGAAACACCTAACGCATAATTATCAACAGGGCGGACACACAGGTCCGCCCCTACGAAAAACCTCCCTCCCCGGTCGGGCACTCCCCTACTCTCCAGTCAGGATTGATTCGCCGCTGGGTACGCTCCCTGATTGAACCAAGTCCGCCGGAAGTGCGCAATTGCCCGCATTTACGATGTGTGGAAGTCGGTCGTGACCGGTATGGTTGCGGAGCAAATCGGCTCGCTCGGCGCCAAGGGAATTTCTAAAAATATCGATAAATTGACGGGGTTTTTCCGACTATTTTCTATAAATTTCTGAAACCGCGGGGGCGCACCAAAGGCTAGCGAATGCGGGCCGTGCACCCGATAGGTATTATATTGTAAGGTATTGATATAACTATTGTTTCTTCTCCATCTCCAGCAATTTTCTCTTGCGCTCCACGCCCCAGCGATAGCCTGCGAGGCCGCCGTCTCCCCGGATCACGCGATGGCAGGGAACCAGCAGCGCCACCGGGTTCTCGGCGCACGCGCGCCCTACCGCCCGCGCTCCTTTCGCAAGACCCAATTCCTCGGCTATATCCTTGTATGTCATTGTATTTCCAGGAGGAATAGATTTAAGCCGCTCCCACACACGGCACTGAAAAGCGCCGGCGCGCACGTCGAGCGGTAAGGAATCGGGGGGAACCTCCCCTCGGGCGAGAGAGGCGACAATATTCAAGTATTCCTTTAACTCATCATCGCTACGGCGCAGTATCGCATGGGGATATTCATTTTTCAGATCGAGAACAAGTTCGCCGACTCTCTCCCCGATGCTCACGCGGCACACTCCCTTATCGGTGGCCGCGACCAGCAATCGGCCCAAGCGGCAGCCAGTGATACCGTAGCGTATCGAAACTCCCTCCCCACCCTTCTTATAGGTGGCGGGAGTCATGCCCATATAGCGTGATGCGCCCTCGTACACCCTGCTGCTCGAGCCGTACCCGGCCTCATAGCCGGCGCCCGCCAGGTCGCGTCCGTTTTTTAGTAAATCTTTGTATTTTTGCGCTTTAAGGGATTCGATATACTGGCGGGGACTCACGCCCAAGGCGCCTTTGAAGGTGCGCTGCAAATGGTGGGGACTCAGCCCCACAGCCCGCCCCAACTCCGCAAGGGTGGGGTTTTCATCGGCGTGTTCTTCGATGTAGCGAACGGCATTTCTCACCTTCTCCAAGCGGGGATCGTAACCGGCACTCTGAGGAGCGCACCTCAGGCAGGGCCTGAACCCGCGTCCTTCCGCCATTTCCGGGAACTCGAAAATAACGACATTTTTTCTTTTGGGTTTTCGACTCGCGCACGAAGGACGGCAATAAATTCCGGTGGAGCGAACAGCGTATACGAAACGTCCATCCGCCCTTGTGTCTCGCTTGAGAATCGCTTCCCACTGAGCATTCATGTTCATTTTCTCGCCTCCCGAAAGATGTAAGCAATTGCATATTCATTTACAATGTAACCGCACCCCCGGGAGCCTTCTATCCGATTCTTGCTGTCAAATCAGATTTCTCATTTTCAGATGTCGAAGCCTAATAATTGAAAATTCAAACAGATATAGGGATGACCTCGATTTCATATTCTTGAGCGGAACACCACCCTTCCCCCGACCATCGTGAGCAATGGCTTGATGTCCTTGATTTGATCTTCGGGTATCGTCATGTAATCACGGTCAATCACAACCATATCGGCCAACTTGCCTTTTTCGATGGAGCCCAGTTCATTTTCCTTGAAAAACAGGTATGCGTTCGACCTCGTATGGGCGATGAGCGCGTTTTTTCTGGAAACGGTTTCAGTATCAGAAAGCGCCCTCTTCCCACTTAAATCCTTGCCCGTAACGGCCCACCACAGGGAAAGCATTGGTGGATAAGGCGCTACGACACCGGCATCCGTACCAAACCCCCAAATGACTCCGCTATTCTGAACCGTTCGCAACGGCGGCAGCGAAAGAGCGCGTTTTCCCAATCTTCCTCTGAGCGAGGAGCCTAGAATCGTCATTTTGCTGTGCAGAGCCAGAGTCATCCCGAGCGTTTTGACGCGCTTGATATTTCTCTTCGAGATGAAATCCGCGTGATGAATCGACCAGCGTAGATTCGTTATTTTCTTTTTTTGATTTATTTTCTCAAAAATGTCCAAATACCGCGTAATCGTAGTATCGCGAAAAGCATGCTCGTGAATCGTCCATCCCCCATCCGCGGCCGCTTCGGAAACTTTTGCAAATTCACCATAATCCTCATCCGAAGCCCGTGAAGGCCGAAACGGCGAATCGTGGATTGGAGCATACATATGCTCCCCAAGCGCGATTTCACCCATCATCTTGGCGGATTTATCAGGGCGGGATTTTCGAATTCTCTCAATCACTCTTTTGTTTCGCTCCGGAGAACGCACCCGAAAGCGAGGTGTGTAAAATATCCTTAATGTGAGGCCATTTTGGGGGGACAATCTTCTCTTGATCATCTTGTAAGTTTCGTCCTTAACCCCGCCACCACCTACATCGAATAAACTCGTTACACCAGCACGGTTAAAGTCCGCCATCAGCTTCTTGAGACCGGATATGACTTTGTTTTCCGTAACTTTCGGCAGTTCACGTCGCCAGAACCGGAAAATGGCCCGACGACCATAAATAACACCCGTGGGAGCCCCAGAATCATTTCTGACTATCCGCCAGCCTCTCGGATCTCCTGAATTCTCATCAATGCCCGCCTTCTTCAGAGCCTGGCTGTTAAGAATCATGAGTCGATATGATTGCTGAATAAAAACCGGATTGCTCGGGGCGGCCCTGTCCAATTCCGCTTTCGTAAACAACCCGGGCTTATCGCGAAATTGGTCGGGACTCCATCCACCAATGATGAGCACCCACTCCCCGTGTTTCATCAACTTCGCCTTGGCGGAAATGATGGACAGTGCTTTTTTACGTGAAGTCACCCCATCGATTCTTGCTTCATGCTCCCAACGCAACGCATGGCGGATGAAATGAACATGATTATCTATCAGACCCGGAATCAGCGTTTTGCCTTGCAGATCAATCACTTTCGTATTGGAACCTAACAGTTGAGCTATCTGAGACTTATCCCCCACAGATAAAATGCGTTCGCCCCGGATGGCCACTGCCTGCTGAATAGAATAATCCGCATCGACCGTTAATACTTTCCCGTTCACCAGGGCGATATCTGCTGATTGGGCAAACCCAGAAGACGGGAGAGCCCCCCAAACTACGAAAATTATTGCGAATACTCTAAAATTTAGAATCATACGATAGCCTCGGAATCTAAAAACCATTCTTTGCAATTCATCCTAAAATCAAGGATAGAAATACATCTATGATGGTGATAACATATTCGCCCCAATCACCACTTACAGCAAATGCGTAGTTGGAGAGATGGTAATTTTCACTATCGAGGAGGAGCAGAAGTGAATATTTCCACAAATTCAAATCAACAAACTCTCAGACCTAAAACAACGGTAGCCCCAGTTACAGTCATTCGCTTCGGTGAATTGGCGCCTGACTGGGGGGAATATCACGAATCCCATATCGAGGGTAATCACCGGGCGATTTACCGATACATTGGCGGTATTTCTGGTCAAAACCTACGCTCCCCCCTTCCCGGCTGGGAATTCACTTGTGGTATCGCCATGACTCCTCCACAAAATGGCGCACCGCTTCACGATCATCCAGATGAAGAAATTTTCATGGTATGGGAAGGAGAATTCGAGATATTTTGGGAAGATTTTGAAACCAATGCCCCCCAAAGCATCATCTTGGGTAAATACGATCTTGTCCGCGTTCCCTCAGGTGTGATGCGCGGGTTCAGAAATGTCGGAAAGGACGATGGGTTCATTCATTTTATCCACGGCCAAGGCGACTACCAATACCCCGTCTATCCTGAATCACTGCAAGAAGGTTTGCCCGATGGCGTTCGAACCGAATCTTACGTCAAAAAACCTGCCTATGACCCGGCCACACAGCTGGTCCGCTTCGAAGAATGCCCTCGCAACTGGAGCGTTTATCACGAAGCGAAACTCCCTGAAGGGGTGCGTTCTCTCAGGCGCTATATCGGGGGCGTATCCGGTGATACGGATGAAGGCCCACCACCTTCCCTATCCGAGGGAGAGATAGGATACGCCATGGTGGAATGCGGCAATGGCCGCGGCGCACCGCTGCATGACCATCCATGCGAGGAACTTTTTATCGCGCTAGAAGGCAGATGGGTGGTCTACTGGGCTGACGAGCGGGGAAACATCGAGCAAGCCGTTCTCGACCCATGGGATGCTTGCTGGGTACCGACCGGAGTGCAGCGCGGATTTCGAAATGCCGACCGAACCGAAGGCAAAATTCACATTATTCAAGGGCAAGGAGCAACTCCAGCCCCCAACTACACGGAGGATTATTCCGCCCTAAAAGAAAATGCCTAGATGAAACAGCGGATGCCGTTTATCCATTTGATGGGTGTAAGTCCAAATCCGAATCGTGCGAATTGAACCATACGGGGCGACACTAGAGAGCAAGGGCCGTAAAATGCTCTCTGCATCCTATAGTAACTCAGCCAAAACGGCCCTGTAGGAATGCCGCTTGATCGATATCGTTAGATGATTATGCTCAACCAATCCTGAAGAGTTGAAGACTACCGAAGACCTTTGAATTTTCGCCGAATCTTTTGCATGGACTTCTCTTTTCGATCGAACTTCTTAATGCCCTTCACCCAATGGTAAATGTACGGCCTCTCCCGTTTTGGAAGACAACTCTATCGCTATCGTCACTTCCAAGGTTTGACGCGCATCCTCAGCCGTGGCGTGGGTTGTTGGTCTTCCATTGATAACATGATCCAGCCAGCTTCTTGTTTCATCACCCAGTGGACCCCAATAATCACCCGCCGCCCAGTCACCAGGAGTCGTACTGCTCAAAAATGCAGTGTTGATGTGATGATCCGGTATATATGTGTGCGGAATTCCCTTGTCGGTGTATAGCATCTCATCCTTATGGTCTTCATCAAGCATTAAAACGCCATCCGTACCGTAAATTTCCATTCTCACGCTTTGGCCGAGCGCCGGGTATTTCGCGGGCAGAGCGTAAAAAACACCCAGATTCATTACGGCTCCATTGTCAAAGGTGACAATGGACCAGGTGACATCGTTCGCTGAATAGCCGAGTTCTTTGTATATTTTGCCGTTTCCACGAGCGACCACCTCCACTGGTCGATGACCTTCCAAAAACCAGCAGGTCATATCCACCCAATAGGTGAGCACATCAAGCACAGGCGTTGCGTGCGGGGAGCGCTTCAGAATCTGTAGTCCCTGGGCCCGTGTGTTACAGGTCCGGCCCGTTCCTGCGAGAATTTCTCCTAGTCTTCCTTGAATAATTTGTTCTTTCGCCATCTGGTAGCGACGTTTGAACCGTTGGGCATAACCTACCCTGAGTTCAGTACCCGTCCTCTCGGCAACTGAGAGTATGCGGTCGGCATCCTCCAAGGTCAGGGAAATCGGTTTTTCCACCAACACAGGTTTGCCTAATTCCAAGGCATGGATAATGGAATCGGCATGATCGTGCTCGGGAGTAGACACGATGACGGTCGTGACATCCGGGTGTTCGATTACTTCTTCATTACGACCTGTAGCGAGTTGGGCGCCTACTTGCCCCCCTAATTCTTTCGCCCGGTCTTGATCAATGTCCGATACCGCCAAAAATTCAAGAGATGGGTGATGTGAAACCAAATTAGCTCGCAAAGCTCCTATTCTACCAGAACCTACAACACCCACACCTAATGACTTTTTGTTCATTTTCACCCTCTGGATATTTTAAAGAGTTATCTGGTAACACGAGCAGAACAAGAAATGCGCGACTGCTCTTTTTATAGGAACAAACTAAAAAAACCGGCCTCCTAGGAGACCGGTCCACACATCAAAATTTGGTTTCATCAGGTCACGGGCGCGTAGAATTGCTTCCATTCTTCGGGCAACTCTTCTTCTGTCACATCTTTCATTGAGAGGCGAATTCTCCCATTTCCTTCCACTTCTATGCATTTCACCAAAACCTTCTGGCCTTCTTTTAGGACATCACTTACCGAACCGATTCTTTTCTTCGCAATCATACTGATATGGCAAAGGCCATCCGTTCCCGGGAATATTTCGACGAATGCTCCAAAATCCATAATTTTTCTGACCGTACCATAGTAAATCGCGCCCTTCTCGGCTTCCTGAGTAAGTTCACGAATAATCTCCATTGCCCTAAGAGCTGCCGCCTCATCGGTGGAGGAGATGAAGATTGTTCCATCATCTTCAATATCTACATCTGCCCCCGTCTCCTCGACGATTCCTCGAATCACCTTTCCGCCCGGTCCAATTACATCCCTCACCCGATCTTTGGAAACCTGCATCGTCATAATCCTCGGCGCGTAGGGGGAAATCTCTTCACTTGGCTGGGAGATAACTTTGTCCATCTGATCAAGTACATGCATCCTCGCATCATTGGCTTGCGCCAAAGCTTCTCTCACGAGGCTCAATTGCAACCCTTGGATCTTGATATCCATCTGGAGAGCAGTAATGCCATGACGCGTCCCACCGACCTTGAAGTCCATGTCTCCTAAGTGATCTTCCAATCCGAGGATGTCGGTAAGTATTGCCGTTCTCCCTGAGGATTCTTCACTAATTAAACCCATGGCAATGCCAGCCACTGGAGATGTTATCGGTACGCCCGCACTCATCAAGGCCAAGCTGGCACCGCAGATGCTCGCCATGGATGAACTGCCATTGCTCTCCGTGATATCTGAAACCACGCGGATTGTATAAGGAAAATCTTCCTGCTCAGGCAAAATCGCCTGCACGGCCCGAGAAGCAAGCGCACCGTGTCCAATTTCACGGCGGCCAGGACCACGGTTTGGCTTCGCTTCACCAACACTAAATCCAGGGAAATTATAGTGCAGCAGAAAAGTCCGGTCGGCTTTACCATCCAGAGTGTCTATCAATTGCGCTTGGGAAGCGGTGCCTAGCGTTACAGTCACCAACGCCTGGGTCTCACCTCGTGTGAACAATGAGCTGCCATGGGGCCTGGCAAGGGGCGACATTCTGATGGTAATCGGCCTGACGTCACGAAGCCCCCGACCATCCGAACGTTTCCCCTCATCTAAAATCAAACCACGAAAAACTTCTTTTTCGATTTTACCAAAATACTCAGAGACAACTCCCCTATCAGGAGACCCCTCTTCGTCGATACAAAGAGAATCGACCGCAGCAGCTTTCGCCTCATCAATTGCGCCATATTGTCCTGCTTTGTCGTGAATCTCGGCAGCCGCTTTTAGTTTAGGAACAACAATTTCCCGAACCTTCTCCAATATTTCCGCATCTTCTTCTTCAGGCTCGACGACGCGTTTTGTTTTTCCGCATTCCGCTCTGAGTTCATCCTGCAATGCGCACAGCTCTTTAATTACCGAATGGCCTTGCTCAAACGCTTCCATATATACGTCTTCGGAAACTTCAAAACTGCCTGCTTCCACCATCACTATCGCGTCCGATGTTCCAGCCATCACACAATTCACATCGCTGTCAATTTGCTGTTCAACCGTCGGATTGACAATAATTTCTCCATCAATTCTTCCAACACGAACAGCACCGATAGGACCGGCGAACGGGATATCCGAAATGTGGAGAGCGGCAGAAGTGCCATTGATTGCCAAAATGTCGGAATCATTCAACTTATCGTAAGACATGACCATGACCTGAACCATCGTCTCGCAACGAAATTCTTTGGGGAAAAGAGGTCGGATTGGCCTATCGATTAAACGGCAAGTTAATGTCTCTCTCTCTCCCGGTCTCGCTTCGCGCCGAAAAAAATTGCCGGGAATAATTCCTGCTGCATAGAAAAACTCCCGGTAATCAACAGTAAGAGGAAAAAAATCCACCCCCTCACGAGGAGAAAACGAGGCGCAAACCGTACACAACACGCTGGTTTCGCCGTTGTGCATCATTACGGCGCCACCGGCTTGCTTGGCTATCTCACCCGTTTCAAAGGCAAGAGTATAACCATTGATAGATGTTTCTTTACGATATTGTGACATTAGATTACTTCCCTTTGAGGCAAGGACCACATCTAGCGACGCAGACCGAGATCCTGAATTACCGCTCGGTAGCGGTTGATATCCTTCTCTTTCAAATAATCAAGGAGGCGGCGCCGCTGACCCACGAGTTTCAGTAGCCCTCTTCGGGAATGATGATCTTTCTTGTGGGTCTTGAAGTGATCTGTGAGGTAGGTAATACGCTCGGTTAGGATAGCTACCTGCACTTCTGGTGAACCGGTGTCGGTGTCATGTGTGCGAAATTTTTCAATTACTTCCGATTTTCGCTCCTTTGCTAGGGGCATTTCTTTAACTTCCTCCACTACTTGATGTATTGCCCCGGGCCCTCCCGAGGCCATTCATTCAAGCTTTTTGAGTTCTCTTAAAACGGGTGGATTCTATACAACTTTTCCATCAATGTAAATACAGCGCACATACTTATGGAATTCTAGGTAACAAACACCTTTTCGGGCGCCACAAATCCCTGGTTACGTTTCTTTTCATACACCATCTTTCCGACCGCCAATAACTCCCCCGGTTCGTTCAATATACGGACACGGGTATCCACCGGCAAATCAACAACTTGCTGAACATCTTCCAACCTGATTATAGCACCATTCAATACCCTCGCTTCTGCCCTTGGCCGCACATATATAGAAGGCAAATGTGCAAGAGCTTGAGCTGGGCTCACCAGCATATCTTCAAGGCGTTTGTCTTTAGAATAACGCTGCACATCTTCGAGAGAGACGGAATCCTTGAGGTGAAATGGCCCCAAAGCAGTACGCGTAAGCGCTTGCAAACATCCTCCTGACCCTTGATTCGTCCCGATATCATGACAAATGGAGCGAATATATGTTCCCCGAGAGCATGTGACATCAAAGGTAAGTTGTGGACCATCCATCTTAAGCGCTTTTATCGAAAATACCTCTATCGGCCGCCTCTCTCTGGCAATTTCCATACCAGAGCGCGCCAATACGTGCAGGCGCTTTCCTCCAACCTTCAAGGCGGAATACATCGGTGGTACTTGTGTCGTCTTACCCAGCATAGCATTCAGAAGCTCTTGCGCTCTAGAAAATGTGATGTTACCGGGGTCGGATTCAGTTAACAATTTCCCCGTAATGTCCTGGGTATCTGTCACTCGTCCAAACAACATGACAGCCCGATACGTTTTTTGACATTCTAAAAAATATGAAAACAACTTCGTCGAATTACCAAGGCAAATTGGCAAAACTCCCTCGGCCATTGGGTCAAGTGTACCTGCATGACCCACTTTTGTTTTGGGGGGAAGTAGTTTTCTCATCTCATCAACCATATCGTGCGAAGTAGGGCCATGCTTTTTCTTAAGATTCAAAACTCCTGAGGGTTCTAACATCTTGTCCTTCCTCAAACTTGCTTCTTCATATCAGAAAATAATCGCTCAATTTCGTCGCTGTACGCCAAACTGTGGTCAGTGAAAAATTTCAGCCTTGGCGTACTTTTCAATTCCAAGCGTTCAGCAAGTTTTTTTTGCAAGAAACCACTGGCGCGTTCAAGACCCCTAAACCCTTCTTCCATCTCCTCAGAATTCCCTTGATTTTCACCGTAGCAGCTAAAGTAGACCTTCGCAGCTTTCAAATCAGGTGACATTTCTACTCGTGTGATCACAACATGTCGTACACGCGGATCTTTCACATCTCTCATTAACATATTCGCCAGTTCGGAATGTATGAGATCCGCTACACGCAGCATACGAGAATGACTCATTTTTCAATTTTTCTCCTGAAAATCAAAAAATCTCGATATCAAAATCCAATACAACCACAAGACCCATTCCCTCAAGGAAGTTCAGCGCTTTTCTCAGTTGGCTATCTACAAATCGGCCGTCATTGCTTACCAAGCTCACGCCAAGACGACATCTTTGCCACTTATCTTGAAAATCGACTTCAGCGACAGACACATTAAACCGTTGACGCAGGCGTGTCGTTATCGACTGAACTACCTTACGCTTTGCTTTGAGCGAGCGGCATTCGGGAATCTGAATATCGATTGTCGCAAGACCAACAATGGGCATGGATGTGAAGATTTCCAAAAAAGACGATGCCAATCAACCTAAAGCGTCCGAGATACTTCTTCCGTAATATATGGTTCTATGATATCGCCTTGCTTGATGTCATTATAATGCTCAATCCCGATTCCACACTCATAACCAGACTGAACCTCATTTACATCATCTTTGAATCGCCTCAAAGATGAAATCTTACCTGTATAGATAACTACATTATCGCGAATAAGCCGCACACTTGAATTTCTATTGATATTTCCATCGGTAACATAACAACCCGCGATGGTTCCCACATTAGGAACATGGAATAGTTCCCGAGTTTCCGCGTGTCCACGCACTACTTCTCGCTGAACAGGCTCGAGTATTCCCTCAAGAGCCAGCTTAATTTCATCGATAGCATCATAGATGACAGAATATAATCTAATATCCACTTTTTCATGTTTCGCGACTTCTCTGGCTCCTGGCGTCGGTCGAACATTAAAACCTACGATCACGGCTGCCGAGGCAGCTGCGAGCATTACATCAGTTTCCGTAATCCCACCAACTGCATTATGCAGAACCTTAACTCCTACCTCATCATTGCCTAGCTTACCCAAGGATTCCTTCAGCGCCTCTATGCTTCCCTGCACATCTGCTTTCAGAATCAAATTCAACTCTTTAAACTGACCTTCCTCTACACTTTCCATGAAACTTTCCAAAGAAATTCGAGCAGAAGCCATAAGTGCCGCTATACGTTCACGCTGTTGACGTCTTGCGCTTATCTCTCTAGCCATCTTCTCATCTTCTAAAACTGTAAACGTATCACCAGCATCAGGAACACCGGCAAACCCCAGAATTTCTACTGGCGTAGCAGGCCCCGCAGCCTTCAACTTGCGGCCTTGGTCATCCAGCAGAGCGCGCACTTTGCCACTCCATTTACCAGCTACGAAGTTTTCACCGACTTTCAAAGTGCCACTTTGAACCAAAACAGTGGCAACCGGACCCCGCCCCCTGTCCAGCTTCGCTTCGACGACAACGCCGCTGGCGGGCCGGTTCGGGTTGGCCTTCAACTCCATGAGTTCTGCCTGTAGAATAGCAATATCCAAAAGCTCATCAATTCCGATATTCTCTTTCGCAGAAATCTCAGAATAAACCGTATCGCCACCCCAATCCTCTGGGATCAAATCTAATGTTGACAGTTGCTGCTTCACCCTGTCGGGATTCGCATCTGCTAAATCCATTTTGTTCATCGCCACCATAATCGGGACTTCAGCGGCTTTTGCATGATCGATGGCTTCTCGCGTTTGAGGCATCACCCCTTCATTCGCAGCCACAACGATGATTACCAAATCCGTTACCTGAGCACCACGTGCCCTCATAGCCGTAAAAGCTTCATGTCCTGGGGTATCTAAAAATACAGCCGTCCCTCTGTCCGTTGTAACCCGATAGGCGCCGATATGCTGGGTTATCCCACCCGCTTCACCTTCCATCACGTTGGCTTTGCGGATGGCATCGAGAAGCCTCGTTTTCCCATGATCAACATGCCCCATAATTGTTATAACCGGAGCTCTGAGTTGCAGATCTTCTTTCTTGTCCTCTTCTTGAATCAGCAGGTCTTCTATATTGTCTTTGGATATTTCAACCTCATAGCCAAAGGTTTCAGAGATATCTGTAGCCGTGTAGTGATCTATCATTTGATTGATCGTTGTCATCTGGCCCTTTTTCATCAACTCCTTGATAACTTCCGTCGCCTTTACGTTAATTTTCTCAGCGAGTTCCTTCACCGTTATCGTCTCTGCAATACGTACACGCCCTCCGTGCCGGCGAGGAGATTTCTCTTTAGTGATATCCTGAGTAGCTTTGGAGCTTGGTGGTGATGTGGCGATTTTATCTTTCGGTGGTGGAGTTGTTTTTTCTATGACTAATTGTTTTTTCCCCCTAACCTCGTCTTTTCCTGCGCCTGGCTTCTCATCCACAGCGACATCTTCTGGTGTGGCAGATACCTCAGCTGTTGCTTCCGTAGGGGTGTGAGAGACTCTTGATTCTACTTCTTTCAGGACTAGACTATCTTCTTTCTCTGGATGGGCAGCCGTTGTTTTCTTTGAAGTTCTTTTTTTCGCCTTACTTTCTGGAGCCTCCTTTTTCTCTTGAAGCGTTTCTTGAGAAAAAAGCGCCATCACTAGCTCTGCAGTTTCATCATCCACAGTACTCATATGGCCTTTAACTACGATTCCCTCTCTGGCTAATTCCTCAACAAAAGCCCTGCTGTCGTATCCAAGATTTTTAGCCAGTTGGTATACGCGTACATTCGCCATAAAACCTCCACCGCAGATTTTTTATGTCCACTATCAAATCATAGATAAGTCTCAAATGAACTCCAGGAAATATCTTGTTTCAATCGCATCCAATTGCTCTTTCCTGCATCAAGCGCAAGCAAATACTGTCAACAAGAAGAGTGTCCTCGACAAACAACACACCAATCGGCTTTCGACTCAATAATCTCCCAAGTTCATTCATATCAAAAGATAGAATATAAAATTCTTCCGCCACGCGTTTCAAGTTCATCAAAACTTTTGGCGATATGTCCTTGGAAACAAACGGTTTTCCTGTATTTAAGAGTTTTATCTTCCTGAAAACCGCCTCTTTCCCCAAGGTGAGTACACCCTTTCTTTTAGAAGCTACCAACATGCCCCTGAGGTTTTGGCTAAGAAGCATTCTCATATTTCGAATCAATTCATCCGAATCGATTCTGAAATTCTTTCGTTTCAGCGCAATTTCCAAACGATTCGAAGAAATAAGCTTTGAAATGCAATTCATATTAAAACAACAATGGGCCCCTCTTCCCGGCAATTTTCTTCCTAGCTCGCATACGATGTTCCCCTCTGGGCCGATTACCATTCTAAAAAAAATATTCGCATTCCCTCTCTTCCGACAAACTATACATGTTCTATCGGGCAAACACTCATCCCTTCATCATACTTCATGAGACTCCGAGTCAGCGGATTTTTCATGCGATTGGGCCGCTTCAATCAGTAGTTCAGCCCGCTTCGGACCTATCCCGGGAACCTCACATAATTCATCCGTCGACGCCGCGCTGATAGCCGCAATTGTAGAAAAACCATTGTCTGCCAAAAGCCGCGCCATTTTCTCACCTACGAGTTCCAGTTCTACTAATTCACTGGAGGAACTTTCATCAGTTCCTGTTGTCAGGATACCTTGATCTTCCTCTTCCCCACTGGCAACCGCTGTCTGGCTATCATCACTCGAAAAAGCCTGCTCGGCGATAATGCGTCGATACTCGCCCTCACCTTTCAGATCAATTTTCCAGCCTAAGAGTTTTGCCGCCAAGCGAACATTTTGTCCGCCTTTCCCAATAGCGAGAGAAAGCTGATCGTCGGGCACCAACACCTCCATTCGGCCTTCATCTTCAAACAAGGTAATGTGTTGTATTTTGGCAGGGCTGAGTGCATTTGCCGCGTATGTGCGTATATCGTCATTCCAAGAAATGATATCGATCTTCTCTCCCCGAAGCTCTTGAACAATTGATTGCACACGGCTGCCCCTTGTTCCTACGCATGCGCCTACAGGATCAATGTCTCGTTCATGACTTACAACAGAGACTTTTGAACGTCCACTTGGCTCTCGGACACACCCTTTGATAGCCACTATACCATCGTAAATTTCGGGCACTTCCATTTCAAATAGACGAATCAGCAAACCAGGATGCGTTCTGCTGAGAACAATTTGGGGACCTTTGGTTATCTCCCGCACCTCCATTATATAAGCGCGGATTCGGTCGCCTCGCTTATACACTTCTCTGAATATTTGCTCTCGACGAGGGAGGATCGCCTCTGTACGCCCAATATCCACATAAATATTGCCGCGCTCTACCTGCGAGACAGACCCGGTGATTAAATCACCTTCGCGCTCCTTGAATTCTTGGTAAATATTCGCACGCTCCGCTTCTCGGACTCGCTGCAATATCACTTGCTTGGCTATTTGCGCGGCTATCCTGCCCAGTCCTTCGGTTTCGACGCCTTGCTCAAGAAAATCTCCAACCTGAATATCAGGATTTTCCTTGCGCGCTTCATCCAAAAGTATCTCGCTCTGAGGATTTTGAATAATCCTGACGACTTCCTTTACCGCTTTGACGTCGATTTCGCCAGTTTGCTCATCAAATGATACATCCACATTTTTACCTAAACCGTATTGTTTCTTCGCGGCTGACGCCATGGCGACCTTTAGGGTATCGAGGAGTACATCCTTTGCAACACCTCGCTCACGCTCTAATTGTGTCAGGACCGCAATCAATTCTTGACTCACAAAACTACTCCTCCATGATGGATTGAGTTGACTCTACTCTGTTTTCTCTGAACCTTGAAATTCCGCATCCCAATCCACATCCAAGTTCGCTTTTGCGATATCAGCCAGTGAAAATGAAGCCTTTCCTCCATCTCTTGAAAGTACATAAATGATATTTTCATCAATCGCGACTATCTTACCTGAAATTTTCCTCTTCCCTTTCCCCCTGCCTTTCAAACGTATACGCACCCAATGTCCGACATAGCGCTCAAAATCTTGGATTTTCCGCAGAGGTCTTTCAATGCCAGGACTTGATACTTCGAGGCGATACGAATTTTCAATGATATCTTCTTCCTCAAAGCGTTCTCCGAGTTCTCGGCTGGCAGCCACGCAATCAGAAATAAAAATCCCGCCCGGCTTTTCAATATATACTCGTATAATCCGCTGGCTCCGGTTACCGGTAAGTTCAATATCAATCAATTCAAGCCCAAGGCTAGAAACAATTTCCTCGGCGATAGTCCATATTTGACCATCAACCTCTATTATCACACCAACCTCTGATTTCGAGGGTAAATAAAAAAATGGGCCATCAATTGACCCACTTACTCGACAGCCAAAATCACCAATACTCTAATAGCCATTCGAGCAAAGCGCAAGTGTAATAGCTTCTTAGTCGGATTTATGGGCTATGAGGACATTCTTGCTCGAAAATATGCGACATGCTAGATTCTGCCAAATTGTTCGCATAGAGATGTTGTGGAATAAGCAAAGCGGCGACGATACTCTAAGTGGCATCCTCGCAAGATAACTCGGGATGCTTCACCCGCTGCAGAAGCACTTGCCTCTTCGTTGAGGCGCAATCGTCTGTTTTCTTTCAACAAAAAGTACAAACACGCATTCAAAGGCAGTTCTATGATTCGATTGACCAAGGCCAAAGCCCTATGGATATACGAAACAATGGTTCGTATCAGAAGGTTCGAGGAGCGTTCCATCGAACTGTTTCAAGCAGGTGAACTACCAGGTTTCCTCCACGCCTATATCGGAGAAGAGGCCGTCGCGTCCGGGGTTTGCGCTCATTTAACCCCGAAAGACCAAATCACCTCCACACACCGCGGCCATGGGCACATGATCGCCAAGGGGCTTCAATACGAGGGTATGTTCGCTGAATTGTACGCTCGTGCAACTGGCTACTGTAAAGGCAAGGGGGGCTCAATGCATATAGCCGACCAGGACTTGGGGGTTCTCGGCGCGAATGGCATTGTGGGAGGGGGTATTCCTATCGCCACCGGCGCTGCCCTCGGACTCAAATTAAAGGGTGAAAAACACGTTGCGGTCAGTTTTTTTGGAGACGGGGCAAGCAATGAAGGCGCTTTTCATGAAGGCATCAACATCGCTTCCACCTGGAAACTCCCCGCCGTATTCGTTTGCGAAAACAACGGATTCGCTGAAAGCACGCCTCGCGCCACTCACCAAGCAGTTCAGGACATCGCTGATCGAGCCAAGGCCTATGGAATACCCGGAATCGTTGTTGATGGCATGGACCCCCAAGCTGTATACGAAGTGGCCGGCGAGGCGATTGCGCGGGCCCGCAAAGGGCGAGGACCCACGTTGATCGAAGCAAAAACAATGCGTTTTTTGGGCCATTACGTGGGCGACCCCGGTACCGCTTATGGACACGACAAAGAAGTGGGCAAGTGGCTGAAACGAGACCCACTCATTACGTTCGCCGAAACACTCGAGAAGAAAAAATGGCTGAACAAAAAAAGTATCGACGCCACCTACGCGAATGTGAGCAAAGAAATGGAAGAAGCAATCGAATTCGCCCGGAAAAGCCCGGAACCCGATCTTGACGACGCCATGACCGACATATACGCGTCCGTTTAGGGAAAAAGAAAATGCGCGAGATTTTATACCGAGAAGCCATCATCGAGGCCATGGATGAGGAAATGGCGAGAGACGCTTCGGTTTTCCTGCTCGGTGAGGATATCGCCGAGTTCGGCGGCTCATACAAGACGACCGTGGGGCTTTTGGAAAAATATGGCGCTGAGCGTGTGAGAAACACGCCTATCTCCGAGCAAGGCATCATCGGCGCGACACTGGGGGCGGCCCTCGTGGGCATGAGGCCCGTGGCGGAGTTGATGTACATCGATTTTTCCGCTGTCGCCATGGATCAAATCGTCAACCAGGTCGCGAAAGTACGCTACATGTTCGGCGGCAAGGCGAATACCTCGCTCGTCATCAGAACCCAAGGCGGCGCAGGGCGCAGTTCCGCCGCCCAGCACGCGCAAAGCCTGGAAGCGTGGTTCGTTCATGTGCCGGGCCTCAAGGTGATCATGCCCTCCAGCGCGCGCGACGCCAAAGGCCTCTTGAAGGCGGCCATCAGGGATGAGGACCCGGTCTTCTTCATCGAACACAAACTCCTGTATCTGGAAAAAGGCGCCGTTCCCGAGGAGGAGGAGGTCATCCCCATCGGCCTCGCCGAAGTGAAAAGACAGGGAAACGACCTCACCATCGTCGCCACCTCCTCGATGGTCGGCAAATCGCTCGCCGCGGCGGATGAACTCGAAAAAGAAGGGGTTCACTGCGAGGTCATAGACCCCAGAACGCTTTTTCCCCTCGATGTGGAGACGATTCTCGCCTCCGTGCGCAAGACGGGCCGGCTCCTCATCACCCATGAGGCCGTGCAGCGTTGCGGTTGGGGAGCGGAAATCGCTGCCCTCGCCGCCAAAGAAGCTTTCGATTACCTCGACGCACCCATCGAGCGCGTATGCGCCAAGGAAACGCCGGTGCCCTTTTCGCCCAAACTGGAATCCTACGTCATTCCCGACAAGGATGACGTAATCGCCGGTGTGCGTGGTATGCTAGAGACGGTATAACTTCAGAATACATCCAATTATTAGGAGCAAGATTCATGGCCACTCCCCTCCCGATGCCCAAACTCGGCCTCACCATGGAAGAAGGAACCATCCTCAAGTGGCGCAAGGGCGAAGGCGAAGCGGTCGAAAAGGGCGAGATTATTCTCGACATCCAGACCGATAAGGTCGAGTACGAGGTCGAATCGCCGGACGGCGGCCTCCTGCTCAAGATGCTGGCCGGAGAAGGCGACGTCGTTCCCTGCGGCACGGACATCGCCGTCATCGGCAAGACGGGAGAGGACATCAGCGGCTTTGGAGGCGGCGGGCCCGCCGAAACCTCCGTGGAGGCGGAACCCGGCGCGGCGGATGCGCCCCCGGCGCCGCCACCCGCCCCTGCTTCTACCCCTGTTCCAGCGGCGCCCCTCCCCGCACAGCCGGCGCCTGCGGGCAGGGTTTTCGCCAGCCCGGCCGCAAGGCGCGTGGCCCGTGAACTCGGAATCGATTACCGCATCCTCACAGGCTCGGGCCCCGGCGGAAGAATCGTGCAGGCCGACGTGAGAGCGGCGGCGGCATCTGGCCTTACCGCTGCGCCAATGGCCGCCGCGAGCGGTCCAGCGGCCGTGGCCGCTTCGACGCCCCTGGCCGGCATGCGGAAAATCATCGCCGATCGCATGCTCTCCAGTTGGTCCCAGGTGCCGAGAATCACCATGCAGGCCGAGGTCGACCTCACCAACCTCCTCGCCGTGCGCGAAGCCAGCCGCCAGGCGTGGGAGAACGACCTCGGCGTCAGGGTATCCATCAACGATCTCATCCTCTTCTACACCGCCCGCGCCGTGCGCCGCTGCCCGGCCGTGAACATCCGCCTCGCCGAAAACGCCCTGGAACAGATGCGGGATGTGAACATCGGGGTAGCAGTAGCCGTCGAGCAGGGACTGATGGTGCCCGTCATCAGAGGGGCCGATCAGAAATCCATCGACGCCATCTCGCGCGAGTCGAGAGCGCTGGCCGAGGCGGCCCGCGCGGGCGCCTTGGGGCTGGATGCGCTGGAGGGAGGCACCTTCACGGTCTCGAATCTGGGCGCCTACGGGGTGGATCATTTCAGCGCCATCATCAACCACCCCGAATCCGCCATCCTCTCGGTGGGCGCTGCGCGAGAGCGCGCCGTGGTGCGAAACGGCGAGGTCGTGGCCCGGACGACGGTCTACGTCGGCATCAACGCCGACCACCGCCTGGTCGACGGCGCGCCGGCGGCCGAGTTCCTGGCCACGCTCAAGGACATGCTGGAGCACCCCAAGGTGATGCCCGCATAAACAATACAATCCTATCTAGTATCAATATGTTGTAACGCATTATTAAACCATTTTATATTTTTAGAAATACCTCGTTAATTTATCGAATTTTATCCGATTTTTCACTATTTATCGATACTCATTCCTGGGTTTTCCGCATTCGATGAGCGCACCCTACCCCGCCCGGAAATCCACCGCCAACGGCAAATACGGGGAAATGCAGGTGCGATGGCGGCCCGATGGACGTGAGAATTCGTGAACATGCGGAAGCGTGAACGGAGGGCGTGAGATTCGTTTCGATTGATGAACGAGAACTCTCGTTTCCTAGAAATTACGAACCGGTGTTTTCCTGCTTTTCGAGTCGGAACAATCCCTCCCTCCTCAGTCGGAACAATCCCTCCCTCCTCAGTCGCGACAATCCCTCCCTCCTCAGTCGCGACAATCCCTCCCTCCTCGGTCGCGACAATCCCTCCCTCCTCGGTCGCGACAATCCCTCCCTCCTCGGTCGCGACAATCCCTCCCTCCTCGGTCGGGATTGACCCCCTGTTTCCATCGCGCCGCTGTGTATAGTATTATCATTTATGTTGCTATTTATATTGCGGCGCGCGCGTTTCGGGCGTGTTCGCGATTTGAAGGCTTTGTGACTATTTCTCCGCCCCCCGGGATTCCGGGTCATAATTCAGGAGACAAGCGATGGCCGAGACAGTTCGCGAAGTAAACTACTATTACATCACCGCTTCCAATAAGCCGGGAGAAGGCGCCGCCCTCGCCTCTCTTTTCAAGGACGCGGGCGTCAGCCTGCTGGCGATGCACGCCTTCCCCGTGCGCAGGCGCGTTCAGGTCGACTTCGTGCCCGATGACGCGCGGGCCTTCACCTCCTTCGCGCGCAAGGCGAAGCTCAAGCTCAGCCCCCGGAAAAAGGCCTTCCTCGTCGAGGGCACGGATCGCACCGGGGCGCTTCTGCCGGTTCTCACCAAGCTCGCCGAGGCCGGCATCAACATCACCGCCATCACGGCCATCGCCGCGGGCAGGAAGCGCTACGGCGCCATCTTCTGGGTGAGTCCCAAGGACCAGCGAAAGGCCGCGAAAGCGCTAGGGGTGTAGAGTAGCCGCGATTGAAGAGGCCGATCCCATCCGAAGAAAGAGAAATTGCGCGTTTTTTGTAGGGACAGGTCGCGACCTGTCCCTAGAGGAGCTTTGCGTGAAGAGCATCACCCGGGCGAACAAATAGGTTCGCCTGCCTTTTCGTCTTTGCTCGTCATCTCTGTGTCAATTCCGAGCAGGGAGGTAGGAGGCCGTAGGGACAACCCCCTGTGGTTGTCCCCCGTCAGGACAGGCGCGGGGGCCTGTCCCTACGATGTTTCTGCACCCACTCGCGCTCCCCTACCCCAGCCCCAACTCCATGAAAACCACTCCCTCCACCGGGTTTTCGGCGTAAGGGGGAATTTCCCTGAAACCCATTGAGCGGTACAGAGCCATGGCCTCGCGCATAGAGGGAAGCGTATGGAGCCGCACCGAGGCGTAGCCCATCTCCCGCGCCGCGCAGACGATCTCCTCCGCGCACCTTCTCCCCACGCCGCGCCCGCGAAAATCAGGGCGCACGAAGAGACGCTTCATCTCGCATATTTTCCCGCCCAAATCCGTGAGGGCGACGCACCCGGCAGTCCGCTCTCCTTGGCGCACGATGAGAAATCGCCCGCCCGGCGGGGCGTACATACGCTCGAGGCTTTCGAGTTCTTCAGAAAAACCCTGAAAACACAGGTCGATTCCGAGACCGGCCTCGTACTCGCGCAGCAGCGCCGCAGCCTCGCGGTAATCCTCCATCGTCTCTGCCGGAATGAATCCTGGCATTTTATGGCTTCCTCCTCCTCGTCGCGCTCATCCTAGCGCAGAAAAACGGGAGCCGCACCGGAGAAATCAATCCCGACCGAGGAGGAAGGAATTGCGTTTTTGTAGTGATGCCCCCCCTCAGGGTCGCCCCTACGGGGTGAGATTAACCCGGCATTGCCGAAAAGCGCCTTGCCTTTCAGATCATCCCGCCGATGAAACCTTGCTTGCGAGTTCTGGCGACCGGCTCAATACGCGCCTCCCTGCGGCGGCATTCCCGGCAGCGGAGGAGGACGAACCGCCGCGCCTCAGGCTCATCCCCGCCGACCCCGACGGGAAAACCGTACCGGGACGGCTAGGGACGAATTTGTAAGGTGAGAACGGTCTCCACCGGCGCGTCGTAGGTGAGCTCGTTGATGTTCAAGGCCGCGCGCGCGTGCTTTCCCCTCTCCTCGCCGAGCACCTCGACCAGAAGGTCGCTCTCCCCGTTCACCACCCAGGGCGCCTCCTGGAAGCCGGGCGCGCTGTTCACGTAGCCGATGAGGCGCACGGCCCGGACGATGCGATCCAGGTCGCCCCCCAGGCACGCTTTCGCCATGGCGAAGTGGTTGAGGCCACACAGGCGCGCCGACTGATAGCCCTCCTCGACGGTGACCCCGCCGCCGAGTTTCCCCTGAATGGGGATCTCTCCGTTGTATTGGCCGATGGTGCCGGCGAGGAAAAGCACCTCGCCCACCGCCACGCCGGGGATGTAGTTCGCCACGGCGGGCGGGACTTCCGGAAGCTCGATCCCGAGCTCTTCCAGCCTCTTTTCAATATCCATTTGCGTGCTCCATGCCTGATGGTGAAACGATTCGGTGATGCCATGGGGCGCCAAACATCCGGTTGCGGCGCCGGGATGGCGGGATTGGTCGTGGAAATCTTTTTTTGGTCCGGGCTAGGCCCTTTTACTTTTGGCGCGCCTTTTCCGGGGTTTCGGCGCCGGGCGTTCTTTTAAGAACCAGTCGAGTATCTGCTCGCCGTCCCAGCACACCACCCCCGGTTTGGACAAAATATGTTCGAAGGTTTCACGCACGTATTTTATCCGGTGCGGCGAGCCCGACAGATAAGGATGCATGGCGATCGACATCACTTTGGTGGATTCGTGGCTTTCGGCATAAACGGTCTCGAAGTAATCAAGCGCCCGGTCGCGGAAGACCTGGGACTCATGGTGCTGGATCGCCATCATCACAATGTCGTGGAGTTCGTAATTATAGGGCAGCGCCACCACCGATTTGCCGACCGTCGTCTTCACGTGCACCGGTTGGTCGTCGAGCACCCAGTCGCCGATATATTCGATGCCGGCCTCGGCGAGAAAATCCAGCGTCTGGTATGTCTGGGTCAGTCCCGGACCGAACCAGCCGCGCGGCTTCTTGCCGGTGAAATCCGTGATCACGCTCATGCATTGGTCGATCACTGCGCGTTCGTCGTCGAGCTTGTGCATCGGCACCTGCTCGAAGGAGTGGGCATTGAATTCCCAACCCGCTTCCAGACACGCCTCGGCGACGCGCGGATATTCCAGGCAGGTGCGGGCGTTCAGGGTAACCGTCGGGCGTACGCCCAGTTCATCGAGCATGCGCTTGATGCGCCACACACCGACCCGCATACCGTATTCGTGCCAGCTCCAGTTCGGGTGATCGGGGAGCATCGGCACCCCCTGGGGCGGAGGTATCACCATCCGCGCCATTGGCCGGACAATATCCCACACTTCCAGCGCCAGTACCGGCCAGAGCACCAGGCGTGCGCCGCCCGGCAGTTTCAGCGGCTTACGATCGATGATGGCCGAATAGGGCAGGCGGTCACCGGGCCTCATACCTTGTTTCATGTCTCCTCCCCGAATAGGTTGCGCCGATCGGATGGAGCGGCGCGCGGTTTTTGTTTTCCGCGATTATCCTATAGCCAAGAAGGCGCGGGAGGCAACCGCACCGGAGAGGGCGATTCCGACGAAGGAGGGGGAACCTGTTTTTCCGGCGCATGCCGGAATGACGAGCAGGATATTCCTTCTCCGCCGTTGCGCGGCGCGGTGGCGGGAACGATATTGGAACCATAGGCGGCCGTGATCTCCAGGCCGCTGCCTAATCATGGCGTGGAGGGCCGCAATTCGGGAGGATACGCCATGAAAAAACTCTTGCCCGCCGGATGTTTTCTGGTGCTCGCGTGGCTCGCGGGCGCCCTCTTCCCCGAAACCTCCTTCCTCGCAGGGCATGGCCCCATGCCCGCAATCAGCGAGGCGCAGGCAGAGAAGTTCACAACCCACGAGTTGATGGCGCACGGCCGCGAGGTCCTCATAGCGAGTTTCCATTCCCGCGAGGAGGCCGGCAAGGAGAACCGACGCACGGAGCGCGTGACGCCCCATCACTTCAAGCGCATCCCCGCCCCCGGCGCGAACGCCTGCATTTCCTGCCACTACCTCCCCTTCGCCGGCGGAGGCGAAGCGCCGGGCGGGAACGGCTGAATGAAAATTCGAAATCATCGGCAACCAGGGTTACTCCTCCTCTGGTTATTTTCACTCCCCCCCTGAGGGTCGGTTTTCCCCGATGAGGGAGGGAATGTCAGTGAGGTAAGGGCGAAGCCAGCAAGCGAACTGGTGGGGGGTCAATTTCGAACGAGGAGAGAGGAATTGACCCACCCGTTGATCCCCACACCGCCTTACGCGAGAATGCGCCCTCACTCTCATCCATTCAACGATTCATCGCGAAAAGGAATTCCGACATGCCGATAAACGAAGCCACGGGCCTTGCACAGGACATGGGCGTCACCGAGGAGATGATGGCCTGCCCCCTTCCCCGGGTGCCGCTCATCGACCCCGAGAACATTCCGGAACACCTGGCCGATGAACTGACCCCCCTCTATGAGCGCGGCGTGAAGCGCTGGGGAAAAGTGTCGCGCTTTTTGCGCCTGCTCGGCTGGGCGCCCGGCTTCGTCGAGGGCTGGCAGATAATGGACGGCAAGCTGAGGGTACAGCATCAGAAAACCGACCCCGAATACCTCCACATGGCCCAGCTCGTCATCATCAAAACGGCCATTCTCACCGAATGCAACAACTGACTCGGACACAACGTCGAGCTCGGTCGGGCTCAGGGCATCGCGCAGGAGAAAATCAATTTATTGGAGGGCGACGGCTGGCGCGAAAGCGACCTCTTCAACGAGAAGGAAAAAGCCGCCATCTGCTGGGCGGAAGAAGTCACGAACCTGACGGCCAAGGGGAACGACGCCGCTTTCGAGGCGATGAAGAAGCACTTCTCCACCGAGCAACTCGTTTCCCTTACCCTCATCTGCGGTCTGTGGAACCTGACGGGCCGCGTGGCCGAGGCTCTTCATCTCGTCGTGGAACCCCCCGGCGAGCGCATCGCGTTTCAGGACGGGGGTGAGTAGGGGAATCATATAGAACTTGGGAGTGAAATGCGTTTGCTTGGCAACCATCTTCATATGGTCTTAATAGTACTTTTTCATTCTGGGAATTTCGCAGAGACATTAATACGAAGCCATTCGACAAACTCCAAATCGTCGTCTGTATAAGTCCTATTTTGGTTTTTGTGAGCAGCTATATTTCTTAAGTCGTTGTAATTCGCGATCCAATCGAGATAATATTTTCGTCCCTTCGGGTCATTAGGGCGCGGATTATTAAATGCGCCCTCAAAATGATCCCAATTATTTTTTTGCTTAACAATCTCTTCGAGGTCAACAATATTGAGGTACGCTTCCTTTGGCTTTCGGCGTTCGTCCTTATCCGCTAGCTGCTTTTCGTAAGCGTTCTTGCGTACTTTGTTACTTCCTACTCCGATTTCCCAGAATCTTTGCTCGCCAGATGGAAGCCGGTGGGTGCCATGGATCTCCTTTAGCGTATCAATAACATAATCCGTCATTCGTTCAGATAATTTCATTAAAAACTGATTGACCTCATCAATTTTTTCAGAATTGCTCTGCTCGACCCACCTTTGAAAATCTTCTGAACCAAAATCGGGATAGACTTCAACTAAAATGCTCATGAGGTGGTACGTATATGTTCTTACACCTCCTTCGCCAAATTGTCGCGAAAATTTCTCCGAGATCTCATTGTCGGAAGCATTTTTGATATAAGTAAAAATTGGCCCACAAAACTCGATGATGCGAATCGCGAAATCGAGTGGCTCTAATGTGCCGAAATCCGTCGACTGTTTATGCGTGAGATAAGATACGGCCTCGGCAATCACCATCAGATGCGCCCGAATACCTGCGTTAATCGCTATGTACGCCTCGCGACCATCTTGCCAGCGTTTTGGATTCGCTCTTTTGAGTTCTTCAAAATATAAACTGAGTACACTTGCTGCGCGTTTTATTGTCTGCTCGTCAGTGACTCCCGAAAGTGGCCCCGGCGCAAGCGTCTTGGACTTAGTTTTGCCAATCACCTTTCCGATAAGTCCGGATCGGCGCAAACCATTGATTGTCTCAGGAATGGTCAAATTTTGAGAAGTTTCCGCCGGAATTCCTTGGATGGGATACCGCCCTGCAAACGGACTTGTTGCATCATTGCGGAGTACACGCTGAACTGCTGAGGCCAAGGCCACCAAAGTAGTCGAAGGATCGTCATCTCCCCGCTTTAGATCTGGGAGCAAACTCAACAGAAGGTTCCTAGGAACACTCTTTTGTTTGTTATTTATGGTCACAAAAAGATCTGCCTCCTTGTTTACAGACATCTTTGCGAAGGCGAGAACAAAAAGATTCTCATCAAGGTAGGCATCTTCCAGATGTGAAAACCCATAAAGACGATGCTGGCCATCTATTATCCAAGCTGAACGATATTTTGACGGTAGCGTTATCCAACCAAACTTGATATTTGGATCAGTGTTATCTTTGTTTGAGATTTGATCAAATCGCGGTGAATCAGAAAAATTGACCAGAATGTTAGTTGGGAAATACCCGCCTTTCTCAATGAATAGTCCAATATCTTTTATACGTGATGAAGCAATCATACGCTGATAAGCTGGCCGTCCATCTGGGTGGTTGAGGGCTTGATGGTTCACAAACGCGATCTTCAATAAATTTCGTGGTGTTGAGACAAAACTGTAGTAAGTTTCGCCACCTATTTTGCCGCGAATCGCTGGAAGCCTAACATCGGCTAGGCCGGGAATCTTCTGCCCTCTTAAAAATTCCCCTAAAATCTGATAGCGCCCTGCTGGTCCCATATGCTTTACAAAGGCTTCGAAATACTGGAGTTCGTTATCCGTAATTCTGTTGATTGAACATGCTTCGGCTCGCTCAATGTCAGGCTGTGACCAAAGGATGTTGCTGGTAGCAGAAACCCAAACAATCTTTGGCTTCGCGCGGTTCTTAAAGCGTTTATTTATCGAATTTCTGAAGAAAGGCTGAAGTGAGTGTGTTTCTGCTATATCTTTTTGGAGAACTCTCCGCCCAACCGTAGAATGGGATTTACACTCAATGACTATAGCCGTTTCATCGTCTTCGGCATAAACATCAACCTGTTTGGAACCAACTGAACCATCTTTTTGAGTGTAAGTAATCTTGAAATTCTTATCGTTCAGTACCCTATAACCCATATTATAGAAAAGACACCACAAACGGTCTTCAAGCCATACATTGTGGCTCTTTGCTCTTTTAAGCCTTGTTCTACGCTTACCGGCGCGCTGAAGTTCCCAACCTTTTTCTACCTCTTCCTCAACTTCTGAAGGATGAACACTCTTATGTTCAAATATGTTCCTCCTAACACGATGGGCTGATGCAAGCTCTTTCGGATCTGTTATTAGAGGTGAGAGGGTCGCTTTCTCTTTTTCATTTTTGTTGTCAATAGCCATATATATAGTGCACCTGTAAATCCCTAGTGCTAAAAATCTGATTCACAAACTGCATCGCGTCAGGATCGAAGGCGCAATGAACCCCCTAATGGGCGATAAACCCTATGAAGCCCTCACTAAAATTATCATTTTAATATTACTTAAGAAAAACATACTTGCAACCATTCTTTCCTGTAGCCATCTAAGAGATATTCCAACTCAAGGGGCCATTCATAAGTGCATTCCGCACTCCACTCATCCCCCACCCCCCGCACCGCCAAAACCTCCCGCGCGGGGGAACGATCCCCGGTGCAACTGATCCGGCGCGGGCCTTCGAGGAATTGAAGCGAGAATCCCACGTCTTTATATAAGCGGACGATTCTTTCCGTCGCCTGGTTCGAGAGCACCACGGGGCCTTCGTGCGCGCTCAGGAATTCGGCGAGGCGCACCTGATCCGCCCAGGAAAAATCTTCTTTGGCGTATTTGGTGAACTGGACGTCATAAGGCGGGTCGGCGTAGATGAAATCACCGGGCTTGATGGAGAGCGACGCAAAATCCTCGCACTCAAACTCCCATTTCTCGAAGATCTCCCGGTAGGCCCTGAAATTTTTTGTGTAGTTAATTCGCTTGTAGCGTCCGAAGGGGACGTTGAACTCACCCTTGCTGTTGAAGCGGCAAAGCCCGTTGTAGCCCGTGCGGTTTAAGTAATAGAAAAGCTCCGCCGCCTGCTTGTTGCCCCCCTTTCCGCTCATGAGCAGAGAGTTAAACCGCTCCCTGTGAGCGTAGTAGGTATCGGCCTCGTTGCGCATATCGGCCCGGGCGCGCGTCAAACCTTTTTTCAGCCAGGCGTAGAAATTCATGAGCGGGGCGTTGATGTCGTTCAAAAGCGCCTTCGCGGGGGTGAGGCCAAGCGCTACGGCCAGCCCCCCGCAGAAAGGCTCGACGAGGCGACGGTCGCTGTGCGCCTCCCAGTACGCCTGAATGTGCGGGATGAGCCACCGCTTGCCGCCGGCCCATTTGAGGGGCGGCGTCAGTTTCAAATCGACAGCGCGGGGCTTGGGCGCTGGTTTGCGAGCTTGCGTTTTCGTGCGCGTGGCCATTCGGGAATCTCTAAACACTTCGGTGGGCGGATGATGAGGACACCATACCACAAGCGCGAGCCTGAGCCACCAATACACCAGACCAGGATGGTGATGGACGATCTCGCCACGCGAAACGATTTGCTTAACCAGATAATTGTTGTTACATTTCGCTATGCAATACGAATGGGATCAGAATAAACGGGAGACTAATCTTGACAAGCATGACGTCGATTTCCTCACCGCCCTGGAATTCGATTGGCAGACGGCTCTAGTCTACGAGGATGTGCGCTCCGGGTATGAGGAACACCGCTTCTGGGCTTTGGGCTTGATTCAGGAACGGGTCCACGTGCTGATATTCACCCGCCGTGAGTCGTTCGTGCGAATCATCAGCCTGCGCAAGGCGAATAAAAGAGAGACGAGGCGATACGCGAAGTAACGCGCATGAGGAAGGAGAGAAAATGGCCGTCAAACGAAATAGCAAGCCGCCGCTTGAGGTGGAGGATCGACCTTTGAGCGAGAAGATGCTGGAGAAGATGCGTCCGGCCTCGGAAGTGGTGCCCGAGATCGTCGAAGCCCACGCCCGGGGAGAACTGGCAAGCAACCCTCCTCGCCGGTTTCGCGGGCCGCAGAGAAAGCCCACCAAGGTGCAGACCACCATTCGGCTCGACGCGGACGTGGTGGCGCACTTCAAAGAAAGCGGCAAGGGGTGGCAGTCCCGCATCAACACCGCATTGCGAAAAACCGCATTCGGCGGAAAAAAAGCGGATTGATTTCAGACGACTCCCCTACCCCCCGATCTCCGCGCGCACGATGGCGGCGCCCTCGGCGAGGGATTTGATCTTACCGAAGGCGACGTCGCGGTCCATGTATTTCATCCCGCAATCAGGAGCCAGAATGAGCCGCTCGGGCGATACGTGCTCGAGCGCCGCCCGGATGCGCGCCGCCACCGTTTCGGGTGATTCGACGTTCGGATCGCCGTTGTCGATGACGCCCAGGATGATGGTCTTGTCCGGCAGCTTTTCCAGCACGGCCAAGTCGATGCCCGGCTGGGCCGCCTCGATGGAAATCTGGTCGATGTCGCTATCGTTCAACTCGGGCAGGAAGGAATAGGCGTCGGGTTTTCCCAGCCCCTGCCAGGCGTGGATGGCCGCGTAGCCGAAGCACATGTGAAGCGCCGTGGTGCCTTCTACGCCCTTTAACGCCTCGCCGAGCACTTCCAGGGCGAACACTTTGGCTATTTCCGCGCGCGCCTGCATGTAGGGCTCGTCTATCTGCACCACGTCGGCGCCTGCGGCGAACATGTCCTTCACCTCCTCGTTCACCGCGCGGGCGTAGTCGAGCGCCATCGCCCGCTGATCGCCGCCGTAATAATCATCCTGGGCCTGCTGCGTCATGGTGAAGGGCCCCGGCAGGGTGATCTTGATCCGCCGCTCCGTGTTGGCGCGCAGAAACTCGACGTCGCTCACCTCGATGGGTTTTGGACGATGGATCTTCCCCATCACGCGGGGCACGGGGTTGTCCCGGCCCGAGCGGTCTTTCGTATAGCCGTGGCGTTCGGTGTCGATGCCGCCCAGGGCCGTGGCGACGCGGTTCGAATAGCTCTCGCGGCGCACCTCGCCGTCCGAGATGATGTCGATTCCCGCACGCTCCATGTCGCGAATCGCAAGGAGGGTGGCGTCGTCCTGCGCGGCCTCTAAAAACTCGGGCGCCACGCGCCATATCTCCTCCGCACGCACGCGCGGCGGGAGGCGCTTGGTGAGATTATCGCGATCGATGAGCCAGTCGGGCTGGGTGTAGCTGCCCACGACGGTGGTGGGCAGGAGTTTTTCGGGCATCAGGATTACCTCCTCATGTCGCCGAAGCCGGCCCCGGCTCCGTGCGTCTCGAGCGCCGCTGCGCGGCGACGCAATCCCCTCAAAAAAATCTTAGGGCGTCAACATCACGCGCATCACGCCGTCTTCTCTCGCCTTGAACATGCGCATCGCCTCGTTGAACTCATCGAGCGCGAACGTGTGCGTAAGCATCTTCTCGGTGGCGATGTGGCCCTCGGAGATGATCTGGATGGCTCTCGGGTAGCAGTTCGGCGAGCCGCGCCCGCCGAATATGGCTATCTCGTCGAGCACGATGCGGTCGGTATTGAAGGACACCTCCTGGCCGCCGTTGATGCCCTCCAAAACCACGCGCCCGCCGCGCCGCGCCATGTCCACCGCCTGGCGCATCGTCTCGGGCGGCCCGGCGCACTCGATGACGAGGTCCACTCCGCGGCCGTCCGTCTCGCGCTTGACGACCTCCACAGGGTCTTCTTTCGTGATGTCGATGGTGCGGTCCGCGCCGAGTTCCTCCGCGATTCCGAGGCGATAGCCGCGCCCAGTGATGAATATCTTGGAGGCGCCCATCATCTTCACGAGTTGAAGCACCGAGAGTCCCAGCAGGCCGGGACCCAGAATCGCCACGGTGTCGGCCGGCTCGATACCCGCGCGCTCGATGGCGTGGAGCGCGATGACGAGCTGGTTCACGATGACCGCGTCTTCCCACTTCATGGATTCGGGCATCTTGTGGAGGTTGTTCGGCGGCGCCACGCCGTATTCGCTGAAAGCGCCGTTCGCCGTATGTCCCAGCAGCTTGTAGCCGCCGTCCGGCTTCGCGGCGTTCTCGCAGATGTGGTAGTCCCCCCGGATGCAGGTGGCGCATTTGCCGCAGCCGACCGTCGGCTCCATGATGACGCGATCGCCCACCTGGAGAGAGGTCTTCGCGCTGCTTCCGACAGCGGCCACCTTCCCCGCCCACTCGTGTCCCTGGATGAAGGGATAAAAGGGCGGCCACATGGGACGCATGTGCCCCTCGTAGATATGGATATCCGTGCCGCAGATGCCGCAGGCGGCGACCTTCACCAGCACCTGGTCGGGTTCGTAGTCGGGCACGGGAATCTGCTCGATGCGCACCTCGTGCGCGTCATGCGTGACGGCGGCTTTCATGGTTTCTGGAATATCGCT
Source organism: bacterium (assembly GCA_965218735.1). GTDB lineage: Bacteria > UBA8248 > UBA8248 > UBA8248 > UBA8248 > Bin107. The sequence continues at coordinate 395,482 of CBDCMA010000008.1, read as the reverse complement.
CATCTCACTCACCTCCTTCGTTTAAGAGGATATTGACAGTGTGTGGATTACGGCTCAGCCCTTCGGGCTCAACTGCGTCGCTTTCCTGTCGGGCCGCTGCATGTCGAACACGTCGTGCGAGCGGCAGTATCCGTTGCCCGCGAGCCTGCCCACGGGCCTGAGTAGAACGGGGTCGATGTATTTCCCGTCTTCTATCATCACGTCCTCGCGCACGTGCCAGCGCACCACCTCGCCGATGATGACGTTCGTGAGGTGCTCGCGCCCGTTCGTGATGAGGTGGCGGAACTGGCATTCCATGGCCACGGGGGCCTCGGCGATGCGCGGGGCCTTCACCAGGTCGGAATCGAGCGGCGTCAGGCCCGCCTCTTCGAACTCGCTCACCTCGAAGGGGTAGTCGTCCGCGCAGATGTTCATCTCCTCTTCCAGGCCGTCCACCACGGTGTGGATGACGTAGCCTTGCGTCTCCATGATGTTGCGCGCCGTGTCCTTGTACGCCTTTTCGCGCACGCCCACCGAAATCGAGAGCAGGGGCGGGTCGTGTCCCACGCAGGTAAAGAAGCTGAAGGGTGCGAGGTTCGCGTAGCCGTCCGCGCTGATGGTGCTCACCCAGGCGATGGGCCTCGGCACGACGGAGCCGACGAGCAGGCGATAGTTCTGCCGCCAGTGGTTCTCGGCGGGATTGATGGTTTTATAATTCATGCGTTTTCATACTCCCGTCGGTTGGAACCGATAAGCGCGCTCATCGCGCACATGAAAAATCAAGCGGGTGGAGCGAATGGCCACTACACCCAAAAACTGCTACAGACTCCTGGAATTCGGCGAAAAATCATAGCGCGAAGGGCATCCGTGAACAAGCGCTCAAACGCCCTCGCCGTATTCATAGCGCAGGCCATCGGGATCATCGGGGTCCGCGAGCCGTGAGGCAGTGCCCGATGCCCCGCCCTCGGCCTCCGGGGAGTCGAGCGCCTCTTCCTCCAGCAACCAGCGCTCATACAGATCCTCGGGCAATTCCTCCACATATCTCGAAAGCCTGGAGAACGCCCCCATCTTCCACGCCTCGCTCTCGAGCATGGGCTGGCACATATAGAGTTCGTCCTTCGCCCGCGTGAGGGCGACGTAGAAAAGCCTCCTCTCCTCTTCTTCCCCCTCGGGGTCGGCCAGCGCCCGTGTGAGCGGAAAGCGGGTGTCGGTGAGCCAGATCAGGAACACCACCTTCCACTCCAGACCCTTCGCCTGATGAACCGAGCTCAAGACGATGGACTCATCCGGCTCCTCGCGCTCGCCCGGAGTCGCGGGTCCCGCGGCCGCCGCCGTCCCCATCAGCGCCAGTTCGGACAGAAACGCCGTCGTCGACTCGTACTGCATGGCGAATTCCGCGAGTTGACGCACGTCCTCTATACGCGTCGGGGCGTCCTCGAACGTGTTCTCGACGTAATCCTGATAGAACCGATCCAGCACGAGGCTTATCATCTCCGTCGGCGGAAGGACGGATTCCTCCCCGCCTGTGGCGGCGCGGCCTCCACCCGTCAGGTCAGAAACCAGCTTTCTGAAAACCTCAAAACCCTTGCGCGCATTCCTGGGGACAAAATCCATCCCGCCGCGCGAGAGAGAAGAAAGCGGGTCGGCCTGCGCCTTCATCTTCTCCCAGACCCTGTGCGCCGTCACGTCCCCCACGCCGGGCAGGAGCTTGAGCGCGCGCTTCCAGGCCAACTCGTCCGCAGGGGAGGCCACCAGCCTGAGGAACGCCGTGACGTCCTTGATGTGGCGCTGCTCGAAAAAGCGCAGCCCGCTTCTGATCTCGAAGGGAATCCCCCGGCGCGTGAGTTCCATCTGAAGCTCCATGGAATGGTAGTGCGCCCGGTAGAGCACCGCGATTTGAGAGAGTTGCACGTCATCCTCATCGCGCAAGGCCAGCGTGCGGTCGACCACGAAGTCCGCCTGTTGCATGGCGTCGCGCGTGGCCACGAGGGCGGGCTTCATTCCCTCACTGCGAGTGGTTTTGAGATTTTTCTTGAACTGGCGTTTGTTATGGGAGATGGAGGCGTTGGCAAGCGCTAGGATGGAGGCCGTGCTCCTGTAGTTTTCCTCCAGACGAAAGAGCCTGGCGTCGGGGTATCGCTCCGGAAAAGTGATGATGTTCTCAAAATGCGCGCCCCGGAAGCTGTAGATGCTCTGCGCGTCGTCCCCCACCACGGTGACGTTGCACCGCTCTCCGGCCAGAAAGTCCACCAGGTCGGCCTGCACCTTGTTGGTGTCCTGGTATTCATCCACGAGGATGTAGCGAAAACGCGCCTGCAGCTCTTTGCGCACCTCCTCGTGTCCGGCGAGCAAATCACGCGTCAGCCTGAGGAGACCGGAGAAATCCACCGCCTGAATCTCTTTCTTGCGCTCCTCGTAGTGGGCGGCGATTTGCTCTATCTCGCCCAGACGGTTCGCCAGGTATGAATACCGACCCAGCACCGTCTCCGAAACGCTCCGGTCGGTATCGGCGGCCAAGGCGAAAATCGACTCCAGAACGCGGCCCCTGGGAAAATACTTCTCCTTGGGATCAAACCCCGCGAGGCGGATGCACTCGGTCACCAGATCGGCTGCGTCTTCGCGATCCAGTATGGTGAAATTCGGCTCGTAGCCGATGCGATTGCCGTATCGCCTCAGTATTAAATTCCCCACGTGGTGGAACGTGCCGCCCCATACGCGCCGGGCGTCCGCCTGTATGAGGGAGGCGGCGCGATGGAGCATTTCCCGCGCGGCCTTGTTCGTAAAAGTGACGAGGAGGATGGATTCGGGCGCGACGCCGTCTTCCACGAGGCGCGCGAGGCGGTAGGTGATGGTGTGCGTCTTTCCGCTGCCCGCGCCCGCGATGACCAGAAGCGGGCCATCGCCCGCCATCACGACTTCCAGTTGCTGGGAGTTGAGCTTTTCTTCATACGCGATGCGGCGCGCGCGTGAGGGCGCGGGGCGTTTGAGCGTGTATGTCCTGTGCTCTCTCGCACTCATCTTAATACTCTCTGATGGAGCTCAAACATGGAGCCATCGCCCAGGAATGCGCGGATGAATATCTCGTGCGCCCATTTAATACTCTCTGATGGAGTTCAAACCCGGAACCGCCTTTCCGCGTGTACGGATAAGGCTCTCCCGCACGCATTGCAGCACCTTGACGCCTCTTCACGAAACGTCCCGGCCACCCATCTGCTTGACAGGCGAACACCGCCGAAGATAAGGTGAATCCATACACGGACATCACCGAATCGAGCGTCTGATGAGCGCATATCAAACATTCCCGTTTTTCATCGCGCCGAAAGCCTCTATAGGCGCGCTTTCGCGCGGAGCGCTTTGATGGGCGGATACCAAACATTTTTCGACGGGGTGGCCCTGGGGTTCTTCCTGGGGTTCATCGCCTTTTATCTGCTGCGCCGCTACATGGCGTCGAAACGGAAAAAGCCGAAAACCGAGGTCGACCACCTCGTCGACGACATTCAGGACTACTACCGGAACGTCTCGGACCCCGAAGGCAGGGACTACGACTGAGCCGCGCGCACCCATTCTGCGCCGGCGACCTCGCGGTCGCCACCTCAAATATAGGGCAGATACGCATTCCGCTCCGAGACGGGCGCGTCCTGAAGATGCGCCAGGGAGTTCATCGTCACGACGCTCCAGCCCCGCTCGGGCGTATGCTCGATGATGTTCATGGCGGCGTTGTGCTGACGTATCCGCCTGAAGCCGTTGAGTTCCACGCCGAGGATTCTGCATAAAATCGTGATGATCGCCAGATTGTGGCTCACCGCGGCGATAGTCTCGTTTTCGTGCGCCGCCAGGAACCGCTCCATCGCGGCCCATGTCCTCTCCTGTAACTCCGCGAGAGTCTCACCACCCGGCATACGCGCTTCGGCGGGATAGTTCCGCCACATGTGCATGAAGTCGGGGTGGGTCTCGGGAAGCCGGCGAAAGGCCGCCCCCTCGAGTTCGCCCTGGTTCATTTCGGCAATGCCCGCCTCCTCGAACAAGGGCGCGCCCAAGGCTTGCGCGACGATCTCGGCGGTGCGCCTCGCCCGGCTGAGCGGACTCGCGTAGACGGAAACTATCGGACGCCCGCGCAGCGTGCAGGCGAGCGCTTCGGCCTGCGCGACGCCCACCTCGTTAAGCGCGGTGTCGGAGACGCCCTGTATGCGCTGCTCGACGTTCCAGTCCGTCTCGCCGTGTCGCAAGAGATAGAGAAGCAAAGCGGTCAAACTCCGGTGGGGGCGACGCCCGGGCGAGGGTCGCCTTAGTTGTTGTCCCCTTTCAGGAAATCATCGGGTTTCAAGTCTTTGAGCCACTCCTTGATGTCTTCGGGCTCCTCCTCCAACGGCTTGTCGGCCTCGGGGGGCTTGTCCTCCCTATTGCGCGCTTCCGCGCCGGAGACGCCCTCTTTCATTTCCTCTTCGTTGAACTGGATGCTCTTCGCCTCCTCGAGCACCTTCTCCTCCACGAATATCGGACTGCCCATGCGAAGGGCCACGGCGATGGCGTCCGAGGGTCTCGAATCGACGACGAATTCCGAGCCGTTCATGGAAAGATGAATTTCGGCGAAAAAGGTATTGTCCTTCAAATCGTTGATGAGGATTTTATCCACCCGGCCTTTGATGTCGTTGATAAGGTTCTTGATCAAATCGTGGGTCATCGGACGCGGCGTCTCGAAGTTCTCGATCTCGCGCGCGATGGCGTGCGCTTCGAAAATGCCCACCCAGATGGGCAGTGCGCGGTCGCCCTCGGTCTCGCGCAAAACCACAATCGGCACATTGGTGTGCGGATCGAGCGTGAGGCCTTTGACTTTCATCTCGATCATCATTCGCCTTCCTCCATCACCACGGCGCTCGGCGGCGATACTCCGGCCAAAGAGTGAATGCCACTCCTCATGATTTTCACCTCGACCAACTCCCCGGGCGCAGGCGTAAGACCCTCTGCGTACAATTGTACCCTGTGATTGCCTCGGCTGCGACCCGCAAACCAGTTCGGAGCCGACTCATCCCCCACCTCCGGGCAGCCGGCGCATCCGGCGGGCGCGCTCTTGGGCGTCACCGCCCGCTCGACCATCACCTCCTGCACACTCCCGACGAGTTCTGCATGCAGGCTTTCCGTCATCTCGCGCTGCACCCGGCTCGCCTCCTCGAAGCGCTCGGAGAGCACCTCTTCGGGAAGCGTCCTCTCCATATCGAAGGCGGGCGTTCCGGGCCGGGGGGAGTATTTGAACATATAGATGTTGTCGTAGCGCGCTTCGCGCAAAACGCGGAGCGTACCCTCGAAATCCTCGTCCCGCTCGCCGGGAAAACCGATGATGACGTCCGAAGTGAGCACCCCGTTCTTCACGCGCTCCCTGTAAAGGGAGACTTTTCCCAAATATTCCTCCGCCGTGTAGCCGCGCTCCATCCGCGCGAGCACCGGGTTCGCTCCCGATTGAACCGGCAGGTGGAGATGCTCGCACACTTTAGGGGATTCCCCCATCGCGTCGACCATCTCCTCATCGCAATCCTTGGGATGGGACGTCATGAAGCGGATGCGTTCGAGCCCGTCCACGTCGTTCAAGCGCCTGAGCAGCCCGCCGAAGGTAAGATCGTCCGGGGATTTGCGGCCATAGGAGTTCACGTTCTGGCCCAAGAGCGTGACCTCGCGAAACCCCTCGGTCACCGCGCGCTCCACCTCGTCCACGATGAGTTCGCTCGGCTTGCTCCACTCGGGTCCGCGCGTGTAGGGCACGACGCAGAAGGTGCAGAAATTATCGCACCCACGCGCGATGCTCACGAAGGCGTTCAGGCCGCTCCCGCGCTCGATAGGCGCGAGTTCGGTGAAATCAGGCGGGATAGGCGCGGTATCCACCACGCGCCTCTCCTCCATCTCCTCCAAAAGCATCGGGAGCTTGGCGATGTTCTGTGTTCCGAAAACGAGATCGACCACTTTTCCGCGCTTTGCAATCGCCTCCCCGTCGCGCGTGGCGAAACAGCCGCAGACGCCGATTTTGAGCGACGGGTTCGATTTCTTGAGCTTATCAAGACGCCCGATTTGGCTATAAACCTTCTGCTCCGCCTTGTCGCGGATCGAGCAGGTGTTCAGCAGAATCAGATCGGCCGCCTCGTTCGATTCGGTTTCCTCGTACCCTTCCGCTTGGAGATGCCCGGTGATGGTCTCCGTATCGTAGCGGTTCATCTGGCAGCCGTATGTGAAAATCTTGAACTTCTTGCTCAAGGCGCACTCTCCATCATCTGCTCGACTAGGATATTCGGCGACGCAGTTTCTCAGGGAATTCCTTGAGGCCATATTGCGAGGGCGCGTTTTCGATGTCAACTTACAAGATGGAAAAGACGCGCCGATTCTGATAAAGCTGTCGAGAGTTTGCGCTTTTTTCTTCTCTAAAACGGAAATACGCCATGCGCGTGGTTTGTTTTCATGGAAGACGTGAAATCGGCGGAGAGAGTCTTTTTCTGGGCGCCGCGCGCATCTTCGCCGGGGCGGCCAACCGCGCGGGGCTTTCGGCCCAGGTGCGCACGCCCGGCTTCCCCTCGCCCCCGGGCTCGCCCGACAGGGCGGTGGTGAAAATTTCTGAAGAACAACTCCCCGACCTCGCCATCCCGGCGGAATATGACTTGGAAATCGTCTGCGACCCCTACCTCGCCGTCGTACCCCCGATGGGGGACGCCCTCAAAAGCCCCGGCGGCGTCCTCGTCTTGAACACGCAAAACACCATAGAAAGCCCCGATATCCGCATCGCATCGGTGGATTTGGACGCCATCGGCTCGAAACACGCCGCAGCCCCCGAGGCGGCGCATCTGGGCGCGTCCCTGGCGGCCTGGGAGGAGCTCGAGCGGGGGATTTCGGTCCAAAACGTCATCGAGGCGTATCGCGAAATTCGAGAACAACCCATGCGCGAGGAAGAAGAAAAGGCGCTGGCCGAGGCCGCCTCCATGACGAAAAGAGCATTAAGCGCCGAATAGCGGGAATACGCCGCTCAGGCGAGAGCGCGTTTTTTCGCCCTTTATCCATTGTTTTCTCCTGAATCCGCGCATTTTCCGTTGACCGCCCCTCGACGCAACGTGTAGTTTGTGCGCGTCAACCTCCGCCCCGGAGCCAGAAGACGCGCCTGAAGCCATTGTTTGCCGTTTGCGGCGCGACTAAGCACGGTTCGCGCCATCAACACCCCCGCCCACGGAAAACGGAAAAGCCCGGATGAAACGACTCCCCCGCACCGGCGCGCCCTGCGTCTTGCTCATCGCGTTCCTCATTTCAGGCTGTTCTTCCTTTTACCAGCATTTTCTCGTGCGCCTCCTCGCGCCCAAGCGGTTCGAAGTCGGCCTTTGGGTGCAGGCGGAAGGCGCGAACAGAACCCTCGATAGCGCCGAGAAAATAAAAGCGCTCGTGAAGCGCGCGCGCGCCGCCGGGGTCACGGACATTTATGCGCAAGTCTACCGCTCGGGCCGTGCGTGGTTCCCCACGAATCTCGCCGATGATTCCCCCTCAAAACGAGCCGGGCAAGACCCGCTGGCGCTCCTGGTCGATCTGGCTTCCCAAGGAGAGGAATGCGACTGCCCGATCAAGGTCCATGCGTGGATAAACGCATTCGCACTGGCGAGAAACAAAAAAGCGCCCATCCTCCGTCAACTTGGGTTACAAGCCGTGCTCAAGGACCAATACGGGCGCTCCCTGCTTGAATATCCCCTTTCAGGAAAACCCGAATGGGCGAAAGGCTTCGGCCTGGGGACGCCCGGAATTTTTCTCGACCCGGGCAATTTGGGCGTGCGCAAGCGCATCATCGACGTCACGGCGGCGTTGGTGCGCAATTATCCGGGCCTTGCGGGAATACACCTCGATTTCATCCGCTACCCCTATGCGCTTCCCATATCGCCGGGTTCGCGCTTCTCCCCGCGTCTTGATTTCGGCTACAACGAGGCTTCCGTCGCCCGGTTCGAGCGTAAGACCCGAAAAACCGCCCCGCGCGCAGGAGCGAAGGGCGCGGACGGTGCGGCATGGGATGCGTGGAGGCGCGCGCAAGTGACGGCGGCGGTTCGCGATGTTCACAAAACAACTAGAAGTTTAAGGAGACGAGTGGTTGTTTCCGCTGCTGTTCTTCCCTGGGCGGAACGGGCCTACCTCACCGCGTTTCAGGACTGGCGCACCTGGCTCGAACGTGGATTTCTGGATAAGGCCATCGTGATGAATTACACGGCCGACGTGCGGCTGGCCGCTCAAATCAGCCGAAGCGCGGTTGCTTCGAAGACGGTGAAAACACCGAATTCGCGCGCGCCCAGGGTCGTTATCGGCCTCGGGGCGTATCTGTTCACCAAACGTCCGGAGGGTGTTTGGCGTGAATGGCGCGCCGCCCGAGAGGCCGGCGCCGACGGCGTCGCCCTCTTCTCATACGATCAGATGGTCGAAAACGATGCGATGTGGAAATTTCCCGTCCGGTGACTCCGCCGCCATCCATAGGGAAACAGGCAATTCGTGCTTGCTCATAACGGCCTCGAAAGCTATAATTCCCTTAGAAAACGTGATTCCCCGCCCCGAATCGTTCATTTCGCCCCCAATATATTTTTGATTTTTATTGTTGAATGCAGTTGCACCAGACCGACAAGACCTTAGCGCGCACTCGCCGCCCGGGAACCGCTCAAGGCGAAAAAGGAGAAGAACAACATGAACAAAGGCGAACTCGCAGATGCCATCGCGGCACAAACGGACCTGAGTAAATCGAACGCCCAGGGCGTGATCGACGCATTCCTGGGCGCCGTGACCTCGGCCCTCAAGAGTGGGGACAAGGTGACGCTCATTGGCTTCGGCACGTTCAGCACCTCCCAGCGGGCGGCCCGCAAGGGACGCAACCCCAGGACGGGCGAGGAGATTGATGTGAAGGCGGCCACGGTGCCGAAATTCAAGGCGGGCGCCGGCCTCAAAGCCTCCGTAAGCTAAGAGAGTCGAGCCGACAGACGAAGCAAGAAGCCCCCAAAAGCTCCATGAGCCAGCCGCAATCGCACTGAAACTCCAGAATCGGTCGGTACTGGAGTCGGGCGAGGGGATAGCCCCTCGTTCCGGGGGGGCTATGGCAAAAGGATGTTCTTGACCCGTTAAACCGACGGGGCAAGATAGGAATACGTCTTTTAGGGTTTGACCGAGAACAACATCTTTGATGGTTCGATTCGTTCCGGGGAAGGGAGGGAAATCAGGAACTCTCGCCTTCTATGGCGGTTTCTCCCTCCCATGCCGCCCAGTTCGAGAGCGCATCCACGGAATCATTGATGAAACGCATATAATCGCCCGTCATCCGCGCTCCCTCTTCGATGAGGCGGCACGTCTTCTCCGTGTTCTCCTCGCTGAAGGGCAGCCTGAGCTTCCTTAAAACAATTTTCGTTCGTCCACCCAGAAAAAGATTGTCGACATCGTGGAGGTCGCCATAAAACCTCCTGGGCGCGCCGCGCGCGCGCGTTACCTTCTCCGGCTCGCAACCATACAAGGCCCCCAGACCCTCGGCATATTCGTGTTCTTGGGCGTCGCTCATGGCGGACTGGGCGTCTCGGAGTTGCTCCCCCACCGTTCTGTCGTCGAGATATATGGCGTAATCGACCGCGATTTCGACCAGCACGTGCGCGAGATAATGGAGGCTCACGTCATCGGTGGGTGCGCCCATCTTTTGCGTGAATTCCCGCATCAGGGGAATGAGTTCGACCCCCTTGAGGTAGGTGTAGCCCCGCTTTTGTGAGGGAGACAGCCCGCTCCCCACCTTGGCGATACTCCCGTAGTGACAGATGTTGTCGACCACCAGATGGCATTTCACCCACAAGAGTTTCGGGAATCGGCCCATCACGCCTGCCGGCGGGGCGAAGCGGTGGGTTTCCTTCGGCTTGAACTCTCCCGAGAGGGGCAGTGAATCGGGCGCCACGTTGTAGACGTAGGCGTCATCCCCGGGGTGGGGCATCTCGGGGTGATGCTCCAGCAGTTCCCGCAAAACCAGCGTGTGGCAGTTCGTGAGCAAAAACCTCGCCTCCCTAAAGCGGCTCCGTCAATGAGTAGCGCCCATCGGCGCACGCGACTTCTCCGGATTTCACGAATCTCTCCAGATACAGCGTTATCACGCGCGCGCCCAGATTTTTCTGACGCTCGGGTAAGTCGTGATATACGAGGTCCGCTATCTTGGCTGGCGTATCGTGGCCTGCGCCCAGCGCTTCGAGGTACTGGACACCGCGCATCTTGCGGTGCTCTATAAGTTCGTCGATTCTGCCGATCGGATCCTCGATCACCGGACCGTGGCCCGGATAGATGAGACGAGGCGCGAGACTCTTCACCTTCTCCAGCGATTCGAGATAATCGCCGAGATCCCCCTTGGGCGCGACCACCGCCGTCGTAGAGGGCAGAAGAATGTTATCGCCCCCCAGAAGAATCTTCTCCTCTTCCCACCAGAAAGAAAGGTGCCCGGGAGAATGGCCCGGCGTCAGAATGGCCTCGAAGCGCATTTCTCCCGACTCGACGAATTCCCCCTCTCTAATCGGAGAAACCGGCAGATCCGGCTGTTCCTCCTCAAGGAAGCGCATCTCCAGAGGGTGGGCGTAGGCCGGGACGCTGAATCGCTCGCAGACCGCCTTCGCGCCGCCCGAATGGTCGAAGTGGTGGTGGGTCAGGACGAGTTTTTCCAGCGCGCTCCCGGCGCGCTCCTCCACCCAGGAGAGCATATCGGGAATGCACTCGCGGTAGCCCGCGTCGAAGAGTATGTAAGGCCCATCCCCGATGAGGATCACCTCAACGTGTTCCATGAACGAACCCTGGGGGGCTTCCAGCCGGTGGGTCTGGATGAGAGGCGAACCGGTCGATTTCACGTTCAAGAAAAATCCTCGCTTTGAGCTTCAACCGGCGGGAAAAATCCGCGCCATGGCGCCGGCTCTATGAATCGCCGGAATTCGCCTTCGCCTGTTTTTCTACAAGAAAGATGTTTCCTTATGCAACATCTTTCCCGGAGGTGAAAAGCGGAAAAAATCATCGGCCCTGAATTTTCGCCAGCCGGAGAATACAGCATTGACAGATATGAAAAATCTGTTATTTTCACTACTACAATACTCCGCGGACAGCAAAGAAAACAAGCAATAAGAGCATCGTCTTCTTTGTCTGTGCGGATGTTGTTGCGAAAACCGGATTGTTTGGACCTTAATAACCGGGGGCATGGCCCCCACTCTATTCCAGCAATGAGGAGATTCTCGATGAAATCCCGTATCCATTACTTCGTCGCCGCGGTGGCGGCGCTGGCCGTCTTCGCCTCGGGTGCGCTCGTATCCGAAGCGATGATGAAAAACCAGAAAGAGCTCGTGCGAGCGGCGAAAAAAGAGGGCGCCGTCACGCTGCTCAACCCTCTGTTCGGTGACCGGACCGCCAAGCGCCTGGGCCCGGCTTTCGCCAAGCATTATGGCCTCGGCAGCGGCTTCAAATTCCGCAACCTGCGTAAGGGCACCGGCGCCACCGTCTCCCAGGTTCGCCAGGAGATGCGGGCCAACAAATTCACCGTCGACGTCCACGTGGTGAGCGCGCCCGGCTTCTTCGCCGCGGCTCAAAAACGCGGCGCGTACCACAAGCTCGACAGCGCCGAGTGGAACAAACATTTCGCGGGAGTGATCAAAAAAGCCGGTCAGTACGCGAACTACCCCTACGTCGTCACGCCGCTGGCCTACACCTTCCAGCCGGTGTGGAACACCTCCTGCCCGGGCATGAAGGACCTGAACGTCACTTCTTATCCCGACACTATCGCAAAGAACGTGATGGGCCAGACCATCGCCGGCGACATCACGAAGAGCTTCACCTACACCAACACCGTCATCTCGCTCATCGAGAGCGGCATGGACATGAACAAGTACTGGGACGCCCTCAAAGCCACGAAGCCCGTCGTCATGTTCCGCACCGAGCCGAAGATGCAGGTGCTCATCAACTGCGAACGCGGCCTCGACCCCTGGAACCTCTCAGGCCGTGTGTATCAGAACGTCCTCAAGAAGCCTGACCTCGCTAAAGTCCTCAAAATCGGCTACTACAAAGAAGGCCAGGTCATGCTGGGCAACCAGGCGGCTGTTTTGAACGGCGCGCCGAACCCCAACGCCGGTAAACTGCTGGTTGAATTCCTCCTCACCAAAGAGGGCACCGACGTATACGTGGAAGGCGAAGCCATATACAGCTTCCGCGCGGGCTATACGGCGCCCAAGGTTGTGCAGCCCTACCTCCTCGACCTCAGCAAGCATAAGCTGCTGGGTCTCAAGGACTGGGTGGCAGCGCAGAAGAAGTTCAAGGCGACGCGCGGCGAATTCATCAAGCGCTTCAAGTAGGACGATTATCGTTTGTTGCCCGGAACGGCTGGGAGCCTCTCAATAGGGGCTCCCAGCCTTCCGGTTTTTATCATGAAGCGGGAAATGAGCGGCCGCGCCATGCCGCGAGGATTCAGTCGGGGATGGCCGAGAGCGCATCAGCCGCAAGCCCGGCGGAGCCTTCGCGATATAGTGCGTCATAAGGAAATTATATAAACTGACTCCCCCCGCGAACCGGCGCACTGGCTCGTGGGGAGAAACTTTTGAAGGCGGCGCATAATTCGCCGGAAAGAATTCATCCGATAAGGCTATGACCACAGACACCGCGAGACCCCAATTCGACGTCGCTCCCCCGAGGGGCTGGCGAACGTGGTTCACGCAGGAGAACATCATTACGACCGTCGTCGGCCTCATCGTGGCGGTGGCGGTCTTCCTGCCGCTAATCGCGCTCGTCATCAACAGCTTCTTGGTGCTCGACGACTTGGGCTTCGACACCGAATGGGGGCTTCAGAACTACAGGGAGGTATTCCAGGGCCGCGTCATCAGAAAAGCCCTCGTCAATACCGCCCTCATCAGCACCGGCTGCACGATTCTGGCCACGCTCCTGGGCGTATCGCTCGCGTGGGTCAACGCGAGAACCAACTGCCCGTTCAGAGAACAACTCGAGCCCTTCAACCTCATCCCCTTCTTCCTGAGTCCTTTCGTCGGGGCCATCGCCTGGCACAATCTGGCCTCCCCGAAAGTCGGCATGTTGAACAACATGGCGAAAAGCTTTTTCGGCATTTCCTTCTCGCTGTTCAACGTGAACAATCTGTGGGGCGTCATCTGGGTGACGGGAATTTTCTTCGCCCCTCTCGTCTACCTGTTCGTGGTGGGTTCGCTCAGGCGCATGGACCCCTCGCTCGAGGACAGCGCGCGGACGACGGGAGCGGGCTTGCTCCGAACCACCATGACCATCACGCTGCCCCTGGTGACGCCCGCGATTCTCTCGGGCGCCATCATCGTGTTCGTGACGACGGCTGGGGAGTTCGGCGTTCCCTTCAAGCTCTCCGCTCCATTCGGCTGGGAGACGCTGACCACGCAGATTTTCACAAAAGCGGTGGGTGATGACGCGAACCACTACCTGGGCGCCGCCATGAGCATGGTGGTGGGCGTGGTGACGGCGTTCTTCATATGGATTCAACACAGAATCATCGCGCCTCGTGCCTATACGACGGTGACCGGCAAGGGCTTCCGGCCGAATCTCATCGACCTGGGCAATTGGAAGTGGCTCGCTTTCGGGTACAACGTATTCTACGTGTTCGTCGCCGTTATTCTTCCCATCATCTGTCTTTTCTTCGTGAGTCTTCACAAAATCTGGTCGGGGAGCGTCATCTGGTCGGAACTCACCTTTTGGAACTATCAGAAGGTGCTCTTCTTCTGGTGGCCCGAGAGCATCGACGCGGCCACCAACGGCATCATCAACAGCTTCATCCTCGCGTTCGGCGGCGCTTCGATCGCCATGGTGCTGGCCATCATCGTGAGCTACATGATCCACCGCACCAAGGGCTTCGGTTCGAAAATGCTCGATTTCCTGAGCGTCATCCCCATCGGGTTCCCCGGCATCGTGCTGGCCATGGGCGTTCTCGTCACCTACATCAAGACGCCCATCTACGCCACGCTCTGGATTCTGCTGCTCGGCTACATCACGCGCTTTTTCCCCTACGGGCAGCGGAACATCTCCTCCATCATGATGGCCGTATCGGAAGAACTCGACCAGAGTTCACGCATGGCGGGGGCTTCGTGGCTCACGACGCTGTGGAGAATCACGATTCCGCTTCTCAAGCCGGGCATTTTCGCCGGGTGGATTCTCCTGTTCGTCATATTCTTGAGAGAACTCTCTATTTCCATCATACTGTATTCCGTCGGCACGGAGACGCTATCCGTCGGCGTGTATTATCTGTCCAATTTTGAAAACGAACCCATGACGGCGGCCCTTTCCATCGCGCAGACGGTTGCGCTTTTGATTTGCGTCGTCATTTTCCGAAAAGTAGCCGGCAAAGAGGCGCTTACCGCATAAGACAATGACCGAAAACAACTATCTCCAAGTCGACACCCTCATAAAATACTTCGGCAACGACCGCGCCGTGGACGGTATCTCCTTCGGCATTCCGGAGGGGAAATTCCTCACCCTGCTCGGCCCCTCGGGCTGCGGAAAAACCACGACACTCATGTGCATCGCAGGCCTCCTCAAGCCCGACGCGGGCGAGATTCGCATCGGTTCGGACCCGGTCACCTCGATGGAGAAGCGCATCAACATCGCTCCCGAGAAGCGCAACATCGGCATGGTGTTCCAGAGCTACGCCATCTGGCCGCACATGGACGTGACCCAGAACGTGGCCTACCCTCTCGAGATACGCAACATGGCGCAGTCGGAAATCGACGACCGCGTCGCCGCGTCGCTGAAAATCGTCGGCCTCACCGACATGGCGGACAAAAATGCCACGCAGCTCTCGGGCGGTCAGCAGCAAAGAGCGGCCCTCGCACGAGCCATGGTCTTCGAGCCGCGCCTTTTGCTCTTCGATGAGCCGCTCAGCAATCTGGACCTGAAACTCAGGGAGCAGATGCGCGTCGAACTCAAGCGGATTCAGAACGAAATCGGCATCACCTCAATCTACGTGACCCACGACCAGGCGGAAGCCCTCGTGATGAGCGATGAAATCATCGTGATGAGCAAGGGAAACATCGAACAAACGGGCGTCCCCCATTCCATCTACGCGCGGCCCGTCAACAAGTTCGTGAGCGATTTCATCGGCGTGGCGAACCTGACCGAGGGCAGAATCGTCGGAAACGGCGGGGGGAGTGCGGGGACCATCGAGATATCCCAGGGCGGTGAGAACGTGCAACTGCCCTGCCTGCTCGCCGATGATGACCTCTCGGAGGGCGACGCCGCCTTTCTCTCCGTTCGTCCCGAGAACGTGGACGCATCGCGCGAGCCGATGGACGGGCCCAGAATCGAAGGCGAAGTCATCCAATCCGTCTTTTTGGGCAACTGCCTCGATTGCCGGGTGAAGTGGGGCGAATTCGAGTGGAAGGTGTTGGCGCACTCAAGAGAACGACTGCGTGTGGGCGAGAAGGTGTACGTGCGCCTCGACCCCGATCATACGTTGGCCGTTAAACCCTAGAAGGATAAGCAGAGTGTCATTCGTCGAAATAACGAAGCTGGTAAAATCGTTTGGACCCGAAGTGGCTGTGGCGGGCATTGATTTGTCCGTCGAGCAAGGCGAGTTCGTCACCCTGCTGGGGCCTTCGGGCTGCGGAAAAACCACGACTCTCAGGTGCATCGCCGGCCTCGAGCATCCTGACAGCGGTGATATCCAAATCGAGGGAGAATACGTCACCTCCGTTACGAACGAAGTTTTTCTGACGCCGGAAGAAAGAAACTTGGGCATGGTGTTCCAGAGCTACGCCGTCTGGCCGCACATGACGGTCTTCGACAACGTGGCCTACGGCCTGAGGATCCGGCGCGAAACCAGGGCCGCCATCAAGGAGAAGACGACGAAAGCGCTCGAACTCGTGGGCCTGGGCCATCTAGCCGAGCGCTACGCCACCAAACTCTCCGGCGGACAGCGCCAGCGCGTCGCCCTCGCCCGCTCCATCGTTTACAACCCCAAGGTGGTGCTCTTCGATGAGCCCCTGAGCAATCTCGACGCCAAACTGCGCGAGCAAATGCGCATCGAACTCACCCGCTTGCAGCACGATGTGGGCATCACATCTATTTACGTCACGCACGACCAGACCGAAGCGCTCGTCATGAGCGACAGGGTCGTGGTGATGGACAAGGGCGTGATCCAGCAAATCGGCGATCCGGAAACCATCTATGCCGAACCCACGAATGCGTTCGTGGCCAATTTCATCGGCGTGGCCAACCTCCTGGAGGGCAAGCTGCTCGGCCACGACGGAAGCCTGACGGATATGGAAATTACCCTCGGTGAAGAGAAGGCCCCCATCCGCCTCCAAGCCGCCGGCACGGAAAACGCGCCCGTTGGGAGCAAAATCATCCTGAGCATCCGCCCCGAGGACATCCTGCTTCACCTCGAAAAGCCGACCGACGCGATGAACCTCATGGAAGGCGAGGTGATCGACACCGTATATCTGGGCAACTTCCTCGACTGCCAGGTCAAAATCGGGCCATACGAAGTGGGCGTGCAAATCGACCACTTCGAGGAACTCGACCCCGGCCAGAAGGTGTATCTCTCCTTCACGCCCGACCACGGCCTTTGCCTCACCGAATAGACACCCCCATGCCCTCCCGCCGCGCTAAAAATAGCCCCAGGCTTCTGGCCGGAGGGGACATCGCCATCAACCGCGCGGAGGCGAAAGGCGCTTTCGGCGGGCTGATCCCCCTCTTCCAGGAAGCGGACGTCTCATTCGCCAATCTGGAACTGCCACTGTCTCACGACGGAAAGCCTGCGCCCGAGAAAATTCTACTGCGCGGCGCGCCGGATATGGCCCACGCCCTCACCGAGGCGGGCTTCGACGTCATGGCCTTTGCGAACAACCATGTGCTTGATTATGGAGAAGAAGCCTTTGCGGAAACCATGTCCCTCATGGATTCCCTCGGGGTTTCGCTCGTGGGCGGCGGCATGAACCTCATGCAAGCGAGAAGGTCTGTTCTCATCGAGCGCGGAGGCCTTAAAATCGGCTTTTTGGCGTATTGCTCCATCATCCCGAGAGGGTTCGAGGCATCGACCGCCGAGCCAGGGGTGAACCCTATTCGCGCACACACGGCCTATCGCCCCTGGCGAGACCTTTCCGAATACCCCGGCACCGCGCCTAGAATCGACACATGGGCGGAACCCACTCATCTCGCGCGCATGAAGCGCGACGTCAGAAATCTGAAGAAAAAAGCGGACCTGGTGGTAGTGAATCACCACTGGGGCACGAGCATGACGCATGAGGTCATGGATTTTGAGCGCGAAATCGCCCACGCCACCATCGACGCGGGCGCGGATCTGGTTTTAGGAGGCCACCCGCACGTTCTTCAGGGGATCGAATTCCACAAGGGCGCGCCCATCGTCTACAGCATGGGGAATCTGATATTCGATTTTGAGATTCCCTTCTTCACCGAAGAGACGCACGAAACCTTCCTCTTCGGCTGCACCCTGACCAAATCGGGAGTGAAAGCACCCTACCTGATGCCCGTGACGGCCGGCGTATTCTCGAGACCCAGACGCCATTCCCCCAAACGGGGAGAGGGCCGCAGAATTTTGGGCGTGATGGATGCGCTCAACGAACCTTTTGGAACAAAGCTGGAAGTTCAAGACGAGCGGGTTTTGATATCCGCTCCGTAAGATGCGGCTCCCTCACGGGCATGCGCCGCCCTTGCCGGGCGGAAGCCTAACCCGTTTCCCCGGAGCTTGCGTTCTCGATATTTTCCTAACTCAGCACCCCGTCGGAGTCGCGAACCGGCCCCTTGATAATGATCGCCTGCATTTTCTCGCCGACTGCCGCCGTCTTATGCTCCATCCCTGCGGGTATGAACGCCACCGCCCCCGGGTAGAGGTCTATTTTTTCGCCATGTGTCTCGGTGTAGCCCCGCCCGCTCAGCACCCATATGACTTCCTCCTGTCCGGGGTGCGCGTGAGGCTCATGGGGGGTGGCGGGGTCATATTCAGTGAGTCCCACGCGCACGTGCTCAGAGCCGTTTGAGGTCGGGCTCACGAGAATTTTCGTCTGCCCCCATTCCACGGGCTTGAAAGCAGTTTTTCCGATATCCACAACTGATTTTTCCGGCATCTCCATCTCCTATATTTCACTTTAATAATTCAACATAAGTATTTCTATTTTAATCTATTTCTTACGGCGTCTCCACATTCTCTGGTGTTCAACCCGCCGCCTAAATCCACGGTGCGCTCCCCGTGCGCGATGGCCTCTTCCACGGCGCGCCTTATGGCGGCTCCACCCGCCCCACAGCCTAGATGATCCAACAAAAGCGCGCCCGTCAATATGGCCGCCATCGGGTTGGCGATTCCGCGCCCATAGATGTCGGGCGCCGTGCCGTGCACCGGCTCGAACATCGAGACCCCCTCGAGATTCACGTTCGCCGAAGGCGCAAGGCCCAGACCACCCACGAGGCCGGAGGTGATGTCACTCAAAATATCGCCAAACATATTGTTGGTGACGATGACGTCGAATTCCCTGGGGTGCTGAATCACCTCCATCGCCACCGCGTCGATGTGCTTGGCTTCTGATTCGATATCCTCGAAATCCGCCCGCACCTCATCGAACACGCGCCGCCATATCCCCCCCGCGTAGCGAAGCCCGCTCGCCTTGTCCGCCATAGTGACTTTTCTGCGCTTGTGCCGTCTCGCGAACTCGAATGAGGCTCGAATGACGCGCTCCACCCCCTTGTAGGTGTGTACTTCTTCTTGTAAGGCGACCTCGTCTTTCGTGCCCTGCTTGAAAAAACCGCCCACGTTCACGAACAGACCCTCGGTGTTCTCGCGCACCACGACGTGGTCGACGTCCCCCGCCCCCATGTTCTTGAGCGGCGTCAAATCCTCATGGTAGAGCCTGCAAGGCCTAATGTTGGCGTATAGATCAAGCCCGAAGCGAACGCCAAGTATCACCTCCTCCTGCACGATCGACCCCGGAACCCTCGGGTCGCCGATGGCGCCTTGAAACACGGCGTCGAAGTTCGCCTGCAGCGTCTCGCATCCATCCTCGGGCATGCCCCTGCCGTGTTCCAGATACCGATCGCTTCCCCAGTCGAAGTATTCGAACTCCACCGGAAACGAGGCCGCCTCCGCCGCCGCCCGGAGCGTCTCCTCCGCCTCGGGCATCACCTCGTTCGCGATTCCGTCCCCACGCACCACCGCTATGCGAGCCACTTTCATCTCTCCCCTGTTTACGAGCGCATATCCCGAAAAGAAGCGCATTTTGACAAAAGGCGAGCGCAACCCGCAAGGCGCGGCGCAGTCCGGCGCGACTTCCCGAAAAACGCAAAGACGGGCTAATATGGCGCAAAGTTCAAGGCATCATTAAAAATCAAATTTTTTTGTGAGGAGGTTTTCATGGTTGAGTCCGGCCCACTGCCCGAAGGCACAGTGCGTTTCCCCTCGGAAGTCATCGAAGAGTTCGTCTACACCATATTCCGCAGCAAGGAAGTGCCCGAGGACGACGCCCGCCTGGTGGCGAAAGTATTGGTCAGCGCCGATTTGAGAGGCATCCGCAGCCACGGGGCGGCGCGGCTGAGCTTTTTCATGGTTCGCCTCGAAAACGGCGTGCTGAACAACAGGCCCGACATGAAATTCTACCAGGGAAGCGACACCACCGGCCTTCTCGACGCGGACGACGCCATCGGCATCGTCGCCTCGAACCGAGCGATGGATGAGGCCCTCGCCATGGCGGAAAAACATGGTTCCGGCTTCGTGACCGTTCGCAACAGCAGCCACTTCGGCTATGCGGGCTACTGGGCGAAAAAAGCGATGGAGGCGGGCTTCATCGGCATCAGCATGACGAACGGCGGACGCCGCACCGCCCCCACTTTCGGGGCGGAGGCGATCTTCGGCACCAACCCGATGAGCGTGGCGATACCCGGAGGACCGGGAGGAACCGATTTTCATCTCGACATGGCCACCGCCGTGACGGCCGTGGGTAAAATCGAGACGGCTTTGCGTGAGGGACGTGAAGTCCCCAAAAGCTGGGTGCTCTCCTCCATGGGAACGCCGACACTCAACGAGAAGAGCATCCTGAACTACGAGGTGCCTCTAGCGCCCCTGGGCGGCGAGGGAGACGAGAACGGGGGCCACAAGGGCTACGGCCTCCAGTTGATGGTGGATATTCTGTGCGGCGTACTCTCGGGCGCGGGTCTGGAAAGCCGCCTCGCGGGCGCGGCAGGCAAGGCGAAATCCGCCACGGGCCACTTCATGGGCGCGATCAAGACGTCCGGCTTCAGGGACTTATCCACCATATTCGGGGATATGACGAAACTCTTCGAGACCATCCGGGGAGCGAAGAAAGCGCCGGGCCACGACCGCATCTACATTCACGGCGAGCCCGAAGCGATTGCCGAGGAGGAGAACAAGCGCATCGGCATCCCCATCACGCCCGCCGTTTTAGAGCAGATGCAAAGGCTGAACGAGGAACTCGAACTCGGCTTTGAGCTATGATGCTTTTGAAGGGACACTCGTTCGGTTTATTCAGGACTGCCGAGCCGCTTGTTTGAGGTAACTGACGACCGCGGGCGCATCCCATTTGCGGGCGCCGATTATTTTCTGAAGGAGAAGGCCTTGAAAATCCACGATGAAGGTTTCCGGCACGCCGGTCGTGCGGTAGAGCTTCTTGATGCTCCCGCGCGGGTCCAGAAGAATCGGGAACGTGAGGCCGAAGCGCTCGACGAATTTCTCGACCGCGTCCGCCCCCAGGGCGTCGATGCTCACCGCCAGTATTTCGAACGGCGCGCCGTCTTTTTTCATTCTGGCGTAGAGGCGTTGTAAGTCCGGCATCTCATCCAGACACGGGACGCACCACGTGGCCCATACGTTGATGAGCACCACCTTGTTCTTCTGGCCCGTCAGGGAGACGCTCCCTCCGCCCAGAAGCGGATATTCGAAAGACGGGGCCTGATGGCCGATTTCCAGGTCGGGCACGGGCGCTTGCTCGACGCGTTCGGTCGTCAGGCGCTCGCCCACCGCCCAAAGTAGCGTCAACAACACCGGCGCCAGAATGAACGAAAGGGCCAGCCTCTTCGCCTTTCGCTGGTCGGAGCTCGAACTTTTCGAGGCGTCCATACTCTCAGCTTTTCTCATCGAGCAGATGCCCCACCAGTGCGAAGGCCGCCTCGTTATCCCATTCGCGGGGCCCTGCGCCATACCCCGCCACCTGTCCCTTTCTGTCCACGAGGTATGTCGTCGGCAGTCCCCGTACCTTGTAGAGCGCCTTCGCCTTGTGCTCGGGGTCTAAGACGATGGGGAAAGTCAGCTTGTATTTCGCAACGAATTCGCGCACCTCTTGCTCATTGCCCTGATCGAGCGATATCGCCACGATTTCAAAACCTCGCGCCTTGTATTTCTGGTAAAGCCGCTCGATGGAGGGCATCTCCCGGATGCACGGCTGGCACCACGTCGCCCAGAAATTCACCAGGACGATCTTACCGGCATACTGCTTGAGTGAATGGTTCTGTCCATCCAGCGTTCTCAATAAAACATCCGGCGCATCGGCGCGCTTCGCCTGCTTCAAAAAACTCATGTCGCGGTACAGGGCGGCGTCATCGCCTGCACGCTCCGTGCGCATTACCTGCGCCTGTTTTGTCTCGACCTCCTTCGTCGGTGCCGTACCTTGATTGCCCAAATAAATCATCGCCCAAACAACCAGGACGAGGCTGATCAGCATTCCGATGAGGCGCCACTTGATTCTCCGGCGGGGCGTCGAGAGTCCATCCAAGCTTCTGGCGAGTTCAGTTTTAGGATTGTACTTCATCAAATAACTCCCGGCTCGCGGGAAATGGCGGCTCAACCCTCGAAATCACCAAGCTCACGTCTCAGGCGATTTTCCAGGGGGTCATCCGAGGCGGCGTCTTGCGGAACTTCTTCCCTCTGCCCGCTTGGTTCAGCGTCTTCGGGGCGTCTCGTCCACGCTCTCACCAGGACGAAGACCACGCCGAAGCCCGCCAGCAGCCCCCCGAAAGGAAGAAGCCAGGCGGTGAGGTAAAAACCCTCCGCCGGGGGTTTCGGCAGGACTTCTCGGCCGTATACTTCGACGAAATACCGGACGATCTGCTCTTTCGTCTCCCCGGCGAATATCTTGCGGCGCACAAGCTCTCTGAGCTGAGCTCCCTCGCTGCTCGGGCAGTCATGCAGTAATTTCCCCGGACAAACGGGGCTCATCAGGGCGCCCGCCACTTCTGAGAAGGTGGTCTTGGCTCCCGGCGACGCGGCTTGCGCCGCCTGATACGGATACAAAGCCGCCACGAGACACACCGCGAGCCAAAAGCGTATCATAGAGAATCTCCCTGAGGCTTAAGTTTTTTCTCCTCCTGGATCAAAATATCCATCCGCGCCTTGAGAATCCACCAATAAAGCGCAAACCCGCCCAATACGACGATGTACGCCGCCGTCACGTAGCCCATCATCCCCCCTCCCGCGCGGCGCGCGCTTCTTCCACCCGCACGTTCAGACGCTCGATTTGCGCGCGTTTTCTGACGAAACATGCGAACAGGAGCGTAAAAGCCAACAAGGAGCTCCACAGCGCAACGTGCATGGAATCGGGCAACTCCCGCAACCCGCCAGAGCGTATCACCACGGGCTTGGGATGCAGCGTGCGCCACCATTCCACCGACATGTGCACGATGGGCACGTTCAGGAACCCGACGATCCCCATCACGGCGGCGAAACGCGCTCTTTGTTCGGGTTCGGTCATGTAGGCGCGCAACATGAGATAACCCACGTATATCATCCAGAGGATGAGCGTGGTGGTGAGCCGCGCGTCCCACGTCCACCATACGCCCCAGACCGGACGCGCCCAGATGGGTCCGGTGATGAGCACTAGCGTGCAGAAGACGACCCCCGCCTCCGCGCAAGCATGCGCCCGGACGTCGTCTTCGGGATTCCTCCCCGCGAGATACTTAATCGAAAAGACGAACACCAGGAAAAAGGCGAAAAACGCCACCCAGGCCGATGGCACATGGATGTAGAAAATCCGCTGCGGCGGCCCCTGAAGCCTGTCGGTGCCGGCAATGAACAAATTCGCAAAAATAGCGAAAGCGAGGATACACAGGGTGAGAACCGGCAGCCACCTGAAGACTCCCCGCTCGTTTCGATACATCAACCACTCCTCCCGGCGGTGCGGAACGGGGACGGCAGCATATAAAGTATTTTCATAGATATAAGCATATAAATCATTGATATTATTCTTCTAGAATATATTCAAAAACCAACGAGGCGGCCACCAAGAATATTACATCATACACCAACATCAAGCGAAGCCAATCCTTTGCATCCGCCCACCCCCCACCGCCGAGATGGGCTTCGGTCGCCTTTACGGCGGCGATCAGAACGGGCACGAGGGCGGGAAACATCAGAACGGGCAGCAACACCTCGCGCGTTCGCGTGCGGGCGCTCATGGCGGAGAACAAAGTGCCCGCGGCCGCGATTCCCAGGGTGGCGGAACCGGCGACGAGCGCAAGCGCGCCGGCCGATTTCCACACGTCCGCGCTGTAGAGAACGGCCAAAACGGCGAAACCCGCCAATTCCATTATCCCCATCAAAATGAGCGCCGACGCCACTTTGCCCAGATACAGCGCAGAAGGGTCGGAGGGGCTTGCGTACATGGCCGAAAAACCCGCGCTCTCGCGCTCCACGCCCATGGTCCGCGAGAGCCCGATGACGCAGGCGAACAAAAACGATATCCACAAGATTCCCGCCTGCACGGCGCGCGCGCCCTCCCCGCTCCCGCCGCCCGGACCGAAGGCGAAGCTGAACAGCGTGAGCACCAAAAGCGCAAAAACCACCATGACGAGGAGGCTCTCTTTCGTCCGCCATTCGAGGCGCAAATCCTTTTCCACCACCGCGAAGAGGACGGAGAAAAAACGTTTCATTCCGATTTCCCGGAGGTTTCATCGAATGCGGCCAGCACCTCTTCTTCGCTCAAATTTTCAACATCCGCCTCATAAACAAGCCTGCCCCCGGCCAGAACGCCGATTCTGTCCGCCATCTCGAAAGCTCTGGATATATCGTGCGTCGTGAACACCAGGATGCGCTCGCGCCTGTCGCACATCACGTGCGCGACGCTCTCCAGGCGTCCCGCCGCCTCGGGGTCTAAGCCTGAGAAAGGCTCATCGAGCAGCACGATATCGGGCGCATGCAAAAGCGCGCGCATAAACGCCGCGCGCTGTCTGAGACCCTGGCTCAAGACGCGCACGGGTTCATCCAAGCGCTCCGAAATACCAAGCGTCATTCGATAAGAGATTCACCCGCCCCGGTATTTCTTCGCGCTCCATGCCAAAGAGCCCGGCGAAGTATTCGAGGTTTTCCCGTATCGTCAACCCCACGTAGAGCATGGGTTCGTGCGAGAGCAGGCCGATTCTCCCTTTCTTCTCGCGGGAAAGCGGCTCGCCATCCACGCGCACCACCCCCTGGGTGGGCCTCAACAGGCCGGCGAGAGTTTTGAGAAGCGTGGTCTTGCCCGACCCGTTCTTGCCCAGAAGAGCAAGCGTCTCCCCGGGGGAGACGGCGAGGTCCAAATCCCTGAGCGCCCACCGCCACCCATAACGCCTCGATACGCCAAGAGCCTCCAGCATCGCATCCGCCCTCTTAATCCGACAATTCTTTGAGACGTTCAAAACGCGGGGCGCGCTCGCAGGTGTGCTCGCCCGAGGAAATATCTCCCGCCGCGAGCCTATCGTCGAGCACAGCGATGGCGCGCAATATCTCCTCACGCTCCACCTCGGCGGAATAGGCCTGATTCCTCCTTTTGCGGAGGTAAAGCCCCAGCCCCAGGCTCAAAGCCACCACGAGACCGCCCACAACGTAGAAAATTCCGAGGCCGCCCATCGAATCCGGTGCCTGCATGTCGATGCGCACCACCGTGCCCGCCCTGGCGATCCCCACGAAACGATTGTATTCCCTGTTCTGAAACTGAACGGCAGGCTGCGCGGAAAGATCAGGCGCTGCGGCCTGCACGCGGTCCTTCTCTGTCAGGGCGGCGAAACTCGGCGTGTCGTAGAGAATTGGCTTCTCCATGCGTATGCCGCCGAACTCATCTTCGAGACGATAGAGCAGGACGATGAATTTCCGCCCCGGCGGAATGGGCTCGCTCGTCTGGAGTTCATCTCCCGCCGAAGTGATGAATTTAGGGTCCAGCCCGGCGGGCGCCGCTCCCCAGCGGGCGCGGGGGTTTCTGATGTTGCTGCTTCTGGGCAAAGCGAAGCGAAGCGTCGGAGCGCCGTCTTTCGAGACGATGGTGGCGCTCCCTTGGTTCTCGAAATCCATCATCTCCACCACCTCGAAAAAACCCTTATCCAGCCGGATGGTGAGGATGTTGCGCTTTAATTTGAGTTGAGAGAAATCTGTCGTCGTAGGGCCGGATGCTTTAGCGCTTTCCCTGGGGAGGTGCGGCTTCGAGTTTCGCCGGTCCTGAGTATGCGAAGGCCGGACGGAGAGCAGAGCAGGAACAAGACGAGGCCGATGAGGATTCGAGCGGGCCCGGTGCGCTTCAATGGAGCCGACGTCCACAGGTGGCGCAGAAATTATCCGCTTCATCCACCGCATTTCCGCACGAGGCGCAAAACCGGGGTTTTATGCTTCCCGCTTGTTCATCCGGTGGCGAATCGGCTGATTCATCCTGCGGTTTGTCCGCATTTTTTCTGTAGCGCAGGATTTCCGTCTCCAGTCGCACATCCAGCAACGGTGGCTTCTCGACGGCGGCTTCCGGAGAAGACGGGCGTATCCCTTCGAGTCGGGCCACAGCCTCCTCAGCTTCGCGCTCGTTCATCTGAAGGGGAGCCATGCCCTCCTTCACCCCTCGGGCGTCGAGGCGTCTGAGCACCTCCACCGCCTGCGCGCGGGCGGGCTTCATCATCTGGTTATAATCTTCGTCCGATAACTTTCCCATTTCCTTGTCGAACTCGATGTCCAGGATGTTCTTGTAGGCCTGCTCGCGCTCCATCAACAAGCGCGTCAACTCCCGGCTCGAAAGCGGTCTCGCGCTTTCCTCGTCGGGCAACACGCCCGAAGCCGCCTGGGGACGCATGATGGGCCAGATGGTGTAGAAAAAAGCGGCGCCGATGGCTCCGCAAGCGATGATGAGGCCCAAAATCTCCATAATCTTAAGCCTGCTTTTTTCTTCGCCGTCCCCATCGCTCGGGCAAAAAGCAAATCATGGCGCCGAGCGTGAAGACAATCCCTCCCGCCCACACCCAGTTCACCAGCGGGTTGACCATGAACTTGAACGTGGCGGTGCCGTCGGAGTCCGCCTCGGCGAAGACTGCGTAGATGTCCGAACGCGCTCCCCGGCGGATGCCGGGCTCCGTCGTCGGTTGCGGGGGCGTGAAATACAGTCTTTTCTCCGGCTCCACCTCCCCGATGCGATACCCCGCCCGATAGACGCCCAGGCGCGCGAAGGCGGAGCGGTATTGCGGCGTCGCGTTCTCGCGAATCCCCTCATAACGCATCCGCACGCCGTTTAACGCGAAGCTCTCGCCCAGGCGCAGGCGCACCTCGCCCACCTCCTGATAGGCGGAGGAAGCCGCCACGCCGACGAACAATATCGCCATCCCCAGGTGGACGATGTAGCCCCCGAATCGCCTCTTGTTGCGCATGGTGAGCTCCCATGCGGCCCGGGCGATGCGCTCTCCCTGGTGACGCACGCGCGAGGAGGTTCCTCTCCAATACTCTAAAGTGATCGTTCCCACCACGAACGCGCAGAGGCCGAATGCGAGCGTCGCATAGACGTGGCGAGCGCCGAAGAACACCAGGACGAGCAAGGCGCCCACGGCCACCACCGAGGGGTAGACGAAACTCCTGTTCATCTGTTTTCGCGATGTCTTGCGCCATGCGAAAAGAGGCCCGGCGCCACAAAGCAATATCAGCAAAAGCCCTATCGGCACGTTCACCTGATTGAAAAACGGCGGCCCCACGGTGACCTTGATTCCCTTCACGGCTTCTGAGACGACCGGAAAAATCGTTCCCCAAAAAACGGCGAACGTCATGCCCACGAGCACGACGTTGTTGAGCAGAAAACTCGCCTCTCGCGAGAAGAAGCTCTCCATCTCGTGCTCGCTCTGAAGTTCGGGCAGACGCCAAATCACCAGGCCAAAGGATATGACGAGCGCCACGAGCAGGTAGACCAGAAACGCCCAGCCGAACGATGAATTAGCAAAGGCGTGGACACTCGAGATGATGCCGCTTCTCGTCAGAAAAGTGCCGAATATCGTGAGTGCGTAGGTGATGATGATGAGCGAGACGTTCCAGACCTTGAGCATCCCGCGTTTTTCCTGAATCATCACCGAATGGAGAAAGGCGGTTCCCACGAGCCAGGGCATGAGGCTCGCGTTCTCCACCGGATCCCACGCCCAGTATCCGCCCCAACCCAACTCCTTGTAGGCCCATGCGCCGCCGAGCAGAATGCCGACCCCGTTGAAAAACCAGGCGAACAGCGTCCAGCGCCGCGTCGAGGTAATCCAGTCGGTGTCGAGCTTTCCGCTCGCCAGAGCGCCGATGCAAAAAGCGAAGGGCACGGCGAAACCCACGTAGCCCAGATACAGATTGGGCGGGTGGATCACCATCCCCCAGTCCTGCAGGAGTGGGTTCAGGCCGCGTCCGTCCGCAGGCGGTGCGGCGAGCGTATCGAAAGGCGGGGTGACGAAATTCAGAATGACCAGGAAGAACAGCGCCGTGGCCATGAGCGTGGCCGTCACATACGGCATCAACTCCAGGTTCCTGTCGCGGTTTTGCCGGATGAGGACGAATGAATACACGCACAAGAGCAAAAGCCAGAGCAGCAGACTCCCTTCCTGCCCCCCCCAGAACGCGCTGAAGCGATAAAAACCATTCAGCGTGTTGTTGACGTGCCCCGCCACGTACTCCACACGGTAGTCCCGCACCATGAGCAAATAGACGAGGGCCGCGCTCGCGCCGCTCACCAGCCAGAAAACACAGAGCGCGGCGTTTCTGCCCGCAGCGATGAGGTCGGCCCTGCGCTTCACGGCGCCGATGACGGGGGCGCCGATGGCGAACACCGCCAGGACGAGCGACGCCAGCAAGCTGTAGTGTCCGAACTGAATGGCGATCAACTACAAACCCCCGGAATGGAGCGGATTTTCAAGATAGAGGAAATAAGGTCGTTCTGCGTGAACTCCAGGTCATCGAGCCGACGGCATTTCCTTTCGTTTCACGGCTTTCTCCATCAGAACCTTGTGGTCCGTCGGTATATTTTCGCCCGCCTCCTTCATTTCCTCGAACTTCGAGGGACATGCGACCATCAAATTCTTCGCCACCAGAATACCCTTGTCGTTGAGCTTCCCCTCGGCAATGACCGGAAACCCGTTTTCGAGCAAATCGGGGGGAACCCCCTTGTAGCTGACGGCCAAGGTTTTCTTTTCGCCTTGTATATGGAAGGCGAGCAGCATGGCGTCGGGATTTTTCAGGAGCGTCCTGGGCACGATCTTGCCCTCCACCCTGATGCCGCGCCCACCCAGGGTCGGCGCCTTCCGGGACACTTCATCCACGGTCAGGAAATACACCAGATTCTCGCTCTGAAACCCCGATATGGCCAGATACGCAAACGCGCTCAGGATGACAGCGCCCGCGATGAGAAATTTGATTTTCTGAACACTCATCCATTACCTCTCGGCGGCCAACAACAGCGTCTTTCAAGAATACGACGCTCTATTGTTTCTTTCAAGCAGGTCGAGATCATAACACCCGAATAATTCAACATTTTTCAAAGAAAAACCGGCGGAGCCACAAAACTCCGCCGGTCTGAATTTCTCGAAAACGCCCTCTTATTTCACTTCCCGCTCCTCGATCCAGGGCATCATCGCGCGCAGGCGGCGGCCGACCACCTCGATGTCGTGCTCCTTCTCCTTGCGCACCACCGTGTTGAACGTCGGCCGGTTCACCATGTTCTCGTTTATCCACTCGCTGGCAAATCTTCCGGTCTGGATGTCACGCAAGATTCCCCGCATCCGCTCGCGCGTCGAATCGTCGATGACGATCTTGCCTCGCGTAATATCCCCGTACTCGGCGGTGTCCGAAACAGAATAGCGCATCATAGTGATGCCGCCCTGGTAGATGAGGTCGGTAATCAGCTTCACCTCATGGAGGCATTCAAAATACGCCAGCGCAGGCTGATAACCCGCTTCCACGAGCGTCTCGAAGGCGACGCGAATCAACTCGGTGATGCCGCCGCAGAGCACCGCCTGCTCGCCGAAGAGGTCCGTTTCCGTCTCCTCTTCGATGGTAGTCTCGATAATGCCGGCGCGGGCGCAGCCCACCGCCTTGCCGTAAGCCAGGGCGTAGTCTTTCGCCTTTCCCGTAGCGTCCTGAAAGACGGCCACCAGGCCCGGCACCCCGCGCCCGTCTTCGTACTGGAACCGCATGGTGTGGCCCGGGCTTTTGGGCGCGATCATCACGACGTCGATGTTGCCCGGAGGAATGATTTGTCCGTAATTCAAGTTAAAGCCATGTGCGACCACCAGGGCGTCGCCGTCTTTCATGTTGGGCGCAATATCGGCGTTCCAAATCGAGGGCTGCAGATGGTCCTGCGTGAGCATGACCACCAGATCGCCCGCCTTGGCCGCTTCGGCCGTTTCCATCACCTCGAGGCCGTCATCTTCGACCTGCTTCCAGCGGGGGGAGGATTTCCTGAGACCCACGACGACATCCGCGCCGCTGTCCTGTGCATTCAGCGCATGGGCGCGCCCCTGGCTTCCGTAGCCGATGACGGCGATTTTTCTGTTTTGCAGCAGATTCAGATCCGCATCGGCGTCATAGTAAATTTTCAGGTCTTTTAATAATTGTTCTTCATTCGCTTCGTTCATGGCCTTTGGCCCTCCAGGATTCGCAGCCCTCGCCGCGCCATCAAAAAACGATCAACATGTGCGGAAAACACCCGCCTCTCGTAAAGTAGTCGGCTTCTCGTGGGAAACCGCTGAAAAAAGAGACCCTAATCTAGGAGCCGGAAGCGGGAGCGTCAAGGCGCTCCGGACATCGGGGCGCGAATTCAAAAACGCCGCATTCCTTCCTCGGGCCCGTCCGCCCAAAAGCCCCCTGCGAATACGGCTCCGGTCTCTGGCGGAAGCGTTTCGCTCCCCGGCAGAGGACCCGAGAGACGCAAAAAAGCCGAAGCAATACGCCCCGGCTTTTTTAGAGTTTTCTTCTATATCGCTGAGGTGATGACGGGTCTGTCGATTCCCTTGAAGGCGACCGCAATCTCATCGGCCGCTTTCGAGGCCGCATCCGCCGCTTCCTGCGCAAGCGCTTTTGCTCTTTCAGCCGCCTGATGGGCGGATTCCGTCGCCCTGTCTTTCGCATCCGCCAGATACGCGCTCGCTTGGGCTGAGAACTCGGCGGCTTCCGCCGCTGCGTATTTGGCCTGCTCGACGGCCGCCATCGCCAAATCCTTTGCCTTTTCCAGCATCTGGCGAACGGCCTGGTCGGCATTTTCTTCTTTATGCCGAAGCGCATGCGATGCATGCTCAAGGGCCGTACCGACGGATTCCATGGCTTTTTGGGCCGATTTCGCCGCAGCCTCGCTCGCTTCCGTCAAAGAGGGCATTCTGGGAACTTCCAGCGGCATCGTCGGGTCCGTCATCGTGTGAAGCATCTCGGCCCGAACTTCCTCCGAGCCCAGCCTTCTCGCCTCGGAGGCGCGCAAGCCCTCCTCATCCACCATGATGTCGAGCCTCTTCGCCACCACGCGCTGGCTCGGCTCCCTCACCCTCCAGACCAAGCCTACGAGTTCCATTATCTTGATGAGCCGGTAGGTGATGTCCACCTCGAACCACCGTTGTCCATGGGCCGCCGAGCGCTGGTCCGCATGGTGATTGTTGTGCCATCCCTCGCCGAAGGAAAGCAGTGCGACGAGCCAGTTGTTGGTGCTTTCCTCATCCGTGTTGTAATTGCGGTAGCCGAAGGTGTGCGTCACCGAATTCACCGCCCAGGTGTTGTGCCATAAAACCACCGTCCGCACGAAAACGCCCCAGACAAGCCAGGACATGCCCAGACCGCCGTACCATTCCCCGGCGTAATAAATCGCCACCGCCGTCAGGACATAAATCACGAAAAAGAATTTATCGAAAAAACGCTGCCACGGGTCGCGGTGCAAATCCTTCGCGAAGCGCGAATACTCGTCGTAGGTGTGCGCGTCCGGCAAATTGACGAAAAGCCATCCGGCATGCGCCCATAGAAAACTCACGAGCGGGGAATGGGGGTCGGGCTCCTCGTCCGATTCCTTGTGATGAATCCGGTGCATCGCCACCCACTCGATGGGTCCGCTCTGAAGCGCCTGGCAAGCGCAAAACGTCAGGAAATACTCGACCGGCTTATACGTCTGGAAACTTCTGTGGGTCAGAAGCCGGTGATAGGACATCGTCACGCCCAGCATACCGGCCACGTAATACATGACGATTCCCACGACGAGACCCGAGACGCTGAAATAATCCAGATCAAAAGCCATCAGGGCGAGCAGGTGAATCAGCCCGATGACGAAGATGGTGCTCCACTGGAGCTTTCTTTCGTCTTTTCTGTGAATAGCGAGGCTGTGGTTCTTCGGAGCCGTAGACAAGGGTTTTCTCCCATTCTCGAAAAATCTATCTACAAGAGCATCCCAGAGTTTCATTTCAGGTATGACGGACGATCGGGCGATGTTGCCGCGCCAAGTTTTCCCCAAACTCAACGCTGTGATGAATCTTGACTATCATGGGCCAGACGGGCTCAGAAATCAAGCCCCCGAAAAGAAACCAGACCCCCCTGGCGACGAATCTTTACCAAATCTTAATCAATGGCTACCATGAGGACGCGATGCCCTGAAACAAGGGGGAATTCGCTCATCCGTATTGTCATTTTCCTGATTCTCCCGTAAGAAACGTATTCCATATCCACACGTCATCCTGTGAGGAGAACACCATGCCCGAAGTGAGAACAAACGGGGTCAGACTGTATTACGAAGCCAGCGGCGAGGGTGCGCCCATCGTCTTCGTTCATGAATTCGCGGGCGACTGCCGCAGTTGGGAGGATCAGGTTCGCTATTTCAACCGCAGATACCGGGTCATCACCTACAACGCCAGAGGATTTCCGCCCTCCGAAGTGCCGGGAGACGCATCGCAATACAGCCAGGATATCGCCGTGAACGACTTGGCCGGCCTCATCAGAGATTTGAACCTCGCGCCCGCCCACGTCGTGGGACTTTCGATGGGCGGCTATGCAACCCTCCACCTCGGCCTGCGCCACCCCGAACTCACCCG
The DNA here is from genome assembly GCA_965218735.1 of bacterium. Classification (GTDB taxonomy): domain Bacteria; phylum UBA8248; class UBA8248; order UBA8248; family UBA8248; genus Bin107. The sequence continues at coordinate 363,244 of CBDCMA010000008.1, read as the reverse complement.
CTCCATCGTCGTGGCCGGGTGCGGCTACGGCTCCGAACTCGACAAGCGTGAGCAATTCCAAAAAGACGCAGAAACCGTGGCCGACCGGTTCCTGAACGATAGCATGGATAAATTCGGCCCCGTCTATACCGCCGGCCCCACGCGAATGCAGCTCAAGAGAAAAGACTCTATCGGCTACCAGAAATTTATCGATCACTTCATGAGCCATTCTCCTCTGGGTTGCTCCAACACGATGCGCGGGGTGCAAAGCGCAAGGCCCTCCGTCTATGAACTCGGAGAGCAGATGAAGAACTGCTCCGTGCCCACGCTCGTCCTCACGGGAGATGAGGATCATCCCTGTCTCGAGCCCGGGCTTTTCATGAAGCGCAACATCCAGACGGCCGCCCTCGTCACCTTCCCCAATTCCGGCCACCTCATCAACCTCGAAGAACCCGCCATGTTCAATCGTGTCGTTCTCGAATTCATCACCGAGGTGGATGCCGGACGCTGGCCGGCGCGCGATCCGCTCTCGATGGGAGAATCCGCACTGCTGCCGGATGAGGAGTAGTTTTTCATCTCAAGGAGCAAGACATGCCGGGCAAGCTGGAAGGAAAAAGAGTCATCGTCACGGGTGCCTCATCTGGCATCGGTGCGGCCATCGCGCGTAAATTCAGCGCGGAGGGCGCATCCATATGGGCGGCGGGCGGCTTCAATCAGGAGCGCCTCGATAGAATCATCAACGAATGTGGATCGGCGGGCGGCAAAATCGATGGGCGGTGCTATGACTTGAGAGATGCGAGAAAAGCAAACGACCTCATGAACGACGGCGCTCAATACCTGGGCGGTCTCGACATCATGGTGAACTGCGCCGCCATGCGTGCGGACACAAGAGTTTTCTCGAATTCACGGACGAGGATATCGACGACCTCTATGAAGTGAACGCGAAATCCGTGTTTCATCGCCACGCGCGAGGCGGCCAAGCTCATGGCGCCCCTGGGAAAGGGCAGAATCCTGATGATCGGCTCCATCGACGGCGAACGCGGCGTCCCCGGCAACGCGCTTTACTGCGCCACGAAGACCTCCATGCACAATTTAACGCGGGCATTGGCCGTGGAACTCGGCCCCAGGGGACTGCGCATCAACTGTCTCATGCCGGGCACCACCGAGAGCGAGCGCGTGAAACAGATTCACATCAACGATCCCGTGCGCGCCAAGGCGAAACTGCCCAGGATACCCGTGAACCGCTTTGCGAGTCCCGAGGAGATGGCGGAAGTCTCGCTCTTTATGGTCTCGGACGAGAACGATTTCATGAACGGCGCCTTCATATCGTGTGATGGCGGCACCCTGGCGATGTAGCTTCTAATTCCAATCGCCGAGGGGGCGGAAGAAAATGCTCCGTTCGACACGGCGGCGCGATTCGATAATCCAAGGAGGTTTATTGCGTAATGAAAAAGACTCCTATCGTATGTGACGACGTCGCCCCTACTTTCCCGCCCTATCCGGTGGCGGTCAAGGCCGGCGAGCTTTTGTTCGTCTCAGGATTAAGGCCCGGCGGTCCGGCAGGCTTTGCGGACCTGCCCGAGGCGGGGCGCGAGCAGATGCAAGGCTATCCGCTCGCCGACCTCACCGAAGGCCGGGTTGTCGCCGACTCCTGGGCGGTCCACGACGACCTCGAAAAAGTTCTCGTCGCGGCGGGAACGCACAGCGACCAGGTGCTGCGCCAGCATATCTGGCAGCGCGACAAGCGTTATTTTCCCAGCTACGAACACGTCCGGGTGCATTGGCAGCCTACGCCCGCTCCGAGCAGCGGATTGGGCGTGACGGACGTCATCGGACGCGGCAGACACTGGATCGGGGTCGACGCCATCGCCGCCTGCCCGCAAGCCGGCGGCGTGTTCGGCGAACGCGAGGTGATGACCGACGTCTACGACGCGGATCTTCCCGCCGCCTCGCACTACTGCCAGGTGATACGTTCGGGCCCGTTCGCCTTCTTCGCAGGCCACATACCGATCAAGACCGCCGAGCCCGGGATGCCGCTGGTCAACTCTTATGGCGACATTCCCGAAGAAGGTCGTTTCCTCTCGACGGGACGCAGCCATCCGGACAGCCGCCACGGCCCCATCGCGTCACAAACATGGTACGTCTACAACGAACTACGCCGCACGCTGGCGGGCCACGGCATGGATATGGAAGACGTCGTAAACGTGACGATTTTCCTGGGCGACCTGCGCGATTTCTCCACGTTCCACCGGGTACACACCCATTTCTTCACAGGCGCCCAGCCATCGCTTTGCGTCGTAGGATTCGACGAGGTGGGCCACCGCGGCACGCGCATAGAGATCGAAATCACCGCTATGGACAAGCGCAGCGGACTCACCCGCCAATCGTACCCTTGGCCGGGGACGCCGCCCTTTGCGGCCCCCGCCGTCACGCAAGCGGGGCCGGTGTGTTTCTTCTCGGGCATGGTGGGCGTCGACGAGGCGGGAGCGCTCGTTCGTGGCGCGGATACCCTTCCCGAAGCGGGGCGGGGCGTCGCGCAATCTTTGGAGGAAGTGGAGCGGCGGCCCGGTCTCGCCGCGCAATGCTGGATGGCGTGGGAACAACTGCGCGCCGGCGCTGCGGGAGCGGGGATGGAACTGGGGCAGATCGCCAAAACCCGGATCTATCTCTCCGACCCGGCGGACTTGGGCGTGTACGAGGCTGTTCGCGAGACCTTCATCGACGAAGATCTACCCGCGTTCGAGTGCGTTATCGTGCATGGCCCCGGACCAGTGGCGGAAGCACTTGTGCAGATCGACGCCATCGGAGTGAAATAAAAAGGCCAGTCGCTCCGACGATTTACGGGGTCAGAACCAGGCCCACAAATCTTCCTTTGCGCGGAGTTCCTCGCTTGCGCCGTCAAACACCACGCGCCCGCCTTTGAGCACGATTGCGCGCTCGACGACGTCCAGGGCGGCGAGCACGTTCTGCTCCACAAGGATCAGTCCGGTGCCCAGTTCCGAGTTGATGCGCGAGAGCGACCCCAGCACGTTTTTCACGATCGCCGGAGCGAGGCCGGCGGTCGGTTCGTCGAGCAGGAGGACGTGCGGCCTCGTCATCAAGGCCAGCGAGACGGCGAGCATTTGCTGCTCTCCACCGCTCATGTCGCCTGCGAACTGGTCCTGGCGTTCCTGCAGCAGCGGGAAAAGGGCATAAGCCTCATCCAGAAACGAGGAGCCGGATTTCGAACCGGCGATGTGGAGATTTTGCTCGACCGTGAGGTTCGGGAAAACGTTCTGGACTTGCGGCACGAAGCCGATTCCCAGCATGACGTTTCGGTGGACCTGATCGGGAACGATGGGCACGGCATCGAAAGTCACGGAGCCGGAAACATCCTTGATGCCGCCGACCAGGCATTTGAGAAAAGTCGACTTGCCCGAACCGTTATGGCCGAAAATCCCCGTCAGCACGCCGGTTTCGAAAGAGAGCGACACGTCGTTCACGGCGATCAAGGGTCCGTAGCGGGCGGTGAGGTTTTGGACTTCGAACATTGCGTTCTCTCGATTACTGCGGGTGTTCGCCGCCGAAATACAAATCCGTGAGCTGCGTGTTGCGGGTCAGTTCGTCGACAGAACCACTGGCCAGAACACATCCATTGAACATGAAAACCGTGCGATCGCTTATGTCGCGTATGAAAGAAATGTTGTGCTCCACCACGCAGATGGCGCGGCCGGCCTGGGCCTCTTCGCGGATGACGCGGATGATCGTCTCATACGCCTGCCCTTCGACACCCGCCATGGGTTCATCCAGCAACAAACACGCCGCGTCGCTCATGAGCGCCCGGGCCAGGCCGATCCGCTTCTGCTGGCCGTAGGAGAGTTCGATCGCCATCTCGTGCATCTTGTCCGCGAGCCCTACCCGCTCGAGAAGCGCCATGGCCTTTTCCGTCGCCTCCTGGCGAAAGGCATCCACCGAGCGGCGGCGGAACAGGATGCGCGCCAGTGATTCTCCAGGATAGCGCCGCGTCGCTATGAGCAAATTGTCGATCACCGACATCGAGTGGAACATGCGGGTATTTTGCCAGGTGCGCGCAAGGCCTATTCGCGCCCGGTGGTGCATGGGCAGTTGATCCACACGATGCCCCTGCAGGCTTATCGAACCCGCATCGGGGGGAATCACTCCTGATATCAGATTGAACAACGACGTCTTTCCCGCGCCGTTGGGCCCGATGAGACCGACGATTTCACCCGCCTGGAAGCCCAGGTTCACGCCGTCGGCGACCACGATTCCGCCGAAACTCTTGTGGAGTTCTTCGACCTTGATGATTTCGCTCACTTCGGTTGCCTCCGCGCTTTGAAGGCCGCACTCGCGCTCCAGGCGTCGAGCCCGCCTCCGCCCCGGCTGCCCCCCATCAGGCCCTGGGGCCGCGCAAAGAGGAAAAATATGACGAGCGTCGTATAGATGACGCCTTGAAGCGGCGCCATGATGGAGACGGGCAGGCCGAGAAACGTGATGACTTGCGGAAGAGTCGTCAGGAGCACGGCGCCCACCAGGGGTCCCCACGTCGTGGCGGCGCCGCCCACGACCACCATCGTCAGCAGGGCCGCAGAGGTGAATATGCCGAACTGCTCGGGAGTGACGTAGGCGAAGTAATGGGCGTAGAGAGCGCCCGCCAAACCCGCCATGCCCGAAGCGATGGCGAACAGGACGATCTTGATGTTCATCGCGTTGCGGCCCAGGGCGCTGAAGGCTTCTTCGTCATTGCGCATGGCGGTGATGGCCCGCCCGTAATCGCCTTCGACGATCCAGCCCACCAGGAGGACCGCGCAGCTTGCGACGGCTGCGACGATGAGAACGAAGACGAGGCTTCGGGCCGACCCTTCGTTCAATACCGGAATGTTGGTGAGGCCACCGGCCGCGCCGGTGAATTCCAGGTTGTTGATCACGTGCAGGATGCCCAGTTGAAACCCGATGCTGGCGATGACGAGGTAATCGCCCGACACGCGAAGCGAGGGCAGAGACACGCCGACCGAGAGCACCATCGCGACGAGCGCTCCTATCACGATCGAAAGCGCAACCGGAATCTGCAAGTGAATCGCCAGCAGGCCGGAGCAATAAGCGCCGATGGCGTAGAAAATAGGATGGGCGACGCTCATCAGGCCGCCGTAGCCCAGGATGAGGTTGAAGCTCGTGGCGAGGATCACGTTGATCCCGATGAGCACCATTACGGTAAGGATATATTCCATACTCTGCTCAATCGCGCGCTGCGTCTGCGACCGCCACGGCGGCGGAACGGCCCGAGGGTCTCACGAGGCCGCTCAGTTTGCGCGGCAAAGAGAATCCGCGCGGGAAAAAGATGATGACGACGAAAATCAGAATGTACGCGAGGAGCGCCTGCCATTTCGACGCGATGACGAGAATGCTGAACGCTTGTATGAGGCTCAGGGCTATCGCCGCGATTCCGGCGCGAAAGACGTTGCCGATACCGGCCAGAATCGTCGCGATGACGGCGAAGATCAGCAGATGCTGCAGCGGCGTGGAGGGAAACAACGCCGCCTTGGTTCCAAAAAGATACATGCCTGCGGTGATGAGCAACCCGGCGATGGATATAGAAACCGCGAAGGCGCGCTTTCGGCTGATCCCGTATATTTCCGCCAGGTTCTCGTTGTCGGCGACGGCGATGAGATACTGACCGTAGCGCGTGCGGTGAATGAACAGGTAGAGAACCAGCATGAGCACGGCCGTCACCGCGACCGCCATCAGGTCCCAGTGGCTGACCGCAATGCCGGCGTAAAGCTCGACGGGCCACAACAGGCTCGGGTAGAGCGTCTGCGGCTCAGTCCCGAAGGCGAGTTCGGTGAAATAGACAGAGAACTCGGAAAATACGATCGTGAAGATGAACAGGGTCAGGATCGATGAATTGCGGTCGCGGAAAACCATGAAGGCGTAACGCTCAAGGGCGAGCGATACGGCGAGCGTCATCAGGAGACCGAAGATCAGGGCGGGAACGAGCGGCAAACCCCAGTACCGAAAGGCCAGGAGCATGGCGTAATAGGCGAACACCATCACCCCGGCCTGGGCGAAGTTCCATATTTTGTTGACCTTGAGAACAAGCGCGAAAGCGACCGCAAAAAGGCAGTAATAGGTCGCCGCGGCGAACCCCGTCCACAGGAGTTGCCCCAATATCCCCCAGGTCAACATGGTTTGACGTCACACACTATGGGACCCCGGTGGGCGCGCAGAGCGCGCCCACCCAAAGGAAACATGACGGGGCTAATCCTTCTGGGAGCCGATCAACACGAATTTTCCGCCCTTGACCTGCCAGAAATAAACCGGCTTCTTGACCGTGTGGTTGTCGTTGATGGTCACCGTATTCGTCAAAGGTTGTTCGAACGTCTTCTGCGCGACCAGCGCCTTGCGCATGTTCTCGCCGGTGATCGGCAGCTTGTTGTCCAGCACCCATTTATAGAGCGCCGCCACGATGTAGGGCGCATCGTAGAAGTATTGCGTATAAGGCAGCCCGATAGGGGTGCGCTTATACGCCTTTTGCCACCGCTCGAGATAGGCGGGCAGGTTCTTGTTGTCCTCCACGCTGGGAGCCAGCGCGGTCACGATGATGCCCTCCGCTCCCTTGCCCAACTGCTGGATCATCTTCGGGTTGAAAGCAGTCTGGTAGCTGGTGATCTGGGTTTGCACGCCGAGTTGGCGCATTTGCGCGACGACGGCCGTGAAATCGCGGATCACGCTGTGAATGTGGATGATGTCGGGGTTGGCCGCTTTCACCTTGAGCACCAGCCCGGTGAAGTCCGATCTCTCCTGCTCGTAGGACTCGAAAACGACGATTTTACCGCCGGCCTTCTCGAAGCTGTTGCGGAATACTTTTGCCCCGTCCCTACCCGTCTCGTGGTTCACGTGCAAGACGGCGGCGCGGCGCTTACCCATCTTCTTATAGGCGTATTGGCCGAGCGCGTTCATATCCACGTCCGCCAACGGGAAGGTCGTATAGACGTAATCGCCCAGCCGCGCGATGGCCGGCGCGTTTGCGCCCACACTCAGCATCAGCACCTTCTCGCGGTTGGCGATGGGAGCGACCGCTTTGACCACGTTGCTGAACGCGGTGATGTATACAGGCACTTTCTCCACGTGGACGAACCGGTTGACCACCGCGATGCCGACCTCGGGTTTCGCCTGGTGATCCAGAATGATGGCTTCGAGAGGATGGCCGTTGACGCCGCCCTTGGCGTTGATGTCCTCGACCGCCCAGCGGACCGCCTGCATCTGGTCTTTGCCGAAAATCGCCGCAGGCCCGGTCAACGGGTCGGCGACCCCGAAGCGAAGCGGTTTCTTCTTGGCCTGCGCTGGCGCGTCAACGGCGAGCGGACCACCCAACAAACCAATCATTATGGCAAGCGCTACCCAGAAGGAGGCGCGTCTCAGAATGCACGAAAAGGTGTGGTTCATCGACTTTTCTCCCGTGTGAATGTGAACCCTGTTATTCGGTTGTTTGGCAGTCCGAAAATTACAACACGGCCCTTGAAGCCTTGTCAACGTTTTGCACGGGAGCAGACCACGCTTATCGCATTCTAGAACGAGGAAAAAATACCGATAGTCAGCGGCCCAGGCGTCATCTCCCGTGGGCGCGGTGGTACTGGTCGGCGACATAGGCCTCATCCATCACGCCGAGCGCGTCGGCGGCTTTTTGCGCCCAGTAGGGTTCGCGCAACATCTCACGCGCCATGAAGACAATGTCGGCCTGGCCGTTTCGAACAATCTGATCCGCCTGCCACGCCTGGGTGATCATCCCCACCGTGCCGGTGGGCACCCCGGCCCCCGCGCGCACGGCTTGTGATAGCGGCACCTGATAACCCGGCCCCACGGGAATCTTGGCCAGTGGCGTTCCCCCGCCCCCGCTGCAATCGATCAGGTCGATTCCTTCGGTTTTGAGGATTTCCGCGAGTTCAATGGTTTCATCGAGCGTCCAGCCGCCCTCGTAATAATCGGTGCACGAAAGGCGGATGGCGAGCGGCTTATCTTCGGGCCATTGTTCTCTCACGATTCGAGTCGTCTCCACCGTGAAGCGTATGCGGTTCTCGAAGCTGCCCCCGTAGTTATCCTCCCTGTGGTTCGAAACCGGAGAATGAAAGCTGTGGAAAAGATATCCGTGCGCGCCGTGAATTTCGAGCCACTCGAAACCCGCCTCATCAGCGCGTCTCACGCCTTGGCGAAACGCTTCCTGGATTTCGGCGATTTCCTGGACGCTCAACGCCTTGGGTACGCGCGCCTTATCGTGAAACGGGATCGCGCTGGGAGCCACGATATTCCATCCACCTTCCTCATCCGAGAGGGGGCCACCGCCCTCCCAGGTGGGCGCGCAACTCCCCTTGCGGCCCGCGTGCCCTATCTGAATCGCGGCGACGGCACCCTGGCCGGAGACGAACCGGGCGACCCGCGCCAGCGGCTCGACGTGCGCGTCCGACCAGATGCCCGAACACCCGTGCGTAATGCGCCCGCGCGCCTCCACGTTCGTCATCTCGACCATCACCAGGCCTGCGCCGCCGACCGCGCGAGCGCCCAAATGCACGAGATGCCAATCCGTGAGCTTACCGTCCTCGGCGCTGTACTGGCACATGGGGGATACGCAAATCCTGTTTCTGAGCGTGACGCCCCTTGAAGAGAATTCATCGAAAAGTTTCGCCATCTCCCCTCTCATCCCTCATGACTAATAAAAATCCTCCGGGCAGGGTTTGAGAATCCCGCCCGGAGGAGAAAAAGGCACACGGCGTCGTTTACGGCGTCGCCCTGCGGCTGCCACCGTCCATATAGATGGAACTGCCGTTCACGTAAGAGCACGCGGCGGAGGCGAAAAACGTGGCGACGTTCGCCACTTCTTCAGGCTCGGCAATTCTGCCGGCCGGCGTCCTCGCGCCGATTTCTTTCAGAAACTCCTCGACGTCCTTGCCCGCCTTGTCCGCAGGGGCCTGCATGATATCCCGCGCGCGCTGCGTGTTCGTCATGCCCGGGCAGACGGTGTTCACCTGAATCCCCTCGCCCGCCACGGCGTCAGAAAGCGCTCTCGTGTTGTTGAGCACCGTGATGTTCGCCGCACTCGTGGGGATGTTCCCCCGCGCAGGGCTCGCGCCCGCTCCGCCCGCGATGTTCACGATGCGGCCCCATCCGTTCTTTTTCATGTGGGGGATCACCAACTGGGCCATGCGGAGATACCCGTAGGTCTTGAGCGTGAGCGCTTCGGTGATGAACTCCGCGTCGAGCGCCAGGATGTCTCCGCCCCTCGCCGCGCCCGCACTGTTGATGAGGACGTCCACGCCGCCGAAATTCGCTACACACGCATCGACCACCTTCTTGCAGCCATCCAGCGAGGTCAGATCGGAGGAGACGGACATACCCTCGCCCCCTGCGGCATCCACATCTTCCACCGCTGTAGCCAAAAGCCCCTCATCGCGCGCCGTGACGCACACGCGGGCGCCCTCTTTCGCCAGAGCGATCGCGCATTCGCGGCCGATGCCCCGGCTCGCGCCCGTCACGATGGCGATTTTTCCCCTCAAACCTAGGTCCATCTCTTTTCTCCTTAAGAAATCATGAATAAAACGATGAAATAATACTCTCTACGCCAATACGAGCTGGCAAGGGTTCGTGGCCCGGTATTCGGCCTTCTTGCCGGTAATCTCCATCACCTTGGGGAGATTTTCGATGCCATGTTCCTCATGCGTGATGAGAGAGCGCACGTCTATTCTTCCGCTGGCCACCCATTTTCCGCCCAGGGCGACCGTATCCGCGCCGTGGCCTTCGGGGAAAATCCACTGAATCCCCTGCGCGCGCATGAAAACCGGGTCGAACCTCACCTCCCCGATGAGGCCCGCGATCTGGATGACGCGCCCGCCGATGCGAACCATGCGCGTCGCCTGATGGAGCGTGGCGTGGCCCGAGAGTCCCTGATCCGCATTTCCGCCGGCGCATTCGAAAACGAGGTCGACGCCCTTGCCCGCCGTTACCTCCATCACTTTCTCTACGGGATCATCCACTCGCGCGTCGATGACTTCATCCGCCCCGAACTTACGGCTCAAGGCGAGCGATTCTTCCTTCACGTCGCTCACGTAGACGGCGCCCGCCCCGCAGGTGCGCGCCGCCTGGAGGGCGTACAGACCCATGACGCCCTGGCCGGTGATGGCCACCGTCTCGCCCGGTTGAATTTTCGCATCGCGCATGGCGGCGACCGTGGAGGAGAGAGGCTGCAGGCAGGAGATGGATGAATCGTCCAGCGTCTGGGGCGGCTTGACGAGCCCGCGCGCCGGAAGACAGATATACTCGGCGAACGCACCCGGCGTGTTGATGCCCACGTGTAGCTTGTCGACGCAGTACATCTCCCGGCCCTCGCGGCAGAACTCGCATTTCAAACATGGAACGTGGCCGGAGGTGCACACCCTGTCGCCCGGTTTCAGATGTGTGACGCCATTGCCCACCTCGACGACCTCGGCGCTCATCTCATGCCCCAGCAACTGCACGGGCGCGTATTTGTCGAGCATTTCTTTCAGAAGCGCCGAATTGATGGTCCCGATGCCTAAGGATCGCTGCACGTCGGTAATGCTCGGCTGCACCCGCCGCACCCTGCACAAGGCCCAGCCCGGCTTCACCTCGGGGTCGGGCACCTCATCCAACCGCATATCGCCAAAGGCGTAAAAACGCCACGCTTTCATGCTTGCGAACCCTCCACGTGTAAAGGCAAACTCATAGGCAATAGCTCTTAGCACTCTTTTCCCCATCCGCCAAGACGAGGCCGGGGATTTATCTGCGCGCGGCTATCCCGCCCGCACGAGGAGAAAAGATGGCGGATATCAAGGTTCACGCGAAAGATCTTCATGCGTATCTCGCGCGCGTCTATCAGGCCCTCGGTCTGCCCGAGTCGGACGCCAAGATGTGCGCAGCCCAGATTGTCGATGCCGAACTCAGGGGCGTGAACTCACACGGGTGCGTTCGTTTCGGGGTTTTCGTGGAGCGCCTCCGCAACGGAACGGCGAATCCAAAACCGAGTGTGCGAACCATCACCGACCTGCCCGCTTTTTCTCTCCTGGACGGAGACTACGGCATGAGCGCCGTCGTCGCGCGGCGCGCCATGGAGGTCGCCATCGAGAAGGCGAAAACCGGCGGCATCGGCGCAGCCGCGATCCGGAAATCCTCCCATACGGGCCACATCGGCTATTTCGCCGCCATGGCGCTCGAACACGGCATGATCGGCATGGTCATCAGCGGCGCGGTGGGAAATCTCGCCCCGTGGGGCGGCTCCGAGAGAATGATCGGGAACAATCCGGTGGCCTTCGCGGTCCCGTCGAATCAGGAATATCCCGTCCTCTTCGACATCGCCACGTCCAAGGTGGCGAGAGGCTACGTGCTGCTGGCCGCCAAGGCGGGCGAGCCGATCCCCGAAGGCTGGGCGCTCGACCCCTCAGGCAACCCGACCACGGACGCCGCCCTCGCCGCCAAGGGGACCATGCTGCCACTGGGCGATTACAAGGGATACGGTCTGGCGCTCATGTTCACCTTTTTGACGGGAGCGCTGACCGGCAATGGTTTCGACGCCGACCAGCCCGATTGGCTGGAAAAGGATAAACCCTTCGGCCTGCCCATGTTCGCCATGGCGATAGACCCGGACAGATGTCTGGGCGACGACTACAAGGCGGCGGTCGACGAAGCCGTCACGCGGATAAAGGCGTCGGGCCTGGCACCGGGGTTCGATGAAATACGCATTCCGGGCGAAGGGGCCCACCACAGATACCAGGCGGCACTGTCTGGGGGCATTACGCTCAAGGAAGCGCTCGCCCGGGATCTGGACCAAATAGCGGCGGAGGTGGGCGTGGCGCCGCTGCCAAGGGTTGAACTTCATGAAATTCCCCGCCTTTGTTGAAGTGTTTCTCCCCATGCGTTAGGTTTATGGCTCGTTAATTGGACGTTCCTCACATATCCGTCACATGATTGGGTGCGAGGTACTTTCGCGCCCTGAATTTTTGAAGGAGAAGATATGCCGGTAACAGCTATGATCATCGAAAAGGGAGACAACGTCGCCACCTGTCTCGAAAAAGTGGCCAAGGGAGGGTCTGTTCGCCTCATGCTCAACGGAAAGATGGGCGAAACGCTCAAGGCCAACCAGGCGATTCCCTACATCCACAAAATCTGCATCAAGCCCCTGAAAAAGGGTGAGCACTGCATGAAGTACGGCCTGTCCATCGGTGTGGCGAGCAAGGACATCAAGGTGGGCGACTACATTCACGTTCACAACATAGAGAGCGCCCGCGGCCGCGGCGACCTCGCGTAGAAGAGGAGGTCCATCATGGCCAGAAGAAACGGAACGGGCGCAAGATCATCGAAACGAATGAGGAAAACCTGGTGGGGATACCCCAGGGAAAACGGAGACGTGGGCGCGAGAAACTACCTGCTCCTGCTGAGCGGAACGCTTTACGCGAACCCCACGTGCGAGCGCGTCGCCAGAACTTTGCGGCATAGCGTCGCCCTCACCCACCCGCTGGGACGCTGCCAGATCGGCCCCGACATCCAGCGCACGTTCGAAACCCTCGTCGGGCACGGGCAAAACGCCAACGCGGGCGCCGTCATCGTCATCGATCACCACCGCGAGGAAGGCTGCACGGCGGATGAGATCGCCCATGAAATCGCCAAAACGGGAAAACGGGTGGAGGCGATAAACATTCGCGAGGACGGCGGGGCGATAGACGTCACCGCCAAGGCCACGCGCATCGGCATGGAGATGCTCAGAGAACTCACGAACGAACGCCGCCAGGAAGTGCCCATAAGCAAACTTCTGCTGGGGCTCAACTGCGGAACTTCCGACACGACGTCGGGCCTCTCCCACAACAAGGCGACCGGCTGGGTGACGGACCAGGTCATCAAGCAGGGCGGACGCGCGCTTTTGGCCGAAACCACGGAGATGATGGGCGGTGAGGGCGTACTGGCCGCCAAATGCGTGAGGCCGGCTCTGGGCAAGCGCATCTGGAGAATGGTGGAGGAAATGGAAGAGCGCATCCTCGCCTGCGGCGTCGATCTGAGAGGCAGCCAGCCCACGGGCGATAACATGGAGGGCGGCTTGTCCACGATTGAAGAGAAATCGCTGGGCGCCATCCAGAAGGCGGGTTCAGCCCCCATCGTGGACGTGATCCCCTGGGCGAAGCGCGCGAACCGCAGGAGCGGCCTCCATGTGATGGACACCCCCGGCCACGGCGGAGAGTCCATTACCGGCATCGCCGCGGGCGGCTCTCAGGTGCTCATATTCTCGACGGGAGGCGGACACACCATCAACCACCCCCTGATGAGCACCATTCGCATCACGGGCAACCCGCTTTCGGCGAGGCTTCAGGCCGACACCACGGACGTGGACGTGACGGATATTTTCGAGGGCGCACCCATCGAAGTGGCGGGACGGCGCGTCTACGACGAGGTGCTCGACGTTGCGAGCGGAAAGATGACGAAGGCCGAGATTCTGCATGAGGACAACGCCTTCGCCATCAACAGGAATGGGCCCAGCGTCTAGGAGTTTCACCACCAGCCCCCGGAGAATGTTCGACGGGGGATTGTTTCACGGGGCGTTGCGGGGGAACTCCCTTTTTGGGGGTTTCGATTTCTCGCGGCAGGCGGCGAAGATTCCCCTCGCCCGGGGTTTTATGTGATGAAACCCCTTCCCTACGCCGAGGCCATCGCGAGGCTCGCCGAAGAAGAACGAAGGGATGGCTGGCTCGTTTACTGTGAGAGGAAAAATCTGTATCAGCTTCCCGTCACCGAGTGGCTGGATGCGCTGATAGAAGAAATCTCCGCTCTGGCTCCTGAAACACCCCTGGAAGTGGGGGCCGGCGACGCCGTGATCGGAAAACCGCTGCAAGCGGGCGGGGTGAATTTGAAACTAACCGACCCGGCCGGAGGCGACGGAGTCGTAGCCCTGGACGCGAGAGATGCGCTCAGCACCCATGCGCCTGATTTTGTGTTTTCATGCTGGCTGCCGTTTGATTCCGGCGCCGAGCAGTCGATACTGCGCGCGCCGAGCCTTCGCTGGTATCTGGCGGTTGTGCAGCAGGGACCGGGCTACTCCGGGGGCGAAGCGCTATGGAACGCGCCCGGATGGCGAGTGCGAGAACTCGGCGAGGTAAACCGCTGGTCGGTCTCGCGGGCGGATTTCTTGAGCGACGTCGACTCGGGAGAACACATCCGGCACGGAATAGCGTATCTCTTCACGCGTGAGGGCTGAATGAGCGGACATACGACGGGCGAAAAACTCCACTCTTTTTTGGACCGGGTATTCACCAAGCTGGGTTTGGCCGAAGAGGACGCCGCATGGACGGCGGAAACGCTCGTGGCGGCCGAGTTGCGCGGCGTCACCAGCCACGGCGTGATCCGCATGCCGCACTACTCCAGGCGTCTCGAAATCGACCTCGCGAATCCGACCCCTGATTTCCGGGTCGTCAAGGACGCAGGCGCCCTCGCACTCGCCGACGGCGACAACGGCATGGGACAAGTCGTCTCCAAGCGCGCGATGGAAGAAGCCATCGCCCGCGCCCGCACCCACAACGTGGGAGTCGTTCTGCTCAAGGAGAGCAACCATTTCGGCGCCGCCGCGACGTACGCGGCCATGGCCCCCGAAGCGGGCATGGTGGGACTCGTGACCACGAACACCCTGCGCGTCCTGCCCCCGGCGGGAGGAAAAGAAGCCAGGATCGGCAACAATCCCGTCTCCATCGCCCTGCCGAGCGACCCGCCCATGGTGCTGGACATGGCGCTATCCGTCGTGGCCCGAGGCTACATCATCGAAGCGGCGCGCGCCGGCGAACTGATCCCCGAGGGCTGGGGGCTGGACAAGGAGGGAAGACCCACCACGGACCCGAGCCAGGTTCTCGAAAGCTCCCTCCTCTCCCCGATAGCGGGCTATAAGGGGAGTGGCCTTTCCATCGCGATCGACGCCATATTGGGGTCGCTCGCAGGCGGAGGCCACAGCCACGAGATCGTGGGCATCAACGAGTTTAGCGGAAAAAGCCGCGTCACGAGTGTTTTCGTGGCCATCAACATCGAGGCGTTGCTCCCTTTGTCGGAATTTCGGGCCGCCGCCAACACCTTCATCTCCATCATCAAGGCCACGCCGAAAGCGGCGGGAGTGGAAACTATTTTCATCCCCGGCGAAATCGAGCATCAAAAAGAAGCGGAGCGCAGGCGAAACGGGTTCGAGCTATCGCCCGAGCGGCTCGCGGAGCTCGATGAAATCGCCGAAAGGCTCGACCTGCCCCCTCTGGAGCGCGAGTGATGAGTGACCCTACTCCCCAGTACCTGGGCGAGGCGGCTTCCAAATTCGCCCGTGAGGCGGGAGAAATCCTGATGGGGCTTTTCGGCAAGCAGGTAGAGGTCGGTTACAAGAACAAGGCCGAAACCGACCCGGTGAGTGAAGCTGACCGCGCGAGCCAGGAGTTTTTGACGAAAGCGATAAACGAGAACTACCCCGCCCATGGCGTATTGGGCGAGGAGAAGCCCGAGGATGAAGAGGAAGCCAAAAGGCAGGGCGCGAGAGAGATCCCTGAGTATCTGTGGGTTCTGGACCCTCTGGACGGCACGAAAAATTTCCTAAACGGACTGCACGTATGGGGCTGCTCCGTGGGCGTCCTGAGGCGTGGACGCTCGATTGCGGGCGCCATCTTCACGCCCGAGGACAAAGGCACCATTTACCGCGCATTTGAGGGGGGCGGAGCCTTCCGTAACGGGCACCAAATCGAGGTGGCGCAAGAGAACAAGCCCACGGGAAAGCGCATCGTCGCCCTGCCCGGCTCCTATTGGACGCAATTTCGTCCCACAGGGCCGCTCAAAAAGAACCTGGGCGAGGTCCGATCCACCGGCTCCATGTGCTACGAACAAGCCCTGGTGGCGCGCGGGGGCCTGCACTATACGCTCTTCGGCGTTCCCAGCATCTGGGACGTGGCGGCGGGCACCATCATCGTGAAAGAAGCGGGAGGCATGACGCTCGCCCGGAGGCGCTATACGAACCAATGGCGAGAGTTGGACACATTCTTCTCCGAGGAGAATACGCCCAAAGACCTCGACGCCGCGCGAAAGTGGCGGCAATCCCTCCTCATCGGCAACCCCGCCCTCGTGCAATACATTTCCAAACACATCAAAAAAGTGAACCGGCGCAGACTCGGGCGCAAGAAGAGATAACGTTCGCAGGAAAGAGGAAAATCTCCTCTATTCCACTTTAAGATACAATAATTAACTAGTTGATATTTATCGTGTTTTAACGTAGGTCCGGCACTCTTACCGGCGCGAACCGATCGCTTTGGGGGCCTTTGCCGCCTCCACTCAAACCTTCAATTTCCATGACTCGTTCCGCTTGTGGATTGCGATACGCGGACCCGGATATCACTTCGAGTTCATATCGAGGAGGAGGACTCCCCCTTTTGGGAGATTTGCCGCGGACGGGAAATGAAAACGGGCGCTTCTCACCGGGTCTCAGATGTTTGAGCCAATGCCTGGTGCGGCAGCATCGCCGGCCGTTTTTGATGAGTTCAACCCGTAGTCCCACATCGAAGGAAAAATCAGGGTCCATGTTGTGCAGTGTTCCGTGGACGCGCAGGTAGGGCTTGCAGGATTTGCATCTGGGTTTCCTGAACACCTCGACTTCGGCGTTTTTCACGCGCAACCACCGGTGGGTCTGGCGATTTCGCTCTTGCGCCATTCTTTCGATAGAGGAAAGAATTCGCTCTTTGTGAACCGAATGGGGGTAGCGCTTGAGAAATTGCTCGAACGCCGCGACGCGGCCCGAACGCTCGGCCCCCTTCAGAGCTTGCTCTTCCATGTGCCGCTGCACGAGAGCGGTCTCTTTCGAGCCTTTGAATCTCCGGATAAACGCTTTCCAGTCCACTTCCTTCTCTGAGCGCATCGCCTGTTTGAATCTCGCCGCGCGCAAAGCATCCTTCGCCTCGGTGAGATACGAACTCGAGGGATTGTCGAAGACGTATCTTTCGAGCGCGAGAACATCGCCCGAGGCTTTCGCCGCATCGAGCAGGAGCCTTTCCAGGCGCTGGGTGGCCTCTTCGGTCCACTCGCTCCGCGCATTCTTGTACTTTGCAATGAACGTTCTGTATGAGAAGACGTCGTTTTTCTCCTCATGGGCTTCATATTCACTCTTTTGGAGATCGACGCCCGAGACCTCCTGGAACCAGCCTTCGGGAAAGCGCTTCAGGAACTTTTCGAGGGCGCCGGGCTCTTTCGATTCGAGCATTTCCAGATACTTGAGCCGCTCCCACCAGTAGCGCGCCCGGCGGACGTGCTTGCCGTCAAAATGATAGCCCAAATACTCTTTATAGGCCTTGGCCGTATGTATTCGAGACACTCGCTGAAAATCGAACTCATCGAGTTCTTTCAGAAACACCTGCGATTGGGGATGAGCGGGGTTGTTGTAAACGAACCAGCGCATTTCGTTCATCTCATCACGTGGCGCTTTCCTGCGCACACGCGGGCTATCCTGACACCCGACGAGAGTTGCACAGAGGATGAGACAAAAAGGAAGGAACAACATTCGATTCCAGGTCAGGCTCGCATGGACTCTCATGGCCTACACCTCAGTGGTTCACCATTTTCCCGGATTTTATGGAAATTACTCAAAAGACCAGTGAATACGCCTATACTCCTCCGGAGTCGGCAAGCATGGGTTTTCCCTGAACTGAATCACCCTTTCGAGAAAAATATCCACCTCATCAGGCTCCAGAAGCTCGTCCATTTCATTCCTCAAAGGGCTATGGCGATCACGCAAGCTGTCTTCGAGGCGCTTGATATCCTTCACCTGCTCCTCGGGCAGGGAAATTCCCGAGTAATCCCAGATGACGGTTCGCAGCTTCGGCTCGGAATGAAACGTGAGGCCATGGTCAATTCCCCAGACGCGGCCGTCTTCGGACTTGAAGCAATGCCCTCCTTTGCGATCCGTGTTGTTCACCATGATGTCGAAAGCCGCGAGCAACAATAACTCCGGGCGCTCCTCCTCGCGGAGCGTGAAATAGTTCGATTTCCCGTCATAAGGCACGCACAACTGCATGGAACCCTCCCCGTGCGGGCCTTCGCGAATCACCGTCGGGGGAACGAAGTGCCATCCCAAATGGTGGCTCACCAAAAAAGAGCATCTCTCCCGGAAATGAAGCGTCCCGTAAGGAAAATCCCAGAGGGGCCTCTCCCCGCTCGCCGGCTTGTATATCCCCCAAAACTGAAAATCCCCGGCGCCCATCTTTACGGCGAACGTATAGTTCGAGCCTTGCGGCACCAACTCGCCGCCCAGAATTTCTGAATTCAGAAGGAGGTTTTCGATTTCCTCCGGTTCGAACCGATACGCTTGTGATTCCGGCGGATCCACAATTTCCGGGCCTCTACGAGGTGAAGATTTCCGGGCCACGAGATTTTCCTGTCGAATAAGATGGCAGCGATTTAATGATGAAAATGCCCGTTCGTATTGGGGTCGACCTTGCCGGTGGCCACCATGGCATGACGGGAGAGCGCATCCGTCCCTCGCCCGGACGAGCATTCATTCAGGCTTTGGGTAATGAATTCATCCATCTGCGTATGCGCGAGGTTCACCTGCAACGCGGCGGGGCCGATAGCTTCTTCTTCGTATTCTTCTTCGGAAGGCTCCTCCTCCGAGGCAACCTCATCGCGCTCATCATAAAAAAAGACCGTAACGTGACTCTTGCCCGGACCATGCGCCAGCCCCAAACGGCTTACCTTGAACTCGAGCGACCCCCCGGAACTCACCGGAGCGGAATCAGCCTCGCCGATGTCCGGAAAATCCACCTCCTGCTCCACGCGTCCTTCTTCTCCCTTCGCTTCGGCCATCTTCTTCATCGCCATCGAAAGGCCGTAGACCTGTTCTTTTTCCAGCCAAAGCGTGGCGGCCGCCTTCGAGGGGCAATCGATCAGGATGCGAAAAATCCTTTTCCCGGCGACACCAATCGCTTCCGTTTGAATTTTTTCGACTTCACCGAAATTATATTTTGCAGAATCCATGTGAGATATAAAACTCCGTGATGCGCTTAAGAGTCGGCCTCCGATAGACATACCATAAACGGATGTCCCACCCTTGTCTATTCAAATTTCACCACCTCCGTTTCCGGTTTCGCAGACGAGAAATTGCGTTTATAATCTCGTAAACAGCCCGTCCCGTATTTTCCCCATGGCCCGAGAATCCACCGTATGGCGAAAAATAATCCCCGCAAACCCGCCGCCGTCAAACATGGATTGCTGGAGTATCTGCTCCTGAGTGTTCTCGTGCTCGTCGTCGTGGTGACGGCATGGACGCTCTATGACAACGGAATCATCGACACGCTCATAGATATCATCAAGGGCAGCCGCTGAATTCTACTCACCGGACAACCGCGCTTCCTCTTTGGCGAGGTCCGCAGTCTCCGCAGCACCCTCGAGCGCCTCATCCAGGCGAACGCCCAGTCCCAAGGCCACACGGTTGATGAAATTGAAATAGGCCGTTACGGACACCAACTCGACGATGGCGGCGTCATCAAGCCCCGCTTCTTTTAATTTCTCCACGTCGGACCTACCCATATCACTCGGTGCGTTCGTCAGCTTTCGAGAAAATTCGAGCATCGCCCCTTCACGATTCGTGAGGTCGGCACTCTCAGGGTCGCGCTTTAACGCCCTTGCGCGATCATCATCGCCCAACGCCAGACGGAGAAACTCCCCGTGGCTGGTGGTTCAATAAAAACAATCGTTTTCCTTCGATACCGCGGTGGCGATGAATTCACGCTCCGCTTTCGTGAGATTCTCCTCCGTCTGCATCAGGGTGAGGTAAAGTCGGCGGTGCGCGCGCATGATCTCGGGCTGGTTCCCGAACGGGCGCGATATGTTGGCGATATAACCAAGCGCCTTCAGATTCGCATCATAGGTTTGTTTGACGATTCCTTTCGCTTCTTCCACGGGAACCGTATATACCCAGGCGGGCGCCTTGTCGGCATCATTCATCCACGTTTCTCCCATACATTCGACTCATCCAAGGCGAAGCATCAAGTCTCCTTACCATGGATTCAGGGTAAACAAAATCTGATGAGCAAAAACCCGAAACCCGCTACACAGGGTCGAGAAAAAAGTGGTAGCCTCCATCACATCGTAAACCATCAGAGGGTGTTCATTGGCTCGGCTCATTTCTAAAGCAATCCACACCCCCGACGGCCCGCTCGCCTATACGGAAACGGGGTCTCTCGATAAAGAACCCCTTCTCCTCGTACATGGCGGCTTCGGGGCGGCGAACCACTGGCTCAAGAATCAACCCTTCTTCGCCGCGCACTACCGCACACTGGCGGTCGACCTCCCCGCCTTCGGTGAAAGCTACCTTCCGCCCAAACCACACACGGCCGCTTCGGTCACCGAGGGCATAGGGCGGCTACTCGACGGGCTGGGAATAGAGGAATGCGCGTGCGTGGCCTTTTCTTTCGGCGCTACGATGAGCGTGACGTATTGCCAGGAAAACGCGTCGCGGTTCAGGAAACTCGTTTTGCTGGGTCCCGGGGGACTGGGTATCACGGGCGACGTCAAACTCGGCGATGAGCGCCGCGCCACCAGAGAGATGAGCCCCAAAGAGAAGCACGAGGTGTTCGTTCACAACCAAAAGGCGCTGATGTTCAAAAACCCGGCGTGCGCCGATGAAGCGTATCTCTCACAAGCCTGGGCGAACCTGAAAAATTCACGGATGAACATCTACGCCATGAACCGCGAGCCCTACCTGCCCGACCTGCTTGCGGCCTGTTCCATGCCGCTGCTCATATTGTGGGGAGACGCCGACGTCATCGCCTACCCCACGCCCGAAGAACGCCAGAACGCTTGCCAAAACGCCGCCCCCCATGCAGAACTGGATATTATTCCCGACGCAGGCCACATGGCCCAATGGGAACAACCCGATGTTTTCAACGAACGTGTACTAAAATTCTTGAGATCATAAAAATTCATCATCCTCTAAGGAGAGCGCATCATGGGCAAGACGAGCTTTGATTTTTCCGGACAGGTCACCGTCGTCACGGGTGGATCGCGCGGCATCGGCAAAGGATCGGCGGAGAAGTTCGCCGAGGCGGGCGCCAAGGTGTATCTCGTCGACATCGACATCGAACCCGGAGAGGCCGCCGCCGCAGGCATTCGCGGCAATGGGGGCGACGCCACTTTTATCGATTGCGATCTCACGGATTCCGTGGCCGTAAAACAAATGATTGAACGCATCGCGAGCGAAGGAGGCAGCATCGATATTTTCGTCAACTGCGCGGGCGGTTTTCACCAGCAGCTATCCATGGGCGATACGTCGGAAGATGAATGGGACGCCGTGGTGGACAGAAACCTGAAAAGCGTATTCCTGACCTCGAAACATCTGACGCCCGTTTTCGAAAAACAAAACAGCGGCTGCGTGATCAACCTGGGCTCCATGTCGGGAATCACCACGCTCCAGCCCTCCTCCCCGCCCTATGCGGCGGCCAAGGCGGGCGTTCATGCCTTAACCCGCGTGCTCGCCTACGAGTTGGGGCAATACAACGTGCGCGTGAACGCCATCGCGCCCGGAACCACGGCGACAGAGCGCGTCATCGCGGTGCGCTCAGAAGAACAGCGCGAGATGATCGGGAAGGGCACGCTTCTCGGCCGCATCGCCGAGGTGGACGACATGGTGGGCTGGGTGCTCATGCTGGCCTCACCCGAATCCGGCTATCTCACCGGCCAGACCATCGCCGTGAACGCGGGACGCTACATGTCCTAGATGTGGTGATAATTTTTACGCACTGACAGCTATTTTGAGGGTTCTTGATGAGCGAATACCTGGAATTCGACCCCAACGAGATAGAGCGGCGCGAGGTGTACCGTCTGCTCACAGGCTCCATCGTCCCCCGCCCCATCGGCTGGGCGTCATCCATCAGCAAAGAGGGAATTCCCAACATCGCGCCTTTCAGTTTTTTCACCTGCGTGTGTGTCGCGCCGCCGATGATATCGCTCACCGTGGCGCGAAACCCAGACGGCACCAAAAAACACACACTCATCAACGCGGAGGAAACCGGAGAATTCTGCTTCAACGTGATCACCGAACGCCACTGGGAGCAGATGGTCGATACGGCGAACGGCATCCCGGAGAAGGAGAGCGAGTTCGACGCCACCGGCCTCGAACCCGTTCCCGCGAAGAAGGTGAAGGCGCCTCGCATCAAGAACGCGCCCATTCATTTTGAGTGCAAGACCCACAACGTGTTCGAGTTGGGGCCGAACAAGCACCCGCTTCTGATCGGAGAGGTCGTGTATTTCCACGTCAGCCCCGACGTCATGACGGGCAAATACATCGACATGAAAAAACTCGGGCCCATCGGCCGCTTAAACGGCTTTTGGCAATGCACGCTCGGGGAGTTGCTGGAAAGAAGTTTCGTGGACGGGCAACCGAGGTAGGACGGGGAGGTTTCATCCCGGCCGCTTTGGCGATGCGGAGCAGAAAGAGCCCGATAATAACGAGAATATACTTTATATATTAAATGTAATTTATTGTTAATATATTGTTTATCCTACATCGAATCCGGTATCTACGACGGCGGCGCGCAAGGCGCCGAGAGTCGTCGCCTCTTCATCGAAAACGACTGTCGCCTTGCCTCCTTTTAAATCAACCACAGTCTCGGCCACGCCTTTTACACCACTGAGCGCCTCGTGAACTGCGGATTGGCAGATCTCACAACTCATTCCGCCTACAGTAATCTCCACTTTTTCCATTTTCATCTCTCTCCAGTCAAGAAAACCGAGTCGATACAGGGTCCGCACCGACTCCGGAATTACTTCCAGAACATGCCTCGGGCGAGAAAACAATGGCCCCGCGGCAAGCCGCCCGCTGAAATCTAGTCCACACTCCCCGCATGGGTGGGCTTCCAGTTTTTCAGCAACAAGGTGTTCGACACGACGGATACGGAACTAAACGCCATGGCCGCCCCCGCGAGGACGGGGCTTAAAAATCCAAGCGCCGCCAGGGGTATGCCGAGAACGTTGTAGAAAAACGCCCAAAACAGGTTTTGGCGAATTTTACGCATCACGGTCTTCGACAGGTGAATTCCCGCCACGACGCCCATCAAATCGCCCTGCATCAGCGTAATGTCCGATGCCTCCATGGCGATGTCCGTCCCCGTGCCGATCGCGAACCCCACGTCCGCAGCGGCCAGAGCCGGGGCGTCGTTGATGCCGTCGCCCACCATGCCCACCTTTTTGTCGCCTCTCCTGAGTTGCTCCACCATCGCGGCCTTCTCATCCGGCATCACGCCCGCCATGACGTGGCGAATGCCCGCCTGCGCCGCCATGGCTTGCGCCGTTCGCTCGTTGTCGCCCGTCATCATGTAGACCTCGATTCCCATACGCTGGAGCGATTCGACCGCCTCTGCCGAGTTCTCCTTCAGGGTATCGGCGACGCCGATGGCGCCCAGCAAGCCTTCCACATCGGCGATAAGCACGACGGTTTTCCCTTGAGATTCGAGATTGCGAATCTCATCGATGTGAGGAGGCGCGCCCACGCCATGCTCCGCCATGAACTTTTCGTTGCCCAGATAGATTTTTCGTCCCCCTACCTCCGCTTTTAGCCCATGCCCCGGGTAGGCTCTAAAATCACGCATTTCGAACAGTTCCGCGCCGCGCGCTTCGGCCTCATCCACTATCGATTTGCCCAAAGGATGCTCCGAGCCGTGCTCCGCACTCGCCGCGAGCCTGAGCAACTCCCCTTCGGACAACCCGTTCAGCGGCAAAATGTCGGTCACCACGGGGGCTCCCCGGGTCAGCGTGCCCGTCTTGTCCATGACGATGGCGCCCAGCTTGTGCGCCGTTTCCAGAGACTCGCCGCCTTTGATGAGAATGCCCGCCTCGGCCCCTTTTCCCGTGCCCACCATGATGGCCGTAGGAGTCGCCAGCCCCAAGGCGCACGGGCACGCGATGACCAAAACGGCGACGGCGTTTATCAACGCGGGCGCGAACGGCCCCACGGCGTCCCATAGAACATACGTGGCGACCGCGATTAGCAGCACGACGGGCACGAAAATGCCCGAAACCCTGTCCGCCGTGCGCTGGATCGGGGCCTTGGAGCCTTGCGCCTGCTCCACCATGCGTATTATCTGGGCCAGCAGCGTTTCTTTTCCCACCCTCACAGCCCGGAACTTCACCGCTCCGTCGATGTTGAGCGTGGCCCCGGTAACGCCGTCCCCCACTTTTTTTTCCACGGGAATGCTCTCGCCCGTGAGCATCGACTCATCCACGGAAGTCGCACCCTCCAGGATAATCCCGTCCACAGGGTATTTCTCGCCCGGCCGCACCATCACGACGTCGCCAACCCGGACGTGATTTACGGGGACCTCGTGCTCCTCTCCGTCGCGGAGTATGCGCGCCGTCTTCGCCTGAAGCCCCATCAATTTCTTAATCGCCTCGGAAGTTTTCCCCATGGCGCGCTCTTCGAGCACCTTTCCGAGCAAAATGAGCGTAATCAGAATCGCGGACGCCTCGAAATACACATGGTTCGCGCTCAAGCCCCACAGGGTCACCACGCTGCTGTGCAGCCACGCCGCGCTCGTGCCCAGGGCGACGAGAACGTCCATATTCGCGCCACCGCCCATCAGCGAATGGTACGCCCCCCGGTAAAACCGCCAGCCCACGATGAACTGCACGGGCGTGGCGAGTGCGAATTGCCACAACCTCGGTAATTCCCAACCCCCTGCGCCCGGGAGCATGCTCCCCATCTGTATGAGAAGCGGTGCGGATAAAACCGCGGAGAGGAGCAAAAGACGTATATTCTTTTGAAGCTGCCGCTCTTTTTTAAGTTTTTCCGCGTCTTGCTCTTCATCCATCACGAGATGGGCCGGATACCCCGCCTGCTCCACGTATTCGAGAATCTCATCGGAAGAAACGACAGCCGGCTGGAATTCGACCCGGCCACGGCCCCTCATGTGGTCCACACTGGAGGATAAAACGCCATCGAGCCCGTTTAATCGCTCCTCCAGGCGGGCGGTATCCGTCGTGTTTTCCAACCCTTCTATGGCGAGTTCGACTTGGGAATGCGGAACGCGAAAACCTGTTTTTTGGACCCTTTCAGCAATATCGGCGGGCGTTACCTGGGCGGGAATGAATTCGACTTGCGCGCGCGCCAGCGTCAAATTCACATTGGCGCGCAATACGCCATCGAGCGCGCCCAGTCGCTTTTCCAACCTTGCGGAACATGCGGCGCACGACATGCCCTCGACCGGAATCTCCAATTTTTCGGGGATCGAATGAATCGACATATCACACCCCTAGTTCAAGGCCTGCAGTTTTGCGGTCACGCTCATAGGCTTCCCATCGCGCATCAAGTGCACTTCCACGACGTCGCCCACCTTATGCGCATCCAGCACGTCCAATAAATCATCGAGCGAGGCAACGGATTTCTCCGCCACGCCGACAATCACGTCCCCGAGCACGAGTCGGCCTCCCTTGCTTCTTCCCGTACCGCGCAACCCCACGGCCTCGGCCACGCTGCCTTTTTGCACGCGAAGGATCAACACCCCTCGTATTCCCAGGCGCTCCGCCGTTCCCCTGTCGGCTACGTGAATGCCGAGACCCGGCCTGATGACGCGGCCGTGGCGAATCAGTTGAGGCGCCACCCTGTTCACGGTATCCACGGGAACCGCGAAACCGATACCCGCATTGGAGCCGGATGGGCTGAAAATGGCGGTGTTGACGCCTATGAGGCGCCCCGCGCTGTCGAGGAGAGGTCCCCCGGAATTGCCCGGATTGATCGCGGCGTCGGTTTGGATGACGCCGCTTATCTTGCGGCCCGATACGCCGTCTATCTCACGCCCCAGAGCGCTGATTATCCCCGTCGTGAGCGTTTGGTCCAGCCCGAAAGGATTCCCGATGGCGAACACCCTTTGGCCCACCTGCAAGTTGTCCGACTGGCCGATAACGATCGGCTTCAGCCGGCTTCTCGGCGCGTTGATGAAGAGAACCGCCAAATCCTGATCCGGCGATACTCCCACCACGCGCGCATCCCACTCGGAGTTATCCGCCAGGGTAACGCGCAGAGAGCTCGTCCCCTGAACGACGTGATAGTTCGTGATGATGTGCCCCTGACCGTTCCAGACGAAGCCCGAACCCGTGCCTTGCGGAATCTCGAACATGTTGAGGCTGAACCTGTCGCGCCTCATCGCCAGCCTCGTGATGTAGACGACCGACGGGGAGGAGAGGCGGAAAAGCTCTATGTTGGATTTTTCCTCGGCGGCGAGATCGCCGCGCGGGGTAACGACGCGGGGCACGGCGTCCGGATCATGGATGCCACCGAAATAGCGCTCTGCGAACAGCCATGCGAGGGCGGCGCCCAGCAGAAAAACGCACCAGACGAGCCATCGCCACCTCCTGGAGCGCGGGAGACTTCCGGGCCTGTATTCGCGATCTTCCGTGTTCATTTCCACTCCCCGTCCGGCGCCCAGGGCAGGCTCATGAAGGCACGCTCGCAATCTTCGTATAAAGATGCCTCATCCCGAGAGCACCTCGCAATGATATGCGCGCCCTGTATTTGTGAGAAAAAAGAACGCGCATATACGAGCGGGGCGACATCTCCCGGGAGTTCTCCCTCATCTTGCGACTGCGCCAGGACGCCTGCGATTTTCTCGAAAACTTTCTCCCAAACCCCTTTGAGCCGCAGGCGCATCTCCTCATCCAGGGCGCTGAGTTCGAGCGACAGGTTCCCGATGGGGCATCCGCAGCACGGGGAATCCTGCATCGGCATGTGGGCGTAAAGTTCCGCCAGACGCCTTATTTTCTCACGCCCCTTCACTTGCGCATCAAACGAGGGGGAGAGGTAGTTTTGATGAAGAAGAGATTCATAGTGATCGATGACGGCAAGCCCCAGGTTCTTCTTGGAGCGGAAAAAATAATACAGGCTCCCCCGGTTCACCCGGGCGGCTTGCGCCACCATATCCAGCGAAGTGGCGTGAAACCCCCTGTGGTAGACGAGCCTTGCGGCCGCTTCTATGATTTTCTCTTTCGTCGCGGACGCCTTTGGGCCCTTGGGGGGCGCCGCAGTCGCTTCCATCTTCTCTCTCCCCCTCTTGAAGTTGAAAACCCGCCTCGTCGAACAAATACACCGAAACCAGGCCGAACTCGATACACAAGGCATATATAATATTTTTTAGTTAGTTAGTCAACTAAATTTCAGGAAATTTTCATAAACCCACCGCGAAAAACCATTACGCGGAGAGTTCTCGTACGTGCGCTGCGACGGAACGCTCCAGGGCATCGAGATTATATCCGCCCTCGAGCAAGCAGATGAGGCGACCCGAGCAGAGGTCCCCCGCAAGCGTCTTCACCCACCTGGTCAATTGAGCGAATCCGGCTTCGGTAATCATCAGCCCTCCGAGAGGATCGTCACGGTGCGCGTCGAAACCCGCCGATACGACGATAGCCTCCGGCCCGTGCGCCTCGACGGCAGGGATGACGCTCTCCTCGAATTTCGCCAGATACTCTTCCTCAGGCGTTCCCGCCGCTACGGGAACGTTCAGCGTCTTGCCCTGGCCTTCCCCTTCTCCCACCTCATCCGCAAGCCCCGTGCCGGGATAGTGGGGATGTTGATGCAGGGAGATGAAAAGCACATCCGGGTCGCGCCAGAAGATATGCTGCGTTCCGTTTCCGTGGTGCACGTCCCAATCCACCACGGCGATTCTCCGGAGGCCATGTTTTTCCTGTAGATACCGCACCAGGATGGACGCGGTGGCGAACAGGCAAAAACCCATCGATTGATAGGGCAAGGCGTGGTGGCCGGGCGGCCTTGCGGCGCAAAAGGCGTTATCCACCTCACCGGCCATGACGGCGTCCGCAGCACTCAAGGCCGCATCCACGGCGGCGAGCGCCGCCTCATAGCTTCCGGGGCCGGCCTGCGTGTCGCCGCCATCCAAAATGCACTTGCCGCTCGCACACGCCTCAAGAACGAAGCGGTGGTGCGATTCCTCATGCACCCGCAATACCCACTTATGGGCGTCGTGGGGCGTAATCTCCATGTGTCTCAAGGCCGGGACTCGGCCAGCGATCCTCTCGGGCGTCAGGCGCTTGGCGCGCTCGATATTCTCCACATGGCGGCCGTTGTCGTGCAGAAGCGATTCTGGCGTCCAGAAATACGCAGTCCGGCTCAATGCAGCCTCACCCTGGGATCGAGGACGGAATACATCAGATCGACAATGAGGTTCAAGGATACGAATATCAGGGCGGTGATGGTCACCGAGGCCTGCACCAGGGGAAAATCCTTGGCGTAGACCGCCTGAATCAGGAGCCTCCCCACGCCCGGCCAGGAGAAAATCGTCTCGACGATCACCGCTCCTCCCAGCAGATGCCCGAATTCCAGGCCGATTATCGTGATCACCGGAATCATGGAGTTTCTGAGCACGTGCAGGTTGATGACGATCCACTCGGAGAGACCCTTGGCGCGCGCGGTCTTCACGTATTCATGCCGGAGCACCTCCAGCATCGAGCTTCTGACCACCCGCGTGTTTCTGGCGATTGAATACGTGGAAAGCGCGATGGCGGGCAATATGAGATGCTCCCAGCCGCTTCTCCCGCTGACCGGCAGCCACCTCAAGTGCACCCCGAAGATCAGGATCAGCATCAGCCCGAGCCAGAAAACGGGCATGGATTGTCCCAGGAGCGCGAAAAGCATTCCCCCATGATCATACGGAGAACCGCGCTGCGTCGCGCTCACGACCCCCAACGGAAACGCCAGGATAATCGAGAGAACGAGCGCCACGAGGGCGAGTTCCAGAGTCGCGGGCAGACGCTCCATGATGAGTTCGAACGCGGGCTGGCGATAGCGCAGGCTTTCGCCGAAATCACCCTGCACGGCACGGCCCACGTATCGCCCGTATTGCACGAACCAGGGCTTGTCCAGTCCCATGTCCTGGCGTAGTTGCTTCACCTCCTGAACCGTCCAGTCCTCGCCCACCATAGTGTCCGTCGGGTCGCCCGATAGGAACAAGACGGCGAACGAGATGAAGCTCACACCGGCCACGACCACGACGGCCCGGATGACTCGTCTGAAAAGATAGGCGCTCATCGTCTACTCTTTCGCTTCTTTGAGCCGAATCGCGGGCAGGTAGATTCTCTCATCCGGCCTGGGAGTCCACTGCGTTCTGGCGCTGAGGCCGAAAAAATCATACTGGTTCCAGAGAAACACCCAGGGGCTTTCCTCATGAACGATACGCTGCATCCGGTAGCTGATCCGCCTGCGCTCATCGGGGTCGAACGCCTGGCCGAGCTTCTTGTAGTTTTCCACAAACTCCCGGTTTCTCCAGGCGGTGAGGTTGGCGAAAAGGTTGGGGCGCAGCACGCCCAAATCGAGTTCTTCGTTGAAAGCGGAACTGAATCCGTGAAAATACAGGGGCGCCAGCGTCTTTTTTCTTCTTCTGGCGAGGAAAACGGACCACTCCAGGGGAATGACCTCCACCCGGACGCCCACGGCGCGGAAATAAGCTGCTATGAATTCCGATATATCCTTTCCTTTCAAATACCTGGATGCAGGAACTTCAAGTTTTATCTCAAATGGTTTCCCATTCACCTCCAGAACGCCGTCTCCATTCGTGTCCTTCAAGCCGGCCTCGGCGAGGAGCGCTTTCGCCTTTTGGGGATCGTAGGCGTACGCCTTCATTTTCGGGTCGGCGTTCGGGGCGTTCACGATGCTCCTCATCCGCGAGCCATGACCCATAAATACGTTCTTGACGATAGCTCCGAAATCAACCGCGTAGTTCAGCGCCCGGCGGACGCGCACATCGCCCAGCACCCCATGGTCCGTGCGAATCCCCAGATAAATCCTGCGTCCTCCCCGAGCCCCCTTTAACTGAAGACCCTCTTCCCTCGCCAGGATGGTTTTCGACTGATCGGGCGAGATGTTCATGATGACGTCGGCCCCGCCCGTTTCGAGCTCCCCTATGCGGGCCGAAGCCTCGGACACCGGCCGCCAGACCACCTTTTCTATCGCAGGCTCACCCCGCCACCAGCCCTCGTTGGCCTCCATCTCTATGCGGTCGTCCTTGATCCATTTCACCAGCTTGTACGGCCCCGTGCCTACGGGCTTTCTGAGCAATTCCTTGGGCGGAGTGGATGAATAATATTTCGGCGGCAGCATGAACGCGTTCACCATCCACACCGGCAGGGTGGCGACCGGGCGCTTCGTATGAATCTTCACGGTGTGGGAATCCACTTTTTCTATCCTGTTCAGGAAAATCCGCCGGTACACCGTGATGCGGGGCTTGAGCTTCTTGTCGCGCATGCGCTCGAACGTGTATCGCACCGATTCAGAGTCGAACGGTTCGCCGTTATGGAACTTCACCCCCTTGCGCAGATGAAACGTCCAGACCTTTTTCGTCTCGTCCACCTCCCAGCGCTCGGCCAGGGCGGGCGCAAGCCGCATGTCGTCGCGCCGCTCGATGAGAGGGTCGAACATGTTCATCAATATGCTCCACTCGATGGTGGCAGTGGCGAAATGAGGGTCCAGCGTATTGGCCTCCACAGAGAGGAGGACCGTAAACGGCCCCTTTTTCGCTTCGCGACCGCAGGCGGCGATCCCTAAAAGCAACAGGCAAATTCCACCGAGCAGAAGCCTCTTCATGCACAAATTCCCTTCAGAAAACTGATATCGGCTACATATCATCGCCGAGGCGGGGGTCCATGTAGTCCCGCAGCCAGTCGCCGATGAGGTTGATGCTCAACACCGTCGCCATGATGGCGAGACCCGGGAAAGTCGCCATCCACCAGGCGCCGCGCAGATATTCGCGCCCCTCGGACAACATGCCCCCCCAGGTAACGACCGAAGGCGGAACACCGAGACCTAAAAAACTCAGCGAAGATTCGGAAATAATGTTTCCCGCCACGGCGAAGGTGGCGATAACGATGAGCGGGGACAAGGTATTGGGCAAAATCTGCATGAATAAAACGCGATATATAGGATAGCCGAGGGCGCGTGTGGCTTCGATGTATTCCCGCTCCCTGATCGAGATGACCTGTCCTCTGACCACGCGGCCGTAGGCCACCCACCGGCTGATCCCTAGCACGATGATGATGTTGAGAAGACCCGGCCCGATGACCGCCATGATCGTGATGGCGAGAAGAATGAAGGGAAACGCCAGTTGAATTTCAGAAAACCCGCTGATGAGATCGTCTATTTTCCCGCCGAAAAAGCCCGAAACGAGGCCCAGGACGATGCCGATCACCCCTGAAATCACCACCGAACTCAAACCCACCAGAATGGAGACGCGGCCCCCGTAAATGAGCCGGCTCAAGACATCCCGGCCCAGCGCATCGGTTCCCAGCACATAACGCACACTACCTCCCTCCACCCACACGGGAGGTTTCAGGCGCAGATTGACATCCACTTTGCGCGGGTTTTGCGGCGCGATGAGCGGGGCCGAAAGAGACACGACGACGAGCAGGATGAGAAAAACGCCGCCGAGCATCGCCGGTTTGGCGCGCACCATGCTTCGCCGAAATTTTGCCCACCTCAGCTCCGATGCCGACATAATAGGGTATTCACCCGCATCAAAAGCCGATTCGGGCATTTCTCTCTCTTCCGACATGCAGGAACTCTCTCGCGTCCAAGTGACGTATCGGGGTGTGAAACACACACATCCTAGCATAGCGCGGGGTGAGTTGCAGAAGCGGGGACACTGAAACCGCCCGCTCCTGAAACATCGAAATATCATTTGATATCCATGCAGCTACCGAATTAGAATCTCCTGTTTTTCGTTTTGGAATCGGCTGCCTGTTTGTGATGATTTTTCATAAAGGGATGCTTTTCTTGTCTCGATACACAAAAGATGATTTTAACGCGATGTTGATGTCGGCAGTTCCGGCCGGCTCGATGTTCGGCTTCCAGGGGCTGCGCTCCACCGATTCGATTACCGTGGAAAACATCGTCCCCCTCGATTTCCTCATTGCCTGTGATTACGGGATCGACGGACCCGAATGGGACAAACGCCTCCGTTATTTCGCCGTAGAACGCGGCCGAAAAAAACGAATCGTGTGGACGCATTCATCACTCGTAGAAGCGTACGAAGGAGCCCTGGGGCCGCAAATTCGTGAATTTCTCTCGCAAGGGGACAAACCCCAGTACATCATCCCCTATCGTTCCACGGAATTTCTCGGCCAACTCGCAGAAGAAGCCGGGGGGAGGCTCCGCATTCTGGCGAATCCCGTGGAGCTCAAATCGCGATTCGACGACAAGGTATTGTTCCGTCGCCGGGCCGTCGAAGCGGGGCTCGGCGTTCCTCCGGGCGAAGTGGTGGCCCTGGGAAGCCTCGGCGCCAAAGAGCTCGAAGAATTCGGACCCGTCATGATTATTTCGGAGAGAATTGGTTCATCCGGCAACCAGACGCACCTCATCGACTCAACCCAGGCGCTCTCCCACAAGAGAAATGAACTCATCGAAAAACTGGGTCCCGATGCGCTGGTGATCGTGACCGCATTCCTGGATGGCCCCGCTCTCGGCGCAGCGGGGGTGATTTGCAACGAAAAACCCAGGATGTCCCACCCTTCGGTGATGTTCACGGGAATTCCCGGCTGCTCGATGCACCGCTTCGATTACGCCGGTAGCGACTACGCAGCGTATCGGCAGGTTTCACGGGAGAGTCGGCGGAAAATCGAGGAAGCCACCCTCAAGATCGGAGACTGGATAGCGGAGGCGGGTTACAGGGGGATATACGGCGTCGATTTCATCGTCCATCGGGACGAACCCTACGCCATCGAACTCAACCCGCGCGTGCTGGGAACCACCCAATTGATGACCGAACTCGAAGAAATCCATAGCAACGCCCCCACCACCACCTATTGGCATTTGGCGGAATTTCTTGATCGCAGCGACGATATCGACGCGCACCCTGATTTGCTCGCCCATCTCGATCAACCGGATTTATCCGGTTTTCAGCTTTTGATTCGAAACACGAGCGCCTCCAGAGTAAAAATCGGCCACTCGCTGGCGCCTGGAATTTACACCCTCAAAAAAAAGAGCCCCGAATTCATCAGGCACGGGCATCGTTTGCGTGAGGTGCAGGAACAAGATGAGGTTCTGGTTACTTGCTCTCCTCCGGCGAAAGGCACCATAGTAGAACCGAGGGGAACGTTCTGTAAGCTCGAGGGCGTTTCATCGATCTATGAAGGAGGGGGAAAACAGATATCCCCAGACGCGCAAGAAATGATACATACATTCATTCGCCACCTTGCTCTTTCTCCTGCTTAGGACATAGTAGAAAATTGAGAGTAAATTTTTTCGCATCCACCGCACGAGGATTGTTCCTGTCCCCTGAAAGCCCGTATGCGCTTCAGACGGATTTCACGCCCGACCCGCAGCCCGTTCCTTCCAACGGAATCGCCTTGGGTGAAGTCGTCGATGTCCCCGAAAACGCTCCCATCGATCGTCTGGAAACACTGGAGGCCCTCCAGGGAACGCAGGGCGCTTGGAAGACGAGTGAAATGAAGCTGCAGAAAAAAATGAACGTGGCCGTAGCGATTGGCGGGCGCTATGCGAACCGCAGCATTTCGGGCCGGGAACCGGACTCGCCCTCCGCACCCGGGACGGTATTGGACCTGTTGAACGTCGGCGGCGTCGCCGGGGTGTGCGGGAACCCTCAAACGCCATGCGTGAAAATAGAAGTGAAAGGAAGCATTCCATTGCACGGGAAACCCGCCCAGCTTCCCCACCTGCCCGTCATCCCCGACACCCGGTGCCCCGTTGATGAGGAAGGAATCCCCAGCGCCCCCATCGTCTTGATCGCAGGCTCCGAGATGGACGTGGGCAAAACGACCTGCGCGTCTTCTCTCGCTTCCGCTTTGCATTCCTCGGGCATCCGCGCCTCATACGCGAAGCTCACCGGAACGGGACGCATGCGGGATCTGATGGAGGTGAATTACGGGAGACCTCTCGGGTTTTTCGATTCCACGAGACTCGGCTGGGATTTCGTCGATGCGGGACTATCCTCCACTTGCGGCGTATCGAGCGGCAGAGTCAGGCGATGCGCCCAGAACCTGCTTCGCCACGCTTGCTCGAAAGGAGAGATTGTTATTGCGGAATTGGCGGATTCTCCCTCCTCGGACGCCAGCCTCCACGTAGCGAGCGACCCCTGGGTGAAAAACTGGCTCGCGCGCAGAGGCTTGATCATCTGCGCATGTGATACGCTCGAATCAACGCTCATCGTTCATTGGATCCGAAGCCATTTGGAGGTAGATGAGGAAAACATGCTCATTTCCGGAAGACTCGCCAACGAAGAGCACGCACGCGAAGAGGCGTACCGCATGACGGGGATACGCGCCCTGAGTTGCATCGCTCCGAACCGCTCCTCTCTCGCTAACGACAAGGCCGTTGGCGGCGCAATTGCAGACTGGGTGGTCAAACATTTCATGCACCAGCGCAAATCCACGTTCTGAGAATCAAGAGCGAAACCGTGTCCCCGCATAAGACAACCAATCATTCACCCATCGCCAGGGACCCTTCTCTCTACCATCTCACGCCCGATGCGAGCGGCGGCGTCTGGGATTTGTACCGCGTGAGCGAAGAATTCGATTCGGACGCCGGCGATTTGAACGAAACCCTTATCGACAGCCTCAATCACTGGGCGTCACGCGAGCCCGGGTTCGCAAGTCTGCGCATCCGCGAAGACGCGCCGCCCGCCCGGCGTCCGGGAGAGATCCTTTTGCTGGACGGCTCCCCGAGCCGGCTGCCCCTCACCATGGAAACGGCGCGGGTGATGAGCGCGCATTTGAACCGGCTGGAGCTGTCCATCCCCGTCAAGGTTCTGAACCGCAGAGAAGAGCTTTTGGCGCGCGCATCCAGGGCGCCCGGAGAACTGCTCGTCATCAGCCAGACGGCGCAAAGAAGCCTCTACGACGCCACCCTGGCCAGGGTTCTGGAGTCCCGGGGAGTCGTCGTCGTACCAGGGCCGCTCACCGCTCCCGGCGGGCCGCTGTCCAACAAAAAAACCACGTATGAGCTCTTGAATGGAAGCGGCGCGAACGAGAAAAACCCGGCGGCGAATGGTCATGGGCATCGGCTGACGACCGATTACGAGGTGGTGAAACTAAACGGCGGGAGAGCGGAAGACACCGCCGCCGCCATTTTGGATGCGGCGTCCGCACTGGCGAAGAAGTGGGATACGGGCACTTTCTTCGTCAAACCCCAGGAAGGCGGTGGTGGGCGCGGATGTTTTCGGCTCGATGTCTACCCTAACGGATTCGGGCTTCCGGATTTAACCAAACTCGGAGTCGCGGCGGACAAGATGATGCCCCTGCCCTTGTCTCTCGAACCGGAGAACCACGACCACCTTCGGGCGCTAGGCTGGCTCGTCGATCGCTTCCAGGCCAGCCCGGCGACCTCGAAAGCCTACATCAAGACCCGAAAGGCGGGAGACGGCGACCTCCCCCACGTTTTGGGGCAAATGCTCAGAAACTGCGGACCCAGACTCGAGTCCGGGCTGCGTGAATCATCGCGCTCCCGGGCAGATTCGCTTCGTCTCCTGGCGAGCGCCATCGAGAACTACGAGCAGGCATTCGGCGCCCGCTACCTCCCGCTCTTATGCAACTGGATTGATTTCGGCCTGTTCAGCGTTCGCGTCCATCTCAGGCTCAGCCGCCGGGGACCCGTTGTG
The DNA here is from genome assembly GCA_965218735.1 of bacterium. Classification (GTDB taxonomy): domain Bacteria; phylum UBA8248; class UBA8248; order UBA8248; family UBA8248; genus Bin107. The sequence goes on along the minus strand of CBDCMA010000008.1, from coordinate 327,617 downwards.
GAAACGCTGTACGCCAGGCTGTTTCCGGTGGAATTTTCGGACGATTCCATCGGTGTCGTCGGCGTCGACAGCATCACGAACCGCACCGAAGGCGGTATGGAACTGAACCGCTACGCGCCTTTGGTCCCCGCCCTGGTCGCATACGCGGGAGGTGCGGAGCAATTGTGCGAAAAGATTCGGGGCGCCTTCCATGCGTTTGCGCGCTTTTTGTCTCTCGTCGATCCCGGGGAGCGCGGCAGAATTCCGGTTCGGGCCGAATTCGACCTCTCGCCACTGAACGGTCTGATCGCCGAGGGCAACGCCGATCCCGTCCGCGCCCAATGCGCCAACAGCCGCTGGGAGAGATTTTCCGAAAACTGCGCGGCGTGGACAGAGGATGCCTTGTCGTTCTACTCATGGAAATCTCAAAAATTCTAAGTTAGAATCAAACGGTTCAGCATCGCCTATGTTCCAGGAACCTTAGAGGGCGAGATACGCGCGAACCCAAATCCGTCGCCCTAAAAGTGGTTGCCATGGCGAAGTTCCTCAAAAAAGCATTCAACATCCAGCAGGAAGAGTTGCTCGTTTTCTCCGTGTTCTTCTTGTTCTACTTCCTGATAGGGATCCAGTTCTCCATCGGCCTCACCGTATCCGAAGCATTGTTCCTCTCCGAAGTCGGCCCCGGTTTTCTCCCCTATATGTATATATTCAACGCCCTGATGATTATTTTCATCAGCACCTTCTACTCCTCTCTGACCGAGAAACTCTCCATTCCGGCGATGTTCAAGGCCGTTTTGATTTTTTTCATCGCACTCGTCTTCGGCATCAGGCTGCTCATCTTCGCCGATATACGCGCCTACGCCATGCCCATCGCATTCCCGCTTCTCCACACCCTGTTCGTGATGTTCACGAACATGCTGCCGAACAATTTCCGCGCCTTGTACGGACAGTATCTCGACGTTCTGCAATCAAAGCGCCTCGTTCCGATTATTCTGACGGGAGGCCGCTACGGCGGCATACTGGGCGGCTTGGCCATTCCGGTGCTCATCCCCGTCCTGGGGAGCGTCTCGAATCTGCTCTATGTGTGGCTTGGAGCCATCATCATCAGCATCGGCGTGGTGCAATACGCCGAATGGCGGCTTCGCGACCACCTCATCGAGGATGCGGTCCCACGCAAACGCAAGACGAGCAAGACGGCGCCGAGAGAAGGCAATCTCGCACTCCTCAGGACGAACAGATACGTGTGCGCATTCGCCCTGTTCAGCTTCATCGTGGTGATTCTCAGAAGTTTTCAGGACTTTCAATACAGCCTCATCTTTCGTGAAGTCTTTGCCGACCGCGCGCAACTCGCCTCGTTTCTCGGGTATTTCACCGCCATCGGAAGCGCTTTTTCCCTTATCGTTCAGACGTTCATCACCCCGCGCATCATCAAGCGGCTCGGCCTGGGCACGGCGAACCTCCTATACCCGCTGACCACCATCGTCGGCCTCATCGGCATGGCGATTTCGCCCGGCTTCTATTCCGCCGTTTTCCTGCGCTTCAACAACAAAAACCTCCAGGAATCCATCAGAAACGCCATCAACGCCCTGCTCTACAACGCCGTTTCCCCGTCAATCCGCGCGCGGGTCGGCGCGTTCGTCGCGGGCCAGGTAGTCGCCGTGGCCAGCATCGTCAGCGGCGTCACACTCCTCATCATCAAGCCGACCGGCCTCGCCCTCTTCCCGCTCAGCCCCGGCTGGGTGGCTCTCATCTCCTTGTTCATCGCGTTCGCCTATCTGGCCACCGGCTTCTTCGTGCGCCATGAATACGGCGCCGCCCTGCGCAGGATGCTCGAGGAGAGAAATCTGGGATTGTTCCGTTACGCCAAGGAAGGTTTCGGGCCGGTTGACGATGAGAGCATGGCGATACTCAGAAGGAACATACGCGAAGGGGATGACGATCTGTGCGTCTTCACCGCCCAGATGATGGCCGATGGCGGGAGAAGCGAAACTTTCCAGATTATTCTCGAAGAAATTCCCCGGCGGAAAGGATATACGACGGCCGAATTGCTGAAAATTCTCGCCAATGTTCCCGGGGCCGGAGAAGACGAGAAAATGCGGGCCTTGCTGGAGGAATATCTCGCATCGCAAGATCCCGCCATTCAATGCGCCGCCATGGATGCGGCGGAAACGCTCGGGCTTAACGACGAGACGGCGGATTTGGTTCATGAAAATCTGGAGAGCCGCTCCCCGGAAGTCAGGGCCCGCGCCGTTCAACTGCTCGTGCGCTCCGACGATCTGTTCTGGCTCGCCAACGGCCTGCAAACACTGCACCGGATGCTCAGCGAAGAAGATGCCGAGGCCAGGGTTTGCGCCTTGCGATGTATGGGAGAACTCCAGAATCCGCGGTTCATCAAACGCTTGATTCCCTATCTTCATCAGAACGAGGAGAAAGTCCGCGAAGCCGCATTGGGGGCGATAGAATCGTTGGCCATGAACCAGGGGGTCGATGAGGAGAAGATGGAGGAAGTCATCCGCGTGGCCACCACGGACAAGAGCGCGTCGATCAGGCGCAGAGGGGTCCGGCAACTAGGCAACAAGGGCGTGCGGGAGAATTTCGAGCGCGCCCTGACCGCCCTCTCGGACGTCGATTCCCTGGTGAGGGGAGAGGCGGTCGAATCGCTCAAGAACATGAAACGCAAAGGAACCCTCTCTCTCGAAGGCGCAGGCGCGATTTCGTTCCTCGTCCCGTTTTTGTTCAAAAACGCAAAAAACGGCTCCCGGGAGATGAGCGCGCAGGAAATCGTCGATTCCCTCTCCTCATTCGCCGTGGAACACCTGCGGGAAGTGTACGACGTCATCAATCACCTCCACGTCATCGAGAGCCGGGAAAACGCAGCCGCGTTCACGATGCTGAGAAAAGCGCTCGAAGATGTCGTCGAGGAAAGGCAACTCGTACTGCTGGAACTCTTGGGGGTGATTGGGGACGAGAAAACGGTGGACACGGTGTCGGAATCCCTCGCCCGGGGAGGTTCTTCCTCGAAAGCGATCGCCATCGAGGCGCTCTCGAACTTCTCCTCGTCCGGCAATACGAGGCTTTTGATTCTGGCGCTCGAGCCTCTGCTTCTGGGGAGTTCGACCGCCGATAAAGTTTCCGAAGGCAAGAAACTCTGGGAAATACCCGAATCATCGATTGACGAGGTGCTGAGGACATACATGAATTCCGGGAACACGTGGCTCCGGGCCATCGCCATCGATGCGGCGGGGAAACACATCGAAAGCGAAGCCGACGACTCGACCGCCGAATGGTGCGCGCAATGCAAGGCGAGAGCGTCCGATGAGGACCCGTTTATCCGAGAGGCCGCGGTTGCCGCCTTGAGAATTATCGGGAAAGATGAAGATGGAATCGAGGCGTTTTTGAGAACCATGGAGAATGACGAGAGTCAATTGGTGCGCATTCAGGTGCGCCGCGAACACGCCCATTACGGGGTATCTGGCGAAAATTTACCCGGACAGGAGAAATTCATGCTCTCGACCATTGAAAAAGCCCTGTTTCTGAAAGGCGTCAACATGTTCGAGACGATGAGCGCGGATCAACTGAAAATACTGAGCAACATTTCCAGGGAAATCCAGATACAAGGGGGAACCGTTCTTTTCGAGCAGGGAGACCCCTGCGATTATCTCTATGTCATCGTCGCCGGAGAAATAGAAATCATCCTGAACCAGGAGAGCGGAGAGCCCAAGATACTGGCCACGCTCGGCCCTACGGCCTCCTTCGGGGAAATCGCGCTGTTCGGCGATGAGGGCAGAAGCGCAGGAGCGCGCGCGAGCAAGGACGCCTCCCTGCTCGGCATCGAGAAAGACCCTCTCCTCCAACTGATCCACGAGCACCCCACCATCTCCATAGCCATTATCGGCCGGCTCGCCGGCATCATTCGAAGCCAAAACGAATAGTCTCCGGGCAGGGCCGGCGATGGGCATGGACACCCGCCGCCTTCGTGAATGACCACATATTTTCAGCGCATTCTCCCCGCATTCAGACGGAATTAGGCTACATTAAAACTATTCGCCCTATGGTTGACGCCCGCCTTGCCGATACCTATAATCAGCCGGATTTTAGCGAAGAAACCAGGAATTTCCGCTCAGAATGCCGGTGGGGGGGAGCGTTTTTTCACAATGCAAGGTCGAGACTTCAAGCCTCCGGAAGAGAAAACCAGTCCTATCCCGTTTTTCATTCTAGGACTCATCATGGTCGCCGTAACGTTCTGGACCGTATGGGACGAAGCGTTCACGCGCAGACCCTGGAAACAATACCAGAAAAAATTCAACATCTATGAGAAAGCCCAGGTAGAGAAAGAACTAGCCGGTCTCAGAAAAACCACCGGCTCCAGGGTTTCCGATCTCGATAAGAAAATCGCCGCCCAAAAAGAAAAACTCGCCGGCGACGCAGAACTCAAAAGCCTCAAGGAAGAACTCGCGAAGAGCGAACTCGACGCCTTCGAGAAAGTACAGGAACTGGGCATCAGGAAAGCCCTCTACGATCAATCCTACTTCTCTCTCCAGGAAGCCATTCGGCAAGGGCACGACAACCAGACCGAGCAAAAAGAAGTCGAGGAAGCCAAAGCCCTGCTTGATCAGGCAAAGCCCCTCGCGGAAAAGGCGGAAGCCGCCAGAGACGCGATAAAGGCGAAGATAGCGGACAAGGAAAAAGAACTGACGACGCTCGAGGCGACGAGACGAAAGGCAGCGAGCGCGATTTCCTTCCAGGAGCGGCGCCTCCAGGGCATCGCCCGCCGCACTTACGACATCAACCAGCTCGTCTTGCGCGAATACGAGCGAAACAATTTCAAAGAACCGGTGATGAAGGTGGAGCGGTGCCAGACGTGCCACCTGGGAATCAACAGGGCGGGCTTCGAGAACGCGCCGCAACCGTTCCGCACACACCCCAACAGACGCCTCTACCTCTCGAAGCATGAATTCAACAAGGTCGGCTGTACGCTGTGCCACGGCGGACAGGGAACGGCCGTCACCAGCGTCGATAAGGCCCACGGACACGTGCAATTCTGGGAAGACCCCCTTCTGCACGGCAGCGAAATGCAAACCAAATGCAGAAGTTGCCACACCGAGATATTCAACATCCCGGAAGCGCCCAAAATTTCACGCGGAATCTCTCTCGTTCGGGAATTGGGATGCAACGGCTGTCACACCCTGCCGGGCACGGAAGGCTTGCGCAAGGTGGGGCCGAACCTCTCGAGAATTCAGGAAAAAGTGGCCCCCGCATGGCTCGTCTCCTGGATCAAGAAACCGAAAGACTACAATCCGCGCACCCGCATGCCCTATTTCAGCCTGACGGAAGAAGAAGCACTCGATATCTCCACATACGTCTGGCGGCAAGGTCCGCGGAAAGTGGAATCGGCCAAAATGCCGAATCTCGACGACGCCGCGCAGATTCAAAAAGGAAAGTCCATTTTTGAGTCCGTCGGCTGTCTGGGTTGTCACATCCGCAACGAAAAAGACCTGGAACTCGGTCCGCCCCTCGAGGGCGTGAACGGCAGGCCCATCGTTTACCGCAACCGCGATTTCGCCCCGGCCCTCCAGAACATAGGCGCGAAAATCCAGCCCGACTGGTTGTTCCACTGGCTGAAAAATCCAAAAGCGTATTGGCACGACACCAAAATGCCCAGCCTCCGCCTCTCGGACGAGGAAGCGCATGCGGTGACGTCTTACCTCATCAGTCTCACGCCTGAGTCCAAACGTCCGAAACCCCGGAAACTGGGCGATGCGGCCTCATTCGAGCGCGGCAAGAAACTCGTGGCGACGCGCGGCTGTTTCGGCTGCCACGTCATCCCCGGTACGGAGACGCTCTCTAAAATCGGACCGGACCTGACGCGTTTCGCCGCAAAAAAGCCGTTCGAGCTCTCATTCGGCAACGTGGTGGATATGCCCCACACCTGGGAGTCATGGACGTTCGGCAAGCTGAAAAACCCAAAACTCTTTCAGACGGAGCGCGAAACGCTCCTGATGCCGAACTTCGAATTCTCGGATGTGGAAGTCTCCTCCATACGCACCCTGCTGCGCTCCATGATGCCGCACGGCGCGCCGCATATCGTCCACCAGGTGCTCGACACCCGCGCCCGGCGAATCGAAAACGGCCGCCGGATGATCGAGAAATACAATTGCAACGGCTGCCACGTCATCGAGAACTGGGGGGGCAACCTCCTCAGACTCTATGAAGAGAAAACGAACGGCCCGCCATTGCTGAACGGCGAGGGCAAAAAGGTGCAGCCCGAGTGGTTCTTCGGCTTCCTGCGCAACGTCGTGACGCTCAGGCCGTGGCTCAAGGTGCGGATGCCCAGCTTCCAGATGCCGAATGAAGATGCAGCCGCGCTCGTGGATTACTTCGCCGCGCTGAACTCGAAACTCAACCCCTACACCCATTTCGACGCCACACAAGTAAGCACCGAGAACTTCAAGGCCGGAAAAGAACTCTTCGGCAAGGCGGAATGCCTCGCCTGTCATGGCGCATGGCCGCCCCCGCCGGGGCAGGAGCCCCCAACGGCGCCGAACCTCTCGTTCGCCAAGAATCGCCTGCGCCCCGACTGGATAGTCGACTGGTTGATTTATCCGGGCAAAGTCCAGCCGGGAACCAAGATGCCCAACTTCTTCGAGGGCGCGGGCTTACAGGCCGAAATCGTCAAGGGTGTCCAGGGAGAGAAGGAAGACGACCTGTTCATCTACGAACTGGAAGCCACCAAAGAAGCAGAATTGGCGGAAGAGCAATTCGCCACCTTGCGGGTCGGCGGCAACACCCACCTCGTCAAGGTGACGGGTCTTGATGAGAAAAAGGTGACCATCTCCTCGCCCACCGATCTCGGAAAAACCATCGGCAAGGCTACGATAGAGAGCCACGGCGAGCCCATCGACGAAGAACTCCTCGGGGGAGATGCGTATCGGCAAATCCGCGCGCTTCGCGATTACCTGATGATTGAGAAGAATTTCCTGAAACCCGCCGAATCCAGCGCGAAGAACGAAGCGCCCCGGACGGAAAAACCGGAAAAAGAGGCAAGCGCAGGCGCATCGCCAAGCTAAACCCCGATTCACACACAAAAGAAGCGCCTCGTTTGGGGCGCTTTTTTATTGCGCCTTTCGCCTGACTCTCTCCTCGTTGACGCGCTTGTGGGCTGCGCGTATCACCTCGGGGAGGCGGTACCGGGAGGTGGTCTCCAGCACCCAGTTCACCGAACCCTCGATGTCGACCCCATGCCCGGGAGAGACGTATACGGGCTTCACGCCCCGCCTCGTCCTGAGAACGGCGCCTACCCTCCGCCCATCGGGCGCATGCAGGAATCGCCAATCTCCCTTCTCCTCGCCCGGCGGCTCTACGGCGTCGCCGAACAAGCGGCTTTTGGCGCACCCGATGGAAGGAAGTTCCAGGCGCAGGCCTAAGTGTGCGGCGATTCCCAACCCCCTGGGATGGGCCGTGCCCTGTCCGTCGAAAATCACGAGGTCCGGCTTTTCGCTTAAACCCAGAAAAGCCTTTTCGAGCAGAAAACCTTCCCGGAAAGAGAGCAGCCCCGGCACGTAGGGGAATCGCAATTCCCCGCTATAAAACGATTCATCGACTACCTGCATGTCCGGCCAGGAGAAAACGACCACCCCGCCCACGCCGAATTTCCCGCGCCATTCGCAGGAAACGTCAGCACCTGCGATTGTCTTGGGCGGGGTGGACAGCGGATGCAGGATGAGGCGTTTTTCAAGCGCCCTTTGGACCCGAATCGCTTCGGCAGGCGCAATCTCCCAGGAATGGTGGAGCAAGTCGGTCATGTATGCGTCATCGATTCATGAAACGGGCCGGAAGTTTCCCGCATCGTTCGCGTTGCGAACAAAGGCTTGTGGAATGAAATCCGTGGCCCAGAACCCGAAGCTAATCCGTGCGAATCTGCGGAACCATCCCCTTCAGCGGGGCCACCTCGGGCGCAATGCGGTTGACGGAGAAGATGTATTTTTCGTCGCGAACCTTTTTGACGACCTCGTTGAGTTGGGTCAGATCGCGCACCTGTACATCCAGGCGAATCTTCGCACTGCTCCCGGAAGTCTCGGCCTCGACACGCGAGATATTCGCTCCACAAGTCGCAATGGCTGCGCTCAAGCTCGCCAGCACACCCGGCCTGTCGCGCGCTTCGACCACGAGCGTCACCAGGTGCATCTGATCCTTCTCGATCTCGCCCCAGGAGACCTCCACGAGCCGCTCCTGATCATCCATCAACGACCTGATGTTCGGGCAATTCTCGTTGTGCACCGTGACGCCGCGCCCGTGCGTGATGAAACCGACTATCCCGTCACCCGGAATCGGCTGGCAGCATTTTCCGTAGCGAATCAAAACGTCTTCCTGGCCTTTTACGAGGATTCCCGCCTTGTTCTTGTGGCGGCTCACCCGGTTCACCAGACGCCTGAGACGGGATTTGTCTCTCTTCTCCCATTCGCGCACGAGTTGTTCGGGCAACAGTTTATGCACCACCTGCCGCGCGGATACGCGCCCGAAGCCAATGGATACCAGCAGGTCCTTATCGGTCTGAACACCGAAAAACCGCACGACAGTCTCCAATTCCTTCGGCTTCATGTACCGCAGTACCTCCTCCTTCTTCACGCACCGGCGCAACTCGTGTTCAAGGAGTTCCTGGCCGAGCGTGAGGGAGCGCTCCCGTTGCTCCTGCCTTATCCAGTTTCTTATTTTCTGCTTCGCTCGGGCCGTGACGACGAATTTCATCCAGTCGGCGCTGGGTTTCCGGTGCGGGTTCGTGATGATCTCGACGATGTCGCCATTCTCCAAGAGCGAACTCAGCGGCGCGATTTTTCCGTTGACCTTCGCTCCCACGCTGTGGCTGCCCACCTCCGTGTGGATGGAGAAAGCGAAATCGACCGGCGTCGCCCCGCGCGGAAGGCTCTTCACCTCGCCTCTGGGCGTAAAGACGAATACCTCGTCCTGAAACAAATTGACCTTGACCGAATCGACCAGATTCCTCGGATCGGACTCCTCGTTCAGGCTTTCCACGATTCTCCTGATCCAATCGAACTTATCGGCCAGGCCGTCTTCTTTGACCTCGTCGCCTTCCTTGTATTTCCAGTGCGCCGCAATCCCCTCCTCCGCCACCCGGTGCATCTCCTGGGTGCGAATCTGGAATTCCACCCTCTGGCCCGACGGCCCCAGGATCGTGGTGTGGAGAGATTTGTATAAATTCGCCTTCGGCAAGGCGATGTAATCCTTGAAGCGCCCGGGGATGGGAGTCCATTTGGAGTGTAAAACCCCCAGTACCGCATAACAATCCTTCACGGTATCCACGATGATTCGCACGCCGCAAATATCGTATACCTGATGGAAATCGAGGTTTTGCGTCTGCATTTTCTCATAAATACTGGAATGGAGCTTGAACCGGGCGGACGCGGCGCCATCGATGTCCTCGAGTTCGAGAGTCTCCTTCACCTGCTCGATGATGAGTTCCATATACGCTTCGCGGTCTTTTAAGCCGTCGCGGAGCATCTCGTCGATTTCCAAAAACTCCTTGGGGCGCAGGTGCTTGAACGCCACGTCCTCAAGCGCGCCCTTGAGCCAGCCGATGCCGATGCGATTGGCGAGCGGTGCGTATATTTCCGCCGTCTCCCGCGCTATGCGTTCTCTGCTTTTCTGAGGAAGATGGTGGAGCGTAAGCGCGTTGTGGAGTCTGTCCGCGAGCTTGATGATGATGACCCGGATGTCTTTCGCCATGGCGATCAGCATCTTGCGGTAGCTTTCCGCCTGTCGAACCTGGGTGTTCGAAACGTCGATTTTCGCGAGCTTCGTGACGCCGTCGACGAGTTCGGCAACGTCTTTTCCGAAATGCTCGTCGATATCCGTGATCGTAGTCGAGGTATCCTCCACGGTATCGTGGAGCAGCCCCGCGCATACGGTTTCGGGGTCCTGGCGCAATTCCGCGAGAATGCGGGCCACCTCCAATGGATGTGAAATGTAGGGCTCGCCGGAAATGCGCGACTGTCCCTTATGGACCTTCGCCGTGAAGATATAAGCTGTGGTGAGCAGATCCGAGCAGTCGGGCGAGTATTCTTCGACCAGATCGACGATGTCCATGATCCGGGCGGGTGGGCGCGACGTCAGAACTGGAGGCAACGGGTTTCCCCCTTCTTTCGACCTGCTCGCTCACGATGACGACAAGGAGCGAACCCAGGCTCTCCCCGTAAAGGTGAGCCTTTCTCAGGCAAAACGCTACCTGAGCCTCCATACAGCGTCAAGAAGGTCCCGTTCAAAAAAAAAACTCCCCCGAATCGGGGGAGTCGCGGCCAAACAGGTCTCGTCTTAATATGCGCGCAGGGGCGAGGTGACGAATTCGTGCATGAACGGGGTCATGTACTCGGACTCGTCTTCGTGCTTGGGCACGATAATAGCGCCCTTGTTGCAAATCTCCTCGCAAAGCCGGCAGCCGACGCACGTGGACTGATCCACCACGGCCACCGCGCTGTGGTCGCGCTCTACGGAGGAGGGCGCCATGCGAATACAATCGAACGGGCAAACGTCCACGCACCAGATACAGCCCGTGCAGTTCTCCTCCAGCACGTATGCCTTGGGCATCTCCTTGTGCTTGATATTCTTGATTATGTCTCCCATATCGTCCTGAATGGCGTATGCCGGGCAATACTTGCCGCACACGCCGCAGTCGATACAAAGCGTGGGGTCGATTTTGTAGATCTCGCGCGGCTCGCCCGTGATGGCCATCGTGGGGCAAACGGGCTCGCAAATCGAACAACCGATGCAAGCGTCGAATATGAAGTGGGTCATATCTGCGCCTCTTGGATAATTCGCTTTTCACAGGGCGACTCGCCGAAAATAAAATTCACCTCGGCGATATCCTCTCAATACCAAAGATATTTCCATTCCCCGCGCTGGTTGTCAAGGCATCCCGCAGGCGACGCTCCCATTTCGGGGAGCGAAGTTCCTGATTCTCTTGCCCTCGGCCCGGATTTGCGTCAGAATACCGGCGTTGCCTTTTACCGCCAACTAGACTGAAAAGGATTTGATATGGAAAATTTCCTGGCCATTCTGACAAAGCCCGACAACATCCCCATCGGGTTCATGATTCCCCTGCTGGCTTTTTTCGTCTGGCTGGCCATTTCCCAAGGTCTCAGACACGACAAGCTGATTCAAAAGGGCAAGAAAGACGACGTGTACGACGAGATGATCCGATAAGCGCTCTGGGCTTCACTCGCTCTCTCCCGCGGAATCTCGAACCCCCGATGATCGGCCGCGGCGCGATGCCTTCCCCATCATCCATATTCTGGAAACCGACATGCTAGAACTCATCTTCGTCGCGCTCATCCTGGGATTCATCACCATTTTGTTCGTCAAGAGAACGAGCTCGAACATCGCGCTCGAAGCGGATGCGGAACAAAACACGAACGATTCGGAAATCGATTCCCTGCGCCGGATTTCTCCACAGACGTTCGAGCGCATGCTCATCGACCTGCTCGAAGACATGAAAATGCGCATCGTGGAGATTCACTGGGTGAATGAAGAGGAAATCGACATCCTGGCGCACAACCCCGCCCCCATTCTCGGGGGCGACTACATCATCCACGGCATACTGGTGCCCGAGGGCGACTTTGTGAACTCGATACGGGTCATCGGCCTCTCCGACACCGTGCGCGCCGAGAGGGCCTTGAAGGGCATCCTGATTTCGACGGGATATTTCACCGAAGAGGTGCAGAAATACTCGGAAGGCGCTCCCATGGAACTCATCAACGTCTCGAGACTCCGCGAAATACTCCACGCCCACGACATGGCCTGGCCCTCTTCGGAGTGAGTCGCCGACTCGGGGAACGCCTTTACGCACCCACCCACGGGTCGATGACGTCAATCCCCATATCTACAAAATCCCGGACGTTGCGCGTCGCCACCGCCATGCCTCGCGAGCGCGCGATAGCCGCGATCTGTGTATCGGCCATGGGGGCAGGACGCCCGGCGGCGCGGCGCGCCGAAGCGACTTCCGCATAGGCGAGCGCCGCGGCGCTGTCGAAGGGCAACACGCGGCCTTCGAAATCATCGCGAAGCATGGCTTCGATCTCCGAAGCCAACCTGTCCCGTCGCCGACCCATTGGCATAACGGCAACGCCATAGCGCAGTTCCGCTTCGCCGACTGCCGAGAAGAACAGGTCCTCCGCAGGACGTCCCGCAACCCACGCCTCGACGGACGAATCGGTCGACAGGCGCATCAGTTCGGAAACGACGTTGGTGTCCAGCAGGATCATCGCCACCGTCTTAATCGAACCGAGGCGGCTCGCGGGCCGGTTCACGCGGCGGCAACTCCAGTTCCACGCCGCCCAAGGGCGCGAACCGGGCGCGGATGAGGCTCGCGAGGTTTTGCGAACCCGGCTTGCGCCCGACAGCATCGCGCAGGATCAGCCGCGCTTCCTCTTCCATGGAACGGCCATTCTCCGCCGCCCGCATACGAAGGCGGGTTTTCACGTCGTCATCGAGATTGCGGATCGTGATGCTCGCCATGGTCATGCCCTCCCTATAGGTTGAATTCTACCCTACATAATGATTGCAATGCAATCAAACAGAGGAAACGAGCGCTTCACGAAGCGCCCCTACGGGGTGAGACTCGTAGGGACAGGCCCCTGTGCCTGTCCGGCCTCCGCGCCTATCCTGATGAGGGACAACCACGGGGGGTTGTCCCTACTACAAAACTGCTTCGCCCTTCCCGGTCGGGACTAATCTCGGGTAATCACTCCCCCATGAGGGTCAAAGCCGATTGATGAAGGAGGATTTGCCGATCCCATAATGCGGACAATGCCCCAACAAAAAACCGCCCCCCTGCCCGGGAAGCGGTTTTCTTAATTTCGGAGTCTCTTAACTTTTAGGTTTCGTGTCCCTCAATCTCCTACGCCAGCAGATACACCACGCCCGAGACGAGGAGCAGAGCGACCCCGGCCACTTTCACGCCGCAGGCGTCCCACCACAGATGTTTTCGCTGTCTATCCTGAACCATCTTCTCCGCTCAAAGAAAAATTTATTAAATGTTGAACCAAGGCGTAACGAGAACGTATTTGACGTTGAACCCGATGCGCAACACCATTTTCGCCACCAGCCCCATCATCGTCATGTTGAGCGACGCCTTGATGAGATAGCGCACCAGTCCTACGTTCTTCATGCGCTCGCGCCGCCAGATATAGTAAGCCGGTATGGTGGCGTACCAGAGCACAATCATAATGGTGCCCGCCGCCGCCTGACTCAAGTAGCTCCTGAAGCCCAGCATGTAAGGCAGGTCCACGTTCGTTAAGGCCACGACCTTGTGCGGGTCCCAGTATTCCCAGGGCATGAAGAAGTTCCACCCCGGCCCGCGCAGGAAGGTTCCCTGCACCACCATCCACACCCACAGGACCAGAAAACCGAACAAGAAGATGAGGATGGCGAATCTGCGCTCGTGGAAGGTGTAGTAGCCGTTCCCCTTGGGGTTCACGTCGATAAAGGGAATGGCCATCAGACCCACGATGATGAGGGTGGGCAGCACGACGCCCGCCATCCACGGGTCGAAATACACGAGCATCTCCTGAAGACCCAGAAAATACCACGGCGCCTTCGAGGGGTTGGGCGTAACGGAGGGGTTCGCCGGTTCCTCGAGCGGCGCGTCGATCACGATGGACCATACCACCAGCAGCACGGTGATGATGATCGCGCACATGAACTCCAGGCGCGTGAGGTAGGGCCACACGTGAACCTTGTCGTTCACCCGCTCCCAACTCGTCTTGGCCATGTCATCGGCAGAGCCGACTACCTTGTCTTCCTTCGCCAATGTTCTCGTCCTTCCCTATTATGCCCCGAAAAACCTAGAGAGGCCCGGATATGCCTCCGTCTTTTCGGATTCTCCAGAAATGCACCATCATCAGAATCGCCGCTATCAGAGGAACGACGATGCAGTGCAGCACGTAAAACCGCAAAAGCGTGGGCGGGCCCACGATGGTTCCGCCCAATAGAGCCGAGCGCGCGTCGAATCGCGGCGTGACGCCCACCATTTCGGCGAACGGACCCTCGTGCCCCAGCAGGGGCGTGGCCCGCGCCATGTTGGTTCCCACCGTCACCGCCCAGATGGCCAGCTGATCCCAGGGGAGCAGATAGCCGGTGAAGCTGAGCAAGAGGGTCAAAGTGAGCAGCAACACCCCGATGACCCAGTTGAACTCGCGGGGCGGCTTGTAGGAACCCGTCATGAAGACGCGCATCATGTGCAGCCACACGGAGATGACCATGGCGTGCGCCGCCCAGCGGTGCATGTTGCGCATGAACATGCCGAAGGGGGCGTCGAATTCCAGATACTTGATGTCGGCGTAGGCGTACTCGCCCACGGGCCGGTAGTAGAACATCAGCACCACGCCGGTGACGACCAGGTAGAGGAACAGCAGAAACGTCACCCCGCCCATGCACCACGTGAAGCGGATGCGGATGGCGTGGCGCCTGATTTTCGTGGGGTGTAAGTGCAGCCAAAGGTTGTCCACGACCATGAGAACGCGGTTTCTCGGCGTATCCTCATACCCGTGGCGGAACATCGACCTCCAGACCTGGGAATCAAGAACATTTTTTTTCACCTGATCCAGGTTCAAGCGTTCTTTCAAACTCGGCATCTATATACCCCCACGCGCTTGCTTCAAACGAATACGAAAACCTTTATTCAGACAAAGAGGAAAGAACCCGAGGCGCCCCATTCCCCTTTTTCATGGCGAAAAAGCTTGCCCTTATCAATGAGCAACTGCCCGTCCTCGGCCAGTCCGATTTTCAGTCTATCGAGCGGCCTCGGAGCAGGACCCTCGAAGTTGATGCCGGATCTTCGGAATCCGCTTCCGTGACACGGGCACTTGAACTTGTCCTCGGAGCCCAGGTACTTCGGCGTGCATCCCAAGTGGGTGCATATCGCGCTCAGGGCGTAGAACCCGTTCTGTTCACGAATGATCCAGACGCGCTCGCTGTTCACGTACCGCGTATCCACCACGCCCACGGCGTAATCCGCCGGATTGCCCGCCTTGAACACCGTGGGGGGTTCGAACAGAACGCGCGGGAACATGAAGCGCAAAAACCCGAGCAGCGAAATACCGATGCTGCCCAGGACGCCGAGCCACCCCGTGTAGTTCATGAACCGCCTGCGGTCAATGAACGGCTTTTTTTCTTTCGCCTCCTCCTCGTAATCGGCGGGCAGCTTCACCGGAGGGGCTTTCAAACGAGTGTTCATAGGAACTTTACACTCCTATTTTCAGGCTGAAACCACCTTTCGACTTTCCGCATCTCAAAGCAATCCACCTTCAAGCGCCGTGCGGATATATTATCCACCATAACGACGAATAATGAAACCGATTCGCTTGGCTTCGCCACGGGCGGCGCATGGCCTCGTCGGACGCCGAAACCATAGGGATATATCCAATACTCGAAGGTTCTTATTACGGACGAAACCGCCCGATGTCAAGAGCGAATGCGGTTCGGATGCCGAGTGTACGCCGGGTTCTCACTCGTCATTCCGGCGCATGCCGGTCGAACCCGACCGGAGAGGCAAGGTTCTAGTAACGATGTTTTCTCGGTCGCGGCAAACGCTCCCTCCTCGGTCGCGTTTGACCTACAGACCCGCGCGGTTGTTCTCCTTGACGGCCCTGTTCACCACATTCACGGGCCATTCGCCGGACAGAACGCGCCGCACCTCGTTGGGCGCGCCCTGCTGTAAGCCCACCATGGATTCTTCGCTGTACCAGGCCGCGTGCGGGTTGATGATCACGTTCTCACGGCCTCTCAGGGGGTGCGGATCGGGCAGGGGTTCGGGGTCCGTCGTATCCAGGGCGCAGCCTGCTATCTCACTCGCATCGAGCGCGCGCACGAGGGCGTCCGTGTCGATAATGGGCCCGCGCGAGCAATTGATGATGAAGGCGGTGCTCTTCATCTGCGCGAACGCCTCGTCGTTCATCATACCGCGCGTCTGGGGGATCAACGGCGGATGGACGGAGACGAAATCAGATCTCGCGAACATATCCGCCAGTTCGGTCTTCTCGCCCGGCGCATCGAACTGCCCCTCCTCCACGAAGGGGTCGTTGAACAGGACCCGCATACCGAAGGCGGCGGCGCGAACGGCCACCATGCGGGCGATGTTCCCAAAGCCCACCAGGCCGAGCGTGGCCCCCGCCAGTCGGAACATGGGCTTGCCCGGCGGCACCGCCCATTCGCCCGCGCGCACTTGCCTGTCGTAGAAAGCCACCTTTCTCGCCGATGTGAGCAGGAGCGCCATCGTGTGCTCGGCGACCTCCTCGATGCAATACGTGGGGTTGTTCGTCACGATGATGCCCGCTTCGGTGGCGGCGTTCAAATCTATCGTATCCACCCCGATGCCGTATCGTGCGATAATCTTGCAACGCGGCATCCCCGCCATGTCCTCTTGCGTGATCGGCCCCGCGTAGGTGTTCAGCAAGGCGTCGCAATCGGCGGCATCTGCGAGAAATTCCGCCGGCGCCTTCGTCTGCATGGCGACGATGTCGGCCAGATCTCCTAAAATCTCGTTCTCCACAACCAAAGATTCCCAGACGTAATCGGTCAGGACGACTTTCGCCTTGTCCGGCATGTTTTCCCCTCTCGTTGATATCCATGATGGCTAAAAAATTTGTTGAGCGATGCTATCCCACACAAATACGGGAAGCAAGGCTTTGGAGCCATTCCTTGACCACGCGAATACGCTGTAATAGCCTCGCTCATAGTGTTCATCGTATGCTTGAGGACCGGGGCGCTGCGCTTTTCGTCTTTGCGCGTCAGCTTGTAAGCTCTTCATACAGGAGGCGGAGGCATCTGTGGCTTGCGCCCGAGAGCATCATGGAATGACGTTCAGGGCGCGTCGCAGGCTCGATCATTTCCCCGCTTGAGGAGAGCGCATGACGGACATCGATTCGTTTCGCCTCGACCCCCGGGACTGCCTCCTGCTCGTCGTCGACGCGCAGGAAAGACTCATGTCCGCCATGAGCGAGAACGTGCGCGCGCAGGTCGTCGGGCGCATCCTGACGCTGGCCGAAACGGCGTCTCGCCTCGATTTCCCCGTCCTCGTCACGGAGCAATACCCCAAGGGGCTCGGACCCACCGTCGATGCGGTGGCGGCGAAAATACCGGATTTCTCCCCCATCGCGAAAATGTCGTTCAGCTGCTGCGGGGAGGAGGCCTTTTTGCCGCGCCTGCACGAATCCGGCAGAACGAAAATACTGCTCACGGGTGCTGAGACGCACGTGTGCTGCTACCAGACGGCGCTCGATCTGCTGGACAACGGCTTCATCGTTCACGTAGTGGCCGACGCCACCTGTTCGCGCTCGAAGCTGAATTGGCGGACGGGCCTCTCCGCCCTGGAACGCGCAGGGGCCATTCCCACCACCACCGAGCAGGCGCTCTTCGATTTGCTCCGCGTGGCGGGCACCGAGGATTTCAAATTCCTCTCGAAACTGATACGTTAAGTCCCACGCCCACCTGAAAGGCTTCACCCGCATCCCGCGAGGAAGGATTCGCCCAAGATGGCGTCTGCACCCCAAAAAACCAGCGTCGGCGTGGTATTCGGCGGCCGCTCGACAGAGCACGAGGTAAGCCGCAATTCGGGCAAGGCCATCATGGCGGAATTGGACCCCGGGAAATACGACGTCCACCCCCTGCTCATCACGAAATCGGGCGCATGGATCGCCCTCCCCGGCCCGGATGCGCCGCCAGGTGACGGCGAGGAGGTTCTTTTTTCAGGAACCCCGAACGGCAAACCGCTCCGGTACGCCGCAAGCGATAAAAATATCGATATCGACGTATTTTTCCCGATCATTCACGGCACTTTCGGGGAAGACGGCACCCTCCAGGGACTCTTCGAGTTGGCGGAGGTTCCGTTCGTGGGTTCGGGATGCGCATCGTCCGCGATTGCGATGGACAAGACCGTGGCCAAGGCCGTGCTGCGCGCGGCGGGGCTGCCCGTTCTGCCGGCCCTTACGCTATACCCCGAGACCTGGGGTGCGGGTCGCGGCGCCATTTCAGAAGAAGCGGCTTCTAAAATCGGATATCCCCTGTTCGTCAAACCCTCATCCTCGGGCAGCAGCGTCGGCGTCCATCTCGTGGAAAAATCCGGAGAACTCGCCGACGCGGTAGAGGACGCCTTCCGGTTCGACCACAAGGTCCTGATTGAGGAGCACGCGCAGGGCCGGGAAATCGAATGCTCCGTGCTCGAGGGGCCCTCACCGGGCGATATCCTCGCCAGTCCGCTCATGGAGATCAGGACGCGCTCGGGCTGGTACGACTACGAGGCGAAATACGAAGAAGGGCGCGCCGAATTGATCATCCCCGCGCCCGTGGAGGAATCCCTGGCCGATCACGCCCGCTCGTATGCGCGGGGCGCATTCCGCGCCTTGGGTTGTTCGGGACTCGCCCGCGTGGATTTCTTCTACCGCGAAAAAACGGGCGAGACCTACATCAACGAATTGAACACCCTGCCCGGCTTTACGCAGTTGAGCGGATATCCCCGCATGATTCAGGCAGCGGGCGTCCCCTACCCCGAAATGCTGGATCGCCTCATCCAGTGCGCGATTGCGCGGGGCGAGAAACTTAAGCTCAGGGAATTCGACAGAAACGCCTAGTCGGCGTCGTTTTAAGCTCTCAAGCAATTTTCCAAAAATTCAAGGGCGCAATCCTCGGCCCAGTAGACGGGCGAGCGGGGGTTCCCCCCCGACACGAAGCCCACGTGCCCCCCTCCTTGCAGCAAAACGCCGCTCAGCCACTCTGATTCCCCCACTTGCGCATGGGGAAAAACGTAGGGCGGGACTATGGGGTCGTCCTCTGCGGAGAGGATGAGCGTTTTCACCCGAATACGGGAAAGATAAGGAGAAGCGTCGGCCTGTTCGTAATAATCCAGTTCGTCGCGAAAACCATACAGGGGCGCGATGACAAGGCGGTCGAAATGGTGAAAAATCCGCGCGCGCCTCACTCCCTCTATGTCGATGAGGCCGGGATGTAGTTCTGCGAAACGCTCCGCTTTTTCCTTCACGCTGCTCAGCAGATGCCACCTGTAGAAATAGCCCCGCACGGAATCCAGCATCTTCGCGCACGCAGCGGGCCTTAGGCTCGCGGAAACACCAACCGCCCCGCGTATGCGCGAGGAAACCGCATCGCCGCATTCTCCCAGCCACTTGAGCAGGACGTTTCCCCCCAGGGAGAAGCCCGCGAGCAGCAGGGGCGCATCGAATTTCTGGAGAATCCGCTCCACCACGAAGCCCAGATCTCCCGTTTCCCCGCAATGGTAAAATTTAGGTTTCAAGTTCGGCGCGCCGCCGCACGAGCGGAAGTTCAGGGCCAGCGTCCGCCAGCCGAGGGCGCGCGCCCTGGCCGCCGCACCGCAAACGTAATGGGACTCGGCGGAGCCTTCCAGCCCGTGCAGCACGAGCAGCGTCGGAACATCCGGTTCGTCTGCATCCAGAAAGTCGACGTCCAGGAAATCGCCGTCGGGCGTATCCCAACGCTCGCGCCGCCAGGCGATTCGCGGGCGCGCTCGTAAAAAATATCCCCATATACTTTGGAGATGGCGACCCGGGCAATACCAGGCGGGGTGGAAGGGAGGCGCGACCAGGGAAGTATGAGAACTCATGCCGCACGGATGCGCAGGCGCGGACTAATCATCCAGGCCGAGAAGCGCTTTATAGATATCCTCGCGAGTCGTCGGCGCGTCACAGCCATATTTCATTTTATATTTTTGGGCCAGAACCTGATAGAGACCCAGCGAATTGCAGAAAAATGCGCTCGATGAGCAAACCAGCCAGATTCGATACACCCGGTAGGTGCGCTCGCCGACAAGCTCTTTTATTTTTTCGGCGTTCTTCTCGAATCTCTCATACCATTGCTTGCACGTGCGCGCATAGTGGAGCCTCAGATTCTCCACGTCCAGAATCTCCCAGCGCGCAAGCTCCATCACGTCCTGAATATGAGAGATGTTGTCCATCTCGGCGTTGGGAAACACGTTGCGAAGCAGAAAATCGAACTGGCTCGTGTGTTTCCAGAATTTATTCGTCGTAATCCCGTGGTTCAGGAACAAGCCCCCGTCGCGCAGACGATTTCGCACCGAAGCGAAATAGCTCGGATAATTCGCAATGCCCACGTGCTCGATGATTCCGATGGCGGAAATTTTCGCAAAAGTCCTCTCTTCGGGGAAATCCCGGTAATCCATATGATGGATTTCGCATCTGCCTTCGAGTCCCTCGCGGCGAACCTGGTCCTGGCCCCATTTCGCCTGCTCGCGCGAGAGCGTCACGCCGGTTGCGTTCACGCCGTAGTGCTTCGCCGCCCATATCGCCAACGAACCCCATCCGCAGCCGATGTCGAGGTAATCCTCTCCGGGGGAGAGCCTGAGCTTCCTGCAAACCAGATCCATCTTGTCGCGCTGCGCCTGGGCGAGATCGCCGTCGGGCTCCCGGTAGTAGGCGCACGTATACAGCATGTTTTCGCACAGGAATTGCTCGTAAAACTCGTTGGATACGTCGTAGTGGTGTGAGATCGCCTTGGCGTCGAATTCTTTTGTTCTCTCTTTTACCATAGCCGCCTCAATGTTTGATGTTTTGATATTTTTCAACCTATTCCGAATGCGCCTTCCAGAACCAACCGGCGCCTGAGCCAGGCGTTGCCGCAAATAAACCTGGCCACGCCGAAAAGAACATTGTCGGGAACGCGGTCGATCAATTTATCCAGCATCCCTTCCCCGCCGCTTCCGTATTTCGCAGAAAGCGCCTCACCGTATTCGACGAGGCCCTCCCCCGTCTCCAGATACACGTGCGCGGCTTGCGCCGCCATTTTAGCACTATGGACGGCGGGGCCGATGCCCTCTCCGCTGAAATCCTTGGCGAGTCCTGCGGCGTCGCCGATCAGGGCGAACCCCTCGCCCACCGGCCGGCGAACGTGCCTGCGATAGACCGAATAGGCGTGGCCGCGGAATTTCGTCAGTTCGAGTTTCGCGGGCAGCCTTCCCGTTCGGCGGAATCTGTCGAGAAGAAGCTCGAGGCGCTCATGAACACTCGGGCGCTTGCCGATGCAACCCACGCCGATGTTCAGGAAATCCCCTTTTGTGAAATACCAGGCGTAGCCCTTGAAGTCGGGTTCCGCGAACAACTCGGGCAAACCGTAGTTCGGCGCCAGGGCGCGGAGTTTTTCCGCCCCCACGTTCGTTTCGCTCTCCTGCGTCAGGACGACGGATTCTTTCGAGGAAACGTCGCCGAAAGTCCTCGCGACGGGGCAGGTATGGCCCCCGGCCCCGATGACGAGGGGAACTTCGATTTTCTCATCGCTCAAGTCCACGCGCATTCCCTCCGCCGTCTTCTCGATACCCCGGACGCGGACGCCCTCGCGCACTTCGGCGCCCTCTTCCTGCGCGCGTCTTAAAAGATAGGCGTCGAACTGGCTCCTGATGATCCCGTAGCTCGCAGGTTCACTCCATTTCGTCTCGAGGAGCTTGTCGTCATAGCCCACGAACACGCTTTGAAACGGCTGTATGGTATGGGGGTATTCATCCGGCGCGAGTTCCAGGTCGGCCATCACCTGCTTCGTCACCCAGCCCGCGCAAAGTTTTACGCGCGGAAACGTGGCCGCATCGAGAAGCAATACCCGGCGTCCCCGCTTCGCCAACTTCCAGGCGGCCGTGCTGCCTCCCGGGCCGCCCCCGACGATGAGAACATCCCAAATGCTCATTCGGACAGCTTCCATATGCGCAGGGCGAACATGAATTTCTGCATCATGGTCATCTCCACCTTGTCGAAACTATCGGCCACCTTCATGGCCTCGAACAAATCGCCGTCGAAGTCGATGTCTCCGTCGCAATACGCTTCGGCGAATGCATCCGCCTGGGGATTCAGCAAAACGCGCTTGAAGGCATTCAGCGACGTAAACGTCACGGTAACGGGGAGCACCTCCTGGCCCACCGTCAAGGCCGACCCGTCCCACAAGCGCAAGTGGAGCCCGTGCTCGATATCGCCTAAAATCTGCCGGAGAATCTCGGCGGCGCCGGACGTTGCGGAACGGCTCTTTACATGAGTTGACTGCATAATGTCATCCTCCCATAGGGCGACAGGGGATGATGTGTTCGGCATTGCGCTCGACATTGTAACCCGTTCATGGCCTTTTGCAGAGCATGAAAGAAAACCCCATCATGTCTGAACATTCATCTATTTTCAATTAACGCTCATCGCGCATTCTGTCAACCCTTTTTTTCGGATAGCGGTAAAACCCGAGCGAGGAGGGACTGTAGGATAAGGGCCTGTACCGCATTTACCGTCGGGAGGTCCAGGAGCGCGCCTGTATAATGGCGTGGCGGTTCTCTATGTTCGGCGACGATGAAACGCATTTCTTCGCATTTACCGCCACCTGGGGATGCGGCGCGGGTGGCATCATCCACGCGGTTTCCCACGCGCCGAGGCGAGGCGGAATTGCTGAAAATATGGATAAAATACGATAAATTCACGAGGTTTTTCGATAAATTTATGAAATGTTAAGTAACTGAATAATAAGTCATTATCGGATAATTCTCCTTTGGCGGCGACAGAGCTCCCACCCCCTGGTCTATCGGAGCGCCGTCACCAAAACCACGCCCACCACGGTGAAGAGCGCGCCCAAAACGATGCGCCGGGTGATTCTCTCCCTGCTCCCCAGTATCAAAGGCGCCAGCGCGAGCGTAAAGAGCGGCACCGTCGCCACCATGGGCGAGACGCGGGATACTTCCCCCATGCTCAGGGCGGCCATCAGGCATAACTGGGCGGCCGCCATCGCGAGCCCCGCCCAGAAGAAATTTATCAGCGAGGGGCGGTTGAACACGAACGGGCGCCACCCCGTGCTCATCTTCAGGAAAAACGGCCCCACGGCGCACGCCGAAAGCGATTGGAGGAATCCCCCGAAAACGAGCGAGTCCACCCCCCCCCAGCCCCATTTTCCTGAGCATGTGGGCGAGTCCGAAAAAAGCGGCCGAGAGAAACGGCAGAAACAGCACCCGTCCCCTTGCGAGCGGACCTCCTCCGCTCGACATCCAGAAAACGCCGGCCACCACGAAGAGAATCCCCAGCCACACGATGACGGGCGGACGTTCTCCCAAAAACATGAAAGCCCAAAGCGCCCCGAAAATGGCGTGGGTATTGGAGATGGCGCTCGTGGGGGCCACGCCGACCCTCTGGATCGAGCGGTACAGGAACAACAGGGACAACGCGGGCGAGGAGAGCCCCGCCGCCAGAAAGGCGAGCCAGTAGACCGAGGGCGATATTTTGGAGAAATCCACCGCCACCAGGCAGAAAGAGAAGAAAAACAGCTGCATGAAGAGGACGACCAGACTCCCCGTGTGCGGCGTACTGCCGTCCAGCCCCCTCCTGGTCATGATGCTCGAGAGGGAGAAGAAAAGAGCCGGGCTCAGGGCAACCAATTCGAACGGCATTCACACTCCGGCCCGGCCGGTCGCATCGACCTGTCCGGCACAGGGAGAAAGTCGATTAAACGACCTCTGGATTCACGATGTTCACGGGTTTTTCGCCGGCCAGGGCCAGACGCATGTTCTCCGCCGTGCGATCCATCGCGGCGACCTGCGTCTCGGGCGTCCGGGAAGCGTGGTGCGGGCTGATGATGACGTTTACGAGCTCCCACAAGCCATGGTCTTTCGACAGAGGCTCAGGGTCGGTGACATCAAGCCCAGCACCTGCGAGGTGGCCGTCGCGCATCACCTCCAGAAGATCATCACTCACCACGGCGGGGCCTCGTGAAACGTTGATGAGAATGGCGTCTTGTTTCATTTTCAAGAGGTTTTCCTTGTTCATGATGCCCCGCATCTCCGGCGCCAGGGGCATGCACAGAATCAGGAAATCAACGCGCGGCAAAAGCGCCTCAAAAGATAGGAATTCGAGCTTCGCCTCGGGCACGTAGGAAGGATCTTCCGTGCGCGTGTTGATGAGCAGTTCCATACCGAAACCATTGCCGATGCGCGTCGCCCTGCGGCCGATATCCCCAAGACCCACGATGCCGAGCGATTTGCCGCCCAATTGCACCGCGGGCACATGCTCCCAGGTTTCCTGCTCATCCCGCATCCAGGCGTGTCGCGCCAGATACAGCACCAGGAAAAAAGCGTGCTCCGCCACGGAGCGTCCCCGTACGCCCTCGACGTTGCACACCATGACGCCCCGCTCATTGGCCGCATCGACATTGATGTTATCCACGCCTGCGCCCGGCTTGGCCACTACTCTGAGATTCGGCACCATGTCCATCATCTCGGGCGAGACGGGCCGGAACACAGTGAGTATGCCCTCCGCGTCCGGCAGCAATGGTTCTATGGCTTCCGGGGTATATTCGTCCGGCGCGACGACCTCGTGCTCCGCACCCAGCCAATCGGAAGGCACATTCCACGCTGGAGTCGAGTAAAGCGGATCGATCAACACTACTTTCGCCAAGATATAAGTCCTTTTATGAGAAATCGCCCGCACACCTCTCCGGAGGAAAGCTACATCCCCGAACGAAGCGGTCAATGGGCTAAAAGATGATTCACTGGTCTGAGGCGGAATTGCGAGCCCGGACTTCCCGTACGGGGGGCGTCCGCCATTGTTATTTTTTCTACCCGATGATTTTGAGTTCAGGCACCGATATGGGCCCTGATGCGTTGGCGATAGCCACCTGCTCGGCCACTTTACGGGCCGCCTCGCGAAAGGCCCTGGCCGTTGGATGATCAGGCTCCCCCGCAACGACGGGCACGCCGGAGTCTCCTCCCATCCTTACTTTGATATCGAGTGGAATGGCCCCCAAAAACGAGACTTCGTAGCGCTGGGAGGCTTTCTCCCCGCCACCCGTGTCGAAAATGTTTTCGCGATGCCCGCATTCGGGACACAGGTAGTAGCTCATGTTTTCGATGATTCCGAGGATGGGCACGTCGGTCTTTCTGAACATCTGAAGGCCCTTGCGCGCATCGAGCAAGGCGATGTCCTGGGGCGTGCTGACGATAACGGCGCCCGCCAGAGAAACTTGCTGCACGATGGTCAACTGCGCGTCGCCGGTGCCGGGAGGCAAGTCCAGAACCAGGTAGTCGAGTTCCCCCCAAATCGTCTCGCTCAAAAACTGCACGAGCGCCCGCATGACCATGGGACCGCGCCAGATGACGGGGCTGTCCTCATCGACCAGGAACCCCATCGACATGACTTTCAGACCGTGCGCCTCGAGGGGGTTTATTTTGTTCTCCCCCGCCGCCATGGGCTGCGCCTTGGGGATTCCCAGCATCAGGGGTTGGCTCGGCCCGTAAATATCGGCGTCCAATATCCCCACCTTCGCGCCTTCCCTGCTCAGGGCGAGCGCGATGTTCACCGCCACGGTCGATTTGCCCACGCCGCCCTTGCCGCTCGCTATGGCGACGATGTTCTTCACGCCCTCGATGTCCATCTTGCCCGCCATCGAGGGTCTGGCGGTGACATGGCTCGTCACCCTGACGTTCACCGAATTCACACTCTCCAGAGAGCCGACGGCCAGCTTGCATTCCTGCTCGAATTCCTCTTTGCGCGGATGCGCAGGCGTGGTCAACTCCAACGTAAAGGCGACTGCATCTCCACAAATTTGCACGTCTTTAATCATATTCAGGCTCACGAGGTCCTTGCCGACCTCGGGGTCTCTTACACTTTTCAGGGCCTGTAAAATCTGGGCTTCCGTTGCTTCTGACATAGAAGGAATCCTCTAATACAAAACCGGAGACACTCGAAAACAGGTTATCGAAAGGTATAGTGCCCATACCAGAGCACTGTCATCTTATCCCCCGGATTTTTTACACTGTCAAACGTGAAAGGCGCAACCCGATTTTTACGAAGGCGCGCAAAATCGGGAAAACCGCCTTTCTTGGTTGACGCATCGGCTCCATCTCATTATTTTTAGGCCGTCTCGTTTTATTGATTCAGAATATATCCGAGCGCCTCAAACGACCATGAAAGATTCAAACTAGCAAAAACAAGGAGAATCAACCCTTTGGATATCATCGTCTGCATCAAGCAAGTACAAGACCCCGACATTCCTCCCCGCGATTTCAAGGTCGATGAGGAGAAGATGGATGTCATTCCACCCGCGAACGTCTCTCCGGTCATCAACGGCTTTTGCGAGAACGCCGTCGAGGCGGCCATCAACCTCAAGGAAGAACACGGCGGAAAAATCACCGTCATGACGCTGGGCGATCAAAAGGCCAGAGATGGTCTGAAGAAATGTCTGGCCATGGGATGCGACGAAGCCATATTGCTTCAAGATGAGGCTTTCGACGGTTCCGACGCCTTCGCCACGGCGCGCATTCTGGCCGGAGCCATCCAGAAACTGGATGGTTTCGACCTTATTCTCTGCGGCAGGCTGAGCAGCGATTGGAGCTACGGAACCACTGCCCTCGCCCTCGCCGAAGCGCTTGAGCTTCCCAGCGTGAGCCAACTTCAGAAAGTGGAGAAAACCGATGCGGGCCTTCGGTGCGAACGCGCTCTGGAAGACGGCGTGGAGGTCGTCGAAGTTTCGACCCCCTGCCTGCTCACCGCCAGCAACGAGATCAACACGCCCCGTCTGCCCTCGGTCAAAGGCATCCTGATGGCGTCGCGCAAGCAAATTCCCGTCTGGGGCGCGGAAGACGTCGGAATTGACCCCGCTTTGGCCGGAAAAGGGGCGGCGACTTTTGAAGTTACTAAATTCTACAAGCCCGTATTTGACGGGAATTGTGAATTCATCGAAGGCGAATCATTAGAAGAAGCAGCCGGCGCCCTGGCGCTTCGTCTTCGTGAAGATAAAATTATCTAAGGGAGAAAGAACAACGCCATGTCGAACAACGTCCTCATTTTAGCCGAGCGCACAGTGGATAAACTCGCGCTCGTGAGCAGTGAGCTTTGTGGAATCGGCCGAAAACTCGCCGATGAAAAAGGGGGTTCTCTGGTGGCTCTCCTCCTCGGCGGCCCCGGCACCCAGGAGTTGGCAAAAGGTCTCATCGCCCTGGGAGCCGACAAGGTGCTGGCGGCCGAATCGGATTTTCTGGATGGGTATACCAATGCGGCGTATCTAAAAGTAATCGGCGCCGTCATCACGGAAGAGAACCCGACCATTTTTCTGGTCGCCAATACTTCCACGGGGCGGGATGTAGCGCCCAGGCTCGCCTTCAGACATGGCGCCAGCTACGCGCACGACTGCACGGACCTGATGATTGAGGACGGCGCACTCGCCGCCGTTCGCCCGGTGCACGGGGGCAGCGCCATCAGCCATATCCGCTCAAAAACGGATTCTTTCTCCATCGCATCCACGCGCGCGAAAGCCCTGCCGCTGGCCGATATAGAAGAGGGCCGCGAGGGTGAGTTCATGGAAATCAGCGTTTCGGTGGATGCCGACGAAATTCGAATGAATTTCGTGGAAGCGAAAAAAATGGAAGCCGAAGGCGTCCGTTTGGAAGATGCGGAAATCGTCGTGAGCGGCGGCCGCGGCCTGGGTGGGCCCGAGAATTTCGAATATCTCCAGGAACTCGCCAAGGTTCTCAAGGCGGCCGTGGGCGCGAGCCGCGCCGCCGTCGACGCCGGCTGGGTGCCGACGCCCATGCAGGTGGGGCAAACGGGCAAGATCGTGAGTCCGAATCTCTACATCGCCGTCGGCATCTCCGGCGCCATGCAGCACATGGTCGGCGCCGGGCCGAGCAAGAACATCGTGGCCATCAACACGGACGCCGAAGCGCCCATCTTCCAGCGCGCGCGCTACGGCATCGTAGGAGACTACAAAAAAGTCATCCCCGCCCTGACGGAGAAATGCAGGGAATTGATGGATTCCTGACTTTCAGGCGAGCGGCTGATAGGCCCAGACGACACGGCCCACGATTCGATCGGCAGGCTCTTCTCCATCCAGATCGATATGCGTAACCACTTCTTCGCGATTCTCCGGCACCAGCCATAGACGAGGCGGGGCCCACTGCAACCGTTTGAGCGTACACCCCCCGGATTCATCTCGAACGGCGTAAATGCCGTCTGAAACGATCACCTTGTCACGGCGATCGATGACGACCACGGCGCCCGGCTGGATCAGGGGAACCATGCTGCGGCCCATCTCCCTGTCCACCCGAACCGAGACCAAATCTCCACGCCCGGTAATCTGGGAGACGTGGATGAGCGCATATTCTTCGATTTCCTCATCCACGATTCTGGCGCTTCCCGCCGCGATAAAGCCCGACACCAAAGGCACGGCGCGGAATTCCGCATCGTTCACCTTGCCCGGCGCCTGCAAATTGTCACTCATGCTCAAGGCGACATCCAGAGGCCCGACACCCGGAGTTTCCTGTGCGCCGGTTCGGCCCAGCAACCAATCGCTGGACACATCGAGCACTTTTGCGATTTCAAGAAGTTTGCTCGCGCTCGGCTCGTTTTGACCCTGCTCATACCGGGTGAGATTCGCCCACGTGACCCCTGCTGCGCGCGCCAATTGGTTGCGGTTCAATCCCTTGCGCTCACGCGCGCGCGCAATACGGCGTCCCAGTTCGAGCGCATACTCAGATCGGGGTTTGGGGGGTTCGGGCATAGGCTTTGTGGAGGGCTGAAAATTCCCCTCCTCGGGGCGGATGTCGCAGATAGACATCTAGCCTACCATTTTCGCCACTCATCGAAAAGACGGGGTCCTTGCCAGAAAGCGCACAAGGACCCCGTTACATTGACTAATCGTCGAGAACCGCCACGGCGCGGACGGGGCTTCCCGTACCCTCGCGGAATTTCAGAGGCAGGGAAATAAACTGGAACTCACCCTTGCCCAGCAACGCTTCCAAGTTACACAGGCTTTCGAGGTGGGTGATCCCCCTCTCCCAGCAGGTTTTGTGCACCAAGGCGTTGATGTCTCCCTCGGGGCCGGGACGCATGGAATCGATTCCAAAATGGACGATTCCCTGATCCGCGAGCCATTCGGTGGCTTCGATATTGATGCCCGGATTGTCCGTTCCATACGCCTTCGTCGGGAAAGTACGGGCATGATGGCCCGTACAGAGCAGGATCGTACCCCCCTGGGGAACCGAGAGGCCGGTCTTCTTCACCGCCTCATCGAGGTCGTTCGAGCTGATCTCCGCCTTGGGTGCGATATGCTGCAGATCGATGCAGATGCCGCGAACGATGCAGTTCTCGAGCGGGTACTCGTTCATCGGCGTCGCATCTTTGTGGAAGTGGCGCGGAGCGTCGAGATGCGTGGTGCCGTGCTCGGGCATAGTGACGAAGTTCAGGGCGTTCCCCCAGACATTGCCCGAATCCCGGAAGGCATCTTCATGATTTTTCCACTCGGCGTACAGGATGGGCGGCTGCCCCGGATATGCGGGCGTGCGATGATAAATCTCTCGTGAAAGGTCAACGATGGCAGGCATAGAATTTTTCTCCTTTTCGCCTAAACGGTGCAACGCAATATATGCAGTCCATGGTTCTTGTCCGTCACGTAAATGACCCCCCGCCTGTCCACGATCACGTCCTCGCTCTGGGTGACGAGCGTCTTGGGCAACATGCCGAGGCGTTTCGTCGGGTCGGCGGGTATGTAGTGCGCAATCTCGCGTGGGTGGATGGGCTCGGAAATATCGTAGACTCGCAGTCCCGCATTGAAATACGTCAAGTAAACGCGGTCTTCCCTTTGCTCCAGACAATCGAGCCCCTGGGAGTGGTGTTGATTGTGCGGGCCGAATCGTCCGCCTCGCTCGCAAAAACTCTTGTGGGAATAACCAGGCGGCGGCTCGGGAACCGGGAAGAGAGTCATGAGTCTCGGGGCCGTTTCGTCTTTGATATCGATTATCGCCGTGTAGTTGAGCGGCTCGTCGCAATTCTCCTTGAGCGCCTCGCTGTTGATGATGGCGAAGCCCCGCTTGAGATAAGGATACGCCGTGTGCACGGCGATCGCGCTGCCCAGCGGCGGATAGACGTTGAAGCGGCTGATGAGTTTGGGGCTGGATATGTCCTCTATATCCGCGATGACGAACCCGCCACGCGCATAAGGCAAATACGCCCGCCCGTTTTCCGCATGAGCGGGGCCGTGCTGGAACACGCGCATCCCCTCGCTCCAATCGTCTGAACTGTCGGTCTCGCTCCCCTCCTGCTCGGGCAGCCAGAAGCGGCCCGCTTCCCTGGGGTTTCTGGCATCGGCCAAATCCAGAATGCGGTAGATATTCCCGTCGTAGCCGGGCGCATATGCGGATAAGTGGGCGTAGCGACCGCCGTTGTAAAAATTCCTGTGCGTGCCGTCGGCCCCTGTTTGCCAGTGGGAGAGAAGTTTTGGATCCCCGGGATCTGTTTTCACGTCCCAGATGTAGACGCCCTCGGCTTCGGGCGGGTCTTCCGGCCTCGGCCCCCAGCCCGGGGGAATTTTCTCCAAAGAGGTGATGAGTAACCCATCCGCCACCTGCACCTGCAGCGTCCAGGTGTTGTCGGGGCCCTCGATGAACTTGAGGAGCTTCGGGTCCTCTGGCTCCGTCACGTCGAGAACGCTCCAGCCGCTCTCCCAGAATTGCGATAGATACAGATAAAAGCGTCCGTCTACTTCCTGAATCGCCGTCTTGAAGGCGGGCCGATCTCCGAGGTCGTGATAGCCGACCAACTCCATATTTTCAGAACTGATAACTGCCGGCGCTTGCGCAATACCCATGACATCCTCACAAAATATGTTCTCTTTGATTCTTCGACTCAAGCGCCGAAGAGGATTTTTCACACATTCATGTCGGAACCATGCCTTATGTACCCCAGTAGCGCATGGTGGTAAAGTCCGGGAGCGGCTTTGGCGCGCCCAAACCGGAAAACACAACGCGGACGCTTTTTGCAAACCGCAGTATGAGGCGGAGAAAAATGACCTCACCCGGCGTGGATTTAAGCGGCAAGACAGCCTGCATCACGGGCGGCGGCCAGGGGCTCGGCGCTTCGATGGCCATCGGTCTTGCCGAGGCGGGCGCGGACGTCGTCCTCATCGGCAGGCGGCCGGAACCGATGGTGGAAACCGCGAAAGAATGTGAGAAATTCGGCGTTCAGGCCATGCCCGCCGTTTGCGACGTCACGAATTCGGCGCGGGTGAGCGCCTTGTTCGAGCAAGTCAACAAGGAATTGGGCGGCCCGCATATTCTCATCAACAACGCGGGCGTATCGCTCTCCAGCCCGATTCTCGAGATGACGAACGAAATCTGGCGCGACACCATCGATTTGAATCTGAGCGGCATGTTCTATTGCTGCCGGGCGGCTGTGCGCTTCATGCTCGAGGCGGGAGAAGGCAAAATCATCAATCTCGGCTCGGGCGCAGGCAGCAGGGGCCGTCCCAATCAGGTGGCCTATGCGGCGTCGAAAGCAGGCGTCCGGGGTTTCACCGAGGCGCTCGCCGTCGAACTCGCGGAGAAAAATATACAGGTGAACTGCATCGCGCCGGGGCGCTTCCCGACCCCGATGACGGTCGATCGCATCGCCGACCCGGCGCAAAGCGAGGAGTTCTTGCGCTTCGTTCCCATGAAGCGCTATGGCGACCCGGAAGAAATACGGCCCCTCGTCGTCTACCTTTGCGGCCCCCAGAGCGACTTTATGACCGGGCAGACGGTATACTTAGACGGCGGCAGCAGCGCGCTCTAGGGCCTCACCACGTCGCACCGCCCGCCGTCCACGTTTATCGATTCACCCGTAATGTTCGAAGCCAGGCCGGAGACCAGAAACAAGGCCGCGTTCGCGCAATCCTCGGCCCGCGTAAGACGGCCCATGGGCAGTTCGGCGCGCCTTTCGGCATCCACTTCCTCATACGTGCGGCTCGTCAACTCCGCGATTCTCGTGGTCTGCCGGACATATCTCGGAGTGTCCGTCGTTCCGGGGTTGATGAGGTTCACCCGGATGTTCTCGGGCGCCAGCCTGCGGGCGAGCTGATGCTTGTAGGCGGATAAGCCCGCGTTCGATATGCAGCCCGAGCCGTGGTATTCCGAGGTGTGCACATGGCTCAAGCCCGAAAAATAGACGATGACTCCCCCGCCCCGTTTTCTCATCTGCGGAATCGCGGCTTTCGTCAAGCGGATGGCGGCACGGAGTTTCAAGTCGATGGCGAGGTCGATGTCATCATCCGTCGTATCTACCGGGTCTGAGCGTCTGCTCACGCCCGCGGCGCTTATCAGAAAATCGATTCCCCCAGGCGGGCGCAGGTTTCCTCTACCACGCGCTCGGTCCGGCCCGAGGCGGTGAGGTCGCCCGCCATCACTTCCGCGCGCCCTCCGGCGGCGATGATCTCGGAGGCGGTTTCCGTCAGATTCTCCTCGTTCCGGGCCGCCAGTGCGACGCAAGCTCCCGCGCTCGCCAACACCCTGGCGCACGCTTGTCCGATGCCCTGGCTCGAACCCGTCACGAGGGCGATCTTTCCGCTCAAATCTAAGGTGATCATCCATTCTCCCCTTGTTGGTAATTCAGCCGCCCTCACTTTCGCGCAGGCACTGGATTTTCGTGGCGATTTTTCTTATACACCACTTATCTTTCGGCGACATTCACGGAGGCGATATTCCTCATGACAAAGAAAAGCATATCGAACCTGGAGGTGCGGGGTAAGCGCGTGCTGATGCGGGTGGACTTCAACGTTCCCCAGGACGAGAACGGCCGCATCGCCGATGATCGCAGAATCCGCATGGCGCTTCCCACGATAAACCACATATTGGACGGTGGGGGCCGCCTCATCCTCATGAGCCATCTGGGGCGCCCCAAAGGAGAAGACCCGCAAGATCGACGGCAAATGGACGCTCAGGCCCATCGCCGAGCGCCTGGAGGCACTCCTCGGCCAAAGCGTGGTTTTCTCGGAAGACTGCGTGGGACCCGCTGCGGAGAGCACAGCCGCCGCGCTGGGAGACGGGGAATGCTGCCTCCTCGAGAACCTGCGCTTTCACAAGGCCGAGCAGATCAAGGACAAGGCGGCCTCACAGGATGAAACTCAAAGACGGGAAAAAGACGCTTTCGCCCAAGGGTTGGCCTCTTTGGCCGACGTCTATGTGAACGACGCTTTCGGCACCTGTCACCGGGACAACGCGAGCATGCTCGCCGTGCCGCAGATGATGGCGGGCAAACCCCGCGTCGCGGGATTTCTGCTCGAAAAGGAGCTTCAATACTTAGGCCACGCGCTGGATGCGCCGAAAAGACCCTTCCTCGCCATCATCGGAGGAAAAAAAGTCTCCGATAAGATGATGGTTATAGAAACCCTTTTGGGCAAATGCGATCGGGTGCTCATCGGCGGCGCCATGGTCTATACGTTCATGAAGGCGAACGGCCGTAACACGGGTGCGAGCCTCGTGGAGGAAGACAGGATCGACGTGGCCGCGCGCTTACAATCGATGGGAGGCGATAAACTCGTTTTGCCCACGGACGTCGTCGCCGCGCGCGCAATCGAGAAAGGAGCGGAATTCGAGGTTTTTCAGGGAGAAATTCCGGACGGCCTGATGGGTCTCGACATCGGCCCCGAATCCGCGCGCCGGTTCTCGCAAATGATTTCAGGAGCGAAAACCATCGTCTGGAACGGCCCCATGGGCGTTTTCGAGGTCAAACCGTTCGACGTGGGCACGTTCGCCGTAGCGGACGCCCTCGTGGAGGCGACGAAAAACGGCGCCACGACCGTCATCGGCGGCGGAGACAGCGCTGCGGCCATCGAGATGGCCGGGCTGAGCGAGGAAGTGAGCCACGTGAGCACGGGCGGGGGGGCGAGCCTCGAGTTCATGGAAGGAAAATCGTTCCAGGCCGTCGAAATTCTGGATGATTTGTAGAGGCCGCGCGGATGCCGCATAATCGCCTCGCAAGTACGGGGTTTTCGGGTCTTCAAGCTGCTTTTAAGGGTGTGACCGGGTGAAGAACAACATTCTGGAGGCCATCGGAGACACGCCGATCGTAAGACTCAACTCCATTGGCGCGGAAGTCGAATCGGAACTGTTCGTCAAGGTCGAATACATGAATCCGGGCCTCTCGGTGAAAGACCGCATCGCTCCGCTGATCGTCGAAGACGCGGAGAAAAAGAGCGAACTCAAGCCGGGCGGTACGATCGTCGAGGCCACCTCCGGGAACACCGGCGCCGGACTCGCCATCGTCGCCGCCATCAAGGGCTACAGTTGTGTTTTCGTGATGCCCGACAAGATGAGCCAGGAGAAAATCGACCGGCTGCGCGCATACGGCGCGAGAGTCGTCGTCACGCCGACGGTGGCGCTGGACGACCCCGAGAGCCATTACTGCGTCGCGCGCAGGATCGTCGAGGAAACGCCTAATTCGATTCTGGCGAATCAATACAACAACGCCAACAACCCCGAGTCCCACTACCGCATGACGGGTCCTGAAATCTGGCGGCAAACGGGAGGCGATTTCGACGCCTTCGTCACGGGCCTGGGCACCGGCGGCACCATTTCGGGCACGGGAAGATTCCTGAAAGAGAAAAATTCCGATATCAAAATCGTCGGCGTGGACCCCATCGGCTCGATTCTATACGGCCTGTTCTACGGGGAGGCGGACCCCGAGGCGGGGTCTTATAAGACCGAAGGGATCGGGGAGAGCTTCAAGCCCGCAACGCTCAGTTTCGACAACATAGACGAAGTCGTTCGCGTCACCGACAAGGAATGCCTCCTGATGGCGCGCAGGCTGGCGAGAGAAGAAGGAATTCTGGTGGGCGGTTCAGCGGGCGGCGCGGTCGCCGGCGCCGTCCGGTACGCGGAATCCCTCGAAAAACCAGAGAGAATCGTAACCCTGATGCCGGATTCGGGCATGTTCTACCTGAGCAAGATATTTTCCGACGAATGGATGGTGGCCAACTCGTTCATGGACGAGGAAGAGCTTGAGCATGCGTCTACACCAAAGAGCGCGCCATAAAAATCCATACGGAAATGGAAGCCACCCCTCACCTTCTTGGAGTAAAATGAAAATATCCACCAGAGCGGTTCACCACGGAAAAGAACCCAACGAACTCACCGGCGCCGTAAAGCCCGACATCTGTCTGAGCAGCACGTTCAAACAAAATACGCCCGGCGATCCCGTCGGAGATTTTGAATACTCGCGCTCGGGCAATCCGACGCGAGAGGCCCTGGAGCGAAACATCGCTGGCCTCGAACGCCCCGAGAACGAGGATACCGAATGCCACGGGCTGGCGTTTTCCTCAGGCCTGGGCGCCAGCGCCACGATACTCTTCGCCCTGCTCTCCCACGGCGATCACATGCTCTGCTCGGACGACGTGTACGGCGGAACGTTCCGCCTCATCACGGGCAAGGATCTCAGGGGGTTCGAGAAATTCGGGATCGCGTGCGACTACGTCGATATGGCGGATGAAGAGTCCCTCGCCGGTAAAATCAGGGAAAACACGAGGCTCATCTGGATAGAGAGCCCCACGAACCCGCTCTTAAAGATGGCCGACATCCGGAGCATCGCCTCCACATACGGGAAAGACGGCGCCATCGTCGCCGTGGACAACACCTTCATGAGCCCCTATTTCCAAAGGCCGCTCGCCCTGGGGGCGGACATTGCCGTTCACAGCACGACGAAATACATCGGCGGGCACAGCGACGTCGGCGGCGGCGCCTTGGTGACGAAAAGCCAGGCTCTCCATGAGCGCATCAAGCACTACCAGAACGCGCTCGGTGCGACTCCCGCTCCCTTTGACTGCTACATGACCATGCGGGGCATCGACACCCTCCCCGTGCGGATGGAAAAACACCAGAAGAACGCCATCAAAATCGCCGGGTTTTTAGAGGGACACACAGGCGTGGAGAAAGTGATCTATCCGGGGCTCGAATCCCACCCCCAGTTTGAGCTGGCCAAAAGGCAGATGAGCGGTTTCGGAGGCATGCTGGCGTTCTACCTCAAAGGGGGTATGGCCGAGGCGCGCAGATTCCTGGAAAACGTCCGGCTATTCACCCTGGCGGAAAGCCTCGGGGGCACCGAATCCCTGGTGGAGCATCCCGCCATCATGACCCACGCCTCTCTCACCGAAGAAAGCAGAGAAGCGCTGGGGATCAGCGATACCCTGATTCGGCTGTCCGTGGGAATCGAGGACGCAGACGATTTAATCGAGGATATCGAGCAGGCCCTGAAAACGTAGGGACAGGCCCCTGCGCCTGTCCTGAACACATCCGCCAAGAAGAAGGACAACCACGGGGGGTTGTCCCTACGGAAAACGAGACAAAGGACAGACCAATGGAATCAGGGCGGACACGCAGGTCTGTGGGACAGCCCCGAGGAGGGGCCGTCACTACGGCAGGCGCGATGGGTTTGTTTTGTAGGGGAGAACCTACGTATTCTCCCGCATTCGCCTCTCCGGCGGGCGTGGTTTGCGCCCGTCATCCCGGAATTTCCTTATCCGGGATACAGAAACGTCCGGCGCCGGACGTTTCACTTTGGTTCTGGCCAACCTTGCGATTGTCACCAGCATGCGCCGGAATGACGGTGGTGAATCTCGCCCAATGAGAAAGAGAATACCCAGGGCCGGGTTCATGAAAAGCGGGCGGCCCTAAGGGGTCACCCCTACGGAAAAACGGGGTTTCGATACCACTCCTCCCATCACGCACTCGACCCTCAAGAATTCAGCCCCGGCCAAGGGCAAAGAATTGAAATGTTTGATACCGCGTCCCGTCAATCCCTTCCCTACGAATCGCGTCCAGCATACAGAAACGTCGTAACTCCAAAACCACGGGTCGCACATGTGCGACCCCTACAAAATTCATCATCCCCAGCCGCCCGGAGGCGCATCCCATTCTCTTGCATGAAAAAAACCATCCCAAGGCCCCTCTTCAAGGCCGTAGGATGGCTTTTCCCAAAAAAACCCGCCGCTACATTTTGTAATCGGGTGCTACATGAAATACTTCCGGTCGTTCATGTCCGGATACATGTCTCCCACCCATTTCGCATAGCCGTTGAACAGGAGCGTCGGCCTTCTCTCGTTCGTTCCCAGCATGCGCTCAGTGGCCTGGGACCACCTGGGGTGATGAAACTTCGGGTTGATGTTGGCCCAGAAGCCGTATTCGCTGGGGGCCGCCCTCTCCCAGAACGTGCGGGGCCGCTTGTCGGTGAATTCGATGGAAACGATGGATTTCACATTCTTGAACCCGAACTTCCAGGGAACCACCAATCGCAAGGGCGCGCCATGCTGCTGTGGTAGGGGATGCCCGTATATGCCCGTCCCCATCATGGCCAGTTCGTTCATGGCCTCCTTCATGGTGAGGCCTTCCACGTAAGGCCACGGGTACCAGACCTGGAGCTGCCCCAACGCCACCTTGCGGTTCAGGAAAGTCGTGAATTTAATGTATTTCGCCTTGCTCGTGGGTTCTACTTTCTTGATCAACTCGGAAATCCTGAAACCCGTCCAGGGAACGGCCATCGCCCATGCCTCCACGCAGCGGAAACGATACAGCCGCTCCTCCAGCGTCATTCCCTTGATCAATTCATCGATGTCATAGGTTTTGGGCTTTTTAACGTGCCCCATCACCTCCACTTGCCAGGGGCGCGTCTCCATGCGCTTGGCCAGCCAGGAGATTGTCTTCGAACCACCGAATTCATAAAAATTGTTGTACTCGGCGGCCACTTTCTCTTCCGTCAGGGGACGATCCAGAGCGAATTTGGGATTCCTGTGCGCCGGGTAAAGACCCACCGTCTGATCCTTAGGATTAGCGTCCCCTTTATTCGCTTTGGCCAGTGCGAGAGGACCGTCGCGTTCGGGCCAGTAGGGAGGCGTCACCATCTGGCTCAGCATCAAACCCACGCCGCCCGCCATGAAAGAACGGCGGTTCAAAAAAACGGATTCCGGCGTGGCCTCGCGTTCGGGCACCGACCACTCGGGCTTTTTGATATAATTCATGTCATCCCCTCTTGGGTGGCGGCTGGAGTTGCGTTTGTCTCCAGAACAGGCGAATTTTTTCATGATGCGAATCCGCCTTCCATGACGGCATTTTGGAATATATCATATAAGTCTCACCACGTAGTGAGAAAACCCGATTTCAAGGAATCTTTACAGAAATGGGGGTTGTGACTGTACGCACGCGCCCCATAAGGTTCAAAAACGCAAGTTGACCGAGGAGACCCCATGTCCGAACTGCGCTACCCCGTCGAACGCTTGGAGAACTTTATTCACGCCGTCCTGGTCGCGCACGATGTTTTGGACGATCATGCGCGCACCTGCGCCGTTCGCATGATCGAAGCCGACCTCCACGGGATGCACGGACACGGCATCTTCAGACTCCCTCCCTATTGCCGCAGAATCCGCGAGGGCGGCTACAACTTACGGCCCGACATACGCGGCGAGCGCGAAACCCCCGTGAGCGCATTGGTGAACGGGGACAACGGCTTCGGCCAGGTGGTCATGACGTTCGCGGCCGAACTCGCCATTCAAAAGGCGAAAGAAAGCGGTTTGGCGTGGATCGGCATACACCACGGAAACCATGCGGGCGCGGCAGGGGTCTACGCCGCCATGCCCCTCGCGCACGACATGATCGGCATGTACATGGCCGTCGCCAACGCCAACCACATGCCTCCCTGGGGCGGCGTCGACATGCTCTTGAGCACCAACCCCATCGCCTACGCGATTCCAGCAGGCGAGGAGCCTCCCTTCGTCCTCGACATGGCCACCACGGAGACCTCCTACGGAAAGGTGAAGGTCTACGCCCAGGAGGGAAAACCGATGCCCGAGGGATGGATGATGACCCCGGACGGGAAACCCCTCACCGACGCCTCGCGGGCCGAGGAGGGTTTTTTGCTCCCCATCGGGGGCCATAAGGGTTATGGGCTGAACATGATGATCGGCGCACTCGCCGGCGTGCTGAACGGAGCGGCTTTCGGCTCGGACGTCATCGATTTCAACAAGGATTATCAAACGCCCACGAATACGGGCCAGGTATTTTTCGCCATGCGGCCGGACATCTTCCGCGACCTGGGCGAGCTCAAGGCGGAGATGGACCTGAGAATCCGCGAGATCAGGAATTCCGCCCCCATGGAGAGCGGAGGCCCCATCCGGGTTCCCGGCGAGAACCTCGCGCGCAGAAAAGAAGAAATGCGCCGCGAGGGCGTGCCCGTCGCCGCGCCCGTGGTCGCCCAACTCAGGGAGATGGCCGAAGGGCTCGGCTTAGAGGACAAACTCGCCGACTGATCACACGAGGCTAATCAGCGCGCCTCCAGCAACGATGAAGGCCGCGCCCAGGACCATGAGCGGCGTGAGCGTCTCCATCCCTTGCGGCAAAAATCGCGAGAAGAGCAGCACGAACAAAGGCTGCGCCGAGGTGATCGGCGACACGACGACGATGCGCCCCTCCTCGAGCGCGAAGAAAAGCGCCGTCAGGGCCGAGAAGCTCGCGACGCCCACGAGCACGAAATAAAAGAGGCCCTTCCCGGTGTAATCCTCGCGCCCGCTTTTGGAATTCGCCAGGACAAAAGCCATGACGATGCTCGACGTCCCCGCCATCACGAAAATCGCCAGCGTCTTGTAGGGCACCTCGGGCGAGGAGTAGCGGATGATGAGGTCGCGCATGACCCATATGAGCGTGGCCCCGATGGCGTAGGCGATTCCGGTGAGAGCCCACGAGCGCATCTCTTCTTTTCTGATCGACAAGACGACGATGCCGCAGATGATCAGCCCTGTTCCCATGGCGAGGACAGGCGTGAGTTGCTCGCCGAGAAGCAAGACGGCCAGCGTGCTTGAGAAGAGCGGTCCCAGACCGCGCAGGATTCCCGAAGGCGCCGCTCCGATGCGCTGGACGCCCGCGAACTGAAACGTCCTCGATATGCTGGGGGTGATTAGGCCGAGTCCCACGAACCAGAGCAGGTGCGGATTGGCGAAAGCGCTCATCGGCACGCTCACCGCTATCCAGGGCAGATAGAGCAGCGTCACCACGGCCGAGGCCACGAACCCGCCGAACACGGGAGTCGCCTCCCGCGTCGCCAGGCGCGAGAAGATGAACGTCAGCGCGAAAAAGGCCGACGCCGCAACGGCCAGGGGAATCTCTGTCAACGCATGCCTCGTCTCATAATGAAAAAGCGCCCCCGGACCTCACGCCAGGGGCGCCGATTCAGGTCAAAGCCTGCTCAATCCTGAATAATCAGTTCCTCGCAATAGGGAGCGCGCGTCATGTAGACGGGTTCATCCTCGGTGATGAGAATATGATCCTCGATGCGCACGCCGGCCCCGCCCGGAATACCCGGCACGAAAATCAGCGGCTCGATGGCGAACGTCATCCCCGGCGCGAAA
Organism: bacterium; assembly: GCA_965218735.1. Classification (GTDB taxonomy): domain Bacteria; phylum UBA8248; class UBA8248; order UBA8248; family UBA8248; genus Bin107. Next base: position 287,447 of record CBDCMA010000008.1, on the reverse strand, counting down.
TCCACGCTCTCGGCTCCGGGCATCACCTCGCCCACATAGGGCGGCTCGTTGGGCGAGATGCCGCATCCGTGGCCGATGAAGAGTTTGATGAAGTTATCCTCGAGACCTGCGGAGCGCGCCACTTCCAGGAACTCCGCCGCCGAGTCGTCGTTCGTATATCCGGGGCGCATCTTGGCGATCCCCGCCTTGAGCGCCTTGTAGACGGTCGTATACACCTTGCGCTGCATGGGATGGGGCGGGCCGCCTGCTATCTTCGCGCGCCCGCAGTCGCCGAAATACCCGTTCCAGCAGGCGCCGATGTCGATGAAGACGATGTCTGCGTTCCTGATGATCTTATCGGTGGGAAAGCGCGTCGGCGGCGCCATGTGCTCGCCAGAGGCGACGAACGGGGACGCCAGATGCCCGAACTCACCGCCGTGGGTGAAGAGCGTCTTCATGGCTTCGGCCGCCACGTCGAACTCGCGCACGCCCGGCACGGCGTGGTTCAGCGCCGTGATGGTCACGGCGTCGGCAATCGCGCACGCCTGATGGAGGCAGGCGATCTCATCCAGCGTCTTCTGCACCCTGCTCATGTACATGAACTGCTCGCCGTCCACGAAGGTGGCTTCAGGGAAATATTTTTCGATCATCGCCCGCTGGGTGAAGGTGTGGCCATCGAGGCCGATGGCGCCGTTCGAAACACCCCAGTCGTCGAAACGATTCTTGATGTCGGTGCCCACCGTGTGCTCCACGAGACCCGGCTCCTCCAGGATGCCGATGGGCACGTAATCGTCGATCCAGGGCATGCACTCCTCGATGCGGTGCGCCTCGCCGCTCGATGCGAGCAGCGTCGGATTTCCCTCCTGCCTGAGCAGAACGCCGTAGGTGGTGGAGGAGCGGTACTGAATCATGATGACGCGCGCGCTGGTCAGGTAGCGCACGTTCTCGTCTTTCCAGAGAATGAGGGCGTCGATGCCTTGTTCCTTCATCGCCGCCTGGGTCTTCTCTACGCGCTCTCTGCGCATGCGATCCATGTCGATGCGGTGTTCCCAGTCGACCATCATCGAGCCGCGCGCCCACGTGGGGTAGTCCGTCATTGCGTCTTCCTCCTCGAAAAACAAAGATTTCGGTCTGAAAATATCGAGTCCGTGAAAGATTGTTCGGAATATGGAATTTCGCGGCGACGCTAACACCCGCGCCGGAACCTGTCAAGAAAACGCCTGATGGGCGGGGTTCCGGGAGCAAGCGGAAATGCGGGTGGAATCCCCGCATCATTGACTTGAAGGCCCGGCCTCGCTACTTTCGGCCCAACGACCACATGCGAGCACATTCGCCAAGCCCAGCATGGAGAAGCCCCGATGAGCCTCGTCATCTATGAAGTGAAAGATAAAACCGCCACCATCACACTGAACCGGCCCGAGAAGCTCAACGCCTATACCGAGGAGATGGTGGACGAGATGTACGACGCCTGTCAGAAATTCTCCAAAGACGATGACGCCTGGACGGCCATCGTCACCGGCGCGGGGGATCGCGCGTTTTGCGCGGGCCACGACCTCAACCTGGTCGTGGAGAGCGAAGGCCAGTACAAGGATCACGACTCGCCCACGGTGTGGTACGGCGAATTCGAGATTTACAAGCCCATGATCGCCGCGGTGAACGGCTACGCCTTCGGCGGGGGGTGCTCGCTGGCGCTCTCGTGCGACATCCGCATCGCATCTGAAAACGCGATTTTCGCCTATCCCCAGCCCAAGTACGGCGCGATGAGCCTGGGCGGCCACCAGCGGATGCCCAAGACCATCCCGCCCGGCATCGCCATGGAGTTCATGCTGACCGGCAGAAACATCCCGGCGGAAGAAGCCGCGCGCTGGGGCATGGTGAACAAGGTGGTGCCCCATGACTCCCTGATGGACGAGGCGCGCGCCATGGCGGCGCTCATCAACGAGAACGCGCCGCTCTCCGTCCGGCACACGAAAGAAGCGGTGCTCAAAGGTCTCAGAACGCCCGACGTGCGCGAGGGCATCGCCATGGCGAAACTCATCAGCTACCGCCTCCAGACCTCCCGGGATACGCAGGAGGGCCTCGCGGCCTTCATGGAGAAGAGAAAACCCGAATGGCAGGGCCGCTAAGAGCGCGTCGGCGCATGCGCTTCTCCAATCGCTTTCGGTGAAATGCACACATGTTTTCATACGCCAAGGAGCAATAGATGAATGATGCACCGAAAATCGGCATGGCCTTCATCGGGCTCGGCTGGTGGGGCGCCGTGCTCGCAGACGCCGCCCGCGCCTCCGGGAAAGTGGAAGTAACCGGCGGCTTCGCCCGCACACCCTCCTCCCGCGAGGAGTTTGTGGGCAAATACGGCGGCCAGAACTTCGCCTCCCTCGACGAGGTGCTGGCCGATCCGAAAACAGAAGCCGTCGTCATCGCCACGGCGAACTCCGTGCACAAGGAAATCGCCATCGCCGCCGCCCGGGCGGGCAAGCACGTTCATCTGGAAAAACCCATGGCGCTGAGCGTCTCGGACGCCAAGGCAGTGGAGCAGACGTGCAGGGACTTTGGCGTCAAACTCCACTTGGGGCAGAACTTCAGGCGCTGGCCGATGTTCCGCAAGGCGAAAGAAATCGTCGAGAGCGGAAATCTGGGCCTGGTGAACTACACGGTCGCCACGTTCTCGAACAACCACGGCTTCACTGCCGGCCCAAAGAGCATGCGGTGGGACGCCACGGAGAACCCGGGAGGACCACTCTACAGCTACACCATCCACCTGGGCGACGTGATGGAATACCTCTTCGGCGACGTGGACGAAGTGAGCGCCGCTTGCGCCAAGGTGGGCGGCCCCAACCCCCAGGAAGACGCCGCCGCCGCCATTCTGCGTTTCAAGAGCGGGCTCATGGGCACAATCTCCAGCAGCTATCTCGCCCCGTTCCATTTCGCCTTCGACGTTCAGGGCACCGAAGCGAACCTGAGCCTCTCCACGACGGAAAATCCGACTCTCAAGCGGCCCATCGATCTGATGGGTGGTCTCGAAACCGAAACCGTAGCGCTCGACCACGACCTGGTGGAGGGAAGACTCCTGGCCAACCGCGAGCAATTCGACGACCTCGTCGGCGCGATTCGAGAGGACAGAGACCCCGAAGTCACCGGGCGTCACGGCGTTCGGGCGCTCGCCATCATGCGGGCGATATTGAAGAGCAACGCCGAGAGGCGGATCGTGACAATCGAGGAAATTCTGGAGAGCGACTAGGTCCTGAATACGCCTCTCGCCACGAGGGTGTGATTCTCGTATAATGACGCTCGACCGCCCATGACACCTGCGATTCGTTCCGCCCGCATTCGTCCCGGGAGCGGTTCCCTCATGGGCAGACGCCGCGACACACCGGATTTCACGCGCTCCAACAAATTATTTTCGCTGAAATACCAACCCGCAGCGGAAGAGCGCAAACTCACCAGAAGGCTCATCGCATCCACGAGCGCGTATGAGCGCGAAGTGCTGGGCCAAAAACTGCTCGACGACATTTGCCGGGCCCTCAAAATCTCCCGTACGCGCCTGCGCGTGTCCGATGAGCGGCAACCCCACAAGCTGCGCGGGGGAAAACTCGCCTATAAGCTGTACGGAGCTTATTACTGTGCAAGCGAGATGATCGAAATCGCCAACCTGACGTCCATTCGTGAACAGGTCGTCGCAGGCAAAACATTCCTCGATACCCTCATCCATGAACTCATGCACCACATCGACAGACAATTTCTCCGAATACCCTCCACGCCCCACAGCCCCGGCTTTTACGCCCGCATCGAGGACCTCAAAGCCAAACTCATGCGCAAGAAGGGGAAAGAGGAACCATCCCCGCAAGAAACAGCCTGGCAAAGACCCAAAGACCTGAAAGCGGCTCTCGATATGGCGATCTCCGGCGCACGGTTAAGAGACCAGCGCCCAAGCCGAAGCAGGCCACATGAAGCGACGCCGGACGACATCGCCCCAGAGAAAAGGAAACCGAGGTGGACTCCGCAGGGTGAATCCGTATCCCCCGCACATACACTGCCAGAAGAAGCCGGCGCAGCAAACCCACCGAAAAAACCGATCCACTCCGCAGGACGCGAGAGCACTCCCCCGAAACACCCCGAAAAAGACGCTTCGGCGCAGAAGGAACCACAAATGTCGTTCGATTTCCAGTGATTGTAGATTGCTTTAGATAAATCCCAATAAGATATTGAAATACAAATAAAAATAAATCTGGAAAAATACCCTTCAAAAATGCCCTTTCGTTTCCCCGTTCGGGCGGTTGTGTTTCATCCGGCGATTGGGTAAACAAGTTCAGTGCATACACCACCATACAATTCAGCATAGTGCGCAGAGGAGTTTCCTTATATGAGACCGGCTAACGATTCAGTCCCAAAACCATGGGGACCGCTGGCGGGTTTTTGGTCCTGGCAATACCTGAACCTGTTGAAAACCATCAAACTCGTCACAAGCAAACGGGTCAAGAGTTTTTATGTGAAATTTCCAAACGTTCTTCCGCCCGGCAGTTCCTTCCCCGACTTCGAACTCAAGGACATTCACGGGAACGCCCACCGCATGGCGGATTATCTGGGGAAGAAATACGTGGTGATGACCACGGGCGCCATCACGTGACCGCCCTACCGGCGGCAGGTGCCGTTTTATGAGGAGTTGCAGGAGAAATATGCGGACCGCGAGGTGGTCGTCTTCAATCTCTACGTGAGAGAACCCCACGCGGGCGAGCGCGGATTCCCCGAGATCAGAAACCATGAATCTTACGAACACAAGCGGAGCTACGCCCAGAAGCTGGCCGAGGTCAAGAACATGGGAACCAACATCCTGGTCGACGAAATGGACCAGAAAGTGCATGCCATGCTCGGAGACCTGCCGAACACCATCTGGCTCATCGGCAAGGACGGGAAAGTGGCCTACAAATGCACCTGGTCGAACGCCGAGCACGTGGATGAATATCTGGCCAACATGGTGAACGAAGACCCCGTGTTCGAGGGGATGCCCAAAATGGAGCAGACCATCTTCACCGCTCGCGCCGGCACAGCTATATAGCGAGACAAGTCGTCCACAAACGCCCCCTCGTGAGTGGGGGCGTTTTTCGTCTCCATCACAAAGGAGGAAAACCCGGACATGGATGCGCCGACAATCATAGGAGAGCGTCTGGAAGCCTACGGGACGAGGCTTAGAGAAGTCATGGATGACGTCAGCGATGAGGACTTGATGATTCAGCCGGGCACGAACGACAACCCCATGGGCTGGCTCATCTGGCACATGACGCGCTTTGAGGACAGGACTTTTTCGTTTATCGGCGGAACTCAGGAGCTTTGGATAGAAGCGAAATGGCACGAACGCTTCGGCATGGAGCCCGACACTGAATGCACCGGCGTGGGCTTTACTCTCGAACAGGTTCTCGCGCTTAAAGTCAGCAAGGACGCCCTGATGGCCTACTTCGAGGCAGTGCGCGAAAAAACGCTCCCCTGCCTCGCGGAATTAAGCGCGGCGGACCTGGACCGGGAAGAAATCGATTTCTACACCAAGAAACCCATCAAGCTCGGTCTGGTGCTGGGAAGGTATATGGGCGATCACCTCTCGCACATCGGACAAATCTGCTATCTGAGGGGCCATATCGCAGGCTGGGGGCGATACCCCGTATAGATATTCAGTCGAGTTCTCCCAAAATACGGAGCGCTTGTTTCGTGTCCTCTTCCGGCGTCTCGTCGGGCACGCGGAAAAGCGGCTGTGTGACGCCCATCTCCCTGAGAGAGGCCAGCATCTCGTTGCATCTCGATTTGGGACCGCAGATGGCGAGGTCATCCACCAGTTCATCCGAGAGCGCTTCTCCCGCAGCTCTGCGGCCCCCCTTCCGCCAGGCCGCCCGGATGTTGTCGGCGTCTTCCCCGTAGCCCCAGCGCGTGAGTTGGGCATGGTAGTAATCGCCCATCGCCCCGATGTAAAAGCCGAGTTCGGGCTTTATGAGTGCGCGCGCGCGCGCCAGATCGTCAAAAGGCGCCGCGTAGACGAAGGGCGCCACGTCGATTTCAGAAACCGCCCTGCCCGCCGATTCAGCGCCCTCTTCCAGGAATTTCAGCGCGTCTTGTGTTTTCGAAAACGGTATGCAGAAAGGAATCCACCCATCGGCGATTTCCCCGGTGAGCCTCGTATAGTTCGGGCCGTTCGACCCCAGATAAATCGGCAGGCGCTCTTGCACCGGCTTTCGCCTCAGCTTGAAGCCGCTCATCCGGTAGATTTCACCACTGAGTTCCACGCGGTCGCCGCGAAACGCCTGACGCAGGGCGTCGACCATCTCCCGGGAGCGCTTGAGCGGGCTGCCGAAGGGAACCCCGTGCCAGTTCTCGATCACCGCCTGGCCGCTCGAGCCGAGCCCGAGATGAAAGCGGCCCCCGCTCAACACGTCGAGTTCCGCCGCCGTCTGGGCCATGAGGCCCGGACTTCTGCCGTAGATGTTGAACACCGCCGAGCCGAGTTTTATCTTATCCACCGCCTGCGCCGCCATGGCGATGTGAATGCCGCCGTCGCGCACCCAGGTTTCGGGAAACCAGAGCGAGTCGATGCCCGAATCCTCGCACCATTCGGCGAACAGCGGAATATCGCGCGCGTCGATGGTCTCCTGATGCCACAAAACGACCCCTTTTTTCGTCATGAACCCACTCCCTTGCAATTACGAGTCCTCGGGTTTCGCGCTTGACAGACGCGAACATCTTCCCTATAAACACTCATCGTGAGAATTATCAAACATTTAGCGAGCATCCTAAGCTCCAAAAACAAAAAAGAAGACGCCCCCCGGAACCCATCTCCCGCCAAGGTTCAGGAATCCGCTTCCGCGCCATCCGCAACCCATGCCGAGCGGAGAGACCCCGATTCGGCTCCCAAGACCGCCGACGGCGAACCCCGGCAGGAAAAAACCGACCCGACGACAACGAACTCCGCGAATCCGCGCAGCCGGCGCAGACGCCCGCGGAGAAAACAAAATAATGGAGAACCTTTGCATAAGCAAAACGGAACGAGCATAGAATCGAAAAAACAACCAAGCGGCGACCAGCCGCCGAAAAGCAACAGAAACAAAAGACGCCGCAAGAGGAAAGCAACCACAGCGGGGGCGGAGGCCTCGACGCAAAAACCCCAGAAAGCCGCCAACCCCTCCTATAACGGCATCACCTACCAAAAAAACTCCGCCGAATTCGGCGTGGGTGATTTCGAGGTCGACGAAGCGCCCGAGGGCTTCCGGGAACTGGGCTTCGGGCCGGAACTGCTTCGCGGGATTCACGGCCTCGGGTTCAACGCCCCCACCCCCATCCAGAGGGAGGCGATTCCCGTCGCGCGCGAGGGGCGGGACATCATCGGCTGCGCCCAGACGGGCACGGGGAAAACGGCTTCCTTCGCCCTTCCAACGCTCGAACGCTTACAAGCCGGATCGGGAACGCGTTGTCTCGTCCTGACGCCCACCCGGGAGCTGGCCATCCAGGTGTCGGAGCAATTCCACCGGCTGGGGAAACACGTCGAAACCTCGTGCGCCGTCATCTACGGCGGAGTGGACTACGAGCCGCAGTTCCAGGCTTTCCAGGACGACGTGGACATCGTCGTCGCGACACCCGGCAGACTGCTCGATCACCTGAACCGGAAATCCGTCCATTTCAGGAAACTGGAGATACTCATCATCGACGAGGCCGACCGCATGCTGGACATGGGCTTCGCCGAGGAGATCACCGATATATTGAAACGCCTGCCCGAAAAGCGGCAAACCATGCTCTTCTCCGCCACCATGCCCCAAAAAATTCAGGATCTGGCGAACCGCGCGGTGAGCGAGCCGGTCCAGATCAACATCTCGACGCCCTCGACGCCGGCGGAGGGCATCCACCACGGCGTCTATCCCATCAGCATGGCGAACAAGCCGCGCGGCGTGTTGGGCATCATCGACAAATACAACCCCACCAGCGTTCTCATCTTCACGCGAACCAAAACCGGGGCCGATGTGCTCTGCAATTTCCTGGAGAACGAAAAAATTTCCGTCGCCAAGATTCATTCCGACAGAAGCCAGCGCCAGAGAGAGAGCGCACTGGCTGGATTTCGCCAGGGCAAGCACCGCATTCTCGTGGCGACGGACATCGTTTCGCGCGGCATCGACGTGACGGGCATCTCGCACGTCATCAATTATGACGTGCCCGAATACCCCGAAGACTACGTGCACCGGGCAGGCAGAACGGCGCGCGCAGGCCGCATCGGTTTCGCCATGACGCTCATGTCGCCCGGCGAAATCACGCCCGTCAAGAACATCGAGCGCTTCATCGGCAAGGCGCTGCCCCGGGTCGGCATGAAAGGTTTTGCGGACGACGTTCACCAGCAAAACCTCGAGAACGAGCCCAAACCCCTGCTCGACCAGCCCACCGTCGCGCGCTATGAGCGACTTCGCAAAATGCCGCGCCGCACGGGCCTCTCGCTCCGTTAAGCTCCAGGTTCAGCGAAAACAATACCAAACAACCGAATTTTGAACGCCCAATTTTATTAAAGATCCGGTAAAGATTTTTCGGCCCCCATAAACATTTGATATTAAAATACCTGCAGATAGAAAACCGCGTCTTCCGACGAGAAAATCCCCCGGCCCCGCACATTCTCTATTGACCTCTCCGTGCGGCTAAGATAGATTGATTGTAAAGCGATACACTTTCATGAGAGCAAAATTTCCAATATTGTTACGTTCTAGAAAGAGGGGGACCCTCAATGCAGAAATCGAATATCGTAGAGAAAATCGCAGAGGAAGCTGGTATCTCGAAGGCCGCAGCAGACAGGGCTCTCAAATCCTTGCTCGATTCCGTCACGCAAGCCCTGAAAAAAGGCGACCGCGTCTCCCTGGTCGGCTTCGGAACATTTTCCGTCTCAAAGCGGGCCGCGCGCACGGGCCGCAACCCCCAAACGGGTGAGCAAATCTCGATCAAGGCGAGCAAGACGCCCAAGTTCTCCGCAGGCAAAAACCTCAAAGACGCGGTGAACAAATAAGCGCAAGCTTTTGAAGGCGTTTCGTTCGAGAATCACCCGATATAAGGTGCCCCCCCCCAACGCTGGGGGTGAAATGTCCGGCGTCGGGGGTTTTATTTTTCAAAACCGTTTCCGATTCGGCCCCTACAACATTCCTCCCCCATCGGTCGTTGGCGAACAATGCTCTCCCTTGAGGATCAATTCCGGGTGGGGAGTGAGGAATTGCAACCGATGTGTCCCTCGTCCTCGGCAAACCCTTCCTCATCCTGTGGGAGGTGAACTGAAAAATCGTCATTCCGACGATTGCCGGAATCTAGCGACTTTGCCTTTCATTTTTTACCGTCATTCCCGATCAACGATGAAGAAAAGGGAATACCGCAATATATCCACCTTATCGATTCTGGCCAACCTTGCGGTTGTCACCGGCATCCGCCGGAATGACGGCTCCATTTCTCTCTCCGGGTAGGGCGGGCGCAGGGGCCCGCCGCCTACGGAAAACCGCAATCCCTCCCCCATCTGTCAGGATTTACTGCGGGGGGATCGTTTTGTAGGGGACGCATATATGCGTCCCAGCCTTTCGCCTTCAAAATACGGGTCGCATGTATGTGTGGCGGACATATATGTCCGACCTACAGGTCAGTCCCTCTCTCATCGGTCGGCAAACCCTCCCTCATCGGGGTTGTTGAAAAACCCCCTCAAGGGAAAAATGCCTACGGCGCATTCGCCGCCCTTGCACGTAATACCTCCCTCGTCGGTCGGCGAACAAATCTTCGCTCCTCACTCCGATTTCACATTCATCACTCGCGTTTGACCCACGATGACGCTCCTCCCTCATCCCGAGTAGGCGCGCTCGCGCGCCGTATCGAGGGAGAACCGGGGCGCATCGAAAGGTAGCGCCTCCTTCGACAGGCTCAGGACAGGCCTTCGATACAAACGCTCCTTTCTCAGTCGCGTTTGACCTTCGGCGGCTACTCAGGGTGAGGTCGATACGGTGGCCATGCAAGACGAGGGGAACGCGCTCGCTCCCAGTACCGGGTTTTTCAACAACCCCTCATCAGTCGGGTTTGACCCCCAAGGGGGGAGTAATTGGGCCGACATTCCTAAGGTGAGTGATTATCGTCTTTGCCGAATTTCGCCACTCGAAACGCTCTCAGGCGAGAAAATCCCGGAGCCTCAGGAGGAAGCGCTCGTTCTCAGCTTCTAGTCCGACGGTTACGCGAATCCATTCGGGATGCCCGAAAGCGCTGCCGGGGCGAACGATGACTCCCTCGCGCATCAGCGCGTCCATCGCGCCGTCCCCATCGCCTACGCACACGAAAATAAAATTGGCCTGGCTCTCGACGTATGCCAGTCCCATCTCGCCGAACGCCCGGTAGAGCGCTTCCCTTCCCTCCCGCACCAGAGTGATGGCGCGCTCTTTGTAGTCGTCATCCTCGAGCGCGGCCAAAGCCGCCGCCTGCGCGAGTTGATTCACGTTGAAGGGTTCGCGAACGCGGTTCATGTACTCGACGACGCCCTCCCGGCTCAAGGCGAACCCCACGCGAAGGCCGGCAAGACCGTAAATTTTCGAAAACGAGCGCAGCACGACGAGCGGGAAGCGATCGATGAGGGAGGCGCTGTCGGGGTAAGCCGGATCGTCTGTGAAATCGCCGTAGGCCTCATCCAGAAGCACAAGCAGGCCCTTGGGTAATTTTTCGAGAAAGGAAACGAGCTCATCCCCGGTCAGTATCCCGCCCGTGGGGTTGTTGGGAGAACAGAGGAAGACGATTTTGGTGCGCCCGGAAACTTTAGAGAAGACGTCGTCCAAATCTATTTTCATGTCTCGCAAGGGAGAGAAAACGACGCGCGCGCCCATCACCCGGCTCACATGCGCATAGGGGCTGAAGGTGGGCTGTGGTATCACCACCTCGTCCCCGTCGTTGAGAAAAGTTCTGCTCAAGACGGAGAGAACGTCGTCCCCGCCGTTTCCCATGAACACCCGGGATGGGGCAACGCCCAGCTTTTGCGCCAGACGGCCCACCAGCGCCTTCGCCCCGCCGTCGGGATAGCGGTGCAGGCCGTCGAGCGCGCCGCGAATCGCATCCACCGCGCCGGGCGTGGGCCCGAGCGCATTTTCGTTGCTGGCGAGCTTGACGACCTCACTCAGCCCGTACTCGGCGGCCACGTCCTCGATGGAGCGCCCCGGAACATAGGCGTGAAGCGATGAGACGCCCTTCCTCAGCAGGTCTTCCACGTTCAAAGCCTTACACCCCTTCTCTACTTCGTCCTCATCGTCGTCTTGAACTTCTTAAACGGCGAACATATAGACCATTCAGAGCGATTTGACCATCCCCCGGCAACCAACAAGCGCCCGGGTCCCTCTACTGCGAGCGCCCGGAAAATCCCGCGCATTCAATCTGGCTCCCGCATTAAAGCACTGCGAGATGAGGAGCAAAAGCGAAAAACGCGACTGCGCCCAACTCCTCCAAAAAACTGGATATCGTCATACGCCATGAAACCGCGAATGTCGATGCGTTGCCCTCCGTGAACAGGACGGGCTAGAATACGCCATATTGTCCGCCGAACGGAGATTTGTCTTGAGCGATGCGAAGCCGGACGCGAAACTAAAAAATCTCGAACGAACCCTGAAAGAGATGGGGAGCGTTCTGGTCGCATTCTCGGCCGGCGTGGACAGCACCTTTCTGGTCAAGGTGGCCTATGAAGTCCTGGGTCCGGGAGCGCTCGCCGTCACGGGCCGCTCCGTCACCCTGGCCTCCTCCGAACTGGAGGAATCGCGCGCGCTCGCAGAGCAAATCGGGATTCGCCACATCATCGTGGACACCGACGAAATAGCGGATGAATCTTTTGGAAACAACCCGCCGAACCGTTGTTATTTCTGCAAAAACGAACTCTATACCGTCTTGAGCCGCGTGGCGTCCCAGGAGGAAATGGCCGTCATCGTCGACGGCTCGAACGCAGACGACGTGGGCGATCACCGGCCCGGCATGCAGGCGGCGCGGGAACTGGGCGTGAGAAGCCCGCTCATGGAAACGGGAATGACGAAAGAGGACATCCGCACCCTCTCCAAATCATTCGGGCTTCCCACCTGGGACAAGCCTGCGCAAGCCTGTCTTTCGAGCCGCTTTCCCTATGGAGACCGCATCACGCCCGAGAAAATCGCCCAGGTCGAAAAAGCGGAAGCCGCCCTGCGGGAATTGGGCTTCAGGCAGTTGCGGGTGCGCCACCATGACCGAATCGCCAGAATCGAGGTGCCCAAAGCCGACGTCGCGCGCCTGGTAGACGAAGAAATCTCAGAGCAAGTGATCGCCCGCATGAAAGAGGCCGGCTTCACCTACGTGACCATCGACCTGGAAGGGTTCCGCTCGGGCAGCATGAACGAGGTGCTTACAGCCGAGCGCAAGCCCGATCTTCTCATACTCTCGTGAACCCCGACTTCATCCTCGAACTCCTCGAGCAGGTAAAACAGGGCCGCCTCGATCCGCAGGGCGCCGCCGCGCGCCTTCGCGATCTGCCGTTCGAGGACCTGGGCCACACGCGGGTCGATCATCACCGCGCCCTGAGAAACGGGTTTCCCGAAGTCGTCTTCGGCGCGGGAAAAACCAAAGAACAGGTCGTTGAAATCGCCAGGAGCCTGATGGCGAAAGAACAGACGGTTCTGCTCACGCACGCCAAGGCGGATCAGGCGGAAGCGCTGCTAGAACTCTCTCCCCGCGCGCATCACCACGAAACCGCCCGCATCGTCGAAATACCATCCGAAAATACGCCCGCTCCCGTGGGCTCTCTCGCGGTGGTTTGCGCGGGCACATCCGATATGCCCGTGGCCGAAGAGGCGGCGGTGACCGCGCGAATCATGGGCTCGGAGGTGACGCGCGTCTATGACGTGGGCGTGGCGGGCCTGCATCGCCTCCTGGCGGAGGTGAAAACCCTGCGCACCGCGAACGTCATCATCGCCGTGGCGGGCATGGAGGGCGCCCTGCCCTCGGTGGTCGCAGGATTAGTGGCTTGCCCCGTCATCGCGGTACCCACCTCGGTGGGCTATGGTGCGAATCTGGGCGGACTGACGGCGCTTTTCGCCATGCTGAACTCCTGCGCTTCGGGCCTTAGCGTTGTGAACATCGACAACGGCTTCGGCGCGGCCTGCCAGGCGCACCTCATCAACAAGCAAACGGCCGCCTCGTGAAGACCATCTACTTCGACTGCTTCGCGGGTGCTGCGGGCGATATGCTCGTGGGCGCTTTGATAGACGTAGGACTTGATTTTCCTGCACTTGAAAGCGAACTTGCGAAACTGGCTATCGATGGCTATTCTCTGTCTTCTGAATCCGTTATTAAACAAGGAGTTTCGTCTAGAAAGTTCAGAGTGAACATTACACAGGAAACACACCATCATCACCACGATGAGGGGGGTTCCCACGGCGCGCATCACCACGGCCGTTCTTACGTGCAGATTCGGGAAATTCTCGAAAAGGCATCCATTCCAGAGGCCCCCAAAAACCGGGCCATCCGCGCATTTCACCGCCTAGGAGTCGTGGAGGCGGGCATCCACGGCGTCGAGGTCGAGGCCATCCATTTCCACGAGGTCGGCGCGATCGATTCGATCATCGACATCACGGGCTATTTTCTGGGTCTCCACATGCTGGGAATCGAGCGGGTCGCGGCCTCACCTCTGCCCGTGGGGCGCGGGTTCGTGCAGTGCGCGCACGGGCGGATGCCGGTTCCCGCACCCGCAACGGCAAAGCTGCTCGAAGGCGTCCCCGTGGCGCAGGGCGATCTCGAGGGAGAGGTGCTGACCCCCACGGGCGCATTGCTTTTGAGCGAGAGCGCGGAATCTTTCGGTCCCATGCCCGAGATGAAAATAACGCGGGTGGGCTATGGCGCGGGCGACAAGGACCAGCCGAATACCCCCAACGCCGTCCGCGCCTTTTTGGGAGAAAGCCAATCGATTCCCGAGGGCGGGCAGCCTCCCACCACCATCGCCGTGCTGGAAGCCAACATCGACGACATGAGTCCCGAGCTTTTTCCCCACGTCATCGAAGGCGCCTTGAAGGCGGGCGCGCTCGATGCGTTCTCCATTCCCGTGACGGGCAAGAAGGGAAGGCCCGCGCAACTGCTCACGATTTTAAGTCCCCTCTCCAGACAAGAAGCCCTCACCCGCTTCCTGTTCCGAGAAACATCGACACTGGGCGTTCGCCACCGCACGACGGGGCGGGCGGTCGCCGAGCGCGAGTGGATGGAAGTCGACCTCCCCTGGGGCGGGGTGCGCGTGAAAAAAGGAATTTTTGAGGGGAAACTCACGAACCTCGCGCCCGAATACGAGGACTGTAAGCGCCTGGCGGAGGAGTGCGGGGTTCCGCTCAAGCAGGTGATCGAAGCGGCCCTCGCGCGCGCCAGAGAGATGCTGGAGGGCGGGTCTTGATAATCCGCTCTCATGGCATGATTGATACGCTGGCGAAAGTCCGCTGGAAAGCGCTGATGGAGCGTCCATGAAAATCCGTTTTCATGGACGCCTGGCAAGAGGCCGATGAAGGCCTACCGGGAAGAACCAGAGGACCAGCCATGCGGATCCGCATAAAATTGTTCGCCGATTTTGCGGAGAAGATGCCGCCCGGGAAGGACCCGGACGGCGTAGCCGAAATTACGCTGCCCGAGGGCGCCAAGGTGTACGACGTGCTCGACCGGTTCAAGATACCCTATGAGGAGGCGTATATCATTTTGCTCGATGGCCGGCACGCGAAAAAATCGGCCGTGATACCGGAAGGCTCGGAGCTTTGCGTATTTCCGCCGATTGTGGGCGGGTGAAGGAGCATTTTCCCGCATTTGCCGTCGCAGGATTTAGAGAACCAGTAGGTATGGTGGCGAAGCAGACCGGCTCGTTCAGCGGTGAAGAAATCTCTACAAAATACGATAAATATCGATAAATTAACGTGGTTTTTCGATAAATTTCTGACAAAAAAATCACCGGAAATCAGGAGGGAAGCGGGGGTCGGCGTACTTCTAGCGAAATATGCGATTCAGTATAATATCTAACTGATAATAAAGGAGTAAGACAATCTAATTTTTTCCCTTGCGCTCCACTATGATGGTGACGTCGCCCTCGTGGATGAGGTCATCCTTTTGGTTCAAGAGCTTCAGCGCGAGCGTCACCAGCCCCTGGCCCTTGCTGGAAACGCGCCTGGACTTCACTACGACTTCGCCGGAAATCGTGTCCCCGAAGCGAATCGGACCGCGAAAACGCCACTCCAGGCCCAAGAACGCCTCGACCGTCCCTTCGATGATGCCGAGCCTGGTCACCAAACCCATGAGGAATGAAAGCCCGAGCAGCCCATGCCCCACCCTTTCCCCAAAAGGAGTTTTGGCCGCCGCCTCCGCATCGGTGTGCAGATAGGTGTAATCACCCGTCAGGGCGGAGAAGGCGTTGACGTCGGACTCTCCTATCGTGCGCGCGGCGGTCTTCCACGACCTGCCCTCTTCGAGTTCCTCATAAAACAAACCCGTAGCCTCGTATTCCAAAACACGTTCCTCAGCGCAAAAGAAAACGGAAAGTGACTTCGCCCCATTGCTCCTTGTCGTCGGCGTCCGGGGGAAGTGGACTAAAGCGCCAGCGCTTCAGGTGGTTCGAAGCCAGACCCTCGAGATAAGCGCTCGCCTTTTTGATCGGGATGACCCGACCGACCGTGCCATCCGGCAGCACCCAAAACTTCAGCACAATCTCCGTCGTGCTTTCGAGCCTTTCCAGTTTAGGTGGTTTTGGCTGAAACAGAATCCTCCGCCTGGCCGCCGGTCCTGCAATATCGGCTCGTTTCCTCGTCCTGGAGTCGGGGGGAAAGCTCAATCGCGATAATTCATCCAGCATTTTCCGATCCGCTCCGGAATCCGAGAACGTTACTTTTTGTCTCTCCTTCAAACCTTTTGATTTTCCTGCGTTCTCTATCGGCAGCACGATTTCCCCCAGCCCTCCGCCTGGCTCCGAAATATTTATCGGGGTCACTTCTCCGGGCGCAAGCACCGGTTCCGGCATCTCTAACGCCGGGGGAGCAGGCAATGGCTTGCTCTCAGGCAGCACTCCCGGCCCGGGCGCTTCAAATTTCGCTTTCCTCTCAATATCGAGGTCCCGCTCGATCGTGGTTTTTTTAGGCAGCAATCGACTCAAATCCAATGGTTTCGGGAAGGGAACTTCGGGCAATGGCTTCGGCAGCAATGCTTCGGGTATGGGCACCTCTCGGCGTAAGAGATCGACTTCCATTCTATCAGGCTGCTTGGCGAAAATAGGCGATATCTTGACGGCGGGGCCAAGCAGAATCAATCCCGTATGAAGAGCGATGGAAATCAATAGCGTTAGAATCAATGAAAAGCTCATGGTATTTGAGCCAGCCTTCCTCGGGCTACTTCGTCGTCTTCTTCTGCACCCGCTTCGTTGGCGCCGTGGCAATCGACATTCGCAAAGCTCCCGCCTGCTTGGCAATATCCATCACCTGCACCACCAGACCATGCGGCACTCCCTTGTCTGCCCGAATGATGATCATGCCCTCTCGCTGCACTTTCAACTCTTCTATCAATCGACCCCAGAGAGATTTAAGGGGTATTTGATCGTTATTCAAAAATACTCTTTTGTCACGCGCAATGATGAGGATTAAATCCTTGCGCACAGGATGTTCCTGGGTCACGGTCCGAGGCAACTCCACCTTGACACCCGGTTGCAGAACAAATGAAGAACTCAGGACGAAGAACAACAGGAGCAAAAAGATAATGTCGATCATGGCTGTCATGCCGGGTTCCGCTCGCACGCGCCTGAGGTCTCGAAATTTCACTGTTTCCTCACCGCTTCAACGTCTCGACAACCCGGTAAGAATGTTTCTCGATTTCCAGGATGAGGCGGTCCGCCTTGTTGGTGAAATAGTTGTAAAAAATGAGCGTGGGTATCGCTATGACGAGGCCCGTCGCCGTAGTGATGAGGGCTTCGCTGATGCCGCCGGCGAGTTGGCTGGGATGAGCGATTCCCTTCTCGCTAATGATGGCGAAGGTGCGGATCATGCCGAAAACCGTCCCCGTGAGGCCCAGTAATGGCGATATGGCGGCGATAGTTCCCAGGGCGCCTAAATTCCTATCGAGCGTGGTAACCTCCTGTCTGCCCGCATCCTCCACGACGGAGCGGAGTTCCTCACGGTCTCTATCGTGATTCGCTATCGTCACGAGCAGTATCCTCCCCATGACCGAAGGATAGCGTCGGCATAGCGTCATGGCATCAGACACCTGGTTCTCTGCAACCAGGTCTCTGACTTGTTGTAAAATGTCGATCTGAATGATTTTCTTGGTGCGCAGATTCAGAGTTCGCTCCAAGATGATGGCCAAAGCCAAGATGGAGCAAACACCCAATGGAACCATCAGCACCCCACCTCTGGCCAAAAATTCGAACATCAATTAGCACCTTTGAATAAATGGGATTTTTCAATTTTCATTACTGTACACGACTTTTAATTTGTTTCGTAATTCGCTTAATAGCAATGCGAGCTTTTCGCTTGAATGCGGGATCTTCCACCACTTTTCTCATCTTCTGATAAATCCGGAGGGCAAGCGTGCGTTTGCCGGCTTTTTCATAGAGTTCACCTGCACGTCCCAGGGCCCGGGCTACCCATATTTTCTGATCCGGATATCGATAGATCAACTTCAAATACTCAGCAGCCGCTTTCGGGTCCTTGCGTTCATAGAATATCCGCGCGCGCACAAAGAACGCCTCCGCCGCCAGTTCCGGCGCTCCAATTTCGACCGCGACCCCCAGCGCGCGTTGCGCATCGATATATTTCCTTCGTTTCCTATAAATCTCGGCCGCCAGGAGCGCGGATTGACTTCGCAAATCCACGCCTGCGGCGGATTCACTATGCATGGCCACCAAGAAATGGGGGAGTGCAGCATCGTATTCCACTAGCTGAACCAAGCAACGGCCCAAGGCGAAACGAGCCAGCATTTCATAGTCATGGGCCGGATATGCCTCTAAAAACTCCTGAAGCCTCTGTTTTGCCTCTGCGCACCGGCCGATGCCGGCCAAGGTTTCACCGACGCCAAAAAGTCCATCCGCACGAAATCTAGCCGACGGATATTGGGTCAACAAAATCTCATACGAATCAAGGGCTTTGTCGATGTCTTTTCTACCCCGATGTATTCCTGCTATTCGCAACAGGGCTTGGGCAGCCAGCTCATTACTCGCGTAGTGGGCAATGACATCCTTATACGCTTTTAGAGCTTCCTCCAGATTCCTCTGTGTGAGGAAAACCTCGCCGATTTGAAAAGCCAGGGAAATACTCAAGTTGCTTTCCGGATATTGGTCAATATACTCACGCGAACCCGATAAGAAGTTCACGTACTCACCGAGTTGAAGGTGGCTGAGCAAACGACCATAGACGGCTTCTGAGAATTTCAGGTGAGAAGGATATCGGTTCATCATAAGACGATATAGGCGGTTCGCTTCTCTGTAGCGTCCTTCGTTGTACGATGAATCAGCGAGGCGCAAATATCCAGCGCCTGCAAAGGAGGAATCTTTATGTGATTCGAGAAAATCAAGAAGTTTCTGGCGGGCCAGGGGGTAATTTCCCTTGCGGAAAGGAATCAACGCCAGAATATATTTTATTTCGGATACCGCTTTGCTCTTGGGGTAGCGCTTCAAAAAAGCATGAAAGTTCTTCTCCGCCGCATCAAAACGGCTACGCCGGAATAGCAATTTCGCTTTTTGGTATAGCGCTTCTTTGGCAACATCGCTTCCCCTGTATTTTTTCTCTACCCTCTCGAAAGATTGTAAAGCACCATCATAGTTTCTGAGGTTGAAGCGAGCCTCTCCCGCACGGGAGAGAGCTTCCGCCGCCAAGACCCCACTCGGTTTATGGTCAAAAACCCGGTCAAAGGCAAGTGCTGCTTTTCTCCAGTTTTGTTTCCGGTATTGAACCCAGGCGAGCCCCCCCAAGGCGCGGTAAAATTCAGGCGTTTCCCTGGGAATTGCTCGAAACGCACGAGCAGCCTCATCGAGATTACCCAACTCAAAAGCCGCCTCTCCATACCATAAAGCCGCCAGACCATCTTCGGAGATGGTGGAACTCCTGCCCAGCGAGAAAGCCCAATGTTCGAGTACATCTCGGGCCCCTCTGAAATCCTTGAGCCGAAATGCCGCAAAAGCCGTCGCCATCGCCGCGGAACGAGCAGCATCACGCTCCGCCAGGCGATGAATGGAAACCGGCGGGTAATCAGCACCCAAACGCAGGATCCCGTAGGCGCGCTTCACTTTGCCGAGATGGTATTGAGAAAGACCTTCCACAATCCTCGCTATACGATAGATTCTGCCGAGCGGGAACTCATCGCTTACTCTTCCCGCTAGAATTGATGCTTCTTCATACACCCCGATTCGGAATAACTTCCAAGCCAATTGAAGGCGCAAAGCGCCGACAAGCATTTTTCGGCGATTGGCGAGAGAGAATTCCAGAAGGCGTGTCTTTAATTTTTTTAGTCCTTTGTCAGATTTTTGGATTGACTCGATTTCAGAGGAAAACAAACCCGCCTGGACAAAAACCTGGAGGGGGTGTTCCGGGTGGCGACGCATGAAAAGAGAAAAAACACTCTTTGCCCCCTCGATTCGGCCCAAGAACAATCGCGCCCAGCCAATACCGTAAAGCGCTTCTCCTAGAAGCGCTTTATTAAACTTACCTCCCCCTGCACCGAGCGCCTCGGCCGCCGTGTAGTGTTTTTCCGCCTGAATATAATTTCGTTTTTGCAGATAGAAATGTCCGAGAACCACGAGCGCCTTAAGCGCCAGTCGCCCCTTGTCATCAGCAAGTATCGTCCATGTATCGAGCGCTTCATCGACTGAACCTGTTTTCGCTTGCGCCCAGCCTTTCAGGAAAATCGCTTCATCATAGGCAAGTTCACCCTTCACCCACGATTGCCCCTCCAATAGACCCAGACACCCCTCATATTCGCGCGCCTCGCAATGTCCTTGCGCAAGGGCATACCTTGCTGCCGACACATAGCGAAGACCGTCGGTCAAAAGCAATTCTAACAAGTGTTGTCTTCGCGCTCTGGCTTCCCCATTTTTTCTTAAGCGCAGAAGGGTCTCCCCTGCCCAGAAGAGGGACGCCGCGCGCCAGAAGTGGAGTTTCGTACTGTTCGCCAGTCCATCGAAAAGAGAGAGAGCCTCTATCGGCGCGCCTTTTTGCAAGTAGGCAAGCGCCGTGTCGAATTGTTCGCTCTCATCGATAAAATCACCCGGCGAACTACTTAAGAGTAGAACCAAGTCCAGGTACGGCTTTTTCTCAAGTGGCATCGGGCGCGGAGGCAAGCGCATGGGCGGGATTTGCGGCTCCACAAAAATAACGGGAAGCCGGACACCCAATCGCTTGGGCGGTACGGGACGCACACGGGCAGCAATGAGATGCTCGATGCTGGGCGATTCCACCACGACTTCGGGCAGAGAAATCGATAGTTGTTTCCCCTTGCTTGCGCTCCCACTTTTCGCCCACGCGATATTTTCACAACCCGAATAACCGCATAATACGGCCACCAGGCCTATGAGAAACCTGGACAGCAAACCATGAACGGGGAGTCGCATCATACATCCCTCATCTAAGCAGCGGCTCGCGATTTTTCATTTTCCACTCACGCTCTTTGATAGAAATCAGATAGGCCTCAAGCTGGCGGATTCTTCCTTTCGCTTGCTTGATTTCTTCTCTCACATGGGCTGCAGTATTTCCATTTTCAAGCGCCACAATGCTTTGATAATGACGAATAGCCTTCTTCCATTCTCGACGTGATTCACGAATCGCCGCCGCACGCCAAGCCGCCGAGCGCAGCCACTTCATATGCCCTTTTCCAGAGCGCATCAACGATTCAAAGAGTTCAAGCGCCGTTGTCCTTTCGCCACTTCTCTCAAGCTGTGCCGCGATTTGAAATAACGCAGGCCCAGAAATATTCACATCTTTTGATTTTGAAGCGACTCGAAAGGCCGCCGACGCAGCCTCCGGCCTTTTTCTTTTCATTTCAAGCGCGCCAAGCCGCAAGGCCACCATAGCCGCTTTATTATTTCGTGGAAATCTGTTCAAAAAATCCGCATAGGCATGGACAGCTTTGTCGATACCTCCCATATTCTCGAAAACTTCCCCCAGCCTCAATGCCACCTCAGCGTCATGGGGATCAAGGGCTAAAATATGGCGCAGCGCATCCGCCAATTCCATTAAATTCTTTTCTTGGAGAAAGCACGACGCACGAAGCCGGTATAAGGTCAGCTTCTCATTTTTCAACGTGGTATTTTGCAACGCCCGGCCTGATATTTTCACTGCGCGCCCGCAGTCTTTCCTCTCGAATAACACAAACGCCCATAATCGAAGGCCTTCCCAAGGATTGGGCGGCGCAAGCGCATCCCAAGACGAAAAGGCCTCATCCGCACCCGACCAGTCTCTTGCGCCGAATGAATTTCGCGCCAGGAAATACCAGATGGAGCGCCTCCTCGAAATGTTCACCTTCTCATCGCTCGCAAGAGGCAGGAGAAACGTCCGCGCTTTTTGAAAATCTCCCTGCCCACGATATAAATTGCCGATTTTCAGGCGCGCCTCGCGCTTTAATTCTTCGGGAAGAAGGGGCAGCACACCCTGAAAACGTTTCAATGCCTCTTTTTTATTTCCGCGTTTCTCCGCCAACTCGCCCAAACGATACCGCGCCCGAATGACGAGCTCAGGGCGTCTTTCGCCGGGAAGAACTTGTCGAAAATAAATTCCGGCCTTATCGAGTTCGCCGGCATTCCATGCGCATTCGGCTCTCAGGAAAGCCACTTCCGGGCGCAAAGCCTTGGGAATATATTCCTGGGGAACTATTTTCACCAAAGGAACCGATCGAGCGCAATCTTTTCGGGCATTATAGATAGACGCCGCCCGCAAAACGCCTTGATATACGGCCCCCGCAATCTCGGGCTCGACATTTTCCCCCGATTTCCGGAGCCCATTGAATGATCCCAATACCTGTTGATACCGCTTTAGAAGCTCTTCCGCGTTTCGCTTCGTGTCTTTCTCCAGCATGCCGGCCAAACGCAGTCCGGACCGTATCGCCTCACGCCCATTCGGCACGCGCCGAATGAGCTCGCGATATTGATTTACCGCCTCTTTTTTCAAACCCGCACTGAACAGGCAATCCGCCATCTGGAGGCGAGAAGAAGGAGGAAGCGGCGCTCCTTTGCCGATAACATCAAGCGCAAAAACAAGATATTTTCTGCCTCTTTCGTTACAAGACCCTGCTCTTTGCACGCTTTGCAGGAAATACAGGAGATAGGCGCCGTCATTGGCCGGATTGCGAATTAGGCGCTGATAGGCCGGTGCGGCCTTCGCATATTCACCGGCGCGCCACCAGGAGGAGGCCAGACCTCGCTCCGCCGTCATGCGCTGTGACTTTGAAAGCTTCATTCCCAAAACGGCTTCAAAGGCAGTGCCTGCCTTTAAGTATTTCTTTTGCGCGAATAAACTCGCGGCCTGCCCCAGCCTCAAGTCAACGCGTTTTTTCTCTCCGGGATGTCCCTGAAATAAGGAATCAAAAGTCTTTTCCGCCGAGGCGAATTTTTTGAGTTCCAATTGTATTTTCGCGAGCCGCAGCCTGAAGGCATGCGCCCTCGGGTTGCGCGGGAAACGGCGCACGACCAGGCTGTACGCTTTCTCGGCCTCCCTGATTCGCGGTATCCGGTCCAGGGCGATGGCGCGTTCGAACAGGGCAACCTCCACGCGGGGTCTTTCGGTGCTGCCTTGATGAAGTCATCGAGCGCAACGACCACTCCCCGCCACTCGCGCACCGCCAGCCTGAGCGCGGCGACTCTATAGAGCGCTTCAATTCGGTAGCGCCCGGGCTTTAGGGAAGAATAGGCGCGTATCGCCCCTTTTCTGTCCCCGATCCTCTCGGCGAGCACTCCGATGCGAAACTGAACTTCACCGGCCCTTGCGTGGCGGGGATATCGGTTCAAGAATACTTGATACGCCGCAATCGCCTCTTTGGGTCGATTATCACGACGCAGCGCTTCAGCGAGCAGATAACGCACGAGCGGCGCCTCGTTATTTTTCCCGACTGCTTTCAGATAGGCCTTGAAGGCATCAATCGCAGGTTCAAAAAATCCATCCCGGAAGGTGTTCAGGCCAAATTCGAGATGAGACTGCGGGGTTTCCCGAAATTGTCCCCGAGCCGCGGAAAACGGCCCGAGCACGGACCCCGCAAGAATGAGCGCCGCAATAACGATGAGACTACGCCTCATCTTCAGGCTCCAATAAGATGTTGTCGATAAGCCTGGTTTCGCCGATATAGGCCGCCACGGCCATCCGGGCGGCTCCGTTTATTTTTTCTACCCTTTCGAGCGTCGCAGGATCCACGATTTCCACATAATCGACCCTAGACCCGGCTCTCTCCAGTTCATCCACGCAAGCCTGAATGATGGCGGCGGAAAATCTCTCCCCGGCCGCCACCTTCTTGTTCGCGTCGAACAAGGCGCCGCTGATGGAACGCGCACGCAATCGCTCATTATCCGATAAATAGGCGTTCCTGCTGCTCAGGGCCACCCCGTCGTCTTCACGGACTATCGGGCAGGGAATAATCTCGACCCCGATATTCAAGTCATGCGTCATACGCTCGATTAAAACGAGTTGTTGATAATCTTTTTCTCCAAAATAAGCCCGATGCGGAAGACAGGCAGCGAACAACTTGAGTACGACCGTGGCGACGCCCCGGAAGTGCCCCGACCGATGAGCCCCGCAAAGAGGCGCGCCCAAGCCCGGCACGTCTACCCAGGTGTCATATCCATTGGGGTACATCGAATCGGCTTTGGGCGCATAGACGCAGCAAACACCCATCTCCCGGCAGGCCTCCAAATCCGCCTCGAAAGTCCTCGGGTAGGTATTATAGTCCTCACCGGCGGAGAATTGGGCCGGATTCACGAAAATGCTCACGACGACGGCGCCGCACTCGTCCATTGCCCGGGCTATCAAGCTTTTGTGCCCCTCGTGCAGCGCTCCCATCGTCGGAACCAAACCGAGCGGCGCGCAGTCTCGCCTGAGCGTTTCGGCCAATGCACGCATTTTTTGAGGCGTATCGACAACTTTCATGCGAAATCTCTGGGAAAATCAACCACTGACATCAGAGAGGGCGACGGTATGATATCATCTCAAATATCAAGAGGGAAAAACAAGAGGACAAAACAAGGTCTCACTTTGGTCATGACGGGGAAGACCTTATTTTTCTTGTTGTTGCAATTTCTCGACCCAGGGGCCCTCTGCAGGAAGAGCGGCCAGTACATCGAAAACAGTTTTTTTGATGACTGGATGAATAATGTCGGGCGCTAATTCGACCAACGGAACCAGTACAAAGCGCCTCTCATGCAACCGGGGATGCGGCACTTCCAGGCCCTGCCCGCTGATGACCATCTCGTCGTAGAAAAGCAAATCCAGATCGATTACCCGAGGTCCCCACCGTTCCTTTCTGACACGTCCCATTTTTTCTTCCACGCTCAGAAGGAGAGCGAGCAACTCATGGGGATTCATTCCGCATTCGAGCGCAAAAACAGCGTTTATGAAGGGCGGCTGCTCAACAGGACCCACGGGCTGTGTACGATAAAGAGACGACGCGCCCAGGAGCCTCACTCCCGGGCTTTTCTCCAGTTCATCCAGCGCCTGCTTGATTTGGCGAACCGGCTCGCCCAGATTGGCGCCTGCGCCGATAAAGGCGCGCGCCTTGCGGCTCAAAAGCCCGCCTTCTCGATTCTCTCCAACGCTTCTTTGAGCCTGTCTTCCGGAACCGTCAGGGCGAAACGAATATATCCCTCACCGGAGGGGCCGAAACCGTTCCCCGGCGTCGTGACGACACCGCAATTTCTGAGAATATGCGCCGTGAATTCACTCGACGTGAAGCCATCGGGGCATTTCACCCAGACATAGAATGTGGCCTTTGGCGTTGCCGCCTCCAGCCCGAGTTTTTTCAAGCCGTCAATTATTACGTCCCGCCTGCCCTGGTATATCTTGCGCATTTCGGCCACGCAGCTTTGGTCCGCGCCCATCGCCTTCATTCCGGCTTCCTGCACCGCGCCGAATACGCCCGAGTCCACATTCGTCTTGATGGCGCCCAGGCCGGCGAGAACTTCCGCGTTCCCCACCGCGCTGGCGATGCGCCAGCCGGTCATGTTGTAGGTCTTAGAACACGAATGGAACTCGACGCCCACGTCCTTCGCGCCCTCCGCGTTCAGGAAACTGATGGGCTCGTAGCCATCGAAGGCCATCTCGGAATAGGCGTTGTCGCTGCACACGATGATGCCGTAGGAGCGGGAGAACTCGACGAGTTCGTTGTAGAAATCCACTTCCGCGCAGGCGGCGGTGGGGTTGTTCGGATAGTTGATGAACATGAGTTTCGTGTTTTTCGCCACGTCGGAGGGAATCGCGCCCAGATCCGGCAGAAAGTCGTTTTCCGCGATAAGAGGCATGAAATGCGCTTTCCCGTCCGCGAAATACGTCCCGATCTCGTAAACAGGATACGCAGGATCCGGAACGAGCACGTAGTCGCCGGGGTCCACGAACGCCAGGGGGATATGGGCGATGCCCTCTTTCGAGCCGATCAGGGAGATCACCTCTGAAGCCGGATCGAGAGAAACCCCGAACCGCGACCCATACCAATCGGCGCAGGCCTTGCGGTAGGAAGGCATGCCCTCATAGGAGGGATACTGGTGATTCGAGGGTTTTCGGGAAGCCGCGTCGAGTTCTTCGATGATGTGGTCGGGAGTCGGCAAATCCGGGTCGCCTATGCCTAAGCTGATGATGTCCATTCCCGAATCGGCGACTTCCTGCTTCATGCGATCGATTTCCGCGAAGAGATAGGGAGGCAAGCGCTTCAAGCGATACGCGCGTTCGATATTGATTGACGCCATGAAATTCCTCAAGAGTGATGTTGGACAGAAAGAGATGTATCCCTTACCAACTATATTTCAGTGACTTGCATGGTTATTCTGATGCAATTTCTCACAAACCGCACGGTGTTTCATATTTCACGTGCGGGAAAACCTAACATGCATTCGAGAACACGGCAAGGTTTAGGGGCGGATGCGGAATATGAGAGGCGAACAATTCCGAACTGCTTGTGTCGAAAAAATAGAGGGAATTATATACTTAAATCCGCAAGGGATTTATCAAACAAATTGACCCTACCCATCATTCTCCGGCCATAAGAGATAAGACACAATGAAAGATTCCTTATTAAAGCCGTTATGTACAATGCTTACACCATCATCATAATCCGGTTGTCGGTGCATGGCCCACACACAGCAAAAATGACGTTGTTGATTCAAATCTTCTAAAGGGATATGCGTTTTTACTTTTGTAACAGTACCTGAATTAACTAGTGGAATCGCCTGATACGGTAAGAATAACAGCAAATGCCCCGGACCGTGTTCCTTATAAAGATTTGCATATGTTTTCTTCTTTATTTTCTTCAGGATGCGTTCTCTGGCCACAGAAGCAATTCTGCTGTCAGGATATAATTTAGTAGCCTCGTACTGAATTCTTTTTTTTGCAAACTCAAACGCTTTCTTAGCCTCATCTTCCGAGGGATACACGCCTGTGATTTCTATCCAAGTACGATTTCTCTTGCCATCTTTGTAAGACATTTCATACAGCGCATCCGGTGGATCTGAATCTGCCTCTATCAAAGTAATATCATCTGCGTCGAATTGTTCCTTTAAGGTATTTCCGAGCAATCCTCCCCAATAAGCTTCAAGCCTTTTCTTCATAGACATTCTTCAAATAAACCCCGTTCAATAAACATTTTTATTACCTTTGTCCCAACTTCCATTTCTTCGCAAGTTCTTCACGAGTTGGCATACGTTTTTCCAGTAATTCTTTACTAGAGAGGGATTATTCCAACATTACAACCTTGTTCAACTAATTTATCTAATTCAGCTACAACAAAATTTGTGCATAGTTCGACAAAATTAACCCCTTAAAAAATAGTACTGATTTTATGCGCACCTTTCTTCCGGCCTTAAGTATGTAATTCCATAAAACATCGACATTCGCTAGTGCCCGCCATTTTTTAGATCAAAACCCAAATTACGCCGTATTCCTCGCGCAGATTGTGTTTCCCCGAAAAAAAGTGCTAACATCTCCCGCGTTAAAAAGCACCCCGACGAGGTGTGAAATGATACTGCCCGGACCTTAGCTTGAGGAGCGCATTCCGATGACCTACGTCATCGCGGAACCATGTATCGGCACAAAGGATACCGCATGCGTAGACGTATGCCCGGTCGACTGCATCCATGAAGCGGCGGACGGTTCGAGCCCCATGCTGTATATCGACCCCGTCGAATGTATCGACTGCGCGGCCTGTGTTCCGGCCTGTCCGGTGGAAGCCATTTTCGCAGAGAGTGACCTGCCCTCCCAGTGGAACAAATACACCCAGATAAATGCGGATTTCTTCGCGGGCGGCGGCGCTGCGGCCCCTGCAGCCGCGGTCGCAGGCGGAGCGGCGCCCGTCGCATCGGCAAGGAAGGCGGCGCCCGAACCGGAGCCTTTGCCCGAACCCCTGGAACTCACGTCCGAGCAAATGTACAAGCAACTCTCTGAAATCAGGGAGGACGTGGCCACCAACCGGGGCAAGGAAGAAGAAGGGAAACCGACGAGAAGATCTCCCAGCCTCATTTTCCTGGCCGCGGCGGTGATATTGCTCGTGGTTTACGGCATCTCGAACAATTTTTCGAAATCCGTCAACACCAGCCTCTACGGAAAACTGAGCGCTTTTGCGCTGGGGGACAAGAAACCAACGCTCTCCGGCAGCGTCTACACGGTCAACCGGACGATCGGAGGCAAGGAGTACACGCTCCTGGTATCCGATTCGATACTCGGCGGACGGACTTTGCGGCTTCAGGCGCCGACCGGCCCGATTCAGAAGATATACCACAAGGATGAGAAATTCTTCTCGGACGTCTCGAACCAATACAGCCGGTACTATTATATGTTCGTTGACGACAAGAGCGATGGAACCGTCGATTCCATTCTCCAGGTTCGAGAAATCTGGAGCAAGGAAAATCGTTTCCTGGGCCGGTACCACAACCCGATTGCGCCGAATCCTGAATTACAAAAATCCTACCAGGAGGCGGCGAAAACGCTCGCGAAACAATTCGGAATCGCCAAATCCGGCGCCTAGCGCAGGGATAAGCCTCACGGCATCCGTTCGTTCGTCGGGTGTTATCGTTGCCGGGACCAGCCGCGTTTCTGTGTTCTGCCCGACCGCAGTCAGCTTTGCCTAGGCTTACTTCACCGCTGTCACCTCAAGACCGAACAGTTACCCGAGCATCGACTGGAGTGGAAAACACTCTGGTGACGCTGGATAGGTCATACACTTTAGCGTTCACGCATTTGGGGATGATGACCAACGGCCGTTCGTGGATGTGTGGAGACAGTCAGAGCGACGCCAATTCCAAGATGATGGTGCGAAGGCGTTCCACCAGAAGGTCCTGGTGCTGAACTACAACGTTGTGCCTGGCTGCCCATGCTTTGACGCCCTTGCTCGAAGCGTCTTCGGCGAAGCTGTCCTTCGAGAACTCGTCTACCCATCGGTCGATCATCGCCCGCAACTCTTCGGGGAATGCATCATACTCGAACACGCTCGCCCCAAACGAGAAGTCCCGGGTGCGCATCCACCCCTTCCCCGACTGTGAATACAGCCAGGCAACACTGATCGGCTGCCGCCAAGCCGAGCATTTCGCTCTGATACTCACCCCATACGAGTCCCCATAGAAAATCTCGCCGCCCGATTGCAATGCCGTATCCAGAAGGCGCTCCGCCACGCCTCGCACGTCTTCATCTGTAAACCCCTCAAGGAACGATTCGCGCGTCAACCGTTGCCCGGGCCGGCCGCGAGCTGGAGCGGCCGACGTCCTGCCAATGACCCGCGGCACGAGCGTCTGGATGGACTTGCCATGGAACCGCTTGATCTCGACCGCCAGAACCTCGATGCCGGGCATCTGCGCGTTGAGGAACGCCACCACCCGCGCGAGAGGATCGGGTATGGCGTCCGCTACGAACAGGAGACGCAGACGCTTCGCCGCAAGGTTCGTGGATACGTCCTCCCAGAAGCCGTCTACATCGGGCTCTCCATCCGTTTGGAGCAGTGCCGCTAGCTCGTCTCTCGCATCGCGGCCTTGCGCAGCGGCCTGGCGCTCGAATGCGTCGCGCAACTCCTCCGCCGTCCAGCTCTCCGAAGCGTGCGCCGCATACTCCAGAAGCTGTCCCACGATCGTGCGCCGTATCTCCGGGTTCGAGCCGCGCTTCAACTCCGCTAGCGTCGGCACCGCGTCCTGGTCGATGATCAGGTGATCAACGGCCCACCTGGCAGCTTCACCCGAAGACGCAGCAATGCCCTTCTCGCGGGTGATGAGGATCCAGCGGCGCGCGTCTCCGGGACGGATCTGCTCTCCGTCGAGCAGTTCCGGGTGCTCGGCGATCAGCGCCTGAAGCTCGTCCTCGCTGGAAAACGGCGTCTCTTCGAGAGCCTCGAACTCACCTTCTTCGGCCGATGTGTAGATGCGTTCGGGCATGATGAATTCCTCACTTGGACTCGGCGGCGGCAGGATACGTCATGGCCAGATCGGGAGGCGACCGGTCAACACGCAGCGACCGCGCGCGACTCGATACTTGCGTCTCGTCCTCCGGTCTACTCCTGAACCGGGACAAAATACCGAGTCCGTGAAAGCAAGACTGCCGTCAATGACGGCGAAAGCCCTGGCCCGGTGCAAGCACGCTCCAACTCAACAGCGGACTGGCGCGGGCCTCGGTGTCGCCATCACCCGAGAACTGAACGCTTACGCCTCACAACGTCAAGACATTAAAAATCGACCTTGTCCGCCTCATCGGTCTCGGGGAAAGGGCCTTCCTTGATCTCGATGGCCTTCGTTCCCGCCTCAAGAAATTCGATGCGGTGCCCCTCGTACATGAGGATCAAATCGCCGGGGTCTAAATCCACGTCGCCCGCATGGTCGCCTTCTTTGGCGTACACCCCGACTCGCATACGACCTGAGCGGCATATCATGATCTGATGGCGCGTCGTGTTCGTGGGACGATCCCTCACCTCGTGGTAGTGCGGATTCACCACGGATCCGGGGTTTCTGTTCAGCATGACGATTTGAAGCGGATTATCATCCGGCGTCATGTGGGCCTTCGTTTTTCTCTCCGTTTCCGGGTCGGCGCCTGAGTAGGCTTCCGCCAGATGGGCGCGCTCTTCCTCTGAATCCAGAAAGGGAGGAAAAGCCGCATAATCATCAAAGTTGTTTCTTATCACCAGCGCCAATGTTCTCCCGTCCACAGCCCTCACGTATTCGATACCGGCCGCCTTGATTTCTTGAGCCATCAGCTATCTCCTCACGGGTTTGTTGACGTTTAAGATGCAAATAAATGAATTTTCCTAAAGCCCCAGCACTTCCGCCATGCCGTATACGCCGGGGGTCTTGTCGGCCACCCAACGGACTGCGCGAATCGCGCCAGCCGCAAAATTATCCCGGCTGCCCGCCCTGTGCGTGATTTCCACCCGCTCGCCCATACCGAAGAAATAGACCGTGTGTTCACCCGGAACGTCGCCCCCGCGCAGCGTCTGCATTCCGATGACGCCCTCGGGGCGCTTTCCGGTATGGCCCTCGCGGTGAAAAACCGCGTCCCGGGGATATTTTTTGCCCATCACACGGCCAAGAATTTCGCCCATGCGCACCGCCGTTCCCGAGGGAGCATCCACCTTCTGGTTATGATGGACTTCCATCACCTCGACGTCGTAAGCCTCGCCAAGGAGCCTGGCCGCCTCTTCTATGAGCCGAAAGGTGACGTTCACCCCCACGCTCATGTTCGGCGCAACGACGCAGGCGATTTTCTCGCCGAGGCCTACGATTTCCTCGCGCTGCGCATCACTGAAACCGGTGGTGCCGACGACGGCCGCCATCCCCTTCTCGGCCGCCAGGCGCACGTGGGCGACGCTCGCCTCCGGGATTGCAAAAGACACCAGCACGTCGCCGCTCAATGAAGATGAATCAGAAGTAAGGCTGACGCCCATCTCCCCGCAGCCTGCGCGCCGGCCCGCATCTCCTCCCAATCCCTCGAATCCCTCACGCTCGAGCGCACCCGAAAGGGAAAGATCGTCCGATGAGGCGATTTGGTGGATGATGCGGCCACCCATCCTTCCGCCGGCTCCGGCCACAACGATTCGTATCGACACGGGATTCCCCTTCCCTGGTAAAAAAAAATCAACAAGTCATTGATTGTAAAGCACATCATACGTGTTTTGTCTCGAAGTGGGAACCTGCCTGCGTCATAATGGGTGTAGGAAGAGGAAACGTGAAAATATCTATTCTCGACCCGTTTATTTTATACTATAAGGCGACGAAGATGTTTTCTCTCGCAATACAGATATGGGGATTTGGCCTTTTGGAAGCCCCCCACGAAGAACAAGAAGAGTCTTTCTGGATCAAGCGCTGCCAGAACGGAGATAAAGACGCCTTTGAACCCCTGGTCCGCCAGAATGCCGGAAAAATCCATCGCCTCGTGTGGGGGATGCTCGGCGAACGCAAAGAAGAGACCGACGATATCGTTCAGGAGGTATTCCTGAAAGCGTACATCGCTTTGCCCAAATTCAGAAGGGACGCCAGGTTTTCCACCTGGGTCTACCGCATCGCGGTCAATCATTGCCGCGACTACCTGAAGCGCGGCGCGCCGTTGCCGCTGGAGCTTATCGAAGAACGAATTGCCGATGCCGCCCCACCGGAAGACGCGGAACACCAGGACGAACTGCGACTCATGCAAGAAAAACGAGCGAGCGCTGAACTTCAAAAGCTCCTATCACAATTGCCGGAAAAACATCGCAGGATACTGGTGATGCGCGAGCTCGAGGGAATGAGCTACGAGGAGATTGGCGACGTGCTTCAGATCAGACCCGGCACGGTGCGCTCGAGGCTGAACCGGGCGCGCGCTGGCATTCTACGGGTGGCGGAGAATACCCGGGAGGAGAGACCATGAACTGGTGGAAAAACCTCTTCGAGGGCCATCAAAATGTCCAGAGTTGGGATGCTCCCCGGCAAGAGAACGAGACGGTCGCCGAGCTTCAATCCCTGTTCCAGGCCGCGCGCGAAGATGCCCCGACGCCCGATGAGAAACTCTGGGAGAAGTTGCGCCCCCAGCTCACCGCTCACCAAACAGAAATCCACCACCCTTTGTCTTTCATCACGGCACTGGCCACAACGGGGCCGAGACTCGCCGTGGGAGCCCTGGGAGTCTTGCTTCTCGTGGCGGGCCTGTTCTGGAGCCAGGGCGCCGAGAGACGGATGCGCGTTTTGGAACCCCAGACGAATCTGGTGGTCAATTATGACAGGAATCCCCTGAACCCCATTATGATGATCGGCAACGGCCTTGAAGCGCAAACGGGCCAGGAATTACTTCAATATATCGCCTACGGCTCGCCAGAGCGTTAGCCTGTGAGATAGGGACAATGAAAACCTGGTTCACAAAAGAATTCTTGAAGGCGTCGGCCGTGCTTTTGATCGTGTTCGTAGCGGGCGCCGGCACCGGCTACATCGGTGGACGCAAACACGCGGAATACAGATCCCTGAAAGAAAGAAAAAACTTTGGGGCGCGTGAGGTCCGCGCCCGCCGCGTCAGATCCGGGAACCGCTTCATGCGCCGGCTGGAGCGGGACCTGAATCTGAACCCCGCGCAACGCGAAAACGTGGATCGCGCGCTCCAGCGGCACTATGAGCGGATACGCGACATCAGAAGCCACATGAGACCCCAGATCAATTCCATCATGCAGGAAATACGCAAAGACGTGCGCTCCTTCCTGGATAACGAGCAAAAAACGTCTTTCGACCGTATGGTCGAAAAATTCGAGGAAAGACGCAAAAGGAGATGGAGAAAAGGCAGAAAGCACCACCCAGGCGACCCGGCCGGTCAGTCGAAGAAACAGTAAGCTCATGAAGGACGAAATGCCGCCACAAAATGAAACGCAAACGCCACACCGGAGGAAATCGAACATGAAACGTCAAAAACGCCGCACCCTGTCGACAGCCGTCATCGCCGCCGTACTCAGCCTCGGTCTCGTCGGCGCATCCTGGGCCGCCAACGATGAATCTTCCCAGGACCCCGTGCCGAATCTCCCGCAAATCATGCAAAACATGATGGAAGACGCGCATTTCTTCGGCCCCCGCCACCGAGGACGTCGCGGAATGCGCGGCCCACGGCCCTTCTCGGCGCGCCCTCTGGTTTCCATCGCGCTGAGGAATCACGAAGAACTCAAGCTCACCGACGATCAAGTGAAACGCCTCAAGGACATCCGAGACGCGTTTTCCAAAAAGTCGGTCAAACAAGGCGCTGAAATGAAGACCCGCAGAATCGATCTCAAACGTGCGCTCGATACCGAGAAAATCGACCTCGCCGACGTGGAGAAGAAAATACGCGAGATCTCGAACATGCGGGTGGATTTGAGGATCGCGCGCCTCAAGGCGATTCAGGAGGGAAAATCCGTCCTGAACGCAGAGCAGCAGAAGCAGCTATCGAAAATCGCCCGGAAGCGCCCGGGCCGAGGCCACAGGTTCCATGAGCAGATGTTCAAAGGCCGAGGCTCCGGGAACCAGTCTCAGACTTATTAAGTATCACTGCCCCCCTGCGGCATGGCGCATGAAGAGCCGTGCCGCAGGCTTACGGGGCGTCTTGTTTGGAGCAGAGCATGTGGATTTTGATGTATGAGATATACGCTGGTTACGATTTGCTCGATTTCGCCCTGATAAGCGCCATCATCACAGCTTCGGGGATGGTGTGCATTCTCCTGAGAGAACTCTGGCGGGATGATTTCCCAAGCGCGGTCACATTCGAGTAAGCCGGTGATTCCACCCGAACCCAGTCACTCCAAACATCAGGCAGGAACTGAAATCCGCCGGCTTTTCATTTTTTGATTCAAAGAAAGGCTTCTTCCGTCATCTCCCCCTGGTAGACGAGCCTGGTTTCCCCTTCCATATAGACATCGCTAACTTCCGCGCCGACGCCCTCAAAATAGATTTTGAGTATTTCCCCGCTGCGCACTTTTACGTCGACTGGCGCGGTCACGAGCCCGCGCGTGGCGGCAAGTATCGCCGTGGCCACGGCGCCCGTGCCGCAGGCGAGCGTTTCATTCTCCACCCCTCGCTCATACGTTCTTAAAGTCAAAGAACTATCCCCGCTCACCCGGGCGAAATTCGCATTCGCACCCGCCGGAGCAAACTCACCATGGGTCCGAATCGCCCGCCCATCGGCCACGATATCGACGGTTTCCACATCGTCCATGAATTCCACGGCATGGGGGACGCCGGTATTCATGTGATCCAGGAGCACCCCTCTTTCGTTGATATCGAGTTGGATGCCGGCGCGATAATCAAAGGGCTGGGTCATCCTCAGCTTCACTCTCGAATCGTTCATCGTCGCATCGATGACGCCTGCGATGGTTTCAAAAGACACCGAATCCGTGGCGATGCCCAACTCTTTCGCAAAGCGCGCGGCGCAACGCCCGCCGTTTCCGCACATTTCGCCCTCAGAGCCATCGGCGTTAAAAAACCGCCACTTGAAATCGGCCCGTTCGCTCGGTTCAATGAACATCAGCCCATCCGCGCCCACGGACTGGCCTCTGCGGCAGACTCTCTGGACGAACCCAATCATCGCATCGGCCTGGTGTTCCAGATTTCTGTTGTCGATGAATATGAAATCGTTGCCGCTTCCGCTGAACTTGGTGAATGCGATTTTATTCACGAAATCCGCCTTTCCTCGATAAATGCCGGTATGTGCTCGCCGCGAATGAGATCGTCATACGTCTCGCGCTCCCTGATTATATGATACTCATCCCCGCGTACAAGAATCTCGGGCGGTCTGGGACGCGAGTTGTAGTTCGACGCCATGGTGAAACCATATGCGCCCGAACTCATCACGGCTACCAAATCATCTCTGTGAAGCTCCGGCAAATCCCGGTCCTTGGCCAGATAATCCCCGCTTTCACATATGGGGCCGACCAGATCCGTGAGATGTTTGGCTCTTTCTCGTACCGCCTCTTCTACGGGCCACACATCCTGAAAAG
Source organism: bacterium (assembly GCA_965218735.1). Taxonomy (GTDB): domain Bacteria; phylum UBA8248; class UBA8248; order UBA8248; family UBA8248; genus Bin107. The sequence continues at coordinate 252,365 of CBDCMA010000008.1, read as the reverse complement.
CCTGGTAGAGACTGGGCCGGATGAGGTCGTTCATGCCGGCGTCGATGATCACGAAGCGCTTATCGGGGTTTTTCTTCTCATACAGCACGCGCGTGACGAGAATGCCCGCGTTGCCCGTGATAACGCGGCCAGGCTCGAAAATTAACGTGCAGCCCAAATCCTTGAGCTTCGGCAAAATGGCCTCTGCATAGTCTTTCGGCAGTGGCGGGGCCTCATCGTTATAGGTGATGCCGAGACCGCCGCCCAGGTTCAGATACCGGATGTCGTGTCCGTCACCCCGCAACTCGCCCACCAGACGCACCACAATTTCCACCGCGTCCGCGAACGGAGTGCTCGTCGTTATCTGGCTCCCGATGTGGCAATGCACGCCGGAGGGTTCGATGCCCTCGAGCTTCGCAGCCGTCTCGTACTGCTCCCTCGCCCGATTGATGTCGATGCCGAACTTACTCTTCTTGAGTCCTGTGGCTATATAGGGATGGGTCTGGGGGTCGACGTCGGGGTTTACCCGAATCGCGACTTGCGCCCGTTTGCCGATGCGATTCGCCACCACACCGATATTCACCAACTCCTCTTCGCTCTCCACATTAAACAACAACACGCCTTTTTCGAGCGCAAAAGCAATCTCATCATCCGATTTGCCGACACCGGCAAAGACGATTCGCTCCGCCGGCATCCCGGCCTTGAGCGCACGAAACAATTCTCCTCCCGAAACGATATCCAATCCCCCGCCCATCGCGCCGAACAGCCGGAGTATCGCCAGGTTCGAATTGCTTTTCATGGCGAAACAAATGAGGTGCGAAACGGATGAGAACGCCTCATCGAACACGCGGAAATGACGCGAGAGCGTCTCATGGCTGTAGGCGTAAAAAGGCGTCCCCACCTCCTCCGCCAGCCGCGTCAAGGATACGTTTTCGGCGTGCAATTCTCCATTTTTATAATCAAAATGGTGCATTCCTCAAGCTCTCTTTCCGAGTCCTCGTGAGACAAGAGTTTTTATAAAGCCTTGGCAATCGGACTCTTAGGAGGTTTTGGCGGTCCTTTGACCCCACAACCCACGGACATCCAAGCTATCCCGACCATCAGGATGCTTACAAGTAAAATTCTCTTCATCATCCTACATTCCCAAACGTTTTTTTTCAGCCCGAATCTGGGCCCTGACGCTTCTCCTGGAAGCGCCGCCCAAACTGCTTCTCGAGCGCAAGGATTTCTCCAAATCCGTTTCCGCCAAATCATTTATATCGAGGTGGGAGTCGGCCTGCTTCAGGTCCTTAGCGCTCAACTCCTTGAGAGCCACCCCTTTGTCGATAGCGATCCGCACAGCGCGCCCCGCCGCCTCGTGCGCCTGACGAAAGGGAACCCCTCGCCGCACCATGGCATCCGCCAAGTCCGTCGCCGTCATATACCCGCCTTCTGCGGCTTTCGCCATTGCCTGCGGTTGAAACCGCATGGATTCGACCATAGGCGCCAGAACCTCCAAGCAAGCCAGCAACGTATCGGCGGCATCGAACAGGGATTCCTTGTCCTCCTGCATGTCCCGGTTATACGTTAGCGGCAATCCTTTCATCAAAGTGAGCAAGGCGAGTAAATCTCCGAAAACGCGCCCGCTTTTGCCCCGGACGATCTCGGCCACGTCCGGATTTTTTTTCTGCGGCATCAAAGAACTGCCCGTTGCGAAGGAATCCGCCAGTTCGACAAAGCCGAACTCCCCACTCGCCCAGAGGACGACTTCCTCCCCCAGTCTGCTGAGGTGCATCATCGCAATGGAGGCGGCAGACGTGAATTCCAGGGCGAAATCCCGATCACTCACCGCATCCATGCTGTTCTCTGCGATGGAGGTGAACCCGAGCTTCTTCGCTACCCCTTTTCTGTCTATCGGGTGGCTGGCGCCCGCAAGCGCGCCCGAACCCAGAGGCAAGACATTGACGCGGGCGCGCACTTCACCAAAACGTTCCCCGTCGCGCCGCAGCATCTGGGAATATGCGAGCAAATGATGCGCCAAAGAAACAGGCTGCGCGCGCTGTAAGTGGGTGTAGCCCGGCATCACCGTGTCGATATGTGACTCCGCTTGCACCAGCAAGGCGCGCCGCAACTCCAAAAGCGCCTCTTGTGTCCCATCAATCCGGTTCCTGAGCCACAGCCTGAGCGACGTGGCCACCTGGTCGTTGCGGCTCCGGGCCGTATGCAATCGACCGCCGGCGGCTCCGATTCGCTTCGTCAGGGCCGCCTCGATATTCATGTGCACGTCTTCCAGGTCGGCCTGGAACTCGAACTTGTTCGCCTCCACATCTCTTAGAATGGTCTTGAGGCCGGAGACGATTTTCCGGGCATCGGCTTTCGTGATGATGCCTTGCGCCCCCAGCATTTCCGCATGCGCGATGGAAGCGAGGATGTCATACGGCGCCAGACGGTAATCGAAAGAAACGCTCTCGGTAAAAGCCTCCACGCGCGTGTCGGTCCCCCCCTGGAACCTTCCGCCCCAGGGTTTTCGGGTTTTTACATTTTTAGACTTCACTTCGCGCCTCGACATCTTCAGACATTCCTTTTTCCTTCAAACCCTGTCCCCTCTCGTGAGTGTACACCCAAGGGACACAAAGAAAACTGCTTACACGATAGGAGGGATGAAGGGCAACCAAGCGAGGTGGAAATCGGGGAAATTCCAGACTCCCCCATCTCCTATCCTTCCGCCTCCTCAATAGACACGGCAAAAAACGCTCCGGCCCCCGCAACCGCACTATGTCCACAAAAGCCTGGCCGCGTACTTGGGATATTGAACGCAGGGAAACGAGGAGAATTCCCCCCCGCCCGCTTGCGGGCAAGCACCGCATCTCCTAGGATGAGCGTCATCAATTCGTTTTCAAACCTTTTCGCCTCCATCTTTGGGAAAGAATCATTTGAAACAAAGAACTCGTTTATTCTCACCCAGACAATGGATTTTCATCGTCTCCGCTTTCGTTCTCATGGGGCTCTTCTCGGGTCTTAATTTTCTTTTCGGCGTATTCCTGAACCCCCTGATTGATGAATTCGCCTGGAACCGCTCGACGGCCTCGGCGGCGTATTCCATCAACATGTTCATGATAGCGTTCTGCTCGATGATCGCGGGCGGCTTTTCCGATAAATTCGGCACAAGGCCCGTGCTGATCATCGGGATTCTAATCGCCGGCGCTTCGTTGCTTCTTTCTTTCTTCATCCAGAACCTGTGGCACTACTTCCTGTTCACCGGTGTGATGGCGGGTATGGGACGCGCCGCCATCGCAACGCCCGTGCAAGCCTTCATACAACGCAACATGAACAGACACCGGGGGCTGGCCACCGGGCTGGCCGGCTCGGGCACCGGACTCGGCATATTGATCCTGGCGCCCCTCACCGGCTTTTTCATAAGCAATCACGGATGGAGAGCCTCCTATCTGTTCCTGGGCGTCCTATTTTTCGTTTTCGCCATACCCGCGGCAATGGCTCTCGCGCCGCCAAGGCGGCGCGGAACGGACGGCGACACCTCGAAGAATCCCCCGAACAGGCCGGAAGAATCCGCCCCGATACTGCCGGAAGCATCCATGGGAATGCGGGAAATTCTCAAGCGCAGGCCCTTTTGGATGATCATTTCCAGCCACACCACGGACTGCATGTGTCATTCGGTTCTCATCGTTCACCTGGTGCCCATCGCGATTGAGGCAGGCATACCGCACCTACAGGCGGCGGGCCTCGTCGGCGTCATGGGTTTGGGGACGCTCATCGGCCGGATAGGTCTGGGAATACTGTCGGACCGCATCGGCCCAAAATGGGCATTGTTCACCACGCTCGTGACGCAAACATCAGCTGTTCCCTTCCTGTTATGGGTAGATTCTCCCTTCGCGTTCTATGGCGTCGCCCTGGTGGTCGGGATCGGCATGGGAGGACACGGAACAATGTATCCCGTGGTCACACGCGAATACTATGGTCCGAAAAAAATAGGCATCCTGTTCGGGGCCTTCATTACCGGCGCGAGCGCGGGAATGGCCACGGGCGGGTTCATGGGCGGGTTGCTGCACGATCTGACGGGTAATTATACGCTATCCATCCTGTTCAGCATCCTGGCCGGTGTCGCCTCGTTGTTCTTCGTGCTCTCCTACCCTTCTCGAGAAAAACTGAGCAGAAAAAAGGACGTGGCGCACACCCTCGTTCAACCCGCGGGATAACCCGTATTTGCCTGCATTTGCCGTCATCGCGCCTTATCTCGAATGCGGGAGAATCCCCTGCGCGGATCGGTCGATCCGCCCCCGCTCAAGGCGATTCGGAAATACTGAACAATACGATAAATATCGATAAATTCACGATGTTTTTCGATAAAATACTGAACATTTTTGAAATATATCCCTTTCCGCCGCAAAGCCTTGTGAACTATGGAAAATCCCTGCTCATGCGGACGATAAGACTTTTTCTCGTCAAGACCCCTGACTTCTCTTGACACCCACTATTTGTGTTGATACGTTCCCGCCCGTAAATTTCGTTGCCGCAACTTCTCGTCCGGGGAGAAAGAAGGTATGGCTTCTGATCCTTCTCCAGGACAAGGTCGCGGGCCACAGGCGAAGAAAACAACGAAGTCAAGAGATCGGAAAATCCGCAAAGGTGTCCGCAACTTGCACCTGGCGACACTGGGATGGAACTTCGTGACCGCTCCGCTTGTAGGGGGCGGGATTGGATATGTCATTGATTATTATGTCGATTCATATCCCTGGGGAATGGTGGTCGGATTGTTTCTGGGTTTTGTTTCCGCTTTTATCGATCTCATCAGAGGCGTTCGCTGAATGCAAAACCAACCATCACTCGCCCTCAGAAGCATCGAGAACTCCGGCTGGCTGATTCTGGCGATCATGAGTTTGGGAGGACTGATTCTGGGGGATGTTTCGACGGCGGTTGGCGTGGCGATTGGCGGAGCGTGCGCGCTTGGAAGTTTCCGGTTGATGGATGTATACTTCGCCCGCTTATTTCAAAAGAACATGAACCGCCCCAAATGGTGGCACCACGTCTTATACATTTTACGATTCGTTGCTCTCATCGGGATTGTAGCGCTTGCGATAGGTTGGGCTGAGCTTCCCGTCGTGGGCGTAGTGATAGGGCTGACCATTCCACCTTTGGCCATATTCGTCTACGGGGCGAAAAGCGCCCTCCGAATACAAGGATCGACAAGAGTATAACTCATGGAAAAATTTCACCCGTTCTTATATTTCGACATCATCCCCGGCCTGTCCGCCTATCCGAACATCGTGTACAGCTGGGTGGTGATGCTGGTCCTCATCGTAAGCTCATTGCTCGTTACCAAAACGCTGCAAAAGATACCCTTTGGCGGGCAAAACGTGTTCGAGGCGATTTTCGATGCGTTTTCCGCCTTCATGGAAGGCCCCCTCGGCAAAGAGGGACGACCCTTTTTCCCCCTCGTGTTTACGCTGGGCACCTATATCTTTCTGTGCAACGTCATTGGAATTATACCCGGTTTCATGGCGCCGACGAGCAACCTGAACACCAATGTGGGTTGCGCTCTCACCGTATTTCTCGCTACACACTATGTCGGACTCAAGAGAAACGGGATGGCGTATCTCAAGCATTTCACGGGTCCCATCATTTGGCTGGCTCCGCTGATGATTCCCATCGAGATCATTTCTCACCTGAGCCGCCCTCTTTCACTCACTTTACGCCTTTTCGGAAATATTACGGGCGAAGAATTGGTGCTCGGCGTTCTGATGCTGCTGTGCCTGCAACTTTTCCTTCCCCTTCCCTGGGCGATGCAGTTGTTCATTATTTTCGGAAGTTTCATTCAAGCCTTTGTTTTCACCCTCTTGACCATGATATATATCGCCGGGTCTCTCGAAGGACACGACCACGACGAAGAACATGGGCATGAGGCCGCCCACGCTCATTAACAATAACGGTCCATATAGAAATCACTTCAACAAGGAGATGTAAGGCATGAAACGTATGGGAATGATCGGATTCACCTTTGCCAGCTTCGTAGGCATGGCCACCAATGCGTTCGCCGCCGCCGCCGGTGACGCCGGAAGCGGTGAAGTCCTGAAATGGAGAATGATCTCCTCGTCATTCGCTTTGGCCATCGCCGCGGTCGGCGGCGCTTTCGCCCAAGGCAGGAGCATTGCCAGTGCGTTGGACGGCACGGCGCGCAACCCGGGGGCAGGCGGAGATATCCGCGTGTCGATGATCATTGGTCTCGCCCTGATCGAGTCCCTTGTCATTTACACGTTCGTTATCTGCCTCATCATCATCCTTGGCTAGATAAAACGCGTTCGCAACACGCAAAAAGGGGGGAGCTCTCAGGCTCCCCCCTTTTTGCGTGTTCGGATTTCAGTGGACCGAATGCGTAGTTCCCAAAAACCCTTTACCGAAAGAGTTGAAGAATTTCTTTTGGGGTGCTGCCCAAACTCCACTTGCCCTCCTCATCAAAACCAATAGAATCTAACTTCGATCGAGGCTCCCCATGAACTTCGAGGGTTTCTTTTTACCTGCAAATTTCAGGTGGGCGGAAAGTTGATGTGGGAAAATACGAAAACAAAAATTCCTGAGGCGACCGTCAACCGATTGTCCACCTACGCCCGAATCCTGGAGCAGGCAAAAAACGAGGGGGTGGAACTCATCGCGTCCGCCGACCTGGCGGAGCAGTGCGGATTCAACCCTGCGCAAATCAGAAAAGACCTTGCATATTTTGGTGAATTCGGCGTCCGCGGGAAGGGCTATTTCATCAAGGAGTTGAGGGACAATCTAAAAAAAATTTTAGGCGTGACCCAGACATGGAAAGTCGTCCTCGTCGGAGCGGGAAATCTCGGTTCGGCCTTATTGGCGTATAAAGGTTTTCTGGCGCATGGCTTTGAAATCGACGCCGTCTTCGACAAATTTCCCGAAAAAATACCCGCCCACCGCACCGGTTCTCTCCCTGTGTTGCCGATGTCGGATTTGCATGAAGTGGTGCAGGAAAAACAGATCAAGATCGGCATCATCGCGGTGCCGAGCGAAAGCGCGCAAAATGTAGGGACATCGCTTGCCAATGCCGGAATTACGGGCATCTTGAATTTCGCTCCCACCCAAATTCAGTCACCGCACCACGTAAAGGTAAAAAATGTGGATTTGGGCAGTGAGCTGGAACACCTGTCATTTTATCTCTCTCAAAGCTCTTGAGGCGTTCGCAAGCAGATGGATGAACCACAAACCTCCTATATCCTGGCCTTCGACACTTCGATACCCAAGGGAAGGTGCTCGGTGCTTTGTTCCTCGGGAACCGCCGAGGAAGAGGCGCTACTCTCGGGAGAGGTCCGTATTTCCAAGGCGCTCTTGCCCCAGGTGGAGCAGCTCTTGCATTCAAGAAACATTCACGCCGATATGATTCAGGCCATCGGAGTGAGCATCGGCCCGGGGACGTTTACCGGGCTACGCGTAGGACTCTCTTGCGCAAAAGGGCTTTCATTGGGCTGGGGCTGTCCGCTGTATGGGTTTTCATCTTTGGAAGTCATGGCGATGGCCGCCCTGCTGCTTGCAATGCGGGCGGGCCGCAGCCTGCCCGATTACATTCTCCCCTATCGAGACGCCAGGCATGGAGAGTTGTTCACCGCTTTGTTTCAAGTATCCAGAAACCCGGAATCACCTCGGGGAAATGCCCTTTCCCGTATCCGGGAGGATAAAATCATCACGCAAGAAGAACTCCGCCCCCCAGAGGATGGCCATACGCTACTAACGGGAATCAAAGCGGAATTACCCCAAACCTTTTCCCTTGGAGTTTCAGGAGGAACAATCGGGCATAGTGAAATTGATTCCTCAGCCGTTGCGACCGCATGGCTGACCCACAGAGCCCTCCGAGACCAAACACCCGCGCATAGCGCCAATATATCGCTGAACTACTGCCGAAAATCTCAAGCGCAAACCAAATGGCCTGACCCGCAGGGTTGATTCCCGATTCAATATTTCGTAGATTAAAAGATTATTTGCTGACTATACGGCAAGCCCAAACAAAACTCTGAAATTGCCGCCATGGATACCTACGAGGAGATTTTCATTGGAAACAACCGAAAAAGTGGAAGAAGCATTGAATCTAGGGGATGAACTCGGGCACCTGAAAAAAGAGCATGCCGTTTTAGATGAAAAAATTACCGCTCTTGAAAACGTCCGATTCCCATCCCCGCAAGAACAGCAGCAGATAAAATTGCTTAAAAAAGAAAAGCTCGCTATCAAGACACAATTGGAAAAGCTGGAGAATAATTGAAAATCGGGATTTCGCCCGATGAAACATACTAGAGCATTGAAATAGATGATATTACGTTTTCATCCTTGACCAGGACGAAAAACATGCAGTAATATCCAACGTCGTGCTCTCAGGATATCAGGGCGGTTGTTCACCTGAGCATTTCTTGGGATGTATTCAGGGTTTTGGCGCACAAATATTAGGGAAAACGGCCATATGGGTCCGAAAAAGATGTTGTGGAATAAGGAGTCTGGCGTAAGAAGGGGGCGGTGTGCCCTCGTGCGCCGTCCCCTGATTTCTTCTTAACGACCCGCCGGCATCATCCGGCGTTTTTCGGATCAACAACTTCATTGCCAGAGTGAGATAAAGTTCAACTGGCTGAGAGGGAATGGCCGTGGCGACCAAGGCGAAAAGCCAAGAAACAAAACAACCTACAAAATTGAAGCCGAAGAAAATCTCAGGCGCTGAGATTATCTACCGAAGTCTTGAGCGCGAGGGTGTGAAGTACGTTTTCGGTCACCCGGGCGCCATTCTTCTTACGGTACTGGACCTATTCCTTAAAAGAAGCAAAATCAAGCATTTGCTCATCCGGCACGAGCAGTGCGCCGCGCATATGGCGGAGGGCTACGCCCGCGCCAGCGGCAAGGTCGGCGTATGCCTTACCACCTCCGGGCCGGGCGCCACGAACCTCATCACGGGCATTACGGATGCCTACATGGATTCCATTCCCATCGTATGCCTCACGGGTCAAGTCGCCACCTCGATGGTGGGCAACGACGCCTTCCAGGAAGCCGACATCGTCGGCATGACCAGAACCATCACCAAGCACAGCTATTTGGTTCAGAGCACGGATGATCTTGCGGAAACAATCCAGGAGGCTTTCTACATTGCGCGCACGGGAAGGCCCGGTCCGGTCCTCGTTGATCTGCCCAAAGACGTCCTCCTCGGCGATGGGAGCTACCAGCTCCCGGACAAAGTGGAGCTCCGCGGCTACAAGCCCACGACCAAAGGCCATCCCAGACAAATTCAGCGCGTAGCCGAAGCCATCAAGGAATCCAAACAGCCCCTGCTCTACGTGGGCGGCGGCGCCATCCATGCGGAAGCGCATACGGAGATCGTAAAACTCGCGGAAACGGCCGAGATTCCCGTAACGTATACTCTCTTGGGCGCAGGCGCTTTCCCGAGCGCACATGAACTCTCGTTGGGTATGCTCGGGATGCACGGAACGGCATACGCCAACTATGCGACTATGGAGTGCGACTTGCTCATCGCCGTTGGCGCGAGGTTCGACGATCGCGTCACCGGAAAGGTATCGGAATTCGCTACGCGGGCGAAAATTATCCATATCGACATAGACCCCACGGCCATCGGAAAGAATAAGGCGGCGGATATTCCGGTTGTGGGCGACGCCCGCCTGGTGCTCGCCGAGGTCAATAAGCTCGTCGAGCCTCAAAAACGCGCTTTGTGGAAAAAACGGATCGAGAACCTGAGAGCGGAATACCCGCTGACTTTCGATTCCCCGGAGGGTTCGCCGATTAAACCACAAGAGGCCATCGTCGCTTTAAGCGAGGAGGTGGGCGATAAAGCGATTATCACCACCGAAGTGGGACAACACCAGATGTGGGCCGCTCAATTTTATAATTTCACTTTCCCGCGTCAGTTCATCTCATCCGGCGGCCTCGGAACGATGGGTTTCGGCTTTCCCGCAGCCATCGGCGTGGCGTTGGCGAGACCGGACAAGCTGGCCATCGACATTGCGGGAGACGGCAGTTTTCAGATGGTGATGCAAGAAATCGCCACGGCCGTTCAATATGATATTCCCGTAAAAGTATTTTTGCTCAACAACGCCACACTGGGCATGGTTCGTCAATGGCAAGATTTATTCATGGACAGGCGATTCAGCGAGGTGGATTTCGAATCCTCGCCTGATTACGTCAAGCTCGCGGAAGCATTCGGCGCAAGTGGCCGACGAATTGTGGACAAGGAAGAAATCAGACCCGCCATTCAGGAAATGATTACCACGCCGGGACCCTACATTTTAGAGGTGATCGTCGACCCCGATGAACTGGTGTTCCCGATGGTGCCCGCAGGCGGCGCGACAAAAGACATGATTGTGCGCGACAGCCGAAAAAAAGTTCTTCAAGGCAAGCTCAGCGCCTTGCCCGATAACTAGGAGGTTTCATCCGTGGAGCTCAATGGCTCGCAAATCCTTATCGAAGAGTTGAAAGCGGCAGGTATCGAGATGGCTTTCGGCATTCCGGGCGGCGCCATCATGCCTTTTTACGATGAGCTGATGAAGTCGGAATTTCCCCACATCCTCACCCGGCACGAGCAGGGCGCCGCCCACATGGCGGACGGGTACGCGCGCGTGAGCGGCAAAGTCGCCGTCGTCGTCACGACGTCCGGCCCCGGAGCCACGAACCTCATCACCGGGCTCGCAAACGCACAGATGGATTCCGTGCCGCTCGTCGCCATTACGGGACAAGTCGCGACCAACATGATAGGGACCGACGCCTTTCAGGAAGCCGATATGTACGGCTGCTCCATTCCGGTCACCAAATTCAACTGGCTCATCAAGGATGTCAATGAAATTCAACACGTTACGCGTGAAGCGATTCGAGTGGCGACCTCGGGGCGACCCGGCCCCGTCCTCATCGATTTTCCAAAAGACATCCAAATCGCCACGGCGGAATACACGCCGCGAGAATCGGGTGAATCCCCTCTTCCGGCTGTCAGGCAGTATCCGGACCTCGATACCGAGGGAATCGACAAACTCCTCGAAGCCCTGGAGCGGGCCAAGCGACCCGTCATCATCGGCGGCGCCGGCATCATCAAGTCCGGGGCATCCGCGGAACTCGCGAAATTCGCAAAGACCGCCGGCATTCCGGTTATCAATACCTTGCTCGGGCTGGGGGGGTTCCCCGGCACGGACGATCTTTTCCTCGGAATGCCGGGAATGCACGGTACGGCCTATGCGAATTTTGCGCTTTGTGAATGTGATCTGCTCCTCAATCTGGGCGCTCGTTTCGATGACCGCGTAACAGGCAAGGTATCGAGCTTTTGCCCCAAAGCGATTATCGCGCACGTCGATATCGACGACGCCGAAATCGACAAGCGGGTGCACACCCATATTCCGATTCTCGGGAACGTGCGAGACGTGCTGGCCGAACTGAACCAGCGTTTAACGCCTGGGGATTACGAGGACTGGCAACAGACCTGGACGGATTGGAAGGAAAACTATCCCCTTCAATACGACTGGGACGGCACCATCAAGCCCCAATACGTGATCGATCAAATTCAGGAAATTACCGAAGGCAACGGCATTTATGTGACCGGCGTGGGCCAGCACCAGATGTGGGCGGCGCAATTCATCCGCTTCAACGAGCCCAAGACCTGGGTGACCTCCGGCGGTCTCGGCACGATGGGCTTCGGGCTTCCCGCCGCCATCGGCGCGAAATTCGCCCGGCCGGAAAAAGACGTCTGGCTCATCGACGGCGACGGCAGTTTTGCGATGACGCTCGTCGAACTCGCCACGGCGGCGACCTATAACGTCCCCGTGAAAGTCGCCATCCTGAACAACGCGTACCTGGGAATGGTCCGCCAGTGGCAAGAACTGTTTTTCGAGAAGCGCTATTCCCACTCGCATTACCCGGAAAATCCGGATTTTGCCGCTATCGCGGAAGGCTATGGCGTAAAGGGCATCAACATCAACGACGTGAATGAAGTGCGAAACTCACTCGAGACGGCGGCCGGGCACGATGGGCCCGTGGTATTGAATTTCATGGTCAATAAAGAGGAAAACGTCTGGCCCATGGTTCCCGCCGGCGCCGGAAACGATGAGATGCAACTCGCACCTCCTTCGAGGGAAACGAAATCATGAGACAGGTCTATTCCATTCTCGTCAACAACCACGCGGGCGTGCTCTCCCACGTGGCCGGCCTTTTCACACGCCGTGGATACAACATCGAGAGCATCGCGGCCGGGCCGACGGAGAATACCACCATAACGCGCATCGTCATCGTCGCCATCGGCGAGGAAAACGAACTCGACCAGATCGCCAAGCAACTCCGCAAGCTCTACGACGTGCGGGAGGTCGAGCAAATATCTTACAACCAAGCCGTCACGCGCGAACTCGTTCTTGCGACGATCAAAGCGCCTATCGACAAGAGAAGTGAAATTATCCAGCTCGCCAACGCATTCGGCGCACAGGTAATCGACGTGACAGATGATACGGTTACGCTCGAGGCAAGCGGCAACGACCACAAGGTCAGAACCCTCATCAAAGCCTTCGAAGGCTACGGGATATCACAAATGGCACGCACAGGAATGATTTCACTGCCCTACGACGGCATGCCCGATGACTGGGAGCCAATTTCATAATGTCCAGAGGTCCAAACAATAACGCCAAGGATGATTCGCACACGATAGCGGTTTTGGTCGAAAACAAATTCGGGGTTCTCGCCAAGGTGGCGAGCCTGTTCAGCGCGCGCGGCTATAACATCGACAGCCTCTGCGTGGGCGTGACGCAAGACCCGAGCGTATCCCGCATCACCCTCGTCACGCGCGGAGACGAAAAAATTCTCGAGCAGATCCGCAAACACCTCGGCAGGCTCATCGACACCTTCAAGGTGATGGATATGAGCGAGACGGATAGCGTCGAGCGCGAGATGATTCTCATCAAGGTTTCGGCGCCGAAAGCCGCGCGCCCCGAGATTTTTCAAATCATCGATGTTTTCCGGGGCCGCGTCGTCGACGTCTCCACCGATACCATTACCGTGGAAGTCACGGGCGATGACGGGAAAATTCGCGCCATTTTGAATTTGCTCCAGCCATTCGGCATCAAGGAAATAGCCCGCACGGGTAAAGTCGCCCTTACCCGGGGGGCCAAAACTCTCAAGGCCGCTAAAAATTAACCCATGAGAGAAAAAAATCACTCCCGCAGGCCATTCATCGCGAGAGAAGGCTGGGGCTACGCTTCGGGTTTATCGGCCGTCTGTCTCATCTCGATCCTGTTCGGGGGATGGATGTGGGCGGCTCTTTTTTTTCTGCTGGCCGCGGCCGCAGCCGGTTTTTTCAGAGACCCCCACCGCACCCCGCCCGATGAGCCGGGCATCGTCTTATCCCCGGCAGACGGCCGGGTTGTGGAGGTCGCCTCCACCGAAGACGGTGGAAACGTGGTCCGGATTTTTCTCTCTCCTCTGGATGTTCACATCAACCGCTCTCCCGTAGAGGGGAGAATATCGAGCATCAACTATAAAAAAGGCCGGTTCCTGGCTGCCTATAAAGAAGACGCTTCCAGCAGCAATGAGCAAAACGCCCTGGAAATTGAATCGAATACGGGCGATAATTTCAGAGTCGTTCAAATCGCCGGCGTCCTGGCCCGACGGATTATCTGCTGGACCAAGACGGGTGATACCCTGAGCGCGGGGGAGCGCTTCGGGCTGATTCAGTTCGGCTCGCGCACGGATCTTTATTTTCCGGAAGGATATGATATATCCGTAGAACATGGACAACGTGTTCGTGGAGGAGAAACCATCGTTGGACGAACAAGCAACCCGGCAGCCACGCAATAAATTCGGTCGTCGTTCACGCAGGAGAAGGCGTCGTGCCGGAAGACGCTCTTTTCAGCGGGGGATATATCTGGTTCCCAATCTGCTGACGACGGGAAGCCTGTTTGCCGGTTTCTATGCGATTGTCGCTTCTATCCAGGGAGACTTCACCTGGGCCTCACTGGCCATATTGTTCGCCATCGTCCTAGATGGGCTCGACGGAACCGTCGCCCGGTTGACGAAGAGCACAAGCGCTTTTGGTCTTCAGTACGACTCGCTGTGCGACCTGACGGCTTTCGGCATCGCCCCGGCCGTTCTGGTATATACGTGGATTCTCGCGCCTTACGGAAGAATCGGCTGGCTGGCCACATTCATATTCGCCGCTTGCGGGGCCTTGCGCCTGGCGCGCTTCAATGTGCTTGCGCAAGCCGGTAGCGGCTCCCTGAATTTCAGGGGGCTGCCGATACCGGGTGCAGCCGGCGTCCTGGCATCCATCGTATATCTGGCCGAAGATTTTTCGATCAAAGCCCATGTCCCCCTCATCCTGATTGCGGCGCTCAGCTATGTTTTGGCATTCCTGATGGTGAGCACCATCCGCTACAAGAGTTTCAAGGATTTAAGCGGACCTCTGAGAAGACCATTCCGCGTCCTCGTCGGCGCCGTGCTGGCCCTTTTCGTGGCGGCGGCGATTCCGCAGGTAGTCGCCTGTCTGGCGTTTGTCGGTTACGCTGCATCCGGCCCCTTCGGGACGATAACGAGATGGCGGGAAACCAAACGAGGGACCGCCCCGGAAAATCTCGAAGAAACGCACTCCGAATCTTCATAATCCTCTCCCTCCTCGTGACTCCATGCCGCGATGAGCGGTTCGGATAATGACCATCTCCCATCTTTTTCATCATTGCCCCTGATTGCGATCTCGCCAAATAGCATTCATAATCCATCTCATTAAAAACCGTTTTCAAAAAGCCCGACTCATCAGAAGTTAGAGATACTTTTCGCGAACCAGGATGATGAGAATTTCCGTGTCGAATACTCCGAAATTCGCTTTTTTGAAAACCCGGGCGTTTTACCCATCATTCGTCATTTTCTCCCTCGTGTTTTTCTGGCAACCACCCTGCGCGCAAGCGCAGTCCCGCCCCGGCGCGCAAGCCCAGGCCCCACCCGCCTCGCCCACAAGAAGCGACGAGGGCCTTCGGGTTTTGAAAGAACCCGAAGCCGCCATCGCCATCACGGCCGATGAGATACGAGAAGACCGGGAGCGACAGCGGATTATCGGTCGCGGACTTGCGGACATCCGGTATTTAGGCAAAAGGATTCGGGCGGACCATATCGAGGTGCAAACATCGACGCGCGACGGCGTCGCCACCGGAAACATTGTCTTTCAAACCGGGAGCGACCGCATCGTAGCCAACCGCATCGAGTTCAATCTCGATACCGAGCGCGCGGTCGTATTCAACGCGCGCGGCTTCATCGGCGCCACGTATTATGTGACCGGACAGGTGATTCGACGCTTGTCCGAAGACCGGTATGAAATCCAGGGGGGCACTTTCACCACATGCGAAGGCGACCTCCCCGATTGGGCTTTCGGCTTTGAGCGGGCGACCTTCCAAATCGAAGGCTATGCCCGATTAGAAGCCCCCACCATGACGGTGAAAGGCGTGCCGGCGGCTTTTTTCCCCTGGGCCGTAGTGCCGATAAAAACAAAAAGAGCCACCGGCTTCCTCCTGCCGGGTATCGGCTCGAGCAGTCGAAACGGTATCCTGTTCTCTCCCTCGTTTTTTTGGGCCATCGACGATTCGTCGGACGCCACCTTCGGGGTCGATTATTTCAGCAAACGCGGCACGCGCTATAAGGGAGAGTACCGCTACGCGCCGAGTCAGAATACATCGGGGCAAATAGCGGCTCGTTACATAAAAGACCAACTGGAGCGAGCGACTTTGTGGGACGTCAAAGGCGCCCACCGTACGAATTTCAAGGACACCGGAGCCGGCCTGCACGCCGTGGTCGATTTGCAAAAACGCGCAACAAACGACCGCTCCCTCGAAAGCGATTTGCTGACGCGCACGCGCCAGGACACGGACACCCATGTCACTTTCACGCAAAATTTGCCCGGGATTTCCGGGCAATTCGAAGTGGGGATGAGGCGACGCGAAGGATTGAGTGAAAACGACGGACAGTTGTTTCAAAAAGCGCCGGAAATCAACCTGGATATCCATAACAAGCGCTTGGGAACGAGCGACCTTCACTTCAACATGGATTCATCCTTCACGAATTTCAGAAGAATCGAAGATGAAAACACGATTCGGCTGAGCCGCTTTCACCTCGAACCATCACTATCGCTTCATCTGGAGACTGCTCCCTGGCTCGGGTTGACGCCCGAAATCGGATTCCGCAAAACCCATTGGACCCATCAAAAAACAGATTCGAGCGTGGGACCAAACCCGAATGACACACAACTCGTGGAATCCGGCCTGTCGCGTGACATGTGGTTTGCAAGGCTCCATGCGGTCGGCCCGCGATACAGCAAAATCTATAAAACCGAACTCGGCCCTTTCCGGGATATCAAGCACGTCATCTCGTTTGAAACGACATATACATACAGCCCGGACAAGGACGCGCAAGATAGGGGTCTGATCATCCCTCTGGACGCAGTAGACGCCCTGCAGGATGAAAATCTCATCGAATACGCCCTGGTAAACCGTTTACTGACAAAAGTGGTTGAAGATGAAGGGCTGCAGACAAGGCAGTTGTTCCGGTACCGGATCAGCCAGACATATGATATCGCCGAGGAACGAAGGAATGAAAATCTATCCGCAAAACCCAAACGCCCCTTCGGCGACATTACCTTCAGGCTGGAATCGCGGCCTGCGTCCAAATTCCGCCTGCTGCAACAAGTCAAATACAACCCGTATGATTCGGAAATAAGCGAACACTCCACGGGCTTTCTGATAGATGGCGGAAAAAACTGGTACCTCAATATCGATCGCACCTGGACACGCCAAAGAGACTACTATCCGGAAAGCACCGAAGGCAGTTACCTTAATTTCGCCGGCGGGTTCTCCGTCAACCGCAATCTTTCTCTCGAATACATCACACGCTTGAATAAAACGGAAAATACCACGCTCGAACAAAGCATCACGGCCCGCTACCTCGACTGCTGCTGGGGTCTGGAACTCACCTTCACCGACACAAAGGATAAAAGCGAAGTTTTCTTCGGCTTCAGCCTCATCGGTCTGCTCGAAGGCGAAAAAGCCCCGGGTTCCACGAGCAGACGGAATGTTTTACAAAAAGGCGGATTTTGGGGAAGCGGTACATGGGCGCCTTTGCGTTTTGAGTAAAATAGCGCGGGTTTTCTTTCCTGTTCATTCGCGCAATCTGCCCATTCAGGAAGGATGAGACGACTCTGTGAACATTTGCGTTATCGGTTGTGGATATGTCGGATTGGTCACAGGGGCCATATTCGCCGATTTGGGCAACGACGTCATCGGCGTGGATATCAACCAAAACCGCGTGGATACCCTGAACGCGGGCGGCTGCCCAATCCATGAACCCAGGCTGCCAGAACTGTTGGAGCGCAACCTCAAAGAAGGCAGGCTCACGTTCATATCCTCCATCTCTCAAGCTGTTTCGAAAAGTGAAATCATTTTCATTTGCGTGGGCACGCCGCCCGCCGAAGATGGTGGAACCGACCTCTCCCAGGTGGAGACGGCGACGACGGACATCGCCCGCGCGGTGAACGGCTACAAGATCATCGTCAACAAAAGCACCGTGCCCGTCGGCACGGGGGATTTCGTTCGAGAGGTCATCGAAAAGAACGGCGTCGCTCCGAAAGATTTCGATGTGGTCTGCAACCCGGAGTTTTTGCGTGAAGGACAAGCGGTGCGAGACACGCTCCAGCCGGATCGCATCGTCATCGGCTCATCGTCGGAGAAAGCGGCAAAAACGGTTCAGCTTCTATATCAAGCCCTGAAGGCTCCTTTCATCATTACGGACACGCAAAGCGCCGAGTTGATAAAATACGCCTCGAACGCATTTTTGGCCGCGAAAATCACATTCATCAACGCAGTGGCGAATCTGTGCGAGCAGACGCAAGCAGACATTCGCGAAGTCGCCAGAGGGGTTGGCGCGGATTCGCGGATCGGCCCCGCCTTCCTGGGGGCGGGTTTGGGCTATGGGGGCTCTTGCTTCCCGAAAGATGTGGATGCCTTGCTGCACGCTTCCAGAAAACTCGGCGTTGAAATGCAAATTCTAGAATCCGTGAGAGTAGAAAATGAAAACCGGGTGCCCCGATTTACGCAAAGAATCATCGACAGAATCGGCGGGAAGAACAGATTGCCGCTCGAGGGAAAAACCATCGGCGTTTTGGGACTGTCGTTCAAGCCGGATACGGACGACATGCGAGAAGCCAAGAGCATCGAAATATGCCATGCACTCCGTGAGGCCGGGGCCGGACTGCGCGTATACGACCCCATCGCCACCGAAAACGCCAGGCGTATTATCGGGAGTGAGCACATCGAATACTGCCAAAGCCCCTACGAGGCCGCGAAAGGCGCGAGCGGGGTCGTCATCGTCACCGAGTGGCGTGAATTTATTCAGTTGAACCTGAATCGCCTGAAATCAGAGATGGCGGAGCCGATTATATTCGATGGTCGAAACATCTACTCTGCAGAACAAGTCACCGATGCCGGTTTTGAATACTTCAGCATCGGAAAAACGCCGACCAAACCTTGAAAATGAAAAACTCTCGCGTTGTGGTTACGGGTGGGGCGGGCTTCATCGGCTCCCATTTGTGCGACAAACTGATTGCTCTGGGCAACGACGTCGTATGCGTCGACAATTTCCTTACCGGGAACCGGCCGAATATCGAACATCTGCTCAAAAACGAGCATCCGAATTTTACGCTCATCGAGCACAACGTGAGCGAGCACATTCACGTCGAAGGAAACGTGGACGCTGTTTTCCATCTCGCGAGTCCGGCCAGCCCGAATGATTATCTGAAATTCCCCATACAGACGCTCAAGGTCGGCTCTCTCGGCACGCATAATGCCTTGGGCCTTGCGAAGGAGAAAAAAGCGCGATTTTTCCTCGCCTCCACTTCGGAAGTATATGGAGATCCCCAAATCCACCCGCAGCACGAAGAATACTGGGGCCATGTGAACCCCATCGGGCCGCGCGGGGTATACGATGAAGCCAAAAGATTCTCCGAGGCGATGACCATGGCCTACCACCGGACCCATGGCCTCAACGTGCACATCGCCCGTATTTTCAATACCTATGGCCCGAGAATGCGCATCGCGGACGGACGCGCGATACCCGCTTTCATCTCGCAAGCCATTGGAAATGAACCCATCAGCGTCTTCGGCGACGGCATGCAGACAAGAAGTTTTTGTTTTATCACCGACCTCACCGACGGCTTCATCAAGCTGATGGACAGTGTAATTCATGGCCCCGTCAACCTCGGGAATCCTTCCGAGATGACGATTCTCGACCTGGCGAGGAAAATCATCGAGCTCACGGGCGCGGACTCGGAAATTCACCACAAGCCGCTGCCCGTCGACGACCCGAAAATTCGGCAACCCGACATCCGGAAAGCGAAAAAACACCTCGGCTGGGAACCGGCGGTTCCCCTGGAGACGGGGCTCCTGGCCACCATAGATGACTTCAGGGAACGACTAAAAATAACACCCTGAAATCCTTCTCATGTGCGCTTCACACGTCCAGTGTTCCCCTGAAACGCCGATCATCCTTTCCACTCGATGGAGCGCCTTGAAATAGGACGCATGGATCGGCTAGATTGAGGGGCATTGAACAGATTCACCTTTACCACCGCCCGCACCGCCCCACGACCCAGAGGTATCCTTTGGAACTATCGGCAAAGGAATTCCTGGCCGAACGCGCCGCGAGATACGAATCGCTTGCTGCGAGCGACTACCCCCGGCAGGTGGACGATATCTGCAACGTCATCGTCGAATGCCTGGCATCTCAAAAGAAAATCATCGCCTTCGGCAACGGGGGGAGCGCCGCGCTCGCCATGCACTTTACGGGCGAACTCGTCGGCCGCTTCCTGGCCGAACGCGCTCCCCTGCCCGCCATTTGCCTCACCGGCGACGTGAGCGCCCTCACCGCCATCGGGAACGACTATGCGTATGAAGAAATCTTCGCGCGGCAAATCCAGGCGCACGGACGAGAGGGGGACGTCGCCCTGGGTCTGAGCACGAGCGGCAATTCCGCGAACGTCGTCTTGGCCCTCGAGCGGGCCGACGCCCTGGGCCTGCTCGGCGTTGCGATGACGGGAAGTAGCGGCGGAGAGGCCTCCCGAGCCTCGAAATTCGCGGCGAAAGTGCCGTCTGATGACACCGATTTCATACAGGAAGCCCATGAAGCCGGTCTCCACTATATTTGCCACCGGATTGACGAGGCATTCACCAGGGACACGAAAGAGCGGAAAATCGCCCTCAACCATGAATAAACAAACAACAACGGGACACGAGACGTGGAAATCGGAGTTCTAGGCAGCGGGAGCAGAGGAAACGCCGCTTTGGTTCGCTCAAATGGTGCTGCGTTTCTCGTCGATGCGGGCTTGAGCGCGCGGCAAATCACAAAACGCCTCGAAACCTACGGCCTCCGCCCGCAGGATCTGATGGCCATCGTGCTCACGCATGAACATATCGATCATGTCAGAAGCGCGGGCACCCTGGCGAGAAGATGGAATCTGCCTCTATGGACGAACAAGGCCACATACACGGCCAGCCTCGGGACGATAGGCGAGACGCCTGCGTGGACGGAAATCGAAGTGGGACTCCCCTTTCACATCGGCGGCATTCGGGTCGAACCCTTCAGCACGCCCCATGACGCAGCCGATCCGTTCGGGATGATATTAAACGCCGAGGATGGCCGCCGCGTCGGCTTCGCCACCGACATGGGGTTCGCTACGAACCTGGCGCGCAGGCGGCTCCAGGGGCTTCAGGGACTCGTCCTGGAGTTCAACCACGACGTGGAAATGCTCATCAACGGCCCCTACCCCTGGCCGATCAAACAAAGAATCCGGGGCAAACTCGGACACCTCAGCAACGAGGATGCGGCGCATCTGCTCGAGAATATCGTCACCGACGACTTCGAATGGCTCATCTGCGCCCATATCTCACAAGAGAACAATGAAAACAGGCTTCTTCTGGAGACGGCCCAAAAAGCGTTGAACGGCCATGGGCGGAGAAATCTCCTGAGCGCCACCCAGGATGAACCCACTCCCCTCATGGGCGCCGGAGGCAGAACGGAGGATATTTCTTGATTCCGAGATACACACGCCCTGAAATGGCGAAAATATGGCAAGAGCGCGAAAAACTACAGCGCATGCTCGACGTGGAGATAGCCGTTTGCGAAGAAATGACCGCGCGCGGTGAAATTCCGGAGGATGCGCTCGAGGAGATCAAGTCGAAAGCGGCGTTCGACCCAGAGCGGATCAAGGAGATCGAGCGCGTCACCAAACACGACGTCATCGCCTTTCTCACCAACGTGGCGGAACACGTAGGCCCGTCCTCGCGCTATATCCACCTCGGCATGACGAGCAGTGACGTCCTCGATACCGGCCTCGCGCTTCAACTCATGTCCGCGGCCGACATCATTCTCGATGACATTCAACAACTAAAACAGACCCTCAAGGAACGCGCCCTCGAGCAAAAACGCACCATCATATCGGGCAGAACGCACGGGATGCACGCCGAGCCCACTACCCTGGGCCTGAAAATAGCCACCTGGTACACCGAGTTCGAACGCGCGGACGAGCGAATGCAGAGCGCGCGAGAAGCCATCCGCGTCGGGCAAATTTCAGGCGCCGTGGGCGCGTGCCCCCACATCCCGCCGGATGCGGAAGAGGCCATCTGCGAGCGCCTCGGGCTCAGGGTGGAGCGCGTAAGCAGCCAGATCATCCAGCGCGACCGCCATGCGGAATACCAGCTTGCTCTCGCCCTCGTGGCGGCGAGCATCTCCCGGGTGGCGACGGAGGTGCGCCACCTGCAAAGAAATGAAGTGGGCGAAGCGGAAGAATTCTTCAGCAAGGGACAAAAAGGCAGTTCCGCCATGCCCCACAAGAGAAACCCCGTGGTCTCGGAACAGCTTTGCGGTCTCGCCCGCGTGGTGCAGGGAAACGCCACCGCAGCCCTCCAGAACGTCCCCCTTTGGCATGAACGCGACATATCCCACTCATCCGTGGAGCGCGTGATACTGCCGGACAGCACGATTCTCGTGGATTATATGCTGAGCAAACTCAACGATTTAATGAAAAACTGGATGATCTATCCCGATAAGATGCAGGAAAACCTCGCGCGCTCGAAGGGATTGCTCCTGAGCGAGCACGTCATGCTCGCCCTGATCCGCAAAACGGGCATTACCCGCGAGGAAGCCTATGCGCGCGTGCAGGCCCCCGCCATGGAAGTATGGGCCGAGGGTGGTGATTTCCAGGCCAAACTGGCGGCGGACCCACAAGTGGGCGGCGTGCTGGGCGAGGCCGAACTCGCCCACTGTTTCGACATGGACGCCCACCTGAAAAATCTGGACCGGATTTTCGAACGGGTCTTCGGTCCTGATGACGAATAAAACTTGGAATGCGGGGTGACAAACTTAAGCTCGTTTATGTTAGGATAGCGCGTCCTGACCGCCCGGAATGGTCACTTTCTAACCCGCTCAAATGATGGAATAACCCCTAAGACGAAGGCTCGAATTTGGCGATCCTCGAATGGAGAATTGTTCATGGAACGCGGTAAACAGGTTTACGAAGGCAAGGCCAAGATCATCTACGAAACGAACGACCCCGACCACTATATCCAGTACTTCAAAGATGACGCTTCCGCTTTTAACGCCAAGAAACTGGGCACCATCGAATCCAAAGGCGTTTTCAACAACTCCATCTCCTCTCATCTGCTGCAAGAGGTAGAGCGTCAGGGAGTGCCCACGCATTTCGTGGAAAAACTCTCCGAACGCGAGATGCTGGTGAAAAAACTCGACATCATTCTGGTCGAAGTAGTTCTCAGAAACATCATCGCGGGGAATCTGGCCAAAAGAATGGGCGTGGAGGAAGGCGCGCGCCTTCCCAACACGATTGTCGACCTGCACCTGAAAAACGATGGACTCGATGACCCGCTCATCAACGAAGACACCGCCGTGGCCTTTGACCTGGCGACGCGCGAAGAACTCGCCCAGATGCGCGAATACGCCTTTCGGGTGAACGACATCCTCACCTCGTTTTTCTCCGAGCGCAACATAGACCTCGTGGACTTCAAGCTGGAATTCGGACGTTGCGAGGCCGAGGGCGGTAAGCTGTTGCTGGGCGATGAAATCACGCCGGACGGTTGCCGTTTCTGGGAGAAAGGAACGGGCCGGAAACTGGATAAGGACCGCTTCCGCAGAGACCTAGGGAACGTGGAAGACGCATACGCCGAAGTCGAGAAGCTCGTCAAAAAATAACCCGCGCCCGGAGGTAGTGATGCCGAAAGCCCTGGTTTATGTGACATTCAAAGCCGGCGTGCTCGACCCCCAGGGGGAAGCCGTTCGTGGAGCGCTCTCCTCTCTCGGGTTCAAGGGCGTGAACGACGTGCGCATGGGAAAATTCATCGAGCTCGAACTCGAAGATGCGGACAACATCCACGCCGACCTCGAAAGAATGTGTCAGGACCTGCTCGCCAACCCCGTCATCGAAGATTACCGCATCGAAATGGTGAGTGAACCCATGAACGGCGAGAGCCGATAATGCAATTCGCCGTCATCGTCTTCCCGGGTTCCAATTGCGACCATGACTGCTACCACGCCATCAAGGATGTCCTCAAACAACCGGTGCGGTTCGTGTGGCACAAGGAAACCTCTTTGGGCGACGCGGAGGTAGTCATACTCCCCGGAGGCTTCAGCTATGGGGATTACCTGAGAGCCGGCGCCATATCCCGCTTTTCTCCCATCATGAAAGCCGTTTCCGCGCACGCCTGGGAGGGTCGCCCCCTCATCGGCATATGCAACGGTTTTCAGTGCCTGGCCGAATCGGACCTCCTGCCCGGGGCCCTGAGGCGAAACGAGTCGCTTCGCTTCGTTTGTGACGATGTCTGGCTGAAATGCGAAACGTCGAGAACACCCTTTACCTGCGGCATCGAACCGGAAGAAATCCTGAAAATGACCATCGCGCACGGAGAGGGGAACTACTTCTGCGAGCCCGAGACGCTCGCCGAACTCGAAGATAACGACCAGATCGTTTTTCGGTACACCGACATAGAGGGCCGCGTGCGTCCGGAAGCGAATCCCAACGGCTCCATGGCGAACATCGCAGGCATATGCAACCGCCAAGGAAACGTAGTGGGCCTCATGCCGCATCCCGAGCGTAGTTGCGATCCCCTGCTGGGCGGGGAGGACGGATTGCGGGTTTTCCAGTCCGTCACCCAAATGGCGGTTTCCTCATGATCACGACGGACGTTCTCGCCACGCCGGAGATGGCCCTCGACCACGGTCTCTCCTCAGCCGAATGGGAAAAAATTACGGAAACCCTGGGGCGCAAGCCCAACGTCACCGAACTCGGCGTATTCTCCGCCATGTGGAATGAGCACTGCTCATATAAGAGCAGCCGGGTTCACCTGAAAAAATTTCCCACGCAAGGCCCCCATGTCCTGCAAGGACCCGGAGAAAACGCGGGCGTCGTCGATTTAGGCCAAGGCATGGCCGTCGCGTTCAAGATGGAAAGCCACAATCACCCCTCTTTCATCGAACCCTACCAGGGTGCGGCCACAGGGGTGGGCGGCATTTTGCGGGATATCTTCACGATGGGCGCACGGCCCGTCGCGCTGCTCGACAGCCTGCGTTTCGGGGCGCCGGAACATCCCCGCACACCCTATCTCGTGGGTGGCGTCGTAGGCGGCATCGCGGGTTATGGAAACTGCATCGGCGTTCCCACCGTGGGCGGGGAAACGAAATTTCATCCCTGCTACAACGGGAACATTCTGGTGAACGTCATGTGCGCGGGCATCATGCGCTCGGACGCCATATTCCGGGGCACGGCTTCGGGCGTCGGAAACCCGGTGATCTATGTCGGCGCTCCCACCGGGCGAGACGGTATTCATGGCGCGTCTATGGCGTCGGCGGGATTTGACGATTCCGCCCTCCAGAAAAGACCCACCGTTCAGGTGGGCGATCCGTTCCGGGAAAAACTCCTGCTCGAGGCGTGCCTGGAACTGATGAAGCGCGGAGCCGTGGTCGGCATTCAGGATATGGGTGCCGCCGGTCTCACGTCCTCTTCCGTCGAGATGGCGGGCAGAGCCGGCACGGGCCTCCTCCTCCGCCTGGATGCGGTTCCTTGCCGGGAAGAGGCGATGTCGCCCTATGAGATGATGCTCTCGGAAAGCCAGGAGAGGATGCTCCTGGTAGCGGAAAAAGGAAGGGAATCCGAGGTGCAGGAGATATTCGAGCGCTGGGACTTGCCGATGTCGGTCGTCGGGGAAGTGACCGGGGACGGCAGGCTTCGTGTGATGTTCGGAGAGGATGAAGTCGGCGACCTGCCCGTATCTTCGCTGACGGATGATGCGCCGGCCTATGACCGCCCAAGAAAACCCGAGCGCGGCCTTCCGGCGGAGGACCCGCTGCGCGATCTGCCCGAGCCCGGAGATCTCGGGCCCACCCTGCTCAAGATGCTGGCCCACCCCAACCACGGGGACAAAAAACCGATTTGGCGGCAGTATGATTACAAGGTTCGCACGAATACGGTGACTTCTCCGGGTGGAGACGCCGCCATCATCCGTCTGAAGGGCACGAACAAGGCGCTGGCCCTCACGACGGATGGAAACGCACGATACGGCATGCTCGATCCCTACAAGGGGGGGATGCTCGCCGTGGCCGAAGCCGCGCGAAACATCTGCTGCGTGGGCGCAAAACCCCTCGCGATCACCAATTGCCTCAACTTCGGCAATCCCGAGCGCCCCGCCGTCATGTCCCAATTCTCGCTGTCGGTCGAGGGCATGACGCAAGCGTGCCGCTCGCTGGGCCTGCCCGTGGTGAGCGGAAACGTGAGCTTTTACAACGAAACGCACCAGGTCGACATCTACCCCACCCCGATAATCGGCATGGTGGGCCTGCTCGATGACGTCCACAAAAGAGCGGGCCACGGGTTCGCCTCGGAGGGCGACGCCATCGCCCTGATCCATCCCAATGACGAAGCGCCGTTGCCGAGAGCATGCGCGCATGAATACGTTTGGGTGGAAACGGGCAAGGAGGGAGGCGACGCGCCGGCGATATCACTCGATGGGGAACAAGCCGTGCAAACAGCGTGCAGGCGCGGCATCGAAACGGGTCTGGTGCGCTCCGCCCACGACCTTTCCGAAGGCGGACTGGGACTCGCTTTGGCCGAATCCGCCATCGCATCGCCGAAAAGCAGCCTTGGGGCCGAAATATGGCTCCCCGAACAAGAGGGCAGGCTCGATGGTTTATTGTACGGCGAGGCGGCATCGCGCATCCTGGTGAGCCTCTCTCCCCAGGCGGAGAGCGCCCTGCGTGAGGCCGTGCAAAGTTGCGGAGCGGAACTAACGCGCATAGGTCGCGTTATGGAGGGTGCTTTCGTCGTCAAAACACCCGATAATGCTCCCCTAATCGATCTGGCCATGCCGAATATCGTGGAGGCATGGTCGGGCGCTCTCTCCGAGGTGTTGTGAGATGTCTCACTGGATAGATGACCACCCGAAAGAAGAATGCGGCGTCTTCGGGATTTACGGCCATCCCGAGGCGGCCAACATGGCGTACCTTGGCCTCTACTCCCTGCAGCACAGAGGACAGGAAAGCGCGGGCATCGTGGCCTCCGACGGGGACAGGGTGCACAGCGAGGTCGGCATGGGGCTCGTGGCCGATGTTTTCACGGAAGATCGCATCGCCAAACTCCAGGGCGCCATCGCCATCGGGCACAACCGCTATTCCACCTCGGGACAATCCGACATCAAAAACGCCCAGCCGTTTCTGGTGAACTACGCCAAGGGAACGCTCGCCCTGGGCCACAACGGAAACCTCGTCAACGGCGGCGCATTGCGTGCAGAACTCGAAGCCAACGGCTCCATTTTCCGCAGCACGACGGACAGCGAGGTCATCCTGCACCTCATCGCCCGCTCGGCGGAAAAAACCACCGAGGGCGCCATTATAGAAGCCATCCGGCGGTTAGAGGGCGCCTACACGCTCACGATGATGACCGAGGATATGCTGATTGGGATTCGGGACCCCCTTGGCTTTCGCCCTCTGGTTTTGGGCAAACTCCCCGTTGAACAAGCCGGGGGCGATTCCTGGGTTCTCACGAGCGAGACGTGCGCGCTCGACCTGATTGACGCCGAATATATCCGCGAAGTGGAACCCGGCGAGATGATCGTCATCGACAAGGACGGATTAAGAAGCATCACCTATTCTCCGCCTGCCGAACTCCAGCAATGTATTTTTGAATTCATCTATTTCGCCCGTCCGGACAGCCTCATTTTCGGGAAAAACGCCTACGCCGTCAGAAAAAAACTGGGGGCCCGTCTCGCCGAGGAAGACAACCTCGGCCTCGAAGCGGATATCGTCACCCCCGTTCCGGACTCTGGCCTATCCGCCGCGCTCGGGTACGCGGACGCTTCGGGCCTGCCTCTGGAGTGGGGCCTGGTACGCAACCACTACGTGGGCCGCACGTTCATCGAACCGGAGCAGTCCATTCGGCATTTCGGCGTCAAGCTGAAACTGAATCCCATGAAAGAATTCCTGGCCGACAAACGGGTCGTCGTGGTCGATGACTCCCTCGTCCGGGGCACGACGAGCAAAAAAATCGTCGAGCTCATCCGGCGGGCGGGCGCAAAAGAAGTGCACATGCGCATCAGTTCTCCTCCCATCACCCACCCGTGCTTTTTCGGCATCGATATGCCTACCCTCGCGGAACTCAAGGCTTCTTCGAACAGCGTCGAGGAAATCAGGCAATTCCTGGGCGCGGACAGTCTTCGCTACTTATCCCTGGAGGGCCTGCTCAGTTGCACTCACCCGGATGAAGAGGCATTTTGCACGGCTTGTTTTTCGGGAAACTATCCGATTTCCATCGAGCAGAACGATTACCAACTCTCTCTTTTCCGGGATTCCCGTACAACCGAGCACCGCGCATGATTCATTTGACCGAGCGCATCGGGGATTGTTATTCTTTATGAGACTGAACGGTTGTTCTGGAGAAATGTTCTGAGAGAACAACCTGCAATTAGGGAAAAAGTATCTTGTCTATAAATCGAAGATGTTTTCTCTTCGTCTGCATATTCGCGGCAGGCTGCAGCGCAGCGCCTGTCGCAGAAAATGAAATGCAGCCGAAGAAACTCCCGGGCGACGCCTCCATCGAGACGCGCACCCGCACCACCCCCCGAAAAACAGTTTTCCTCCCTTCCCCGGCTTCAAAACGCACACTGCCCGAACAACCCGAAGCCGGGCGGAAAGAATCGCCGGGCGCCCCGGCGTCCATAAGCCCAAAAGATAGCGACGCGGATAAAATCGCCAAGCGGACAGACCCCGCAGAAGCCAAGGATGAGAAGGCGGACAAAGGCTCTGAGCCCTCTCCTCATGACATCAGCTTGCCGGTGCCTGAGGTCGAAGAGACCTTCCCGGCTCCACCGACACCGGAAACCAAGAAGCCCAAGGCTTTTTTGTATGACGTACCCGTCGTTCGCAACGCCATCGTGGACAGGTGGATCGAGTATTTTACGGGTCCCGGACGCATCAATTTCTCCATCTGGCTGAGCAGAGGCGGACGCTATATCACCTTGTTCCGCAAAATTCTGAAAGAACACGGCCTGCCGCAGGACCTGGCGTATCTCTCCCTGATCGAGAGCGGCTTCAACCCCAAGGCGCGCTCGATAGCAGGCGCGGTTGGTCCCTGGCAGTTCATGCCGGGCACAGCGAGACTCATGGGCCTGAAAATCAACTTTTATCTCGATGAGCGCCGCCACCCGATGAAATCCACCCGTGCGGCTTCAGCCTATTTATCGAAACTCTACGGGGATTTCGGCGACTGGCATCTGGCGCTCGCCGCATACAACGCGGGCGAGCACCGCATCGCCAGGGCCATGCGCAGATCGGGGAAAAAAGATTACTGGTCACTCGCCAGAACGAGATACATACCCAACGAGACCCGCAATTATGTGGCCAAATACCTCGCCGGGATGATAATCGCCAAAAACCCGGAAGTTTTCGGCTTCGTGGGCATCGATTATGAAACCCCCTGGAATTATAAAGCCGTCAAACTTCCTCACGGAACCAGCCTGAGAGCGATTTCCAGGCTATCGAGCGTCTCTCTGCGCACGTTGAGGCAAATTAATGCGGAGTTGCGGACTTCCGTCACGCCCCCGGGCAATGGATATCTTCTTTTTCTGCCGAACGGACAGGCCGACAAGATCGTCATGCAAATGGCGAAACTAACCAGAAATTATTTCTCATCCCCCGGCTATTACCATATACAGCCCGGCGACACTTTCGGCGACATCGCGCAAAGATTCGGGATTCGACTGGAGAGTGTGATGGAGATGAACACCCATCTCCACCCCAGAAAACTTCGGGTGGGCGCCAAAATCCTTTTGCCCAAAGCGATAAAGAGCCCGAATGCGGCTATCCGAAATGCAGCACCGGCGAAAAGCAGCGCCGGGATGCCGGAACTCCATACCGTGCAGCCGGGGGAGAGCTTTTGGCTCATCGCCCAAAAATACAACTCCTCTACCCAGGAACTGGTGCGTCTTAATACCGGGCTCGACCCGAAGCGCCTGCGCATCGGCATGCAAATTCGCCTCCCCTTCCAAAAGCGTCTCGCAAAAGTCGAGAAAATCAAGAAAGAAGAAAATCGAGACGGGCCGTTGCACCACCTCGTCGGTCCGGGAGAGAACATCTGGCTCATCGCCAAGCGATACGGGGTTTCCACAAAATCTCTCCTGACCTGGAACCAACTGAGCGCCTCGTCCAAGATTTTTCCCGGAAACAGGCTCATCGTTCGCCGCTAGAATCAAAGGATTCTTGACACCTGCTTTCATGCTCTCCTAAGATTTAGGTTGAACACAGGGATGCACGGCGAAATTTCCTTTTTTTGAATAGAGAAAAATATGCCCAACCGCGCTGGATACCACGTCGTACTCGTTTTTTTCCGCCTGGCTTGTTTGCTCCTCGTCTTGAACGCTTGCGGCTCGATTCCGAAGGAGCAGACCTCGCCCGGGGAATTGCTGGTCATCGGCGAGGAGGATCTGCGAGCCGAGCGCTTCGAGGCGGCGCGCCTTGCATTCAAGCGCTTGCTGGAGGAATACCCCGACAGCAAACACCGGCGAATCGCCCTGTTGCGCCTGGCGGATTCATACTACCACCAGGAAGAGTACATCGAATCGAAGTTGCAATACTCCGAATACGTGCGCTTCTATCCCGTGAGCGCCGGAACCCCGAAAGCGTATTATTTCCTCGGCATGAGCGATTATCAGCGAAAGCTGGAAATCGATCAGGATGCGTCCGTTGCGAGGGATGCGCTCAAGAATTTCCAAACTCTCATAAGTCGTTTCCCTGGTTCGGAGCACGTCGCCGATGCGAAGCAGAAGGTATTGGAGTTAAGAGAACACCTCGCCAAAAACGCCCTGTTCATCGCGAATTTCTACTTCCGAACAAACCTGCGCGTCTCTGCGATTCCGCGCTATAAAGAAATTATTCAAAACTTCAAGGATGTCTCCTCCGTTCGCGCCGAAGCCATGTACAAGCTGGGGGAAAGCTACAGGATAGAGGAGAGTTTCAAGAAAGCGGGAGAGGCCTATCGCTCACTTTTGGAGTCGTATCCCGATAATCAGTTTGCCCCGCCGGCATACGACAGGCTCCTCGCGCTCACGGGTAAAAAATGATT
Source organism: bacterium (assembly GCA_965218735.1). GTDB lineage: Bacteria > UBA8248 > UBA8248 > UBA8248 > UBA8248 > Bin107. The sequence goes on along the minus strand of CBDCMA010000008.1, from coordinate 221,731 downwards.
CGCCGAACCATTTCTCCAAACGATCCAGCCATATGCGGGTAACTCTAGATGACTGAGCCGAACGAAGGCGGGTCCGAAGACAGAAATGTTCCTGCCGGGCACGGCGATGTTCCCGAGACGAAAGAAACGAATTCCCGTCCTGAAAACGAAACGGACGATGCTCCCGCATTTTCCGATTCGCCGGGCGGTTCCGATGAGCGCGAAGCCGCTTCCGCCACCGTGGACACATTATCCCTCTATATGAGGGACATCGGCGCCCACCCCATTCTCACGCGCGAAGAAGAGCACGCGCTCGCCGTTTCGGCAAAAGACGGAGACGAGAAGGCTTTCAACAAACTCGTTCGTTCGAATTTAAGGTATGTCGTCAGCGTGGCGAACCGATACAAAAACATCGGTCTTTCACTGGAGGATTTGATAAATGAGGGCAACATCGGGTTGATCAACGCGATCAAGCGCTTCGAACCGGAACGCGGCGTAAAACTCATCACCTACGCCGTGTGGTGGATTCGCCAAAGCATCATGCACGCGCTGGCCGACCAGAGGAACACCGTCCGGCTTCCCGTCAAACAGGCCGGTCTTCTGCATAAAATTTCCATCACCTACGAGAAACTCCGGCAGGAGTTCGAACGTGAACCGACCACTTCCGAACTTTCCGAACGATTGGAAATGAAAGAAGCGGACATCGAGAAACTCGTCCGCGCCAACCGGAGTTATCTTTCCCTCGACGCCGCCGTCTCCCCCGACGATGACACCAGCTATCTCGATTTGCTCGAAGAGCAAAGCGCCGTATCCGCGGAAGATAACGCGGTGCAGCACTCTCTCGAAGAGGAGGTGGAGGACCTGCTCGCCGAACTCGACCCCAGGGAGCGTGACATTATTCGCATGCGCTACGGCTTTGATGGAGAAGCCATGACGCTCGAGGAAATCGGACACAAGCTCGGCCTGTCGCGCGAAAGGATCCGGCAGATAGAAAAAAAAGTGATCAACCGCTTTCGCGCCCATGCCAGCAACCAGACGCTGCATGACTTTTTGAGTTGACCATGTCCAAAGCGAATCCGGAAGACTCGGGCCCTCCTCCCGCAGGCTGGCGCGAGGCCACCTCGCGCCTCATCGCGAGCGGAACCGGAAAGAAATTTACGCTCGCCAACTGCCTCACGCTCGCCCGCATCCTGATGGTTCCATTGCTCGTCATGTTCCTGCTCCAGGGCTCGCCCCCCGCACAATACTTCGCGGCCGGCCTGTTCATCATGGCCGCCTTCACGGACTGGCTCGACGGCCATCTGGCCAGAACGCGAGACCAGATTACCCCCCTGGGCGAGATTCTCGACCCCGTGGCCGACAAGCTGCTCATACTCGCCGCTTTGATACCCCTGGTCTCGCTGGACAGGGTAGACGCCTGGGTCGTGGGAATACTTTTGGGCCGGGAGCTTTTGGTGACGGCCTTTCGCGCCGTGGCCATGCGTCAAGGCCTGGTGGTGCCCGCGGGCTTTCTCGGCAAAATCAAGATGGGTCTGGAAGTCGCGGCCATTTTCTTCCTCATCCTGGGCTTGTTCCCGCCCCTGGGCACCATTTTGATTTGGGCCGCCATGATAGCGGCGGTGATCTCGGCGGTTGACTATTTCCGGCAAATCATCCGGGCCATCTCTTGATTCCCGCACTCTTGCTCGTCATCTTGGTCAGCGGGTTCCTGGGCGCCGTTCCCTTCGGGGTGGTGGTCACCCGGTTGCTCGGCGCCGATGACCCGCGAAAATCAGGAAGCGGCAACATCGGCGCAACGAACGTCTTGCGAACGAGCGGATGGAAAAGCGGAATACTCACCCTGCTGCTGGATGTCCTCAAGGGCGTCGCGGCCATTCTTTTCGCTCGCTATGTGGCCACGTGCATCGCCTCTCCGTACCTTGAGCCCGTCGCCGCTCTCGCGGCGGTGCTCGGGCATATGTATTCACCGTTCACGGGGTTTCGCGGGGGCAAGGGCGTGGCCACCGGACTGGGAGTGTTCGCCGTCTTGACGCCGGGACCAACGGCCCTCGCCGCGCTGGTATTCATTCTGGTGGTGGCTGTGACGCGATACGTCTCTCTCGGCTCCATGCTCGCCGCGGCGACGGTGCCGCTCGCAGGCTTTTGGATGAACTATCCCGAAGTGGTATACACCTTATCCGGCCTGATCTCCTTGTTCGTGATCTGGAAACATCAAGACAATATCGGACGATTGATGCGAGGGGAGGAGAACCGCATCGGGCGGAAAAAAGAATAAGGCTTTTTTCAAGACGCAAGGATATCTGATGTCCGAGAATCATCATTCTTAAGCCACTGGAGAAAACATGCTCACGGGTTGTTCCCCGGTTTTTCTTCTCGTCATTGTCGGCGTGGGAATCGGGAGCTGGATGTTTGGAAATCACACCGCCGCCCGAATCACGGGGCTTTTGGCGATAACCATCTTTCTCGCCTACTTCGCCCTTTTGAACTGGACGGCGCAAAACCGCCAAAAACAGGAATCCGGCGCCGCGCAGGAGAAGGATTTGTATCAGGAAATCACCGGCCCGCACGACGATGGGACGCGCAGGGAACGATTCACCGAAGACGACAAGGCGGAATGGCGGACATATCTGAAATCGGAGGGGAAAATCCTCTGGTTCGGCGTGGCGGGACTTCTCCTGGCGCTGCTCTACATGACCCTGAAAAACTGAACGCTCAAGCCGCATAAAGCCAGTGTAAAATTCTATCCGAAAAACCGAATCACGCTATCCGCCACAAAATCGAGGTCGGCATCCGGCAATTCGGGATAGACGGGAAGCGCCAAAACCCGGGCCGCCGCGGCCTCGCTCTCGGGAAAATCCCCCTGTTGATACCCATCAAAGCAGGGATGGAGATGCAAAGGAGAGGGATAATACACGGCGCAACCAACGCCGTTTCGTAACAAATGCTCTTGTAAAGCGTCCCGCTCGGGCGTCCTGACTACGTATTGGTGAAACACATGGCTCCCATCCGGGATAAAGGGCGGTGTGAACTGCTCCCCGATAATCCCACTGGCTTCGAATCTTTCCCGATATTTCATGGCGTTTTGCCACCTTTTTGCGTTCCACTCCTCCAGGCGCTTTAGTTTGATGGACAAAACAGCCGCCTGCATCGTATCCATCCTGAAATTCCCGCCTACCTCGTCATACTCGGAATTATCGGGCGAGCCGTGAACCCTGAGCCTGCGCATGCGCTCGGCCCGTGCGCCGTCCTTGGCCAGTACCATACCGGCATCGCCAAGCGCGCTCAAATTTTTGGTGGGATAAAACGACAGACAGCCCGCATCCCCCATGGTACCGGCCACACCCAGGCTCGTTATGGAGCCGACGGCCTGAGCGGCGTCTTCCACCACAAAAAGCCTGTGGCGGTCGGTGATTTCGAGAATTTCCGCCATCGGCGCGCAGCGTCCGTACATATGAACGGGTATTACCCCTTTCGTAATCGGCGTGATGGCCTCTTCCACCCGCTCGGGCGCGAGATTGAACGTGTCGGGGTCGATATCCACGAACACCGGCTTCGCGCCCAGGCGATGGATGACGCCCGCGGTGGCGAAAAACGTGAACGCCGACGTGATGATTTCATCTCCCGGGCGGACGTCGTTCGCCATGAGCGCCAACAGGAGGGCATCCGTTCCCGATGAAACGGCGATGGCGTGTCCCGCGCCGCAATACGCCGCCATCTCGGACTCGAAAGCGCCGATCTCCTCACCCATGACAAACCTCTGGTGGTTCATCACGTTTTCGACTGCCGCCAAAATCTGCGCTTTCAGCGGCCCGTTTTGGGCTTTCAAATCATAAAGGGGTACGCGCATGGAACTTTCTTGTCCTATTGGAAATCCTCTTGGACGAAACACATGTTGGTGCCGAAGGCCGGACTCGAACCGGCAAGGGGTTGCCCCCGGTGGATTTTGAGTCCACTGCGTCTACCAATTCCGCCACTCCGGCAGAAAGAGCGTGTAACTTAGCCTCTACGCATACCTTCTGGCAAGATGCGTCTCGCATTTTTCCCATGCGCGGGATTCATCCATCATATTCCGCCCAGTTCGACGCAGAGACCTCCTGGGCGTCCACTCGCCAGGAGACGGAATCCTCACACTCGGGGCACAAAAGGATAAAGCGCCCCTCCGGTTCTTCTTCCATTTCGTCCTGGAACACCTTGAGGCAGTTGCGGCAATGCACCCGGCTGCAAGCGGTGCACGCATTGGGATGCGCATATCGAAATCGCAAGCCGCACGCGGGGCATTCATGAGCTTCCACATCTTCCCTTTCATCTGTATCACCGCGCAAAACACGCTTTCATGGCGGCGTTCTCTGATATTTGCTACATTTCGCTTGAACCCAAAACCACCGAACTCATCGCGTCTTTTCAGAGGGATGAATATAGCATGATAATCGACACGGATCGCCCGGATGATTACGACATCATCGATTTGAGCCACCCCTGGGGGCATGGCGCCCCGCTTTGGCCCTACTTTCCGGACGTCAAGATAGAAAGGTTTCACTACCACGCCAAAAGCCAGGTTCTGAGTCAGCAAATCACTACCTTCATGCACTGCACCACCCACACCGACGCTCCGGCGCACGTCATCGAGGGCATGCCGTTCATGGATGAAGTGCCGCTGGAAAGCTATTTCGGCAATGCCGTGTGCGTCGATATTCCAAAAGAGGAATGGGAAGTCATTACGCCCGAGGACCTGGAAAACGCAAGGCCGGAGATTCGACCTGGCGACATCGTCATCGTGCATACCGGGTGGCACCGTTATTACGGCGACAACACCAAATATTTCATCTACTCCCCCGGTCTTTACAAAGAGGCGGGCGAATGGTTCGTAGAACGCGGCGTGAAGGGCGTGGGCGTAGACCAGCAGGCGCTCGATCATCCGCTGGGGACGAAAATAGCCTGGGGACCTCAGCCCATCTGTCCGTTCACTCTCGATGAATACGAACAACGCTTCGATCGCCCCACGAGCGAGGCTTTCCCCTACTGGGAACCCTGCCACCGCGCGCTTCTGGGGAACGGAATCGTCGGTTTCGAGAACGTGGGGGGAGACATCGACAAAGTCGTGGGCAAACGATTCGCGCTGGCCGCATTCCCCTGGCGCTGGACGGGCGGCGACGGCTGCATCGTGAGGATGGTGGCGTTTCTGCCGAAAAATTAGCCCGCAGTTACCGGCTCGGGTTTTTTCTTGTTGTCCTGCTTCGAGGTTGAATCACTCTTGACCGCCGTATCTTTCTTTTCGGCGGATTTGCCCTCTGATTTCGAATCGGAAGCGGTGTCCTGAGAGTCAGTGTCTTTCTTCTGGCCGTTCGAGGCGTAATCCGTTACATACCAGCCCTCCCCTTTCAGGTGGAAGGCGGAGCGGGAGATTTTGCGCCTGAGCCTGAGCGCGCCGCAACCCGTGCATTTACGGAGAGCGCCGGCCCCCATTTTTTGTATAACTTCGTGCTCATCTCCACATGCGCTGCATTCATATTCGTAAATCGGCACTTCGAATTTCTCCTCGTCGTTAAATAAACGTAAGCCAATCGAGCTTGCTCTCATCGCGCCCGTTCACGATCTCAAAGAATGAGGATTGGATTCTCTTCGTCACCGGGCCGGGTTCTCCCGCGCCGATGGTCCTCTCGTCCACCTCCCGAATGGGAGTCACCTCGGCGGCCGTGCCGGTGAAGAAGGCCTCGTCCGCCACATAGACTTCATCGCGGGCGAAAGGAGCGACCTGCACTTCCACGCCCTGTTCATCAGCGAGTTGCACGATGGTGTCGCGCGTAATGCCCGCCAGCACGCCATGCAGCGGCGGCGTCTTGAGCACGCCGTCTCGAACGATGAAGATGTTCTCACCCGAGCCTTGGGTCACTAAACCCTCCGGGTCCAGCATGAGCGCCTCGTCATATCCCGAGCCCACGGCTTCGAGCTTCGCCATCTGGCTGACGGCGTAGTTGCCGGTGGTTTTCGCCTTGGTCATGTAGCTGTTCGGGTGATGAGACGTGAAGGATGAGACCTTGACCCGAATGCCTTTCGCCAATCCCTCTTCGCCCAGATACGCCCCCCAGCTCCAGACCGCTACCATCGCATGGGTGGGCGCCCCTTTGGGATTCACCCCCATGGAGCCGTAACCGAGCCAGATGAGCGGACGAACGTAGCACGCCTTCATCTTGTTGGTTCGAATCGTCTCCAGTATCGCTTCGGTGAAGTCATCCTGTGTAACAGGCACTTTCAGGCCGACGATTCGAGCGGAATCATAGAGCCTCCGCATGTGCTCCTCCAGCCGGAAGACGGCGGAGCCGCGCTCGGTCTGATAACAGCGAATCCCCTCGAATACCCCCAATCCATAGTGCAGCGAATGCGTGAGAACATGAATTTTGGCTTCATTCCAGGGAACGAATTTCCCGTCCATCCATATTTTTTCTGTTGCGCCTTCCAAAAAAACATCCTCCAGCACTGTGGGGTTGTGGGGTCCGGAGTTCCGAACAACCGGGCAAGTATAGTGATTCGAGACAGATGGGCGCAAGCCTCCGAGACAAATAAATCATTCAGAATTTCCGGTCAAAATCAATCCTCGTAAACTTCCGGGTTGAGCAGGGTCGCGGGATTCACCCGCTCTCCTCTCAATGCGGCCAGCACGTTCTCGCCGGCCAGCCGGTTCACCCGCTCGCGCGCCTGGTGGCTTGCCCCGGCGAAGTGCGGCGTCACCACCGCATTCGAAAGACTGAAGAGCGGATTGGCCGGGTTTGGAGGTTCTTCCTCGAAAACATCAATACCGGCCGAGGCGATTTCCCCTTCCCTGAGCGCGTGAACCAATGCCGCCTCATCGATAATCGCTCCACGCGCGCAATTCACGAGCACCGCCGATTTTTTCATCATCCGAAACCTGTGGGCATCGAACATATGGCGCGTCTCGGGTGTGAGGCTGCAATGAAGCGATATGAAATCAGACTCGCTCGTCAACCTATCCAAATCCACCGGCTCCACACCCGCTTCTCGTATGGCCTCATCACGCACGAACGCGTCATACGCCAGGACCCGGCCCTGAAAACCGGACAGGAGCCGGGCCAGTTCCCGCCCGATGTTCCCGAAGCCGACGATGCCGAACGTCGCCCCGCTCATCTCGTTCGCAATCCAGATGCCCTCGCGCCATCCCCCATTTCGGAGTTTTTCCATCCCCTGGGGAATCCGGCGGCTCGCGGCCAGCATCAGGCCCAGGGCCGCTTCCGCCACTGCGACGGCGTTCGCGCCAGGGCAATTCGTCACCGGAATTTTCCGCCTCGTCGCCGCGGGAATATCGATGTTCTCCACTCCTACGCCAATTTTGGCGATAATCTTCAAGCGCGGCGCGGCCTCGATCACCCGTTCGGTGATTTGCTCTCTCGATGTCACCAACAAGACGTCCCATTCATGGGCATCGCGCATCAATTCGTCTTCCGACCATTTTAGGCGGCCGCCGTCGCGGAATTCGCCACACGGCTCCAGCATGTTTCGCAACGATTCGATGGGCGCGCGCGTCTCCGGCACGAAAATAACGACGTTCTGGTTCAAAAACCACCCTCCATTCAGGTATCGTGTGTAGTTCGGTTAAGTACCGACAATCAAAGTGGATGTTCGATCTCTGAGAAAGGAAAAAGTCGAGAGATACGTCAATATGCCCGTTCGATGATTTTCAGACGGCACATTCTCAATCCGAATGAAAGAGCGCCCGAATTCTCCCACCGCTTCAACTTCGTGGATGTTTCGCTCGGCTGTGGGGTCGCACACAATCCGCATCTTCGTCCTCCGCGGCCCGATGCCCGCGAAGCTCACGGCGGCGGACACGTTCACGTTGGCCGGAAACGCCTTGCACGCTTCCAAGGGATTACCCTCGAAAATCACCGTCGGCTCATCAATGGCGTCGAGGTCAATCCCCTGGGCTTCGATATAGGGGGCTCCTTTGAGGCTCGCGGGCGGTTTTCGCGTCGTCATGGTGACGGATTCCATACCGCCGGCCGAGGCCCCCTTGAGTCCGTCCAAACCAATGATGGCGCCCGAGGGAACGAATATGCGGGAACCTCCCCGTTTGGCCTTTTCGATCAAATCATCCCGCTCGAGAAGCGCACCCACGGAATTCACGATCACGTCTTTTCCTCTGGAGAAACATTCATGGCAAATCGCCTCCACGGTGTCCCCACCCGAGGCTTCCATCACGACGTCTGCTTCTTGCGCCACGCCCGCAAGGTCCGTCATGCGCGGTGGATTATCGAGGCCCGCCAGAAAATCTTTTACCTTTTCGAGCGTACGAGTTGCGGCAACCGGCACATCGACGGGTATTTTCCCCTCATTCGCCGCTCGCACCACAGCCCTGCCTATGACCCCCAGACCCACGACCCCGAGTTTCATAGCGCTCTCCATCAAGAAAAGGAAATTATTGTAACGCCACTATTCGATATCCCTCATCCCACAAAACCAAGGTTCAGAACACGCTTCATAACGTTGTTGAACTGAAATAACCCACAAAATCCGATGATTGTGTTCCCCAAGACGCTCAATCGGATTCGCCGATGCGACTCCCCAACCCGAGACGCCAATGATCCGCCAAAACGAGGGCCATCATCGCCTCGCCGATAGGCACCGCCCTCGTCGCCACACAGGGGTCGTGCCGTCCCTCCACCTTTACGGTCGTTTTCTCTCCCGACGTCGTCACCGTGTCCTGTTCGAGCAAAATAGAGGAGGTTGGCTTTACCGCGAAGCGAACCACCACCGGCGCGCCCGTGGATATGCCGCCCAAAATTCCGCCCGCGTTGTTCGTTCTCACCCTCGTCTCGCCGTTTTGCATCTCGAACGGATCGTTGTTTTCGGAACCCCGCATCCCGGCGGCCCGGAAACCGGAACCGATTTCCACCCCCTTCACCGCGTTGACGCTCATCATCGCCGCCGCGAGATCGGAGTCGAGACGCCCATAAAGCGGCTCTCCCCAGCCGGCGGGAACGCCATCGGCCTGAATGGTGATGGCGCCGCCAACCGAATCGCCCGCCTTGCGGGCCTCGAGAATGGCCGCCTCCATCCGGGACGCCGTTTCCGCGTCTGGGCATCGAACGATATTTCGCTCTATCTCGTCTGCGTCGAAGCGCGCGCCGTCCCAGCGAATCTCTCCTACCTGATCGACGTAGCCCAAGATCGATACGCCGAGGCGGGCGAGGAGTTTCTTGGCTATCGCTCCCGCGGCAACACGTGCGGCCGTCTCCCGCGCGCTGGAACGCCCACCGCCTCGATGGTCCCGAATCCCCCACTTCTGGATGTAGGTGAAATCCGCATGTCCCGGGCGAAACAGGTTGCGCAAGGGTTCGTATTTACTCGAATCGGCGTCTTTGTTCCGGATGAGCAGGGAGATGGGATGCCCAGTCGTCTCACCTTCGAAGACGCCGGATAAAATCTCCGCCCGATCCTCTTCTTTTCGCTGGGTCGTCACCCGGCTCTGGCCCGGCCGCCTGCGATCCAAATCCCGCTGGAGGTCGGATTCATCGAGCGGCAGGCCCGCCGGACAACCGTCCACCACGACGCCCAAGGCGGGACCGTGCGACTCTCCCCAGGTTGTAAAGCGAAACAAGCGGCCAAACGTGTTCGACACGATTTCCCTCTCTACACTTCAGTTTTCGACAACGCCGCGCGTATCCCGGGGAGGGCCGTTACAACCACTTCCTCCGGCTCGCGCGTATTCTTCACAATAAGTTTCGCGAGTTCTTCATAGCGCGGAACGCGCTTTTTGAAAAGCAGACGCAACGTTTCTTCGGGGTTCGCCTCGTTTTCGAGATAAGCGGGCCAGCCATCGGCCCGCACCCTCTCGATGATATCATTCTCCGGCACCTGGAGATAAACCACGCAATGGGGAGCAAGCAGTGAATCGACACTCTGCGCCATCGGGGTTCCACCGCCCAGGGCGAGAACGAGGCGCTCCCGGCCCAATTGCTCGCGCAGCAAGTGATTCTCCATCGCGCGGAAGGATTCTTCGCCTCTCGTTCTGAAAACCTCGCGAAACCCCAGCCGTTCTCCTGTTTCCTCGAAATGTTTCTGCTCTATCAAATGGTCGAGATCATGAAAAGAGGACCCCATTTTTTCGGCGAGCAAAGGCCCGATGGTCGATTTACCACATCCCTTAAAGCCGATGAGCACAACGCTCAAGAGGAATCCTCCACACGAGAGCCTAAATCCAGATATCGGGATACCTTATCATGCACGTCCTCCAATAAAACCTGCAGCCCTCTTTCCCGGGGCTCATACCAGTTCACTCCCGTAAGCTTTTGAAACCAGGTGCGCTGTCGTTTCGCATAGTTGCGGTGCAGCCTGGATATTTCCCGAACCGCCTCATCCTCGGCCATCCCTCCCCTGCGCAACGCGAGGGCCTCCTGAAACCCGAGACCCTCGAAGATCCGTGCGTTCGTGAGATTCATCTCGGCCAGCATCGCCACCTCGTCCAGCATCCCGCTTTTGAGCATCCGCCGCACCCTGCGCTCGATCCGCGCAGCGAGGACGGACATTGGGTATTTGAGACCAATATACAACGGAGACGCGAACCTGGGCCCTTTTTGCTCGGCGCGCAACCGTGAAACCGGCCGCCCCGTCGCTTCATAGACCTCCAGGGCGCGAACCACCCGCCGCAGGTCGTTGGGGTGTAGTTTCGCGGCTGTTCCGGGGTCGACCGCAGCGAGGCGCTCGTACATGGCCATATGCCCCCGCTTTGAAGCCTCCGCCTCCAATCGGCCCCTTATTTCGGGCTGCGCTTCAGGCCCATCGAAAAATCCCTCCACCAAAGCGCGGATATATAAACCGCTTCCTCCCACCACGAGCGGATATGCTCCCCTGCGATAAATATCTTCAATGCAAAGAATCGCCTCATCCGCATAGCGCGCGGCGCTATAAGTCTCCCCCAACTCCGCTACATCCATCATGTGATGCGTCACGCCGCCACGCTCATCCAAACCGGGCTTGGCGGTGCCCACGCCGATACCCCGGTAAATCTGCCTGGCGTCGGCGCCGACTATTTCGAGGGATACCCCCTCTTCCCGGAAACGCTTGGCCAGCGCCACGCCAAAATCCGTTTTCCCCGAACATGTCGTTCCTACAACAAGGATGATGGGGTGTGGGTTTCTCGATTGCTTGCGGATCATGGGTTTGGCGCTTCAGGCGGAGGAGGGTCGTTTCGCCAAAAGATGATAACGCCTCGGAAGCGTCTCATTTCCAAACTAGGCCCGAGAGCGAGCGCAGAGGCCGCCTCGCTTCAAAATCAAAGCGCTTCGAGTGCGTCTCGAAACGCGGCCAAGTCGGCATCCGAGAACAGCACGAACTCTATGTGGGTAAGCATGCCCGTAGGCCTCTGCATGTGCGCCGAGCAGGCTTTGAGCATACGAAAAGCGACGGCCTGCGCCTCAAGGCCCCCGACACCCGTCCCGATGGCGGGAAACGCGATACTGCTCAACGAATTCTCCTCGGCCACCTCCAGGCTCGCCCGAGTGCAGGCTTCCACGATTTCGGGCGTTGTTCTCAGGTCCGTTCCCATTCCCGCCGCATGAATCACATGCCGGGCGGGGAGTTCTCCCCCATCCGTGATTACGGCATCCCCGACCCGAATCGGCCCTTTTGATACCGCCTCGGCCTCTATCGCCTCCCCGCCCTTTCTCTTGATGGCGCCCGCCACGCCCGCACCCATCCAGAGGTGGTTGTTGGCCGCGTTCACGACGGCGTCCACATCGGATTCGGTGATGTCACCTTGTCGAAGCACCACGCATCCACGACCGACGCGTTTTTCTTTCATGAGAAAAATTCCGATTGGGCGGGATTGTCCCGGGGGACGTACTGCCTGAAAATCGCTTTATTCGAAGAAGGAATCGTCCTCCGAGGAGCCCCCATACGCCTCGGAATCAGCCGGCGCCGAAGCGCCTCCACCAGAGGGTTCGCTCGTTCCGTCATCATCTTCGAAAGAAGCCGCTCCGAATTGATCGACCATCTGCCTCAATTCTTTCCCCGCCTTGAAGAACGGCACATTCTTGGGCGGAATCGCCACAGCCTCACCCGTCCTGGGATTGCGGCCGTCACGGCTGTTTCTCGATCGGACGCGGAAACTTCCGAATCCACGCAACTCCACCTTATCGCCTTGCGACAAGGAATTCATGATGCTCCCGAACACGATGTTCACGACACGCTCGGTGTCTTTTTTCGTGAGATTGATTTTCTCGGCTATCTGCTCAACCAACTCGGCCTTGGTCATGAGAATCATCATCCTCCCTGCGAGCGCGATGGATACATTCGCGTTTCGGAGAACTCGTCTTCCGGGCGATTGCATTCAGCTTCCACATCGCCCAATCGACGAATGAAATGCGTCATCCGCCCATGTCCTATCTCGCAACCGGTGAATCAACCAAATAATCCAAACCGGCGAACCTTAGGCCAAGCCGGAATATCGCCTCTTGTCTTTCGAAAAATATCCTCAACGTGTTTCGCGGGCGTTACTGTTCATGCTCGCCAGCCTGAATAGCCGCTAAAACACGCCGACTATTCATGCGCGCCCGATGAAACGGTGCGGAAGCCGGCATCCAAGAAGAGAAAGCATACATATTCCGGCCCCCCGCTCAGGCGGCAAGGCTTTTCGACAGCTTGCGTTCCGCAAAATTCATCGGATGGGCTTCGCGCCATCCACTCGATTATTTCGTTTGTTCATCCGCCTCGGGCGCAGCCTCCGCAACGACTTCCGCCTCGGGTTCGCCCTCTACTTCCTCTACTACTTCCGCCTCGGGCGCAGCCTCCGCAACGACTTCCGCCTCGGGTTCACCCTCTACTGCTTCTACTACCTCACCCGAGGGCGCGCTCTGTTCTTCGATCGGCTCTGGGGGCAGTGGCGCCCGGCTGATGAGCGGGTCCTCACCGGTGGACTCCACATAAGCGCGGATGCTCAAACCCAACCTTCTTTGTTCCCGATCGATTTTGATAACGCGCATTTTGAACACGTCGCCCACATGCACCACATCCTCGGGCTCTTTTACCTTATCCGAATCCAGTTCGGAGATGTGGACCAGCCCCTCTAAATCTTCTTCAGGAGCGGCGAATACGCCGAAGTTCGTAATTTTCGTGATTTTAGCCTCGATATCATCATCCATTGCGTAGCGGTCGTTGATGTCGTCCCAAGGATCCGGGGTAATTTGCTTCACCCCCAGAGAGAGACGCTCCTTTTCGACATCCACGCTCAAGACTACCGCCTCGATATCCTGGCCCTTGCGCAGGATTTCAGAGGGGTGTTTGAAGCGCTGGGTCCAGGAAATGTCCGAAATATGGATGAGGCCGTCGATACCCTCATCCAGGGCCACAAAGGCGCCGAATTCCGTCAAATTGCGGATGCTGCCCGTCACGCGCATCCCCACGGGGTATTTCGCCTCCACCGTAGTCCACGGGTTGGCCTCCACCTGTTTCATACCCAGGGAGATTCTGCGGCCCTCTTTATCCAAATTCAAAACGACGGCTTCCACCACATCGCCCACCGCAACGAATTTCGAGGGATGGCGAACGCGCCTCGTCCAAGACATTTCAGACACATGCACCAAGCCTTCCACGCCCTGTTCGAGTTCGACGAAAGCGCCGTAGTCGGTGATGGAGACGACACGGCCCCGAACCCTGCCGGTCATGGGGTATTTGATTTCCACGTTCTCCCAAGGGTCCGGGGTAATTTGCTTGTGCCCCAAGGAGACGCGCTCGCGCTCCTGATCGTATTTGAGTACGATGACCTTGACGCTGTCCCCGATAGATAGAAGTTCGCTCGGGTGACTCACCCGACCCCACGACATGTCCGTGATATGAAGCAAGCCGTCTATTCCACCGAGGTCGATGAACGCCCCATAGTCAGTGATGTTCTTGACGACGCCTACCTTCTCCATGCTTTCGGTGAGGTTCGCGAGCGTCTCGCGCTTGAGCTCCGCTCTCTCATCCTCAAGCAGCACGCGCCTGGAAAGAACGATATTCCCGCGTTTTCTGTTGAGCTTGATGATCTTCATGTCAAAGGATTTGCCAATGAATTGATCGAGGTTCCTCACAGGCCTCAGATCGACCTGGGAACCCGGCAAAAAGGCTTTGAGCCCGATGTCGACCGTGAGGCCACCCTTGATACGGGCGATGACCTCACCTTTGATAATCTCGTCGTTGTCATGGGCTTTGCTAATCTCGTCCCATATCTTGATTCGGTTGGCTTTCTCTTTCGAGAGCACGATGAGACCATCGTCATCTTCACGTTCTTCGACGAAAACCTCCACCCTGTCTCCAGGCTTGAGATCCCGCCCGCGGCTCGGGAATTCCATACGAGGCACCAAACCCTCGGATTTATAGCCTACGTCCACGAGTACATATTCACCTTCCAACCCCACAACCGTTCCTTCTATGATTTCCCCATCCCGCACCTTCATTGTGGAGGCGTATAAATCATCCATTTGTTCGGGGGAAAGAGTGTCGGGGTCTACCTCGTCCGGGAGCAATTCCGCCACCTTCGAAGAGAGGGTGGGAACTGCTTCGGATGCGTTAGAGGAAGTTTCATTCATCTGTTTGCGTTACCTCGTTTTGAGAAAAAGAAAATTGCCGCTACGGCTCAAGCGCCCATCGCTGTCGCAGTCATCGGCATGAAAGTGGTGGAAAAAATAATATTACACCCGAGAAAAAAGAGAATCAACCCGCAACTCAAGCATCCTCAATGACTTCCCCGTAAACCAGGCGGATTTTCTCTAACATGACCTCAAGCACTTGGTCAACGCCCATATCGCTCGTTTGGATTTCTTCGGCGTCCTCGGCCTTGCGCAGCGGCGCGCTGGCTCTGTGGCGATCCCTCTCGTCCCTGCGCTTCAGGTCTTCACGCAGATGATCGGGATGAAAGGGGACTCCCCTCGCCTCGAGTTCGGCGAAGCGCCGCTGGATTCGCACCTCGATGTCCGCGTCGAGAAAAAACTTGAGCCTGGCCTCCGGGAAAACGACCGTGCCTATATCGCGCCCATCAATGACGGCCCCGCGCTCTCGTCCAAAATTCCTTTGAAATTCGAGCAACGCCTCCCGCACCCCCGGTATCGCCGACACCCGCGACGCCATATCGCTTATTTCTTCGTCCCGGAGCGCATCGGTAACGTCTTCTCCACCCAGAATGTTCTTCCAGACGTTCCCCTCCTTGCGGCACTCGAAACGCAAATCACGCGCGGAGCCGATGGCGCGACTTTCAAAATCACCTTCTCGATTTTCATTCAATACCTGATAGCCTACGGCCCGGTAGAGCGCGCCGCTCTCGAGATAGTCGAACCCCGATCTCTCCGCGATCCCTTTGGCCGCCGTGCTCTTGCCCGAACCTGCGGGGCCATCGATGGGAATGACGATGCCGGCTGATTTTCGGCGCAATTTCTCTCTCAAGCCCAGCCCTTTTTCCGCGCCCATTCGTCCCGGCCGTCCTTGGCCCTTAAAAATGCGCGCTCGAGCGCTTCGGAATCCGAATCTTCCAGCAAACGGCGAAGCCCCGCCAATTCTCTCTCGAACCTGTCAAGCGCGCCCAGCAGCGCCTCCTGGTTGTCCTCGCAGATTTCGCGCCACATTTCCGCTCCTGAGGATGCGATTCGCGAAAAGTCCCGAAACCCACCCGCCGCATGCCGGAGCGCCTCGCCCTCAAGGGCGGTGTTCATCATGGCGTAGGCCACCAGATGTGGGAGATGGCTGATGTCGGCCATCACGCGATCATGGGTTTCAGGGTCGAGAATTTCGACGTTTGCACCCACTCCCTCCCAAAGCGCACGCAGGCGTTCGATGGTTCCGGGGTCCGTTCTCGCCGTTGGCGTCAAGATGGTCTTGTGCGCATCAAAGAGAGAGGAAAAACTCGCCTCCACGCCGGATTTCTCGCCTCCGGCGACGGGATGGCTCGCCAGGAATTTCACATCCCTCAAATCCAGCGCCTCCACCGCCCGCACGTAGGGCGCCTTTACGCTGCCCACGTCGGTAAGCACGGCCCCTGGAGCCATCTCGGGCAAAATCGCCTCCGTCACCCGCACTGCCGCACGCACCGGGGTGCACACCACCACCAGATCCGAATCGCGCACCGCCTCCAGGTGATCCGTCTCGAAGCGATCCACTACACCTAGCTCACGCGCGCGCTCCAGGTTGCCCAGACTCCTGCCGGCGCCGACGAATCTGGAAACGAGACCTCTCTCCCGGGCGGATCTGGCCAACGAGCCGCCGATGAGCCCCACACCGATAATCGTCATTTGCTCGAAAAGCACTTTCATATCCTTTGTGTTATTCTATAAATTGCATTATATTATAAATGTATCTATTTGATATTATTGTATTTCCATAACTTTCTTCAACGCCTTGACAACCTCTTCGTTCTCCTGCGGCGTGCCGATGGAAATTCGCAAATGGCGCGGAAAGCCGTATCCCGCCACGGGCCTGACGATGACGCCCTCCCTGAGTAATTCTTCGTATACCTGCATCCCTTCGCCCACCTCGACCATTATGAAATTCCCCTGTGTAGGCACGAAGGGGAGACCTATGGCCGATAGTTCGTACACGAAATACTCCCGCCCCTCGGCATTCACCGCTACCGTCCTTTCGACGTGCTCGACGTCTCCGAGAGCGGCTTGTGCGGCTACGAGGGCCAGGGAATTCACGTTGAACGGCTCGCGGACGCTTTCCATCGCCTGCGCGACTTCCTCATTCGCCACGGCGTAGCCGACGCGCAGGCCGGCCAGGCCATAAACCTTCGAGAAGGTGCGCATAGCGACGAGATTCGAGAATTCGGCCAGCATCCGCACTGCATCGGGATAATCCTCCAAATGCGCGTAGTGGCAATAGGCCTCGTCCATCACCACGAGTGTGGTCTGCGAAATTTTTTCAAGAAATTCCCGGAGTTTCCCCTCGCCAACCGCCGTTCCCGTAGGGTTGTTGGGATTCGCGAGGAAGACGATTTTCGTTTTCTCGCAAATCAGGTCCACCATGGCGTCGAGGTCCTGGTGATAATCGCGCATCGGCGCGCGCCTGATCTCGCAAGAACTGAGTTGAGAGACGATGTGGTAGACGATAAAGGCGCCCTCGGAAAAAACGACAGGATCTCCGGGGTCCAGGTACGCATGAGCCAGAATCTCCAAAACCTCGTTCGTTCCGTTGCCCAACACGAAATTTCCAGGCTGCAACCCATGATGTTCGGCCAGCGCGTTTTTGAGATAAAAACCGCCGCCGTCGGGATAGCGGTGCAATTCCTCGATGGCGTGGTTCACGGCTTCCACCGCCTTGGGCGATGGCCCCAGAGGATTCTCGTTCGAGGCTACCTTGATGGAATCGGCGATGCCGAGTTCGCGTTCGAGCTCTTCGACCGGCTTTCCCGGCTGGTAGACGATGATGTCCGAAACGGGCTGCGCCCTTTGATATTTCATTCCCTCTCCCTATGAGCCGGCGGCGCAAGGCGCCGCGGGTCCTCATAATCCCCTAAATCATGCAATATCAAATACTTGTTCGAACTTTCTGCAAAACGGGATACGAACCCAGCACGCGAATAAAGTCCACCCGATTTTTCAGTTCCGAAATCCCTTGCGCGACTGCTTCATCTTCTGAGTGACTATCGATTTCCATATAGAAAACATACTCCCACGCCTCTTTTCGCGATGGGCGGGATTCGATTTTCGTCATGTTCAGCTTTCGCTCGGCAATCGGCGCAAGCGCCTTATGAAGCGCGCCCGATTCGTTCTTCAAACCGAAGATAATACTCGTTTTCGAATACACCCCGCGCTCGGGCCTCTCGGTTCCGATGACGAAAAAGCGCGTCACGTTGATGCTCTCGGAATCCAGCTTTTCTTCCAAAATCTTCAGGCCATAGTGCTCGGCCGCCAGCCGGCTGCCCAAGGCCGCGAGCCGCGAGTCCCCCGCCGCCATCTTCGCCGCCAGCGAGGTGCTCAACACCTCTTCCGTCTTGACGCCCGAGGCATTTTCCCGAAGCCAGCGCCGGCACTGAGCCACCGCGTGGGGATGGCTGAGAATGCGCTCAACCTCCCGTATCGACCCTGCGTTCGTGAGCAGGTGGATGTCGATAGGCAGCGTGATTTCACCCTCCACCAGCAAAGGG
This sequence comes from bacterium, assembly GCA_965218735.1. Lineage (GTDB taxonomy): Bacteria > UBA8248 > UBA8248 > UBA8248 > UBA8248 > Bin107. The sequence continues at coordinate 203,631 of CBDCMA010000008.1, read as the reverse complement.
GATTCCAGCAGCCTGTCCAGGGTGATGTTGACCGTACCCTCGATCGCATTCTCTATCGGCACTACGCCCCACCGGGAGCGACGGCCTTCCACCTCATCGAAAACGGCATCGATACTCGGCTCGGGCGTGAGGGCGGCTCCATCGCCAAAGCGCAAAATGGCAGCTTCGTGCGTGAAGGTGGCCTCCGGCCCCAGATAGCTGACTCTCGGCATATCGCTCATAACCAACACCCCGCTTTCCAGAATGTTCACTCCAAGAACCGGGCTATCCTACCCCAAGGTCCGGCGATTGTGAACGCCCCAAAGCTCTGGCAAACTAGTCCGGGTCTTCGAACAACGTCCATCCGTTCATACGAATTCATGAGGAAGAACATGAAGATTACAGATGTGGAAGCATACATGCTCACCGGCCCGCCGGAGGAGCGCGGCCACTGGGTCAGCCATTACCCCGTCCACCAGGCGAACGAGTTGCTGATCCGGATCAAAACCGACGATGGGCTCGAGGGTTTCGGCCTGGGCAGCAGCCGCCTCCTCATCAAGGGCGCGGCCGAGATGTTCAACGAAGGCCTCAAGGAGATCATCATCGGCGAAGACGCGCTGGCGCCCGAGAGGCTATATGAAAAGATTTTCTCCATTACGCATCAAAAGATCGCCTTTCTGAAGGAGTGGTCCCGGAACGGGCTGCTCATCACCAGCGCGGCCATCGACCTCGCCATGTGGGATATTCTCGGAAAAGCCTCCGGGCAGCCCCTGTTTCGGCTCTTCGGGGGATATCGGGAGGAAGTTCCCTGCTACGTCACCTGCGCTTATTACCGTGACGGAAAGGATTTGGGTGAGTTGCGCGAGGAGATGGAAATGCTCAAGGCCCAAGGGCACAGGGCGTTCAAAGCGAAAATCGGCGGCGCGTCCCTCGATGAGGATATGGCGCGGCTTCGGGTCATCCGCGAGGTCATCGGCGATGAGGACGAACTCATGCTCGACGTGAACGGCGCCTGGGATCTGCCCACCGCCATCGAGGGCGCTCGTCTACTCAAGGAGATTCGTCCCCGGTGGCTCGAGGAGCCCGTGCGCTGGTTCGACGACAGGCGGGAACTCAGGATTTTGGCCCGAAAAACGGACATCCCCCTCTCCGCCGGAGAGAGCGAACAGACGGGGCACGGGGTCCGCGCGCTGCTGGAGGAGCAGGCGATAGACATCGTGCAGTTCGACTGCACGCGCATGGGCGGATTCACCATGGGGAAAAAACTCGCGGCCCTGGCGGAACTCAACCACGTGGAAATCGCTCCCCACCACGATTGCTTCATCCACGCCCACATCGTGGCGGCCTCGCCGGCGGGCTGCATCGTGGAGTCCTTCACGGACCCCGAGCGCGATCCGCTCCAGGCCGAACTGTTCGAGAACCCGCCCCGCATCGAGAACGGGACGCTCTACCTGAACGACGCGCCGGGTCTCGGGCTTACGCTCTCAGAAGAGGCGATAGAGAAGTTCGGAACGCGCATCGCGTGAGGGGGTATGGAACTATAAACGAGTTGCTACCAGAATTGGTCTATAGGCTGAGAGGTTCATCGAAGGGGTGGACGAAAGAGATACGGGCAGGAGGGCCGATTGATTTAGGATGGTCATACATCATATTTGACAGTAGCTCTTTTGCCCCCCTTTATGTTCGAATCCCACAAATCTTTAACTAGTCTAAATATGATGGTGAAGGAACAGTATTTGCTCCACGTGTTTTGTTTCAGGTGGTTCCTTCGCCCCAAAAGATTGACAAACAAACTTTCTACCCTACCGAACCCTCAGATTCCATCGAGTTTCAAAGCGGTTGTTCACCTGCCAATTTTTCAATGCTACGGAGTCCCTGCATAAAGCAATAAAGGGTTCGCGGCGCCTGGCAAATTCCGCGTCTTTTAATCTACCAAAACCGCCCAGCGGGTCGATCGAGTCCATAGTGTTCTCGCAACGTCTTGCCTTTATATTCTGTCCGGAACAGCCCGCGACGCTGAAGAATCGGAACCACCTCTTCAACAAAAACATCCAGCATCGTGGGAAAAAGCGGCGGCATCACATTGAAACCATCGGCGGCACCATCTCGGAACCAGTCCTCAATCATATCAACGACCTGCTCGGGCGTGCCAACAAAAGTAAAGTGGCCGCGAGCACCGGCAAAACGAGCAAGAAGCTGGCGCAAAGTAAGGCCTTCGTTACGCACAAGATTGACGACCAACTCGGACCGACTACGCATGGTTTCGACACTGGAGGGTGGAGGGAAATCGTCCGGCGTCAGCAGCCGGTCTAGCGGCAAATGCGAGAAATCATGTCCGTCAAACCGTGAAGAGAGAGTACGGCGACCGCTCTCCGGGTCAGTATTCTCATTGAGATCCTGCTCCATTCGTTTTGCTTCGGTCTCGGTCGACGCAATCATTGGGCTCAGACCAGGCAGAATCAGGACTTGGTTTGCATCACGACCTGCTGCAACCGCTCGCTTCTTGATATCCGTGTAAAAATTCTGTGCCGTCGCCTTTTCAAGGTGGGCTGTAAATACTGCCTCGGCGTGACGCGAAGCAAAATCACGTCCGGCATCCGACGATCCTGCCTGCACCAGCACCGGTCGCCCCTGCGGACTGCGCGGCAGGGTCAGCGGCCCCGCGACGTTATAATACTTGCCGTTAAAGTCGATTGGACAAATTCGATCGCTTTTGGCGTAGAAGCCACCGTTACGATCATCAACCACGGCGTCATCGGCCCAGCTGTCCCACAAATCTTTGACGACCTGGACAAATTCCTCGGCCATCATGTAGCGGTCCGCATGACTATCCTGACCCGCATCACCGAAATTGCGCGAGACCTTTGCCATCCAAGTGGTGACGATATTCCAACCGGCACGGCCATTGCTAATGTGATCAATCGAGTTGAACTGCCGCGCAAGGTTAAAGGCCTCGGAATATGTGCTCGACCCCGTCGCGATCAGCCCGATCCGCTCGGTTGCGACGGCGAGTGCCGCTAATAAAGTTATTGGTTCAAGCCAGATTCGCCCGGACCGCGGAGCATCCGGTGTCAACATCAGTGAATCAGCGAAAAAGATCGAATCAAAAAGCGCCGTCTCCGCACGTTGAGCTAAATCCACATAGTAGTTTACATCGGTAAGCGAGGCTGTCGAAGAATCGGGATGGTTCCAGGCTGCCTCGTGGTGGCCCCGAGATTGGACGAACAAATTGAGGTGAAGTTGCCTAGTCATTGAAGATAACGGCTCTCATTAGGGGAAGGCAGGATCGTTGAACATCATACTCAATTTACGAACAGGAGCACAAACTCAGCAAAATCCCATCAAGCAGGCTCTGAAAAGTCCGATTGAAAAATTCATTTATGTATACTCGTTTTCCTAGATGATTTGTAATTCAAGATTCACCTTGTGCGTCTCGAAAGATATCCTCTATATTCTTCTCCAACCAAGCACTCATTTTTTCTTTCCCAAACCCCTCATGCCGCATAGAGTTACATTCAGATCTGGTGTATGGGCTGAATTGAAGGAGCGGCGCAGAGTCAAGAGCGCCGCATACGCGGCTTCCGTCAACTATGTGCTCGCTGATGTGATTTTTATCGGCGGGGTGGACGAGAGAGTCGGGGAAGAGAGCCACTGGATTCAGGACGGCCATACACCAGATTTAACAGTAGCTCAATTCATTCAAACTGGAAGTTTATTTTTTGGACTTGACATCCACGTGTGGTAAGAATATCTTACCATACGTAAGCTTGGAAATTAGGCCTAACCGGAGGTGTATATGGATAAAACATTAATAAAAGAGCAACTCATCGCTATCCTCAGTCAAATTCAGGTTGAGAGCGGTTTAAAATGCCCGCCACTTACGGGCTCAACTAAGCCGATTGACACTCTTCCAAAGTTTGACAGTATGATCTGGCCGGTCGCCACCGCAGATTTAGCAACCAAAATCGGTGCGCCGATTCCCAACGAAATGAACATCTTCATTAATGAGACGACGAAACGCCCACGCTCGATTGATGAAACAGCAACTGTCGTTTCCGAGTTGACGAAAAAGCAAAATGGGATGGAAAAAGTAACTCCATGAGCGATATCGAAACCACAAAGCGTTACCAGATAGCCGAGCGGTTAAAAGAGGCACGCAAGCTTGCTGGTATTTCACAAAGTCACGTTGCGAAGATGCTCGGCCTACATCGACCATCGATCTCGGAGATGGAGGCTGGCAACCGCCGGACTTCAGCCGACGAACTAGCCCGACTTGCGGAAATCTACGATGTGAGCGTCGCCTGGTTATTAGGCGAGGCACCGGAGATGCTTGATTCCCAGGATGCCCGCTTAGGTCTCGCTGCCCGAGAACTTGCTAAGCTTAAGCCCAAAGATCTCGAACGTCTGCTTAAGTTACTCGCCACTATACGCAACGAACCTCCCTCAAACACAGCGGAGAGTAGTCGTTGATGAATACGATGTCCCTTCCAAAACTGCGCTTAAATCGACGCGCACTAACTAAGCAAGCTATGCAGGCGGCAATTTCGACTAGGGCGAAAGCTGAGTTAGACCAACGTAGTCCCATTTGCATCTACCAGCTATGTGAATCACTAGGCGTTATAGTTCGCTTCAATGACATCAATATGGAAGGGATGTACCACAGGGGTGCACCGCCTCGTATTCATCTATCTGCACTACGTCCGTTGCCGCGGCGCACCTATAATTGCGCACATGAACTCGGCCACCATATATTCGGCCATGGTTCGTCAATAGACGAACTGTGCAAAAATGTTAAAGAGCATCCTTGGGAGGACTCAAAAGAGTTCTTGGCAGATACATTTGCTGGTTTCGCACTGATGCCAATCATCGGCCTGCGCCGAGCGTTTGCTTCGCGAGACTGGAAGCCCGAGACCGCAACACCTGTTCAGATGTTCATGGTCGCCTGCGACTTCGGTGTCGGCTACAGCACACTTCTTACCCACCTATCAGTTGGCGTTAATATGATTTCGAAGACTCGTGCAGCCGAACTACGGCGCATCACACCGAAGGATTTGCGTTCTGAACTCCTTGGGGTCTTAACACCAGAACCCTTGATCCTTACTGACCTTCATCGTACCGCCCCGACTATTGATGTTGAGGTCAATACGTTGTTGCTTTTGCCATCAGGATCAAAAATTAATAGTGGGAATCTCGTTTTTGAACGTGACCTCAGAAATGGGTGCCTGTATCGTGCGATACGTCCTGGGATCGTTCAAGCTATTGCCAACGCTGGTGCATGGACGGTTTTCATCCGAATCGCGCGTGAAGCTTATGTTGGACTTGCTCAATATCGTCATCTTGAGGATGACACAGATGAGTAAATCCAAAGCGGCAGCTGCAGCAGAACCCATGATCATCAACGACAATAATCTGGGGCTCGCATGGGCACGGCTTCTACTTGGAATTCTGGAGGGTGGTGGTACTGAGGTTTCACCGTTGGTATTGAGCGTGGCGGGATTTGACGAAATGGGCACAGTTCCTGAAAACTCTACGGTGCGCCAAGCTCTCGATCAACTTCTTGAAAGCAAAGGGAAGCTAGGAGTAGATAAGGTAGCATTCACTATTTTTCCACAGCGCCTATGGAAGATATCACAAGGCGATCGCAACCGCCTCTTTACGCGCTATTGTGCGACATTCCCTCGATGGCAAGCGATGAACAAAAAAATCAATGGTCGTGGCCTCTATTTTGAACGCATGGTCATGTATGGGCGCGGGCCATGCGATGGCAATCAGTTGGAATGGATTTTGTCACAGTATGATTCGCGTAAGGGCATACGCCGCTCGATGCTTCAGGCGACGACATTTGATCCAGATCGCGACCATGTAGCGAACGCACAGCTTGGTTTTCCTTGCTTGCAACAAGTCAGTTTCGAACCAACTAAAAAAGGTCTGGTCGTAAACGCCTTCTATGCGACGCAACAGATTTTTGATAAAGCCTATGGCAACTATCTAGGCTTGGCACAGTTGGGCGCTTTCATGGCACATGAAATGGGTATGCCGTTGGCGCGGTTAAACGTCATGGTCGGCGTGGCCAAACTAGATCGTATCACCAAAAAAGATCCCGATTTAGCGCTCCTAGTTGAGGCCGTTAAACCGCTCGTAACGAATCCTTCCCTGAAAGAAATGACAGTGGATACAGCACTTTGATAAACAAGTCTCAAAAGACTGCTTCTAAGCGCCCTTCGAATCGCCCAACAAAAGAAAAATGCAATCCTACAACTACTCCTCTGAAGTTCGCTGTATCTATCGGACCGCAATTACCTTGTACTTCAACAGTTGCTGTACAAGCTCCTATTGTTTTACAACATCTCTCACCAGCGAAAGTTTCCGAGGTCTATGAGAGTTTTTGGCGGTTTGCCGCCGATCGGCAGGCGATTTTTATCCAACGCGCACGCGGTGAGACACGGCCCTGGACAGCGGATCCTGTGCTTGCAACTTACAAATTTACCAACGTCTATCGAGTCTCCGATCGTGTAAGTCAATTTTTAATCCGCCACGTCATCTATAGAGACGATCTACCTAGCACTCCACGCGAAGTGTTTTTTCGTATCCTGCTGTTCAAATTATTCAACAAGATTGAGACATGGGAATTACTGGAGCGAGCATTCGGTTCGATCACTTTCGAAAACTACCGTTTCACCCAATACGACACTGTACTACAGCACGCGTTGAGAGATGGACGCCGCATCTATTCCGCCGCTTATATTATGCCGCCGGGTAAGTATGCATTTGGCCAATCCGCCAAGCACCAAAACAATCTACTGCTACTTGAGCGCATGATAAAGGATCGGCTCCCTGAAAAATTGGAGCAGGCTGACAATATGCAAGAAGGATTCGAGATGCTTCGAAGCTATCCAACCATTGGTGATTTCCTCGCTTATCAGTTTATCACTGACATCAACTACAGCGAGATCACCGATTTCAGTGAAATGGATTTCGTGGTTCCAGGTCCTGGCGCGCGTGAAGGTCTACGTAAGTGTTTTGTTGACTTCGGTGGACTAAATGAGCCAGAGTTGATCCGACTGATAGCCGATTTACAGGAGCATGAATTTGAGCGATTGGGTCTCGACTTCCAATCACTTTGGGGACGTCGACTACAACTGATTGACTGCCAGAATCTCTTTTGTGAAGTTGACAAATATGCTCGCGTTGCGCATCCGCAGATTATTGGACGTAACGGTCGCATGCGAATTAAGCAGAAGTTCAAACCAATGTTGTCACCGATCAATTACTATTTTCCGCCAAAGTGGAAGTTAAATGATAGATTGTGCACAAATATCGGGGGAAAAATCGACGAACTCAAAGAAAAATAAGTCGTCACGCGATGATGGATTTTGAAGGAGACGAATATGAATTTCGACCACTATCAAAAGGAAGCACTACAAACTGATCGGGTGCCTATGCAAGATAATTCCGATGATGTGCATGCCCTTGTTGTTCCGATGCTTGGTCTCGCTGGCGAAACGGGACAGTTGTTAAGTGAGTATAAGAAACATCTTCGCGATGGTGAAGCACATCGACTATTTAAGGAGCGTGTCTCCGAAGAGTTAGGAGATCTGCTTTGGTATCTTTCTAACGTAGCTAGCAAGTTCGATCTCAAACTGGGCGAGATAGCTACTTCCAATTTGACAAAGTTGAAGGCACGCTGGTCCACTGAACAAACTGTTCGGCTCTGCTTTGACGATACACTTCCAGAGGGTGAACGCTTTCCACGACTATTCGAGGTTCAACTGGCCGAGATGGATGGCAAAGATCGCCAGTTGGTTCGCGTATCAATCAATAACGTACCTTCTGGCGATGTATTAACCGATAACGCTTATGACCCAGATGGCTACCGTTTTCATGATGTTTTTCATTTGGCCTACGCTGCTGTGCTCGGTTGGTCGCCAATTACACGTGCCTTACTCAATTGCAAACGCAAGAGCCACCCACTCATAGATGAAGTTGAAGATGGCGGACGCGCTGCAGTCATCGAAGAGGGCGTCGCTGCTCTCGTATTCGATTACGCCCGGCGTCATCACATGCTTGATGGTGTTAGTACGCTCGATTTTCGACTCTTACGCACAATCAAGGATATGACTTCACACCTAGAGGTTAGGGTGTGCACCACGGGGGAATGGGAACAGGCAATTCTTCAGGGCTTTGTGGTGTGGCGCTCCATTTTAGCCGAACGTGGCGGCCGGATCTCTGTTGATCTTGATCAACGCTGCCTAAAATACCTAGGTCCTGTTAATACGGTTCAGCTAAGCTATTAACCATTGCCATGAAATTCTGTGCCGATTGCAATGGCACTCGCCATGGCGATGATGCCAGCATTGCTGATGCTCAATCGCCACTCAATGATACCTAGTACAACTTCGGTTTTTGCAGCTCCGCCTGTAAGTCGCACCCGTAGTGTCGCGTCTGGTGCACGTTGGATCACAACATCTAAAAAACCCACTCCACCTCCAAACCCTGTTCCCAATGCCTTAAGTACAGCTTCTTTTGCAGCAAATCGTCCCGCTAAGCATTCGACTCTGTTGAGACCGTTGCCCACCTCGTCTAGCTCTTCCTCTACGAAACAGCGAGGTATCAAAGGATCACGTGGATCATCGATCCATCGCTGCATTTCGGCGATATTGACTAGATCGATTCCGTGTCCAACTATCTTCATATATGTTCCCACCTTATGTTATGTTTTCGTGACAAATAGCTCATATGCCATGAGTAAATAAAAGTAACAACAAGATTTGCATGCTAATGATCTCTAAAAAAATTTCGATGTTTCTAGAGAATTATGAGGATCAATCATGACAAAACCTCACGCGATGTTCTGGAGCAGTGATACTTTGCTTGAACACTTAGAACCACTAATCGAGCCCTTCGACCCAGAGCGAGTAGATTGTGCAGCTTATACACTATCAGTGGGACCCGAAGTTTATGTCTCACCTAGTGACCAAGTGGCTGACCCGACATCAATCACGATACGCCAGATAGATCAGGGTGAGGCATTTACTATACCTCCAGGCCAGTTTGCCTTTTTAATTACCGAAGAAATCGTAACCGTACCAAGTGATGCGCTTGCTTTTATTTCTATTCGCGCGAAGATCAAGTTCCGTGGCTTAGTCAATGTTTCAGGGTTTCACGTAGATCCAGGCTACCGAGGGCAGTTGACCTTCTCCGTCTTCAACGCAGGGCCTGTGCCAATTCATCTCAAACGAGGCCAACCGATATTTCTCATTTGGTATGCGAGTCTGGACAAAATGTCCACTATTAAAAAGAACGACCCTGTCAAAAAGGGCATCGACACTGCATTGATCACTGGAATAACCGGTGAGTTGCAGTCCTTCGCGAGTCTGTCAAAGAAGATAGGGGATGTTAAGGAAGAGCTGAATGGTCGCATCCATACTGTCGAAAAAAATCAAATGTACCACAAAGTCGTAGCTGGTATCTTGTTACTAGTAATCGTTACCATCTTTTCGGGTTGGATTAAAGGTTTCTTTTTGAGCTAGTTTAATGGTTCTTCTTTGGGCTGCATTAGTTACTCTCAGATCTTATGTATGGGCTGAATTGAAGAAGGCGGAGTATTCCTACCATGCTGAAGAGCACTTCTTCGCCACCGATGAGACGAAATACCCCAAGGCCACCCGTTCAGCCGTCATAAATACTTCTTGAACCAGTCGATGGCCTCGACCATGCCGATTTCGTGGTGCTCGGGGCTACAGAAATAATACGACTCATAATGCTGGGCGCCGGGGAGCTTGACTATCTTCTTGGGCTCTCCGCATGCCTCGTAGCAACTGATTTGCTCCTGCACGGGCACGAGAAAATCGTTTTCCGAGTAGATGAACATAACGGGACGCGGCGCGATTTTGTCCACTACCCACTCGGGCTTGTAGCGCCAGCAGGCCTCGGCGCTTTGCAGGTCGTAGTCCTTCACGTAATCGTCGTGTTTTTGGTGATTCTCCTGGATGACCTTGAGCGTGTGGGGGTCGCAGATCATGATCTCGGGCAGCGGCATCGTGGTCGGCTCACCGGTGGTGACGCGCTTGCGGGCGGCCTCCATCACTTTCTTGTGAAACGAATCCCACTCGTGCGGCCTTCTCACCGAGCGCATCCAGCGCTCCCCCTCGTGCACCCCCACGGAGGAGACCAACACCTTCACGCGCTCGTCGAAGGCCGCCACCCAGATGGCGTTCGCCCCGCCGAAGCTCGTGCCGAAAATACCGATTCGCTCCGGGTCCACGCCCTCGACCGTCTCCATGTAGGAGATGGCGTCGTAGGTATCCTGCGCCTGCTCGAGGGGCCGCTGGCGGCCGCGCTCGCCCTCGCTCTTGCCGAAGCCGCGATGATCCGGCGCCAAGATGAAGTAGCCCTCCTCCCAGAGACGCCTGGGAACGTCCATCCCGTAGACCTCCTTCATCCCGCTGTAGCCGTGCAGGCAGATGATGGCGGGCCCGGGCGGGTCGCCCTCTCGCCAGCCTTTAGGCGCATAGAGGTGGGATGCGATTTTGAGACCGTCGCTGTAGTAGACAATTTCTTCGTACATGCAGGTTTCCCCTCCAGGCGACGCCGCCGGCTCATGCGGCACCGGCCGCTCGACTATGATTCGCGATGCAAACCCTTGAGTTCGCGCAGCAATTCTCCGGCGTCGGGCGCGCGCATGAGCGCCTCGCCGACGAGGATGGCGTCCACCCCCTCATCCACCAGAGGAGCCACTTCACGCCATCCGAAAATTCCGCTCTCTGAAACCAGAACGAGTTCCGCCCTCTGCGCAGGCGTGAGCCGCGCGAACACCGAGGCGGTATGCTCCGTATCGACCTCGAAGGTCTTTAAGTTTCGGTTGTTCACGCCGAGCACGCGGGTTCCCGCCTCGAGGGCGCGCCCGAGTTCTTCCTCGGCGTACACCTCCACGAGCGCATCCATGCCCAACTCCCCGGCGAGCGCGCGCAAATCCTCCATCTGCGCCGTCTCGAGGATGGCCGCTATCAGCAAGACGGCGTCCGCCCCGCCCGCGCGGGCCTCAAGAATCTGATATTCGGTGAAAATAAACTCTTTTCTGAGAACGGGCAGGGCCACCGCTGCGCGCACTTGTTCGAGATGCGCCATCTCGCCCAGGAATCTTCTTCGCTCGGTCAGCACAGAGGCGGCGGCAGCACCACCCGCTTCATATCCCCTGGCGATTTCGGCCGGCTCGAAGCGCTCGGCTATCTGTCCCTGGGAGGGGGAGGCTTGTTTCACCTCGGCGATGACGCGCATCTGGCCGCCATCGGCATCCTCGCCCGAATCGGGCCGCCTGAGCGCGTCCGCGAAACCCACCGTGGGCGGCGCGTCGCGCGCCTGCGACTTGAGATCGGCTTCGGAGCGCTTCCTCTTGTCCGAGTTCAAATCCTCGCGGACGCCTTCCACGAGCTTATCGAGAACCGTGTGCGTCGCAATCGTCAAGACTTTCATACTCCTCTACCGGAAACGCCACCGGACAGAACCACATATGTATAGCCTGAAGGGGTCTCATTCCTCTTCATCGAGAACATCTATCGCGCGGTGAGCGAAGCCGCCCGCCTTTCACTCAGGAATTGGACACTTCCACGAGATGCGCCAGAACCCCGGCCGCCTCGCCCGAATCTATCGCCGAGGCCGCCTGCCCGACGCCTTCTCTCAAATTCTCCGCCTTGTTCGCGGCGATGAGGGCGGCGGCGGCGTTCAAGAGCACGATGTCGCGCTTGGGGCCTTTTTCTCCCGCGAGGATGGCGCGCGTGATATCCGCGTTCTCGGGAGGCTCGCCCCCCTTGAGCGCATCCGCGTCGGCGCGCTCCAGACCCGCGTCCTCGGGCGTGACGTCATATGTCCTGATTTCGCTCCCGTCCCACTCCGAGACGCGCGAGGGGCCGGTGAGCGTCAACTCGTCCATCCCGTCCGAACCATGCACCACCAGCGCCTTCTGACAACCCACCTGGCGCAGCACGTCCGCCACAAGTTCGGTGAGTTCGGGCGCGTATACGCCCACCAACTGGCTCTGGGCGCGCGCGGGGTTCGTGAGCGGCCCCATGACGTTGAAAATGCTACGCATGGCGAGTTCGCGCCTCGGGCCGATGGCGTGTTTCATCGCGCCGTGCAGCATGGGCGCAAACAGAAAGCCCACGCCCGCCTCGTCGATGCACTCGCCCACCTTCTCGGGCGAGGCCTCGACGTTCACCCCCAGCGCCTTCAGCACGTCGGCTGCTCCCGATTTGCTCGACACCGCGCGGTTGCCGTGCTTGGCTACAGGCTGGCCCGCCGCCGCCACGACGAGGGCGGCGCTCGTGCTGATGTTGAAGGTGTGCGTACCATCCCCGCCCGTGCCCACCACGTCGATGACGAAGGGGTGTTTCGTCTTCACCCACGTCGCCTTGGCCCGCATGGAGCGGACGCTGCCCGCGATTTCTTCCGGTGTTTCTCCCGCCATGCGAAGCGCCACCAGATAGGCGCCGATCTGGGCCTGGGTGGCCTCGCCCGTCATGATGAGGTCCATCACTTTTTCCGCCTCATTCGCGCTTAAGTGCCGACCTTCCACGAGCTTACCGATGGCTTCCTGAATCATGAACGCATATCCTCATCAAGTTGTAGGGTTTTCATTTGCTCTCGCTGCCCTGCGGCTCAGGCGATGGACGGGCACCCCTGGAAAGATGGGCCTCAGAAAACGCCTGAACCGCCGATTCCGGGCTACCATACCGCGTCCGCCCTCATTCCCTCAAGGACGCTCGATGGCGCCTTCGAGCACATTGTGGAGCAGCGCCTTGCCTTCGGGCGAGAGGATCGACTCGGGATGAAACTGAACGCCCGCGACCGCCATACCCCGGATGCGAAGCGCCATGATCTCACCTTCCTCCGTCTCCGCGCACACCTCAATCTCGCCGGGAAGATTTTCCCGCCCGAGGAGCAGGCTGTGGTATCGCGTCGCCGTCATCGGATTCGACAACCCGCGAAAGACGCCCCGCCCGTCGTGGCGTATCTCAGAAGTTTTCCCGTGCATGATTCGCTCGGCGCGAACGACCTCGCCTCCGAATACCGAGGCAATGGCCTGATGACCCAAGCATACGCCAAGTATGGGGTATTCACCGGCATATCTCTCCACGAGCGGCATCGAGAGACCCGCGGATTCGGGCCGCCCCGGCCCCGGTGATATGACGATCAACTCGGGAGCGAGTTCGACCACATCATCGAGCTCGAACTGATCGTTTCGCCACACCGTCACATCCGCGCCCAGTTCGGCCAGATACTGAACAAGGTTGTAGGTGAACGAATCGTAATTATCGATCATCAATACGCGCGTCATTTCGTATTCTCCGCCCTAGGAAAGTCCGCCCCGCGCCACGTCCAGAGCGCGGAGGGAGCCTCGGGCCTTGTTGATGGTTTCCTCGTATTCGAAATCGGGCTTTGAATCCGCCACGACACCCGCCCCCACCTGGAGATAGAGCTTGCCTCCGCGCGCATAAAGCGTGCGAATCGCGATGCAGGTATCCATACTTCCGCCAAAACCGAAATACCCCACTGCGCCCGAATAGGGACCCCGGCGCACCGGCTCCATTTCGTCGATGATCTCCATGGCGCGCACCTTGGGCGCGCCCGAGACGGTGCCCGCCGGAAACGAGGCCCGCAGCACGTCGAACGCATCCTTGCCCTCGGCCAGTTTTCCCACCACGTTGCTCACGATGTGCATGACGTGGGAATAGCGCTCCACCACCATCTGTTCGGTGACCCGGACCGTGCCGCGCTCGCACACGCGACCGATGTCGTTGCGGCCCAGGTCGACGAGCATGATGTGCTCGGCCCGCTCCTTCTCATCGGCGAGCAGTTCATCCGCCAGCGCCCGATCTTCCGCCTCATCGCGCCCGCGCCAGCGCGTGCCGGCGATGGGGCGCACCTCGACCTTCTCCCCTTCGAGCCGCACGAGCACCTCGGGCGATGCGCCCACAAGAGTGACCTCACCGAGTTCCAGATAAAACATATAGGGGGAGGGATTGACCGTCCGCAGCGCCCGGTAGATGGCGAAAGGGTGCACGTCCAGAGCGCTTTCGAGGCGCTGGGAGAGCACGACCTGGATCGCCTCGCCCGCGTGGATGAGCTCCACCGTATCGGCGACGACCTTCTCGAACCCCTCGCGCGTAAAAGACGAGTAAAGGCCCGGCATGTTCTCGACGGGATACCCGCTTCCGCCATCCTGAGGCGTTTCCACCGGCTCGTAAGGCGGGGCGACGGAAGGACCTCTCAGCTTTTCGATGAGCGCATCGACGCGCGCGCACGCATCCTCGTAGGCGGCCTCGGGGCCGTCGTCGCGTATGTGCGCATGGGCGAGGACGTACATCTTCTGCGCCACGTTGTCGAAGATGATCAGGGACTTCGTGATCATGAAAAGCAGTTCGGGCAGTTCGAGATCGTCATGCGCATTCTCGGGCAGGCATTCGATGAAGCGAACCGCGTCATAGCCCATATAGCCTATGGCGCCTCCCCAGAACCTCGGCAGACCGGGAAGATCGACGGGTATGTACGGCTGTATCAACTGCCTGAGAGCATCGATGGGATCATCGACGGTGAACTCTTCGTTCTCCCCGTCTTGTGTGATGCGCACCCGCTTTCCCTTGCTCTCGAAGATGAGGGAAGGCTCGCTGCCCAAAAAGGTGTATCTCGCCCACTTCTCCCCGCCCTCGACGCTTTCGAGCAAAAACGAGTAGGGGCCGTCGGCGATTTTCAGATAGGCCGACACCGGCGTATCGAGATCTGCGAGTATCTCCCGATATACCGGAATGATGTTGCCTCGCTTGCAGAGAGCGAGGAAAGTTTCCTTGTCCGGCGCATGATTTTCTGGGTTCATTTTTCTTCGAGACATCGTCTTTCAAGCGATGCCTCGCCTCCATACAAAAAAAGCCACGGGACCAAACAGGCCGCCATGGCTTGGGGATTCGCTTCCAAAAAACTCAGACAACAACCCTTATGGCGCACCTCCAGATTTGGCGGGGCATCGCCAGGGCCAAGCCTCTCTGCATGTTTCTCGCATTCTCATTCGCCGCCATCCCCATATATGAAATTCCGCTGCTCCGGCGAAGATACCCAATTTTTGGAGAAATGGTCAAGCATCGGTTTCCTCGGGCCCCGGAGCGGCCTCGGGCGGGAGCTTGTCGCCATAGTCTACGCAGACCAGGGAAAGCCCTTGGGGCGGCGCATTGACGCCCGCCAGATCTCTGTTCCTGCCCGCGAGCACCTCCCGCACGGAATCGGCCTCGCGCTCTCCGCGACCCACCTCCACCAGGACGCCGACCAGGTTTCTCACCATGTGGCGCAGAAATCCCTCCGCCGTCGCTTCGATAACCACCTCATCGCCCGCGCGCTCCATGCCCAGGCGCTCGAGGCGGCGCACGGTGTCCTCGGGCCTCCCCTTCTCCCGGCAAAAGCTGGCGAAATCATGCTCGCCCTCGAGTATTTTCGCCGCCCGGCGCATCGCTTCGACGTCAAGGCGTTTTCGCACGCGCCAGGTGTATGGTTGACGGATGGCGCTCGGCGAGCGGCGATTGAGGATGCGGTAGCGATAGGTCTTGCGAACGGCGTCGAACTGGGCATGGAAACCGCCGGGCGCCTCCCGGCAATCGAAAATCGAGACGTCGCTGCCCATCATGGTGTTCAGGCCGATACGCACCTTGTAGGGTTCGATTCGAGAGCGCGTATGAAAGTGCGCCACCTGTCCCCAGGCGTGGACGCCGGCGTCGGTGCGGCCCGAGCCGATGATGCGTATCGGCTCTCCGCACATCTTCGTGAGCGCGTTTTCTATTTCGCTCTGTACGGTTCGCTGGCCGGGCTGGGTCTGCCATCCGTGAAAATTCGTGCCCTCGTATTCTATCCACAGGACGAGGCAGCGGGTATTTTCGGCGTTCATCGGCAAAGCGGCTAGGTGAGCGGCGCGTTCGAAAGCGTACCGTTCAGCGCCTGACGCAGGGAAATGCCCGTGGCGGAGGTCTCGATTCCGGCGATTCGCTCGGGCGGGCCTTCGGCGAGCAGATAACCGCCCTCCTCCCCTCCCTCGGGACCCAAATCGATGATGTGATCCGCCGATTTGATGACGTCCACGTTGTGCTCGATGACGATGACGGTGTTTCCCTGATCGACCAGGCGATGCAGCACGCCCAGCAACTTTTCGATGTCGGCGAAGTGAAGCCCCGTGGTCGGCTCATCGAGAATGTACACCGTCCTGCCGGTGGCCCGTTTGGCGAGTTCTCTCGAAAGCTTGATGCGCTGCGCCTCTCCACCGCTCAGCGTCGTGGCCGGCTGGCCCAGGCGCAGGTAGCCCAGACCCACGTCCTGGAGCGTCTTCATCTTCCAGCGTATGGCGTTGATGTTCTCGAAAAACGCCAGGGCCTCATCCACCGTCATCTCGAGCACCTCGGCGATGTTCCGCCCTTTGTAGCGGATGTCGAGCGTGTCGCGATTGAAGCGCCTGCTCCGGCATTCCGAACACTGCACGAACAAATCGGGCAAAAAGTGCATTTCCAGCCGAATGTAGCCATCTCCCCGGCAGGCCTCGCAGCGTCCCCCCTTGACGTTGAAGCTGAAGCGCCCGGCGAGATAGCCGCGCTTTCGCGCCTCGGGCACCTGGGAGAAAAGATTCCGAATCGGGGAGAACACGCCCGTGTAGGTGGCCGGGTTGCTCCTCGGCGTTCGCCCGATGGGCGATTGATCGATGGCGATGACCTTGTCGATGAGTTCCACGCCCTCGATGGAATCGTGCGCGCCGGGCGTGGCGAGCGAGCGGTATATGCGCCGCGAAAGCGCGCGATATAGAATCTCATCCACCAGGGTGCTCTTGCCGCTGCCGCTCACGCCCGTGACGCATATGAGCAAGCCGAGCGGAAAATCCACGTCCACGTTCTTGAGATTGTGCTGCCGCGCCCCCCGGATGGAGATGCAATCTTCGTTCGGCGCGCGGCGCTGCTCCGGGCGGGGAATATCGAGTGAGCCTGAGAGGTATCGCCCCGTCAGCGAACCGGCGTTCGAGCGAATATCGCCAGGCGCGCCGCAGGCCACGAGGTATCCCCCATGCTCGCCCGCGCCGGGACCCAGATCCACCACGTAGTCCGCCGATTCGATGGTCTCCCTGTCGTGTTCGACGACGATGATCGTGTTGCCCATGTCGCGGAGGCGGCACAGCGTATCCAGAAGGCGGCGGTTGTCGCGCTGGTGCAGGCCGATGCTCGGCTCATCGAGCACGTACAAAACGCCCACCAGACTGGAGCCGATCTGGCTCGCCAGCCGTATCCTCTGGCCCTCGCCTCCCGCGAGCGTTCCCGAAGGCCTGTCCAGCGAGATGTAGTTGAGCCCCACCTTTTCGAGAAATTCGAGCCGCTCGATGATTTCCTTCAAAATCCGCTCCGCCACGAGGTCAGCGCCATCCGCGCGGTCTTGTTCTTCAAAAAAGGCGCGCAGGCTCTTGATGCTCATGGCGGAGACCTCGGCGATGCTTTTTCCGCCATAGGTCACGGCGAGGCTCTCGGGCTTCAAGCGTCCACCCGCGCAGGCCTCACACGGCATGACGCTCATGTATTTTTCCAAATCCGCCCGCATCCCATCGCTCGCCGTCTTCTCCAGCCGCGCGGCGAGAGCAGGCACGACGCCCGGGAAAACGCGCTCGCGCCTGAGCGTGCGCCTGCCCGTCTTGTGTCGGATTTTCAGCTTCCCGCCTCTGCTCCCGTAGAACAGGATGTTCTTGTGTCTTTTGGAGAGTTTGGCGAAAGGCCTGTCCGCCGGAATCTTTTCGGCCTCCATGACCGCGCGCATAGCCGAAGCCAGGAAACTCTTGCTCCCCGCGAGCGGGGCGATGGCGCCCTCATCGAGCGTGAGCCCGGGATCGGGGATGATTTTCGCCTCATCCATCCGGTGCATCACTCCCAAGCCGCCGCACTCCGTACACGCCCCGTAGGGGCTGTTGAAGGAGAACATGCGCGGCGCCATTTCGGGAATGTTCACGCCGCACTCCGCGCAGGTGCACTCCTCACTGAAGAGATACTCGGTGCCGTCATCCTCCAGGAAAATCACCAGCCCCTTGGCGAGCCCCAAGGCCGTCTCGATGGATTCGCCGAGGCGTTTTTCCGCGCCCGGGCGCAAGACGACGTGATCCACCACCACCTCGATGTTGTGCGTCATGTGGCGGTTGAGCGATATCTCATCGCCGAGCCGGAAAAAGCGCCCGTCCACCCGCGCCCGGAGGTATCCCTTGCGCTCCAGGTCCTCGAATTCCCTCCGGTATATACCCTTGCGGCCCCGCACGATGGGGGCGAGGATTTCAAGCGCTTTCCCGCTTCCCAGGCTCATCGCCCGGTTCACCATCTGCTCCACGTTGAGCGCGTTCATGGATTGTCCGCACGAGGGGCAGTGCGGCAGGCCGAGGCGGGCGTAGAGCAGCCGCAGGTGATCGTAGATCTCCGTCACCGTGCCGACCGTGGAGCGCGGGTTCTTGCTCACCGTTTTCTGTTCGATCGCGATGGTGGGCGAGAGGCCCTCGATGGAATCGACGTCTGGCTTGCCGATCTGATCGATGAACTGGCGCGCGTAGGCGGAGAGGGATTCGATGTAGCGGCGCTGTCCCTCGCCGTAGAGGGTGTCGAAGGCGAGAGAACTCTTGCCCGAGCCGCTCAGGCCCGTGATGACGATGAGCTTGTCGCGCGGCATGTCGAGGCTTAAATCCTTGAGGTTGTGCTCGCGCGCACCCCGGACGCGGATTTTCCTCTCTCGCCGTATTCTTCCGTTCAGGGACGACATGAACTCTCCCGGCGCGCGCCGCCGCGCGGGGGCGGGGCCTTGCAAAGAGCGAGACGATGAGCGGGCTAGTACCAGATGAGCCCGCCCGTCACGTTGATGTCCTGGGCGGTCATGTGAGCAGCCTCCTCAGAGGCCAGGAAAACGCACAAGGCGGCGTGATCCTCCGCGTCGACGAGCGTCTTGAGCGCAGCCGGCGCGGTGAAGGTCTGCTTCGCCTCCTCGAAGGTGGCGCCGAAACTCTGCGCCATGTTATCGATGACGCTGTCGATCCTGGGACCCGAGGTGGCCCCGGGGCAAATCGCGTTCACCGTGACGCCGTATTCGCCGAGCTCGAAGGCGAGGGTGCGCGTCAAGCCGATGACCGCCATCTTCGAAGCCGTGTAGGGCGTGCGGTTCGGCAGGGGCCGCTTGCCGCTCATCGAACTGATGTTGAGTATGCGCCCGTATCGCTTCTCCTTCATCGTGGGGATGACGTGCTTGGTCATGAGAAACGTGCCCGTGACGTTGACGCCGAAGCACTCCTCCCACTCCTCGCGCGTCACGTCCTCGCACGCCTGCGTGGGGCCGGCGATGCCGGAGTTGTTCACGAGGATGTCGATGGTCCCGAACTCGGCGAGCGTCTTCTCCACGAGGGCCTGAACCGCGGCCTCATCCGTGAGGTCGGTGGGCACGACGAGGGAAGCGCCGTCGGGCATCCCGGCGGCGGTTTCCTCCAGATTCGCGAGCGTACGCGCGGCGAGCACGACCTTCGCCCCCTCGCGCGCGAACGTCAGGGCGATGACTTTTCCGATACCCTGCCCCGCCCCGGTGATGATGGCGACTTTATCCTTCAAACGCATTATGTGGCTTCTCCCGTTGGTTCGAGTCCGAGTGGATGAATGTATTATTGCGCCGCGGGCAGTTCCGCACCTGAAAACCAGAAACCCAACTCGAAAGCGGCGGTATCGGGCGCGTCGGAGCCGTGCGTGGAGTTGCGCTCGATGCTCTCGCCCAATTCCGCGCGAATCGTTCCCGGAGCAGCTTCGGCGGGGTTCGTGGCGCCCATCACGTCGCGCCAGCGCCTGATGGCGTCCTCACGCTCGAGAGCCAGCACCACCGTGGATCCTGAGGACATGAACGTCGTGAGATCGCCGAAGAAGGGGCGCTCCCTGTGAACGGCGTAAAAACCCTCGGCCTCCGCTTTCGACATGTGGACGAGCCTCATGCCCAAAACCTGAAAACCCTCCTCCTCGATGCGCGAGAGAATCCTGCCGCAAAGGCCGCGCGCGGTGGCGTCGGGTTTAATCATCGCGAACGTGCGTTCCATGTGTCGTTTCCCTTTCCGTGTGTGGCGTTACGCCCTGCCCAGCGCCTTGGCCATGGTGAGGCCCATCTCGGCCGGGCTTTCGGTGACGTGAATGCCGCATTCGTCCATGACCCGCATCTTCTCGGCCGCGGTGCCCTCCCCGCCGGAGATGATCGCGCCCGCGTGGCCCATCCGCCGGCCCGGAGGAGCCGTCTGGCCCGCGATGAAGCCCACGAGCGGCTTCGTGACGTTCTCCTTCGCCCAGCGCGCCGCGTCCTGCTCTGCGGATCCGCCGATCTCGCCGATCACGATGATGGCCTCGGTCTTCGGGTCATCCTCGAACATGCGCAGAAGATCGATGTACATCGTGCCGATGACGGGGTCGCCCCCGATGCCCACGCAAGTCGTCTGGCCCAGACCCTGTTCGGTGAGCTGGGCGACGACCTCATAGGTGAGCGTGCCGCTCTTCGAGATAACGCCGATGGCGCCTTCCTTGTGAATGTGGCCCGGCATGATGCCCATCTTGCAGCCGCCGGGCGTGATGACGCCCGGGCAGTTGGGGCCGATGAGCACGGCTTCTCCCTCTTCCATGTGGCGTTTCACATACACCATGTCGCGCACCGGAATGCCCTCGGTGATGCACACCACGAGGGGGAGCCCTGCGTCCACGGCCTCCACGACGGCGTCCGCCGCGAAGGGGGGCGGCACGAAGATGAGAGAGGCGTTCGCGCCCGTCTCGCGCACCGCTTCGGCCACCGTGTTGAACACGGGCGCGCCGTCCGCCTCCTGCCCGCCCTTGCCGGGCGTCACGCCGGCCACCACCGCGCCGCCGCCGCCCGCGAACTCACGGCTGTATTTTTGACATTGTCCGGCGTGAAAGCCTCCCTCGCGCCCGGTGATGCCCTGCACGAGGATGCGCGTTTCCTTGTCGATCAGAATACTCAAAACCAGACCCCCTAACGATTAAGGGCCGCGACCACCTTCTCGGCGGAATCGGCCATGGTATTGCCTACGGTGAAATCGAGACCCGAGCCTTCGAGTATCTCGCGGCCCTTCTCCACGTTCGTCCCCTCCATGCGGATGATGATGGGCACGTCCACGTTCACGGTCTTGACAGCCTCCACGACGCCATCCGCCAGAATGTCGCAGCGCAGAATGCCGCCGAAGATGTTGATGAAAACGGCCTTCACGTCCGGATCGTCCATGAGGATGCGGAAGGCGTTCTCCACCATCTCCTTGCTCGCGCCGCCGCCCACGTCGAGGAAGTTCGCGGGGGACGCCCCGGCAAGCTTGATGATGTCCATCGTCGCCATGGCGAGGCCCGCGCCGTTCACCATGCAGGCGACCGAGCCGTCGAGCTTGATGTAGTTGAGGTTGAATTTCGAGGCCTCGACCTCGAGCGGGTCCTCCTCATCCTCATCGCGCATCGCGGCCACTTCCTCGTGGCGGTAGAGCGCGTTGTCGTCGAAGTTCACCTTGGCGTCGAGCGCGAGGATGCGGCCGTCCTTCGTCTGCACCAGGGGGTTGATCTCGAGGAGGGAAGCGTCCATTTCGTCATAAAACCGGTAAAGATTCGTGACGAATTTGACCCCCTCGCGAACGAGGTCGGCGGGTAAATCCAGACCATAAACGACGCGCCGCGCGGTCGAGGGCCAGACGGACAGCGCCGGGTCGACGGGAACCTTCAGGAGTTTTTCGGGCGTTTTCGCGGCCACCTCCTCGATGTCCATACCGCCCTCGGTGCTGGCCATGATGGTGGGGCGGCCCGTGGCGCGGTCGAGCACGATGCCGAGATAGAGTTCTCGCTCGATGTCGCTCGCCTCCTCCACCCATACCTTCTTGACCAGACGACCTTCCGGCCCCGTCTGGTGCGTCACCAGCGTCATGCCGAGAATCTGCGAGGCGACTACTTTCGCCTCCGCAGGCGTCCCGGCCAGCTTGACGCCGCCGCCCTTGCCGCGCCCGCCGGCGTGAATCTGCGCCTTGACGACCACCGCGCCGCCCAGATCCGCAGCGATGCGCTCGGCCGCGTCCGCCGTCTCGGCGACCCCGCCCCTCGGGACGGCCACGCCGTATTTCGCGAGCAATTCCTTGCCCTGGTACTCGTGGATGTTCATCCAGCCCCTCCAGAATCAATGCGACAAATGAATTGTAATACTGAACCCTCTCGTGCAAATCCCGCGTCTCGAAAACCGATGCCGAAACGCACGAGCGGGCCTCACTTTGCAAACTTCTTAAAGCCTTCCGCAAAAATATCTCGCCCCCGGCTGTCCACGGCGACCACGACCGGAAATTTCTCGACCACGAGTCTTCGAATCGCCTCGGTTCCCAAATCCTCATAGGCGATCAACTCGACTTCCTTGACCCGCTTGGCCAGCAGGGCGGCCGTTCCGCCGATGGCGGCGAAATAGACGGCGCGATGCCGGGCGATGGCTTCCACCACCGCCGGGCTCCTGCCCCCCTTGCCTATCATTCCGGTGAGGCCGAGTTCCAGCATCCTGGGCGTATAGGCGTCCATGCGGCCGCTCGTCGTGGGTCCCGCCGAGCCGATGATGGCCCCCGGCTTGGGCGGCGTCGGCCCCACGTAGAAGATCACCTGGCCCGCCACCTCGATGGGCAGGGCTTCTCCGCGCGCGGCCTCTTCGAGCATCCGCTTGTGGGCCGCGTCCCGCGCCGTATAAAGGACGCCGCTCAACTCGCACGTATCGCCCATCGAGAGGGATTCGACCACCTTCTGGTCGAGCGGCAGATCGATCACCCGCATTTTAGAGAACCACCTCGGCGTGGCGATGCGCGTGGCACTCTACGTTCACGCAAATCGGCAACGCTCCGATGTGGCAGGCGTAGGTTTCGACGTGCACGGCGATGCAGGTGGTATCCCCGCCCATCCCCATCGGCCCCACGCCGGTCTTGTTCACCGCCTCCAGTATGTCGCCTTCGAGTTCGGCGACGAGGGGATCGGGGTTGGGCGCGCCCAGTTCGCGAAACAATGCCCATTTCGCCTGAAGCGCCGCCTTTTCAATCGAACCGCCCAGACCGATTCCCAACAGAATGGGGGGGCATGGGTTTCCCCCCGATTTGAAAACGTGGTCGACAATCGTCTGAATCACGCCCTCGCGGCCATCCGAGGGCTTGAGCATGCGCGCCATGCTCATGT
The DNA here is from genome assembly GCA_965218735.1 of bacterium. Lineage (GTDB taxonomy): Bacteria > UBA8248 > UBA8248 > UBA8248 > UBA8248 > Bin107. The sequence goes on along the minus strand of CBDCMA010000008.1, from coordinate 180,409 downwards.
TTTCGGCCCCCGTTCCCTTCGCGGCGAAATAAAGTTTCAGCCTGTCGCCTTCGACGACGCGGTAGTGAATGACCGCAGGCGTGTTGTCCTTGGTGTTCACGCGGCGGAGCGGGTCGTTGACCACCGAGCCGCGCAGATAACCGTCTCGATAGCCCTGGCGAACCCCCTCGTTAATGGCGTCCTCCAGAAGCCCGCCCTCTATATGGACGTCCTGGCCCACCTCGGCGAAGACGATGGAAACGCCCGTGTCCTGGCAATAGGGCACGCGCTCGGCGGACGCCAGGGCCGCATTCTCGGTGATCTGGTCGAGCACCATGAGGCCGAGAGAGGAGGTTTCCCCGGCCTTCGCCTCTTCGACTTTCCGCACGTAGGCAGGGTCGACATGGTAGTTCGACTCGATGGACATTTCACGAATCCTGGCCGTCACCTCGCCTGCGTCTATCGTTCGCATCGCTCGTCCATCCCTCAACTATTCTTCGGTGCAGCAGCGCGCTCAGTCCAGGGTTTTTATCAACTCGCGCACGTGATCGGCGGAGTTATCGAACGCCGCCTTCTCTTCGGGCGTCAGTTCGAGTTCCACCACTTGTTCCATTCCGCCCGCGCCGAGCTTGGCCGGAACGCCCATGAAAATACCCTCCTGGCCGTATTCGCCCTCCAGCAAGGCCGCACAGGGGAGAATCCGCTTCTTGTCCTTCAGGATGGATTCCACCATCTGCACGATGGCCGCCCCGGGCGCGTAGAACGCGCTGCCGGTTTTCAGGTAATTCACGATCTCCGCCCCGCCGTCGCGCGTTCTCTGCACCAGTTCCTCGATGCGATCGGCATCCATGAGCGCCGTGATGGGAATGCCCGAAACCGTGCTGTATCTGGGCAGCGGCACCATGCTGTCCCCGTGGCCGCCGAGCACGGTGGCCGAGATGTCCTCGACCGAGACGCCCAACTCCATGGATATGAACGTCCGAAAACGCGCGCTGTCGAGCACGCCGGCCATTCCCATGATGCGCTCGCGCGGGAAATCGCACTGCATGTGCGCCTTGGTGACCATCACGTCGAGCGGGTTCGAGACGATGATCAGGATGCAATCGGGCGAATGCTTGACGACTTCGTCCGTCACGGAGCCGACGATGCCGGCGTTGATGCTGATGAGATCGTCGCGGCTCATGCCCGGCTTGCGGGCGACGCCCGCCGTGACGACGACGATGTCCGAATCCTTCGTGTCCGCGTAGTCGTTCGTGCCCGTGATGCGGCAATCGAAACCCTCTACGGGGGCCGCTTCATACAGATCGAGCGCCTTGCCCTGGGGCACGCCCTCGACGATGTCGATGAGCACGATGTCACCCAATTCCCTGGCCGCCGCCCAATGGGCCGCCGTGGCGCCCACGTTCCCGGCGCCCACAATGGTGATTTTTGGCCTCGCCATGATTCTCTCCCGCCTCCTTATGATCACATGTTCGCGATAATGGCTTTTCCGAAGCCAGAACAGGAGAGCTTTTTGGCGCCCTTCATCTGGCGGTGCAGGTCGTAGGTGACCGTCTTTTTCTGAATCGCGCCCTCGATGCCCTTGACGATGAGCTTCGCCGCCTTCTCCCAACCCATGTCCTCGAGCATCATGCCCGCCGAGAGGATGAGGCTGCTCGGATTCACCATGTCCTTGCCCGCGTATTTGGGCGCCGTGCCGTGCGTGGGCTCGTAGAAGTGAATCCTGTCGCCGATGTTCGCGCCCGGGGCCATGCCGAGGCCGCCGACCTGGCCGGCGATGGCGTCCGAGAGATAATCCCCGTTCAGGTTAGTGCAGGCGAGCACCTGGTATTCGCGCTGGCGGGTGAGCACCTGCTGGAAGATGTTGTCGGCGATGCGGTCGTTCACGAGTATCTTGTCCTTGGGCATCTTGCCGTTATACTTCTTGCTCCAAAGCTCCTCTTCCGTAACGATGTGCTTTCTGTACTTCTTCTTGAGGAAGGCGTAGCCCCAGTCCTTGAAGGAACCCTCGGTGTATTTCTGCACGTTGCCCTTGTGGACGATCGTCAAGACCTTCTTGTTTTGCGCGATGGCGTAGTCGATGGCCTTCTTCACGATGCGCTCGCTGCCGAAAACGGAGATCGGCTTAACGCCGATGCCGCTGTCCGCCCGGACGTTGCAGCCCATCTCCTCGTTCAGGAAGTTAATCACCTTCTTCGCCTCCTTGGAGCCCAGCTCCCACTCGATGCCCGCGTAGACGTCCTCGGTGTTCTCGCGGAAGATGCACATATCCATCCATTCGGGATGCACCATGGGAGAGGGAACGCCCTTGAAGTAGCGCACCGGGCGCACGCAGGCGAAAAGGTCGTTCATCTGCCGGAACGCGACGTTGAGGCTCCTGAACCCGCCGCCGATGGGCGTGTAGAGGGGTCCCTTGATGGCGAAATAAAAGTGGCGAATCGCCTGCATGGTCTCATCGGGCATCAACTCGCCATACGTCTCCATGGCGTCCTCGCCCGCCATGACGCGGAACCATTCGATGCGCTTCTTCCCCCGGAACGCCTTTTTCACGGCGGCGTCGACCACATCCATCATCACGGGCGTGATGTCCACGCCGATGCCGTCGCCCCGGACGTAGCAGACGATGGGATCGTCGGGTATCCGGGGCTTGTTGCCCCGGAAAGAAATGCGCGTTCCCTGTTTCGGTGCTTCGAGTTTGTCGAATTTGATGCTCATTCAATGCTCCCCTTAAATTTCGTCATGCGAAAAAATACGTCGCCTAAAATGCGGGAAAAACGGAATAGCGGAATAACGGTTCTGTTCAAAGATAAAACTCGCCGAAAGGCTCCCGAAAGAATTTTGGGAGCAAAACGCTCGTCACTCATCAAAGCGAACTTTACCGCCCTCTCCATATCACGTACCCGGCTCCGACGCCAGCCGGGGGGAGAAGATTTTTCATCTCCCCAGGGTCTGGAAATTCGGCTGGAACTCCGATGTGGATTCTGATAGGGTGGAGTTGATTTCAGGTGTCGCGCGCCGGTCGGTAAACGTGAACAATTCGATAAAATACGATAAATTCACGATGTTTTTCGATAAATTTCCGATAAAATGAAGAGGCTCGCTTCACCGGGAGCAATCTCATAAAACTCATTCAAAGTCAAGTAGTTATCCTCCCTCGACACGCGGTTCGCCATGGCGCATCACACAAGACAAAAATTCGGCCAACACTTCCTGCACGAGAAGAAGTATCTCACACAAATCATTGATTTAGCGGATATTACGCCCGGTGAGCACGTGCTCGAAATCGGCGTGGGCGAAGGCGCCCTCACGCGATACCTCCTCGATGCCGGCGCCATCGTCCACGGCATCGAGATTGACGAAGCGCTCATCCCTGCGCTCAAGAAGATGGAAGATGAGCACGAGAGATTTCATCTGATTCACGGCGACGCGCTCGAAATCGACTACGCCTCCCTCCCCCAAAAGATGAAACTGGTGGCGAATCTGCCTTACCAGGTCGCTTCGGCCATAATATCACAACTCACTGAAAAGATTGAACGATTTCCTCTCATGGTTTTGATGGTACAGCGCGAGGTAGGCGAGAGAATATGCGCCAAGCCCGGCGGAAAAGACTATGGCTCGCTCACTCTTTGGGTAGGGCATCGCTATAAGGCGAAGCTATGCCAAGTGGTGCCCCCGGGCGCTTTTCGGCCACCACCGAGGGTCGATTCCGCGATCATGCGCCTGGAGGCGAGAGAGAAACCCCAGGTTGAACTGGAAGATGAGAACCTCTATTTCCGGATTATCCAGGCAGGTTTTGCACACCGCAGAAAGACTCTGTTCAACAATCTCAAATCATTGAATCTATATGAGTTAAATGATACGAAAAAACTCTTCTCAAGCCCTGAGCTTTTGCGAAACCTTCTCGAAAGAGCAGACATCGACCCTCGACGGCGCGCCGAGACCCTAGACGCTCAAGAATTCGCGCGAATCGCTCGATCCGTAGAATCAGCCCTTGGGGGTACCTAGCCTTTGAGCACCAGAATCCTGATTTACAGGGTGGGGGCTTTCGGGGACACACTACTGTTATCATTACTATTCAAATATTTACGTGCCAATGGCGAAAATGTTCGCATCACCCTGGCCGCGAACCCTAGGTATGCCGCCCCACTGTTCGACTCCGGGCTAACTCACGAAATTCTCGACGGAGGAGCACCTCCTTTTCATCTTTTGTATGACAAACATCCACCTGAAAATGACGCGCTGTTTCACCTCATCAATTCCTATGACACGTGCATGTTCTATAGCGCGGATATTTCAGGAGAACTCGATAAACGGCTAAACTCAAAAAGATTGGAGCAATGCCGCATCCATCCGCCATTTCCCCCCGCCTCGGAAGAAATTCATATCTGTGAATGGATGATGCGCCCGTGGCCACCTTTGGGTGCATGGAAAGCTGGGAACATGAAGCTCAATCCTTCGCAAAATAATTTAATTCTATGTAATAAGCTATTGAAAGAATATGGACTTAATGATTCCAACTTCTTCACTCTTCACCCAGGCGGCGGCGGGCACAATAAGTGGGTGCCGCCTGAGATTCTCACCAAAATGGGGCGAAGACATGCGGATAAAACCAGCCAGCTTCCCGTCCTCGTAGAAGGGCCAGCAGATGCAGTGGCGACCGAGGTATTTCAAAGATTTTGGGGTGACCCCATCCCTATTATCAGGGACGTTTCACCCAAAGTTCTAAGCGCTATTTTTTCAAAATCTTCCGCATATATTGGGGGAGATTCCGGCGTTTCCCATCTGGCGTCTCTTTACGCGCCGCGCGCCACGATACTACATGGCCCCGATTCCAACATGCGTGTTTGGCATCCCATAGGCTTTCACACGCGCTATGTCCCATGGGAAACAATATGGTAAATGGCTACTCACTTTCTTTGGAAACCATGTATATCCCACACACAACAAAAAACCGTCAACCAAGAATGTTGGCCAACCTCCCCCAGCGAGGCGAACCCGAATCCCCGTTCCAGGACCAATAGATCATGAAAGCGGAACCACGGATTTTATCGTCCCAACACGGCGCAGACCATATAGAACAAGGAAAAGGCAAACCAAAAGCATAACCCGCAAAACGAATGGGAATATGATTCACGCGCTCACCCATTTTCAAAAAACCCCAAAAGCGGCTGTCTTGGCTGTTATTTCGGTTATCCCCCAACATGAACAGATGATTGGGTGGGACTTTCCGGGGTCCCCATTTGCTCTCAAAGCCGACTGCGGTACCATTTGGCTTAAACCGCACGTATTTCTCATCCAGAGGCACACATTTTTCCGGCGTGTTCGGCGTGGCGCAATTGATAAATACTTTTTCCCCGCGAACCATCACCTCCTCGCCCGGCAAAGCTATGACGCGCTTGATGAAATCCCGCCGTTCATCCTTGGGAAACCTGAACACGATTATGTCCCTGCGCCTAGGCTTGCGGAACCAAAATATGAACTTATTGACCAGTATATGGTCTCCGACAAGGAGAGTATTTTCCATCGACCCCGAGGGTATCTTGAATGCTTGCACCACGAAGGTACGTACGAACATGGCTAGCAATAAAGCGATTATGATCGCTTCGGCGTATTCACGAAAAGTTGATTTTGGTTTGCGTTTACGCTTCGCGCCTTCGCGCGTTGCTAAACTGGCATCCGACACATTTACTCCTTGCCCACATCCAAAACCGCCATAAATGCCTCCTGAGGCACTTCTACGGTACCGATATTCTTCATGCGTTTCTTCCCTTCCCGCTGTTTCTCCAGTAGTTTTCGTTTTCGCGTGATATCACCACCATAGCATTTCGCCGTAACGTCTTTTCTCAACGCCCGGATCGTCTCCCGCGCAATCACCCGGTTCCCGACCGAGGCCTGAATAATAACCTCGAACATTTGCCTTGGGATGATCTCTTTCATCTTTTGTACCAGTGCACGACCATGATAATAGGCTTTCTCTTTATGAATGATCGTGGAAAACGGGTCGATCGGCTGCCCATTCAGCAGGATATCCAGTTTCACCACTGCCGCCGAACGATAATCCAGATGTTCATAATCGAAACTCGCATATCCGCGAGAAGCGGATTTTAATTTATCGTAAAAATCAAAGAGAATCTCACTAAAGGGCAATTCGTAAACGATTTGCACCGTATCCGTATCGATATATTCCATGGACCGCTGTATGCCACGCTTCTCCTGCGTTAATTTCAGAACGGGACCCACGTATTCCGAGGGCGCAAGAATGGTCCCTAAAATAAAAGGCTCCTCGATTGCCTCAATCCTTGATAGTTCAGGCAACTTCGCTGGGCTATCTATTTCTTCTACCGTCGCATCACTAAGCAAAACTCGAAAAATCACCGTCGGGGCCGTGATGATAAGCGTGAGATCATATTCACGTTCGAGCCTTTCGCGAATGATTTCCATGTGAAGAAGCCCTAAGAAACCACATCTAAACCCAAAACCTAAAGCGACCGATGTCTCGGGCTCATAAGTAAAAGCCGAATCGTTTAGCCTGAGTTTCTCGAGCGCGGTTCTTAAATTTTCATATTCGGCGCTGTCTGCAGCATACAAGCCGCTATACACCATCGCTTTGGGCTCCTGGAAACCTTGAATGGCCTCGTCCGCAGGTTTTTTTGCAAGCGTAATGGTGTCGCCCACCCGGGTATCGCTCACCTCGCGTACCGAAGCTGACAAAATTCCTACTTCACCCGGCCCGAGTTCTTTCACTTTCACTTCATGAGGTGTAAATGTGCTTAAACTCAAAACTTGGTATTCTTTGCCAGTCGCCATGAATCTGACGATATCGCCCTTGCGAATAGTTCCCTCGAACATCCGGAACAAAGGAATAGCTCCCTGGTAAGAGTCATACCAGGAATCTATCACAAGCCCTTGCGCCGAACCTTGTGGATGTCCTTTTGGAGGTGGAACCCGTTCAACGATTGCTTCAAGTAGCGCATCCACGCCCTCTCCCTGTTTCGCACTGACCAGAAGACATTCATCTCCATCAATTCCGATGACGTCTTCCATTTGCTTCATCACACGTTCAGGGTCCGCCGCCGGCAAGTCGATTTTGTTGATCACCGGGATAATGGCCAAATCCTCTCCCAAAGCCAGATAGGCATTCGCCATCGTTTGCGCCTGGATGCCTTGGGTGGCGTCGACCAGCAACAAAGCGCCCTCACAAGCTTGCAGGCTTCTTGAAACTTCATAGCTGAAATCCACATGACCGGGCGTATCTATGAGGTTAAAAACATATTCTTCGCCCTGGAGCGATTTATACTGTATACGAACCGTCGCCGCCTTGATGGTGATGCCCCGCTCCTGCTCCAAGGCCATGGAATCTAAGACCTGTGACGACATTTCACGCTTTGAAAGCGCTCCGGTCTTTTCCAGGATACGATCCGCCAGGGTGGATTTTCCATGATCAATATGCGCGATGATTGAAAAATTTCTGATTCGCTCGATGTTCACGGCTAGGAAAAATCTCTCTGGGAAGGCAAATGGCGCAAATGCCGGAACCGCGTGATGCTATTAGAAAATTTCATATCTGCTCTTCGATTCCCGAGCGTATGATAAAAACAATTTTCGATAAACCTGCTGAATTCCCTCATTACCGAGCGAACACGCTATATCAAACTTGTCCAACCTTGGTCAAATTGATTGCCTCTGGAAATACACGATGTTAACATATACAAAGCACGATGTTTCAGCCGTTTATGCGTATTTCGGACTCAGCGAGCAGGGTACACTCAACCATGTGCTACCACAGTCGATATATTGGCGCCCACCTCTGTCTATTATCCGCTGTCTTGTTATTCGCAGCGCCCACCGCGGCGGCAACGGCTCATCCCTTTGGTAGTCACCTCATCATCAATGCGGTCAAAAAACTACAACCTTCCGTCGTGCACATTCGCGCAAAACCAAGAGGAAACGAGGGAAATCCGTTACTTAACCTCTTCGGCAGAGGCCGCCGAAAGGATAATCCCCCAAAATTTGACCAAGGCGACGCGCCCTTTAGCGGCCACTACAACGTGGGCGCCGGAATTATTGTCTCAAAAGAAGGCCATATCTTAACGAACCATCACGTCATCAAGAATGCGCAAGAAATTATGGTCAAACTTCATCGAGGAGAGGAGTTCTCGGCACGCCTGTTGGGTGTGGATGATAAAACCGACCTCGCGCTGCTCAAAATAGAATCGACAAAAAAACTCCAGGAAGCATCTCTCGGCGATTCCGATAAAATCGATGTCGGGCAATGGGTCCTGGCGATTGGCAGCCCTTTCGGCTTGGCGAATTCCGTATCTGTGGGAATCATCAGCGCCAAGGGCCGGGATTTGAAAGAAGGCCCTTTCGATGAATATCTCCAAACCGACGCTTCGATAAACCCGGGCAACTCCGGTGGGCCGCTCGCCAATGCGGAAGGCGTCGTCATCGGGATAAACACGGCGATATTCTCCAGCGGGTCGCGCGCCTGGAGTTTAGGCATCGGTTTCGCCATTCCGATAAATCAGGCCAAAGCCGTTATCGATTCCCTTCGCCACAAGGGCTATCCCGTGCGAGGCCGGCTGGGTGTGACTATAGCCGCAGTCCCCCGGAAAGAGGCGAAAAACCTGGGGATTACCCGATTCGAGGGAGCCAAGCTCACCGAAGTCACACGTGGTGGCCCTGCCCACCGCGCCGGCCTGCGCAGAGGAGACGTGGTCGTTGAATTTGACGGAAAATCGATCAGTACATGGCAGAGCCTTCCCCGCATAGTAGCCCGCACAAAACCGGATTCCCTCGTGTTGGTGAAATATTACCGGGAAAAGCGTATCGCGAGCGCCTATATACGCATAGGAAGCCGCTCGGAGGCGCCCCATTCGCAAACGACGACCCGACATCCGCACATGGGCATGAAGGTAGAAGCGCTTACCCCGCATCTCGCTCAGCGCTTCGGGTTGCCCTATGCGGAAAATCAACTGGTGGTCTCCTCGATTCTGCGGGGCGGCATTGCCGAGCGGAGCGGAATCAGGCCGGGCGACAGGATCGAGGAGGTAAACCACCGGCCTGTGAAAACGATCGAGGAGTTTCGCTCGGCAATCGACAAATCCCGCCTCGAGGGCTCCGTCCTCCTCCTTTTGAAGAGAAAAGACATCAACCTCTTCGCCGCCCTTCACATCAAGTAATATATTCCGCTCCTGGGTTCCATCGAAGCAATATCGTGCTCCTCCCTAAGGTGTGATTTTTCCGTTCGGCTCTTGTGTATTCCCGTACGCAATTTGGTGATTTTCGTGAAAACGGCCGAAAAAAACCTCATGGCCCGAAAGCCCCCCTTAGCTCCCATACGTGGGAAGAAAAGAGACAACCTCTTATGTATCAGTCAGTTATGTATTTCTTTTTTTCACTTATTTATCTTAATTTATCGATATTTATCGATATTTATCGATATTTTCACTTATTTTCATTTATTCGGGGGCGAATCGCCCGCCGGGCGGCATCTTGCCACACGCCCGGCCCCCCGCCACTGCGGCAAATGCGGGCAAACACGCATCCCGGTTTTTGTTATCAATTCCGACCAATGCGAGGGTCAAACCCGACCGGGGGGGAGGGTTTGTGTGACTCCGTATATTCACGAACCCAGCCATCGCTCATGTTGCTGCAAGGCGTAGCGGTCCGTCATCCCGGCGACATAATCACAGACCATTCGGTGTCGCCCGTCTACTTTCTCCATTTTGCGTGCGTGTTCCGGGATTTTATGGGGATCGGCGATATAGAAGTGAAACAATCCGCTCAATGTTTTCCGGGCGCTTTTCTCCAGGCGCACGACGCGTTCGTTCCTATACATCCGCTCCATCAGGAAGCGCTTGAGTTCGGTGTTTCTCTCATTCATCTCTTCACCGAAAACAACCACGTCATGCCCATGTTCCCTGACGTCCGAAATGTTTTTCAGCTTGCGGCTCTCGATGCGCTCACATGCGGAGGTGATGATATCCTGAACCTGTGAGTTGATAATCCGCCGAATCGTGTCGTGTTTGCTCTCTCGCGAGGAAGAGCCGGGAAAAGATTTTTTCGAGCTTTCATAGTGTTCACGCCACAGGCGCGTATCCTGTAAATCTTCAAAATCGAACAGCCGGGAGGACAGGCCATCGTCCAAATCATGGTTGTTGTATGCAATCTCATCCGCCACATCGACCACCTGCGCTTCGAGGCTGGGAGAGATTCTATTCGTCAGACCCGAAGGCATCGGACCTTCGTAGCGATGAAGATATTTTATGATTCCCTCGCGCGTCTCCCATGTCAGGTTCAAACCCGGGAACGAGGGGTAGCGCTTCTCTAAAACCTCGACGATCCGCAAGGCTTGCAAATTGTGCTCGAACCCCCCGTGCCCTTTCATGAGTTCATCCAGAACCTTCTCTCCGGCATGACCGAAAGGGGGATGCCCCAAATCGTGCGCCAGGGCAACGGCCTCGGCGAGTTCTTCATTCAGGCCGAGAGAGCGCGCGATGGAACGGGCGATCTGGCTCACCTCTATCGTGTGCGTCAAGCGCGTCCGGTAGTGATCCCCCTCATGGTTCACAAAAACCTGGGTCTTGTACTCAAGCCTCCTGAACGCTTGCGTGTGGATGATCCGGTCGCGATCACGCTGAAAGGCCGTCCGCATGTCGTGCTCGGGCTCCGGATGCTTCCGCCCGAGAGAATCGGCGCTATGGGCGGCGTAAGGCGCCAGCAGATTCTTTTCCCGCTCCTCGATGGAAACCCGCGTGTTGTTCATATATTCACCTGATCCTCAAGGATTATTCTGTTTCACCCGTAGAGGGGACGCCCGCGCGCCATGCGGCGAACAAGTAGGTCGTCGCCAGAGAGGCCCACGGATGCCACCCGTCTGCCCGTTTGCGCGCAGTCTCCTCATCCACACGCTCTTTCCCGAAACAATAACGCGCCACGACCTTCTGCACTCCCAAATCACCGCCGGGAAACACTTCCACGCGGCCGAGCGCCCGAAAAAGCATTTGCTCGGCCGTCCAGCGACCCACGCCCCGTATCTCGGTCAGGCGAGCCACCGCCTCATCAATGGGGAGAACCCGCAGTTCGCTCTCATTCAATCGACCCTCCATAGCGGCGCGCGCCACACCAATCACATATTCCGCTTTTCGCTCCGAGAATTGCATCCCCCGCAAGGTGGACACGCGCGCCCGGGCCAAACGCTCCGGGTGCGGGAAAGCGTAATGCGTCTGCCCGTCGATGCGCAATTTTCTTCCCCATCGCTTCACCATGCGCCCCCGTATGGCGCCGGCGAACGTCAAATTCACCTGTTGCGCCGTAATGGCCGTAACAAGGGCCTCGAATACGCTCAAATACCGTACCGGCTTGAGGCCTCTGAATTTTTTCACCACAGGAGCCAGATCCGCGTCGCCCTTCGCCATCCTGTAAAATGGCTTCAAATCAAGGTCAAAAGCCAAAACGTGTTCGATGGCGTCCGGGCCCCTGCTCTGGGCCGATTTCGTTATCCGTCCTTCGGTGGCTATTCGGAGCCGAACCGCGCCCCGGCCATTGCCTTCGTCTTCAGCTTCCAGGAAAACCAGATTGCCATCGGCATCCTCCACGACCCTGCGGTACACCCCGCCCGCGTAGGAGTTGACGAACTCCTCGTTGGAGACGCGAAAACGCAATAAACTCTCATGAAACAAAAAAGGTTCGGGGGGATGCAGGATTTTCGTTACCGACCCCATGATTACTCCACCATCCGCCTGCTCACCAGAAAACAGGCGACGACCAGGAATAGAAGCGTAAAGCCAAGCAGAAAAGAAAAATGCCAGATGAAATTCTCGACATGTCCATAAATGAACAAGCCGCGCGAGATTCTCACCGCATGGGTAAGCGGGAGAGCGTCCGAAAACCGTTCCACCCACACCGGAAGCCCTTTGATGGGAAACAGGGTGCCTGCAAAGAAAAACATGGGCATGACGATGGCGGAGAAATAAAAATTGAAAAACGAGAAGCTATGGGCCAATGATGTCGCAATGAGCCCCAGGGCCGCGAACATCACCGCCTCGATAAACAGAACCGGAAGAATCGCCACCGCCCACCATGAGCCGACCAAACCGAATAAACTCAAAACGATCAGCATCAACGTCGAGCCAATCAGCGCACGACTGGCGCACCAGAGAAGATCGCCCAGCACGATGTCTCCCACCGTGAGCGGGGCCATCAGCATGGACTCATAGATATTCTGAATTCTCATTCTTGAATAAGCCCCGTATGTGGACTCATAGGTGGCGTTCCACATCGCGACGGAAACCATCAGCCCGGGACCGATGAATTGCGCATACGAGATGCCGTCCAGACTCGGCACCAGCCGGCCCAGGCCGTAACCAAACGCCACCAGCCACAAAACGTGCTCACCCAGGTTGCCTGCCCATTCCGCCAGGTAAAAAGAGCGGTAGTACACCAGATGGCGAACCCAGACGCGAAAAGCGCGATGACTCGGAGCCTGGGGGAGGAACATCAATCTCTAAGCTCCCGGCCCGTGAGCCTTAAAAATAAATCCTCCAGGGTGGCCGGCCGCCTCAGAAAATCCTTCCGCCCGTGAGAAATCAAATGCTCCATCACCCGCATCCCGTTGCGGCTGTACAGGTACAAAATATCCGCTACGACCTCGGTGGTTACAGGAAGATTTTGTAATGAATAGAGCAATTCCTCCGAGGCGCCGCCCTTGAGCTCGTATACCTCATCGCCCACTTTTTCCTGCACCAGGGATTGTGGTTCGCCTTCCACCAGAAATTTTCCCGTATCCATGATGCCGATGCGATCGCACATCTGGGCCGCCTCTTCCATGTAATGCGTAGTGAGAAGGATGGTCAGGCCCTGCGCCTTGAGTTCCCGGAGCCTCTGCCAGACGAGATGCCTCGCCTGCGGATCCAGGCCGGTGGTGGGTTCATCCAGAATCAGGAATTTCGGCTCATGAATCAGGGCGCGCGCGATGTGGAGGCGCCGCTTCATTCCGCCGGACAGGGTCTTGATTTTTGAATTCCATTTTTCGCGGAGTTGCATGAAATCGAGCAGATGCTCGATGCGGGATAAAGACGCCTTCCTGGAGATGCTGAAATATCCGGCATAGACCCAAAGATTTTCATATACCGTCAGATCGCGGTCCAGGGTATCTTCTTGCGATACGATGCCCATCTGCGCACGAATGGGCCGGCTCTGGGTGATTACGTCTCTCCCCAGCACCCTCAGGATGCCCGCATCAGGATGAACGGCTCCATGCAGCATCTTGATTGTCGTGGTCTTGCCGGCTCCGTTCGGGCCCAGAATCCCGAAACACTCCCCGGCCTTCACCTGAAGCGAGACGCCATCGACGGCTTTGAGGGTTCCGAAGGATTTTTCGATGCCTTGAGCGTCTATCACGAATCCAGACAACGAAAACTCCACCAATATGACTGGGCCTACAAACCGCGAAGGCGCTCCGCCTCCGCCACTCTTTGAACCGCAATGATAAAGGCCGCCGTGCGCAAAGACACGTTTTTCTCCTTGGCCAGTTCATACACCTCCGTAGTGGCGCGCGCCATGATTCTGCCCAACTCGCGGTTCACCCGCTCTTCATCCCAGCCGAATTGCTGGATGTTCTGCACCCACTCGAAATACGAGACCGTCACGCCGCCCGAACTCGCCAGTACGTCGGGGATCAGCATGACGTCACCGCCATCGGCCAGAATGTTCTCGCCCCCTTCGGTTACGGGAGCATTGGCCGCTTCCAGAATAATCCGGGCTTTTACGTTCGCCGCATTACCGGCATGAATGGCGCCGCCCAGAGCCGCCGGAATCAAGACGTCCACGTCGAGCGCCAAAAGCTCTTCATTGGTGATCGCCTCGACTCCGCCGAGACCTTCCAGCCCACCCGTTTCCTTCCGGTGCGCCGCCGCTGCCTCGACGTCGATGCCGTCGCCATTGAAATAGGCGCCCCTGCTGCCCGAAATAGCCACCACCTTCACTCCCAGTTCACCCATGAACCTGGCGGCGAAAGAGCCGACATTCCCGAACCCTTGTATCGCCGCCGTCATGGATGCGGGGTCCCAGCCTTCCCTTTTGGCTATCTCCTCATACACCATCACGGCGCCGCGCCCCGTGGCCGCCTCTCTCCCCGGGGAGCCGCCTATGGCCAGGGGTTTCCCGGTGACACAACCCGGCGCATACCCGTGCCGGCTGCTGTATTCATCAAAAATCCACGCCATCACCTGCGCGTTCGTGTTCACGTCGGGGGCGGGAATATCGCGGTATGGTCCCAGAATGTGGTCGATACGCGCGATGAATTTTCTGGTCAGCCGCTCCAACTCATAAACGCTGAGTTCTTTCACGTTGACGCTGATGCCGCCTTTTCCGCCGCCAAAGGGAATATCGACCAAAGCCGTCTTCCAGGCCATCAAGGCCGAGAGTCCGCGAACCTCATCCAAATCCACTTCGTGGTGGTAGCGGATTCCACCCTTGAATGGGCCTCGGGAGCCATTGAACTGAATGCGGTAGCCTTGCCAAACGCCCAGGGAGCCATCGTCTCTACGGATGGGAATTTCGACTTTCATTTCCCGGAAAGGAGTCTTGAGGAGAAACCGCATTTCATCATCTAAATCGATGAGGTCCGCCGCTCGGTCGAACTGCGCGCCGGCGGTTTCGAATACACTGACTCGCTCGTCTTGCGGCATATTGTCCTCCCCTCAAAAATTTTCCAAAGGATAGAGCGCAGGCAGCTTGGCGAGAGAATCTAAACGCAACCCCGAGGGATTAGTGGCACGAACACATACCTCCACAGCCACCCCCGCCGGCCGGGAATCCACCGCCAAAAGCCGACGTCGACGCCGCAGCGCCGGAAGAGGATTTGGCGAACACGGAAAGTTTTTTGTGCACTTTCCGCGACCCGCATTCAGGGCATTCCACCAGATCGATGGCTTGCGCGGATGAAACAATCGTCTCGAAATCTTTTTCACAGTTTCCGCAAAGAAATTCATACATCGGCATAATCGTTCTACCCTCCCGGAGGATCAGCGCATTTCATTCGCCCGGTGCCAATCCGCCAAAAATTTCTCCAACCCGATATCGGTCAATGGATGCTTGAGCAGTTGCGCAATCACCTGAAAGGGCACCGTTGCGACGTCCGCTCCCATTTTCGCGGCTTCGAGCAGATGGATAGGCGTTCTTACGCTCGCCACCAATACCTCGGTGGCGTAATCATAGTTCTCGAAGATCTGCACGATGTCCCGCACCATCTCCATGCCCGGGTTCGAGATGTCGTCCAGCCTGCCCACGAAAGGACTCACGAACGAAGCTCCCGCCTTGGCGGCCAGCATGGCCTGGATGGGGCTGAAGATGAGGGTGACGTTCGTGTTGATGTTCTCCTCGCGCATGGCCTTGACGGCGCGCAGGCCCTCGACGCCCACCGGAACCTTCACGACGACGTTCTCGTGGATGGCGGCCAGTTCACGGCCCTCCTCGACCATCTCGTTCGCCTCCGTGGCGATGACCTCCGCACTCACCGGCCCGTCGACCACCTCGCATATCTCCTTGATTCTCGTGTGGTGGTCCGCACCCTCTTTCGCTATGAGCGAGGGATTCGTCGTCACGCCGTCCAGAATGCCGGTGGATACCGCTTCCCTGATTTCTTCCACGTTCGCCGTATCGATGAAAATCTTCATGTTCTCTCCCGCCGGATGAGTTGATACCCCCCCCACGGGGTCTCGCCCCGCCTCTTCGAAGATTACGCCACTGCGCCCAAATGTCAACATGGGGGGTATGGGTCCGTTTCGGCTGAAATCACCATAACCAGCCTGAAATCAACACGATAAATTTTCATTTATTTTTCGAATTTTTTACTGTTTTTCACCTTTTTTGATTTATCCAGTCATTTACATCCGTCCAAAAACCTCTTTGTCCTATTGATCTCATGTAAGGTATGGGTTTTTCTTCGTCTCGGATGGAATCCGCCTCCTGGAGCATGTAATCAGAACGAAGGCGGACCGATTAAAACTCCCGCGCGTCCCGGAGCACTCCTGCCGGACCATCGCGCGACGCTCCTCCAAAGTCCGGCCCGCAGCGCCTTGTTTGCGGTGTAAAATCAGCGGGCCTTGAATCGAGGGTCCAGGTAATTCCGCAACCAGTCTCCGACCAGATTGGTGGCCATCACCGTAATTGTTATTGCCAGACCGGGAAAAGTGACGATCCACCAGGAGACGAAAATATAAATGCGGCCTTCGCTCAAGAGGCCGCCCCAGGTCGGTGTCGGCGGAGGCACGCCCAGCCCCAAAAAACTGAGCCCTGCTTCGATGACAATCATACGTCCCAGATAAAGGGAGCCTATGATGATGATGGGCGCCATGACGTTGGGAAGAATATGGTGAAAAATAATGCGGCTGTGGCTGCTGCCCATCGCTTGCGCTGCAATGATGAACTCGGTTTCCCGCAATTTGAGTACACTCCCCCTCACGATTCGGGCGTAGATAGTCCAAAGCCGCAACGAAATGACCACAATAATGAGAAACAGACTCGCGCCGAACACGGAAATGATTGCAAGGGCCAGCAGGATCGCAGGAAACGCCAGAATAAAATCTGCTATCCGCATCAGAATATAATCGACCCTGCCGCCGAAATAACCCGCAAGGAGGCCGATGACGAGACCCGTTCCGGCCGAAAACAGCACCGAGGTGAAACCCACGATGATCGAAACACGCGAGCCGTAAATAAGCCGGCTCAGGAGGTCTCGTCCCAGATGATCCGTTCCCAGGATGAAGATGCGGCCGTCTTGCGACCACATGGGAGGCTTCATGACACGGTTCAATGATTGCGCCGCCGGATCCATGGGGGCGAGAAGGGGGGCCAGAATCGCAATCAGCAATACTGTCGTGAGCACCACCACTCCCACCAGGGCGGACTTCTGTCTCCAGATGGAACCCAGGAGTTCCGCTTTCCAGGACTTGTCCGTGAATTCCTCTGCAAGCTGATTTGGAAGTGTCAGCGACTTTTCGAATTCGCTCATCGATATTCAATTCTCGGATCGAGATATTTATAGAGGACATCCACGATCAAATTGACGATGACGAAGATGGATGCAAGGAGGAACACGGAGACCTGAACGACAGGAAAATCACGGTTATGGATAGACTGTACCGTCAGGCGCCCTACACCCGGCCAGGCGAACACCGTCTCGATGATGACCGTTCCTCCCAGAAGGAGGCCGAGGTCTATCCCGAGCAGCGTGACGATGGGGATCGAGCAATTCTTGAGCGCGTGTCGAAAAACGACAAGCCTTTCACGCACGCCTTTAGAGCGTGCCGTCAGAACGTAATCCTGACGCAACGCCTCGAGCATTTCCGAGCGCATCAGCCGCGCCAGCCGTGCAATATGGAAAGTCGCTGCCGTGAATGCGGGCATGATGATGTGACTCAGTCCCCCCCGCCCAAACGACGGGAGCCAACGGAGGTACACTGAAAAGAAGAGGATCATCATCAGCGCCAGCCAAAAATTCGGCACGGCCTGTCCTACGACCGACCCGGCCATGAGACTTTGATCGTAAGCCGTATTTTCCTTGAGAGCGGCCAGGCAGCCCAGTGGAATGCCTATAAGGACGGATATGACAAAGGCGGTCAAGGCCAGTTGGATGGTAGCGGGCATCCGTTCGAGCACAACCTTGAGGGCGGGTTCCCCCTGATCCCAGGATTTACCAAAATCGCCCTGCACCGCGCCGGCGAAGAATCGGGCGTATTGAACGATCAGGGGTTTATCGAACCCCATCTGTTTTCGCAGAATCATTAAATCTTCCTGCGTGGCGTCATCCGGGGCCATTACGGTGAGCGGATCGCCCGTAAGATGAAGTAGAAGGAAAACAAAAATCAGGACGCACTTGATCAGCACAATAGCTTGAATAAGCCGCCGGAAAACAAATCCAGTCATTGGAGTGTCCTGGGAATGTCGGAGGCATTGTTTACGCCTGCCTCCATATTCTCCTCATAAAAGCAGAAAACAAGCCACCATCGAACAGGGATCACCGGGCAAAGTTATTCCTATACGGCAAACTCTATCCTCGTATAGCGGCAATTGCGATCAGCTCTCAGGTTCGCCCTCCCAATTCAATTCCTCCCCGTTCACCAGCACCTCGCTCTTAAGCGGAACAGGGTACTTGAGCAAACTCTCACCGTGACAGCCGCCCTTGGCATTTCGAACAAGAAGGGCGAGGCGGTCTGGAGGCGCGTCGGATTCGAACTTGAGAAAAGATCGGGCTTCGGTCCAGCGGGAATCCACCGTGCCTTTGAGAACGGAACCTTTTCGGAAATAATCCATCTCCACGCGGGCGGAAGCGTTCCTGATGTCGATCTTCATCATTTGCGCGAACCGCGCGAGCTGGGTGAGCAGTCAGAACCCGATCCCCATGCAAATGTAGGTAAGAGGCTGTGGGTGAAGATCGGTTCCACCGCTGCGCGGACGCTCATCGGAGAAGACCTCGAAATTCCTGTAGCGGCCTACTTTGACGGGCCCGCCGCCGAGCGTTTCCGTGTCGGCGACAAGCGTGGAAACGGTTCCTTGGGGAGGGAGTTCCGGTTTGTCGATGGATCTCTCTCCAGGGACGCTGCTCATGTCGCGCGAGTCAATCGGTTTGTCCATGGGACGCCTCTCCGTAGACCATTTTCAGAGCGAATCTGGCCTTTTGATGAATCGGGAACGGATATTCCCGACTTTCGGGCGCCGCCACCGTGTCCCGAAACCTGCCGAGTCCCTCCATCCCGACTTCCGTGACATCCCCCGGTTCAAGAAATACCGGCTCTTCCCGGTCGAAAGTGCGCCGGGAGCAGCAGGAGATCGACGACTGTATCTTCCCCTGACAGGCCGTCGATACTCCCGCCTCCCCAAGACGCGCATTATGACGGCGGTTCCATCCGCCGGCTCCTGATAATCACGGCATAATTCATTACTTCAAGCCCATATCAGTGAGCATGATGGTGGAATTTCCGCGCGGCTTCCACTGAATACGCTTATTTTTCGCGTGAATCTGATGTTGCCGCCACAGAAAAATCAGCGGCGTTTTTTCGCTGTGGATGATGCGGTTGATATTTTGGTAGAAGCGCTCACGCTCTTTGTCGTCAATAATGGTGCGGGCCTTGTCAATGAGTTTATCTATCTCCTTGTCACGGAACCCGCCGCGAGGAGATCGGCTGTGGACCTGCCCCGAGTACATAAACGCCGAGTGGGCGTACATATCCATCCGGCACTGTAAATAAAAGAAGGGTTTCGTATGAGGCTCCCAGCGGGTCTTGCTGCGCTTGTTATAACCGCCCCACGTAATTGCTTTGACCCGCGCCTTTATACCCACCTGGGCCAGTTGGCCGGCGATGGCTTCCGTCACCTGCTTGCCCATCAAAAATCGTCCCAGGGCCACAATAATTTCGACTTCGAAACCGTTCGGGTATCCGGCCTCCGCCAGCATTTTCCTGGCTTTGGCGGGATCGTAGGGATAAGGCTTGAGAGCCGGGTTGTAGCCGAAACTACCCGGCCCTACGTTTGAAGCGACAACTTTCCCATATCCCTGGAGAATATTCTTCAAGAGGCTGTCCTTGTCCAGGGCGTAGTTCAGAGCCTTTCGCACCCGGACGTCGGTCCAGGGAGCTTTGCCTTTTATTATCATCCCCAAATTGCACGTACGCCTGGAAGGGGCTGTGATGACATCGATAGCGGGGCTGCTCTTCAGCATATTGACCAAAGGGGGAGGAACCACGTCTATGAAATCGACGTCTCCGGCCAACAGTGCCGATACGCGAGTGTTCGGCTCGGGAATAATCTTGTAAACGGCTGACTTGATGCGTTGTTTGGATGGATTCCAGTACCCGGGCCTGGCCTCATAGACAATTTCTTCACCCTTCTTCCACCGCACCAGTTTATAAGGGCCGCTACCCACCGGATTTCTCGCAAGAAATTCCAGGCTATTCTTGGAGTAATACTTGGGCGGCACGATGAGAACGTAGTTGGCCATTGGCTCGAGCAGGAATGTATCGGGTTTTTTCGTGTGAATCCGGACCGTGTATTTATCCACCACCACTATTTTTTTTATGGTGGCGACAATTCGCCGTTGACGACTCTTGAGTTTGGGATCCCTGATCCGGTCCAGACTGAACTTTACCGCATGAGCGTCCACGTCCTCACCATTGGCGAATTTAATTCCCTGGCGAATCTTGAGTTCCAATACTTTCGGGTTGATATGTTTCCACGAGGTAGCCAACGCGGGGATCATCTTGCCGCTGTAATCGCGATTGAAGAGGTTGTCGAACACCAGCGGGTAATGTTGATGCATCGGAAATCCGGTGACCCGGTGCGGGTCGAATGTCGGGGGTGACGACGACATGCCTACTACGACCTTGCCCTTCGGGGCGGCATCCGCATAACCGGCCGCCATCAACAGTGAAACCGCTACTACCATCCCAATTATCCAGAATCTCTTCATTGTATTCCCTCCTTTATCGGTCCGATTGAAGGTTCAAGTCTTTACCGAGGAAGATCATTTCGTTTCAGGTGATCCAATGGTTCATAGTCGGTGCGTTCATCAGCTATTTTTTATTCCTCCAACACGACTCCACCTGCGTTATGCCCGAAAACCAGATGCCGCCTCCAGCTTAGGCTGCCGCCGTTATCCGCCGCTTTATGAATTCGTCAAACTTTTCCACCATCTGCGGCGTGTACCTGGCCCATTCCTCCGGCGGCGCGGCATCAACGTCGAGAACCGGCATACCGAGATCGACCAGTTCGCTCCCGGGAATGAGCTTCTGGGTGTCGAACGAAGCTTCTCGCCGATGGTGGCGGTCATTCCCGCAGAATAATAGCGCGGGAACCTTTATGTTTCTCAAGTCCTCCTCGCTCGCTCCGACCATCGGCTGGTTTGCGCCCGATATGAAGGAGATCATCCAGCGCACCATGACTTCGATGAAATCATTAGGACTCATCGCCATCAGGATATCGCGATTTCGTGGATTTTCCCCGATGCGCTCAGAGAAGAACTCCGTTTCGCAGACTGACTCCATGCCGCCGAGGCCGGCCGCCTTGATATATTCGGTGTAATATCGAACGCCGAGATTCAAGGTGGCATACGCGCCTCCGGACATTTTCCAGAGCAACAACCCGGAGACGGCTTCGGGGTGACGGATGGCGAAGGTGACCGAGGTCCGGCAGCCGGACGATACGCCGCCGGCGACACAGGGCTGTGCGCCGAGTTGTTTCGTCAACTCGAACAGATCGTCGGCCCATTCGTCGAACTCGGAAACACCGCCCGAGATTCCGACATCCGACGCACCGCAATTGCGGCGATCGAAAATCAGGACGCGATACCCCTTTCCGGCGAGCGCCTCGGCCATCTCCTGAATCCCTTCCATCCCCCGCCGTCCACCGGGCGCCAACGCAACCCAGGATCCCGTATCCCCAAGCACATCGTAGTTCATCTGAATTCCGCGTATCTGCGCTACCGGCATTGTTGGTTACCCCCTGAACGGCTTGCATGTCTAATTTCGAGACACCAATGCCTCGCGTCAGCCGGTGGCCTCGAGTTCTTTACCGTTGATGGCGACGGGATCGGCGGCCAGAAGCGTGAACGCGATAACACAGGGCTCCGTGCCGTTATTGATCCAGTTGTGAATCGTCCCATGCTGCACACACACATCGCCCTCCTTCAGATGTACCATGACGCCATCATCGAGTTCCATGTCTATCTCGCCCTTCATGACCACCACGTAGTCGAGCGAATGGGTCCGGTGCATCCGGGACGTAACGCCGGGACTGTATTTCGTGACCCTGATCTTCGAGGTCGTCGAACCCGGCGGCCCGGGTTCCATCGCCTTGCCGTCGGCGTCGGTATTCAGGTCGGCCGGATATACGTCGGTAGCCCATATGCCATGCCCCTCGTTTCCGGGCCTGTTTGAGCGGGGCTCGCTCATCAGCTCGTCGATCTTGACGACCGCCTTGCCGTTCTCATCGTGCCCGGTAACGACCCGTCTTACCGAAAATGCCACTTTGTATCTCCTTTTCCCTTATGAGCACTAGCGTTTCTCTGTTTTCTCGTAATCATTGGAGCCATGCGCGCCATCAAAGGAAAATAGCAATTGATTCCTGGACGGCGGCATATACCTATCTCTGAGATGCTTGAGACCCGGGCCAAACGATTTTTCAAGAATTTTACTATGTTTCCCGTAAATTTCCGCCAAATAGAATTCGTGAAGGAAATATCCTTCGATCACATAGACCATGGACTGATTGCGAGAATAGGAACCTCCCCATTCCTCTCCCGAAACGGCTAACAGCATATCGGTGGAATCCACCGACATCGAAATTTTGGTATTGGACAAAGAGGTGACTTTGATGCCGGTGCTCTCGTGGGGAATCACGATAAATTCAGGATACCGTTCGATTTTTTCGGCAGCGTCATTATAGAGAATCAGTATGACCTCAACTCCGCGGCCAGCCGCACTTTTGAGGTCTTCCAAATAAGAATCGACCGCTCCTTCAAACCCTTTTATCCAGACGTGGCGTTTTGCGCCTGTAATCATCTCTGAAATTTTGTTTTGAATTTTCTTTTTTCCAACCAACATCCAGATATACATCTGATCATTCGAATCGGATTTCTTCTTCAAAACCGTGGAGAGTTCATCGCAAATTTTCCGTGTATTATCGACGACGCCCAGGAGATATTCCTCGGGATCGCGGGGGATGTATCGCACGGGATCTTCACTAATGGGCTGCACGGCTCCTTTTGACTCCAAGGATTTAAGAACGTCATACGCATTGCTTCGGGGAAGCTGGGCAGCCTTGCTTATTTCGTAACCGGTCGCCGGGTGGCATTCACAAATAGCCAGATAAACACGGGATTCATGATCGGTAAAACCGAGTTGTCTCAGGCTGTTGAGAATCTCCTGCGACATTTGCGGGGTCTCTGCGACGACATTCACTACCTTTCCATTTGACCGGACCATTCAGATTCTCCGCTTATCCATACATTTCTTCCGCATCGCAAATCGTCGAAAACAGATCAAGAACACCAACAGCAAACCCAACCGCAAGCGCTTCCGGTATTTCCCTGATGTGGTTGATCTGAAAATTTGACACATAAAAACCTTGCGTCTTGCGGATACCTGGCCTTATCTCTCTCATTACACGCCAATGACTCACGACCCGGCGGCTTTTTCGTCTGGAATACATCAAATTTAGATTATATTCGTGGTATTTACAACTACCATTTATGGAACGAACGCCGGTCGATGCGTTCGCACTCCATCGTGGCGAAGCAGCTCTTGGCCATTTCGTTCCCCAAGAAGTCGCCACCCGGGTCCGGCGCCGGCTCACGGGAAGATGGGCAAATTCCAATTTTTGTTGCAACACGCAAGAAGTATCACTATATTGATAGTAGAGATACGGATAAAAAACTTATGTAAAGGACGCACGATTTCGTACCCACTCATCGAAAGGAGATTCCCGCTCCTTCACGGCACGCCGCCGCATGACGAGGACGAAAACGATCTGGAATGGTTGATGACGTAAGCTAACGGAAGATATCGCCAGGGAGTCTCTCGAATGATGTGCAGATTCTTCTTACCTTTCGTTTTTTCCCTGCTTTTTCTTTTTTCTCCCGACTCTTCCTCAGCAAAGTACAAAGTCGTATCCACCACCAGCGGCGGAACCATCACCGGTCGCGTGAGCTTCAAGGGTGCTCCTCCCGCCCCCGTGAAATACATCATTACCAAGGACCATGACGCCTGCGGCAAGGGCCAGGTCACCCGCCAGGAGGTGGACGTAAAGGACGGCGCTCTCCGGGGCGTGATCGTCTATCTCCACAAGGTCAAGCAGGGCGAGGCCTTTCCCAAGAAAATCCAGAGCGCCGTGGTGGACCAGAAGAAGTGCGCCTATGTCCCCTACCTGCAAGTAGTCGCCGAAGGGGGCAAAGTCACCATCCTGAACAGCGACGCCGCCCATCACAACATTCACACCTACGAGATCATAGGACGCTCCAAGCGATCCATGTGGAACATCTCTCAACCCAAATTTCGGAAAAAAGTTGTCCGCAAGGCCAAGGTCCGCCGAAGCCCGATCGTCCGGATCGAGTGTGACGTGCACAACTGGATGAAGGGATTTCTCTTCGTGGCGAGGAACCCCTATTACGCGATCGTGGGCGCGGACGGGACTTTTCGGATCGAGAATATACCCCCGGGGAAATACTCCCTGAGGGCGTGGCATCCGGCTCTGGGGATGCAGAAGAAAAAGGTCGCCGTTTCCGCCGGTGGAAAGGAGACCGCCGCTTTCACGTTCTCTTCGAAATAAGGCCGAATTTCCGTCACGGATGAGACGGATGTCCTATAGGGGATAGACAAGCCGGCATTGGAGGTAGGGGGAATGGATTTACTTCGCGCTGTCGGGTGTCGGATGCTCAGCGGAATCCTACTGACTGCCTGGGTTTTTCTTCCTGCCGCCGGCTGGGGGGCCTCTCTCGCACCCCTTCCGGCGCCCAAGGCCCAGAAGCCCGCACAGACTGAACTGGGCCGGTATCTGTTCTTTGATCCCCGGTTGTCGGGGGACGGAGGGATCAGCTGCGCCACCTGCCACGAACCCGCCAAGGGATGGGGCGATGGACAGAGCCTGTCCACGGGCTATCCCGGAAGCAAGTATTTCCGAAACGCGCAAACCCTCCTGAACGCCGCCTACAACAAACGCGTCTTCTGGGACGGTCGCCTGAGCGGGGCCGACCTGCCCACGCTCGTGCGGGATCACCTCACCGAGGCCCACTTCATGCTGGTCGATGGCCGCCTGTTTCCCGAGCGGCTCAAGCAGATTCCCTCTTATGTGAAAAAATTCAAAGAGGCCTACGGAGGGGAGCCTTCCTTCGGCGGGGCGCTTAAGGCCGTCGCGGCGTTCCTCCATACCATCACCTCCCGGAATGTTCCTTTTGACGCGTACCTCAATGGCGACCAGAAGGCGCTTTCTTCCCAGGCTCGAAAGGGACTCGCCTTGTTCCAGGGGAAAGCCGGTTGCGTCCAGTGCCATAGCGGATCTCTTTTGAGCGACGGCGAATTTCATGCGCTCGGCGTTCCTGAAAACGAGCAGATATTCAAGGATCCGCTGCGCCACATCACTTTCCGCCGGTTCAACAAGGTTATCGGCGTTCCGAATTTCATGAACCTTCGGGCCGATCCGGGCCTCTACGTCGTGACGAAAGAAGAGAGCGACCGGGGCAAGTTCCGCACGCCGACCCTGCGGGAAGCCGCCCGGACGGCTCCCTACATGCACAACGGCGCATTCGCCGCGCTGGAGGACGTCGTCGCCTTTTATGACAGGGGCGGCGGCCGGAGCCCCAACAAGAGTCCACGGCTGAAACCCCTGGGCCTCGAGGCGGATGAGCGCAAGGCCCTGGTGGAGTTCCTGAAGAGTCTTTCCGGCGATGCGGTTTCCGTGAAGGCGCCGGAACTTCCCGATTATGAAGTTCGCAAGCTCGGCGATAATTGAGGAGGCGGCCATGAAAGGACGACTGGTGAATTGGTTCTTAGGTTCCACAATGGCCGTTTGCTTCATCGCCGCCCTTCTGATGGGAGGAGCGGTCTCGGCCCAGGAGGGGAAATTTCCTCCCCTGGGGCCCCTTCCGCCGGTTCCGGTTCCGGCGGACAACCCCATGTCTCCGGCCAAGGTGGAGTTGGGCAAGCTCCTCTTTTTTGACGCCCGGTTGTCGGGGGACGCCAGCACGTCCTGCGCATCTTGTCACAGCCCGGAGAGCGGCTGGGGAGACGGGGGGGATCTGAGCCGGGGTTATCCGGGCACGCAGCACTGGAGGAACTCCCAGACAATCCTGAATTCAGCCTATTACGCAAAATTGTTCTGGGCCGGCGAGGTTCCGAGTCTGGAAGCCCAGGCCAAGAGCGCCGCCACCGGCAACGTGGCCGGAAACGGCGACACCATGATGATGGAGGAGCGTCTGCGTCAGGTGCCTGAGTACGTCAAACGCTTTCGTGAGGTATTCGGAGTCGCCTGGCCGACCATCGACGACGCCTGGCGCGCCATTTCGGCCTTCGAGCGCACACTGATTTCCAGTGCGAAGGACGTGCCGTTCGACCGCTACATGAAAGGAGACCGCAAAGCGCTTTCCGAAAGCGCGAAGCGGGGGTTGGCTCTTTTTCGCGGAAAGGCCCGGTGTGTCCAGTGCCATAATGGGTCTCTGTTGTCGGACGATGACTATCACAACATCGGCGTTCCCCAAAATCCCGCGTTCGAGGAAGACCCCCTGCGGCAGATAACGCTTCGTTTTCAGCACGTGATTCGAGGGGTTCCTGAATCCGTGTACCGAAAGGCGGACCGGGATTTGGGGCTCTACTACACCACCAAGAGGAAAGCCGACCGGGGGAAGTTCCGCACCCCCAGCCTCCGGGAACTGAAATACACGGCCCCTTTTATGCATAACGGCGCTTTTTTCGAGCTCGAAGAGGTCATTGATTTTTATGACGAAGGAGGCGGGCAGGACTCGAACAAGAGTCCCCTTCTCAAGAAATTGGGGCTTTCAGACGAGGAGAAGGAATATCTGCTGGCCTTCCTGGAGTCGCTCTCGAGCGATAAGCCTTTGCTCGTCCAGCCCCCTGAACTGCCGCCGTACGCGGCCATGCCGTAAGGAGGAATCCATGACTCAGGAAGCCAAGGAAAACCGGCCTTGCATGTCCCGGCGGGCCTTTCTCCTGACCGGCGGAGCCGCCGTGAGCGTGGTGCTGGTCCAGGGCATCCCCGGTCTGGCCGGGGCGGCCTTACAGAAGGCTGATTATCCCCGCAAGAAAATCGGAAAACTCAGCAGTCTGAAGGTCGATGCGCCGCAATACTTCCAATATCCGTGGAAGGACGTCTTCTCGGGATGCATGCTGATCAAGTTGGGCGTCGAGGCCGGCGGCGGCGTCGGTTCGCAGAGAGACGTCGTGGCGTTCAGCACCCTTTGCACCCACATGGGCGGTCCCCTTCAGGGCACCTACAACGGGAAGTACAAGGCCATAGGCCCGTGCCCTTTTCATCTGACGTCCTTTGACCTGATGAAGCACGGTATGGTCGCGGCGGGGCAAGCCACGGAAAGCCTCCCCCAGGTCGTTCTGGAGACCCGTGGAGACGACATCTACGCGATTGGGATGATGGGCCTCATATACGGTTATCACTCGAACCTTGCGCCGCTGCAACGCTGAGGAGGACGCACCATGGCAAGAAGGGTAACGAACTACTACCTTGCGGAAGACAGTGTCCCCCTCCCGCCGCCGGACGCGGAGGTTTTCACCACGGTGTGTGACTATTGCATCGTAGGCTGCGGGTACAAGGTGTACCGGTGGCCGGTCGGGCGCGAGGGCGGGCCCAAGGGCGGGGAGAATGCCCTGGGCGTCGATTTCCCCACCGGCATGATGAGCGGCGCCTGGATCAGCCCGAACATGCACAACATTATTATGGCCAACGGCCGCCCCCACCACGTTATCGTCATGCCCGACAAGGATTCGAAGGTCGTGAACGTCGGGGGGAACCACTCCATCCGGGGCGGCGTCCTGGCCAAGAAGCTTTTTAATCCCAACGAACCCTCCCAGGATCGCCTGCGTCAGCCGATGATGCGGGTTGGTGGAACCCTCCAGGAGGTTTCGTGGGATACGGCCCTGGGCGTCATGGCGGGAATCTCGAAACATGTCCTCGAGAAGTACGGCGAGCACGCCTGGGCCATGAAGACGTATTCCTATCAGTATTTCGAAAATACCTACGCCATCTCCAAGCTCGCTTTCCGCGCCATCGGGACGCCGGCCTACGCCCCGCACGACAAGCCGGGTCCCGGCCCGGACACGCCCGGGATCGATTTTTCCGGCATCAACCCTTTCAGCGCCTCCTATGACGACTGGGGAGAGGCCGAGGTTATTTTCTTCTCCGGCGTCGACCCGTGGGAAACCAAGTCCGTGTTGTTCACCTCCTGGATCATGGGAGGGAAAACGCCCGGCAAGAAGCTGATCTTCGCCCTTCCCCGGAAGACAACGGGCGTGGTCTATGGTGAGAAACAGGGGGGGCTCTTCCTTCCGGTGATTCCGGGAACGGATACGGTCCTTCACCTGGCCATCATCCGCCTGATCCTCGAAAACGGCTGGGAGGATAAGGAGTGGATTGCGCGAAAGTTGGCGAACAAGTGGGAGATCAACGCCGGCATGGGACGCGGAACCCGCAACACGCCGTGGCAGTGGGTCACGACCTGGGGCAAGTACGGGACCGACTTCGAGGGCTACAAAAAGTGGGTTCTCAGCTATCCCTACGCCGAGTTGGACCAAGCCGCCAAGATTTCGGGCGTGCCCGTAGAGTCCATCCGGAAGACCGCTGAAATCCTGGCCAAGCCCAAACCCGACGGGACGCGCAAGAAAACCTCGTTCATGCTCGAGAAGGGAAATTACTGGTGCAACAGCTTCGGGAACACGGCTTCCTTCGCGGCCCTCGGGCTGGTTTGTGGGGCCGGGTCCCGGCCGGGCCGTGTGATCTCGCGCGGAGGGGGGCATCAACGGGGCTGGATGGGCGCAGCCGGTTATCCGAGGGTCATGTCTCCGGAGAAGGCGCCGGGACGCCGGAAGAAAGAAATCGATCTGGACCGGTGGGTCGTGGATGGCCACGTCCGTTTCGCATGGGTCATCGGAACCACCTGGTGTCAGGCCATGGCGGCATCCCAGGAATTGATGGGCGTCTTCCAGCGATTGACTCGTAACAACCCCCATCAGATCGAGAGCTTTGACGTCGAGACGGCGGTGAACGCCCTGAAGCGGCGGGTGGACGCCGGCGGCATGGTCGTGGCCAACCAGGACATCTACCCCGTCTCTCCGATCGGAACCGAGTATGCGGATCTGGTGCTTCCGGCAGCCACCTGGGGCGAGGAAGACTTCACCCGGTGCAACGGCGAGCGTCGCCTCCGGCTGTACAGCAAGTTCGCCGACCCCCCCGGAGAGGCCAGGCCCGACTGGTGGATCATCGCGGCCTTCGCCAGGAAGATGGGATTCAAGGGTTTCGATTGGAAGAACAGCAACCAAATCTTCGAGGAGGCGGCCCGCTTCGGACGCAAAGGGGTCCTCAACTACCATCCACTCGTGGTGAAGGCCAAGCGCGAGGGGAAACGAGGCCACGAACTGCTCCGCGAATACGGAACCGCCGGCATTCAAACCCCCATCCGCATGGTCAAGGGAGAACTCGTCGGGACGAAGCGGCTCCACGACGAGACCCTTGAATTGGGAACCCCGGAAGGGCCCACGATGCACAGGAAATGGCTTACCTCCTTCGGGACCCAGAGCGGCAAGGCGGTTTTGCTGAAAAGCTACTGGGAAGATTTCAAGGATTTCTACGATCGGGTCACTCCGCAAGGAGACGAGTTGTGGGTGACGAACGGCCGGATAAACGAGCTTTGGCAATCCGGCTACGACGACAAGCGGCGTCCCTATATCATGCAGCGATGGCCGCAGCAGTTCCTGGAAATTAACCCGCAAGACGCCCGCGCCCGAGGCATCGAGTCCGGAGACCTCGTGGCCATCGAGAACGACGACCTGCTCGTGCAGACGGGAGGATACATCGGCGTCGACGGCAAGGAGCAGACGTTTACCGAGCTGATGAAGGCCGGACGAATCAAGAAAAGCAAGGGGAGCTTCACCGCAGTGGCCATCGTCACGGATGCGGTTCGGGAGGGTGTCACCTTCGCCTATTTCGGCTTTCCCGAAAATCCGGCCAATTCGGTGGTTCATCGGGTGCCGGATCCCTTGACCAACCGCTATCGGTACAAGCTGGGCAAGGGACGATTGAAGAAGATTGGAGAATCTCCGCACAAGCATTCGCTGACGAGTCTTAGTTTCGTTCCCCGGACGCTTTAGTGGAGATGGTGGTTTTCCCCGTAGAATCGTGAGGGAGGTTGAATGCGAATGTCTCGATCGAGAAGGTTTTTCATCTGCGCCGGCTGCGTACTCGGAATGGCGATCTTTTTCTGGTCCTCTAATGACGGGGCCGCTCAACAAAAAGGCGACGCTGCGGCCGGCAAGGTCAAATACCAGCAGCTTTGCGCCTCCTGTCACGGCTCGGCGGGCAAGGGCGACGGTCCCGCGGCCGGTGCGCTCAACCCGAAGCCGAGAAATCACACGGACGCCAAATATATGAAGACCATATCGGACGAGTATATCGCCAAGATCACCAAGCTCGGCGGCGTGGCGGTAGGCAAATCGCCGTTGATGCCCCCCTGGGGCGGGGTTCTTTCGGACCCCGATGTCCAAAACATGGTCGCATTCATCCGCTCCCTGGCGAAATAGGACTGCGAGGATGGATTCAAGGGTTCCGGACGCTCCCCTCCCCGAGCGCTCCTTTCGGGTCGAGTTACCCGGCCACGACCATTGGCGGGAAACGATTTCCTGTCAGGCGGCCTGTCCCGTCCACACGGACGCGCGGGGTTACGTTACCGCCATCTCCGAAGGGGACTTCGAGCGCGCGTACATCATCGCCCGGGGACCCAACCCCTTTGCGTCGGTTTGCGGACGCGTCTGTGCGGCGCCATGCGAAGCGGCCTGCCGTCGGGGAAACATCGATGCGCCTGTCGCCATCCGGGCGCTCAAACGATTCGTAACGGAGCGCTACGGAGTAGAGGCCGATTTGTCGTCCGCCAGGGGAGAATCCTCCTTCTCGCGCCGGAGTCTCGGGAGTCTGCGGGACCTCCGTTTTCAGCCCTCCACGCGCACCATCAACGATTTCTCGGTACTGGAGGCGGCCCGCCGCAAGTCCGCGCAGGTAGAGACGGCGGGGAAGAAGGTGGCCGTTGTCGGCTCGGGCGTGGCGGGGTTGACCTGCGCCCACGATCTCGCCCTGCTCGGCTATGACGTGAGCGTTTTCGAAAAACAGGAAGTCCCCGGAGGCATGCTGATGCTCGGGGTTCCTGAATATCGTCTTCCGCGGGATCTCGTTCAGGCCGAGATCCAGGCCATACTCAGCCTGGGCGTGGAGCTTCGGCTGAACAAAGCCATCGGGCGGGACTTCGACCTCGCCGCTCTTCGCGAGGAAGGCTTTGAAGCGGTGTTCATCGCCATCGGCGCTCATGTGAGTCGCTCTCTTCCCATGGAAGGGCAGGACGCGGACGGTGTTTTCCGGGCCGTCGAGTTTCTGCTGAACGTGAATCTGAACTTCCGCGTCGAATTGGGCGAGCGAGTCGTCGTGATCGGCGGGGGAAACGTGGCCATGGACGCCGCGCGGGTCGCCGCCCGGGTCGCCGGCGAGGCGGATGCCCCCGCAAGCGCGGCCGATCAAACGGAAGACGCCGTCCTCATGCGGGAAGCGATGGACGTGGCCCGCGAGGCGATGCGCGTGGGAGCAAGGAGTGTCCATGTCATCTGCCTGGAATCCCGCGACGAGATGCCGGCGTCGGATTTCGAGATTGAAGAAGCGATGGATGAGGGGATCGAGATCGAGCCTCGGGTGGGACCCATTCGTATCGTAGAGAACGGGGGCCGGGTGGTTGGGCTGGAAGTCCACACGTGCATCCGTACCCGTGACGAAGAGGGTCGCTTCAGCCCGGAATTCGAACCCGGCACGAAGCGCGTGATTCCTTGCGATTCCGTGATCGTAGCCGTCGGCCAGGCGTCCGACCTGTCCTGGATCGGTGAGGAGGACGGCATCGAGACGACGCCGCGAGGGACAATCCGCATAGATCCCGAAACCCTGGCCACGACCGCTCCGGGCGTGTACGCGGGAGGGGACGTCGCCCAGGGACCCCGGATATTCATCGAAGGAGTGGAAAACGGACACCGGGCCGCTCGCTCCATTCACACCTATCTTTCAGGCGGTCAGGCAGGCGTCCAGACCCATTTCCAGTGGGCACCCATCGAGCCTTTGCGGCAAGCGCTGCTTCACGAGCCGGGAGATGGGTTTTCCCTTCCCGTCATCAATCCCGGCTATCAGACAGCCTCCCGGCGAAACCCCGACGCGCTGCCCATAGAGCGCAGAATCGGTGTCGCCGAGGTGGAACTGGGTTATTCGCCCGGGGAAGCGGTTAATCAGGGACTCCGGTGTCTGCGCTGCAGCGCAAATCCAATTTTCGATGGCGCCAAGTGTATACTGTGCGGCGGTTGTGTGGACGTCTGCCCGTCGCGCTGCCTTCGTATGGTTCCCCTGGAAACCCTTCAGGGAGGAGAGGACCTGGCGGCTTTGATCGGCGCCCGTTATGGAACGTCCGCCGCAGGCGCCGGAGAGGCGGGGATAGGCGCGGCCATGATCATGGATCCGGACAAGTGCATCCGTTGTTCGCTCTGCGCCCAGCGTTGTCCCACGGGCGCCGTCACCATCGAGAATTTTTCTTTCCAGGAAGAGTGGGTGGAGCATGGATGACATGACTGCGAGCCTGGACGAACAGACCCCCCGGCGCCGGATGCTTTTGGGTCTCGGCTGGGTTTCCTTCCTGATTTCCCTGCTGGGTCCGGTTCTCGCCAACGTCCGGTTCTTGTTCCCCAACGTCGTTTATGAGGGCGAGGCGGTTTTGAAACTCGATTCCCTGGAGAAATACCCCGTGGGGTCCATCACGTTTTTTGCACAGAAGAAAGTGGTTCTTTTCCGTGAAAAGGACGGATTCCGGGCCTGCACGGCCATCTGTCCCCATCTTCGTTGCGTGATTGGCCCCTTTGTCGGGGCGCCCGGGGCGTCTCCGGATATTCTAAGGGCCCGGTGTCCGTGCCACGGCAGCACTTTCGACGGCCGGGGACAGGTGCTCGGGGGGCCTGCGCCTCGGGGACTCGACTTTTTCCTCGTAAAGAAATCGCCGGATGGCCGCGTCGTGGTCGATACGCGCAAAGTCGTCGGTCCTTCCGAGCATTTCAGGCTCTGAGTCGGTATCATGGCCAAGGAGCCCCCAGTGAAATCAGGACGGAGAAAAGCCGCATCCTGGATTAGGGACAACCGCGTAGTCCGCTCGATCTTCCGCCGCGGTTACCCGGACAACGATCTGGACCGCTCGGCGGTCATGTTCTCGAATTTCTTCCTGCATGTCCTTCCCGCGCGAACGCACGTCAACAGCCTGAAACCCACCTATACCTGGGGACTCGGCATCATCTCCTTTTTCCTCTTCGTCATTCTTGTGGGCACCGGCTCTTTGCTCATGTTCTTCTACGTCCCCTCGACCGAACGCGCCTATAGCGACATGAAAGACCTGCAATTCGTCGTCTCCTACGGCGTCGTCTTGCGAAACCTCCATCGCTGGTCCGCGCACGCGATGGTCGCCATCGTCTTCTTGCACATGTGCCGGGTGTTCTATACGGGCAGCTACAAAGCGCCGCGTGAGTTCAACTGGGTCATCGGGGTGCTCCTCTGGGGGGCGACCCTGATGATGAGCTTCACGGGCTATCTGCTTCCCTGGGATCAACTCGCCTATTGGGCCATTACCGTCGGGTCGAGCATCGCCGGTTATCCGCCCCTGATTGGAGAGTACATCCGCACGCTGATGCTCGGAGGCGACACGGTGGGGCAGAATGCGTTGATCCGGTTTTACGTCATGCATGTCGTGGTCCTGCCGGGCATCATGCTCATACTCATGGGCGTCCATTTCTGGCGGATTCACAAAGACGGGGGCCTTTCCCGGCCTCCCGCAGAGCCCTCCCAGGCCGATGAGGGCAAGTCGGCGCCTTTTTCGCCGCACAAGACATACATGCTCGTGGAATTGGCTGAAGGCAAAACGCCCATGGTGGGCGCCCAGGCCCCGGAAGAAGAGGTCATGAGCTGGCCCCATACGGTTTTCAGAATGCTGGTCGTCTTCGTGGGAGTCGTGGCGGTCCTCTCCGTCGTCGCCTATTTTTTCGATGCTCCTCTCGAGGAGTTGGCCAACCCCGACCATCCGCCCAACCCCGCCAAAGCTCCCTGGTATTTCCTTGGACTTCAGGAAATCGTGAGCTATTCCGCTTTGGCGGGAGGCGTCATCGTTCCCGCCGTTGCGATTATCGGCCTCATGAGCATTCCCTACATAGACCGCAACCCCGCAGGCCGGGGAAACTGGTTTACCTCTGGCCAGGGTCGGCGGATCACGCTTTGGTCGATCCTGGCGATCATCCCGGTCGTCCTCGTCCTGACCTATCTGAACGAGCATTATGCCGTCCGGAAACTGGTTCCGGGCGCTCCGCAAATCTGGGTCGACCTCCTGAATCCGGGGACCATCCTGATCGCTTTGTTCGCGGTCGGGTCGCTCTACACCTGGCGGCGGACGGGGTCGAGCCGGATGGGGGCCTTGGCCCTGTATTCTTATTTTCTGGCGGCTTACGTGATTTACACGGTAATCGGGCTGTATTTTCGTGGCGCCAACTGGGCCTGGGTATGGCCGTGGCAGGCCATGGGCCTGCATTGAGGCCGATAGCGAATGGCTAATTCAAAACATAACAATTCCCATGTGTCGTTCGGGTGGGTGGTCGCTTTCGCCGCGCTGAGCGTGTGCGCGGCCCTGTTTTTTCTGCTGTCCGTCTGGAAGGATTACGACCGCGAATGGAGGGACTATCAACGGACGTTCCGTGAAATGCTCGTCGCAAGAGCCGCAACCGAGGAGGAGCGCAAAACCGTTCTGGAGAGTGGAGACCAGTTCGAGCAGATCATCGTGGCCGGAGGCGAGCGCGTGGACAGGTGCGTCATGTGCCACCGGGGGGTCGAGCACCCCGCGTTTCAGGACGCCGCCCAGCCCTTCGCCAGGCATCCCGCCATCCCGCTGCATCCCTTTGAGCAATTCGGCTGCACCGTGTGCCACCAGGGCCAGGGCAGAGCGACGACCGTTCAGGACGCCCACGGAGAAGTCCCGTTCTGGGAGGAGCCGCTCCTCCGGGGCTCATTCATTCAAGCCAGTTGCGGTCCGTGTCACACAGGTGTCCTGAAAGAAGCCCCCCTCATCCAAAAGGGACAGATGCTTTATCTGGCGAACGGCTGTTTCGCCTGCCACAAAATCAGGGGGGTCGGCGGGGTCGTCGGACCCGACCTCACGTTTGCGGGGGAGCGCCGGAAGGACCCGAAATGGCACGTCGAACATTTCAAGGCTCCGCAAAAGGTTTCTCCCGGGTCCGCCATGCCCGCCTACGTCCATTTGTCGCCGGAGAACCTCGAAGCGCTGACGGTCTACATGCTGAGCCTCCGCAGGGCCCCTTCCGCTTTGGCGCTGGCCGCGCCCAGAAAAAAATAGATATAGCCTCGCTCTCCCCCTTTGCTCATAGAGGCCGTTCCACCGTTGGTGGAGCCGCCGACGGCGGGAAGCGAGGCTGTTCGGATCGGCGAATGGATGATGCTACAACAAACCCATTTCCGCGCAGTACGCCACGAATACGGAACCTGCGTACCCGGCATAAGTTTCCTGGTCGAGTATCGTGCGTTGCAAGTTCCTGTCGCGTACTACGTTCATCATCGGTTTAGCGTAACTGCTGTCATAAAACTTGAATCCGGACTCGCACAAAAACAGATGCCCGGAATTATTGTCCACCAACACGTCATGCGCGTAGAATCCCGGGCCCAGGGCGCGTCCGATACGATTACCCAGCGCATGAAGTTGTTCTAAACACGGCGCAACCAGATTTCTATACAGGTGTTCCAGAAGTTCAGGATTTTTCGGAGTATCCTTGTTGTGCACCGATGGGTTGTTTTCTTCGACGTCTCGAGCGCGAACATATATCTGCAGCGTGCGCGTACCGATACAAACCAGCCTGACACATGTAAAATAGACAGAATTTTCAAACGGGACCCTGGTGTCGATAAACTCCGTATTGTAACGCTCATCATCTATTTCCTGTAATTTTTCGAGGACAAAGGCATTCTCTTTAGAGCCGACTCTTGCATTGCTGAATACCTTCTTCCCTTCATCTATCTTCAGGCTTGGCATCATTATGCCTTGCCGGGACAATGTTTCGTTCGCCTTCCGCTTGTCTTTAATAATACCGGCGGTTCGATGAGAATTGAACATTGCGTTTGCCTTCTTCAATAAATCTTCTGGAATATCGTATTCATCGAGATCGTCAAATGTTTCATTCATGAGACTAATCAGAACAATCGGTACTCCTTCGGAAATCTCAAGCTCGTGCCCCAAGCTCCTGAAGTCGGTTATGCACGACGTTGCAATTCCGCATTGTCCCACATTCGGCAAAATGGCGGAAAGAACAGATTCGGTTGCACCTTTCCGCGATTCTTCAATCCATAAGCGCCCAAGGCGCATAAGATTACTTTTCCTCGAATTTTTGATGGCTGAAATCGTCGAATCGGCAAATTTTTCTTCCAATGCCTGTTTCTGTATTTTTTTGGATAAAAGCGAAGAATGCTATGCTCGATTGTCGTCCACATGGTATTTTATGACCCATAGCGAATATGGAAGGCGAAGATGAGCGAGAAGCCAGTGCAGGCTAGCCAAATTTACAGCCCTTCGCAACAATCGACGGATACAAGATGGTGATGACATCCAATGCGCTGACACGGGCGCTCGCAGCCCTCCGGTGCGCTCATAACGATCTGCGGATTGTAGCGGGCGATGGCGTCAACGCATCGGGTTTCACCCTGCTGGCAATCCTGAGAAGCGAGATGTATTTCCTGCCGGATTTCCTCGCCCACTACCGCAGGCTCGGGGTCGAAAGGTTCGTTTTTCTGAACGACCGCTCGAATGACGGGTCTTCCGAATATCTCCTTGAGCAGCCGGATGCCGTCGTTGTCGAGAGCGGTCGGACCTTTGGAGACAAGTTCGAGGTGCCCCCTTCGTTGGCGAGACGCTTTAAGGACCCCCGAATATCTATTCTCTGGCGGTCTATGCTCCTCGATATGTTCGCCCGGGACCGATGGGCACTGCAGGTCGATCTGGATGAATTCATCCACCTCCCCGAGGGAATGACCTTCCAGGACCTTGTTGCGCGGCTGGAAAAACAGAGCGCGCGTGCCGTGTGGGGCGTCATGCTGGACGTCTATCCGAAGGATATCGCGGAACTTGCCGCTCAGAAGGGTGCGCCGCGCCTCGATATGTCCACCACCTGGTATTTCGATGGAGAAAGGCACTTGCGGCTGCGGCGGGGAAAGGGACCTAAAATCGTTCACCCGGGGGCCCGCGCAAGGCTCTACCACGCGTATGGCGTCGACTGGATAAATGCGGAATCTGGAATCTCGATGGGGAAGGTATACAGGGAATGGTTGCGGAAAGTTTTTTCCAACCGCAAACCGCCGAAATACAACTCTCTGGTCAAATCAACACTCCTGAAATGGAAGGACGATAGCTTCTTCAAGTCCTCGCACCAAACCAATCTGCCGGCATCGGCGGGTTATCTTCTCCCGATCCAGCATTTCCGCTTTGCCGGGTCGCTGTACGAGAAGGTGCAGACGGGGATTCGTGAAAAATCCTACCATCGCGGCTCCTTCGATCATCGCCTCTTATCGGAATTGCTGCGGGCAATGGAGGAGCGCAACGGTTCCTTTCTCTACCCGAAATCGAGACCGCTCGAGTCTTTCGAAGACCTCGCCAGGACCCAAAACGCGTTCGGCCTGTAAGTCTCCGTGCCGGTTGAACCTCAAACACCGGATGCGCGCTGCGGAAAATGGACAATCGAAGCAACATGGCGCTGCATCTCCGATCGATGGGGTCAGGCTTTCCCGAGGAGGGGAAGCCTGCGTTTGCCGACTCATGAAGGAGGAAATGCCGACCGGGAAGGGAGGGTCAAACCCTCCCTCATCGGGGTTGTTGAAAAACCCCCTCAAGGGAAAAATGCCTGCGGCGCATTCGCCGCCCTTGCACGTAATACCTCCCTCGTCGGTCGGCAAACAAATCTTCGCTCCTCACTCCGATTTGACATTCATCACTCGCGTTTGACCCACGATGACGCTCCTCCCTCATCCCGAGTAGGCGCGCTCGCGCGCCGTATCGAGGGAGAACCGGGGCGCATCGAAAGGTAGCGCCTCCTTCGATACAAACGCTCCTTTCTCAGTCGCGTTTGACCTTCGGCGGCTACTCAGGGTGAAGTCGATACGGCGGCCATGCAAGACGAGGGGAACGCGCTCGCTCCCAGTACCGGGTTTTTCAACAACCCCGATGAGGAAGGGTTTGCGTAGGGGCGGACCTGTGTGTCCGCCCGCCTTTGCTCGTCATTCCGCAATGTTTTCATGCGGAATCCAGAAACGCCCGACGCCAAACGTTTCACTTTTCGCTTTTGCCTTTGCCGTCATCCCCCGATGTCGTCACCTTCATCGGCTCTGGTCAACCTTTCGGTTGCCACCGGCATGCGCCGGAATGACGGATTTAATGGAAGATTCTCCGCCCGCTACTTCGACCCACCCCGCTCAAGTGGATTTCTTACGGGCTATGAACGCGTCGAAATCAAACGGCGCCGCCGGGCCGGACCCCTCGCCTTCGATGAGAGCTTCGCGCAAGGCTTCCACCCTGGCTTCGTGCTCTTCGAGCAGCCGCAGCCCGGCGCGCACCACGTCGCTGGCCGAGTTGTAGCGGCCCGACGCAACGCGCTCGTCGATGAACCCCATGAAATGATCCCCGAGCGAAACCGATGTATTGCGCGGCATGGCGATACCTCCTTCACGCGTACTATACCAAAAATTGGTATATGGGCAAAGGGTTCGGGTGGGGTCTGAGGTGGGTTTCAGAACGAGTGGCGGGAGGTGGGACGTTGGTTGGAATTACTCCCCCCAATCATGAAACAAATAGGGTAAGCGATGGATGGAGCGGGTCGATGCAACGCGCTTCGGAATCACTCCCTCAGA
This sequence comes from bacterium, assembly GCA_965218735.1. Classification (GTDB taxonomy): domain Bacteria; phylum UBA8248; class UBA8248; order UBA8248; family UBA8248; genus Bin107. The sequence goes on along the minus strand of CBDCMA010000008.1, from coordinate 141,688 downwards.
TGTGAGATTTGGGAATCACTCCCCCTCAAGGGGGGAGTGATTTTAATGTCATTCCGGCGAATGCCGGTGGCAACCGCAGGTTGACCAGGCGGACGGGAAACGCATCTGTTCTGGATCCCGGATAAAATCATTCCGGGATGACGAACAAAAACAAAATGGGGCGGACACGGGGGTGACAGACATATATGTCTGACCTACGGAACCATCGCGTCTCCCGCATTGGTTGGAATCACAAACCCTCCCTCATCGGTCGGGGTTGACCCTACCCACCCAACCGCCGGTACGCCTCCGTTCCCCGGAAGGGGGAATCGGGCTTGACGCCTTCGCCAGGGGTCTTTCCTTCGGAATCTTTAGCGGCGACGTCGGCACCTGCGTCGAGCAGGGTTTCGACGACTTCGAGGAGGACTTTGTCTTTCGCCGCCGCGTAGTGAAGCGGGGTGCGCTCGCGCTTATCAAGCACGTCGGGGTCGGCGCCCGCCGCGAGCAGGGCCTTCACGATGGCGGGGGCCTTGCTGCGCATCCCCGCCCAGTGCAGGGGAGAGAGACCTCTACTGTCCGGCGTATCCACCCGGGCGCCCCCCCGCACCAGTATCTCCACGTTGGCGCCGGTTCTTCCAAAGGCCGCCGACGCGTGAAGGGGCGTCCATCCGAATATGCCCTGCGCGTTGGGGTCGGCCCCGGCACCTAAGAGCGCTTCGAGGATCGCGGGAACCTCGCTGAACGCCGCCGCCGAGTGGAGCGGCGTCGCTCCCCTTGCGTCGCGCGCGTTCGGGTCGGCCCCGGCCCGCGTCAGGACGGCTATCACCGCCGGGTCTTCGGCGTGGCGCGCCGCCCAGTGGAGCGGCGTCCATCCGTTCTTGTCGCGCGCGTCCACATCGGCCCCGGCTTCGAGCATGCGCTCCACGGCTCCCACGTCCTCGCCCATCACCGCCTGGTGCAGGGGAGTTGCTCCGTCTTCACCGCGCGCGTTCGGGTCGATTGAGTCCGCCGCCATCGCGTTTCTCCCGTGTTTACGTGCAGCTCGCATTCATCCGGCGTCCGGGTGTTCATGATGCGCGCACCGGCGCCTTTTGTTTCTTTCCGGATTGCCTGAGGAAAAACCGAATCTATGCGTCTCCATCCCCCGCCTCGGGCGGGCCGCCTCTTTCGGCGAACTTCTCCGCGCACGAGATGCTGCAGAACGAATGCCGCCCGCCGCCCGCGCGCTTCGTAATCCCCATGCGGGAGGGGAAGAACGTCTCACACTCGGGACAATTCAGCATCTCGTCGTCCACGCCGTCTTCACCCTCACGATTTTTTTCGCCGCGGAACCGACGCCGCTGATGAGGCTGCGGATGAGGTAGAATATCCCCCAGGACAACGCCAGATAGAATAGGAATCGAAACATGGGCTGGACCTCGCAGCATCCCGGAAGAATCGGAAAAACGCTACTCTACACCCTGAACCCAAAGATGAAAATCGCTACGTGCGCGCGACCTCGCGCATGTTCGCGTGGTAATCCTGTAAGGAGCGCACCGAATAATCCTGCTCGCGCAGAATCCGTATGGCGCGGATGGCCGCCTGCCCGGCGGCCAGCGTCGTGCAATAGAATATGTTCCGCAAAAGCGCCGTTCTTCGTATGGAATAGCTGTCCTTGATGGATTGCTTACCCGCCGTGGTGTTGAGCACGAACTGCACCTCGCCCGCCTCCATCTGCTCCACGACGTGGCCCGGTTCGCCGTCGGTCACCTTATAGGCGAAATCCGCCTCTATCCCGTTGGCCATGAGCGTAGCTCTGGTTCCCCCCGTCGCCACCAGGGAAAACCCGAGTTCGACGAGCAACTGCGCCAGGGGAATGATGGCCGCCTTGTCCCCGTCGCGAACGGAAATAAACGCCCGCCCTTCCAGCGGCAGGACGGAACCGGCCCCCTCCTGGGCTTTTAGAAACGCCGTGGGGAAATCCACCCCCAAACCCATCACCTCGCCCGTGGATTTCATCTCCGGGCCCAGGATCACATCGACACCCGGGAATTTCTTGAACGGAAACACCGCTTCCTTCACGCCGAAATGTTTGGGTTCCACGTCGTGTTCCAGGCCGAGCGCGGGGAGCGTCTCGCCCGCCATCACCCGGGCGGCGACCTTGGCGAAGGGCACGCCGACGACCTTGCTCACGTAGGGCACCGTGCGGCTCGCGCGCGGGTTCACCTCCAGAATGAAGACCTGGCGCTTGTGGATCGCGAACTGCACGTTGTTAAGACCGACGACGCCCAGTGATTTCGCCAGAATTCTCGTCTGGCGCTTCAACTCCTCCACGATGTCGGGGCCGAGCGTGTAGGGGGGGATGGAACACGCGGAATCGCCGCTGTGGATTCCCGCCTCTTCGATGTGCTCCATCACGCCCGCGATGATCACGTTCTCGCCGTCCGAAACCGCATCCACGTCGACTTCCACGGAATCCTCCAGAAACCTGTCGATGAGTACGGGCCGCTCTGCGGAGGCGCGAACGGCGTCCCGCATATAGGCGGCGAGTTCATCCGCATCGTGGACGAGCGCCATGGCGCGCCCGCCGAGCACGTAGCTGGGCCGCATGAGCACGGGATAGCCGATGGCGCGCGCGATCTCGAGCGCATCCTCTGTGTTCGTGGCCGTGCCCGAGGGCGGCTGGGTGAGATGGAGTTCTTTGAGCATGTTGCTGAACCTGTCCCTGTCCTCGGTCAAATCGATACTCTCGGGCGAGGTTCCCAGAATCGGCACGCCCGCCTCTTTGAGCGCCAGGGCGAGCTTGAGCGGCGTCTGGCCGCCGAACTGCACGATGACGCCCCTGGGGTTTTCCCGGTGGACGATTTCGAGCACGTCCTCGAGCGTGAGCGGCTCGAAATAGAGCCTGTCGCTCGTGTCGTAGTCGGTGCTCACCGTCTCGGGGTTGCAGTTCACCATGATGGCCTCGAAACCGGCCTCTGCGAGCGCCATCACGGCGTGCACACAGCAATAATCGAACTCGATGCCCTGCCCGATGCGGTTGGGGCCGCCGCCCAGGATGATGATTTTTTCACGCGCAGTCGGCGGCGCCTCGTCTTCCTGCTCATAGGTCGAGTAGAGATAGGGCGTATGGGCCTCGAATTCCGCCGCGCAGGTATCGACCTGCTTGTACACGGGCCGAACGCACATGCGGTGTCTCGCCGCACGCACCGCTCCCTCGTCCGCGCCCTGTCTCCGGGCGATGTCCAGGTCACTGAAACCGTTTTGCTTCAAAAACCGGAGAGCGAACGCATCATCCAGAAGACCGGGGGCTGCGGCGTCTTCTTCCATTTCTACGAGTTCGGCCAGATGCGCCAGAAACCACGGGTCGATGCCCGACGCCTCGTATATCTCTTCTTCCGTCCATCCTTCGCGCCAGGCGCGGGCGACGTTCCACAGGCGATCGGGGCCGGGTATCCGCAAACCCTCAGAAATCAGCTCTTTGCGCGCATCGGCGGATAACCCTTCGAGCTCTTCGGGCTTGGGGTCCGCCAAGCCGTAGCGGTCGATCTCGAGCGAGCGGACGGCCTTCATCAGCGATTCCCGGAACGTCCTGCCGATGGACATCACCTCCCCCACCGAGCGCATCTGGGTGTCGAGGACGGGTGGCGTTTCGGGGAATTTCTCAAAGGTGAAGCGCGGTATCTTCGTGACGCAATAGTCGATGGAAGGCTCGAAAGAAGCAGGTGTGCGCCGCGTGATGTCGTTGGGTATCTCATCGAGTGTAAGCCCCACGGCGAGCTTGGCGGCTATCTTGGCGATGGGGAATCCGGTGGCCTTGCTCGCAAGGGCGGAGCTTCTCGACACCCTGGGGTTCATCTCGATCACGACCATCCGTCCATCTGTGGGACTCAGGCCGAACTGGATGTTCGAGCCGCCGCACTCGACCCCCACCTTGCGGATGCAGGCGATGGCAGCATCGCGCATGGTCTGGTATTCGCGATCGGAGAGCGTCTGCACGGGCGCGACGGTGATGGAATCGCCCGTGTGGACGCCCATGGGGTCGAAATTCTCGATGGAGCAGATGATGGACACGTTGTCCTTGAGATCGCGCATGACTTCGAGCTCGAATTCCTTCCAGCCCAGGGCGCTTTCTTCCAACAAAACCTGATCCACCGGGCTTTCGGAGAGGGCCCAGGCGAGTTTCGCCTCGAATTCTTCTTCGGTGAACGCCACGGCCCCGCCCGATCCGCCCAGCGTGAAGGCGGGCCGCAGGATGATCGGAAAGCCGATGTCGCGCGCCGCCGCCCAGCCCTCGGCCATCGTGGTGACGACCTCGCTTCTCGGCAGATCGAGGCCTATCTCGCGCATCGCCTTTTTGAACAGGTCCCTGTCTTCCGCGCACCGGATGGCGGGCAGCTTGGCACCGATGAGTTCCACGCCCCAGGCGTCGAGTACGCCGGACTCGGCCAGGGCCACCGCCGTGTTCAGCCCCGTCTGACCGCCCATGGTGGGCAAGAGGGCGTCGGGCCGTTCTTTTTTGATGATTTCCTCCACCACCCTGGGCGTGATGGGTTCGACGTAGGTGGCGTCGGCCATCTCGGGGTCGGTCATGATGGTGGCGGGATTCGAGTTCACCAGCACCACCTCGTAGCCCTCCTCGCGCAGGGCCTTGCACGCCTGCGCGCCCGAATAGTCGAACTCGCACGCCTGGCCGATGACGATGGGGCCGGAGCCTATGATCAGAATTTTAGAAATGTCCGTTCTTTTCGGCATGAATCAGGCCACTCGCTGGAAAAAGGAAAATACAAGGGCCGTTTCAAATTCCTGTTGATTCAATGTCTTATCGTCCTTACCTGAATCCATCGTGCGCACTCTCTCACTCCCCCACGCAGAAGCTGAAGAACTCATCGAACAGCGCGCCCGCATCATGCGGGCCGGGGCAGGCTTCGGGGTGGTACTGCACGCTGAACACTTTGGGAGAGTCCGATCTCAAGCCCTCACAAGTCTGGTCGTTCAGGGAGGAATGCGTGACGGCCACGCCTGCGGGCAGGCTCTCGGGGTCGACGGCGAAGGAGTGGTTCTGAGAAGTGATGTCCACTTTTTTCGTACCCAAATCCTGGACGGGGTGGTTCGCCCCGTGGTGGCCGAATTTGAGCTTGTACGTTCTGCCGCCCAGAGCCTGCGCGAGGATTTGATGGCCCAGGCAGATGCCCACCAGGGGAACCCGGCCCATGATGTTTTTTACGTTTTCGACGACGTAGCCGAGCGCCGCCGGATCGCCCGGGCCGTTTGAGAGGAAAACGGCGGCGGGTTTTCTCGCCAACACGCTCACGGCGGTTTCAGAAGCGGGCACGATTTCGAGATCGAACCGTTCCCCGAGTTCGCGAAAAATGTTGTCCTTGGCGCCCAGATCATACGCCACGCAAAGCGGACGGCCTTTTTTCTCGCCGTAAGAATGCGCGGCCTCGCAGGTGACGTCGCGCACCATGTCGCGCCCGTCCAGACCCGGACTCGCCTTGGCGCGTTCGACCAGGCTCCCCTCGTCCAGATCCGTGGAGGAGAGTATCGCTCGCAAGGCGCCCGCCTCCCTGATGTGGCGCGTGAGCGCGCGGGTGTCGACGCCCTCGATGCCAGGGATGCCCTGTTTTTTTAAGTAGGAATCCAGATCCTCGTTCGCCCGGAAATTGCTGTGGCGCCTGCACACTTCTTTTACGATGAACGCCTCGACCCAGACGCGGCGGGATTCCTCATCGCCGGGGATGACGCCGTAATTTCCGATGTGGGGGTACGTCATGACCACCATCTGGCCGCGGTAGGAGGGGTCGGTGAGCACTTCCTGATAGCCCGTCATCGCCGTGTTGAAGACGAGTTCGCCTTCTGCGTCGGAATCCGCCCCGAAACTTGCGCCCCGGAAGACTCTGCCGTCTTCCAGGGCCAGGAGCGCCGGTTTTATTTTTCGACCTTTCACGGGACGAGCGCCTCCGCCGTCGATATTTTCATTTCACCCGCAAGCCTGCTCATCCGCAGGTTTCCGGCAACGACCGTGGCCACGGCGCAGCCCTTGAGCTTCCAGCCGGCGAAAGGAGTGTTCCTGCCGTTGCTCTCGAAAGCGTCGGGGTCGACGATAATTTCACGCCCGGGGTCTAAAATCGTCACGTCCCCCGGAGCGCCTTCTTTCAGCGTGCCGTAGGGCAGGCCCAGCACTTCGCACGGAGCCGCCGTGAATTTCGCGATCATCTCGGCCAACGTGAGCACGCCCCCGCCCACCAGCCTGTCCAGCGCGAGGGAGACGGCCGTCTCCAGACCCACGATGCCGAACGGCACGGCGTCGAACTCCCGCTGGGTTTCCGCCTCGTAATGCGGCGCGTGGTCCGAGGCGATGACGGATATCGTGCCGTCCTTCAAGCCTTCTAAGAGCGCTTGCCTGTTCTCCTCGTCCCTGAGCGGAGGCGCCATCTTTGCGGATGAGTCGAAGTCCTGAATCACCTCGTCGGTCAGGGAGAAATGGTGCGGCGTCACCTCGGCCGTCACATGGACGCCGCGCGCGCGCGCCTCTCGAACCAGGTACACCGCGCCTGCGGAGGATATATGCAGAATGTGGAGCCTCCCTCCCGTCAGTTCCGCGAGGCGGATATCCCGATAGACGCAGATGTCCTCGCTCGCCGCCGGGTTCCCCGCCAGGCCGAGCAGGGTGGACATCGCCCCCTCGTTCATCACCTTGCCGCCCGAGAGCGTCATATCCTCTGCGTGATCGAGCACGCTCACCCCCAGCATTCCCCCGTACTCGAGGGCTGCGCGCATCAAGGCGGCCGTCTTGACGGGTACGCCGTCGTCGCTGAAGGCCACGGCGCCCGCCTCTTTCTGCTCGGCCATCTCGCTCAGTTCCTCACCCTTCAAACCCACCGAAACCGAGCCGATGGGGAACACGCGGCACGAACCCACCTCGCGCGCGCGCTTCAAGATGCGCTCGGTGATCGAACTCGTATCGTTGACCGGGTCGGTATTCGCCATGCACGCCACGCCGGTGAAGCCGCCCGCGGCGGCGGCGCGGGTGCCGCTCTCGATGTCTTCCTTGTATTCCTGCCCCGGTTCCCTGAAATGGACGTGCATGTCGATGAACCCGGGCGCCACGACGAGCCCCTCGGCGTCGATGATCTCATCCCCGCCGCGCGGCAATATGCTCTTCTTTCTGTGCGCGATTTTTCCCTCTTCAATCAGAATATCGCACTTCTCATCGACGCCGCCTGAAGGGTCGATGAGGCGTCCTCCCTTAATGAGCAACGACATCTCTCGCCTCCTTCCGCGATTTTTTCGGAGCGGCCTCGCGCGCGGCGTCCGCCTCCTCTGGAGCCGCGTCCTTCGGCTCTTCGTCTTTCTTCACCGAGAGGAGATAAAGAATCGCCATCCGGCAGGCGACTCCGTATTCGACCTGCTCCAGAATGACGGAGAACGGGCCGTCGGCCACGTCGGGAGCCATCTCCACCCCCCGGTTAATGGGCCCCGGGTGCATGATGAGCAGATCGCGCCTGGCGCCTTGCAGTTTTTTCTTGGTGATCCCGTAGGTGTTGGCGTACTCACGCTCGCTGGGGAAAGCGTTCCCCGCACCCCTTTCCAGTTGAATCCTGAGGGCGATGAGCACGTCCGCCTCGTCGATCGCCTCGTCGAGCCTCGTCGTCACGCGCGCGCCCAGGCACTCCACTTCGGCGGGCAGCATGGTGGAGGGGCCGCAGAAGGTGACGTTAGCGCCCAGCTTCAAAAGGCCGGCCACGTTCGAGCGCGCCACGCGGCTGTGCGCGATATCCCCCACGATGGACACGTTCAAGCCTTTGAATTTCTCCTTGTGCTCCCTGATGGTGTAGAGGTCGAGCAGCGCCTGCGTGGGGTGCTCGTGGCAGCCGTCGCCCGCGTTCACGACGGCGCAGCCAAGCTCCCTCCCCAGATAGGCCGGCGCGCCGGAGGCCCAGTGGCGGACGACGAGCACGTCGGTGGCCATCGCCTCGATGTTCCTGGCCGTATCGCGCAGGGTTTCCCCCTTGTTCGTCGAACTCGTGGAGACCGAGAGGTTGATGACGTCCGCCGAGAGGCGCTTGCCCGCGATTTCGAACGAAGCGCGCGTCCTCGTGCTGTCCTCGAAGAAGAGGTTGACGATGGTTTTCCCCCTGAGAGTGGGGACTTTCTTGATGTCGCGTTCGTTGATCTCGCGGAAAGAATCCGTCTGATCGAGAAGAAACACGATTTCTTCGGAAGTAAGTTCCCGAATCGAGAGCAAATCCTTTCTCCGGTAGGTCTCCATGTTCATAATCCTTCCCCCCGTAACGCCTTGGTTTCTATGAGCGTTTGAAAACGGCATCCTGGCCGTCGGTTTCCTCCAGATGCACCCGGACCTCCTCCGGATGGGCCGTCTCGATGTTCTTCCCCACGAAATCGGCGCGAATGGGGAGTTCCCGTCCCCCCCTGTCCACCAAAATGGCGAGCCGCACCCTGCGGGGCCGGCCGAAGTTGACGAGCGCGGCCAAAGCGGCCCGCGCCGTCCGGCCCGTGTAGAGCACATCATCGACCAAAACGACGTCCTTACCCTCGCAAGAGAAGGGCAGGTCCGTTTTTTTCAAGCCGGTTCTCACGCCGCCGCCCTGGTTCAGGTCGTCCCTGTAGAGCGTGACGTCGAGCGCGCCCACCAGCGGACGCACGTCCACCAGAGACCTAAGCTCCCCGGCCAGCCTTTCCGCCAGAGGCACGCCCCTCGTACGGATTCCGATGAACACCAGGGCCGACAGGTCGGTCGTGCGCTCGAGAATTTCATGCGAGAGGCGCCGCAAGGTGCGCCTCAACTGTTCTGCGTCGAGTTGTTTCATTTCCAAGGTAAAACCCGCTGCCCGGGCGTTTGCGCATCAAAAAAGACACAAAAAAAACTCCATGCCCAAAGGGCATGGAGTTCAAGGAATGGCGAGAAAATCCCAAGCATCTGCGCTTCCTCCTTCGCCGCCTCACGGGACGACATTAAAGGGGAACCTCTAAACCATCATATTTTTCCGCCCGGCGACGTATTCAGCCGAGCCATTTCCTGGAAATTAGCAGTCTTTCCGGGAAAGAGCAAGAGCGAATTCACGCCCGCTTCAAAAAATCCATCGGAGCGTTCGAGGGGTTTTCCTCCTCATCGGGGACGTGAAGCGATTCCTCGATAATCTCGAACAGGCCGGAGGCGTCTTTTTTCGGCAAATGGCGCTGCGCCTCCCCCAGTACGCGGATTCGCAAGGTCTTGTTCTCGAGCCTCAGCCTCAGCACATCCCCCACTTCTACTTGAGAGGAGGCTTTGGCCGCTTTCCCCTCGATATCAACGGCTCCCCCATCCGCCAGGCTCTTGGCTACCGGCCTGCGCTTGACCAGGCGGCTATAGCGCAAAAACTGATCCAGGCGCATTTTTCACACCATCATTGGGTGATTTCTTTGGGGTCCGCCACGATCCTGCGCGTCTTCTGCACCTCCACCTCGAACTCTAGCCGCGCGTCTTTGGTATCCGTATCGAATGCGATTGTTTTCGCTTTGCCCTTTTGTTCTTTGCCCTCGCCTTCGGAGCGGAGCGAAAACGCCTTGATCAGGTCCGCGAAACTGATTTTGCCGATATATGAATCGGGCAACAGATACACATATCTGAACAAATAGATATTCGCCGATGGGTCGGGATTGATGAACAATCGCTGCCCCGCCGCCAGCGCCCCGATATCGTCCTTGCCCACACTGGACCCGGCGCCCACCTGCACATTATCTGATTTCCAGCGGGGCTTTCCCCGCTTCAGGCCATACGCCCACAAGATTCTTGCCTGTCCGAACAAGCTTCCGCTCTCTTTGAGCCTGATTCCGACCAGCTTGAAAGTAATCTGTTCCCGAACATTCCTGAAAACGGAAGACAAGCCACTGGGCGAAGCGCCGGGGTCGTAGCTGATTTCCAGAAAAGCGGCTCTCTTCAGTTCCGCTATCCATTCCGTTCGTCTCTTCGCAAATTTTTCCTGGAAGAGCTTGTTGCGGATTTTCCCCGCCACCCGATCGAGGGTAATCGTTTTCCCCGGCTTCACCTCATCGACATGAACGATATGATAGCCCACCCTCGTTCTCGTCGGCTTGCTCGTCTCACCCTTCGCCGTCGAAAAAATGAGTTGCTCCAGTTCCGGAAAAATCTCGCCTTTCTTCACGGAGCCCAACGACCCGCCCCGGCTTCTGGAGGGACCTTCGGAATACTTTTCAGCCATTTGGGAAAAATCGGCGCCGGGCTTCGCAGCCTGCTCGTATGCGAGGTCTGCTTTTTTGCGCTGCGCTTCGATATCCGCAGGGGAGGCCCCCTTGTTCACGGGAAAGAAAATCTGCCGCACTACCCGGCTCTCGGCCTCCCGGTAATCATCGGTATGCGCATCGTAATAATCCGCAATTTCCTGCTCACCCACCGAGACGCGCGAGCCGACTTCCATGCGCTCCACTTTCCGCGCCAACAGCCTCTTGCCGATTTCTTTGCGATATCGCTCGAGAGTCATACCCTGCGTCGACAAAAAGGCGCGCAATCCGGCAGTCGTCGTCTTGTTCTCGCGGAGTATGCCCGCGATCGCGTTCTCAATTTCTTTCTCGCTGGCTTCCAGTTCGAGAGCAGAGGCTCGCTTCAATGCGAGCTTGTTCTCGATCATGGTATCGAGCGCCTCGAGCTCCAAGTCGCGAATTCGCCGATTCAGCTGCGCTCCCCTGTAACTTTTTTTCAGCTTATCGACATTCGGTTTCACCAAATCCTGAAGCTCGGAAAGCATGATGATTTCATCGTCAATCTTCGCGACGATTCTCTCGATCGTCACAGCGGCGGACATCGCCAATGCGGGTGCGCCCAACAGAGCGCAAAACGCAATCGTCAAAACACAAAAACGCTTAGCTCGATGCGACATTTTCAAGATTTTCCCAATAGTATTTAACTTCAGCATTTCGCTTCAACTCCCCGAGCCAACTCTCAAGTCGCGCTCTTCCCTTATCAATCAACAATTGCTTCCTGATGCTATCCCGTACGGACGCCAATGTTTTCTGAAACGGCAGCCTCCGCTCGGGAACCTCGAGCAAATGGAAGCCCGATGGACTTCTGACAACCCGGCTCACCTCATCCAACTTCAATGATTCAACCACATTCTCGATGTTTTCGGGTAGCTCCCCTCTCTCGAAATAACCCAAATCGCCGCCCACGTCACTCTCTGGACCGATGGAATGTTTTCGCGCAAGGGCCGCGAATGATTCCCCGTCCAGGACGCGCTTCCGCAACCGGGAAGCCATTTTAGCCGAAGCGACGACGATTTGGCGAACCCGCCAGCGTCGCCCGACCCGGAATTTCTCCTTGTTGCGGTTGTAGTAATCTTTTATCTCGGAGTCGGAGACATGCAGCTTCGAATACACTTCCTTTTCCAGCAGCAGTTCAATCTCGAGCGTCTCGCGCATTGTTTTCAACCACAACTCCTCGTCGATTCCCTCTTCTTTCATCAAGGCGCTCAAGTCCTGCCCCTCATACTGGCGGCGAACGAATTCGACGAAACGCCTTACCTTCCCCTCGCTCACATATTCGCCCACCTCCCGGAAACGCTGGAGCAAGAGGCGTCTTTCCACGAGTTGCTCCACCAGGATCCTGGGGATGGATTTTTCGGCCTTGCCCGATGCCTGCTGCTTGCCGCGCGCCATGTACTGCGCACGCACATCCCCACGGGTAATCGGCTCGCCGTTCACACGCGCCACCAGGGCGTCTTTTTTCTCGCTTCGCGTATCGAGCGAAGAATCACAACCAGCCGGGATGAGCAGCAACACCGAACAAACCCACGCCCACCGGGTTCGGCCGCCTCGAATCAGACGCCGCGCGCTCCTCTCATTTTCCATCATGAGAGCCTCATGCCTCTTCCGCCGCCAACTCGCCTTCGGGAACCTTGCATACCTCCAAAGCATCAAGGACTTCGACGAGAAAGTCAAAATCCTCCTGCCAGCGCCCGCTGATGCCCGCTCGAAAAGCGTGGGTGTCGGTGAACACCATTCCCGGCATATCGAGAAAAGCGGCCGTCAATTCGTAGTCCCCCGGGAAAATCTCCAGATGCGCCTCCTTGCCGCGAAGGTGGAGAGATTTGATTCCGCAAAGGCGGGCGCGCAACCGGATTTCCCCCAATTGCAGAAGGTGGAGAGCGCGCATCGGCATTTCTCCGTATTTATCCTTGAGCTCCACGCCCAGTTCCCTCAATTCGCCCGGCATCCCGGCCGATGCGATTCGGCGATATACGTCCAGGCGCTCGGCCTGGGCCGGAATCCAGGAAGGCGGCAGCGTGCCCGCCACCGGCGCAACTATCTCGGGTTCCTGGCGATCGACCGTCTCGCCCTTCGTCTCCTGAACGACCTCCTCCAGCAGCCGGCAATACATGTCGAACCCCACGGCCGAGATTTGCCCCGATTGGCGATGCCCCAGCAGATGCCCGGCGCCGCGAATTTCCAGATCGCGCATGGCCAGCTTGAAGCCGCCTCCCAGTTCGCTCAATTCCTCCAGGGCCTGGAGCCGCTCTCTCGCCGGCTTCGTCAGGGAGCCTGCGCCAGAGACCAAAAGGTATGCGTGCGCCTGAAACCTGTCGCGCCCCACCCGGCCGCGCAACTGGTATAGCTGCGCCATGCCGAACATATCCGCCCGGTTGATCAAAATCGTGTTCACCGAGGGAATGTCGAGGCCGCTTTCGATAATCGTGGTGCAGAGCAGAACATCGGCCCGCCGGGTCACGAACTGCTCCATCACCTCTTCGAGATCTCTTTCTCTCATCTGGCCGTGGCCCACGAGAATTCGCGCGTCCGGCGCGAGTTTCGTGAGAAGCCGCCGCATGGCGGGGAGGCTTTTCACCCGGTTGTGCACGAAAAACACCTGCCCGCCCCGGTCGATTTCCTTGGTGATGGCGTCTTTGATGAGCTTTTCGCTGAAGCGGGATATATACGTGCGCGGCGCGACCCGGTGGCGCGGGGGCGTTTCGATGACGCTCAAATCACGCGTGCCGGAGAGCGCCATCTGCAAGGTTCTGGGAATGGGCGTTGCCGTCAAGGTCAGCACATCCACGTTGACGCGAAGTTTTTTGATCTTCTCCTTGTGGGAAACGCCGAAACGATGCTCTTCGTCGATGACCAAAAGCCCCAAATCCCGAAACGACACGTCTTTTTGCAGCAGCCGATGGGTGCCGATGACGATGTCCACACGTCCGAGGGAGAGGCCTTCCAGCACGCCACCCTGCTCTTTTTTGCTTCTGAAGCGAGACAGCATCTCCACATGAACCGGCAGCGATTCGAAACGCTTCCGGAAGGTGTCCCAATGCTGGTGCGCCAGCAGCGTCGTCGGCACGATGACGGCGACTTGCTTGCCCGCCGAAATCGCCCTAGCGGCGGCCCGGAGCGCCACTTCTGTCTTTCCGTACCCGACATCTCCGCAGATGAGGCGATCCATCGGACGGGAACGCTCCATATCCTCCAGAACGACGCGAATGGCCTGTTCCTGATCGGGTGTTTCCTCGAACCCGAAGCCGGCGGATATTTCATGGTCGAACCCGCCTTCCGCCGAAAAGGCGTGCCCCTCGGCGGCGCTCCGCTCCGAATAGAGGCGCACCAGATCGCGCGCGATCCCCCGGAGCGATTTCTTGACGTTGTTCTTCGTCTTCGTCCAGCGATTCCCCCCCAGTTTGTCCAGGGGCGGCTCGGCGCCCACTCCGCGATATTTGTGGATGCGGTCGACGTCGTCCATCGGAACGTAGAGCTTGTCGCTGCCCGCGTATTGGAGGGTGAGGAATTCATTCTCCCCGTCGCGATGCTCGATGACGCGCGTGCCCATGTAGCGGCCTACGCCGTGCTCCACGTGCACCACCAGGTCTTTTTCGCTCAAATCCTCGAAACCCTCGCCGGGCTTCGACTGGGGCCGGCGGCGGGAATCCCCGCCCAGGGCGCCGACCAGCAAATCCTGCGCGCGAAAGAAAACCCTCTTCTCCCCGGGCAGCCGGAAACTGGCGCTGAGCTTGCCTTCCACCAGAACGACGTCGTGCCGCCCGTCTATGAGAGAAACACCCTGCGGCAAAATTTCCACGCCCACTTCATGCTCGCGCAACAATGCCTGTATCCGCAGCGCGAGGGTCTTCTCCTCCGCCACGATGGCGACGCTTTCATCCTCCCGGCGCCATGCGCGAAGCTGGCCCACAAACGCCTCCACCCGCCCGCGGAAGGGATTGATGTTTTCCGAGCGCAAGACATCGTGGGGCTTTATCAAGTCTTCTTCGGGGCTCGCGGCGTCCAGCCCCAGGGAATCGAATTCGAGACGCGGCCAGATGGAGAGTTCCTCGCGAATTTCCTCGGGCTCGAGCCATAAACGCCCAGGCTTAAAGGAGACGAGGCCCCGCTCGGACGCAAGACGCGCCTCCTCGTTCACTTCATCCCACAACTTCTCCATCGCTTCGCCCAGATCTTCCGCTTCGCTCAAAACCCAGAGCGCATTCCCCGGCGCCACGTCGAACAACGTCGTCATCTCGGACAAGAACATGGGCGCGAGACCCTCCATGCCCGAAAAATGCCTGTCCGCATCCAGGTATTCGAGAAGACGTTCTACTCTCTCGATCGTCTCGGGCTCGGCTACCTCCGCAAGAGCGCGCCGCCCCCTCTCCACCTCCTGGGGCGAGAGAACAATCTCTTTCGATGGAAAAACGTCCAGGCTTTGGAGCGTGTCCAGATTCCGCTGTGTCTGGGGATGAAAATTCCGCAAGGAATCAAGTTCGTCTCCGCGAAACTCCACGCGGGTCGGATATGCGTTCTGGGGAGAGAAAAAATCCACAATGCCGCCTCGTACCGCATATTCTCCGGGGGATTCGACCAGCGACCTCCTTTGATACATCAGCGATTCGAGCGAGCCCATGAACGCATCCCGCTCAATCGCCATCCCCTCGCTCAAGCGAATCATGGCGTCGTTCAGACGTTCGGGCGGAGGGATTCTCGTCCCCATCGCCGCTACGCTCGTCAGTACGACACCCCGTTCCTCGCTGCGTAAAAACCGCAGCGCGGACATTCTTTCGCCAATAACCTCACTGGATGGAGACAACCGGGAAAAGGGATACACATCCCATGCCGGAAACCCCAGCACCGGCAAATCCCGTGCGCCCGAAGCGCCGAGGAGGAGCTTCATGTTCGCCTCGATCATCTGGAGGCGACGCTGCTCCACTTCGACGAAAATAACGGGCCCGGTGCGTTCGCGCGCGATTCGCACCAGCCACCAGGCGATTGACGCTTCGCTCGCGCCTCGCAAGTGGACTCGTTTGTTCCCATCGAAGCCCCGAAATGACAATAAGGATTCATTCATCATGTGAAATTTCAGATTTCGAAGCGAAGCGCACGAGAAAATAAAATGAGTTGGAACATCCCGTATAACATGAAAACTTTCAGAAGAAGCCCTTAGTTCAGATACTTCTTGGTGATAATGAAGTCCCTGAGCACGTTGGAAGAATCCCTGGGCAACTCGACCTCCGAGCCGTTCAGGGTCATCTGTGTTCCCGATACGTTCCCCACGGTGACGGCGAATTTTTCCGACGCCTTCCAATTCCTTTCCTTACCCGCCAACAAAAGAAACTCTTCCGTATTTTTCGCATCGACCACGATTCGCAGCCACGTGTCTTCCGTCGCAAAAATCTTAAGCGTCAACGGGAGATTCGCAGGGGCGGTCGGGGCGGGAGCCGGGGTCTGCCGTCCTTGCGGCGCCGCGCCGACATCCGGTGCGGTGTTGCGGGCGATCTTGTCTGCCGCTGGAGCACTCGCTTGCGCCGGGTTCGGCGGACTTTTCTGAACCACGGGACCCTGTCGGGCCGGGGGGTTCTCCTCGGCTACAGGATTCTCCTGGGCCGGGGCGCTCGCCTGAACCGGAGGCTTCTCCGCAGCCGGAAAAAGCTTTTCCTCCTTCTCTGAAGCCGGAGGTTCTTTCAAGTTCGCCGTCGAGGCGGGAGGACGCTCAGGCTCAGTGGCCTTCTTCTCGACGGCGTCCACTTCTTTCCGTGTCCCACCTTCATTTTTCGCCTTTTCGTTCACGGCATTTGGCTGGGGGGGCGTCTCCGCCTCGGGCGCAATCGCAGATTTTATTCTACCGACAATCGATTCAATCGGAACAAGCTCTTTCGTTCTTCCTTTCATGAACCAAAGAAGCCCGCCGCCGGCGAGAAGAAAAACCAGCACGAAAATAAAGGTTGCAGCGGACGAGAATCGGTTCGTCTGGGGAGGAGGGCTGAAAAAGGTTCGGGGTTTCTGCTCTAACTCATGCTCTCCCGGTTGCAATACGCCCCTGATTTCCCGTTTATAACTCTCGACTACGGCCTTGCTGTCCACGCCAAGCGTATCCGCAAAAGCGCGGATGAAACCCAGACCGACCGGGCCTGCCGGCAACCTGTCGAAATCGCCGCTTTCGATACTTTCCAGATAGTACGTTCGGATTCGCGTGTGCTCGGAGATCGAACGCAGGGGCATCTCTTTTTCCTCGCGCACACGACGCAGGAAAGGCCCTACACCCTCTTTTTCTATTCTCGCCATCAATGTCGGGTCGAGATTTTCCATCATGCGCCTCATTTCGCAAAAATCCAACAAAAACGACCCGAATTATGGGAAACGAGTCTATTTATAATCGGTTGGAAAGTCAATGTTGGGAAGGTGAGGGCCGCCTTTCTGCCCCCGAATGAAGCCCGTCAATGACGCATCAAATGCTATTTACGGAATAATGGAGAGAATCAAGGGCGTTACGTGACAGATATTCGGATTCGCGACGTCCGCGAGCTGGGTGTCCGCACCTTTGCCGTACAGCACTATGGGAACGGGGTTCGTCGTGTGGGCGGATGTCTCCATGTCTTCCACATTCCCGTGATCGCTGCTGAGAATGAACGTATCCTCATCCGGGTCGATATGCCGCAAGGCAGCCCGCAAGAAGCGGTTCAAACCCGCCAGAACCTCAAAAGCATCGTCCGCGCCTCCGCGGTGCCCGACATGATCCGTCTGAAAAAATTCATAGACCAGCAAATCCTTCGTCCGCGCCAGGTTTCCGAGCCGCTCACCCGCCTCCTCGGCGTCGAGCCTCGCTACCTCATGGCCCTGCCCGGCGATTAGCTCGTTCGTGTAGTCGCGATAAACGGCCCTGCCCTCGATGAGGTCCTCAAGGCGATTCAGCCGAATCCCCGCACTCTCGACCATCACCGTGGTCACCGAACGTCTGCGGTTTCTGCCGCGCCTGAAAAAAGGAGGGGTATAGGCGTTGGCGAAGCCGACGGCGGCACCCTTCTCGCGGGCGCGCCTGAGAAGGCCGTTTCGAGAGACGATATGGCGCAACTGCGTATTCGGCAGACCCTGGAGGTGCTTTCCCAGCGCTTTGGGCGCATTCACTCCCGTGAACAACGCAGCGCCGCCCGTCGCGCTCTGGGGGATACCCTCGACGCCGAGGCGGGCATCCGCCTCGATGAGCCGGAAGCCCGGCGCTTCGCCTCCGCACAAAAGCCCCAGCGGAGGCTCCCCCACGCGAGACAGCGGATTGCCCGGTCCCGGCGGGGCAACCCCCAGGCCATCCACGAACACGAAAAGAACGGACATGCTAAATCGTTCTTCCGCTAGCCTCTGCGAACACCTTCAATTCCTCGACCAGGGCGGCGAACTTCTTTGGCTTGAGCGATTGCGGGCCGTCGCTCATCGCCTTCTCTGGCTCAGGGTGCATTTCGAGCATCAGGCCGTCCGCCCCGACCGCCACGGCCGCCTTCGCCAGGGGCGCGACGAACCTCCAGGCGCCCGCCGCGTGGCTCGGGTCCACCACGATCGGCAAATGCGTCTGCTCCTTGAGCACGGGCACGGCGCTGATGTCCAGCGTGTTGCGCGTGGCCGTCTCGAAGGTGCGTATTCCCCTCTCGCACAGCACGACGTTCGGGTTCCCCTGGCTCATGATGTATTCGGCCGACATCAGGAGCTCTTCGATGGTCGTGGACATGCCGCGCTTCAGGAAAATGGTCTTGTTCGTCTTGCCGACTTTTTTCAGCAAGGAGAAGTTCTGCACGTTGCGCGCGCCGATTTGCAGCACGTCCGCATACTCGCAGCACACATCGATGTCCTCGGAATCCATGACCTCCGTCTGGATGGGAAGCCCCGTCTTCTCGCGCGCCTCGGCAAGGAGCTTCAAGCCGTCTTCCGCCATGCCCTGAAAGCTGTATGGCGAGGTGCGCGGCTTATACGCGCCGCCCCGAAGGACGTGGCCGCCGCCCGCCCGCACCACTTCGGCGGATTCCATAATCTGCTCCCTGCTCTCCACGGAACACGGCCCGCCGACGATGATGATTTGCTCACCTCCGATTTCCACTCCCTCGCCCATCGGCAATTGGCTGCGTTCGGGCCTGCCCTCCGAGCTCGCCAGTTTGAAGGGCTTGAGAATGGGCATCGCGCTTTCCACTCCGTTCAGCGAAACGAGCGACTCCAGCATGTATTTCCCCCGTTCATCCCCGATGGCCCCGATCACCGTACGTTCCACCCCTTTGATGACGTGCTCCTTGTAGCCGAGTTCATTGATCCTTGCGATGGCGCCTTCTATTTCACCGTCGGTTGCGCCCAGCTTCATCACGATAATCAAACCAAATCTCCTTTTTTCTTTTTTATTCTCGGAATTTTCAATTAAATCTTAAAAAAAATCGCCGTGAGGTGGGCCCACGGCGAATGTTTCTCTACTTGTCCGTGGCGACCGGGTTGTCCACCCGCCCGCCATTCGTTTCTACATTACGGCGCGCGGACGGACGGTGATAAAACCGAAAAAGCAATATCCCTCAAAAAATCTTTTCATCGTCCGCATCTTGCTCGCCTCTGGAATCTCGAAAAATTTCATTTCTCTCGAAAAAGCGCCTTAACATAATCCCGAAAGCCGAGGGGAGTCAACCCCCCGGCGGCTGAAATTTTCAGTTTATTTCGGCTTCTGCGCCACTTCGGTGAGCTTGCGCCGCCCCGCTCCCGATGGTCTCAAGAGCCTGCCCCCCAGGACCACGTGCGTCGCCTCGAGCATTCGGTTCCCCGCCCGCTGCCCTCCCAGGGAATCTTCAAACACGAACCTGCCCTCGCACATCCGGAACACGGCTACGTCGCCCCTCGCTCCTTTTTTGAGCGTCCCCACCTTTCCTTTAAGGCCAATCCACTCCGCCGCCGTCTGCGTGCTGAGCCGGACTACTTCGGCGAGAGGAAAGCCCAAAGCCAGAAACTTGCTCATCAGGCTGGGGAAATCATACACCGGACCGTGGATGCAGTGCGTATGAAGGTCGGTGCTCAGGTTCCCCGGCATCAGGCCCTGCGCCATGGCCCGCTCTAAAATCTCGAAACTGAAGCTCGAGCGCCCATGCGCCACGTCGAGCAGAACGCCGGAATCCCGCGCCTCCCACACCGCGCGGCGCACGCGGCCCCTCTTGTCGAGTATGTTCTCTCTCCTGCCGTGAAAGGCGTGGGTAAGCACGTCGCCCGGGCGGAGCCGCTTGAGAATGCTCGGCAAAGAAGACGGCGTGTTCCCCACATGCGCCATAAGGGAGACTTTCAGATGCTCCGCTGCTTCCAAGGCCGCATCCAGGGGCCTCATGCCGCTGCGCTCCACCACGTCGTCGCTCAGGCGCACCTTCATGCCGATGAGGTACTTCTTGTTCGCCTGGTAGCACTCCACCGCCCTGTCCACACGCAGCGCGCGCATGTCGATGTTCTCGCCCAGGCCGTCGATCAGGAGCCCGCCCTCCGAGATGTTCAAGTAAGCGCGCACCGTCGGACGGGCTTTATCGAGAAACCATTCCTGAAAACTCGGGTACGTCTGCGCGCCGGCGCTGCCCGTATCGACCGCCGTCGTCACGCCGCGCGAGAGCATGGTGGCCTCCAGGTTCACGCCGTAGTGCGTAAAACCCTCATAAAAATGGCAGTGGAGGTCGACCAGACCGGGGGTGACGATTTTTCCCTTGGCGTTCAGCGTCTGCCTGCCCCCCGGCTCAATGTGGGGAGCCACCCGCCTCACGCGGCCGCGCGCGATTTCGACGTCCATCGTCCCCTCCAGGTTCTGTGAGGGATCGACCACATACCCGCCGCGTATGATGATATCCATGCCGAAACTCCTCGAACGAAACAAGGCAAGCGCCGCAACTATCGGCGAGCGCCTGCTCAGTCAAAAGCGGAATCGGGGCATTATTCCCCCGACCGCGTTGACATGCAATCGCTGCGGGGTTGATCATGGAACAAAGCAAATAAGCGCACTACCCCAAATTATCAAACCGCTGGAGCCATGAAATGAGCCTGCAAACGGAATCCACACTGCAATTCGACCTGGACGAAACGCAAAAGATGCTTCGCCAGACGGTCCGGGAACTCTCGGAACGCTACATCGCCCCGCGAGCCGCCGACATCGACGAGAACGAGGAATACCCCGAAGACATCTATCAACTGCAAAAAGACCACGGACTGCTCGGCATCTTCTTCCCCGAGGAATACGGGGGCGGCGGGATGGGCTTTCTGGGCGGCTGCATCGCCATCGAGGAGATCGCGCGCGTTTGCTCGAACTCGCCTCTTTTCATCGTGCTCAACATGCTATCGAGCCGCGTCATCGACCTGAGCGGCACGCAGGAGCAGAAAAACCATTACATGACGGGTCTCGCGAAAGGCGAGTTGAGAGGCTCCTACGCCCTCACCGAACCCCATGCGGGTTCCGACGCAGGCAACATCCGCACGCGCGCCGTCAAAGAGAGCGACGAATGGGTCATCAACGGCACCAAGTGCTTCTGCACCGGGCCCGACAAGGCGGATTTCATCACCGTCGCCGCCAAGACCGACCCCCACGCGGGCACGCGCGGAATCACCTACTACATCGTCCCCACGGACACGCCGGGCTTCAGCATCGACAAGCACGAGCGCAAGATGGGGATGCGGGGCATTTCGACCTGCATGCTCAATTTCGACAACGTGGCCGTCCCGCTCGATAACCAGGTGGGCGAACTGAACCAAGGCTTCAAGACCGCGATGGTAGGCTTCAACCAGATGCGGCCCGCCATCGGCTCGCGCGCGGTGGGTCTGGCCCAGGGGTGTCTCGACTACGCGGCCAACTACGCCAAGGAGCGCGAGGCTTTCGGGAAGCCCATCGCCCAGCACCAGGCCGTCCAGTTCATGCTCGCCGACATGTTCATGGACATCGAGGCGGCGCGGCTGCTGGTCTACCGCGCGGCCGCCATGGTGGACGCGGGGCAAATCGGCAAGGAGAACGCCAGGTATTTCTCGACGGCCAAGACCTACGCGGCCGACATGGCGATGAAATGCGCGATAGACAGCATTCAGGTCTTGGGCGGAGCGGGTTACATGAAGGATCACCCGCTCGAGCGATTCATGCGCGACGCCAAGCAAATCCAGATCGTCGAGGGAACGAGCCAGATACAGCGGATGATCATCGCCCGGAACCTGCTCGACCTCTAGGAGCGAACCGAGCGTGAGGGATAAGCCGGATCCGGCAGGCGCGTTCGAACTCACTCCGGCCCAGCGCATGCTGGGCGAGACGGTGCATGAACTGAGCCGCCGCCACATCGCGCCGCGCGCCCGCCATGAAGGCCGCCGTGGACGGCGTTCAGGTCTTGGGCGGCGCGGGCTACATGAAGGACCATCCGCTCGAGCGGTTCATGAGAGACGCGAAGCAACTGCAAATCATCGAGGGAACCAACCAGATTCAGCGGATGGTCATCGCCCAGAATTTATTGAGTTTATAGTTCCAGTTCCTCACTACGGAGATTCGAGATGAGCCAGATGATTGAAATCTTGAAACCCACCTCTTTCGTTCGCGCGGGCGATCACCCCCTGGCGGAGCGGCCCGAAGATCTGGGGGGCTTAAGAATCGGCTTTTTCCACAACAACAAGCCGAACGCCGACGTGTTGCTGGAGCGAATCGAGGAGCTTTTCTCCCAACAAGACGAAACGCTGCGCTTCATCCGCTGGGGAAAGCCGAACCCGACCCTGCCCGAGGATCGACTCGAAGAATTCCTCGAACAAATCGACGTGGCCGTCTGCGCGGTGGGCGACTGAGGTAGCTGCACGTCATGGAGTATCCATGACTCGGTGGAGATGGAAAAGGCAGGCGTTCCGACGGCCACGTTCTGCTCCAGTGAATTTTCGGCCCTGGGCGCGAACGAGAGAATGGCTTTGGGAATGCCCGGCCTCCCGATAGTCGTCGTGGCGCATCCGGTGGGGGGAATTGCGCCCGAAAAAGCGCGCTCTCTGGGAGACGGCGCGATGGACGAGGTGCGGCGCATCCTCACGAGCGATGCGGAATCCCTCAGAAAAGAGTACCGCGAGCGCGCCTACGTCCCGACCCGCAAGACAGTGCGCCACAAGACGCTCTTCACTTAGGCGGGCCTACAATATGAACGATCACTCCAATGAAAACCCCATCTTGGAGAGCGAGCGCGTAAAGGTTCGCGACACGCCCGAGGCGCTCGCGCGCTTACTCGAAGCCCGGGGATGGGGCGACGGCCTGCCCGTCGTTCCCCCTACGCAAGAGCGCGTCGCCCGGATGGTGGAGGGCGCGGGGACTGGCCCCTGAGGCGGAAATCGGCCTCATGCCGCCCCGCCAGGGAATCATCACCATTGAGGTCCTCGCCGTGAACGCCGTGATGGCCGGGTGCCTCCCGGCCTACATGCCCGTTCTCGTGGCCGCGGTCCGGGCGGTGCTGGCGCCCGAGTTCTCGCTCCACGCGATTCAGGCGACAACCCACCCGGTGGCGCCTCTCATCATCGTGAACGGCCCCATTGTCGAGGAAATCGGCTTGAACGCGGAGTATGGATGCTTCGCTCCCGGCAACCGGGCGAACGCGACAATTGGCCGCGCGATGCGACTCGCGCTTTTGAACGTAGGCGGCGCGAGCCCCGGCGTTCTGGACCGCGCCACGCAAGGATCGCCTGCGAAATACGCATTCTGCATCGCCGAGAACGAAGAAGCCTCCCCCTGGGAGCCGCTGCACGTAGAGCGCGGTTTTGCGCCTGAGGAAAGTGTGGTGACGCTCGTGGGCTGCGAGGGACCCCACAACATCAACGATCACGTGAGCCACACGGCGGAGGGAATCCTCGCCACCGCCGCCGATACCATGTCCATCATGGGGAGCAACAATTTCTATCTGCGCGGCGAACCCGTTCTCGCCCTCGGCCCCGAGCACGCGGCGACCATAGCGGAAGACGGCCTCACGAAAGCGGACGTGAAGCGGAGAATCGTCGAACTCGCCCGAAAACCCGTGCGCCAGTTAAAGCGCGGCGCCATGTGGGGGATGCAGACCTGGGGCGAGGAGATAGCGAAAAACGAAGGCGATGACGATTATGAGATTCCGCTTCTCGACGGGCCCAAGATTTGATTCTCATCGTGACGGGCGGGGCCGGCAAGCATTCGTGCTACCTACCCACCTTCGGCCCCACGCGCTCGGTGACCCGGCGGATCGACGCCGGTTGAGAACAGAAGGGATTGTAATTCCCTGCCTTTCGTTTTTGCTCGTCATTCCGCAGTGCTTTCATGCGGAATCCAGCGACTTTGCTTTTCGCTTTCGCCTTTCGTGGTCAAACCCGACAGATAAGGGTTCGCTTGCGGGGTGAACGGTTCTCAAATCGTAGGGACAACCCCCCGTGGTTGTCCCTAATGGGGTGGCGCGACCCGGACAGGCACAGGGGCCTGTCCCTACGCAGGGTGCGACGCCCTTATAGGTGGCGACCCTGTCTTTTCGCCTTCTGTCCAACCAAGGGCCGCATATATGCGGCCCCTACAACAAAACCGCGAACGTCGATGACTCGTTAGGAGACGCACAAATCCGCCCGTTTGCGTTGCCTCGTATTCGACCCCGTGCTAGATTTTCGTTTCCGGGAAAGACGATGATTCTTTGCTGATGAGATGCGAGAGGGAGAACCCATGGGAAAACAACAAATTAACTCGGAGAAGGTAAAGCCGGTCGGCGCGTATTCCACGGGCTGGAAGGTATCGAACGGACATCTCATCATGCTGGCGGGACAGGTGGCGACCGACCTGGACGGAAACACGGTCGGGGGGGACGACATCAAGGCCCAGGCCCGGCAGGTGTACGAGAACATCAAAGCCGCGCTCGAAGCGGCGGGAGCGGGGATGGAGGACATCATCCGCCTGACCGTCTACCTCACCGATCATGCGAATTTTCCGGGCAGCATGGAGGTGCGGCAGACCTATTTCAACGAACCTTATCCGGCGAGCACGCTTCTGATCGTGAGCGGTCTGGCTAAGCCTGAATGGCTTATCGAAATCGACGCAATCGCCTTCGTGGAAGACGAGACCCCATGAAGAGCCCGAGAACGATCGCCGAGGCGCTCGTGGTCGTGAAGGGAGGCGGCGACCTCGCCACCGGCGTGGCGCATCGCTTACACCGCGCGGGCTTTCCGGTCATGATCACCGAGATCGAGAACCCCACCATGGTCAGGCGCACCGTCTCCTTCGCCGAGTGTCTTTACGCCGACGCGTGGCAAGTGGAGGGCGTGACTTGCCGGAGAGCGGACGGCGAAACTCCCGAGGAGAAAACAGCGAACGCGCGCGCCATCCTGGAAGCAGGTTCGATTCCGGTGATGGTGGACCCGCGCGCCGAGGCGGTCGCGCAAGTTCAGCCCGCCGTTCTGGTCGATGCGATTCTCGCCAAGAGGAACCTCGGCACGCGCATGGCCGACGCCGAGGTCGTAGTCGGCCTGGGGCCCGGCTTCACTGCGGGCCTGGATTGCCACGCCGTCATCGAAACCTCCCGGGGACACGACCTGGGGCGGGTGATTCTGGAGGGCGCAGCAAAACCGAACACCGGCGTTCCCGGCCCCATCGGCGGCTACACGACCGAGCGGCTGCTGCGCGCGCCACAGGCCGGCGTATTCACCTCCATCGCCCGGATCGGCGACGTGGTGAGAGCGGGAGAAGCCATCGCCCGTGTGGACGGGGCGGAGGTCACCTCCGCCATCGACGGCGTTTTGCGCGGGCTATTGAGAGACGGCATCGAGGTGAGCGCGGGCTTCAAGGTGGGCGACGTGGACCCAAGGGCGGAGCCCGCCCACTGCCACACGATATCCGATAAGTCGCGCGCCATCGGCGGCGGCGCGCTCGAGGCCATCATGATGTTCCTGTTCGGCGTTTCAGCCATGGAGTACGCGAATTGAGCACTGAAATATTGACGGAAACGGTGGAAAACGGCGCCTACCGGATCGGGCGCAGCGAAATTCCGATAAACGAGGCGAACGGGAACTCCTTCGTTCCCCCGGTGCAATTCTATCTCGCGGCGGGCGATGCGCTCGAACGCATCGCGTGGGCGGTGAGCCGGAACCTGCCCGTCCTCCTCGTGGGGGAAACCGGCGTCGGCAAGACGCTCTCGGTGCGCCACCTGGCCCACATGACCAACAACGGCTTCAGGCGCGTGAACTTAAACGGCATGACCACTGTCGATGAATTCGTGGGCAAGCTGATGATCAACGAACAGGGCACCTATTGGGTGAACGGCATTCTGGTCGACGCCATGCAATCGGGCGACTGGCTCCTCATCGACGAAATCAACGCCTGTCTGCCCGAAATCGCCTTTTGCCTGCACAGCCTGCTCGATGACGACCGCATGATCGTCTTGTCGGAATATGACGGCCGCATCGTCAAGCCCCATCCGAACTTCAGGCTTTTCGCCAGCATGAACCCCCATGAGGACCGCAGGTACGGCGGCACCAAGCCCCTGAACGAGGCGCTTCTGGATCGCTTTCCGGTCACCGTGAAGATGGACTACCTGCCCTTCGAGGCGGAAGTCGAGGTCATCATGCAGCAGAGCGGGAACCACGACGAAGAGTTGATCAAGCGTATGGTGCGCGTGGGCCACGACGTGCGCGAGGCCATGCAGAACGAAAAGGTGTTCTGCACGTTCAGCACCCGGCGCCTCATAGACTGGGCGCGAATGGCCGAGCAGTTCAACCCCATGGAAGCCGCCGTCTCGACCATCTTCAGCAAAGTAAACTCTTTCGACGCCAAAGTGCTCGAGGACATCGTAGACAACCACTTCTAACCGGGAGATGAGGCATGGAGCGCCGACGCGCCCGTCTCGAAGCGCTCGCGCAGGTCACCGCGCACGATTACGACCTCGCCCTGAGCTTCGGCCCCAAGGCGAAGAACGGGGAAGACGCCATTCACGTCGAAGACCCCGAACAAACCCTGGCGCGCCTGGGCGGCGGGTTGAACGACGAGCACGTCCTCAGATACCAGAAGGGCATGACGCTCATCGAGGTGGCCCATAAAATCCAGGGGACGTTCCGCTGGGCGGGGCGCGCAGCACTCGCGAACCGCGAAAGACCGGGCCTGTTCCATATATGGCACACGCTCGAGGACGCGCGGTGCGAAAACCGCCTCGCGGAATCCCTGCCCGGCACCAAGAAGAATTTCCACGCCTTCATCCTTCCGGCCATCGAAGCCGCCGAGCGCAACCACGCGCACGGGGAACTCCCCTTGTTTTTGCAGATCCAGTGGGGAATCTACCTCGCGGGCATCGGGCAGACGCCCGGCGTCGCCTCCTCACGGCCCGGAGATTTGCCCGCGGCCTGGTTCGACCCGGCCGTCGTCCAGATTTTTCACAGGCTCATCCCGTTGGTAGATCGCGCCTGCGCAGCCGGGGACCCCAAAACCGCCTTTGATTGCGCCAACGAGATTTACGACGCCATCCAGCGCTATCTCACCGAAGAACAGCTCACCCGGATGAACGAGCACGAAGAACTCTCCGACGTTCCCGAGGAGATTCTCCAGAAAATGGAGAATCAGAACATGGAGGAAGATGAAGATGAATCACTCGAACTGCTGCACCCCGAGGCCCTCGATGAAATCGACGAGGAGGAAGGAGAGCAGATAGAACTCACGCCGGAGGAACTCGCGGCGCTGGGACACTGGGCTTCGCCCTGGTTCGAACTCGAGGGGAACAAAAAAGAGATTCACCCCACCGCCGAGCACCCCGATGAGCGGACCATCGTATTGCCGCCCGAGGGCAAGGCCGAGGAATACGCGGCGATCATGGACAACGCGGGCAGCCACATCAAGGTGCTGGTGTGGAAACTCATGCAAATCATCCAGGAGAGAACCTACACCCGTTTCAGCGGCTCGCATCGCTCCGGCAAGCTGAACCTCCCCAAGCTCTGGAAACAGCGGCTGGGGAAATTCCATCTTTTCCACCGAAAAGAAGAACCCGACAAGCTCGACGTCTGCTTCACGCTGCTCGTGGACGAGAGCGGCAGCATGAACCGGGAATCGAAATACATGGCCGCGAGAGAGGCGACCATATTTTTCGCCGAAGCGCTCGACCGGCTCGACGTGCCCTTCGAGGTCATCGGCTATTCCACCGAGAGTTCCGAAGCCGCCATGGCGGCGGCCCTGGGCCACATCCCCGCGTTCAAGTACCGCCACATCCGGCACTCTCCGCTCCAACACCGCGTCTACAAGGGATTCGAGGATACTTTCTCCCAGGTCAAGAACAGGCTCGTGAACATTTATCCGCGCTTCAACAACTGGGACGAAGAACACCTCCTGTTCGCCTACCGAAGGCTCATACAGCGGCCCGAGGAGGAGAAAATCATCATCATCACATCGGACGGCCAGCCCAACGGGGACGCGACCCATCTCGTGGGCACGGTGAACCGCCTGCAAAAGCTCGGCGTCCGCGTCATCGGCGTCGGCGTGGTGGACCCCTTCGTGGAGCAAATCTATCCCAACCACATCGTGGTGCAGGACCTCTCCCAGCTTTCCACCGAACTCGTGAATATTTTAAGACGCGAACTGCTCGGCGGAGTCGAGGCCCGCACTTGGTAGCGGGAGACGACATCGTTCGCTCCCTCGGCATCAAACCGGGGCAAAGCGTCGCGGCGGTCGGCGGAGGCGGAAAAACGAGCCTGCTGACGGCTCTCGCCAAATGTTTCCATGCGCAAAACGGGAAGCCTGCAATTCTCACGACGACCACCAAGATTTTCGCACCCCTCCCGGAGGAGGGGCTTCAACTGGTTCTGGGCGATATCGAGACGCTCTCAGAAAACCTCCGCCCCTACATGGACGCCTGCGGAATCTCCTGGTTCGCCCGCAGCCGCGAGGGGAAGGCGCCGGTTCCGGGCCGTGAGAGCGAGCAACGCATGAAACTAAGCGGCTTCGCGCCTCAAGAAATCGCCCGTCTTAAGCTGAGCGATGGCCTCACCCTCATCGAAGCGGACGGCGCGCGAAGATTGCCCATCAAGGCGCCGGGTCCAGATGAACCCGTACTCCCCGAAGGCCTGGACGCCGTATTGGGCGTCGTGGGGCTCGACGCGGTGGGCGCGCCTCTGAGCGAGGCGCACGCCTTTCGGCCTGAGTCGCTCGGGCGGATATGCCGCATGGAAGCCGGCGAGGAGATAACGGCGGAAGCCATAGGGCGCTTGTGCGCGCATCCCGAAGGTCTTTTTCACAAGGCGGAAGCCGGCGCGCGCAAGTGGATCGTCGTGAACAAGGCCGATTTGGAAACTTCGGTGGAAAAATTAAAAAAAAACGGCCTATACTATATGGGAACTGGCTGGGAAACCCCATGGTCCGGCGGACGGCATTCTCTTCACGTCTTGTCTGAACAGCGAATGTGAAGTATTCATGCGGGTAACGCCGGATGCGTGATGGGCGCAACTTTTCTGAGGCGGAGCGGGAAATGAGCAAGGACGTATTCAAGGAGATGACCAGGCTGAAGGAAGACGGCCAGAGCGGCGCGCTCGCCACGGTCGTGGCCCGCAAGGGGTCTGCGCCCATGAGCGGCGACGCGAAGATGCTCGTGCGCGAGGACGGCAGCACGGAAGGCACCGTCGGGGGCGGCTGTCTCGAAGCGGAAGTCTGGGAAACCGCGATGAGCGTCCTCGAAACGGGAGAACCCGAAAAACTCACCTTCGACCTCACCCAGCAGGAAGCGGAAGACAGCGGACATATCTGCGGCGGCGTCGTGGAGATACTGGTGGAACCGTTCCAGGCGTTTCAGGAAGAGTTGCTCGGGGAGATCAACCGCATCAGGAACCAGGGCGGCAGCGCGGCGCTGGCGACCATCGTTCAGCCGGGCGAACTAGATATCCCGACGCCAGAGGCCAGAAAAATGCTCTTCCGGCGCGACGGCAGCTCCGTAGGCGAAATTCCGAACTATTCGACGGAAATATGGGCGGAGAGCACGCAAATCATCCGCAACGGCAGCCCCACGCTCTTGCAGTTCAACAGAGACGCCGCGCGCGCGGGCGGAAAAAGGTCCACGCTCGAGGGGGCGACCGAAATCTTCGTCGAACCCATATCCGGCCAGCCGCTCGTCTACATCTTCGGCGGAGGACACGTATCTTTCTGCGTCGCGCAGGCGGCCTACCTCGGCGGCTTCAAGGTCGCGATTGTCGAAGACAGGCCCTCGTTCGCGAACAAGGAGCGCTTCCCGATGGCGGAGTCGTTCTTCGTAGGAGAATTCCCCGAGATTTTCGAGAAAATTCCGGTCGACGAGTCGGACTACCTCGCCATCATCACCCGGGGCCACTCGAACGACGAGGTCGTCCTCGAATGGGCGATGAAAACGCCAGCGCGCTACATCGGGATGATTGGCTCCAAAAGCAAGGTGCTGCTCACCTACCGCCACCTTCAAGACAAAGGCTACGAGCGAGGCGAACTCATCGGGCGCATTCATGCGCCGATAGGTCTCGACATCGGCGCCGATACGCCGGGAGAGATCGGGGTCGCCATCGTCGCCGAACTCATCCGCTACCGCCGCCAGGGTGTGGCCGAGAGCGAGGGCGTGGGCAGCAAGAGAGTGCAGCTCAGAAGAAAATCCTGAAGTTTTCCCCTTAGGCGCCCGCTCAGCCGGGTGAGCGCACCAGACACCCAGGGACCCGAAGCGAGTTCATTCCGGAATCATGGGCTATCTCCGCAGGCTCCTCGGCGCAGCGACGGATTTCCTCATCCCCCCGAAATGCCTTTTGTGTTCGGCTCCGATGCAAATCGGCGACCCCCATGCGATATGCGCCCCCTGCACGGACGCTTTCGAGCGCTTCGAGCCGCCCTGGTGCCCAAGGTGCGGCGATCCCTTTCGCTCCCAAACCACCCTCGCCCATTCCCCGGCCCACCTCTGCGAGGCTTGCCTGCAAAACGACCACCATTACGATAAAGCCCGCGCCATCGGCGCGTATGAAGGCTCGCTGCGAGAGTCGGTGCACCTCTTCAAATTCCAGGGTTTCACGAAACTGGCGCGTGAGTTCGCGCCCCATCTCGCCGAACTCGCCACAGACGAATTCGGGGTGGATGAAAACGCCCGAAACGTGCTCCTGACGCACGTGCCCATCGACCCCGCCCGCTGGAGAACGAGAGGCTTCGATCAGGCGATGCTGCTCGCACTCAGGACGGCGGAGCACCTGGGCGTGCCCCACGCGGATTGCCTCGAACGCGCGAAATCGACCCGCTCGCAAACGGGATTATCCGCGAGGGAACGACGCCGCAACATGCGGGACGTCTTCAGAGTCCACGCAAACCAAGCGCGCCGGGAACTCGAGGCGGCCACGTGCATCCTCGTCGACGACGTCGTCACGACCGGCTCGACCGCCTCGGCCTGCGCCCGGGAACTCAAAAAAGCGGGCGCCGAAGCGGTGCACCTGCTCACCATCTGCCGCTCGTGAGGGGTTTGAGGCTTGTGAAAGGGCAGGCCGCGACCTGTCCTGCGGGTTAGAGCATCAAAAAGTCACGATACAAATAACGAATTCACCCAAAGATGACGCAAACCATAAAAACAATACAGTTGACAACAAATTAGTTGACAACATATTTGTTTTATGATTAAATTCAACAGATTTGTTGAATGGTGAAAGGGGCGTAAAGGAGAAAATATGAGATCATCCACTGGCCGCTGGGTGAGCGGCGGTGACTTTTTCGACCGCGAACCCGAATTGCGGATACTGGAAACGAGAGTCCGCGACAGCAACCACGTGTTGCTTACCGGGCAGCGGCGTATGGGAAAGACCAGTATTCTTAGAGAACTTGGGCGACGGCTCGAGGTCGAGGGTTGGGTTTTCCTCTTCACCGATGTCGAGGGCGGGACCTGCCCGGAGGACGTAATCGCCGAAATCGCCCAGGCCGCGCACCCGGTTCGCGCGCTCTCGTCGCGTTTCGCCGCCTGGGCGGGACGCTGGTTTACCGACAACATCGAGGAAATCAACGCGCTTGATTTTGGTGTAAGGATCCGCGCCGGGCTGGATGCCGGTAGTTGGAGGCGTCACGGGGAGCGACTGCTCCGCGATTGCGCCGAGTATGAGAAGCCGATTCTCCTCGTCATCGACGAGTTGCCGATCTTTCTTAAGCGTATGTTCCTCCAAGACGGCGACGCGCGACGGGTGGACGAGTTCATGAGTTGGCTACGTGGCGTGCTTCAGACGCTGGGAGATGACTCCCCGCTACTCATATTATCGGGCAGCATCGGGCTGGAACCTCTTATGAAACAACTCGGCCTACCCGACCGCATCAATCATTTCTATTCCTTTCGTCTGGGTCCGTGGAGTCGCGACACTAGCGTTGAGTGCTTCGACCTTCTCGCAAAGAGCCATGGGTTGCGTGTGGAGGACAGCGTGGCGAACGCGGTGTACGAAGCACTCGGTGTCGGCATTCCTCACCACGTGCAGTCCTTCTTTGCGCGCCTCCGGGATTTCGCCATAATGCAGGGGCGGGACCGAGTGACGGTGGAAGATGTCGACGATGTCTATCGCACCGCGCTTTTAGGACCCTCGGGGCAGAACGATCTCGTGCACTACGAGACACGCCTCAAAGAAGGACTCGAGGACGAGAGCTACTCCATCGCCATGGAGATTCTCGCCGAGGCGGCAGTTCAGGAGGTGTTCACGCCCGCCGCGCGACGCTGTCTCGAACGGTTGTATTCAGCGTTAGTGGAAGATGCGCCCGGGCGTATCGCGGATGCTCTCGAAATTCTTGCCCACGACGGCTATCTCGAAGCCGAAGACGGTAGCTATCGTTTCCCA
The DNA here is from genome assembly GCA_965218735.1 of bacterium. Classification (GTDB taxonomy): domain Bacteria; phylum UBA8248; class UBA8248; order UBA8248; family UBA8248; genus Bin107. Next base: position 109,696 of record CBDCMA010000008.1, on the reverse strand, counting down.
TCAAAGTTACTGAAGGACTGGTGGTCGGCGCGTTTCCGCGACCACCACATTCCCCTCGAAAACCGCCATCCTGACGAGAAATCACAGGAGCGGACATCATGAACGAATTATTCGATCGGCAAATCCGCAAGTTCAATCCGGGGACATTCCAAACCGACGAAGAGGTAATAGAGCAGTTCGTTGTCCGAAAACATGAATTCGGCATCGTGCTCGATGTGCTGCGCGGGAACATCGAGTCGCCTTCGTGCCAACACGTTCTGGTCGTCGCCCCTCGTGGTCGGGGAAAAACCATGCTTCTGGCCCGCGCCGCCGCGGAAATATGCACCGACGACGAACTCGCCGGACGCCTGTTGCCGGTCCGGTTCATGGAAGAGAGTCAGGAAATTTTCAACATCGCCGACTTCTGGCTCGAAACGCTGTTCCATCTCGCAAGAGAGAGCGCCGCCCACGATCCCGAACTTGCAAGCGAGTTACGAGAAACGCACGCCGACCTGTCCACCCGCTGGCGCGAGCAGTCACTGGAGGCTCATACCCGCGCCGCCGTTCTCTCGGCGGCGGACCGATTGGATCGAAAACTCGTACTCATGGTCGAGAATTTACAATCCCTATGCGAGAGCGTGGATAAGGATTTCGGCTGGAAGCTTCGCGGGGTGTTGCAATCAGAACCTCAGATAATGCTGCTCGCCTCCGCCACAAGCCGCTTCGAGGGTCTGGACGATGCAGAACAACCATTCTTCGAGTTGTTCCGAATCATCGGCCTGGAACCGTTGACCACTGAAGAATGCCGCCGCCTTTGGCAAGTGGTAAGCGGCGACGCGGTGAGCGGGCGCGAGATCAGACCGCTTCAGATATTGACCGGCGGCAGCCCCCGCCTCCTCGTCATCGTCGCCGGGTTCGCACAACACCACTCCCTGCGCCAACTGATGGAAGAGTTGGTGACGCTAATCGACGAACACACCGAGTATTTTCGTAGCCATCTGGAAGTCTTGGCCAAGACTGAACGCCGCGTCTATCTCGCCGCGATCGACCTCTGGCAACCATCGAGCACCGCCGAGATAGCGGCGCGTGCGCGCATGGACGTTCGAACCGTATCGACCATGCTCGGGCGGCTGGTCGAACGGGGCGCGATTATTGCGGAGGGGAGCGGCAGGAAGCGCCTGTATGCCGCCGCCGAACGTCTCTACAGCATCTACTACAAACTGCGGCGCGAACGCGACGAGGCGGCCGTCGTGGAGAATCTGATCCGCTTTATGGTGGTGTTCTACAACGAAAAAGAACAAGCAGAGGTGTTCCCTAAGCTCATTCAGGAGGCTGCGGAATCGCCGGTTCTTCGTGAAGGCATAGAGCGAGCGCTCCACCATCTTGGGCTCGAACTACAAACTAAAAGAGAAATCCGTGCAACCCTTGAAAAAATCAATACAGCGCTTAAGGAAAAAGCATTCGAAAGAGTCATCGAGATCGCGGACCAAACACTTGCTTCTCTGTCTGCGAGTTCACCCGAATTCTCGGAATCAGATGACGCCTTTCTTTGCAATGCGAAGGTCACAGCATATCTCGGACTGGGTAATTTCAATGCGGTGATTGTAGCTTGCGACGAGATCCTTGATCGCTTTGGAGACAGTGACGAGCTAGAACTCCAGTGGTGGGTTGCCGCGACTTTGATCGACAAGGGATATGCGCGACAAAATCTCGGCGATTTCAAGAGGGCTATAGCGGCATACGAAGAAGTCATCAAGCGTTATAGCGATACCCGTGAGCCAAATTTACAGTGTTTGGTCAGCAACGCACTACTCGACAAGGGGAGTTTACTAACAGAACTCGGTGATTTCGAGGGGGCGATTGCACCCTGTGACGAAATAGTAGAGCGTTTCGGTGACATCAACACGCTGATGATTCAGGAACGGGTGGCCGGGGCGTTGGTCTTCAAGGGAATTGCACGAGGGAAACTCGGCGACTTCATGGGGGCGATCAAGGCCTACGACGAGATGATCGAGCGATTTCGCGACAACGATGCGCCGGAGATCCAGCGGTGGGTGGTAGCGGCCTTGAGCGATAAAAGCACGAACCAAAACCAAGTTGGTCGCGCGGATGAAGCTCTGAAAACATGCGAAGAACTCGAACAAAGACTCGGTGTTTTAGATGGGGAAAAGAAAAACTGGTTCGAATGGCGAGCAATGTGTTTGCAAACGAGAGCGCTGCTTTTGAAAGGAAATCTGCAGGCGACCATGGACGCATTCGGCTCTGCGTATAGCGCGTTCGTGCCCGGCGAGGAAGGAATGATACATGAAATGCTATGGCTGGTACCGGACTTGGTCGCCGCTGGCGTTCCGACGCATGATATGCTCGAAATCCTTACGAGTGACGAGGAGAAATCCGGCGCGCTGGCTCCACTTATCGTCGCTCTGCGTCAATATGCCGGTGAGGCAGTTCGCGCGCCGGTGGAAGTGCTCGAAGTGGCTGCGGATATCCTCGAACGCATCAAGGAAAAAGCGGCGCAGGGTGTTTCCGGGATTTCTTGATCACCACGGGAAAAACTCACTGCCACATGCTGGTTCTGCATCTCGCCCACCCCGTAAAAGACATAGCGAGGCCCTCGCATTTCCCCGAATTTGCGATGCGCCCCGCTCCGGCCCTTGCGCTATATTTATCGCATCCGCCCTTGCGCTCCCGCGAGAGAGATCGGCGCCTCGCTTTTGGAAACGAGGAAACCGAATTGATGAAAATTTCGATAAATTAAGATAAAATAAGGTGGTTTTTCGATAAAAAAATGAATGGAAGATAAACTTATATCTCTTTTATTATCAGTTATTTACGGACATCCTCGCCGCGAGGAGGAGGGCATCGACCATGCTGGAGGGATCGGCAATGCCCTGCCCTGCGATGGGGTAGCCCGTCCCGTGCTCCACCGAGGTTCTGATGATGGGCAGACCCAGCGTCACGTTGACGCCGCGAACGGCTCCCTTCCCCTGCGAATCGAAGCGGAAGCACATCAATTTCCCCGGAATATGGCCCTGATCGTGATACATGGCCACGACGCCGCCGTAGTAGCCGCCTCGCAGCTTGCCGAAAATCGTGTCCGGCGATTCAGGCCCGTGCGCGTCGACGCCCATCTCTCTTAGATCTGAAACCGCAGGCGCGATTTCCTCCATCTCCTCCCTGCCGAACAGCCCGGCCTCGCCCGCATGGGGATTCAAACCCGCGACGCCGATTCTGGGTTGCTTGCGATCCAGCAGACGCAGGGCATCGTCCAAAACCCGCGCCACGTATACGATTCGCTTTCTCTTCACGCGCCTGAGCGCCACCCTCAGCGGGCAATGCGTGGATAGGTGCGCGATGCGAATTTTGCGGTGCGCCAGCATCATGACGGGCCGCCCCTCCCCGCACAGGGCGGCGAGCATTTCTGTATGTCCCGGGTAGTCATACCCCCCGGCCTGTAAGGATTCCTTGTTGATAGGCGCAGTGGCGACGGCGTCCGCCCGGCCTGAGCGCACCATCGAGACGGCCTTTTCGATGTACCGGCCCGCCGCTTTGCCCAATTCGGAGATAACTTTTCCAAATACGCGGTGCTCGGGAGCAACGTTTTTGAGATCAACCACGGGCGTGAGGGCCGATTCTTGATATCGCGCAAGAGCTCCTTCATCCTTCACCACTTCCAGTCGGGCCGGAATCTCCATCTTCCTGGCGTGTTTCCTGAGAACGGCCATATCGCCGACGATGAGGGGTACGCACTTTTTTAGAACGCTCTCCACCCGGGCGGCCTTGAGGCAAACCTCGGGCCCTACTCCCGCCGGATCCCCCATGGTCATTGCAATTACGGGTCGTCGTTTCAATATAGGTCCCTTTATTTCTCCCTGCGCCGGGTAAGGGAAAATCTTATCCCGCCTGAAAAAGCCCGGGCGATATCCTCCCCGCAACATTATCATATCCGCGCCATCTTCGATTCGAGAGAATATTTTCCGGGAACTCTTGACTTTGGCAATGCGCGACACCGAAGATGGGTCTCTCAATATGAAAGAATATGAAATTACCACCAAGAGGCAAATCCTTGAGCGAAAAAGGCGCGAGCGCAAGTAAAACAGTTCTCAAACTCCATGAACTCGGATTCACGCACGTTCTCATGATTCCGGACAGCGAGAGCCGGCTTCTATATGAAACCCTGGGAAACGACCCGAAAATCGACCTGATCACTCCCTGCCGGGAGGGAGAATCGGTCGCCATCGCAGCCGGGCTCTGGACGGGTGGGCGAAAACCACTGCTCGTGATTCAGAACACGGGGCTGATGGAGGCGGGAGACGCCCTGAGAGGCTGCGGAGCAGGCCCCAATGTGCCGTTGCGTATGATGGTCGGCTGGCGGGGATACGGCGGCGCGATGGCCGGGAAGTCCCCGATTGATTCGGCCTATACCTTCACGGAGCCGCTGATGCAGGCGTGGAGAATTCCGACCTGGCGGCTCATGTCGGATGATGATCTGGGGATACTCGAATTGATGGACCAAACGGCGTCAACCACTTCTTATCCAGCAGCCGTGATCACCGGCTACGCATTCCAACCTTAAAGGGCGGGTCATCTTGATAGATCGCATGGAATTGTTCCGGGCCGTGGCGGAACAAAGAACAGATGAAATCGTGGTGATGACCATGACGGCCACCTTGCAGTGGCCGCTGGTATCAGAAAGCGACCTTGATTTCGATTTCCTGGCTTTCGGCATGGGACACGCGGCCGACTTCGGCTTAGGGCTCGCCATCGCCCGGCCCGAGCGAAAAACCATCATCTGGAAAGGCGATGGGGGCATGCTGATGAGCCTGGGTTCATTGGTGACCCTGGCCCGGTATGCGCCTGAAAACCTGATCGTCTTCCTGCTCGAAAACAGGAGCTATGAGATGGTTGGCGGGCAAAAACTCCCGCCCCGAGTCGATTTCGTCGAACTGGCGCATGCCGCAGGATTCGAGGGTGGCGGCGCGACGGGAAAAGGCAAAGTGGCGCGCATCGATTCTCTCGAGGCGTTTCGGGAAACCCTGCCGCAGATTCTCACCGAGGCGGGCCCTCATTTCATCGTCTTGCCGGTGACGAACAGGGAGAAACTTCCGCCCGTCAACCATTCCGATCATGCAGGCAGGATTCAAACCCTCAGAAAGGCGCTGAGCGTATCATAAGCATCAAAAGGGCTTCACTTATAAATCAATACCCTTTCCAGTTCTTCGAGTGAGGAAATTTCCGCGTCTATTTCGTGTGGAACGCGCTCTTTTTTTTGACCGAACCGATTGACCCAGACGACGCGATAGCCAAAATATGAAGCACCTGCTACGTCCCAGCCATTCGAGGAGAAAAAACAGATTCTATCCGCCGGAACACGAAGCCTATCGACCGCCAGTTGATAGACCGATGGGTGTACCTTGAATATCCCCACGCTCTCTACGGATAAAATCTCTTCGAGATATTCCTCGATTCCGGCGTTTTTCACCGCACTACCCAGCATTTCGGGAGAACCATTGGAGAGAATCGCAGCCCTGACTTGATTTTCCCGCAGCTTTTTCAGCACGCTCTTTACTTCAGGGTATGCGCTCAGTTGTTTGTAAAGCATCATCAGTTCTTCACGAAGCCCCGGATTTCTCATTCCCAAAGTATCCAAGGCGAAATCGAGCGCATCGCCCGTCACCTGCCAGAAATCGGTATGGGAGCCCATGAGGCTTCTCAGCCACGTGTATTCAATCTGTTTGGTCCGCCAAAGCGAGGAGAGCGCCTGCCACTGATCGCCCAAATCGGATTGTTTTTCCGCCGCAGCCGCCGATACGTTGAACAACGTGCCGTAGGCATCGAACAGACACAGGTCGATTTTATGATCATTGAGCAGGAGCATCTCTCCATCCACCTCATCAAAATGGGATTATTCTAGTCTAAGGCATCAAGTTTACCTTACCCAAAAATTTTCCGCTCAGAAGAAGTTCGTGCGATTCATTCGCTTTTTCCATCGGAAGTTCCTGCCCGATATGGGGCTTGATGGTTCCTTTTTCAAGCAAAGGATTCAGGCGCCTCAAAATACCCGGGACGAGAGGATTCAAATTTCCCGAAGAAAGCGCCAGAATCCTGGCATCCCGGCCCATGGCCGCAGGCAGGGCAATCGTCACCTCCGGCCCTTTGCCCGTTCCCGTTCCAACGATGACGATTCGGCCGTTGACGGCATTGAGCCTTAAATCAGCAGGCAAATTCTCGCAACCCACGGTTTCGACGACGATATCGGCGCCCCTGCCGGAAGTCAGCTCCATCACGCGTTCGGGCACGTCTTCTTCTCTGTAGTTGATGGCCGCCTCGGCGCCGGCCGCAAGACAAAAATCCGCCTTTTCCTTTGAACTCACCGTCGTAAACACACGGCAACCTATCGTGCGGGCAAGCTGAATGGCCAGATAGCCCACACCACCCGCTCCGCCCTGCACGAGCACGCAATCGCCCGGAGCCGCTTCTCCTTTTACGACCACGGCGTTCCAGGCCGTAAGGAGAGGGATAGGCAATGCAGCTCCTTCGGCAAACGACATCGAATCCGGCAGCTTTCCCGTCGAGCCTGCGGGCAGCAGCCCTTTTTCGGCGTATGCACCCGTGGAAGCACGGCCCCATACCCGATCACCCGGCTCAAACGCCTCGACGCCCTCGCCCACAGCCTCCACCTCACCTGCGACATCCGTGCCGCACGTATAGGGGAGAGTCATCGCTTTGGCGCGTGGATGGTTTCCCGTGCGTATGGCAACCTCAAGAGGATTCACTCCCGCAGCCGCTATTCGTACCAGAACCTCACCCGATCCCGGCTTCGGCTCTTCCACATCTTCTGAAATCATCGGATGCTCGAGCCCGAACCGCGTCACTCGTACAGCTTTCATCTCATTCTCCTTTTGCGCATCGATCTGCATCTATGGGGTCAAGGCAACTTTACCCAAAAACTGACCCTCCAGAACATAATCATGCGCCTCGTTCGCATCCTCGAAACTCGATACCTTATCGACGTTGACCCGGAATGCGCCCTCGCGCAGCAAAGGCGTGAAGCGGCGCACCAACTCCGGCATTTTCGGAAACAAATTCACCACGGCCAAGCCCAGCACCACGGCGTCTTTCGTCATGACGGCCGGGACCCGAAATTCTGAGCCCGGGCCTTTCCCGGTACCCGTGCCGATAACGATAATTTTTCCGTCCACGCGGATGGCGTCCAAATCCTTATCAAAATTATCGCATGCGCAAAGTTCGACGACGACGTCGACGCCGCGCCCGGCGGTGAGTTCCATGCAACGCGCGGAAAAATCCTCTTCGCGGTAATTGATCGTCTCATCCGCGCCCATATCTTTGCAGAATTTCGCCTTCGCATCGGAACTCACCGTCGCGAAAACGCGGCATCCCAGGCGCTTGGCGAGTTGAATGGCCGCCATTCCGACGCCTCCTGCACCGCCTTGAACCAGCACCGTCTCGCCGGGGCCCGCCTGCGCCTTGATGACAAGCGCATTCCAGGCCGTATAGAACGCCACCGTGATGCATGCCCCCTCTTCATAAGAGTAGGACTCGGGCAATTCCGCCGTCGCATTCGCCACGAGCCGCACATTCTCGGCATAGCTTCCGCCCATGGCGCGACCATACACGCGCTGCCCGATCCGCCAGCCCTCCACCCCATCTCCCAAAGCGATAATTTCTCCCGCCGCCTCGGCTCCTGGTACATAAGGTGGCGTAACCAGCTTGGCGTAAGGGTGGTTGGCGGCCCGTATGGCCAAATCCACCGGGTTCACGCCAACGGCGCCTGCTTTTATAAGCACTTCTCCGGGTTGTGGCTTCGCGTCTTCCACGTCATCCACCCGCATGGGAACATCCATATTGAATTCATGCACGCGCACGGCTTTCATCAGAATTTTCACTCCTCAGCTTAGGAAACCAGCCTAAAAATATCGGGTAGCAAAAAGGGTTCGGCCCATATCTCATAGAGGCATACGGCAAAACCTAATATTCCTGCGACCAACTGTTACGGCGCTTCTCGCCCACATCACACGGTGGCGCCACTCTGGATATTAAAACAGGGGCTCGCTTCGTGTCTCGCACGTCATGCGCCCGAAGCGGCTTTTGCGGCGCCGGCGAACCGACAATCTCCAGGATCAGCTTTCTCCGGATGGCGCGTCCGAAAGACCTGAAATCATTTGCGACCACCAGGAAAGAACGCCTGCCCCCGATGACGCATTTCCTGTAATACAAATCCAAATTCGGCATCGGCATTCTTCCCCAGGGGCTAGGCCGGTTATTGACGATAGGCAGCCCGTTTATCGTCACCCCCGCCCGTATAGCCTTCTCCCTCGCCGTGGTCACGAAATCTCCGCTGTTATTCGGTCCATCGCCGGAAATATCAATGACGCGGCGCTCACTCGTGAATCCGTTGTCCTCGAACATCGGCAGCGCGAATTCTATCGCGCCGCTTATGGATGTGTAGGGCCCCACACCCACGGGTTTTTCAGAGAGCAGGAAGGCGAACTGCTCGACGCTCGCATTATCATGAATTTGTTTCCAGCCCACCACGCTTTGCTGAAAATCATAGCCGGCCCATTCCATGTAGGTAACCGCAATGCGTTTGTATCTACCGGATTGGATGGCGCGCAAAACTGACGGGGAGCGAAAGGCGTTCACGTATCCCATCCGCTGGAGCTTTCCCTCTTCTTCATCCACACTTCCGGAAACATCGACGGCCAGGACGAGTTCCAAATCCACGCTGACTTCAGCAGACCATGCGAAACCCGCAGACAGAGGAATCGCCAGGGCAGTCATCAAGACCACCAATCCAATTCGTATGGACGGATAGCTCAACACTTCTCCTTGCGTCTCGGGTTTTCGGAAATCATCGGAGAATCATTTCTTTTCCAAAACACCAGACGCGGATTTTAGTTCGAGGCGGATCTGTTCAATCAAAGAGGCATACATGGGTTTTTCAGTCAGCAACTCTTGGGTTTCCTCCTCCACCTCTTTATGATTGCCCAAGGCATAGTCACAACGAACAATCCGCCACTCCGAAAACTGCCGATACAGCCTCAAAATATCGTCTTTTGGCTGATTCAATCGCGACTTCAATTTCACATATTCCGCACGCGCGCGCGGGTAATCCTCTGCGATAAAAAAACTTTCCGCATAAGCTATGTCGTACAAGGCGTTCTTCGGATAGCGTGCGCGCAGGAACTCGACATCTTTTCTCGCTTCTTTGAATTTTTTCACACGGTACAACGCCCATACGAGAGCCAAGCGCGCCGAGTTGGTAATCCAGCCATTTCCATCGACCGCGCGGCGCAGATAGGTTCTACCCAATTCGCTCGTATCGCCTATAAAAAACCGGAACATTCTGACCCAGCTCTCGGTGCTTCCCCTGATGTGATAAATCCCCAGCCCGTAGTAGGCGTCATGGAGTTTGGGATCCAGTTCGACCGCTTTTCCCAGGTATTTCTGCATTGCGCCGGCCCGCAAGAACGCGGAGAGATAGCTGCTGTTATCCAGGGCGTCCACAATCCGCATGCCTTCCGTCAGACCGGCGATAAGCAGGGCTCTCGTGTCATCTGGGTTTTTATCCAATAATTCTTCGGAGAGGGAGCGTGCTTTCTCGGTATTTTTCCGCCAGGTTTCATAATAGTCCTTGCGCCGGATATGCCCTTTCAGGATATGAAAAACGGACGCCTTGAAAAAATACCCCTCCGGGCGCTCCGGCGATGATGGTATCACCCGATTAAACGTATCCGTCGCGGCCGAATAATCGCCCATGGCGACCTCCTCGAGACCAAGGTTAATGGATTTCTGATCCAAAGGCGCGCCATGAGATACACTCGCCGGCACTGAGAAAATGACGGAAAAAATGAATGCTGTCATATAATGGCGCACTATAGAGCCTCGATAGACAGCCGACGACCCTGTCTGGAATGGAACGAATATCTCCATCAACCACAGTTTGCCCGCGTTCAAGATTAAGCCTATCGTATTATCGATGATTCGGGTATTTCAACCATCGCGAGTTGACAATGTTGAACATAACGCCTCCGGACGCGGCGATTCAGATTATCCAAACCCTACAGAACCTGGGGCATAGAGCGCTTCTTGCGGGAGGGTGCGTGAGGGACGCCCTGCTTGGGTCTCAACCGAAGGACTGGGATATCGCCACGGATGCGACGCCGGAAATCGTGCAGGGCTGTTTCGAGAAAACCGTCGCGGTGGGAGCGCAGTTCGGCGTGGTGCGCGTGCAAATCGATGGCCAGGAGTTTGAAGTTGCGCAATTTCGGGAAGATGGCGCCTATCGCGACGGGAGACACCCCGACTCGGTTCGTCCCTCCGGTGAAGAAGGAGACGCGAAGCGGCGCGATTTTACGATCAACGGGATGTTTTATGACGTACCGGAAAACCGGGTACTCGACTACGTCGGTGGCCGGCGCGATCTCGTCGACAAAATCATCCGGGCCATCGGTGAGCCGAATCTGAGGTTCGGGGAAGATCATTTGCGAATGATGAGGGCGGTTCGCTTCGCGGCGAGGCTCGGTTTCGCTCTTGAGCCAGCAACTGCCTCCGCCATCAAAACCCACGCAAAAAGCATTGGGAAAATAAGCCCGGAGAGAATTCGCGAGGAACTGACGATAATACTGACCCAGGAGAATGCCGACCGCGCCTTGTCCATGCTCGATTCTCTGGGGCTCCTGGAATATGTACTGCCCGAAATCACGGCGATGAAAGGTGTGGAGCAGCCGCCGGAATTTCACCCCGAAGGGGACGTGTGGACGCACGTCCTGCGCATGTTGCACATCAAGGGTTCCGCTTCGCCGACGCTCTCCTGGGGCGTATTGCTCCATGACGTCGGAAAGCCGGTTACATATACCGAAACCGACAGAATCCGCTTCAACGGACACGACAAGGCCGGTGCGGCGATGAGCCTCGACATCTGCGAAAGGCTCCGCATGTCGGGGGCGCTCGCGTCGAGAATTCAGGAGCTTGTCGCCAACCACATGCGTTTCATGCACGTGGAAAAAATGAGGGACAGCCGCCTGAAGCGATTCTTGCGCAAGCCGTATTTCGAGGAATTGCTGGAACTCCACCGCATCGATTGCCTCGCCAGCCACGGGAATTTAAGGACCTATGAATTTTGCACCGAAAAACTCCGTGAGCTTCAAGAGGAATCCCTCCGCCCGCCGCGCTTGATAGATGGCCACGAACTCATGAAAATGGGCTATCCGCCGGGTCCGAAGCTGGGAGAAATCCTCGTTGCGATCGAAGATGAACAACTCGAAGGGCGCATATCCACGACGGAGCAGGCCAAGAGCTTCGCAAGGCGAAACTTCGCCATTCCGAAAGATGATTGATTGATCCGCCCAACCATAAGCACTAGGATGCGCTGAAACCATTTTCGACAACTCCGGGTATCCTCCATGGCTGCAATATCCATTATGACGGCGCAAGAGCTTGAATTGTCGCTGAAAAGAATCGCCTCCGAGATGATGGAGGCATGCGCTGCGGATAAGAACATCGCCCTCATCGGGGTGCTCACCCGGGGAGAACCGCTGGCCCGGCGGCTCAAGCGCCATATCGAAGAACTCGAAAACATCTCGCCTCCTCTCGGCGCGCTCGACATCGGGGTTCACCGGGACGATGGGGGACACCCCACGGAAGGGCGAGGCTTCGAACCCACCCTCATTGATTTCGACATGACGGACCGCCAGGTCTTTCTGGTCGACGACGTGTTTTTCACGGGCAGAACCGTGCGCGCGGCCCTGGACGCCATGATGGAGATGGGGCGGCCCAGGAAAATCTGGCTCGCCGCCCTGATAGACCGGGGACACAGGGAACTGCCGTTTCGGCCCGATTTCATCGGCAAGAACGTGCCCACCTCCCTTCAGGAACACATCCAGGTCCGGATGCGGGAGGTGGATGGCGAGGACGGCGTGTGGCTCTTGAAAAAATGACCCCCCTCCCCAAAAGAGAAAAATCCACATAACCCATTATTTATCAACGAGATAAATTTTCAGATATTATCGCTATTTATCGAAAAACCCCATTAATTTATCGATATTTTCAACAATTCCGGATGGCCCCGACACACCTGCTCGCGGGCGGATACTGCCACACGCCCGCGCCTGTCCCATGACAGCGCATGCGGGCAAATGCGGGCTGATGCGCCCCCGGCGCGGCGGCGATGGATTCCGGGAATGGGCGGGCGCCGGTGTGACGAATAACTGTTTGCGGACGACGCCAGAGCGGCACGGCGCAGGTTTCCCGCGCCGCGAGGCCGGAAACGCCGCTGCTACCAGCGAAGCGTCATGCGGAGCCCGATCCGGTGCGCGGGCTCCTCGGTGTCGTCCACGCCCTCCCGGAGCGCGCCCTCGATATCGAAGGTGAAATCCACCGGGCCCTTGCGCGCGCGCCCGAGCCGCCAGCCGAGGCTGTATTCGCAGTCCGTGTCCGAGACCCCGACCCCCACTTCCGGCGTGCCGATATACCGTCCTCCCGCAACCGGCAGACCATAGCCTATCTTTGCTTCGAGCCGGTGGTTGTCGAGTTCGCCTCCATCCGCACCCGCACCGAGCCTGCCCGCAGTATGGGGGCGCAGCAGCGCATCCATGCCGCCCGCAGCCGGGCCGCCCATGGTCTGGCGCAGCGACATCGACCAGCCGAGCGTAGAGCCGGGGGTCGGGTCCCAGGCGAGCCTCCCCGAGACGCCCAGGTCCCGGAAACCCTCTTCTTCATGGGTGAGCAGACCGCGCACACGGAACTCCGCCTGGAGCCCCCGGCCCGGGTGCGCCCAGATGAACTCGGCGCCGACATCGGGCCCGAACCCGGTCTCGGCGTCGCCGCCGTCAAGCCTGATACCCGCCTCGAGAGACGACGTCAGCGTCGCGCCCGCCTCCAACTCCACCAGCCACGAGCCCTGCAGCCCGAGCCTGAGGCGCGTCACGTCCGCCTCCGATGCCGCGAGGCCCGCCGCCGCCGAATTTGCCCACACGAACAGCCCGTCGGAGGTGAGCGATATCTCCGGCTCGCCGTTCGGCCCGCGCTCCCGCAGCACGCCGCGCGCCCCCGCCGCCGCGACACCCATGCCGATGCCGGCCTCTATCGGTATGTCATTGCGGTTCTCCGGCGTGAGCGTGATATCGCCCGCGCCGTAACCGGCCATGCCCCAGACCGAGAGGCGCTCGTTCACCTCACTGCGCGCCCAGGGGTAGAGGCCCGTCAGGGTCGAGGAGATAGCGCCCCGGCCCCAGAACGACGCGGCCAAGACCACCGCCCTTCTCCGTACCACGGGTGAGCGCGAAGGAACTGCCGCTCACGAAGTCGCGCGCCGTCAGTTCACGCCACTGCGGCCGCACCGGATCGCCGGGACCGCTCTCCGCCCCGACGCCGATGCGCCGTCCCGCAAGAAAGCCCTCGAAACCCGTACGCCGCGACGCCTTGAGGCGGGTGTCCACCGCCTCCAGTACCTGCTCCGCCACCGTGCGAGCGAACCGCGCCAGCCACGCCTGCGGCATCGGGTCGGTGTTGTTGATGGCGCCCGTCGCCGTTCCGTCGGCAATGTACGCCCCCGAGGCGTTCGAGAGCGTGAGCGTCAGCGTCTCGCTCCCCTCGTCGTGCGCGTCGTCCAGCACCGCGACCGACACCGTCTTCTCCGTCTCGCCCGCCGCGAAGACGAGCGTCCCGGAGGCCTGCGTGTAGTCCGCCGTCGCCGTCCCGTCCGAGGTGGCGTAGTCCACCGTCACCGTCCCCGATGCCGCCCGGGAGAGCGTCACCGCAAAGGCGAGCGTCGCCCCCGCTCCTTCCTCGACTTCCGCATCCGCTACCGAGAGTCCCGGCGCCTGCGCGTCCTCCACAAACAGCGCCCGCGCGCCCGCTATCGTAAGCGGGTTGGCCACCGCCGTCTTGATTCCGCCGAACGCGGTGGTTGGTGGCACGGGTGGGGGTGGGGCTGCGCCCAGGCTCACTGTCGCCCCCGCCAGAGGGGTTATGGCAATTTCGTCGCTTCTCGTGCGCCCCACCGGAACCGTAACCGTAGACACGCCGGTCGGCAGCATGCCCCCGGTCGCGCTGATCGTGGTCGTCATGTCGAACGGCGCGCCCTCAGGGACCACGACCACCACCTTGTTCGTGCCGGGAACACGCTCGAGCGTCATGGTGAACGTGAATTTCGCGCCCGGATTTTGCTCCATGTGCAGGGTCTGTATGGATATCCCGCTACATCGGTCTTTTGACCCGCTCCCCATGATTTCCCCGGTTATGAAGTTGCCCTGTTCGCATGTAGCCTCGGTCGGCCTCCATCGTTTGCGGTTGCATGTTCCAGCCGTAGTTGCGGAAGACTTCCTCCGCGATGGTTTCGAAGAGGGTCTTCAGGTGCCCCGGAAAATCGGACAGGCAGGGGGTTCGTATCATTCCTGATTGTGGTCAGCATCGGCGATGCCGCTATCCGGACGCCGAAGCCCTTCAATTGGGTGTCGCGAATCTCGGCTCTCGCTTATTTACGGCATCACACATTTGCACGTCGTCGACCTTGACCGTCATCAACTTTGACCGTCATCGAGCAGGACGTATCCGTCTCGTAGTCGTATTTCTTGCGTTGCAAACGTACTCTCCCGCACGTGAGGAGAGGGATCTGCTTTTCGATGCGCAAAACGCAGGGGATCGTAAAGAAAAGTTCAGAAACAGTTTCCCGGACGAGAATTTGAATGCGCTCCGTCGTCCATTCGCCGTCTACCGTCTCTGCAGGGTGGCTTGATTCTTTCCTATCCCTTATGGTTTTTGTGTCGCAATTCAGAACCATACCAGACCTTTCAGGAACCTGCCAAGAAGATCAAATCCAGCGGATGGCGAGGAGACGCTCGCAGACCGTGCGCGGGCTTGCGTGCGGTTCGGGATTCGGGTCGAATGAGGCATGGGCAAACGGGAACCCATAGAGCGGCGCGGCTTCTGGGCGCCGGCGCTTTTGTGGCTGCCCGCCGGGGTCAAACCCGACCGGGGAGGCTTGCCGACCGGTGAGAGAGGGTTTGCCGACCGCCATAGACTTGTGACGACCGGGTCCTCCGTATTTCACTTTTCAAGAATATGAAGAAAACCTATACTCGGGACATGGAGAGCCCGAGCCAGGGTGCGGGGAGAGCGCAGCGAAAACAGTCTCTTCACGGCGCCTCACCCTGGCCACCGGGCGCCCTGCGGCAGGCCGGAAGGACGCGCCTTCGCGACCTCTACTGGTCGGAGGAGCGTCGACCGGCATTCGCCCTCCATCACACACCCGGCGCCGATGAGGACCCGCAATGTCATCTTCTGATCACGTTCTCGGGGATACCTGGCCGGATAGGAGACTACTCGATCTGGCCGGCGTCGAGAGGCCGCTGATTCAGGCGCCCATGGCAGGCTCGAGCGGTACGGCCATGGCGATCGCGGTCTGCGAGGCTGGAGGGCTCGGTTCGCTGCCTTGCGCGATGCTCGACGTCGCCACCGCGCGCGCGGAGATCGGGGTCATCCGGCAACGCACGACGCGGCCGTTGAACGTCAATTTCTTCTGTCATTCGCCTCCCGGGCCCGATCCCGATCGCGAAGCGGCGTGGAAGGCCCGACTGGCTGCCTACTATGTCGAACTCGGCCTGGACCCCACCGGCCCCACCCCGGCTGCGAGTCGGGTCCCGTTTGATGATGCCATGTGTGAGGTTGTCGAAGACCTGGAGCCCGAAGTCGTCAGCTTTCATTTCGGGCTTCCGGAGGAGGCGCTCCTTCGCCGCGTGAAGGCGGCTGGATGTGCGGTGCTGAGTTCCGCGACGACGGTGGAAGAAGCGCGCTGGCTCGAGGACCACGGTTGCGACGCCATCATCGCCCAGGGCTACGAGGCGGGGGGGCACCGCGGGATGTTTCTGAGCGATGATCTCGCGACGCAGGTGGGCACGCTCGCGCTGGTACCGCAGGTTGTGGACGCGGTCGGCGTGCCGGTGATTGCCGCCGGCGGCGTCTGCGATGGGCGCGGTATCGCCGCGGCGCTCGCCCTGGGCGCGTCGGGCGCTCAAATCGGCACTGCCTACCTCTTCACGCCCGAGTCCCTGATATCCGAGCTGCACCGAACCGCCCTGGGCCGGTCACGCGACCACACAACGGCGCTTACCAATATCTTCTCCGGACGGCCTGCGCGTGGCCTGATGAACCGAATCGTGGAAGAGGTCGGGCCCATGTCCGGCGAAGCCCCGGCGTTTCCGACGGCCGGCGGCGCCCTCGCCCCGTTGAGGTCGAAGGCCGAGGCCGCAGGCGTTGCCGACTTCTCCCCCCTCTGGGCCGGGCAGGCTGCAGGACTGGGACGGGAACTCGGCGCCGGCGATCTGACGCGCGAACTGACTGCCGGCGCGCAGCGGGTGCTCCGTTCGCTATCCCCGGGAAGACAATACTGACCACGCTGGACCGGCGCACGGCTCAACCTTGGCCAGCTGCGCAGGCACGTCTCACACGCCGCATACCTATCCTATTCAACGAAACGTTTCCCGGATTTCGTGCGGAAGAAGGCGGTTCGGGCGTCAAGGCAAAACGGCGCAGTTTTCAGAGTCGTGCCGGGCGCTTATAGAATCGAGATAATCCATCCAAAGTATTATTTTTTGGACAAGGTGGTCGAGTTGGGCAGACACCGACCGGAGATAAAGGTTCTCATCTCGGAGCCCGGAACCAAACATCGCGTGCGGATAATCAGCCAATAAATGCGGACCGGGGCACTGTCCTTTTCCAGGCGCTCACAGGCCGCAAGCCGCAGCGCATGACGCGGTGGGGCCCAATAAACGCCCCCCTGCGGAATCATCGCGATTCCTCTCTCATCGGTCGGAACAATCGCTCCCTCATCGGTCGGGATTGATCCTCCCTCAGATTTCCCCCCTACCCCGAAACCCGCCGTTGTTGTAAGATGAACCCTCCCGGCCAGTGGGACCGAGTGGTTTTCCGGCCCGGAACTCCATTTCCCGTCGGCCTTGATGATGGGAGATACCTCCAGTGGCCCCCTCTCCCGAACTACCCGAACGCCTCCTCGTCGCCGTGGGCGGCAACGCGACCCATCCGCCCGAAATCAGGGGCACGGCCGAGGAACAGGCGGCCATCGCCGAGGCGACGGGCCTCTCGCTCCTTCCCCTCATGCAGTTCGACAACGAACTCATCGTCACGCACGGAAACGGCCCGGTCGTGGGCAAGATCCTCATGCGGCAGGCGATCTCGAGCGAGCAGGTGACGCCCATGACGCTCGACATCTGCGTCGCGCACAGCCAGGGGGGAATCGCCTACCTCCTCATGCAGGCGTTCGAGAACGCGCTGCGCCGGGCGAACGACCCGCGCCACGTGGTCTGCCTCCTGACCCAGGTGGAGGTCGACCCCGACGATCCGGCCTTCGACGCGCCGACGAAATTCGTCGGCTACACCTACCGGGAAGAAGAGGCCAGGCGGTATGAAAAAGAGATGGGCTGGACGATACGCGAGGACGCAGGGAGAGGCTGGCGGCACGTGGTTCCCTCGCCCAGTCCGAAACACATCGTGGACATCTCGCTCATCCAGACCATAGCGCAAAGCGGCGCGGTGGTGATCGCGGGCGGAGGCGGGGGCATACCCGTCGTCCGCGAACCAGACGGCGCGCGCCGGGGAGTCGCCGCCGTCATCGACAAGGACTTGACCTCGGCCCTCATGGCCAACGTCTTGGGCATCGAGACCATGATGATCCTGACGGCCGTGCCCAGGGTGGCTATCCACTTCGGCGCGCCCGGGCAGCGCGAACTCGAGCGCGTTTCGCTCGCAGAAATCAAGAGGTATCAGGCGGAAGGCCACTTCCCGCCCGGCAGCATGGGTCCAAAGATAGAGGCGGCGGTTCGTTTTCTCGAAGGGGGCGGCAAGCGCGTCTACATCGCCGCCCTGGAAGAAGCCCTCCCCGCCCTGCATGGCGAGGCGGGAACCTGCATCCACGCCGATTGAGGCTAACCTCACGGCATCCTCGCGAGTCCCCTCCCCCCTTTTGAAATCACTCCCCCCTTGAGGGTCAATCCCGATTGAAGAATGAGGGATTGTCGGCAAGACGAGGGCGAAGCCCTAAGTCGCGCCGGTGGAGGATATGATTCTCAAATATAGGTTACCCAGAAAAGTAGAAGCTCCCCCCACCGGTTCGCTTGCGGGCTTGCGCCCTTACCTCACCGTCGGGCTTTCCCCTCGGGAAGCCCGACCTCAAGGGGGGAGTGAGATAGAACTTGGCCCGACCCTCAAGGTGGGAGCGATAGCTCCGTCGCCTATCCGGCGGATATGATGCGAACGCGCCGGTTTCGTCTCTACTCGAAACCCACCCTCTTTGATGGATGCGACTTTGGACAGGTCAAGCGAAGGGGTGCTACGTTTTCCCCTGGGCTATCCTTATCTTTCATATTCCCGAGGGAGTGCGCCTCGAACCGAAAGGGGGTTTGAACATGCAGGCCGATCTGTTCCGCGTAGCGATGGATTCTCCCGATGATATCTCTGGAGTGGTCGCTCTCATAGAGGAGGGAAAATGCCGGCCCGAAGAAATCGTCGGCATCATGGGGAAGACCGAAGGAAACGGCTGCGTGAATGATTTTTCCCGGGGGTTCAGCAATTTCGTTCTGCTCGATTATTTCTCAAAGGCGATGGGAAAAGCGCGAGAAAAGGTGGAAGAGCAAATCGCCCTCATCATGTCCGGCGGAACCGAGGGGGTCATGTGTCCCCACTTTTCGGTGTTCACCAAGTCCGCGAGCGGGGGAGGCGACGGAAGCTCCAAGCGCCTCGCCATCGCCTCGGGCCATACGGCGGATTTTCTGCCCGAAGAAATAGGCAGGACCCCCCAGGTCCACGCGACGGCGGCTCTCATCCGGCAATTGATGGCGGAAGCGCAAATCGAGAGTGCGGAGGATCTGCATTTCGTCCAGGTGAAGTGCCCCCTGCTCACCGGGGACCGCATGGCGGACGCCTCCAGGCGCGGAAAGACGCTCTGCACCGAGGACACCTACAAATCCATGGGATATTCGCGCGGCGCGTCGGCGCTGGGCGTGGCCCTGGCAGCCGGCGAGGTGGAAGAGAGCCTCTTGAGCGACGACGTGGTTTGTAAGGACTGGTCGCTGCAATCGGGCGTCGCCTCGACTTCCGCGGGAATCGAGCTGATGTGCAACGAGGTGATGGTCATCGGTAACAGCGCGGCCTGGAGCGGAGACCTGGTGGTCGGGCACAGCGTCATGCAGGACGCCATAGACCGGGACGCGGTTCGAGACGCCATCGTGAACGCCGGGATTTCATTCGACTGGGCGCTCTCGACCGAGGAGCGCGGGCGAATCGTCAACGTGTTTGCGAAATGCGAGGCTTCTCCCGACGGCCTGGTGCGCGGGCGGCAGGCACACGATGCTCGATGATTCGGACATCAACAATACGCGGCACGCCCGCTCGGTGGTGAACGCCGTGGTCTCCTCGGTGGTCGGCGACCCGATGATGTACGTCTCGGGTGGTGCAGAGCACCAGGGCCCTCCCGGCGGCGGGCCCATCGCGGCGGTCGTTCGGACCGGGTGACGGAGCGAGTGCTGGGGACGATATGGGAGACCGGTGGTTTTTCGCTTAACCCGTCGATATGTTCCGCCGAGCCTGCACGAACACGACGGTCAGGACGATGATGGCCTGAAAGACGAACACCGCGGCCCCCGGCAGACCGATGCTGCGCTGCAGGGAATCGGAACCCGACACCAGCACGGCGAACACCGCGGCGGCTATCGTCACCCCGAGCGGGTTGTTCCGCCCGATGACCGCGATGAGAATGGCCATCGCCCCGTAGTTGGGCGCGCCCTCCGCACCGCTGATCCCGAGCAGAAGGCTCTGGTGGAATCCCGAGACCTCGATGGCCCCGGCCAGGCCCGAGAGCGCGCCGCAAGTCGGCATGATGATCAGGGTGATGCGCGCGACGTTGATGCCGCCGAAGCGCGCGGCCCGGGGGTTGTCGCCCACCGCGCGGATCTCATACCCGACGATGGTGCGCGTCATGAGGAAATACATGCCCACGGCCGCCGCCAGCGCGATGATGAAGCCGAAGTGCGCGCCCGATTTCGGCATGACCTGGGGCAGCACGGAAGCATCCGGAATCGGGAGCGAGATGGCTTCTCCCGCCAGGGGGTCGTTCCAGGGGCCGTTGGCGAGGTAATCGACCAGATAGAGCGCGACGAAGTTCAGCATCACCGTCACGAATATCTCGCTCACCTGGTAGCGCACGCGCAGGATTCCGGGAATGAATCCCCAGAACCACCCGCCCAGAATGCCGCCCAGAAGTCCCAGGGGGACGAAAATCGGCCAGGGCAGGTTCAAACCTTCTAAAGCGAAGGCCGTGCCCGTCATGCCGATGGCGCCCGCGTATATCTGCCCGTCCACGCCGATGTTGAAGTGCCCGCCCCTCATCCCGAAGGCGACGGCAAGCGAGGCGAGCAGGAGGGGGCAGAATTTATTCAAGGTCTGCGCGAATCCGCCCCACGTGCCGAGCGAGGAGCGAAGAACGGTCCCCAACGCCACGAGCACGTCCCCGCCGAAGGCGACGATGAAGATGGCGCCGCACGCCAGGGCCAGTATAGCCGCCGACGAGTAGGTGATCGCGATTTCAATGGCCGCTTTTTTCTTCTCCGCCAAACTCGCCGCGCTTAAACTCGCCATTTTAAGAGCCCGCCTCGAGTTTCTGGCCCGCCATGAGGGCGCCTATCTGGTAGATGTCGTACTCGGGGCCGTCGAAAGCGCCTGAAATCTCCCCCGCATAGATCACGATGATCCGGTCGCTCATGAGGCGAAGCTCGTCCAGGTCTTCCGATATCAGCAATACCCCGGCTCCGCCTGCGCGAAGCTCTCTCAAGCGGCCATGCACGAACGAGGCGGCCATGACGTCGAGACCGCGCGTGGGGTTGTTGGCGATCATCACCTTCCCGCCCGTCTTGTGGGCGAGCATTACCGAGCGCGCCACGATGGTCTTCTGGATGTTTCCGCCCGATAGATGCGCGGCGGGCACGTGCTCGTTCCTCGCCAGAATGTTGAATTCCGCGATGGCGTTTCTGCCCATTTCGTGGGCGGCCTCGCGCTCGAATATCCCGCGCCGCTTGAAGATGTGCGGGTGCAGGCCGAGCACGAAATTCTCGGCCAAGCTCAAGCCCGGCAGAATCCCCTCCTCGATCCTGTCCTGCGGCAGGAGGCTCATCCCCCGCGCGATGCGTTCTGACACCGAAAGGCCCGAGACCTCCTCGTCGTCGATGCGGACCTCGCCCTCTTCTATTTCGATGAGCCCGGCCAGGGCTTCCGCCAGTTCTTTCTGGCCGTTTCCCGAGATGCCCGCCATGCCGACGATGAGCCCCCGGGGGACGTCGAAGGCGACGTCCTTGAGAGGAACCCCCCACTTCGCCGAGGTGCGCACTCCCTGAACGGAAAGAGCGGGATGTCCCTCCCGGGCCGCCGAGGGCCCGGTTGGCCGCTCGCCCTCCGGAGGCATGCCGCGCTCGCCCATCATCATCTGGACGAGTATTTCGCGGGTGGCGTCCACGCGGAGGATCGTGTCGATCTTCCGCCCGCCCCGGAAGACGGTGATGCGGTCGCAGTTGTCCAGAACTTCCTGGATTTTGTGCGTGATGAAGACGACCGTCAGGCCCTCCTTGGCGAAGGACTTCAAGATGGAGAACAGACCGTCCACCTCGTGGGGAGTCAGCATGGTCGTCGGCTCGTCCAGAATCAGGATGTCCGCGCCGTGATAAAGCGCTTTCAAGATTTCGACTTTCTGCTGGATCCCGGCGGGAAGGGTTTTCACCTGTTCATCCAGCGGGATGGAGAGGCCGTAATTCGCCGCAAGCTCCTCCACCGAACTGCGCCGGGCGTCCACGTCGAGCTTCCAGCGCGAACCTTCCCGCCCGAGCAGAATGTTTTCGAGCGCGGTGAAGTTGCCGATGAGTTCCACGTGCTGGTGAACCATGCCGACGCCGGCCCCTATCGCATCCTGCGGAGAGCGGACCTCCACCTCGCGCCCCTCGATCGCGATCTGGCCCTCGTCCATGCGGTAGAGGCCGCTCAGGATGTTCATGAGCGTGGTCTTGCCCGCGCCGTTTTCTCCCAGGAGGGCGTGGATCTCCCCCTTGGCGGCCTCGAAATCGACCGCGTCGAGGGCGACCACCTCCCCGAAGGACTTGCTGACGCCGTACATTTCAACGCGGGGGACGATGTTTTCCGTCATCACTTTCATCCATTCCAAGCGCCCCACCCCCCGATCAGGGACGGGGCGCTTATACCTTCTATTTCGCCAACATGACCTTCTTCATTACCAGCCGGGGCTTGATCGACCCGTCGCGGACTTTTTGATAGGCCTCTTTGGTTCTCTTCATGGCCTCGGCCGATACGTTGCCCAGAGAGCCGAGCTCGAATCCAGTTCCGAAGCGCATGGCCACATATCCCCCGGCGGCTCCTTTCATAATTCCTTCCATGACTTTCCGGTAGGGTGGCCGGAAGTCGATGATCAGCGTACCGGCGAAGTGCTTGGGCGCCTTGTCCGTCTTGTCGGTGTAGAACGTGGTGACCAGCACTTTGCGCTTCGCCTTTTTGGCGGCCTCGACGACCCCATAGACCCCCAGATTCACCATGTTGATGATGAAGTCGACCCCATTGGCGATCATGGCGTCGGCGGTCTGGCGCGCCTTGACCGGATCGTTCTGGTTTCCGGTGAAGGAGTAGGTGAGTTCCGCCTTGGGGTTTGTCGCCTTGAGGGCGTCCGAGATGGTGTTGATGGAAGCCTTGAAATCCGGAAGCGGGATTCCCACGATGACGCTCACCTTGTTCGTCTTCGTGGCGAGACCGGCCAGCACCCCGAAGGGATAGAAGGCCTCGAAATAGTGGCGGTGAATGTTCCAGACGTTTCCGGGAACCTTGAACTTGCCCGAACTCTCCATGACGAAAGTCACTTCGGGAAATTTCGGGGCCAGTTTCTGCACGAGCCGGACGTACTGCCCGCCGTGGAATCCGATGATGGTGAAGCCCGAGGAGATGTACTCGCGCGCCACCCTTTCGGCGTCCGCCGGAGAGATGCGCTCGGAGTAGGAGGTTTCGATCTTGAACCTCTTCTTGATGTCCTGTGCGACCTCATAGCCCCGGAAGTTGTAGTCCGCATCCTCGATGGGTCCGGGCAGGATGACGGCGAACTTGTGGGCCTTCGCGGCGAGCGCCTGGCCGGGTACGGCCAACGCCAGGGCAACTAAAGCGGCGGCGGCGAAGAACAAACGGCGTGTCCATTTGGTTTTCATTTCACACTCCTCCTTGATGAGAAAGCAAAAAATCCCGGGCGCGGGTTCAATCCCGGGTTTCACGGTCGTAAGGCCTCGTAAGCGCGCGGGGGCTTTCGGCCCCTCGCGCGACCTGAACCAGCACTATCATGGCGAACACGTACGGCAGCATGAGCAAAAACTGTGGCGGAATGATTTTGGCGAACTGCGGCAGGGCGTTCACCTTGAACTGAAAAGCGTCCACGTAGGCGAACAGCAGCGCGCCGACGAACGACCATACCGGCACCCACCGGCCGAATATCACCAGCATCAGGGCGAGCCACCCCCTTCCGTTCACGATGTTGTCCGTGAACGAGCCCGATATTACCAGCGGCAGGTATGCGCCCGCGACGCCCAGGAAAAGTCCGCCCACCGCGCACGCGCCATAGCGCATGCGGGCGACGTCGATCCCCACCGTGTCCGCCGCTCGGGGGTTTTCCCCGCAGGCGCG
This sequence comes from bacterium, assembly GCA_965218735.1. Taxonomy (GTDB): domain Bacteria; phylum UBA8248; class UBA8248; order UBA8248; family UBA8248; genus Bin107. The sequence continues at coordinate 85,966 of CBDCMA010000008.1, read as the reverse complement.
CAGCCTCAAGCCCAGCGGCGTCTTGAACAGGAAAAAACTCACCGCCGCGACGAGGAAATAGGACATGTAGACGAGTCCGTTTTGCGCGAAGAAAATCTCGCCGATGAAGGGAATGCTCCCCAGAAGCGGAATGTGTATCTCTTTCAATGTCGGCACCTGGGGGATGGACTGAACGACGCCCACCGCCAGCCGGTAGATGGTGGGCGATATCCCAAGCCCCAGGACGAATATACCCAGCCCGATGACGATCTGGTTCGCGCGCAGGGTGATGGAGAAATACGCGAGGAGCAGCGTCAGCACGCTCCCCGAGAGCGCCGCGACCATGCAGCCGATAATCGCGCTGCCCGAGTAGTAGGTGAGCAGAAAGCCCGTCACCGAGCCGAGCGTCACGATGCCCTCGATACCGACGTTCAGAATCCCCGAGCGTTCGATGATGATCTCGCCCAGGCACGCGATGATGAGCGGCGCCATCATCAACATCGTGAGCTGGAAAAGGGACATGTCGAAAAAAAGGGACAAGGAAGCGCACTCCCGTGGTTTAGCGGGGTCAAGTGCAGAAAACCGCAACCCGGCCCACCGCTTTTCGAAAAATGTACTTCGTCACCATTGTATCTTTTGCAGTCAGTATGCCTTACGTGTTCCCCAAATTCAAAAGATACAGGTTTTATGTTTCCGTCATGTAACGCGATTTTCCTCTTCCGTCGTTGAGCACGATCCAGGAAATCCTCTCCCGTGCGCCGGATTGCGCTCGGGATGAAAGCGGATGCGTTGCCCGCCGCGTTCGGTTCATACATAATGCGCGCATTGCGTACGCTTCCCATATGAACCGACTGCCAAGATGGAGATCGTTTCTTTTCTTCGTCCAAAAGGAGACCTCCGAAATGGAATTGATTGATCTGAGCATGGAAATATACCGGGACATGCCGATTTACCCGGACCTGCCCGGCCCCTCCCTCACCGTCGATGAGGACTGGGACACCGTGGCAAGGCGGACGGGCTCGATCAACTACGGCGCCCCCATCGTGACGAACCACTGCGTCATCTTCATGAGCGACCACACGGGAACGCATATCGACTCCCCCTGGCACAACAACCCCGACGGCTTCACGACCGAGCGCATCCCCATCGAATGGTGCATGTCGGACGGCGTGGTTCTCGATTTCACGGACAAGGATTCGGGCTACGCCATCACGGCGGTGGACCTGGAAGGCGCGCTCAAGAAAATCGACTACACGCTCAAGCCCTTGGACATCGTGCTCATCCGCACCGACGCGAGCGTGGACTGGCAGACGAACCCCGACTACACGATGAACCAGCCCGGCATGAGCGCCGAGGCGACCCACTACCTCATCGACAACGGCATACGCGTGATGGGGATCGACGCGAGCGGCTGGGACGTTCCGATCTGGAAGATGCACGAGACGCGCAGCTACTGGGAAGCCCACCGGGTCATGCTGGAAAAGGACTACTGCCACATGGAGAACATGATAAACCTGAACCTGATCCCCAAGTCCCACGGCTTCAAGCTCTCGGTGCTGCCCATCAAGTTCCGCGGCATGTCGGGTTCCCCCATTCGCGCGGTGGCGATAATCGAGTAGCCCTCGGGCAACTGGAGCGAGTGAAATGGCGGTAGCCGTTCGCGTCCTCACCGGCGCGTACCACGATTCGGTGAAGCTCATGCGCATCAGCGCCGCCGCTTCCGAAAAACCGGGGGTGCGGCGGGCGGTGGCCGTCATGGGCACGCCGATGAACCGCGAACAACTCGCATCGATCGGCTTGCTCGCAGAGGAGGCGCAAGGCGCGGGTCCGAACGACCTCGTCCTGGCCGTGGAGGCGGACGGCGCAGGGGCGGCGCGAGAAGAACTGGCCGCCATGGAAGCGGAGTTGAACGCGCCCCGCGCAGGCACAGGTGCGGGATTGTTCGCAAAACTCTCCGTGCCGACGCTGGACGCAGCACTCGGGAAAGACCCCCGCATCAATCTGGCTCTTTTTTCGATTCCGGGCGCAAGCGTGCGCCGCGAGGTGGAGCGCGCCCTCGCGAGAGGTCTCCACTGCCTCATCTTCAGCGACAACGTATCCGTAGAAGACGAGGTGGCGCTCAAGCGAACCGGCCTCGAGAAGAGCCTCCTCGTCATGGGTCCCGACTGCGGAACGGCGCACATAGGAGGCGTGGGCCTCGGGTTTTGCAACGTCATGCGCCCCGGCAGGGTTGGAATAGCAGGCGCAGCCGGCACGGGGATTCAGGAGGCGATGGCCGCCATCGACGCTGCGGGCGGCGGTATCTCTTGCGCTTTGGGAACCGGAGGACGCGACGTTTCAGACGCGGTCGGCGGCCTCGCCATGATGCAGGCCACCGGGATGCTTGCGGAAGATTCGGCGACGGAGGTTATCCTGATTCTCGGAAAACCGCCCGAACCCGCAGCGATGAAAAAAGTGCTCGAAGCAGCGGCCCGGTGCGCGAAGCCTGTGGTCATACACTTCGTCGGGGCTCAAGTTAAGGATATACGCCGTGACTCCGGTGAACGTCCCCATCTTTACGTGGCCGATTCGCTGGCCGAGGCAGGGAGGCTCGCCGTTTCACTCACGGGAGGGCCGGACCCCGCAGGGCCGCCGGAAATCAATCCCGAAACGAGGAGCAAGCTCGCCGAATGGGGCCGCGCGCGCGCGAAGGGGCGGCAATTCCTGCGCGGCGTCTACACGGGTGGGACGCTGTGCGCCGAGGCGCAGGCGCTCATCGGAAGAACCGTACCGGGGATTCGCTCCAACGCGCCCGTCGATAAAGCCGGCGGCAAGATGGCCGATCCCATGAAATCACAAGGCCATGCGGTCGTGGATATGGGCGATGATCTTTTCACGCGGGGAAAACCCCATCCCATGATCGAGCCTGCGCCGAGAAGCGCCCGTATCCTCCAGGAAGCGGGAGACCCAGAGACGGCGGTGGTGCTCTTGGACTTAGTACTGGGTCTGGGCGCGCATGATAACCCGGCGGGAGAAGCCGCTAAAGCTATAGAGAGTGCGCGGGCCTCACACCCCGGCGTTTTGTTCATAGGCTCCGTCACGGGGACGGAGGGCGACCCGCAGGGTTTGAATGCCCAGCGCGTGAGACTAGCCGAAGCCGGCGCCCTGGTGGCGGATACGCACGCCGAGGCGTGTCTCGCCGCCGCCGCCGCGCTTGATGAGGCACTCGCCTGATGAGCGGAAAAAAATTACTGGAGGGCGTTCGCGTCGCCAACGTCGGAGTGGAATTGTTTTCAGAAAGCCTTGTTTCGCAGAACGCGCCCGTTGTGCAGGTGGACTGGCGCCCCCCCGCCGGAGGAGAGCCGGACATGATGGAACGTCTCGATCGACTGAACGCTTGCGATGCGGCCAACGACATCGCGATAGAGCGTCTTCAGGCCGCAAGGCCCGTATGGGTGGACATAAGCGTGGCCATAGACGAGGTGCCCGGCATGGGCGAGCGAACCCTCCTACACTCAGGCCCTCCCATCGTCTGGGAGAACATGTCGGGGCCTCTCAAGGGCGCGATGATCGGCGCGGCCCTGCTCGAAGGCTGGGCAGACGATGCGGAGGCGGCGGAAAAGCTCTGCGCGAGCGGAGAAATTACTTTCGACCCCTGCCACCACCATTCGGCAGTGGGGCCGATGGCGGGCGTGGTCTCGCCCTCCATGCCCGTGAGCATCATCGAAAACCGCGCGTCCGCTGAACTAGGCGGCGGCGCGAGGACCTACTGCACCTTAAACGAAGGCCTGGGCAAGGTGCTGCGCTATGGCGCCTATTCCGAAGACGTGCTGACGCGCCTTAAGTGGATGGCGGACGAACTGGCTCCCGCCCTGCGCGCGGCGGTACAAGCAATGCCGGATGGCCTCGACATCAAGAACGTCATCGCGCGCGCCCTGCACATGGGCGATGAGGCGCACAACCGGAACCACGCGGCGACGGCGACGGTGGCCCGCGCCCTCATGCCCTATCTCGCCGATTCGGTGAGCGATACGAAGGTGATATCCCGCGTGGCGGAATTTTTCGCCGGAAACGATCATTTCTTCCTGAATCTGGCGATGCCCGCCGCCAAGGCGAGCCTCGACACCATGGCCGGTATCGAGGGCTGCTCGTTGGTCTACGCCATGTCGCGCAACGGGACGGATTTCGGCATAAGAGTCGCCGGTCTGGGAGACGCGTGGTTCACCGCGCCCGCGAAGAATCCGGTCGGCCTGTTCTTCCCGGGCTACGGGCAGGAAGACGCCAATCCCGATATCGGCGATTCGGCCATCATGGAGACCTTGGGGGTGGGCGGATTCGCGATGGCCGCAGCCCCCGCCATCGTCGAGTTCGTGGGCGGCTCGACTGCCGATGCCTTTCAGGCGACGAATGAGATGTACGGAATCACCTGGGCGCGGAGCCGCGACTACACCCTCCCCGTATTCGATTTCGCAGGCGTCCCGACCGGAATCGACGTCCGCAAGGTGATCGAGACGGGCATATACCCCAACATCAACACCGGAATCGCCCACAAGGACGCCGGTGTCGGGCAGATAGGCGCGGGCGTTCTCCGCGCGCCCGAAGCGCCGTTTCAAAAAGCCTTCGAAGCCCTCGCCGAGAAGATGGGTGCGTAGCGGGAGGTCAAACCCGACTGATGAAGTAGGTTTTGCGATTCTGGTTCTCGTCTTTGGTCGTCATTCCGCAATGCTTTTATGCGGAATCCAGCGACTTTGTCATTTCTTTGAGAATCGTTTTTTGCAACGTCGTCCACCTTCATCTGATATCTGGTCAACCTCATCCGGCTCTGCCATTCCAGCATGCGCCGGAATGACGGATAAAGGCACGAATAAAGGAAAGGATCACCCTACCCAACACACCATCCTTGCCTTGCCGACGGGCTTTCCCTTCGATAACCTCTCCCCCATCGCCGAATTTGACAAAAAATCACCCAAACAATACGATTTAATGAATTCACCATAAAGAACCTGATTCGAGATAGCCTTCCTGCAACGAACCAGGAGGCACTTGTAGATGGATTTCCTCTCTCGCTCACGAAGGCCATCCGTACAGGATCAGTCCGCAAGGTTTCCGGCGGGCGCGGGTCCGCCCCAGCAACCCCTCCTTCATCAGTCGCAACCCCTCCTTCATCAGTCGCAACCCCTCCTTCATCAGTCGGGGTCGGGGTTGACCCCCACTACGTCATTCCGTTCCTGCTCGACGCCGGGAACAATCACATCTTCCAAATCAAGCTCATCTCCCGGATCACCGGCCTTCGGGTCGCGTGAGGCGGGGAAAATGAAAGTCAGACATATATGTCTGCCACCAAGTTTTCTAAGGGAGCATCTCTTTTCACCGAGGGCCGCAGCACCCGAAGTTATCGAATTGAGAGCGCGGACCCTTCATTTGGAGGAATAAGAATGAGCGCACGCATAAAACGAGGGCTTTGCATTTTTGTGGGATTGGCGTTCGCCTTGGGCGTCGTTCTCTCCGCAGCGCCCATAGAGGCGGCGAAGAAGCCGGTCGTGATCGGAGTGGCCATCGCACTTACGGGAAAAGTTTCCAAGTCCGGGAAACTCACTCTTCGCGGATACGAGATGTGGCAGCGCGAAGTCAACGCGCGAGGCGGGCTGCTCGGCAGGCAGGTGAAGTTCAAGGTCTATGACGATGAGAGTAACCCCACCACCGGGGCGAAACTCATCGAACGCCTCATCAACCGCGACAAGGCGGAAATCATTTTTGGCCCCTTCAGCAGTCCGGTCACCTATGCGACGAGCACCGTCACCGAGAAGTACAAATACCCCATGATCGCAGGCGGCTCGAGCAGTTCCAAGCCGTTCTCCCGGGGCTACAAGTATCTGTTCCAGGTGATGCGGGTGAACAACGACGCCCTGCTCGGCAATCTCTCCCTCCTGAAGGAAAAGGGAGCGAAGACCATCGCCATCATCCACTCGGCCAGCATCTACCCCTCTTCTCTCGCCAGAGGGGTCCGGAAACTGGGCGAGAAGCTCGGCTTCAAGGTGCTCTCGGTGGACAAGTATCCCCCCAAGACTACGGACTTCACCTCGCTCCTCTTAAAGGCGAAGGGCATGGACCCCGACGTCCTCTGCCTGTTCGGTTACTACCCCGACGGGCTGGCCATCTCCAAGCAGGCCAAGGAGTTGGACGTCAATCCCCGCCACTTGAACGTCATGCTGGGAGCCTCGTATGAAGAGTACGGCTCCAAGAAGGGTGGCGTGGGCCTGGATTCGAACTACGTGAGCGGCTACACGGGCTGGGAGCCCTTCATGAACACGCCGGGGAACAAGGCGTTCGTCAAGAGGTATTTCGATGAGTACAAGGACGACCGCTTCATGGACTCGCACGTCACCTACGGCTACATCGTCGGCCAGGTGATGGAAAAAGCGGTGAAGCAGGTCGGCTCGTTCGACAGGGATAAAGTTCGCGACGCCATCGCCGCGATGAAGTTCGACAGCCTCATGCCGGGAGAGTTCCGGGTGGACCCCAAGACCGGGATGCAGATCGGACACGAGTGGGCGGCCTTCCAGTGGCAAAACGGCAAAAAGGTCGTCGTATGGCCGAAGAACGTCGCCACGGGCGAGTTCATCTACCCCACACCCAAGTGGAGAGCGAGAAACTAGGAAGTAGGGACAGGTCGCGACCTGTCCGAAGGCTGATGGGAGTCGAACGCGAGCGAGGAGCGAGCGTTGTTGAAAAACCCCCTCAAGGGAAAAATGCCTGCGGCGCATTCGCCGCCCTTGCACGTAATACCTCCTCCAATCGTCGGTCTGAAACTCAAATCCTCGCTCCTCATGCTTGGATTTGACATTCATCACTCGACGTATGACCCGCGACGACGCTCAAACCCGACCAATGCGGGAGACTCAAACCGGGGCGACCGGGGTAGCGCCCTTCGATAATCGCAAACGCCTTCGGCGGCTACTCAGGGTGAAGTCGATACGGTGGCCATGCAAGACGAGGGGAACGCGCTCGCTCCCAGTACCGGGTTTTTCAACAACCCCGAGGAGCAAGCGTTTGCGACCGATAAGGGAGGGTCGGGCTTCCCGAGGGCGAAAGCCCGTCGCAGAATCCGAGCCTGTGGTGATGGCTGATGCGGTGGGGGTATGCCTATATTATAAACACACCCCCCACCGTATCAGCCTTCGCCCAAAACGCTCGGGCTTCTGCGACAATCCTTCCCTCTTCGGTCAGACTTGACCCATCAAGGGGGGAGTAATTCCCGAATGTAGCGCCGAATCCGAAGGAGAAAGTGCGCCGTGAGCCTGGAAATAATGCCGCTCATGTTCACGCAGGCCGTCATCAGCGGCATGTTGATGGGCGCGGTCTACGCCCTTCTGGCCTTGGGCCTCACGATGATCTTCGGCGTCATGCACGTCATCAACATCGCCCACGGCGAGATGCTCATGCTGGGAGCCTATGTGAGCTTCTGGCTCTTTCACCATTTCGGCTTAAGCCCCCTGCTCTCCATCGTTTTCGCCGCACCGCTCATGTTCGCCGTCGGGGCGCTTCTCGAAAAGGGCATCATCGAAAGGGTCGTCGAGGACATCGAGACGAACTCCCTCCTCGTCACCTTCGGCATCTCCATCTGCATCGTGAACATCGCTATATGGCTCTGGACCACCGATTTCAAGGCCATCCCCTACCTCTCGGGCTCCTGGCTCTACGGCTCGCTGGTCTTTCCGAAACCCCGCGTGGTGGGTGCGGCCTTCGCCCTTTTGCTGACTTCCATCGTCTACTTTTTTCTCAAATTCTCCCGGCTCGGAAAGGCCATCCGCGCCACGGCGGGCAGCCACGATCTCGCGGCCACCTGCGGGATTTACGTCAAGCGCATCTACTTGCTCACATTCGGCCTGGCGAGTGCGATGGGCGGGGCCGCAGGCGTCCTGGCCAGCATCATGTTCGCGATCTATCCCGAGATGGGCGATTCCTTCCTCATGCGCTCGTTCACAGTGATCGTGCTCGGGGGAATGGGCCACGTCATGGGCGCGGTGCTCGGCGGAATACTCCTCGGACTGGCGGAGGGCATAGGCAGCCTCTATCTCAGCGGAGAAGGCGGGGGGGCCATCTCGTTCGCCATTTTATTGCTCATCCTCATCTTTCGCCCCTCCGGACTCCTGGGTCGAAGGGAGGAGTGAGCCGAAATGAAGAAATACGCAATGATAGCCCTCGCCCTGATCGCGCTTTGCCTCTATCCCTACTTCGTGGGGCCGTATTTCATATCGATGGCGCTCCTGATCTTCATGTACATCAGCCTGGCGGGAAGCTGGAACATCATCTCGGGCTTCGCGGGCTACGTCTCGCTCGGACACGCTGTTTTCTTCGGGTTCGGGGCGTATCTGGCGGCGCTTCAGATAACGAACTTCGGCACGCACTGGCTGCCGGCCTCCCTGCTCGCAGGCGTGGGGGCATCCTTGCTGGCAGTGCCCGTGGGAGGACTCTGCCTGCGCCTTCGTGGGCCGTTTTTCGCCATCTTCATGCTCGGGCTGAACGAGTTGATGGCCATCATCGCTTCGGTGTACGACAACATCACGGGCGGCGCGGAAGGGCTTTCCCTGCCGATCCTGCGCCAGATACTCCCGCTCTACTTTGCCATGGGAATCGTGGCCCTCTCGGTGTTTCTCGTGATGCTGTGGCTCGAATCGAGCCGCTTCGGCCTGAGGCTCCTCTCGATTCGAGAGGACGAGACGGCGGCGGACACGCTGGGGACGAACACGACTCTATACAAACTCATCGCCTTCATCATGAGCGCGTTTTTCCCCGGCGTCGTGGGCGGAATTTACGCCCGCTACATCACGTATATCGACCCAGAGACGGTGTTCAACATCCTCTTCAGCGTCCAGATGGTGCTCATGTGCATCCTGGGCGGACGGGGAACGGCGTGGGGGCCCGTTATAGGAGCGACGGCCCTATATCTCATCCTGGAATTCACCTGGGCCAATTTTCCCCACTTCCACAAGCTGGCTTCGGGGGCCTTGATCGTCTTGATCATTCTCTACGCCCCCCGGGGGATCATGGGCTTCATCTACGGGAGGGGGATCGCCCGCTTGCGGCCCTCTTTCAGGAACTGAAACGCACCCGCCGCGTCTTGCGGGGCGTTAGATGGTATAGGGAGGGTCAATCGCGACTGAGAAAGGAGCGTTTCTGAAATCGCAATCCCTCCCGTATTGATCGGAATTGCCCCCCGTGGTTGTCCCTTGTCGGGCGAACGCGATCAGGACAGGCACGGGGGCCTGTCCCTACGAAAGACCTTGCAAACCGAACCAGGTGTAAGGGCGGGCTCCTGCGCCCGCCCGTTTCTTTTTTTGATTTTGAATCCCGACCCGGGAAAGAGGGATTACGCATTTGTAGGGACAACCCCTTCTCGGGGTTGTCCCACAGGTTGCGATCTGTCCATACGAGGAGAGCGAAATAGAACCGTCATTCCGGCGCATGCGCCGGAATGACGATCAAAGGCGAAGACCCCTTCCCTTACGTCACGCCGCCTGCCAGATGATCACCACCATCCCGATGAACAACAAGACGGCGCCGGCGGTTTTCCGCCAGGTAATCTCCTCTTCACCTTTAAGCCATATCCGGGCCAGAAGCAGGGAGAACAGCGGCGCCGTATACACGATGGGGGCGATGATCGACACGTCCCCGTAGCGATACGCCGTGAAATGGCAGAAAAAAGAAACCGTGAGTATCGAGCCCGCCAGCGCAAAGCCCATGACGCCCGCCCGGTTGAAGGAGATACGCTCGTCTTCCGGCAGGAAGGGATAGAACATGAACAGCACGGGGATGGAAATCGCATAGGAAAGCGTGGCCCCCAGGAGCGGTTCGGGCATGAGAGTGAGCGCTTGTTTTCTGATGGACGCTGCGAAGGCGAACGATATCGCATGGACCAGCGGCATGAGGATGAAAATCCTCCGCCAGGGTTTCTCGCCCTCCCTTTTCAGGGCCAGCAGAACGCATCCCGCGACCACGAAAATCGTCGCGCCCAACACCACGACGCCCGGTCGCTCGCCCAGCCACGCCATCGCCACGAGCGTGGAGAAAAAAGGCGCCACCGTGATGAGCGGCATGGCGCGGCCCACCCCGATATAGCTGATGCTCAGGAACATGAGCGCTTGCGCCATCCCGGGCGCGAGCGCGCCGCCCGCCAGAAACCACAAGGCGACCGGCAGCGTAAGTTCACTCCATGAGGAAAAAAAGGCGGAAATGACCACCAGAACCGCCGTCCCGATGCTCAGCGTCACCAGGCTGCCCGTGAAGGCGCTCGTGTGGCGCATGTTTCTTCGCGCCATGACGCTGAAGACGGCGAAGAGCACCGACGAAGCGAGAGCAAAAAAAGAGGCCAACAAGGGATTCAAGGCGTTCTCCAGATTGAGGCCTTTTCCATTTCGCCTACGTGCTCGCCCAGGCGATGATGGCCGTGCCGCAAAAGAGCAGCGACGCCCCGGCCCATTTTTGCCACGTCAGTTTTTCCTCCTCCTTCAGCCAGACCCGCGCGAGCAGAAGGGAGAACAAAGGAGCCGTATAGCTCAAGGGCATGACGATGAACACTTCTCCATACTGAAACGCGGCGAAATAAGCTATATACGCCACCGCGTTGATGACGCCCGCGATCGTGAACCACCTGAAACCCCTCATATCCATCCGGAAACGCTCGGCCTTGGGCAGGGCGGGAGCGAGCAGCAAGAGCGTGGGCAGGGAGACGACGTTCGCAATCAGCGCGCCGATGATGAAATCTCCATACAGAAGCAATCCGTAGCGCCTTGAGGTAGATACGAAGGCCATCACGAAGGCGTGCAGAAAAGGGTAGACCATGTGAATCCGCCGCCAGTCGGAATCCCCCTTGGGCTTCACCGTCAGGAACAGGCATCCCGCCGTGACGAAAAAAATGGCGAGCCAGACGGCTACGTCCGGCTTCTCGCCTAACCAGGCGATCGCCACCAGCGTCGCGAGGAAAGGCGTGATCGTCACCAAAGGCATGGTGCGACCCACGCCGATGGTCCTGTAGCCCAAAAACAAAAGAAGCCGGCTGAAGCCCGGCGCGAGGATTCCGCCCAGGAAGAACCAGAGCGCCGCCTTGTACGTGAGCCCGCCCCAGTCCGAAAAAACGAGCGAGAGACCCCCCAGAATCGGAATCCCTATCGCGAGACCGATAAGGGCGCCGACGTAGGGCGAGGTCTCCCCCAGCCCCTTTCTCGCAACGATGCTGAAGACGGCGAACGAAACCGACGCCGTGAGACTTAAAGTTATGGCGAGTTGGTGATCCAAGGAGTCTCCTTATGGAGCGTGCGCATCAAAAAAACCGGGGCGGAAGACCCACGCTTCCGCCCCGGCGCATACACCTTCTCGAGTGTCGTTCAGTTCACCGATTTTCGCATGGCGTATTTATTAAAAATACACCTCTCCGGGACGCACGGGCGGCGTCCACTCGCACTGCCCGAACGGCCCATCGCTTTTCTCCTTGACGTAGGCGATGCGGTTCTCGTTCACGTTCTCATCCATCAGGGCGCGGTGCAGCCAATCCAAAATGTACTGGTGGTTGTCCATGCCGCCCAGGTTCTTCAAGCTCACCAAGGGGTGGAACTGGTTCTCGAACACCCACATCTCTTTCTTACACGTCAAATCCTCATACACCTCGATGGCGTCCTCGAGCGGGCAGAGCGGGTCGAACTCGCCCGTCACCAGAAGCGTGGGGCACTGAATCTTGTCCATGTAGCCCTTTACCGTCATGTTGCGCGCCATCTCGTCGAAGGCATCCTCATCGTCCATGCCCGCCATGTACATGAACACCTGCTTGAAGCGGGGCGAGGACTGCGTGAAGATGGTGTTGTTCGGGTTGAAGCACGCCACCGCACTCGCCACAGCCGCCGCACGGTGATCGTAGCTCGCCAGGCGGAGCGACCAGAAGCTGCCCATGCTGATGCCGTAGATGCCGATCTTGGTGGGCTCGATCTCCTCACGCCCCAGGAGGTAGTCCATCACCGCCGCGCCCGCGCGCTCGTAGTTGTCGCCTACGGCGCGGATTTTCTGGATGTTGGAATTCCCTTGTCCCGGGCCGTCCATCGCCAGGACGTGAAAACCCCTGTCCGCCGCCACGTTGCGCCGCGCGTGGGGGAAGACTTCCTTCGTCTGGTCCATGCCCGGCACGTAGATGATGCAGGGCGCTTTTCTGCGGTCGGGCAGCAGGTGCAGGAGGCAGGATATGGTCTTCCCGTCGTCGAAGGGCGCCTCGACGCGCTCGATGGGGTAGGAGGCCGTCTCCGAGCGCCTGTCGACCATCTCCTTGAGCTTGTTGCACAGATAAATCTTCACCGGGTTGTCGTCATAAAAAATCGGGTGCTGCGCCATGCGGTACGCCTCGATGGCGTGGTCGTAGTGCTCCGTGGCCGTGGCGTCGAAACCTTCTCGCTGGGCTTTCTTGGCGAGTTTTTCGTGCTCCTCGGCGGACTCGCGCCAGACCTTGGGCAGCATCTGGTAATTGTGCGCGCGCTTGCCCTGGGGGACTTCCAGGTAATCGCGCTCGAAGTTCTGGACGCGGCCTCTCATGTTCAGGGCCAGGTCGAGCATCCACTGCTGGTTGTCTCTTTCGGTGCGTAGTTTGCGAATCATTTTCCTCTCCACGTTTGATTAAAATGGCAAAAAAAGTTTCGCCGAAAATTTTATATGTCTTGGATTCCGGCGGGATGCTAAGCGCGGCGCGTCTTTCGGTCAATGCGCCCGACGCAAAATATCAAATCCGCTAGCGGACGACGTCCTCCGTTCTTAGAGCGGCTATCTCATCTGGCGAGAAGCCCAGCTCCCCGAGCACCTCATCGGTATGCTGCCCCAGCATGGGCGGGGGCCTTCGCACGGAAGATGGGGTTTTGTCGAACTTCACGGGCACGCCCCCGATTTGTAAAACGCCGTATTCGGGATGCTCGGCCTGCGCCAGATAGCCCATCGCCTTCATCTGCGGATCCTCATAAAGGTCCGTAGGCTTCCTCACGCGCGCGCAGGGCACGCCCTCGCCCTCGAACCTGCTCACCCAATCTTCCGCCGGCGCGGTGCGCAAGACCTCCTGAACGCGGGGGATGATGACTTCGCGCGCATCGTGCCTTCCTTGGAAGCTCTGCCAGGTATCGTTTTCGAGCAATTCGGGAAGGCCTAGAATCTCGCAGGATTTCTCCCAGAAACCATCCACGTCCATGTAGAGATAGATGTGTCCGTCGGAAACTTCATAGACGCGGGCGATCCTGTCGTTCAGGGCGTCTTCCACCTCAGAGACGGGTTCTGAATCGCTCGCCCACATGAGGCGGCCGAACTGCATGGCCGTGGCCCCGCCCAGGAGCGATGCGTCGATTCGCTGGCCCTCGCCGGTGCGCTCGCGCACGTAAAGCGCCATCATCACCGCGCCGAGCGCGAGCGCGCCCGTCATGTAATCCACAAAAGAACCCTGCACGAGTTCAGGCGCGCCGCCCGCGCCCTGCTCGGCGGGAATGCCCGCCGTCGTCTGGATGATGGGGTCGATACCCCGGCGTTCGCGCAGAGGGCCTCCCTGCCCGTAGGCGGAAACCGAGAGATAGATGAGCCGGGGGTTGTCGCGCATCAGGGCGTCCGCGCCGAGCCCGAATTTCTCGATGGCTCCGGGGCGATAGCCCTCCACGAACACGTCTACTTGTGAGGCCAGTTTTTTGGCGATCTCCCTGCCCTGCTCCGTGCGCAGGTTGAGGGCGAGGCTGCGCTTGCTGCGGTTGAGCCCCAGAAAGAGCCTGCTCTCCCCGGCGAAGGAGGTGGGAAAATTCCGCACGCGGTCACCCTCCGGCGGTTCGAGCTTCACCACGTCCGCGCCCGCGTCGCCCATCATCAACGTGCAGAACGGACCCGCCACGTAATGCGTGAGGTCCAGCACCCGAATTCCTTCCAACCCATCCACATCATTCCTCGAAATTACATGAAATATATCTAATATCTATTTGAATTATAATTTTTTATTTACTTCTTTAATCTTCTGCATCAGTTTTTCGTTCGTGCGCTCGCGGGGAACGACTTCCACCTCGTCGCGAATCTCCACTTGGAACACGCAGCGCCTGCCCTCGCGCTCGATAAGCCGCGCCCGCGCCTCCACGCGCATTCCCTTGGGCGTTCCCGCCATGTGGGTGAGCGATACCTTCGTCCCCACGCTCGTCTGATCGGGGTCCAAGTGTTCCGCCAGCGCGTCCATGGCGGCCTTTTCCATGAAACGCACCAACTCGGGCGTCGCCACCACCTCGGCGTTCGTGCCCCGCAGGTGCAGGGGCACGTGCTCATCCGCCACGACGGCGGAATACGTCCCCGCAATTCCCGGCTGAATCGCATCGTCATTCATGTGGGTTCACCAGATGCTCCGATGCGGCGGCTAGCCGCCCATCGTAAGCACGATTTTTCCAAAGATTTTTCCCGTCATGAGCACGTCGTGGGAGCGCGCGGCTTCTGCGAGCGGCATGGTCTCCCCCACAGCGGCGCGCACCCTGCCGTCGGCCAGCATAAGATCCAACTGACGCACCATTTCCGGGAAAACGGGGTCCGAATTGAACAGGCTCATCCCCCGCACGTCGATGTCTTTGGAGTAAAACGGCGGATAGTTCACCGAACCCACGGGGTTCTTGCCGGTGCCTGCGCCGAGCACGACGATGCAGCCGTATTTCTTCACCGCCCGGCAGTCGGCGTCGAAATTCTCCACAACCACCATCTCGACCACCGAATCCACCCCGACGCCGCCGGTCTCGGCGAGGCAGCGTTCGGCGAAATCCTCCTCGCGGTAGTTGATGATCACGTCGGCATTAAACTGACGGCAAAACGCGGCCTTTTCCTCGGAACTCACCGTGGTGATGACGCGCGCACCGGCGGCTTTCGCGATCTGAATCCCCATGCAGCCCACGCCGCCCGCGCCCGCGTGAATGAGCACCGTCTCGCCCGCCTTGATGCCCGCCTTGTAAATCAGCGCGTAATAGGCCGTGTACAAGACCACCGGCAAGGACGCGCCTTCCTCATAGGAGAGATTATCGGGGAGTTTCGCCGTGCGGAACGGGTTCAAGAGCGCCTTTTCGGCATACGCACCGCTTGTGGCCGCGCCGAATACCCTGTCGCCTGGGGAGAAGGCGCTTACGCCGTCTCCGACGGCTATCACATCGCCCGCCGCGTCGATGCCGGGCGTCCAGGGCAGCGCCAGGCTTTTGGAGAGCGGATGCGCGCCCGAGCGAAAGGTGGTGTCCACGGGATTCACGCCCGCCGCCTTCACGTCGACCAGGATTTGCCCCGCCGATGGGGCCGGGTCCGCCGCATCTTCGAGCACCATCACTTCGGGGTCGCCGAATTCATGCACGTGTATGGTTTTCATCATCTTCTCCCATCGGATTGAGACATCATGGAGTTTGAATTTCTCTTAAAAGTGAAGCAATGGATTCCGTCTGATTTCCTATTCCTTATCACACATGAAGAGAAAATGCTCTCGCTTCCGGGGCCTCCTGCGCGCGACGCCAAAGGCCTTGACACATATTTTTCAGCGGAGATAATGAGTCAATCTCATCAGCGTAAAGAAAGACGCGCGCCCCGCCGTGCGAATGAGGGGCGGAGAATACCGGAAGGCAGAGGACTTGAGTTCACGGGGAACTCTGAAACCACCTAAGCGTTCATCTGGTGATGAGGCGTCATCATCAAAATTCGTGCATGTTTTCAACATGAAAAGGAGCCCGTAATGAAGAAATTCGCATTCTTGGCAACAGTGGCGGCAGCCGTGGCGTTCACGTTCTGCACGGCGGACGCCGCCGAGCGCTACCGTTTCGGCGGAGGCCCCTCCGGCGGCGGGTGGCATCCTTCCATCAGCGCGGGAACCCAGCTTCTGAACAGGAAGCTCGGACGAAAATTCTACTTCCAGTATTCCCCCTCGGCCGGTTCGGTGGCCAACGTCCGCCGCGTGAGTCTCGGCGAGTTCGCCACATCGTGGGGACACGTGGGCCAGGTCTATCAGTCCTGGACGGGCACGGGCTTGTTCAAGAAAGACGGCGCCAACAAGAACTTCCGCATCGTCGCCAACGTCCGCGCGCAGTCGCAGATCATCGCCGTGCTGGCGGACAGCACCATCAAGTCCTACAAGGACATGGCGGGCAAGCGGGTGAACCTGCTCAAGCAGGGAACGGGCAGCCACGTGAACTGCAAGAACATATTCACCTCCGTCGGGCTTATCGACAAGATCAAGCCGCGCTACCTGGGCTTCGCCGCCTCGGGCCGCGCCTTGGGCGACCGCCAGGTCGACGTGTTTTGCTCCGCCGGCGCGCCCTTCACCATCCCGGCGCTCACCCGGCTCTCCATCCAGAAGCCGGTGCGCTACATCGGCCTGAGCGAGGCCGAACAGAAGAAGGTGACCGGCGATAACAAGTTCTACGTGCCGATCACCATTCCCGTTCAAAAGGAAGTCCAGGGAATGAACGCTCCAGCACGCTCCATCGCCTATGACGTCTGGTGGATTGCGCACAAGCAGATGTCCAACGACGCCATTTACAACATGCTCAAGGTCATTGCCGATCCCAATAACCTCAAGCAGTTGACCAAGACGGCGCGCTACTGGCGCGACCTGAGCGGCAACTTCAACGCGCTGAAGGTTCACGGTATCTTCGTGCACCCCGCCGCCGCGCGTTACTGGAAAGAACGCGGCGTGAAGGTGCCCGCCGAGGTCGTGAAAGGCTTCTGATTCTCGCAACGATAATCCGGCGAGAAATCGCGCCCGGGGAGGAGGAGAAACCGAGAAAATCTCCTTCTCCCCGGGATTCTTTCGCTTCACGGTTTTTTCCGGTATTGACGACCCAATCGCTCCGGCCAAGGTAAGGACGCCATGTTTCGAAATCTCTTGCCCATATTGATGAAGCTCGGCCTCATATCGGACGAGATGGTCATGCCGCGCGACCTGCGGGGCTTCTCGCGCATCGTCGTTTCCATTATTTCAGTGGGGTTTTCCTACTTCTTCGTTCATATCTCCTATTTCGGTCCCCCGCGTTCGGAAATCTTCAAGGGCGTCTACATTCTTGCGACCGCCACCTTGTGCATTCTCGTCTACAAGGGCAGGCAAAGGCCCGTTCGCGACGGGTTCGCCTATCTCGATGAAATCTTCTCGTTCTTGGCGCTCGTCACCATGTGCGCCTCGCTGGCCCTGTGGGCCTACTGGGGCGCTTTCTACCGTGACGGGCTGTGGAGCGAATTCCAGGGCGGCGGAATCTACCTGATCGCCCTGCTCGGCGGGCTCCTCGGCGCGTTCCTCTATTGGCGCGAAGCAACCAGGGAGCGCATATCGGAGCTTCCCTCGCTTTCGGACTGGCTGTTCATCATATCGGCCGTCGCTCCCATCATCTGGTGGAACATCTACAACATCGAACTCACCACGCGCATCGGCAGCCCCGTGCCCACCTCGGTGGTGATATACACGCTGCTATTGACGGCGGTGAGCTTCGACATCGCAAGGCGCGTCATTGGCCCCGTCATCCCGCTCATCGGCTTCTTGTTCCTGATCTACAGCTTCAAGCCCATCGCGCAGATGTCGCCTGGCCTTCTGTTTCACGACGGGTTCGGGCTCGACCGCGTGACCGAGTTCTTGATGCTCGAAGCCGACGGCATCACTGGCCTCATCGTCGAGGTTTTCGCCACCTACATCGTCATCTTCGTCGTGCTGGGCGCATTTCTGGAAAAAACGGGTTTAGGGGAATTCCTCATCGACGCCACCTACCGGGTGACGGGCCAGAAAACGGGCGGCCCCGGCCTTACGGCCGTCATGTCGAGCGGGCTGTTCGGCATGATCTCGGGCAGCGGCGTGGCCAACGTCGTGACGACGGGCACGTTCACCATCCCGCTCATGAAGCGGGTGGGCTATCGCTCTGAATTCGCGGGCGCGGTCGAGGCGGCCGCCTCCACGGGAGGGGCCTACATGCCGCCCATCATGGCGGGCGGGGCCTTTCTCGTCGCGCAGCTAACCGAAACGTCTTATTTCGAAATCGTCAAGATAGCGACGCTCCCGGCCATTCTCTACTATCTCTCGGTGGGCTACATGGTCTACATCCGTGCCGTGCGGCGAGGGCTCCACGGCGTCGATCCCTCGGAGTTGCCCCCCTGGAGCAGAATCATCCCGCGCCTCCACTTCCTGCTGCCCATCCCCGTGATGGTGTACTACCTCGTCATCGGCGATTCCGCGTTCCTGGCGGCCTTCAAGACCATCTGCCTCATCGTGATGCTCAAGGCCTGCGAACTGCTCTCGAACATCAAGATACCCACGGCGAACCAGACGGCCCGCCCGTTCCTGTTCGTATCGATCGCCTTCGGCGTCTTCTCCTATTACTTCGGCCTCAAAGTGGGCGCTCCGTTCGCCTGGTTCGCGGACACGCTGCGCGGGATGAACTGGGGAGACGCCCTGTTCTGGACCGTCGCGGCGTTCATCATCCTGAAACTCGGCGAAATCATCATGGCTGCTATGCAGGGTGAATCCGCGGATCCCGAGTACGAAACGGGCCCCATTCTCTTCACGAGGCTCGGCCAACTCGCCATCCAAATCGTCAAGGTCACCTGGATTTCCCTGGAAGCGGGCGCGCGGAACACCCTCGTCATCGGCTGCATCGCGTGCGTGCTGGGCATCCTGCTCTCCTGCGCGACGCAAAGCGACCTGTCGGGACGCATCTCCATATTGTTGACGGAATTCAGCTTCGGGCTCCTGCCGCTCACGATCATCTGGGTGATCATCGCGGGCTACATCGTCGGCATGGGCCTGCCCATCACGGCAAGCTACGTCGTGCTCGTCATCTTCGGCGTCATCGCGCTCACCAACCTGGGCGTGCCGACCGTCCACGCGCATCTCATCTGCTTCTGGGTGGCCGTCGTAAGCGCCGTGACCCCGCCGGTAGCCTTGGCCGCCTACGCGGCGAGCGCCATCGCCGTCTCGGACCCGGTGAAAACGGGCTTCCAGGCGCTGAAACTCGCCTCGTGGCTGTTCATCATGCCGTTTTTGTTCGTCTACACCCCGCTTCTCTTGAGCGGCACGACGACCGAGGTGGCCATCACCTTCGTGGCGTGCCTCATCGGCATCATCGGGTGGGCCGGATGGATGGAGAACTTCATGACGCGGTATGCGAACAGCCTGGAGCGGGCCTTGATGTTCATCGGCTCGATATGCCTCCTCCTGCCCGTGGGGAATTTCGTGATCTTCGTCACCCCGCTGGAAGGAGACTTGCGCTACCCCGCATACGCCGTCGGCGTCATCGCCCTCGTGGCGGTGTTCATCATGCAAAGAACGCGCGGCGGCGAGGAGCCGCAGCCCGCCTGATACCCGTTCATTCCGAGAAGGAGGCATCATGAGCAAAACTCCTCCTGCGCTGAGACGCATCCAGCATGTGGGCCTCAAGGTCCATGACCTGGACGAAGCGGTGGCTTTCTACCGCGACGTCATGGGGCTTCGGGTTTCGGATCGCTACGAACCGGGCGACAACCCCCACAGCCCGTGGGGGATATGCTTCATGCGCTGCGGCGAGGGGCATCACGAGGTATCCCTCATCGCATACCCCAAAGAAGCCAGCCTCACACCCAAAGAAGGCGACATGAGAGCGCCCGAAGTCGGCTTGCACCACGTCGCCTTCGAGGTAGGCTCGAAAGAAGAACTCGAAGCCTGGGCTGCGCACATTCGCTCGAAGGGAATCAAACTCGTGGCGGGCCCGCTCGTCCACAGCCCCACACACCCCGAGGGGGACGGCACCCTGGGCGAGAACCGCGCCTTTTACTTTCACGACCCGTGCGGAAACGGAATCGAGATTTTCTGCGACATGGCCAGAATCGACGCAGACTCCAACCGGGTGAACGAGGGGTGGTACCGCGACAGGCTCGAGCGCGACGGATACCCGCGCGACGATGCGGACCCGCCCCCCGCGTGGCGGCCCGGCGTCTCGAGCATGGCGGGCGCGAAAGAGAAAATCGGGCAACCCTCTTCATGATGCGCCGATAATGCGGAGGAGAACACAAGAAATGACACACCGCGTTTTAAGCGTGGATGAACGCAGCAGAACGCAGCCGGCGCGCCGGGTCTTCATGGAGGAATATCTCCACGAGGGGTATGAGTTCATCGTGCCCGATTCGTTCGATGAGGACGCCCTGCGCGAGGAGGCCGCGAGCGCGTGCGCGCTCTTCACCGGGTTCGCCCCCATCACGAGGGAATTGATGGAGGCGGGGCCGGACATCAAGGTGGTCGGCAAGGTGGGGACCGGCGTAGACAACATAGACGTTCAGGCCGCCACCGAACTCGGCATCCCCGTCGCCAACGCGCCGGGCTCGATGCGCTGCGTCCCCGTGGCGGAACACGCCATGACGCTCACCCTCATCATGGCGCGAAGGCCCTGGCTCTGGCCGACCGGGGAGCGCAGGCTCCACGTTCAGCTTCAAGGAGCGACGCTGGGTATCGTGGGTCTCAGGAACATCGGGCAGGCGCTTGCCAGGCGCGCCGCCGCCTTCGAGATGAAGATATGCGCCTACACGCGAACGCGCGGGAAATTTAGGCCCCAAGGCTTCGAGGTGGAAGAACTGCAAACGCTTGATGAACTGCTTCTGCGCGCCGATTTCGTGGCGCTCACCCTCCCCCTCACGCCCGAGAGCACGGGCATCATCGGCGAGAGGGAACTCGCGCTCATGAAGGATACGGCGTTTCTCATCAACGTCTCGCGCGGCCCCCACGTGGAGACGGCGGCGCTCACCGAGGCCATACGAGAGGGGAAAATTGCAGGCGCGGGCCTCGACGTGGTCGAGCCGGACCCCCTGCCCGAGGGACATCCCCTCTACAATTTTCCCAACGTGGTGATGTCGCCGCACAACGCCGCCCAGACCGAGAGCGTGCAGCGTGAGAGCTACCGGCTTTTGTGCGATAATATCAAGCGAGCGGTGGAGGGCGAAAAAGTCACCTCGCTCGCGAATCCCGAACTATACGACTGAGGCGCGCCACAGAGGAGAGACGTCATGGAAGATGCACCCGTCCGAGGGCTTGAGGGCGTCATCGCCACCGATACGCGGATATGCGATCTGGACGGCGTGAACGGCGTTTTGGCGTATTGCGGGTACGACGTGCCGGAAATGGTGCGCAAGAAAGTCACCTTCGAGGAGATCATATACCTCCTGTGGCACGGTGAGTTGCCCACCCGCGAACGCCTGAAAGGGTTCGACGAGGCGCTCAAGGTTGAGCGCAGGCTCTCGCCCGATATGCTGCGCGCTCTCAGACAGATACCCCCCGGTGAGCAGAGGACGGCTGCGCTGAGAGGCGGCGTGGGTATTCTCGGGCTTTTCGACCCCGAAGCGGAGGATACCTCGACGGAGGCGAACCGCAGAAAGGCGCTCCGGCTCACCGCGAAGATTCCCACCATCGTCGCGGCCCAGCACCGCTTGGCGGCGGGCTTAAGACCTCTGAACCCCCGCAGGGGACTCGGGCACGCGGCGAATTTCCTCTACATGATCACGGGCGAGGCGCCCGACAAGATTGACGCCCGCGCGCTCGACGCCACCCTGGTTCTCTATGCGGAACACGAGATTAACGCCTCGACCTTCGCGACGCGCGTCGTCACCTCCACGATGTCGGACATCTACTCCGCCGTCACGGCGGGCATCAGCGCGCTCAAGGGCCCGCTCCACGGGGGCGCCGGCCTCGCGGTGATGGAAACCTTGAGTGAGATCGGCGATATCGAGAACGTGGAGCCCTTCGTCGAAGCGGCCCTCGCCAGGAAAAGACTGTTCATGGGTTTCGGCCACCGGGTATATACGAAGAGCGGAGACCCGCGCGCCAGCGTGCTCATCGAACTGGCCGAGGAGGTATGCCGCCAACCCGGCCGGGACGCCAAGTGGTTCGATATGGCGAAAGCGCTCGACCATGCGGTGCAGAGCAGAAAAGGCGTCATCCCGAACGTGGATTTCTACTCCGCACCCCTCTGGCAGGGTCTGGGGATTCCCATGGAGTTGTTCGTTCCCATCATCGCCATGTCGAGGGTGGCCGGCTGGACGGCCAACATTCTGGAACAACAGGCCGACAACCGCCTCATCCGCCCCCGTGCGCGCTACACCGGCCCCGCAAAGCGGCCCTACAGGACACTCAGAAGCCGTGGCTGAGCAGGGCTCGCGCAGCCTCACGCAAAAGCTCATCGACGCGCACCTCGTCTCGGGCGCGTCGGGAACGCCGGGCGAAGAAATCGAAATACGAATCGACCAGGTGCTCTTACAGGACGCCTCGGGCCCCACCGCCCTGCTCCACTTCGAGGCCATGGGCTTTGCGCGAGTAAAACAGAAAACGGCCGTCATGTACGCCGACCACCAGACCATCCAGGTCAACAGCCTGCACACGGACGCCCACCGCTTCATGCTCGGCTTTAGCCGAAAACACGGCATCCATTTCTCGAAACCGGGAAACGGCATCTGCCACAACGTCCATCTGGAGGAATTCTCGGTTCCGGGCGAAAGCCTACTTGGCACGGATTCGCATACCCCGCAAGGCGGCGCCGTGGCCATGCTGGCCATCGGCGCGGGCGGCATAGACGTGGCGACCACCATGGCGACGGGCGCCACCATCATCCCCCGTCCCCTCATCGTCGAGGTGAGGCTTACCGGGAAACTAAAGAACTGGGCCACGGCGAAAGACGCCGTCCTGGAACTCTTGCGCCGTCTGGGCGCGCGCGGGGGAATCGGCAAGTTTTTTGAATACACCGGCCCCGGCATCCGCACCCTCTCGGTGCCGGAGCGCTTCACCATCGCGAGCATGGGCACGGAACTGGGCCTCACGGGGAGCATCTTCCCCAGCGATGCGCAGACAAAAGCGTTTTATGAGCGCATGAGCCGCCCCGGTGACTGGTCCCCACACGTGGCGGACCCGGGCGCGGCTTATGATGAAGAAATCGAACTCGATTTGGGCGAGGTCGAACCCTTGATCGCCCTGCCCTCGAACCCCGAGAACGTGGTTCCCGTGTCCGAGACCATCGGCACGCCGATTCACCAGGTCATTATCGGAAGCTGCACGAACGGCACGTTCACCGACGTGGCTTCCTTCGCGCAGGTGCTCAGAGGCCGCAAGGTGGCAGACGGCGTCGACGCCATCGTCTTTCCGGGCAGCAGGCAGGCCTTTGAGGAACTCGCGAGAGCGGGCCATCTGGCCGATCTTCTCGCCGCGGGCGTCTGCGTCTCCGAATCCACGTGCGGTTCATGCCCCGGCTACGCCCACATTCCCGCTCCGGGCATGAACTCCCTGCGCGCGTTCAACCGCAACTTCAAGGGCCGCTCGGGGCTGACCGAGGACGCCGTATATCTCGCAAGTCCAGAACTCACCGCCGTGGCCGCCTTATACGGCGAGATAAGAGATCCGAGAATCGAGGGGAAACCGCCCGACGTCCTTCTGCCCTATCGCTTCGCGAGCGACAGGACGGGAATCGTGGCGCCTGCGGAAGATCCGGCGGCGGTGGAAATCATCAGAGGGCCGAACATCCAGCCCGTTCCGGTGGGAGAGGCGCCCGGCGATTCCTACACGGGGGAGGTTCTCATCAAGCTGGGAGATAACGTCTCGACCGATCACATCAGCCCGGCGGGGGTCGATGCCATCACCTACCGCACGAACATGCCCGCGCTGGCGGATTTCACCTTCAAGCGCGTGGACGAGACCTTCGCCTCCCGAGCGAGAGAGGCGGGCGGGGGCATCATCGTCGGGGCGAAAACCTACGGGCAGGGCTCCGCCCGCGAACAGGCGGCCATCTGCCCGATGATACTGGGCGTCCGCGCCGTCATCGCCAAGAGTTTTGCGAGAATCCACCGGGCGAACCTCATCAACTGGAGCATCCTGCCCCTCACGTTCGTCAATGAGGACGACTACGAGAAGATAGACCAGGGACAGAGCCTTTCCATCTCCAACATTCAGGATTCGCTTACCACGGGCGTATTCGAAGTCAGAAACCAAGACACGGGCCACACTTTCGGCGCGGCATGCGCGCTGACCGATCGCGAGCGGCGGATGCTTCTAGCTGGCGGCGCGCTCGCCCTCGCACGCATCGAAGGGAGTGGCTCCCCACCGGCCCAAACGCAGGACGGCTCCTGACATGAGACAGATGAAATATCCGGCCGTTTTCATGCGCGGGGGCACGAGCCGCGCCATCGTCTTCCACGAGAAAGATTTGCCGGAAGATCAAGCCGAGCGCGACGCCATATTCCTGAAAGCCTTGGGCAGTCCCGACCCGAACGGGCGCCAGCTCGACGGCCTGGGGGGCGGGATATCCTCTCTCAGTAAAATCGCGGTCATCGCACCTTCTGCGCGCGCGGATGCGGACGTGGATTTCACCTTCGCGCAGATAGGCGTTACCGACGAAACCGTGGACTACGTCGGCACCTGCGGAAACATCTCGAGCGCGGTCGGGCCGTTCGCCGTGGATGAGGGACTGGTGCGGGTGGATGGGGGCGAGACCGCCACCGTGCGCGTCTACAATACGAACACGGGCAAGACCTACCACGCGCGTTTTCCGGTGGATGACGGCGCAGCCGGCGTGAGCGGCTCGTTCGAGCTGCCCGGCGTCTCGGGAACCGGGGCGCAAATCACCCTCGAATTCATGGACCCCGGCGGCGCGGCCACAGGAAAGCTCCTGCCTTCGGGCAACGCGGTGGACGTCTTCGAGATCGAAGGGGTGGGAAGCGTCGAGGTGAGCATGGTGGACGCCACCAACCCGATGGTCTTTCTGCGCGCGAAGGATATAGGACTCACCGGCGGAGAAGGCCCCGGCCTCATCGACAGCCGGATCGAGGTGATGGTGAATTTGGAGCAGATCCGCGCCGAGGCCGCCGTGCGCATGGGGCTTGCGCGCGACAGAAGGGAGGCCTCAGAAAGCGTGCAGGCGGTGCCGAAGGTGGTGCTCGTCACGCCTCCTCTGGAATACATGGACCTGAAAGGCGAGATTATCGCGGCGGACGCTTGCGACATCGTGGCCCGCATCATCTCGATGGGCAAGACCCACCGCGCCTTCGCGCTCACGGGCGCGATGTGCCTCGCCGTCGCCGCCCGCATCCCGGGCACCGTGGCGCATCAAGCCGCCCGCAGCGGAACCGGTGACATCCGCCTGGGACACCCCTCGGGCGTGCAGACGATAAACGCGGTGGTCTCGAACACACCCGAAGGACCAAAAGCCGAAAAAGTGATCGTCTACCGCACGGCGCGAAGGCTCATGGAAGGAATGGTCTGCGTGCCCGCGACTTCCTGAAGCGCCTGAACTACCTCTTCTCCCCCGTCACGAGCCACACGCCCGCCGCCGTCAGGGCGGCGCCGATTAGCAGATGCCACCCCAACCGCTCGCCCAGGTACAGGGCGCTGCCCACCACGCCGACGATGGGCGTCATGAAGAAGAACACCGATATCTTGGCGGGCGAGTAGCGGAGCAGCAGATGGCCCCAGTAGGACAGCAGAAGCGCGCTCGCTATCACGCCCATGTAGAACACCGCGAAAATCTGCGGGCCGCCGATATGGGTGATGCCGAAATTGGGCTGAGAGAAAGACAGGAGGAAATAGGTCGGCGCTCCGATGAGCATGGCCCATCTGGCGATCGAGGTAACGTCTGAATTTCCGAGATACCGGCGGTAGTGGATCGTCTGCGTCGCCCATCCGGCGGCGGCTATGAGGATGTAAAAATCCGCCCGGAGGGAGCCTCCCGCTCCCAGACTGTTCGAAAAAACCGTCACGGTGCCCGCCATCGCCGTGGCGAAGCCCAGCGCCCGCACCAGGGTGATGCGCTCCCCTGTGAGAAAGGCGGCGCTCAGCAGCATCACCCAGACGGGTTGTGAGTAGAGCAGCACCGAGGCGCGCGCGGCGGCGGTTCCGAACATCCCCTGATAGAGGAACCAGATGTAGACGTTGTGCATGAGGGCGCTCAGGATGCGGTGGCCCTTCTCCTTCCAGGGGTCGTGGTGGGTCACCCTGTCTGGGATGCGCATCAGCAGCCTGTAAAGCGTGAGGGTCAAGACCCCCGTGCAGCAGCGCATCCATATCATGGCGTAGGGGGTGATTCCCGCGTAGGCGCCCTTGATGACGGGCTGCGCCATGCCCCACACCATCGTGAGGAGCAACGAGCCCAACACCAGTTCGAGCGTCATACCCCCATCGGCGGATGATTTCGGGGAGGCCGGGCGGCTGGTCAATCGCTCTCCCCGGAAGTGCTGGGCCGCTCGCATATCTCGATCCGAATGTTCTCGGGCCCCTTGATGAAGGCGATCATGCGGCCACCCACTCCCGCGGCCACGGGCGGCATGGCGACTTCCGCTCCGCGCTCCTCCAATCGGGCGACGCTCGCCGCCACGTCATCCACCGCGACGCCCAGGTGATCCAAGCCGTGCGTCAGTTCGGGCGCCACGGCGTCCGGTTCGTCGCCCGGGCGGTATCCCCGGATGCGCAGGTCCCCCTCCCCGAGTTTATAGATGGCGTAGGGCGCGCCCTTGAAATCCTCCTCGTAGGAGATGTGTTCCAGTTCGAATACGTTTTCGAAGAAATCCGCCATCGCGCGGACGTCGCGCGTGAGAAAGTGCACGTGGTCGTATCGGAATTCCACTTAAAACCCCTTTTTGTGATTTTTCATTTTTCCGCTCCCATATTACGCTGAACCGAGAATCCCACAGGAAGCGCGGTTTGCACAAACGATTTTCATTCTTGAGAGAAGGATACCCATGCCGAAAACAAAAATCACAGGAGAGGAACACCGGGCGCATCACGACGGGGCCGAACTGTTTTTGTGGAGAAAGCGAAAAGCGGGGCCGGCAAAGCCGCGAGGCGCCGTTCTCCTCGTACACGGCTCATCCATGGCCTCCACGCCCACATTCGATCTCCAGGTGAAGAGCCGACCCGAATACTCCTTGATGGACTATCTCGCCGAGCGCGGCTACGACGTCTGGTGCGTGGATTGCGAGGGTTACGGCAGATCCACCAAAACCAGGCGTGTCTCCTGCGGCGTCGAACGCGGCGCAAGGGACCTCCTGGCGGCGGCGAACGAGATCCGGCGAGTCAGCAAGGCGAGCGCGCTTCACCTCTACGGCATTTCATCCGGCGCGCTGCGAGCCGCTCTGTTCGCGCAGAAAAACCCCAGGCGCGTGAAGCGGCTGATTTTGGACGCCTTCGTATGGACGGGCGAAGGAAGCCCGACGCTCAAGGAGAGAAGCAAGAGATTTAAGGGAGTGGCCTCCACGTCGAGAAGACCCGTGAATCGTGACTTCATCAAGAGCATCTTCACGCGCGATCATCCCGGCACGGCGTACCGCGACGTCATCGACGAGTACGCAAAGGCCATCTGCGCACTGGACGACACCATTCCCAACGGGACGTATATCGACATGTGCGAGCGGCTTCCCCTGGTGAACCCCAAAAAAATCACCGCTTCGGTGATGATTACGCGCGGGCAGTTCGACGGAATCGCCCATCTCGATGATCTGCTGGAATTCTTCAAGCTGCTGCCGAACCCGGACAAGCAGTTCGTCATGATGCCCGGCATCGCCCACGCCAGCCTCCAGGAGAAAAACCATCGTTTGGTCAATTATCTCATCGAGCGGTTTTTCGGCCAGCCGACGCCCGTTTTCAAGGGCTGAAATCCTGGATGACCGAGAATGTGCGGGCTTCGGCGAACCCCGCCCTCGCTTGATTCGGGCGGGGCAATGGGGCTAGATTAAGGCCATCTATTCGTACAGACGGCAGGGGCGAAAACGTCTCTAATCGAAAAGCGAATGAATTCTTTATCCCTCAAGCAGAAAGGCGCTTCCATGGAAACCCAAGACTGGTATTCCGTCAACGAATTCGCACCGGGCAGCTACCAAATCACCGAAGGCGGCCGCTTCAACATGCTTCTCCTGGTGGGCGACGACAAGGCGGTCGCCATCGACGGCGGCATCGGTATCGGAAACTTAAGGAAACTCTACGAGAGCATCACGGACAAGCCCATCGACTTCATCCTTACCCACACGCACTGGGACCACGTGGGCGCGGCCGCGCAATGGGAGAAGGTGGGCGTTCACCCGGTCGGCGAAACCCTGCTCGCCAACGATTTGTCGAAACTCGAACAAGGCTTCTTGAACATGTGGAAGAACAACGGGAACACCTTCCCCGAGTGGTTCGACGAGGAGGCCTACTCCATCAAGCCCGCCACGTTCGGCTGGACGCTCGAAGAGGGCGACACCTTCGACCTGGGCAACAGGAAGTTCCACGTGTATGAGACGCCCGGACACTCGCCTTGCAGCATCTCGCTCTACGATGAGCGCGAGAAAATTCTCGTCTCGGGCGACCTGATTCGCTGTGAGGAATACCTCTTCCTCCAGGTGCCCACGGCGGTGCTCTCCGACTACGCGCCATCGCTGCGCAAGCTCGAGAAACTCGCCGCGGAGAACGAGGTGCGCTGGATCACCTCGGGGCATACCGACCCCTACCCGGATCCCTCCATCATCGGCGAGTTGGCGCAGAACATGGAGGATCTCGAAGCGGGCAAGTACGACCCGCCCGCCAAAGTGGACGGCGGCGCGTGGGGCGAGGTGGACGAGTACGTGTTCCCCCGCGCCAAGGTGTGGATTCAGGATCACGCGAGAAAGTAATCCGAATAGACGAGACGCCATGGACACGCAAGGCTGGTATGAGGTCATCGAGTTCGCGCCGGACACCTATCAGATATCAGAAGCCGGGCGGTGGAACATGTTCCTGCTCGTCGGAGAGGAAAAGGCCCTCTCGCTCGACGGCGGAATCGGCGTGGGCAGCGTGCGCAGGCTATGCGAGTCCATTACCGATCTTCCGGTAGAACACGTTCTCACCCACACGCACTGGGACCACGTGGGCGCGGCGCATGAATGGGAGGCGGTGGGCGTTCACCCCAACGGCAAGGATAAGCTCGCGAACGACTACACCGCGGGTTGCCGGGATTTCGTTAAAACCTGGGACGGTAAACCCTTTCCAGAAGTCTTCGACCCCGACACCTTCACCATACCGCCCGGAAAGTTCGGCTGGGCGGTGTCCGAAGGCGATACAATCGACCTTGGCGGCAGGAAAATTCAGGTCTACGACACGCCGGGCCACTCGCCGTGCAGCATCTCGCTCTACGATGAGAAAGAGCGCGTCTTGATCTCGGGCGATCTGGTGAAGCCCGGCCAGCCGCTGTTCATTCAGGTGCCCACGGCCGTTTTATCGGAATATGGGCCGTCGATGCGCAGGCTCGAGAAAATCGCCGTGGAAAATGACGCGAAATTCGTCTGCTCGGGCCATACCGACCCGTGCGAGGATATCGCCATCATCGGACGAATGGCGCAGTTCGTGGAAGAAGTGGCCGCGGGCGAACACGACCCGCCATCGAAGATAGAGGCCGGCAAGTGGGGCGTGGTCGATGAGTACGTCGCGGATGGCTTCAAGGTGTGGACGAACGATAATGCCAGAAAATAGCGGAGGATAAATTCAAGTGAACGCTTCGGACATCATTTGGCGGCCGGATGAGGATTTTTTGACGAACAGCCACGTCGCCAAGCTGATGAAAAAGCTCGGCATCTCGGATTACCGCGAGTTTCTCAGGTGGTCGGTCGAGGACATCCGGCGCTTCTGGGAGATCGTGTTAGAAGACATGGGGCTTGAATGGTACAGGCCTTATGATGAGCTTCTCGATTTGAGCGGCGGCTTCCCGTGGGCGAAGTGGTTCATCGGCGGGGAGACGAACATCGTCTTGAACTGCATCGACCGCCACGTGGAGGGCGGCCGCAAGGATCAGACCGCGCTCGTCTGGGAGAGCGACGGGGGAGAAACCCGCACGTTCACCTACGCGGAACTCTCAGCGGAAGTCTCGCGCCTTGCGAACGCCATGCGCGAGATGGGCTTAAAACCCGGCGACGTGGCGGGCGTGTTCCTCCCCATGGTGCCAGAAGCCGCCATCGTCATGTATGCGTGCTTCAAGACGGGCGTGGCCGTGTTGCCCGTTTTCTCGGGCTTCGGCCCCGAGGGTCTGGCCGAACGCCTCATACACGCCGAAGCGCGCATCCTCTTCACGGTGGACGGCGCCGTCCGCCGGGGCAAGAAGGTTCCCCTGAAGGGCACGGTGGACGCAGCGCTCGAGCGCGGCACGATGGTGGAAAAAGTAGTCGTACTCGAACGCTCGGGCGACGCCGTTCCCATGCAGGAGGGGCGCGACGTCACCTGGGACGCGTTCGTCGCGGGAAAATCAACCGAAGCCGAAACGGCGCGGCTTCCCGCCGACGCCGTCTCGATGATCATGTACACCTCGGGCACCACCGGCAAGCCCAAGGGCACCGTCTACACCCACGCAGGGCTGATAAGCGGCCCGGGGCGCGAACTCAAGTATTGCCTCGACATGCGCGACGGCGACACGGTCTTCTGGGTCACGGACTTCGGCTGGGTCATGGCGCCTTATGAACTGGTGGGCTCTCACTTCAGCGGCCATTCGTGCCTGCTCTATGAGAGCGTGCCGAACCACCCCGCACCCGACCGACTCTGGAAAATCATCGCCAGACACGGGGTCACCCACCTGGGCCTTTCGCCCACGGCGGTGCGCGTGCTGATCAGCGCGGGCGATGAGTGGGTGGAAGGCCACGATCTTTCTTCGCTCAGGGTGCTCGGCTCCACGGGCGAACCCTGGGACCCGGAATCCTACATGTGGTATTTCGAAAAGGTGGGCGGTGGGCGGTGCCCCATCATGAACATATCGGGCGGCACGGAGATCGGCGCCTGCCTCTTACAGCCGCTGCCCGTCATGGAACTCACCCCGTGCACGCTGGGCGGCCCCGCCATGGGCACCGACACCGACGTGTTCGGCGAGGATGCGAAACCGGTTCGCGGCGAAGTGGGCCACCTGGTGCTCAAACAGCCCATTCCCTCGCTCACCAACGGCTTCTGGAAGGAACCGGAACGCTACATCGAGACCTATTTCTCACGCTGGGATGGCGTGTGGTACCACGGCGACTGGGCCAAGGTGGACGAAAAAGGGCTCTGGTATCTCTACGGCCGCTCGGACGACACCATCAAGGTGTCGGGCAAGCGCGTGGGGCCGAACGAGATAGAATCGGAACTCATCAAGCACCCCGGCGTCATCGAGGCCGCCGTCGTCGGGACGCCGCATCCGGTCAAGGGAGAAGGCTTGACTTGCTTCGTCGTCATGCACGACACCTATCAGCCGAGCGACGCCCTGCGCGAGGAGTTAAAAGATCAGGCGGTCGAATACCTCGGCAAGAGCCTGAGGCCCGATGAGGTCAGGTTCGTAAAAGCCCTGCCCAAGACGCGTTCCGCCAAAATCGTGCGCAACGCCATCAAGAAAGTCTATCTGGGCGAGCCTGTGGATCATATGGACCTGAACTCGCTTGAAAACCCCGCGCACTTAGACGCCATCAGGGAAGCGGTGTAGCGATGCCCGAAGAAATCATCTGGCGGCCCAATGAGGATTTTCTACAGAATTCGAACGTCGCGCGCTTCATGAAAAAACACGGGCTGGCGAGCTATGAGGAGTTGCTCGATTTTTTCCGGGAAGACGTCGCCCGCTTCTGGGGAGCGATTGAGAAGGACATGGGCGTCTCCTGGTACAGGCCGTATGACCAGATAATGGATCCATCGGGCGGCCTGCCCTGGACCAAGTGGTTCCTGGGCGGGGAGCTCAACATCGTCCACAACTGCATCGACAGGCATCTCACGACTCCTACGCGCGACAGAGTCGCCCTCATCTGGGAGGGGGACGGGGGCGAAGTGCGCCGGTACACCTACGCGGAAATGAACGCGCAGGTCTGCCGCCTCGCGAACGCCATGCGCGAGATGGGGATGCGCCCGGGAGACAGCGCGGGCATCTTCATGCCCATGATCCCAGAAACCGTCTTCGCCATGTTCGCGTGTCTTAAGATCGGGGTGATCGCGATTCCCATCTTCTCGGGATTCGGCCCCGAGGCGGTCGCCGAGCGTCTCGACCACGCCGAGGCGCGGCTCGTCTTCACCTCGAACGGCGGGATGCGCCGGGGCAAGGAAGTGGGCGTAAAGGCTCTGATGGATCAGGCGCTCGAAGCCGGGACCCAGGTCGAGAAAGTCGTCGTCTTCCAAAGAACCGAAACGAGCGTCCCCATGCAGAAAGGGCGCGACGTTTATTGGGATGATTTTGTACGAGGCCAGCCGGACACAGCCGAAACAGAGCGCCTGCCCGCCGAGGCCCTCTCCCTCATCATCTACACCTCGGGCACGACGGGAAAGCCGAAAGGCACGATGCACACCCATGCGGGGTGTATGCTCAACGTATCCAAGGAGATCCGCTATTGCATGGACTTGCGCGATCCGGACGTTTTCTTCTGGGTGACGGACATCGGCTGGATGATGGGTCCGTGGGAGATGATAGGCGTTCAGTTCGCAGGCGGCACTTATCTCATCTACGATGGCGCGCCCAACTGGCCGGAACCCGACAGGCTTTGGAAACTCCTGAGCGACCACGGGGTGAGCATCTTCGGCGTCTCGCCCACCGCCGTGAGGCTTTTGATCAGCCTGGGCGATGAATGGGTGGAAAAACACGACCTCTCCTCGTTGCGTGTGCTGGGCTCGACCGGCGAGCCCTGGGACCCGGAATCCTATATGTGGTATTTCGAAAAAATAGGCGGCAGTCGGTGCCCCGTCATGAACATATCGGGCGGAACCGAGCTTTGCGGCTGCATACTCCAGCCCTACCCCATCGTTCCGCTCACGCCGTGCTCCTTGGGCGGCCCGGCCTTGGGCTCGGACGCCGACGTGTTCAACGAAGAGGGCCGGCCCGTGCGCGGCGAGATCGGCCATCTCGTGCTCAAACAGTCCGTCCCCTCGATGACCAAGGGTTTCCTGAAAGACGATGCGCGCTACATCGAGACGTATTTCTCCCGGTGGCCGAACGTCTGGTACCACGGCGACTGGGCGCGCGTGGATGAGGACGGGCAGTGGTATCTCTTCGGCCGTTCGGACGACACCATCAACGTCGCGGGCAAGCGCGTGGGACCCGCCGAGGTGGAGGCCGCCCTCATCGGGCATCCCGCCGTGGTGGAGGCCGCCGTCATCGGCGCGCCGCACCCCATCAAGGGCGAGGGTTTGTGCTGTTTCGTGGTATTGAGCGCGGGCCATGAGCCGACCGACGCGCTGAGAGAAACACTCAAGGAAGAAACCGTCAAATATCTGGGAAAAAGCCTCCGGCCCGAAGAAGTAAAATTCGTCGAGGCGCTGCCCAAGACGCGCTCGGCCAAGATCGTGCGCGGCGCCATCAAGAGAGTCTATCTGGGCGAGGACCCCGCCAACATCGACGCCTCATCCATCGAGGCGCCGGAGTTTCTCCACGCCATCAAGGAGGCGCTATGAGATGTCCCTCCTCAATTGCCCCGAATGCGGGGGTCTGCTGAGCACGGAAGCCACCTCCTGCCCCCATTGCGGCTATCCGCTCAGAAAAGGCGGAATCGGTGGTGTCTTTCACGCCATCGCACAAATCCCGTGTTTCATCGCCGGCCTCGCGCTCATATTCATCGTGCTTTTCATCGCCCTGCTTCTTTTGGACGTCTATTACTTCCACGGCCTGCTCCCCAAGCTGTTCGGCGTCGAGGGACACGTCTCCACCAGGCTTTAGGCTCGTGCTCACGCGCTTGTTCTCGCCCCACCGAATCGCTAAGCTGGCCTTCCGTTTCATCACAGGCAAGCAGGGGATATTTTGGACTACTCGGCTCATGAACTGTTTGCGGTCGGGATAGCCGCCTTTTTCGTCGGCTTTCTGAAAACCACTTTCAGCTCCGGGATCGGCATCTTTCTCGTTCCGATCATGATCATCTTCTGGCCCACTCGATTCATCATCGGCATCGTGGCCGTCATCATGTGGGTGACGGACTTTTTCGCCATCCCGATGTTCTGGAAGCAGTGGGAGAGCCGCTTTCTGCGCTACCTGGTGCCCGGCTTCTACATCGGCATCATCATCGGCGTCTACGCGCTGGTGAATCTGCCCGATTACTGGCTGAGAAAGGGAATCGGCTTAACCTGCGTCTTCTTCGCCGGGCTGCTCATCTGGCGCGAGGCGCGCGGAGATTTCAAGCCGCCGCCCATCAGTCCACCGGCGGGCGTGGGAATCGGCATAGGCGGCGGAATCATCAGCGCCATGTTCCACTCGGGAGGCCTTGTCTTAAGCCTTTTCTACATCAGCCAGGGGCTTTCGAAAACAACTATAGTGGCAAGCATCATCGTGGTATGGCTCTGGGTGAACCCGTTCAAGGTCGCCTCGCTGTGGTACGGGGGCGTCGTGCAGACGCCGATGCTCGTGGCGGGCGCTCTCGCCTTTCCCCTGGCGTGGGCCGGAAGCTGGTGCGGCAAGCAGACGCTCCGTCAAATCCCCCAGAAAGGATTCATCTACATCCTCCTGCTCTTGTCCCTCGTCACCGCCCTGCGCCTTCTTCTGGAGTCGAGCTAGCGATGCCGGATTTCTCCCTGGTCGAGTGGGGCTTTGTTCTCGCGGCGGCGTTTTGCAACGGTTTTCTGGTGCGCACGTTCGGAGCGGGCGTGGGCCTGGTCATCACGCCCTTCCTCATCTCCGCGTTCTCGCCCACTTTCTCGCTGGGCTTGATCGCGCTGTTCAGTTGCTGGTCGAGCCTGGGGGCGGCGCCCGATTTCTGGGGAAAGTGGAACCTGCGCTACGTGTTCCTACTGGCGCCTGGCATCGTCATCGGACTCGC
Source organism: bacterium (assembly GCA_965218735.1). GTDB lineage: Bacteria > UBA8248 > UBA8248 > UBA8248 > UBA8248 > Bin107. Next base: position 51,286 of record CBDCMA010000008.1, on the reverse strand, counting down.
CTGCGGCGTCTGGCTGCTGACCTGGCTTCCCGGAGCGGGACTGAAGCTCCTGATCGGCGCCATCTGTTTATCCCTCGCCTCCTACCAGACGCTCGTGGAAATAAGAGGCAGACCCTTTGAAATTCCCCCCATGCCCGCGTGGCAGGGCGGGGGCTTCGGCGTCATGAGCGGGCTTTGCTCCTCGCTCGCCAACAGCGGGGCGATTTTTCTCACCCCCGTTCTCATCAGCCAGAAACTCGAGAAAATAACCCTGGTGAGCACGATATGGGCTCTCTATGCGGTGATGAACCCCATCAAGGTGGTCGCCTTCTGGCAGGTATCCGTCGTGACGATAGATACCGTCTGGGCGAGCGTGGTCGGCCTGCCCGTGCTGTGGCTGGGCATCAAGGCCGGCGCATGGGTGCAGGAGAGGCTCAGCGGACGCACGTTCAACCTGTGCGTACTGAGCATCGCTCTCGCCGGATCGATACGTCTTCTGTTTGTCTAGGAAACCTTCGCTTCTCGTTTTCTCGTGCTAAAATGTAAACAAATCGCATGGAGGAACGATAATGAACACGACCACGCAAGCCGCGAAAACGTCCCAGCCGGCCTCGGAGACGAGCCTCGGCATGGTGGACGCCGACATCCACCACGTACCCTCATCCTTGGACGCTCTGCTGCCCTATCTCCCTCTCGAATGGCGCAATTACGTGGAAGAAACCGACTACACGAAACTGCCCAACGCCCCTTATCCCAAGACGGCGGGCGGCGGCGTGCGCAAAGACGCCATACCGCCGAGCGGCCCCGCTGGTTCGAGCCTCGCCATGCTTCAGGAACAGGTTCTGGACGCCTACGGGGTGAGCTACGGGGTGCTGAACGGTGCGTACTACAACGTCTCCTTCATGGGAATCCCCGAGTTCGGTGCGGCTTTGGCGCGCGCGCATAACGACTGGACCATCGAGCACTGGCTCGAAAAAGACGCGCGCCTGCGCGGGTCCATCACCGTGTCGCATCAGGACCCCCGGCACGCCGTGGACGAGATAAAGCGCGTCGGTGAGCGCGCCGACATGGCGCAAGTGCTCTTCCCGGCGGGTTCGCACGCCCCCTACGGCCAGAGGAAATATCACCCCATATACGAGGCGGCGGAAGAACGCGGACTGCCCATCGGCATTCATTTCGGGGGTTCCGGCGCGGGCAACGCGCCGCCCCCCACGGCTTCGGGCTGGCCCACCTACTACATCGAATGGCACACGGCGATGAGCCAGTGCTTCATGACGCACGCCGTGAGCTTCATCTGCGAGGGCGTGTTCGAACTTTTCCCGAAACTGAAAATCGTCCTGATCGAGGGCGGCCTCTCCTGGATTCCGGGGCTCCTCTGGCGGCTGGACAAGAACTACCGGGGGATGCGCGCCGAGGTCCCCTGGCTCAAGAAGCTGCCGAGCGAATACTTTTTCGAGCATTTCAGCGTAACGAGCCAGCCCATCGAAGAACCCGAAAAAGACGACCACCTGCTCCAGATATTCGAGATGGCCCACGCCGAGAAAATCCTCCTGTTCGCCACCGACTACCCCCACTGGGATTTCGACTCGCCCGTCCACGCCCTGCCCCGCCAGGTGGACGATGACCTGCGCGCACGCATCATGCGCGACAACGCGATGGCGCTTTATCGGTTTGAGGGTTAGGGGGGGTATGTAAAGGGATGGTTTTTGACGAGTTCCGGTGAGTGGCGCATAATGCGCATCGTCGCCCGGAATATTGACAAAAATATGATTGCGAGACTGGTTTGAGTAATTCAGTGGAAGTGAAAGCGGCGACGGGGCGACAATCCGAGATAATCTCTCCATCGAGACGTGCAGAAACGGGTGCTATACCCCTTTCGCCAATTCCGGCGGTGAACGTCGCCTCGGTGCCGCAACGCAGCCCTCTCAGGTATCCCGGCGGTAAGACGTGGTTAATTCCCCATATCCGTGTTTGGCTCCAAAAACTCCATCCAGCGCCCAAACTTCTCGTCGAACCCTTCGCCGGTGGCGGCGTCGTCTCGTTGACCGCCGTGATGGAGGGGCTGACTGAGCGATGTCTCATGGCGGAGTTGGACCGCGACGTAGCGGCCTTTTGGAAGGCGTCGCTACACCATGGTACTGAACTTTGCGAGCGGATCGCGCGCTTCAATCCGACGCGCGAGATTGTGAAGACTCTGTCACTTCAAGACCCACAAGATTTAGTTGAGCGCGGCTTCCGCACCCTCGTGCTAAACCGAACGCGCCGAGGGGGTATTCTTGCTCCCGGCGCGTCGTTGAGCCGCGCTGGAGAAAACGGAAAAGGCGTCGCGTCTCGCTGGTATCCCGAAACAATCATGAAGCGTCTGCGCCAGATCACAGAACATGCGGATCGCATCGATTTTTGCGAAACCGACGGCATGAAGTGGCTGGATAACCTGTTGAACGGTCGTGATGGTGATCTGGCCGTTTTTGCGGATCCACCCTACACCGCGGGCGGCAAGCGGGCGGGCAAACGTCTGTACGCTCACAACGAGATAGACCATCCGCGATTGTTCGAAATGCTCGCCGATAGCGGCGCGGAGTTTCTAATGACTTACGATGGCGCGTCCGAGATTGAGCGCCTGATCCGCAAACACGCCTTTCACGCAGTTCGGGTGTTCATGAAGAACACCCACCACGCCCGAATACCCGAACTCGTCATCACGCCTCGGCCGGTGTTTATAGATTGAGCGCGCGATACGGCATTGCAGAATGGTACGGTCGACCTTTTCCAGGCCTTTCTCCAGATGAGCGTCGCCGACTGGCGAAGATAGCCTTACGAGAGGAGCGTGAAACTCCGCCATGCCCGTTTCAGAAGGGCGAGCCGCCCTGCCGGAAACGAGGCGGGGTGTGTTCCCTCCATCGTTATGAGAAAGGCGAAGATGGACGACTTGGATTACCCAAAGGCGAGCCGGTTATCGTTTGTCCGGTCAGGTTCGAGGAGAAACAACTAATCGTGAATTGGCTCGCGGAGATCGTCGGCTTTTCTTCGGAAGAAGCGATGCTGGCCCGCGAGGTACCTTTCATGCGGGGAACGAACACGGACAAGCCTGCAGGGAAGATCGACCTTGTCGTCGCCCGAACGTCCGGCGACGATCTCAAGTGGTATGGGCTGGAAATCCAGGCGGTTTATTTCTCGGGCAGAGGCATGCAATCCGAATTCTTGAATTTCCGTGATGATGCTCATCCAAAACCGCCGTTTCCCGATGCGGTGCGCCGACCGGATTGGCGCTCTTCGAGCGCGAAGCGCCTCATGCCGCAGTTGCAGATCAAGGTTCCGACTCTCAGACGTTGGGGATCGAGAATAGCCGTCGCTGTGGACCGTCCGTTCTTCGAATCAATAGGGGGTCCAAGCCTCAATCCTAATCATGATCTCAATGACGGGGACGTCATCTGGTTGGTCCCGGAACTCATCCACGACTCCGAGGGTCGCTACCGACTCTCACGGGGACACTGGGAGGTTCTCACCTTGGAGGATACGAACGAAAAGCTCCTCGCCGCCGAGACCATTCGCCGCGAGATGTTCGAGCGGGACCTTCGGAACAAACTTGAACCGTTCGGATAAGTTTTCCACTTGGAATATCTGTACGAAAATGCAAAGAATCGCATGACTCGCAATCCATCACCTCCATGCCCCATTCCCAGCTTCAAAATTTCCCCCCCCCCTTGCCCATCACTCCGAAATCCCGCAGGGTAGAAAAAGAATTTATATTCTACCTTTGAATGCGTTGCGAGGAGAGAAATCGATGGGCCTCAACATCAAGAACGAGGAAACCTGTCGGCTCGCAGGCGAACTCGCCCGTCTGACGGGTGAGAGCAAAACGGGCGCCATCACGCTCGCGCTGCGCGAGCGCCTCGCTCGGGAAAAACGCCGGCGCAATGCGGACGCCCTGGCCCGGGAGCTTCACGCCATCGGGCGGCGCTGCGCCGGGCTGGTGGGGCCGGGACCCTCCGCCGCCGAGCATGGCGATGCGCTCTATGACGAGCGTGGACTGCCTATTTCAGTCGGCAATCCCTCCCTCCTCGGTCGGGGTTGACATCGGCTCTTCTGGCCGTCTTGTTCGGCGAGCCGGATGCGGAGCGCTACGAGAAGGCGATAGCGGCATCTGAATGCCGCATGTCGGTCGTCGGGCTACTCGAGGCGGCGATGGTCGTCGAAGGCAGAGGCGGTGCGGCGGCGGGCGAGGAACTCGATGCGTTTATCGAAACGGCGGGAATCGAACTCGCGCCCGTCACGGTGGAGCAGGCGCAGGCCGCCCGGCGCGCGTGGCGACGCTTCGGCAGGGGGGATCATCCAACAAAACTGAATCTGGGCGATTGCTTTGCATACGCCCTCGCTGACCTCACCGGCGAGCCGCTCCTGTTTAAGGGCGAGGATTTCGCCCGAACCGATATCGAGACGGCGTGAGCGGAATTTTCGATCCAAACTACCCGTGCATAGATGAAGCCGGTCTCCCGACCGGAACGCCGCCGAAAAATGCTCGCCGGTTTCTCCCGCATGGCGTAGGTGCTCTCAGGAGAAAAGCGGAATCCCTCTCTCGCCGGTCGCATACTTTTCTCTTCGGGTGAGAGTGATCCTCCTCCCCGGTCGGCAAACCGCAATCGCTCCTTCATCAGTCGCGATTCACCCCCCACCGGTCGACAAACGCTCGCTCCTCACTCGCGTTTGACCCCGCATTTGCCGTCACGTGGTTTTGGTCTAGCTAGGCGAGAATTCCGCTCGGGAAAAGAGAGTCTTCTCATCGATTGAAGGGGGGAGAAAATGAAATGGGCGATTCGGCTTCAGTGGCGCGACCTCGCCTTCTTCGGGGAAGCGCAAACTCTCACACATCGCTCGGGTATGAACGAAACAATTCGATAAATTCACGGGGTTTTTCGATAAATTAACGGGGTATTTCTGAAAAATAAATGATGGTGATATAATACTTGAACTATGCGACGTAATCTATTGATATAGCTTAAGTATATATTTTTTATTTCGACTCGGAATTCACCAGATATATCCCCGATGAAATAAGAACCGCCCCTCCGAGCATGAGCAGCGTCAACGGTTCCGCGAGCAGTAACGCGCCCATCAGGACCCCGAACACGGGGGTCAAGAACATGAACACGCCCACGCGGCTCGCCGGGTAGTCCGTCAGCAGCCACAGCCAGGGGATCATGGCAAAGCCCGTGCCGATGAGGCCGCTATAGCCCACCCCGGTGAGCACGTTCGTATCCGTGAGGTCTGGCCAAGGCTCGCCAAGAAGCGAGGCGATGAGAAAGAACGGGAGCACGGCCAGAAGCTGGGTCCAGGCCGTGATTCTGAAGGCGTCGAAACTCCTTAAGCGCATTTTCAGGAAGATCGACTGCACCGCCCACACAACAGCCGCCAGGACGACGATGGCGTCCCCGTACCAGGTGGAACCGCCGGCCGAGGAGAGCTTGTCGCCGAAGAGAAACACCATGCCCAGACTCGTGGCCATGAAGCCGAAAACCGCGCGGACGCCCACCCTTTCATGGGGCAGAATCCACGCCGCGAGCGCCGTCAATAACAGGGGCTGGGCGTATAGGAACAAGGAGGCGCGTCCGGCAGTTGTGTGGTCCACGCCGTGATAGTAGGTGATGAACATGAGATTGTGCAGGCAGGCGTTGATCCAGAAATCGCGATTCTCCTTCCCGCCGCCCGGGTGCGGAGGCAGAACCGGCATTTTTCGGATAAACATGATCAGAAAAACGCTCGACGCCGAGATGAGGCCCCGGAGCCAGAGGAACGTAAAAGGCTCCACGCCGCGCAGGCCTATCTTGGCCGCCGGGAAGCTCAGACCCCACAGAAAAGTGACGGTGAAAATCAAAACGAAAAATCGCAATTCTTACCTGTTCCTTCAGCAAATCCGCTCTATACCGGGAATCGAACAGCGGGTGAAATTCGGGGAAAGCGCCGCCTTTAGCTGTCGGACTCTTTTTTCTTCGGAAAAGGCTCCAGGGCCTTCAAATCAACTTTTTGCTCCAGTTCGTCGTGGCAGACATCACAACGCGGCTGCGCCGTGGCCGCCACCATGAACCCTTTTTCCCTCTCGCCGTTCAACCGGTGGCCGTTGTGGCACTGCACGCAGTTCGCCTTTAACTCCGCGTGGTCTGAAATGGCGTGAAACGCATCATCGGCCAACTCCAGGAGACGCTCCTCGTCATGACACTTCACGCAGTCCTTATCGAGAATGGGATGAAACACGCGCGAGGGCTGCTCGAAATCCCCGATGATGAATTTATAGAGGTCCTTATTCGCCAGAATCGTCGTGCGAATCATCCCCGTGATGCCCTCTTCACCGTGGCAGGATATGCACCGCACGCTGCCCGCGCTCTTGTGCCATCCAGCCAGCGTCTTCACCGCGTTTTTCGCGCGCGCGCCGTCATCGAGATAATCCTGATGATCCTGTAAATGACACGCCGTGCAAAAAGGATCGTAGGACTCCACGGCGCGAATCCCGTACAACCCGCCGACCCCGGCCAGGGGGGATAAGACGACGATCAGAATCAACCATTTCCACCATCGCCCCCGAGAGCTTCGCATTCAGATTCTCCTTGGCCCGCGCATGCTATCATCCGCACTCCCCCCCCGCCAGGATACAGAACCATTACACCATCTTCCTCATTATAACGCGATTTGTTAGTATGGGCCGTGAGAACGGGAGGGTTCATCCGATGGCGAGAACCAGATTCAGCGCGAACAAACGCCGCCCGGGGCGCAGGAGCGCTCCGAAGCCGGCTGCCCCTACCGGAGAAAGCGCGAAACAGATCGCCGCGCGCCTGAAATCCTCTGCGAGCGTGGGCAAGAACGCGCAGGATTACAGGCGCAAGTCGCTTGAAATTCACGGCTGGTTCTGTGCGAAATGCGGCCGGGATTTCGATGAAAACAACCTCCATATCCTGACGGTCCACCACCGGGACGGCGATCACAAGAACAATCCGCCGGACGGAAGCAACTGGGAGAATCTATGTGTGGAATGCCACGAGGATGAACACTCCCGCGACATGCTTGGCCGTTATCTGAGCGATGATCGCTAAAACCCCATCTAAAACGCTGATCACTATGATATTGTCGGTCAAACCATCGATAGCGAAGGGAACCACCAGCGTTCCCGGCTCGAAATCCCATTCCATCCGCGCCGTTGCGCTCGCATCCCTGGCATCGGGGAAAAGCACGATATCAAACCCCCTGGATTCCGAGGACGGCCTCTCGGCGGCCAGCGTCTACGCGAGCTTTGGTGCCCAGATACACAAGGAAGAAAAGATCTGGTCGGTAGAGGGTTTCGGCGCCCGGCCCAAGGCGCCGCAAGGAATTCTCGACGTGGGAAATTCAGGCACCACCTGTCGGATGGCGCTCGGCACCGCCGCACTCATACGGGAGGGCGAAGCCCGCTTCGATGGCGATTCCCAGACCAGAAAGCGCCCGATGGGGCCATTGCTCGATGCGCTCCAAAACCTGGGCGCAAAGACGCAGTCCGGAGGCGGTGGCTATCTCCCCGTCACGGTGGGCGGCCCGTGGCGCGGAGGCCGGACGAAAGTGGACGGCACGACCAGCCAGTTCACGTCATCCTTGTTGTTGAACGCGCCTTTTGGCGAGGAGGCGAGCACCATCGAACCTATCGATCTGAACGAGCGTCCCTATGTCGAGATGACGCTCTGGTGGCTCGACCGCCTGGGCTTACAAAATGAGCGCGACGGATACCGCAGTTTCATGATTCCGGGCGGACAGGCGCTCTCTGGATTTGAAATCGCCGTCCCCGCCGATTGGAGTTCCGCCGCCTTTCTGGTGGCGGCAGGGGCATTGCCGGGCGGCGACGTCACGCTCCAGGGTCTGGACTTGAACGACTCGCAAGGCGACAAGGAGATTCTTAGGTTCGCGGAAGAAATGGGCGCAGACGTTCTCATCACCGAAGAGGGCGTCAGAATTCGCGGGAATGCGCTGCGCGGAGGTGAATTCGACCTGAACGCCACGCCCGATCTCCTGCCCGTCATGGCCGTGCTCGGTGCGTTCGCAGATGGGGAGACCAGACTCGTGAACGCGCCCCAGGCCCGTATCAAGGAGACCGATAGGATATCCGCCATGCGGGAGGTCATCGAAGCGCTCGGCGGCGAAACAAAGGAACTGGCGGATGGCATCATCATCAAGGGGGGCGGTCTCAAAGGCGGGGCCGTTCACGGGTTTGGCGATCACCGCATCGTCATGTCCGCAGCCATTGCTGGGCTCGCCGCCCCGGAGGGAGTATCGGTCGACACGGCGGAGGCGATGGCGGTAACATTTCCTGATTTTTGCGAACGCATGGCGTCACTGGGCGCCGATATACAGACGAAGGATTCACTCGATGCCGATATATGAGTATGAATGCAAGGAGTGCGGCTTTATTTCCGGCCATCTGGTGATGAAGCCGGCGGACAGGAGAAAACTCACCTGCCGCTCCTGCGGGAACAAGAAACTGAGAAAAATCATGTCGCGCTTCTCCTCGCATCAGACCGAAGCCCAGCGTCTCGAAGCGTTCGACCCATCGAAACCACAGGATGGTTCTTTCTACAAGGACGATCGCAACATCGGGCTCTGGGCGCAAAAACGCGCCCAACAGATGGGCGTCGACCTGGGCGATTCTTTCGGTGAAACCCTGGAAAAGGGCCGCTCGAAGAAAATTCTCGATAACCTATGAGGTCATGTTGACCCCCGAAATCAAGATGAGCGAGGCGCTTCGCGCCGAGGCGGAACCGCTTTGGCGGAAAATCCACGAGCATCCCTTCGTCCGCGGCATCGGAGACGGCACGCTGCCGCTTGCGCAATTTCGTTTCTACATGTGCCAGGACTACATCTTTTTGAAGGAATACAGCCGCGTCATCGCCCTGGCCGTCGTGAAGGCCCCCGAACTGGCGGATATGGGGCGTTTCGCCGACCTGCTGAACGCCACGCTGAACACGGAGATGGAACTCCACCGGGGTTTTGCGGCGAAATTCGGCATCTCGGCTGATGAGATCGAGGCGACAAGGCCTGCGCCCGCGTGCAAGGGTTACACCGATTTTCTGCTCGAGGCGGCTTATTCGGGCACGTTCGGGGAAGTTGCCGCCGCCATGCTCCCCTGCCAGTGGGATTACGCCATCATCGGTGAACTGCTCGCCGCCAGGGGTATTCCCGAAAACGCGCCGCTCCACGCCGAGTGGATAGAGACCTACGCGTCTGATGAATTTGCGCAACTGGCCCGCTGGCTCCGGGAAATGCTCGACCAAGCCGCATCGACCGCCGGCCCCGCCGAGCGCGAGCGCATGCGCGCGCACTTTCTGATGGGCACGCGGTATGAATACCTCTTCTGGGATATGAGTTGGAACATGGAAGAGTGGCCCCTGTAACCCCGCCTGTCGAGAGAGTTCCATGTCCCCCAGAACGCGAAAAGACATATCAAATCCCACGAGATGCACATGGGCCGAGGGCGACCCTATGATGGAGAAATACCACGACGAGGAATGGGGTTTTCCCGTCCGAACGACCCGGAAACACTTTGAACAACTGACGCTCGAAATCTTTCAGGCGGGCCTCTCCTGGCGAACCATTCTCCACAAGCGCGCGGAGTTCAGAAAGGAATTTTTGCGATTCTCGCCCGAGAAGGTCGCCCTCTTCACCGAGAAGGATATTAGGCGCATTCTCGGGAACCCGGGCGTCGTGCGGAACCGCAAGAAAATCGAGGCGACCATCGAGAACGCCAAGAAATTCCTGGCCATCCAGAAAAAACATGGTTCGTTCAACCGCTACCTCGCCTCCCTGCCGGACGATCTGCCCTCGCTGCAAAAGATATTTCGCGAGGAATTCACCTTCATGGGGCCTAAAATCGCGGAAGCCTATCTCGAGAGCGTCGGAAAGATACCCGAGCAACACGATCCGCGCTGCTGGCGCACGAAATGAAAATGAATAATCGTTTATATTCCAGCATATTACATATTATTTCCTAAAGCATATTCTCATATCTGTTCACCCGTTCGTTTCTCCTCTTATATGAGCAGAAAACCCCCGTTAATTTATCGAAAAACATCGTGAATTTATCGATATTTATCGAATTGTTCAGTTCATACCCGAGCGATGTGTGAGAGTTTGCGGATTGCCGACCGAAGAAGGGAAGATCGCGCCGCCGAAGCTGAATCGCCCTTTCCATTTTCTCCCTCCTCTCACCGATGAGAACATTCGCTTTCCCGCGCGGGTCAATCCCGCCCGATGAGGAAGGGATTCTCGCCCACCCCGACGAAAACCCCACCGCGGCAAATACGGGGAAATGCGGGTCGCCTGCTTGGATGAAACACACCCTGAATCGGGCATGATCTCCAACCGTTCCGGATCACTCCAAAGCACGAGCCTGGGTAACGCGAACAACTATTTTCCTTGCTTTTATGTCATAAGTAAGGCGCTATTCTGTTTTGCAAGGCAAAAGGAGATATCCTGATATGGTCGAATCCACGATTACGTCCAAGGGCCGGACGACGCTGCCAAAGTCCGTGCGGGAGGCGCTCGGCGTACGGCCCGGTGATCGCGTGCGCTACGTCGTCTCGGGCGATGAGGTGCGCATCATGCCGGTACGGCCCCTCGCCCGGCTGTTCGTCGCGCTCAAACACGACGGCCCGCCGGTGACGCTCGAAGAGATGACCGACGTCGGTTATTTCCCGACTATCTTCGGTGCGCTCAAGGGCACGGTGACGATCGCGCCGGGCGCAGACCTCACCTCCCCCGTCGAAGCGGAATGGGACGCCGCGCGATAGCCCACCATGCCCGCCTTTCTCCTCGATACCTGCGCAGTGATCTGGATTGCCGAAGGCGCGCGCCTACTTGAACCCGCCGCGAGCGAATTGCCCAAAGCGCGTGATGGAGAGCTTTTCGTCTCCCCCATGAGCGCATGGGAAATCCCCACCCTCGCCGCGAAGGGGAAAATCGCACTCGCCATGAGTCCCGCTGTCTGGTTCGAACGCTTCTGCGCGTTGCCCGGAGTCGCGCTGACCGAGATGCCGCCTTCGGTGCTCATCGCCTCGGCCAACCTCCCCGGCGCGCCTCCTTCCGATCCGGCAGACCGCATTCTCCTCGCCACGGCGCGGGAGTTCGGCTACACACTGGTGACGCGAGACGCCCACCTGCTCGAATACGGCGAGCAGGGCCACGCCCAGGTGATGGGGTGTTGATTTCAATCATCAATAGGACTCATAAGTTCGTCCAAACAAAATAAATATTAACACCGAAAAGAAGAAAAGTGCCGAAGGAAAGCTCGCTGCCGAGCATTGCTCCGAGTTTTCAACCAAGTGACGGGCTTGATTGCAAACGTCTATAGCCATCGTAGACTACGAAGAATCACTGACAAGCAGTCACACCTTATCATTGGGAGAAGCATTATATGGGCTTACTGGAAAATACGATCTTACCTATTATGTTGTCTGGCTTATTGGCCACCATTATTTCGGTCTCGCTACAACGTCGTTTTAACGTACTCATGATAAAACGCGATGTACTCAGACGATTTGTGGGCAATCGCTACACTTTGACCGAATCACTCAAGGGCCATGCCGGAGAACCTTTTATTGCCTTAAACGAAATTTTTGTTGTGTATGCAAAAGACCAGCAAGTCATAACGGCCCTGAAAAAGATGCACGAGGAGCTTGGTTTATCAGGCCGCCTTAGTGACAATATCGTGATGCTCACCAAAGCAATGGCGAGATCGGCGAAGGTGCCTATAAATGACTTGAACGACGAATTTATTACTCGGCCTTTCACTCCGCCGTCAGAGGGGCACTAGAAACCGAACAAGCAGGGGTATCCCAACGCAGGCAAGGACATAAGTGAGCATCAATCTCCCTCAGCGGCCTTTCTCACGGCATCGGCGAGTTCGTGATAGGGAACGGGCGAAGCGAGTTTTTCCAGAGCACTCAGTGAGAGCGATTTGCGATCATTGAGCTTTTGGGTAGATAGCGCGTAGAACTTCCACTGATCGAGGTCGAGTGGTTCAATCGGCATTTCCCGTTGCGCAAAGAGCGCGAACACGTAGACATCGGCGCGGCGCTTAGGCTCGGAGAGAAAGCGGCCGCTTTCAGAATCCCATTCGCCCGTCTCGGGCGTGGCGAAGCTGACCCGCGAGAAGCGAGACTGCTTCCAACTCTGGACATACGCCGCGGATTTGACCTCTATCTTTATCCCATCCGGCATTTTAAGGTCGAACGGCGCCCACGCATCACGAACTTCTTCATCCGTCGACACGCCTAGGGCGCGGGCCACGATGTATTCCGCCAAAACCCCTCGGGCGGTGTTACCGACCAAATCGGAGGTCGACCATCGCCAATAATCGAGTAGGCTGAAATCGAGGTCAGAACCACGCGCGCGAAAACATTCGGAGCCGTCTTTCTTCACAATGTCGAGTTTTTCTAACGGATCCGACATGAATGCCACCGCAACAGAGACATCCCCCCTACCTCTTCAACTCCCTTACCCCGCCCTCTTCACTCGCGCCGCCCGCCCCGCCCTCGAGCTTCTCCTTCATGGCCCCGACGCCCTCTTTGGCCGAGTAGAGCTTCTCTTCGAGTTTCTCCTTGACGGCGTTTATCTTCTCCTCGATATCCACGAGGTCGAGCTTTTCGATGTAAGCGCTCACCTGCCGCATATAGGGCACGAGCGTATGTCCGCCGCCGCTGCCGGGCGAAATGGCGGGCGCATGGGCATCGAGAATCGTCAACCCCAGGCCGACGAAAAAGGCGCCCTTGGCGCACCCGATGATGCCGCCGCCGAGCCGCGAGAGCAATCCGGGTATGGCGATCGACAAAACGCCGAACATCATGCGGAAGAACAAGGCGGCGAGCACCCATGAGCCGAGGAAAACCAGCGGTTTGACGAGCGAATCGAGCCAGTCCTTCCGACCGAGGAAGTAGGATGCGTAAGAGAGCGCGAGGTCGCTGCCCTGCATGGTGACGAGAACCGCGATTCCGAGCGCGACCACGGAGAATGTTTCGCGGAAAAAACCGCGTACGTAACCGCGAATGAGGAACGCGCCGACGAAGACGGCGATGACGATATCGGGAAACGAGAAGGATATCATGAGAAATCCCGCGCTCTTTTTGGGCGTGTATCAACGTCACGCGTACCTAATCTAGCAAATTACAATGTGTTTGTCATTTCGACGCCGTTTCAAATTCTTTCCTTCCACATGATCAAGGCGTCTTCGAGGTTATCGGGATAATAGCGCGGGCGCATGGCCGCCGCCGTGAATCCCCATTTCTCATACAAGGCGATGGCCGCCGCGTTGCCCAGGCGCACCTCCAACGTGGCGCGGAGGAGGCCCTTGGCCCTGGCGTCTTCCAGAAGGCTATCGAGCAAGAACGCGCCGACGCCCTTGCGCCTGTGGTCAGGCGAAACCGCGAAATTGGTGATGTGGCACTCATCCACCACCTCCCACCAGCAGGCGTAGCCCATGACGCCGGCCTTTGAGAGTTCGGACTCGACCGGGCCTTCTCCATCCACCGTCACGACCGGGAGGTGGGAATTATCGATCTCGCGTATCTCTCTTAAAAAACTCTCCCTGGACCACGGGAGCGGGAAGGAGCGGCGCTCGATGGCGTGCACTTGCTCTACGTCCTCGACCTGCATGGGCCTTGTCTTCACGGCTTCCCTTCCTTCATGCGCGCCCGAAAACCCCGAATGAAGCGAAACCCCCGCAAACTCTTTCCCCAGGAAATTTTCGGGACTATAATACGCCGAATACGAACATTCGATTCTTCTGACATTGGAACACAAACCGACGCCGCAAACGAAGCCCGGTTGCGGCCGATTCGAAAACCCGAAAACCGATACGGAGGATTATCATGGGCGCGACTTTGACATTTCTGGGACATTCCACTTTCGTCGGGCAATCGGACGGAGGAAAGACGTTCTACATCGACCCCTGGCTCGCGGGAAACCCGAGTTGCCCCGAAGACCGGCAGAGTCCCCAAAAGGCCGACTTGATCGCCCTCACCCACGGCCACTTCGACCACATCGCCGCCGTCATGGACGTGTACGGCCAGGGCGGGTGCCCGGTCGCGGGCCCCTATGAACTGGTGAACCTGATCGCCCAGAACGAGGGTTTTGCGGAAGAACACGCGGGCGCGATGGGCAAGGGCGGCACGGTGGATTTCGGCGGCATCGGCGTCACGCTCACCCACGCCATGCACAGTTCGAGCTTCAACGATCCGGGCGTCTACGCCGGAGAGCCCGCCGGCCTCATCCTCACCTTCGAGGACGGAAAACGAGTCTACCACGCGGGCGATACCGCCGTTTTCGGCGACATGAAGATCATCGGCGACCTGTATGCGCCCGATCTGTGCCTCCTGCCCATCGGCAGCCGGTTCACCATGGACCCGCGCGAGGCTGCCCTGGCCGTCGAGCTTTTAGGCGCACAGCGGGTCGTGCCCATCCACCATTCGACCTTCCCGCCGCTCACGGGCACGCCGGAGCAGTTTAGCGAGGAAGTCGCGGCGCGCGGGCTCTCGCCCGAAATCACCGTGATGGCGCCGGGAGAATCCATCAGTGTGTAGTAGAAGCTGAATGATGAGAATTCGTTTTTACCGCTAAAGGAGAGGAACCACGCATGAGTGAGACCCCCCAAGTAAACGCACGCACCGAGGATCGCGACGGAATGCGGATCACCTGGCATCAGCCCATCGAGATGGACGACGGCCTCGTGCTTCGCTCCGACGTTTTCCGGCCCATCGAGGAGGGGAAATACCCCGTCATCCTGACGTACGGCATCTACGCCAAGGGGGTGGCCTACCAGGAGGGTTATCACCACCAGTGGAACAAGATGGTGGCGGATTATCCCGAAATTCTCGAAATGTCCACCAACAAATACCAGAACTGGGAGGTGACGGACCCCGAGTGCTGGATTCCGCACGGCTACGTCTGCGTTCGCGTGGACTCGCGCGGGGCGGGCTGGTCGCCCGGCTTCATGCAGCCCAACTCGCCACGGGAGATCGACGACCTCTACGAGTGCATCGAATGGGCGGGCGTGCAGGAGTGGAGCAACGGCAAGGTGGGGATGCTGGGCATCTCCTACTACTCGCGCAACCAGTGGCGAATCGCGGGCAGAAAGCCCCCCCACCTCACCGCCATCATCCCCTGGGAGGGCGGAAACGACAATTATCGCGATTCTGGCTACCACGGGGGTATCCTGAGCCAGTTCGCCGAGCAGTGGTCCAAGGTTCAGGTCATGAACGTCCAGTACGGACGCGGCGAGAACGCGCGAAAACACCCCGTGACGGGAGAATCCGCCGCAGGCCCCGTCACGCTTTCAGAAGAACAACTCGCGCAAAACCGCATCAACGCTTTCCAGGAGCTCAAAAAACATCCCTTCGACGATCAGTGGCACCGGGATCGCTCAGGCGACCTCTCGAAAGTCACCCTGCCGCTTCTGACCTGCGCCAACTGGGGCGGCCAGGGCATCCATCCGCGCGGTAATTTCAACGGCTACATCGAAACGCCCTCCGAGCAGAAGTGGCTCGAAACCCACGGGGATTCGCACTGGTCGCTTTTTTCGAGCGCCTACGGGCTGGACCTTCAAAAACGCTTTTTCGATCATTTCCTGAAAGGAATTGATAACGGCTGGGAGGAGACCCCGCGCGTGGCGCTCAACGTCCGCCACCCGGGCCCTAAGTTCGTCCACCGCTACGAGAACGAGTGGCCGCTGGCGCGCACGCAGTGGACGAAGTTCTATCTCGATCTTAAGAACAAGGCGCTCAGCAGGGAACCCGTCGCGGGAGAAACAACCCTCGAGTATGACGGCATGGGTGATGGCGCGACGTTCTGGATGCCCCCGATGGAGGAGGCGACCGAAATCACGGGCCCCATGGCGTCCAAACTCTTCGTCTCCTCATCGACGGAAGACGCCGATTTGTTCATCATCGTCCGCGTGTTCGACCCGGAGGGGGTGGAGCTCACCTTCATGGGCTCCA
The DNA here is from genome assembly GCA_965218735.1 of bacterium. Lineage (GTDB taxonomy): Bacteria > UBA8248 > UBA8248 > UBA8248 > UBA8248 > Bin107. The sequence continues at coordinate 35,309 of CBDCMA010000008.1, read as the reverse complement.
CCGACCCGCACACGCCGATTGCGAACGGCTGGCTGCGCGTCTCGCACCGCGCCCTGGACCCGGAAAAAAGCACCTTCTACCGCCCCTATCATCCCCACGACAAGGCGGAAATGCTCACGCCCGGCGAGACGTATGAGTGCGACGTGGAGATCGTCACCTCGTGCATCGTCGTGCCCGCCGGCTGGCGGGTGGCGTTCACCGTGCGCGGGAAGGACTATGAATACACGGGCGAGCTCAGCGAGTTCGGCAAGCAGTTTCACTATTCCACAAAAGGAACGGGCGGCATGACGCACAACGATCCGGACGCCCGCCCGCCTGCGATTTTCGACAACAAGGTGACCTTACACGCCGGCGGCGGACGCGACTCCTATCTGCTCCTGCCCATCATTCCGCCCAAAGAAGGGGAATAGGCGAATCGGGGGCGGGCTCTGCTTTTGGATGAAGCGTAACGAATGAATGCTCCCCCCTCCTGCAGGGAGGGGGGAAGTATCAACATCACCCGGCGGCGGCGCGGCCGCCGTCCACTATGATGTGCTGTCCGGTGAGATAATCTGAAGCCGAGGAGCACAGGAAGAGCGCTGCTCCCGTCAAATCCTCAGGACTTCCCGCGCGTCCCGCAGGCGTGCGCGCGAAGACTTCCGCCATCTTATCGGGATTGGCGAACAAGCCGCCCGTCATCGGCGTTTTGGTGAGTTGCGGCCCCAGGGCGTTCACCTGAATGTTGTGCTGCGCCCATTCGAGCGCCAGCGCGCGCGTCAAGGAGACGACAGCCCCCTTGGTGGCGATGTAGGCGGACTGGTTCGGCACCGCGCGCTCGGCCACCATGGAGGTCAAGAGGACGATTTTTCCGCCGCCGCCCTGAGCGACCATCGCCCGGGCGGCTTCCTGCGCGCACAGAAACGCCCCGCGCACGTTGGAGGCCAGGAGCGCGTCCAGGTCTTCGGGTGTGTGGTCGAAGGCGGGCTTCACGATGTTGATCGCAGCGCTGTTCACCAGAACGTGCAGCCCCCCGTGGACTGAGACCACCTCCCTCACCATCGCGGAAACCTCCCTTGAGTCCGCCACGTCGCAGGAGAGGAAATCAGCGTCCAGATTCTCCGCCCGAAAGGCCTCCAGCGCCTCATCGCCGCGCTCGGCAGAGCGGCCCGAGAGCACGACGCGCGCGCCCGCCCCCGCAAGCGCCTTGGCTATCGCCAGGCCGATTCCCGAGGTGCCGCCCGTCACGAGAGCGACGCGGCGGTCCATCCTGAATTGCTCTATCATCATCTTACCTCCGAAGGGCGCTACTTATAGGCGCGCCTTAAGATATTCCATCGTCTTCGTCGCCGCCGTCTCGAAGTCGGGCTTCTGGGCGAGCTGGGCCGAGAGATAGCCCTTATAGCCCACTTCTTTGAGCGCGGCGATAATCTCACCAAAGGGAATATGGCCCGAACCCGGGTAGGTGCGCGTGTTGTCTGCGATGTGAAAATAATCGATTCGCGCCCCCGCCTCGCGAATCGAGCCCGCGAAGGAGGCGTCCTCGATGTTCATGTGAAAGCTGTCGATCAGAAAACCCACCGCCTCGTGGTTCATTTCATCGAGAAACGCGAGTCCATCTTGGGTCGAGCGCACGAAGTTCGTGTTGAAGCGGTGGTGCGGCTCGAACAGCATGCGGACCCCGCGCGCACCCGCCCTGTCCCCGCCCGCACGGAGCGCATCCCACATCCAGGATTCGGACTCCGCCCTCCGCTCGTCTTCCAGCAGATTCCCCCGGAAGCGGCCGATGTTCACCGGACAACCCAACTCGCCCGCGAAATCGATGTGGGCGAACAGCCGCTCAAGCGCCTGCGCGCGCGCATCCGCGTCGGGGTGACAGAGTTCAATTTCATCCTGATAGGAAATCGGTGCCGTGCCGATGAGGGAGACTTCCAGTCCCGATTCATCGAGCGTGCGGCGCAGTTCGTCCTTATCGAAAGCGGCGGTGTCGCGAATAGCGAGTTCCACGCCGTCAAAGCCCAAATCCGCCAAAAACGTGAGATTGTCCCGGAACGCGCCGCGCACCGCGGGCATGAGCGGCGTCGTCACGTCGGGCGTTGCAACCACATAACCGATTTTCATTCTGCACTGCTCCTCTTACGAGATCGTTTCATTAAAATTTTTATCGCCATCCTGCGCTCGTTCATTCCGGCGGGTGCGGCGATACTATAGCCGCAACGCCGGGTGGGGTGAAAGAGGGAGTCGCGTTGCCCGAAGGGCGGTGATTCTGTAGCCTTGGCATGTCCGATACCACATAAACCCCGGAGAGCACGTACATGAGAGAAGACCAGAGGCTGCTGCACGGCGCAATCGACACCCACATCCACGCATCGCCCAGCCTGTTCCCGCGCGTTTGCGACCACATCGAGTGCGCGCGCGGCGCGGCTTCTGTGGGAATGCGCGGCGTGGTGTTCAAGATTCACCACGGCGACACGTCGGGCCGCATCCCCATCGTGCGCGAGGTGATGGGCGACGCCATCGAAATCTACGGGGGCATCACGCTCAACAGCCCGGTGGGCGGTTTCAACCCCTTCGCGGTGGACACCGCCATCAAGATGGGGGCGAAAATGGTGTGGATGCCCACCATCAACGCGCTGAACCACTTGGAAAAACTGGGCGCGCCCCATTTCCCGGGCATGAAGCAGGTACAAGGCGTGAAGCTCGAAGAGAAGGGCCTCACCATCTTCTCCGACAAGAAGCGCACGAAGATACACGGGCAAGTCAGAACCATCTGCAAGCTCATCGGCGATGCGGGAATCTGCCTGAGCACGGGACACCTGAGCGTGGAGGAGGTGCGCGCCTTAATCCCCCTGGCGAAAGAAGAAGGTGTCAAGCACATCATCGTGCAACACCCCGAATACATCGTGGACGCATCCATTGAACAACAGGTGGAATTCGCAAAGATGGGGGCCTACATCGAGCATCTGGCGATTTTCTGCTTCACCCACTGGGGCGCATACCCCACGGACAAAAAGGCCCCGCCCATCTCCGTCAGGGAGCAGGCGAAGATGGTGAAGGCGGTAGGCCCCGCGCGCACGATTCTATCCACTGACCTCGGGCAACTGCACAACGCGCCCCCCTGGGAGGGCCTGCGCGTGTTCGTTCAGCTCATGCTGGAAAACGGAATCAAACCCCGGGAGATCGAGACGATGCTGCACAAAAACCCGGCCCGCGTGCTCGGCCTGCCGCTCAAGGCGCCGAAGCGGGAGACGGAATCCGCCTAGAATTGCGTAGTGGTGTCGAGCTTCCTGATAAAGAGAAGCTCCTATGTGTCCGCCCGCATCCGCCCGTCGGGTCGCATATATGCGACCCGACCGATGAGCGGCGGGGTGTTTTTTCTTTAAGGGCCGCATATATGCGACCCCTACGGGCTTCCGACGCTTGATATTTCTGGATTCCGCATTTCCTCCCTCCTCGGTCGGAAATGACACCGGAATGACGGACGCGGGGCCCCCGCCCCTAAATCGAATACTCCGAATCCCGCACGAACCGGCCCAAATTCACCTTCGTCTCGTCCCCGAAACTCTCGAACATCTCGAGCGTGGCCCCCTTGCTTCCCTCCACCGCCGGCTGATCGAAAGGGTTCACGCCGCGCAGCAGGCCGCCGTACACCGCCGCCCATTGCCAAAGCGCGATGAGACCGCAAACGTCGGCGGCGGCCAACGAATTGAGGGTGAGCACCATGTGGGGCGTTCCCCTGCTCTCGGCTTCCGCCACGACGCCCGCGTGCTCCATCTGGAGAAAATCCGTACAACTCACCCCGCCCGCGAGGCGTGCATCCTCCCGAAAACTCCCGACGCATATTGATAAGCCCACGATGTTCTCCCGGCCACCGAAATATCTCTGGTTCGTATGGTGCTGGCTCTCGGGCGCGCCCGCCCAGAGAATCGTCTGGCCGCGCCCGGCCTTGCAGTAGCTCTCGTGAACGAGTTGCACGATGAGCTCGCCCACGCCTGAGAGCGCATGGGCGTAAATCGGCATGAAAACCTCCGTGTAACCGGCGTTCTCCGCCCGCCAGAGTTCGAGCGCCAGGTGTTTCGCCATGTTCTCGCTTAGGGGCGCGCCGGATCTGAGCTTTTGATGGGCGGCGGCGAAGGCGGCGTCTATCTCCCCCGCAATCGCCGTATTCCCGTCCAGCATGGCCAAGGGCAGGAGCGCGTTGTTCTGCGCGGCGGTGAAGCGGCCTCCCACTTGATCGGGATGCGGGAAGGTATCGAGCCTCGCTGCGGCGACCATCTCGGCCAGTTTGCTCGGCCCCGATGAGGTAATCGCCAAAACCGGATAGCCACGCTCCATCAGGAGGGCGGTTTCCTGAATCACGTTTTCCGTGTTCCCGGACTTGCTCACGGGAACGACGAGCGTGTTCTCAGGAGTAAACGCGCCGTCTCCGCGCAGCAGTTCTCCAAACAAACCACTCATGTCCGTTCCGTCGAGCAGATGCAGTTTTCTGGAAAATCCCCGCTCGAAAAACGCGAGATACAAGGCCCAGACGTTTCGTATCGATCCCCCGTTCCCGACCACGACGATGTGTTCCTTACCCTGCGCGGCCTTGAGTTTGGCCTCCATGCCCGGAACGTCGGCGCGTTCCGTGGCGAACCAGGGCTCCCCCGGCCCCGCCTGATAGCGCGCTATCAACTCGGCGCACTGCGCGGGGTCGTCCAGAAGATCTTTTTTCTCGCGCCAGAGGTCGTCTTTCCCCTTATCGCCGAGCGGCGCTTCAAAACTTTTCGCATACAGATGCAGGCTCAAACCTAAGCTCCTCGTATCGCAAATGGTCGGAAGAAATCTCTTCGTATCAAATCGGCCCCGCATCGAGATGGGCCTTCATGCTGCGCAAGACGACGGGAATCAGGCCGGCGCGCGGGAGATTCAACCGCGCAAAAACGAACTCCGCCGCCTCTTGGGGTGAAACGTCATCCCCCTTTTGCGCCAAAACCTCCTGAACCAGGCCGTCGATTTCCTTGAGATAACCCGCCCCGCTTTCGATGTGGGCGGAGACCGCCTCGTCGCGCGAGACGGCCCGGCTCATGGCGGAGAGCAGGACGTTCACTCCTTCGGTGGCCTTCAGCCTCTCCAGACTTTCCATTGTGTCCGCCACGCTCTCATAGATGGGCAGCGTACCGGGTTCCGGCAGCACGTCCCCGCAGATGAGCGCGCCGTCCTCAGGCATGAAGAAAGAAAGGCTTCCCGCAGAATGCCCGGGCGTATGAATCACCCGGACGGGAACGCCGCCCGGCGATATCTCATCGCCCTCTGCGAGAAAGCCGGCGAGCTTCACGGGGCCCGATACCGCATCGCGCATTCTTCCCACCGGACGAACGTCGTGCTGATAGTCCAAATCCTCGATCATCCGCCTCTCCGCTTCGGGTCCCAGGAATTCGGGCCCCGCCCGCGTCGCTATCAGGCCGTTGCCGCCGATGTGATCGAAATGGGAATGCGTGAGCAGGACGTGCGCAATTTCTTCCGGCTTTCTACCAATGGATTCGACGTAGGCGAAAATGTCGGGGGCTGTGGAGGCGACGCCCGTGTCGATTACGGTGAGCGAATCGCCCGTGAGGATATAGGACGTCACGAACCTGGGGATTCGCTCGCCTGAGGGCGTCTTGATCTCGAATTCCAGCCAGAGACAATGCACGTGCGGCGTGATTTGCACGGAATCACCTAAACCAGAGGGTGAAAAATATATAGCTCAATCTGTCACCGGAAATCTACCAAAACAAAGGGGAAACGCGAAGCGCCCCCCTGCCCCATCGTGTGAACCCGAGGCTGCGTCGGGGGTCCTGCGCTTTTTTCGCGGCGGTTTTCTTGAAATCACGAAATCCTCATCTTTTCCTCACCTCTATCTTGCTGTATAAAGCCGCTTTGCGGAGAGTTGGCCGGAAAACCCGCTCTCGGGTGAGGGGGCCCTCCGCGCATGGAAAACATTTTAGGGGGAGTTGACGATGAATACGACCGCCTTGAGCCTCACCCTTCTCGCCGTCTTGTGTTTCGGCGTCTGGGGATTTTTCATGAAGCTGGGACAGGAACGCCTGGGCGCCATGCCCCACCTGATGGGAATGGGCGTCACCACTGCGGTCGTCGTCGTCATCGCCGTGGCGAGCAGGCAGTTCCCCTTGCCGCCGATGCGCGCGGACATCATGTGGCTGCCCGTGGTCGCCACGGTGGCCACCCTGCTGGCCATGCTCTTTTTGGTGCTGGCGCTCTCGAAGGCGCCAGGCCAGACGGCGGGCGTGGTGGCGCTTTCCGCACTTTATCCGGGCGTCACGGCGGTGCTGGCGGCGCTCTTCCTCGGCGAGGGGTTCACGCCCGCCAAGGTGGGCGGACTGCTCTGCGCCGCTCTGGCCGCATTCCTGTTCACCCGCTAGGTGAGAACACTTAAGCCATGACGTCAAAACGCGGACTTCGCATCGGCATCGACACGGGCGGAACGTTCACCGACGTGGTCGGCGTGCGCTCGGACACGGGCGAAGTCTTCACCACCAAGACCCCGACGACGCCCGCAGACTTCAGCGAGGGCTTGATCCAGGGGATCAAGAAAATTCTGTCTGAAACCAAGATTCGCCCCGCCATGGTGAACGGCGTGTTCCACGGCACGACGGTGGCGACGAACGCCATTCTCGAGCGTCGTTTCGAGGATTTGGGATTCATCGTCACGGGCGGGTTTCGCCACCTGCTCGAAATCGGGGGTGCGAACGGCAAGGCGAAAGCCCACTACGCCGCATCCCTGCTCGCAAAGCCCCGCGATGCGCTGGTCCCCCCCGAGCGGGTTCGGGAGGCGAAAGAGAGAATTTCCGCATCGGGCGAGGTTCTCGAATCCATCAGAAAAGAAGACGCGCGCAAACTCGCAAGATGGTTCAAGGCGCAGGCGATCGGCTCCGTGGGGGTCTGCCTGCTCCATGCCTACGCCAACCCGGCGCACGAGCGCATCATTTTAGAAGCATTCGAGCGCGAATACCCGGAATGTTTCGTGAGCATATCGAGCGAGGTGATCCCCGAACCCGGCGAGTACGAGCGCGCCATCACCACCCTGCTCGATGCGTGCATCAAGCCGCGCATCAAGGCGTATGTCGAGAGCGCCTCAAAAAAAATAGAAGAGACGCTCGGCGGCGCGCCCTTTATGATCATGAAGAGCAACGGCGGGGTCTCCACCGCGCGGGAAATCGCAAGAAGGCCGATAGGCACCGTGCTTTCGGGACCGGCCGCGGGCGCGCTTTCCGCCGCCTATCTGGGCAAACTCTCCGGACACGAACAACTCATCACCCTGGACGGGGGCGGCACTTCTACGGACATCGCCGTCATCGAGGGCGGCGAGGCGAAGCGCGCCACCCGGCACCAACTCGATGAGTTTCTCTTGAGAATGCCGATGATCGACGTCGTCACCATCGGCACGGGGGGCGGCTCCATCGCATGGAGAAGCCCTGAGGGGAGGCTCCGCGTGGGTCCCAGGAGCGCGGGCGCGGACCCGGGCCCCATCTGCTACGGAAAAGGCGGCCAAGAACCCACCCTCACCGACGCGAACCTGCTTCTCGCCCGCAGCCCGCTCCATCTGGCCGGCGGCGAGGTGAAGCTCAACAAGGCGCTCGCCATGAAGGCCATGCGCGAGCTTGCGCGCGGGTTCGACATGAACCCCCACGAGATGGCCTCGGGCGTGGTCGAAATCGCCGCTTGGAACCAGACCCACGCCGTGCGGCGGGCGACGGTGCAAAGGGGCATTTCTCCCAAAAACTTCGCCCTGATGGCCTTCGGCGGCTCAGGGCCCTTGACGGCCGGCCTCGTGGCCGAACTCCTCGAGATAGACACCGTCATCGTTCCGCCCTTCGCGGGCATGACGAGCGCGTTCGGGCTGGAGGTCGTCGATCTGGTGAACGATCACGCGGCGGCGCATTATCAATCGGAAGAAAACGTCAACCTGGAAGCCCTGGGCGATGCGTATGAGAAACTAGAAGCCCAGGCTGCGGCGGGTTTAAGCGGCGAGGGCGTTCCCGCGCACAGGCGGATGATGCGGCGCACCGCCGAGATGCGCTACCAGGGAGAGGCCACCGAGATCGAGGTGGACGTGCCCGGGGGCTACCTCACCCCGCCGGTTCTGGCGGAAGTGTTCGAGCGCTTCCACATGCTCTACCAGCGCCGCTACACCTACAACCACAAGGGGAGCCGTCCGGTCGAAATCGTGCACTTGCGCGTCACGGGCGTCGGCATGACGGAGCCGCCGAACCTGCCCCTCATACCCGCAGGTGCGGACAGCCCCGAGGAGGCTTACAAGGGCGCGCGCCTCGTCTGGTTCAAGGAGTTGGGCGGGTTCCACGACACGCCGGTCTACTACAGGGAGAGGCTGCTCGAGGGCAACTACATCCCCGGACCCGCGGTCGTGGAGAGTTTCGGCAGCACGGCGGCTATCTTCCCGAGACAGGAAGCCCGCGTGGACAGATACGGAAACCTGGTGATGCGCTTCCGCCCGGACGTCTTCGAGCGCGACGAGCGCGCCGGCAGGCCGACGGGTGCTCACGGCGTGGGAGCGGCCTGGGGATGAACGCAAACCCGATTGTGAGCGAAATTCTGGCAGGCGCCCTGCGCGCGGTCGAAGAAGAAGTCGAGGACCTTCTCGCGCGCATCTGGCGCAGCCCCTCGCTGCGCGACGCGGGCGATTTCTCCGTCTGCCTGTTCGACCGCTTCGGCCGCGCGCTCACCGGACGGGTCCTGGCTTCAGGCCCCGCGCCCATCATCCGCGCATACCCCGAGATGGCCGAGGGCGACGTTTTTCTCCACAACGACCCCTATACGCCGCCTGCGGGTCTGGGCGAGGCCGCCGAGTTGTGCCTCACCCGCCCCCTGTTCGCAGAGGGTGCGCTCATCGCCTTTTTGCAAATCAGGGGACGCCACGACGATTTGGGCGGCGCGCTGCCCGGCGGGTCGAGCGTCGGCTCGCGCGAGAGCTACCATGAGGGCATCCTCATCCCGCCGGTGCGAATAGCCCGGGGGGATGAGACCGCCCAGGACATCAAAACCCTGCTTTTGCGGAACAGCCGCCAGGCCCATCTCCTGGGCGATGACATCGACGCCCAACTCGGCGCGCTCCGCATAGGCGCCGCGCGGCTCAAGGATTTGACGCGAAGATACGGGGCGGAGAACCTCTCGGCCTGTTTCGCCGATTTGCTTAGAGAGTGCGAACTCGCGTTTCGCGGCCAACTCATCCCGCAGCTTCCCGAAAAAAGCTGGACGGCGCACACCGCCGTGGAATCGGACGGCATAAACGGCCCCCATGAGTTGACGCTCACGCTCACGCGGCGCAAGGACGCCCTGCGCATAGAGTTGGACGCCACCGCCCAGGCGCGGGGGCCGATAAACTGTCCTCTGGAGGGAGAGGGCGCGCAGTTCCTGACCCGCCTCCTCGCTCCCATGCTGCTCCACCTGCAGGACGGCATGGGTGAATTCCCCTTGAACGATGGAGCCTTGCGGGCGTTCGACGTTCAACTGCCGGAACCCGGAACGATACTGACCCCCCGCTTCCCCGCGCCGACGGGCTTGAGAGCGCTCACCTTGGGCAAACTGCTCTCTGCGTTCGGCGAAGCGCTCTTCGAGGCATCGGGCGGGCGCACGCCTACCGGCTTCGACAACCTGAGAACGCTCAGCTTTTGGGGACATGATGAAAAAGGCGGCTTCCACCTGCTCAGAGAAGCTCTGGGCGCAGGCGCCGGCGCGCACATGAAGGGGGACGGGGCATCCGCGGTTCCGCCCATCGGCGCCACCGGCGGCATGCCCATAGAGGTGATGGAGGCGCGCTACCCGGTGCGGGTCGAATCGATGGGACTGGCGCAGGACTCGGGCGGCGCGGGCGAGCGACGCGGCGGCCTGGGCGTTTACAGGGAATACCGCCTGCTCATCGACGGCACGTCGGCGAGCGCCGCAGGAAGTGCGGAGGGGGGGCCTTCGGGCGGTGCGGGCGCATCGGCCGGAAAACCCTATGAGATACGCCACCGCTCCGGCGAAAAGAGCGCGCAGGCGCCTGCGGTCGGCGCGTCCACCGCGTTTTCGAGCGGCGATGCGATTCGCGTCTCCACCCCCGGCGGCGGCGGATGGGGCGACCCCGGAGAGCGCGAGCCTGGGGACGTGCGCGCCGACGTTCTGCGCGGCCTCGTCTCCTCAAAAGCGGCGGAATCGCTCTACGGCGTGGTTTTGGGAAGAGCGCCCGGGTTTGAAATCAATGCGGATGCGACCCGAAAACGAAGAAGAAAAAAATAATTTTCGGCTTTTCTCGCCTCCAGGGCGCATTGCAGGACATGAGGGAGGAAAAAACCTCCGGGCGCACTTGGAGCCATCCATCGTATCGGGTAGAATCCGCCCTCGCAGGAAGCGGGAGGCGCCCGCGTAACCAGAACGAGAAAATGTATTTCCCCATCCCCTAGACTCTTCACAGGAGAGAGGTTCAGAGAATGGCCATCAAAGTCGGCATCAACGGTTTTGGCAGGATTGGACGAAACCTGTTCCGCGCGGGTCTGAAAGACCCGGACATCGAATTCGTCGCCGTCAACGATCTGACAGACCCGAAAACCCTCGCCCACTTGCTCAAGTTCGACTCCGTGCACGGTCGGTTCCAGGGCGAGGTGGAAGTGGGCGACGGGGAGATCAGGGTGGATGGAAAATCCATCCGGGTGCTTTCAGAGCGCGACCCGGCGAACCTCCCGTGGGGGGAGATGGGAGTGCAGGTGGCCATCGAGAGCACCGGAATCTTCACCAAAAGACCGGACGCGGAAAAACACCTCAAGGCGGGCGCCAAAAAAGTCATCATCTCGGCCCCGGCGACCGATGAGGACATCACCATCGTCTTAGGCGTGAATGATGACAAATACGACCATGCCTCCCACCACATCATCTCGAACGCGAGCTGCACCACGAACTGCCTCGCGCCCGTGGCCAAGGTGCTGCACGAGAAATTCAAGGTCATACACGGGTTGATGACCACGACGCACGCATACACGAACGACCAGAAGATACTGGATCTGCCCCACTCCGACCTCAGGCGCGCGCGGGCGGCGGCGGTGAGCATGATTCCCACCTCCACGGGCGCGGCGAAAGCCGTAGGCCTGGTTCTCCCCGAACTCAACGGCAAACTCGACGGGATGGCGATTCGCGTTCCCACGCAGGATGTCTCTGTCGTCGACCTCGTTGCCGAGGTGGAAAACGAAGTGACGGCCGAGGAGGTGAACGACGCATTGAAAGAGGCGGCGAACGGCCCGCTCAAGGGGATACTCGACTACACGGATGAGCCCCTCGTATCGGTCGATTACCTCGGGAACCCGGCGTCATCCACCGTGGACGGCCTCTCGACGAAAGTGCTGGACAACAAGATGGTCAAGGTCATCTCCTGGTACGACAACGAATGGGGATTTTCTTGCCGGATGGTGGACCTCATCAAAAAAGTGGGCGCGGCGCTCTAAGAGGCTTGGGTGTAATGGGAACAATCACGAGCAACATTGAAAACGGTGACCCGAAACTCGGCGTGGAGGATATCGACGTCGCGGGCAAGCGGGTTTTCCTGCGCGTCGATTTCAACGTGCCGCTCGATGACCAGGGACACATTACCGACGACACCCGCATCCGGGCGGCCCTGCCCACCATCAACTATCTCCTGGACGAGGGCGCGCGGGTCGTCATCGGCTCCCATCTCGGTCAGCCCAAGGGAAGGTTCGAAGCGAAAAGCTCCCTCGCCCCGGTCGGCAAACGCCTCTCCCGGCTTCTGGAAAAGGATTGCCCCCTGACGCCCGATTGCACGGGAGCAGAGACCAGGAGCATGGCGGAGGAGATGAAACCGGGGCAGGTTCTCCTGCTGGAGAATCTCAGGTTTCATCCGGGAGAGGAGAAAAACGACGAGAAGTTCGCCCAAAAGCTCGCCTCCCTGGCCGAGGTCTACATCGGCGATGCGTTCGGCAACGCCCACCGACACCATGCCTCGATGTCGGCGATCACGAAGTTCCTGAACCCCGCCGGCGCCGGTTTTCTGATGATCAAGGAAGTCAGCTACCTGAGCGGAGCGGTGAACAACCCGATGCGCCCCGTGGTGGCGATTCTCGGAGGTGCTAAGGCGAGCGCGAAAATCGGCATCGTAGAGCGGATACTGCCCAAGATGGACAAGATAATCATCGGGGGCGGCATGGCGGGCACCTTCCACCGCGCGTTGGGCTACGAGATGGGAAACAGCCTGGTCGAGGAACACATGATGGACACGGCGCGCTCCATCATGAACAAGGCGAAGGAACTGGAGGTGAAGTTCTATCTTCCCAGCGACTACGTGATCGCCGACAAGTTCGAGGCCTCGGCGGAAACCAAGGTGGTGCCCGCGCAGGAAGTGCCCGAAGACTGGTATGCGCTCGACATCGGACCCGCGAGCACCACTTTATTCAGCGAGGTGCTCCAGGACGCGAAAACCATCATCTGGAACGGCCCGATGGGCGTATTCGAGGTAGACGCCTTCTCTCGCGGCACATACGCCATGGTGAACCACGTGGCGAACTCCTACGCGCTGACGATAGTGGGCGGCGGCGATACGGACGTGGCCGTTCACGCAGCGGGGGAATCGCGCCGCATTTCATACATCAGCACGGGCGGCGGCGCCTTCCTGGAACTGCTCGAAGGCAAGGAACTCCCCGGTCTGGCCTCTCTGACGGATAAACCCTAAAACACTCCAAAAAGAAAAAGAGGAATTCTGCGATGCGGCGCGCCTTGGTGGCCGGCAACTGGAAGATGAACAAGACGATTCAGGACGCGCGAACGCTCGCGCGCGAAGTGGCCGAGGGCGTCGCAGGCGAGAGCCTCTCGGGCGCCGACGTTCTCCTGGGTCCCCCCTATCTGTCGCTTCCGGCTGTGGCGGAGGCGGTCTCTGCGAGTCCTGTCGGCGTCGCCGGACAAAACTGCTCCCATCACCCCGACGGCGCATACACCGGCGAGGTGAGCGTCTCGATGCTCACCGACGCGGGCGCCACCCACGTCATTATCGGACACAGCGAAAGGCGCGAGATAATGGGAGAAGGCGACGCCCTCATCGCCCGCAAGGCGCAGGCGGCGAGCGCGGGCGGCCTCACGCCCATCATCTGCCTCGGTGAGCCGTTTTCCACGAGGCGGGCGGGAACCACGCTCGCGCGCATCGCCCATCAGGTGGAAACCTCGATTCAGGGCGCGTTCTCCTCCCCTCCCGCCGGCGGCCTCATCGTCGCGTATGAACCCGTATGGGCCATCGGCACGGGCCTCACGGCCACGCCCGGGCAGGCCCAGGAGGCGCATGCCTTCATCCGCGAGCGGCTCGAAGGAATTTTCGGCTTGGAATGCGCGCAAGAAACGCGTATCTTATACGGTGGTAGCGTGAAACCGGACAATGCAGCGGAGTTGTTCTCGCAGCCGGATATCGATGGCGGTCTCATCGGCGGTGCGAGTCTGAACAGCGGGGATTTTCTGGCGATCGTCCGCGCCGCCTGCACGACTTCCGCATAACATGAAAAGAGTGAGAAAATGACGATAGTATTAACCGTTTTGCATGTGGCCGTGGCGCTTTGCCTGGTGCTTTCCGTGCTTCTCCAGGCGGGCAAAGGCGGCGGCATCGGAGCCGCCTTCGGCGGATCGAGCGATACGATGTTCGGCTCCCGGGGACCCGTGAACTTCCTGAGCAAGATCACGACCGGCGCCGCCGTTCTCTTCATGGTGACCTCGCTTCTGCTCACCTACGTCGGCTCGCACGGCGGTGGTCAGGATGCTTCGATAGTGCCCGCCGCGCCGGTGAAGGCCGCGCCTGCGAAACCCGCCACCCGGTGAAAAAATAGGGCGGGCGAGACTGGTTCCGCTGTTCGCGCGCGCTGAGGGCCGACGATGCTGATCAAGCGTCTCTTGTTGTTGCTTCCCTTTCTCATCGCGGCCGTCTTGTTTCAATCCTACTTCTGGGTCCCGACGTTCTCCGACCAGACCAAGGGAGGCGGCGAACGCCTTCGCCAGTTCATCACCGGTTCCATCGGCGATGCGCAAATCCTGAACCCCATCCTTCACGCCGACACGGCGAGCGGCGCAATCGTCGACCATGTGTTCGAGGGTCTCGTCGACAGGGACCGCGATCTGTCCTACCGGGGCCGGCTGGCCGCCTCGTGGAGAATCTATGAAGAGGCGTTTTTCGTGCCCCACCCCGAGGGCCCGGGCGCCAAGGCCCTGGCCGCGCGCATCACGCGGGCGCGCGACGCCGGTGAAGCCGCGTGGCTGAAAAACATCGAGAAAATCGAGGTTAGCCCTCCCGCCGAGAAAAAAACCTTCATCCGCACCCCGCCGCCCAGGGGGAAGAGAAGACCCGGGCGCAAGGAAGTCCGCATCTCTTATCCCGAGCGCGTGAAGATGACGCTCAAAAACGTGGATCAGGACTTGTTCAAGCGCCTTCGGAAGTGGCTCGGCGAATACGGGATCGCGACTGACGCCGACGCCTATGTCGAGACCAAGCTGTCTGAGAAACTGCTTCCTGCCGCCGCGCGGCGCGTTCAGCTCACCGAGCACAACCCGGTCATCATCTTCACCCTCAGGCGCGGCGTGCGCTTCCACGACGGCCACGAATTCGACGCAGGCGACGTGCGCTTCACCTACGAGGCCATCATAAATCCCAAAAATCTCTCCCCGAGAGTGCCGGATTACGAACCCGTCAAGCGCGTGGAGACGCCCGACAGGTTTAGCGTAAAAGTCACCTACAAGCGTCTTTACTCCCCCGCTTTCGGCACCTGGGCCATGGGGATGCTGCCCGAGCATCTGCTGAACGCCCAAAAGCTCGCCGAAGAAGCCAAGAGCAAAGGCAAGGACCCGGAAAAATTCAGCCTGCGCGACAGCGCGTTCAACAGAAAGCCCATCGGCACGGGAGCGTTCATCTTCAAGGAATGGCGCTCGGACGAACTCATCCGGCTCGCGCGAAACGAGGACTACTGGGAGGGGCCGCCCGAATACCACGAATATGTCTACAGAATCCTGCCCGATCCCCTCACGCAGGAGATCACCTTCTACGCGGGCACGGTGGACCGCTACGGGGCGGGCGCCCATCAGGTCGAGCGGCTCAAGAAAGACCCGAGGTTCCAGGTGTTCTCAGGTCTCGGCTTCGGGTTCACCTATGTCGGCTACAACATGCGGCGCTGGCCGTTTCAGGACGTGCGCGTGCGCAAGGCCTTGGGAATGGCGGTGAACACCAGGCAAATTCACCGCTACGTGCTGAACGGCGAAGCGGAGGACATCACCGGCCCGTTCGTGAAGCAAAGCCCGCACTACAACCGCAGCGTCAAACCCCCGGCCTACGACCCCCAAGGGGCGGTGCGCCTGCTTCATGAGGCGGGGTTCAGGAAAAAAGACGGAATCCTGATGAAGGACGGCAAGCCCCTGGCCTTCAACCTGATGACGAACCACGGCAACGAGATCAGGCGCGCCGTCGGCACCGTGGTGCAGGACTCCTGGAAGAAGATCGGCGTAAAAATCACCTTCTCGCAAGTCGAGTGGGCCGTGTTCATCCGAAAGCACATCAACCAGCTCAATTTCGACGCGGTCGTCCTCGGCTGGAGCATGGGTTTGGACCCCGACCTCTACCAGATCTGGCATTCGAGCCAGACGGGCAAGGGCCGGCTCAATTTCGTGGGCTACAAAAACCCCAAAGCCGATGAGCTCATCATCAAGATCCGCCAGGAATACGACCTCGCGACGCAGGTTCGCCAGGCGCATGAACTCCACCGCATCATCGCCGCGGATCAGCCCTACACGTTCTTGTACGTCGGTAAATGGACGGCGCTGCTCGACAGAAAAATCGCCATCGCCAGGCGTCTGGCCGGCGGAAAAATACGCCCGCAAAAAATCCGCTCCACCATCACGGGAAGCTACTCCTTCGATTTCAACGAATGGATCAAGTTCCCCCGAATCCCCCAATTCGAGAATTAAAAATGGGCGCCTACATCATCCGGACGACGCTGTTCAAACTGGTGACGCTCTTCATCATCTCGATCGTGAGTTTTCTGATCATTCATCTGGCGCCCGGGGAGCCGAGCCAGATAGACCCCCTGAATCCGCGCTTCACGCAAGAAGACCTGGCGCGCTACCGCGCCGCCTTCGACCTCGACAAACCGCTTCCGGTGCAATACTGGCGCTTCTACAAGAAATTCTTCACCGGCGAACTCACGAGCCTGAAGGACAACCAGCCCGTTTTCGGGAAAATATGGCGGCGCTTCCTCATCAGCCTGCCCCTGTTCATCGTGGGCACCATCATCACCTGGTGTCTCTCGTTTCCGCTCGGAATCGCGGGCGCGCTCAAGCGCTACAGCTTTTTCGACCGCTCCACCACCTTCATGAGCTATCTCATGATATCGATGCCGAGTTTCTTTCTCGCCTATATCCTCATCATCGCCGTCGTTCAGGGGTTCACGCTGCCCTTCGTCGACTTCCGCGTGCCGGGCCTGGAAGTTTCCGTCCTGGGAATCGAGACCTTCGGCCGGGGCGACGCCTCTCCCCTGTTCAGAATCAACGACCGCATCTGGCATCTGGTGCTGCCCAGCCTCGTGGGCGCGATCGGCGGCATCGCCGTGCTTTCACGTTACGTGCGCGGCCAGATGATAGAGGTGGTGGATTCGGACTTCATCCGCACGGCCCACTCCAAGGGTCTGGATGAGGACACCGTGAACTACGTGCACGTCTTGAGAAACGCAGCGCTTCCCTTCGTCACCATGTTCGGCCTCATCCTGCCGGGGCTGATAGGCGGCTCGGTCATCATCGAGAACATCTTCGCGTGGCCCGGCATGGGGCGCATGGGCTTCGAGGCGGTGCTGGCGCGGGACTACCCCGTCATCCTGAGCCTGAACTTCATGTCCGCCATCCTGGTCGTCA
Organism: bacterium; assembly: GCA_965218735.1. GTDB lineage: Bacteria > UBA8248 > UBA8248 > UBA8248 > UBA8248 > Bin107. The sequence continues at coordinate 18,425 of CBDCMA010000008.1, read as the reverse complement.
TCGGCACCTTTATATCCGACATCCTGCTGGTCGTCGTCGACCCGAGGATCCGCCTGTGAACGAAACACTCGATATGCGCGAGATGATTGAGGAGATGGGGGAAGAACTCACCCCCGGCCAGCGCGTATGGCGGCATCTCCAGCGCAACCGGATGGCGATGGTGGGCGGCGTGGTGTTGGTGTTCTTCTTCGCGCTGGCGGCGCTCGGCTTCGTCAATTCCGCCCTCATGAGCGAGCCGATGTTCGACGCCAACGTCGTCCGCCTGCCGGACAAGCTCAAAGCCCCCTTCTCCGCCCCGACCGGGGGGGTGATACCCGGAGAAAACCTCCCGCGTCTGGGCATATACCTGTTCGGCACGGATGATCTGGGCCGCGACGTGTTCGCCAGAATGCTCGAGGGCACCTTCATCTCGATGTCCGTAGGCTTCGTGGCCATCGGCATCGCCACGTTCCTGGGAGTCGCGATAGGCGGAATCGCCGGGTTTTACGGAGAGATAAAGCCGAGCGGCGCGCCCCTGTTCGGCTTCATCGGCGCCGGTCTCGCGGGCTACGCCGTGTGGAACGAGTTAGGATTCCTGACGCTGCTCTTTTCCATGACGTGCGCAGGTCTGGGGCTATCGGTGCGCCGCGATGGCCGCTCGCTGTTCCTGGAGGGACTCGTGTTCGGCGCTCTCCTGGGCTTGGCGCTCGTCGCGTTCGAGCCGTTCGAGTTCAGCGGCTTCACTTCCGATTTCGGCCTTCAGGTGCGCACGCCCTATTGGCGCGAGGGAGTGCTGGGCGCGCTTTGCCTCGTAGCACTCGCCGCCTTCGGCGGGGCGCAGGGCGCAAACGCGGAGGAAAGCGCGGCGGACGGCGTTTCCCTAAGCGCGGTCACTGGCGGAGGCATCACTTATTTCGCTCTTCTCCTCGCTGGCCTCTACCTCGCCTATCCGGGCCATGCGGCGCACCTGTGGACAAGCCTCGGGGGGGCGGTGGTCTGCATTTATCTCTACCAGAGATTCGGCGTCACCACGCTTCTTCATAAATTCCGGCTGCCCAAGGTGGACATCATCTACACCACCATCGTGGACGTGCAGCTTTCTTTTCCCTCGTTTTTCGTGCTCCTCACCATCCTGGCCCTCGTGACGCCCAACATCTGGGTAATCATGGTGGTCATCGGCGTCTTGGGCTGGGTGGGGCCTGCGCGTTTCGTGCGGGCGGAGGTGCTCTCGCTGAGAGAACAGCCTTTCGTGGAGTCCGCGCGCGCCACGGGCGGCTCGGACAGACTCATCATCTTCCGCTACTTGATCCCCAATTCGCTTGCGCCCGTTCTGGTCTCGGCCACCATCGGCATCGCGGGCGCGATTCTCACCGAAGCGAGCCTGAGCTTTCTCGGCTTCGGCGTTCCGCCGCCCCAGGCGAGTTGGGGCAACATCTTCTCGGACGGGAAGAAATACATCTTCGACGCCCCCTGGCTCACCTTCATCCCGGGGTCTGCGATCTTGATAGTCATGCTCGCCTTCAACCTCTTCGGCGAGGGCCTGCGCGACGCCATGAACCCGAGAGCGAACTCCAGATAGCCTCATCGGGGATGCGGGAGGCGTTGACAGCGCGGCGCGCGCAACGCTATATAGCCTCTTGGCCTGAGCGTTGCTCCAGATAGAAATGCTCAGACATCATGCCCAAGTGGTGGAATTGGTAGACACGCTAGCTTGAGGGGCTAGTGGGGGCAACCCCGTGTCGGTTCGAGTCCGGCCTTGGGCACCAATCAAACTTTACGGCTTTGCACTGCCCATTTTTCTGCGCGGCTCCCTCGACCAAGTTTCACTCACCACCCCATGTACGTCGGAAAATTTCAGCACCAATAGCGACCGCGTGCGGCTGACTCTCACTCCGCCTTGGGCCGCGGGGCGTGATACCTGCGGTATTCTTCGCCAAAGCAAAGCGAAGAAAAATCCCCCATCCTGTCGATGAAGATAAGCCCGTCGAGATGATCGTACTCATTCCGGCGCATCGAGCCGGACGTTCGCGCTGAGCCAGTCCCTCAGCGGCTCGAAGGAGAACGCATCGGTTTCATGGAGGCCGATGATGAAGGCATAAATACTTTCGGCGTCCGCCGTGATCCGCACCCCGTTGATTGCGAGAAACGTATAGGTGACGGCGAAAGCCGTGCGCTTGTTTCCGTCGATGAATGAGTGGTTCCGCCCCATGCTCTCCCAGATCGCGGCCGCTTCTTCGATCAGATCGGCGTAATAGCCCGTCTGGGGACGGAACAGGGCGGCTTCGAGCAGACCCGGATCGCGAACGCCTTCGGCTCCGCCGTATCGCTCTATCTGGTCCCGGTGGATTGCAAGAACTTCAACGACGGTCGGATAGTCCGTCATTCAGCGAGTTTTTTGTAGAGCGGCGCGAATCTCTCATGGCTCGCCTGATAGACCGCCATGACGTGGGCGCGCGGCCTGCTCCCCCTGCGCTTGTCGATCAGGTCGGTCAGCGCCTCATCGACCAAGGCCTGAAGCTGCCGCCCCTCGCTGCGCGCAAGGTCGCGGCGGGCTTGATGAATCCGGCGCGGCCTCGATGAGTGGCGGGGAAAGGGAACCGACTACGCGGCGGGGAGAAAATTTTTTTTCCCGCTCCCCTTCATCGGGGGAAATCGGCAAAACAGGGCTTCATGCTCCATGCCGAAAGCGGAAAGGGATTTTTTTATGCGCGCCGTCAATTTCATTACATGGCCGGGCGGGCATGATATGATCTCGCCCGGATGATAACGTCGCATGGTTCGACCACTGATAAAGGAGGGAGACGGATGAGCGAGGCGATGAAGTGGACACTCAAAATCACGAAATATGAAGATTATCACCTTAACAACTTAGGTGTCGACGAACTGAAATATCTCAACGCCAAGGAATGTTTTGCTGAAACGGAAGCGAGAAGAATAGCCTATGAAACCATCGAGAAGCTCATTGATGAATACCCGAATCATGATGATAGATGGCTTGAAGGGTTTGAGATCACAATTACTTCCCCATCTGGGCAGGAACAGATCATCACCGCGAATGAGATACCAGAAGCTAGGCGTGAAAACCTGCGAAGAAAACGGGAAAATGCCTAAGAACCGGGGGGGGAGGGCCTGCCTTTTCCGCGCACGGCGGCGCATGGGCCGCTGATGGCACCGCCGCCGCTTGCCGATAGGGCACACTTCGGAGGGGTGAGTGACGAACTACGCAGACAAATTGGAGGCACAAAAAATGTCGCAATATCTAATAGTTGATGTGGATAGTTGGCTAACCCATAAAGGAAACGAGAAACCGTATCTGGATGTTGCAATTCCTTCTGTCTTGGAGTCTGTCTTCTGCGCGCTGGTAGGTGCTTTCGGTAAGTTACCTGACGAACGAATTGAAGTCTCTTGGTGGAAAGATTTACCCAGAGTCCTTTTAGATTCCTGTCCTTATCAAATCCGTATTAATGCTCAAAATAGGAATTGGTGCCAATACGTCTATCAGTTCTCGCACAAACTGTGCCATGTAATGACGAACTACAATCGCAACAAAGTACATCGCCATTGTTGGTTTGAGGAAAGTCTTTGCGAAATGGCGTCGTTATTTGTTTTGCATGAGCTGTCAGAATCTTGGAAAACCAACCCACCTGAGAATGTAAAGGGCGCAGCAGAATTTGCACCAAACCACGCAATATATTGTGAGAGTGCTGTACTGCAATACATGACCCCAGAAGAATACAACAATATTTTAAGTATACATTTACCAGAATGGTTCGCATTAAAACTTAAGGATATGGAAGCCGATTCTTATCTTCGCGACCGCAATGTGGTTGTAGCCCTTGCCCTCTTGGAGCATTTCCAGAGTGCTCCTTCTCTTTGGGCGGACTGTGGATATCTAAATTATTGGAATGTTCATGAAAACGAAACTTTTGAAGACTATTTGAATTCATGGGAAAAGTGTTTGAAATGCAATGACTCTGATTCGGTTCGAGTACCTGCCCTCGTTAGAAAAATGTTTTACGAGTAGCAAGTCGTGAAGATAAACCAGTTGATCGCAAGTCTTGAATCCGCGCCCGTGGGCGACGGCGATCTACTTGGCAAGCCGTTCAAGGCTCTCCCGTATCAGCGCCGCTTCGTTCGCTCCGCGTTCAAGCCGGGCATCATACGGGCGGGCTTGTCTCTCGCTCGCGGCGGCGGGAAAAGCGGGCTGGCGTCCGCTTTGTGTTTGGACGCCGTGAGGCCCGAAGGCGTTCGGAATCAAGCCATCAAGAAAGCCAAGGCCGCCCGGAGCAAGTCCCTCAGCGGCTCGAAGGAGAACGCATCGGTTTCATGGAGTCCGATGATGAAGGCGTAAATACTTTCGGCGTCCGCCGTAATCCGCACCCCGTTGATTGCGAGAAACGTATAGGTGACGGCGAAAGCCGTGCGCTTGTTTCCGTCGATGAATGGGTGGTTCTGTCCCATGCTTTCCCAGATCGCGGCCGCCTCTTCGATCAGATCGGCGTAATAGCCCGTCTGGGGACGGAACAGGGCGGCTTCGAGCAGACCCGGATCGCGCACGCCTTCGGCTCCGCCGTATCGCTCTATCTGGTCCCGGTGGATTGCAAGAACTTCAACGACGGTCGGATAGTCCGTCATTCAGCGAGTTTTTTGTAGAGCGGTGCGTATCTCTCGTGGCTTGCCTGATATCCCGCCATGACGTGTGCGCGCGGCCTACTCCCCCTACGCTTCTCGATCAGGTCGGCCAGCGCCTCATCGACCAGAGCCTGAAGCTGCCGCCCCTCTCTCCGCGCAAGGCTTCGGACGGCGGCCAGAACCTCCGAATTCACCTGGGTTGCGAACTTCTCTCGTGGTAGGGTCGTCATGAGACGCCTCCAATCTTGGGCCGCAACTTATCATGATATATCATGAAACGTCAAGAAATCAGGTGGAAGTCCTCTCCAGCAAAACGATCACCGTATCGACCATGCCAAGGGGGGAGAAAGCGAGCAGATGCGCCGCGCCAAACCCCTCACTCCGCCTCTTCCTTGGGCCGCGGGGCGTGATATCTGCGGTATTCCTCACCGAAGCAAAGAGAAGTGAAATCCCGCATCTTGTCGATGAATATCAATCCATCGAGATGGTCGTATTCATGCTGGCACACGCGCGCGGCGAAGCCTTCGAGTTCCTCGGCATAGGCTTGTCCCCCCGCGTCCAGAGCCTCTAAGCGCACACTCGTGCTGCGCGGCACGCGGCCATGAATGTCGGGGATGCTGAGACACCCCTCCCAATCCTCCCAACCCTCTTCACCTAAAGGCGTGAGCCTGGGGTTCACCGCCACGCGCAGCGTCGCCTCATCGTCGGGATCCGTCTGCATGACGAACAGCCGGAGCCCGTGGTGCACCTGCGGGGCGGCCAAGCCTACGCCCGCATATTCAGCTATGGTCTCGATCATGTCCTCGATAAGGGCCGCGATCTCGGGACTCTTAAGCTCCTCGGGCGTCAACTCGCGCGCCTTTTCGCGCAAGACGGGGTGGCCCATGCGGGCGACCTTTAATATGGCCATGTCCCTCTCCTATCCACTTTGGGACGCAATAGGCGGCAACGCAGCGAACCAGGCGGCCAGACCGCCGGGATCCACGGTTTCTTCCAAGGAATCCACCACGCGGTCGGCCTCGCCGAGTCTGTCTGCGGGATAGCTCGTCGTCACCGCGAGCGTCCTCATGCCTGCGGCATTGCCCGAGCGCACCCCTGCGACGGAATCCTCCACCACCAGACACGAAGCTCCGGGAATCGGTTTGCTCAGATTTTCGTTTATCCGCGCAAGCGCAGTCAGGAAACTCTCGGGGTCCGGTTTTCCGCGACCCACCATCTCCGCCGTCACGATGATCGGGAAACAATCGATCAGACCCACCCGTTCGAGCACGGGCCGCACCTCGTGGCCCAGCGCCCCGCTTGCTATCGCGAGGGGCCAGTGCGTAGCAGCCGCGCGTATCATCTCCGCGGCGCCGGGCAGAATCTGCGGCGCCAGCGCGATTTCCTGATAGCGCGCCTCTTTTAGCTCTAAAAGCTGCTCGAAGCGATCTGGTTCGACGGCCACGCCGCGATCGTTCAGCACGTGGGTGAACAAGAGCCTGTCGTCGAACGCGAGATAGCGCTCGGCGTATTCTTCTTCCGTCAAGTCCAGGTCCAGTTCTTCCGATAGCACCGCCTGAAACGCCGCCAGATGGAGCGGCTCGCTGTCCGCGATGGTGCCGTCGAAATCAAAAATTATCGCCCTGAGATCCGCCATCGTTTTTCGTGGGATTTAGACCCACCCTCCTCCGTCTTCAAATATGCTCTCGCCCGTAATGTAGGCCGAAGCGTCGGACGCCAGAAAAACCGCCAGCCCCACGATGTCTTCCGGCTCGCCCATGCGCCCGAGCATCGTCTTTTCCTTGAGCCATTCCTCCACACTCGGGTCATCGAGCGCAGGCGCCAGCAACGGCGTGCGGTGTACGCCCGGGCAGATGCAGTTCACCCGAACGCCTCCCCCGCCCCATTCGGCGGCGAGGGCTTTCGTGAGTCCCAAGACGCCGTATTTACTCGCGTTATAGGCAGCGCGCGCGGGCCTGTGCCCCCGCTCGCCCAGAAAGGTGCCGATGTTCACGATGCTGCCCGCACCGCGCGCGAGCATCCCGCGCCCCACGGCCTGGGCGCACAGAAAAGCGCCCGTCAGGTTCACGTCGACGACGAAACGAAAATCCTCCGGGCTCACGTCCACACTCGGGTCCGCGTTCAGCACACCCGCCCCGTTTACGAGAACGTCGACTCCACCCAGGATATCTTGCGTCCGGCCTACTGCGCGCGCCACGTCTTCCGCACTCGTGACGTCCGCCCCGATGGCGAGCGCGCGGCGTCCTGAATCCTCGATTCGGCGCGCCGTCTCCTCTACAAGACCCTCACGCCTGCCCAGAGCGGCCACGTCCGCGCCCGCCTCGGCCAAGCCCAGCGCCATCGCAGCGCCCAGGCCCGTGCCCGCGCCCGTCACCAGAGCCACTTTCCCGTCCAGACGAAATTTATCGAGTATCAAGCCCGTGTTCCTTTGGCGTCATGAAACATAGCGCGGCGATTCGCGCCGCTTCCATAAAAGCGCCCCAAGCTAGGGGATGGCGCATGGGGGTGTCAATACGAGGGCTCAAGAATTTTATATGAGGGCGAATCGCTTAAGCAGAGCGCGTCTCGTTGTCGAGCGCGCGCGGGAGGGATAGAATCCTCCCGATGCGCGCCGCCATCAGGCTCCGCATCACCGCCCTCGCCTTCACCCGCCGGGATGAGTTTCCTGATGGCCGACACAAAACGCCATACCCCGAAGGACGAGCCGAATAAAATCTGCCCCCTGTGCGGGTCAGGTGAGGCTGCGCTCTATCTGCGCGCCGATGCGCGGGATTATGCGCACTGCCCCGTCTGTCGGCTCATCTTCGTGCCGCCTGAATTCTGGCCCGCGCCCGATCAAGAAAAAGCGAGATACGAACAGCACCAGAATTCGGGCTGCGATGAAGACTACGTCGCCTTTCTCAAGCAATTGAGCGTCCCCCTGGCGGGAATGCTCCCTAAAGGAGCGCGGGGTCTTGATTTCGGCGCAGGCCCCACGTCCGATGGACGCCCCGTTTTGTGTGAACTCCTCGCCGACGCAGGAATCAAGTGCCTGCCATACGACCCCTATTTCTTCCCGGAAACCCCCGAGGGGGCCTTTGATTTCATCGCCGCAAGCGAGACGTTCGAGCACTTGAGACACCCGAGGGAGGAAATCGGGAAAATATATGAAAACCTTAAACCCGGCGGCCTCCTGGGCGTCATGACGGCGTTCTGGGATGAGGCGCTCTTCGCCGATAACTGGCACTATAGGCGCGATTTTACGCATCTGTGCTTCTACAGGCTCGAAACTTTCGCGTGGATTGAGGCGCACTTCGGCTTCGCGCGCCGCTGGACGGAGGATCGCCGCGTCATCATTCTGGAGAAGCTGTAATACGGCTCGGCCGCCGTGGCTTCACCGGAATGTGGGGCGTAACTGCGCCACCGCCATCCTTAAAAATTGAAATATGGCTCGGCTCGCATGATAGCCTCGGTTGTGGGGCGGGACTGCGTTGCCGCCACCCTGGCGAATTTTCATGCGGCGCGCCCCGCGCGATTCGACCCGGTTCGGGACGCGATGAGGCGCTCCCATAGACGAGATTTTTTGATATTACTTGTTCGCGCCCACCCGGTGTGGCATTCTCATTCCGTGGAAATAACCTTTTGATTCACTTGAGGAACCATCCCTTTGCGCACGATGAAAACGGACATTCTCATCCTGGGTTCGGGCGGGGCGGGCCTCCTCGCCGCACTGGCCGCGCACACCCAAAACGCAGCCTTAGACATCACCGTGGCGGTAAAGGGTCTTTTTGGGAAAAGCGGCTGCACGCGCATGGTGCAGGGCGGCTACAACGTCGCCCTCGCCGAAACCGATTCGGTCGAAAACCATTTTCTCGACACCTTGAAGGGCGGGGCGTGGATTAACGATCAGGAACTCGCCTGGACGCTCGTGAGCCGCGCACCCGGCTGCGTGGAGCGGCTCGAAACCGTGTGCGGGTGTTTCTTCGACAGAAACGAGGACGGCACGATCCACCAGAAAGCTTTCGCGGGCCAGAGTTTCGATCGCACGGTGCACAAGGGCGACCTGACGGGCATCGAGATCACCAACCGCGTCTCCGAGCAACTCGTAAGGCGCGGAGTGGACGTGCTGGAAGAAGCGCGCGCGGTGGCCCTCCTGCCCGCCCGGGGGGAGCCGGAGCGGGTCGCGGGCGCGCTGCTGCTCGACATCCAGAGCGGAGAATTCGTCGCCGTGAACGCGAAATGCACGCTCCTCGCCACGGGCGGCGGCCCCACGCTCTATAAAATCTCCGCCTGCGCGCAGGAACTCGCCACCGACGGCATGGCTATCGCCTGGGAGGCGGGCGCTTCTTTTTGCGACATGGAGATGGTGCAGTTCCACCCGACGGGCATCCTCACGGGAGACGGATTGCAAATCACCGGCACACTGCTCGAAGAGGGCCTGCGGGGCGCGGGCGGACACCTCAAGAACGCGGCGGGCGAGCGCTACATGGAGCGCTACGACCCCGAGCGCATGGAGCGCGCCACGCGCGACGTCGTCTCGCGCGCGGGCTACACCGAGATAATCGAGGGCCGGGGCACGGAACGCGGCGGCGTGTTCATCGACGTGAGCCATTTGGGAAAATCCTTCGTGCGCAAGAATTTCAAGGGCATGGTCGAGCGGTGCGCCGATCTGGGCTACGACCTCCTGAGCGGTCCCGTGGAGGTGACGCCCACCGCGCACTACATGATGGGCGGGGTGAAGATAGACACCAGATGCCGCACGAATTTAGTGGGGCTTTACGCCGCGGGCGAGGACGCGGGCGGCACGCACGGCGCAAACCGCCTGGGCGGGAACGGGGTGGCGAACGCCACGGTCTTTGGGGAGATAGCGGGCGAGGCGATGGCCGAAGAAGCGGCGGATTCTCCCCTCCTCCCCTATGACGCGGAAGCGCTCGCGGCAGCGGAGGTGAACACGCTGGATGCGCTGGGCGAAGGCGAATCCCCCTACCCCATCCGGGCGGAACTCAAGGAGACGATGTGGAATAAAGTGGGCTTGAGAAGAAACGGAACCGACATCCAGAGCGGCATACGGAAACTTCTGGACTTGAAAGGACGCGCAGCGAACACCCGCGCAGAGGGTTCCCGCGCTTATAACCTCGCCTGGCAGCACACGCTCGACGTGAGAAACCAGATTTGCGCCGCGGAACTCATCGCCTATTCGGCGCTCGAACGCGACGAGAGCCGGGGCAGCCACTACCGCGATGATTGCCCCGAAACGGGGGATGAGGACCTCTACAACGTCTATATCAGACGAGAGGGTGCGGCGGCGGTCATCGAGCGGAAACCCGTCTCGTTCCCCCGCCTGAACCCGGCAGTGGAACCGGCCGCCCAGGGGGCGCCCGATCCCAATTTCATCGACTGACGACAAAACGGAGCGAAGCCAACAGATGACGAGCGCAAACGACCCCATTAACAAGCCATCCGTCTGGAAGATCAGCGCATGGCGCTCGATGTATCCGGGCATGTGGTCCTGGGTGCTGCAGAGAATCTCGGCCTTGGCGCTCATCGTCCTCTTCCCGATCCACGTGATGAACCCCTACATCGATTCGGTGAGAATCACCATGCTCGCGCTCGTCGTCTGGCACGCCATGCACGGCATCAAGGTGATTCTGACCGACTTCGGCTTTCCGGATCGTCACCAGCGAAAACTCTTGTGGTTGCTGTTCGTCTTGGGAATAGCCGCCTTCTTCTGGCTGGCCTTCATGCACAAGGAATACTGGAGATTCACCTCGTGAGCGAAGACGCGCAGGAAAAAGATGCGCAAGTGAGCGAAGATGCGCAAGTGAGTGAAGAAGCGCAGGAAAAAGAAGTGCAAGAAGAAAAGCCTGAAAAGCGGCCGAGCGTGCGGGTGAAAATCCGCCGGGGAGGTGCTGCGGATGATCCGAATGAGCGCGTGGATACATTCGAAGTCGAAACCGGCCCGCGCATGACGGTCTTAGACGCCCTGGTCGCCATCCAGAGCGCACAGGACGCCACGCTTTCGTTTCGCTACTCCTGCCGGGTGGGCATGTGCGGCACCTGCGCGCTTAAAGTCAACGGACGCCCCGCCTGGGCCTGCCGGACGCGCCTCGAGGGTCTGGGCGATGAGGTGACGCTGGAGCCGCTCCCGAACTTCCCGGTGTTGAGCGATCTGGCGGTCGACATGTCTGCGTTTTTCGAAAAGATGAAAAAGGCGCGCGGCTGGCTCGAACCCACGAGTGTGGCGGCGAAAGCGCCCGCGCTCATCCCGCCCACCGCGCGGGAGCGAAAGCGCATCGAGCCGCACATCGAGTGCATCACCTGTGGCATCTGCTATGCTTCTTGCTCTATTGTAGGGCATGATAGTGATTACTTGGGGCCTGCGGCGTTAAACCGCGCCTACACGCTCGTGAACGACAGCAGAGACGCCCTGGGCCTGGAGAGGCTTTTGGAGGTTTGCACGGAGGACGGCGTCTGGCGCTGTCATTCGCAATACAACTGCACGGAGAGTTGTCCCAAGGGCATCAGCCCCACGGGCGCCATCAAGGGCCTCAAGCGCCGCGCCGTATCGGGCGGCGTCAAACGATTCGCCGCATCCATCTTCCGGGGCCGCGCGCCCGGCGCATGAACGCGGGGAGGATACCAAAATGCCGACTCTGGAAACACACGCCATCAGCAGCGAACTGATTAGAGAGGTTGCCTTCGAGCTCAACCGCCGCGCCGCCATCGGGATACCGAAGGACGTGGGCGATTCCATCGCCGACATGGCCGAGCGCGAGACCGAGAAGCTCTCGAAATTCGTGTTATTGGAAATCGTGAACAACTACAAGGTCGCCGTGGACGAGCAGCGCCCCATGTGCGCCGACACCGGGCTTCCGCGTTTCTACGCGAAAGTAGGCAACGACGCGGCGGTCGAGGGCGGCTTCGTGGCGCTCGAACGCTCCGTCCGCCAGGGAACGGCGGACGCCACCGAGCGCGTGCCCCTGCGTCCGAACCGCGTGCATCCCATCAGCCGGCACGATTACAACAACAACGTGGGCATCCACGCCCCGACGGTGGATTATTCATGGGAGCCGGACGCCGACTGGATAGAGCTCACCAGCTTCCACAAGGGGGGGCTTTTCGGCGGGGACTACCGGATGCTCTTCCCCACGGACGGGATCGACGGCATCAAGCGCTTTTTCCTCGACGTGATCAGCGAGTTCTTCAAGCGCGGCCTCTCCTGTCAGCCCGCCATCGTGGGAATCGGCATCGGCGGCACCAAGGACACCTGCGTGCGCCTCGCCAAGGAGGCGGCGTGCCTGCGCGTGGTGGGGGACAGGAACCCGGATCCGGAGATCGGGAAACTCGAAGAAGAGCTGACCGACCTCGGCAAAAGGACGAGCCTGGGCCCCATGGGCTTCAAGGGCGAGGGCGCGGTGATGGACACCCACATCGAGGTGGCCTACACCCACACGGGCGGCATGCCCATCTCGATCCACCACCAGTGCTTCGCGCTCAGGCGCGCCACCGCGCGCATCCACCCCGACGGCCAGGTGGAATACCGCGAAAATCCCCACTGGTTCACCAACTACTACCGCCGCGACAGCATCGCGTAAGCGGCCCGGGAGATTCTGTAAAATGAGCGGCACAGCCGACCTGGAAATGAAGGAGCACCATCTCACGACGCCGGCCTCGCCCGAGGACCTGGCGAAACTGGAACTCGGCGACATCGTCTATTTCGACGGCGTGATCTTCACGGGCAGAATCGGCCTCTACAAGAAACTCTTTGACGAAAAGACGCCGCCGCCCGTGGACATCGCCTCGCTCACGAACGTGACGTTCCACTGCTCGCCCGCCGTGAGGCGGAACGACGCGGGAGAATGGGAGGTGGCCGCCGTCACGGCCACGGCGAGTTTTCGCTTTGAAAAACACTTACCGCTCCTGCTGGATGCGCACGAAATACGCTGCGTCATCGGCAAGGGCGGCATGGCGGCGGAGTTTTACGAAAAACACTTCAAGCGCCTGGGCGCCGTGTTCCTGAACACGGTGGGCTACGGCATCGGCGCGCAGTACGGGCGCGGCATCACGGGCGTGAGGGACGTCTACTGGCTCGATGAACTCGGCATCGCCCAGGCGATGTGGGTGTTCGAGGTCAAGAACTTCGGCCCCTTCCTCGTGGAATGCGACGCCCGGGGCAACAGCCTCTACCAGATGGCGCAAGCCGAGACGAACGAGGAGTTGGGCAAGCTCTACGAGGGACTGCCGCTTCCCACCTTGAAGCGCATGGGCGAGATGCACAACCCAGAAGATGAAGTTTTCTAGCAAAACCCCGCAAATTCGAAGCGAACCACCAACGAGAGGATAGGAAATTGTCGAAAGGAATCGCCTGGATCACCACGAGTTGGCTGAGCGGCCTCGAAGACCCGATGCGCCACTTCAGGCGGCTCGAAACCGAAGCGGGCCTGGAGATCAGAATCGAATCGAACGGCGTCGACAGGACGGAGGAAGAACTCATCGCCTCCCTTCCCGGCGTGGTCGTCACCTTTCCGAGCAACGACCCCTACAACGAGCGCACCCTGGCGGCGGGAGTGGACTTGAAACACATTGCCAGAACGGGGGTGGGCTTCAACTCCGTCGACCTGGACGCCGCCACGCGCCACGGGGTGGTGGTCACCAACGCGCCGGGCCAGAATTCCGATTCCGTGGCCGAACACGCGCTCGGCCTCATGCTGTGCATCGCGCGAAACATCGCTTTATCCGACAAGAAAATGCGCGCGGGCGAATGGGCGGATTTAAGGGTTCCCCTATCGCCGCTCCGGGGCAAGACGCTGGGCATCATCGGGCTGGGCAACATCGGCAAGCGCGTGGCGAGGCGCGCCGTCGCCTTCGGCATGGAGGTCATCGCCCATGACATCGTGCGCGATGAGCGCTTCGCCGCCGAGGTGGGCGTTTTCTACGAAACACGCGAGGAGGTGACGCGCAAAGCCGATTTCATCACCTGCCACGTACCCCTGAACGATGGCACGCGCGGCATGGTGGATGAAAAATTCCTCTCCTCGATGAAACCGGGGGCCTATCTCATCAACACCTCGCGCGGCCCCGTGGTGGATCTGGACGCAGCGGCCACGGCGCTCGAGCGCGGCATCATTCAGGGCGCTGCGCTGGACGTTTTCCCAAACGAGCCTGCAGAACACCGCCACCGCATCTTCTCGCTCGACAACGTCGTCCTCACCCCGCACATCGCGGGCCTGGGTGAGGACGCGTGTGAGCAATCGCTCGAGTTCGCCGTCGCCGCCGCGCTCGACGTCATCGCCGGAAGACGTCCGGCGGGCCTCCTGAACCCGGAGGCGCTGGAAAAAGCGGGCATCAAGGACTAGAGTGAATCGTCGCCTTCTCTCCGGGCGCCGCCCCGGAATGCTTCAAGTTCGCCGCCATCACGAGGATGAATTCATGCGGAAAACAAAGATACTGCGCGCACTCCTCGCCGCCGTTTGCATCGCTTTTCTTCTGGTCGGGCAGGCCTCCAGGGCCGACGACAAAGGCGAGACCACCGCGCTGCGCGTTCCCTGGAACGTGACCGAGCATAAGATGAAGAACGCCATGCGCGCCCTGCTGCTGCCCGACCACAGCGCGCCCATGGTGGTCATGAAGATCTGGTACGCCGTCGGCAGCCGTGACGAGCAGCCCGGCCTCACGGGCATCGCCCATTTTCTCGAACACATGATGTTTCGCGGCACGAAGAAGTACGGCCCCAAGGTATTCAGCGAGATCATCAAGAAAAACGGCGGCTCCCACAACGCGTTCACGAGCTTCGACTACACCGCGTATTACGAGCGCATCGCCTCGGACAGGCTCGAACTCATCATCGAGTTGGAAGCCGACCGCATGGTGAACATGCTGCTCGAAAAGACGGCGTTCGACGCGGAGAAAAACGTGGTCCACGAGGAGAGACGCTCCCGAAGCGACAGGCCGACGGGCAAGTTCTGGGAGCAGCTTCGGGCCGTCGCCTACACGAACCATCCCTACAAGAACCCGATCATCGGCTGGCCCGAGGACCTGGAGGCCGCCACCATCAAGGACGTAGAGGCGTTCTACAAGCGCTACTACAGCCCCGAGAACGCCGTCGCCGTCCTCGTGGGCGACTTCAAGGTCGAAGAAGCCATTGCGCTGCTCGAAAAACACTTTGGGAAAATTCCCAAGTCCCCGACCTTCAAAAAAAGGCCAAAACTCTTCGAGTTCCCCCAAAGGTCGGAGCGCAGGGTGTACGTGCGCGCGGACGCGCAGCTTCCCTACGTGGCGGTCGGCTATCACGCTCCCAACTGGAAGAGCGAGGACGCGCCCGCCCTCGTGATGCTCGAGGCCATACTCGGCGGGGGAGAAACCTCGCGCCTCCACCAGAGGCTCGTGCGCAAGGATACGACCGCGCTGGGCGCGGGAACCGATTACACCTACATATCGGTGGACCCGATGGTATTCTATCTCTACGCGAGGGTGGCGCCCGGCAAGAAGGCCGCCGACGCGGAAAAGGCCCTGCTCGAGGAGGTGGAAAAACTTATTGGAAAAGGCGTTTCGGACGAGGAATTCCGCCGTGCGCTCAGGAACATCGAGGCGAACACGATTTTCGCCATGGACTCGCACTACTACCGCGCGAGGCTCCTGGGCCAGGCGGCGGTGGCGGGCGACTGGCGTCTGCTCGAAGGCTATCTGCCCTCCCTCAGGAAGGTGACGCCCACCGACGTGGTTCGCGTCGCCAAGAAATACCTGACCCACCGGAACAAGACCACCGCCGAACTCATACCGACCAAGAAGAGCCGCCGCGCAAGCGCCGCCAATAGCCGGGAAGGACGCTAGCATGAGATTTCACCGCATTCTCTGGACGCTGGCCGCCGCACTCCTCCTCCCGCCCGCCCTGGCGGGCGCCGCCGTCATCACCTATGAGCGCGAGGAATTGCCCGGCGGCGGCGTATTGCTCGTCAAGGAAAGCAGACAATTGCCCATGGTGCGGATCGCCGTCTCGATTCCGGCGGGCGCGCGCCATGAAGACCCCGAACAAGCGGGACTTGCGAACCTCACCTCCGCCCTGTTCACGCGGGGGACGAAAACGAGAAGCGCATCCGACATCGAGAAGACGAACGACGCCCTGGGCGGCGGCGTGGGCGTCGAGGCCGGACGCGTGCGCGCGGAGGTCTCCATGCGCGTGCTCACGCGCGATCTGGAAGAGGGTATCTCCCTGCTGAGCGACGTGCTCAAAAACCCCGTCTTCCCGGCGGAGGAGATCGAAAAAACGAAGCGGCGTGTCGTGGGCGGCTTGCGCAGACAGAGCGAGCGTCCCGGCCATCTGGCGAACAAGGCGCTCAGGAAGAGTCTTTATGGCGAAACACCCTATGGCCGCATGACCGAGGGGACGGAAGCGTCGATAAAGAAACTGCGGAGAGAGGATATCGTCGGGTTCCACAAGAAATGGTACGGCATGAAGGGGGCGATCTTCGTCTTCGTGGGCGACATTTCACTTAAAAAAGCGCGCTCACTCGTTCTGGCCCGCTTCCAGGGCTGGCAAGCGGAGGGAGGAAAAATCCCCGAGGCCGACGACGCCCGAAGCGCCGAAGAAGATGCAGGTGGTGAAGATCGACCGCCCCCTCTCCCAGGCCACGGTGATGCTGGGCAACCGCTCGCTCAAGCGGACGAATCCCGATTTCTACGCCGCGCGCGTGATGAACTACATCCTGGGCGGGGGTGGTTTTTCCAGCAGAATCATGGACAACATCCGGGAAGAAAAGGGCCTCGTCTACAGCGTCTACAGCTATTTCGCCGCGGGCCGTCATGCGGGCCACTGGCGGCTCGTGCTGCAGACGAAGAACAAGAGCGCGAACGAGGCCATCAAGGAAGCGATGGCGGAGGTAAAGCGCATCCAGGCGAAGGGGGTGAGCGAGAAGGAGCTTCAAGACGCAAAGGATTTCATCACCGGGAACTTCGCCACGCGCTTCGGCTCATCGGGCCGCATCTCGGACTACATTCTCGCGGTGGAGCTTCTGGGCTTCTCGCCCGGCTACGCGGATGAATACCTGAAAAAGATTCGCGGCGTCACGAAGGAGCAAATCCTCGCGGCCGCTCAAAAATACATCAAGCTCGACGAATCCACCCTCGCCGTGGTGGGAAACCTGGGCGAGGCGAAGCTGGCCTATTGACGCGCGCCGGCGGATGAGGAGGAACCAAGATGAAGCGCGAAACGCTGGCTCCCGATACGCTGGCCGAACCGGCCGGGCATTTCTCGCACGGGGTCATCACCGAGGGCGGGCGAACGCTCTACGTGGCGGGCCAGACGCCCGTGGATGAGAACGGCGACCTCGTCTGCCCGGGCGACCCGGAGGGACAGGCGCGCCAGTGCTACCGAAACATCCAGAAGGTGGTGGAGGCGGCGGGCGGACGAATGGCGGATACCGCCAAGATTCAGGTCTTCGTCACGAGCCTCGATTACAGGAGCGCCGTCGGCAAGGTGCGCGCCGAATTTTTTCCCGACGCCCCGCCGGTGAGCACGTTCCTGGTGATATCGAGCCTGGCCGATCCCGATTTTCTGGTCGAAGTCGAGGCCATCGTCCCCCTGCCCGGATAAGGGAACAAGGCGGTGAGCGCAAAAACCGCCCTGCGCTGGGCGCTCGCGCTCTGCTACATGGCGGCGATTCACGTCCACACGGCCACGGGTGCGCTCAATCCTTCTTCTCCCCTTCCCTTCGGGGTGGACAAAATCGTGCACCTTTGCGAATTTGGGCTTCTCGCCGGGCTGCTCTGGCGGCCCTGGCGGGAAACGCTCCCCTGCTGGCCCGAGGGGAAAACCGCCGCCTTCATCTTCATCCTCACCGCCCTGAACGGTGCGGGCGATGAATTGCATCAGCTTTTTCTGCCCCATCGGGCCGCGGCGTGGGGAGACTTGGCGGCGAACGCCGCGGGTGGCGGCATCGCCGTCATGTGGTGTCTGCACCGCGAAAAAGCAAGACCTCGCACAGAGGCGCAACGATAGGAGAACACGCGTGTCCAGCATTCGAGAGGCACTCGCAGAAGACATGAAGACCGCCATGCGCGCGAAGGAAACACTCAGGCTCTCCACCATCCGGATGGCGCGCGCCGAGATTCTGAACAAGGATAAGGAGAGCGGCGAAGAAACATCGCCGGAGGAGATTCTCAAGCTACTCCAAAGTATGGTAAAGAAACGAGAGGAAGCCGCCGAGCAGTTCGCAGCCGCCGACCGCGAGGACATGGCCCGAAAGAACGCGATGAGATTCAGATCATCCAGGGCTATCTCCCCGCGCAGATGGAGGACGCGGAAATTGAAGCCGCCGCCCAGGCGGTCATCGAGGAAACTGGAGCCTCTTCGATGAAAGACATGGGCAAGGTAATGGGAATGTTGACCCGCAAACTGGCCGGACGCGCCACGGGAGCCCGTGTTTCCCAGGCGGTCCGGAAACTCCTGGGCACATGAGGGGGAGGTCTCCAAATGAATAAACCGACTTATCGCTTAGAAGATGTCGCCACGGCGTATGAATGCGAGCCCGAACAGGAGGAGATCATCTTCGCTCTGGCCGAGCGCAACTACCGCGTATTCGAGGTCGAGCAGCCCGCCGGAGCCTTCGTGCCGTATCACACGCACCATGAGGAAGAAGCCGTCATCGTCATCGAGGGGCAGATGCAGTTCAACGTGGAGGAAGAACTCGTCCTCGTCCGGCAGGGCGAGGTGATCACCATCCGCGAGGAGGCGATCCACAGCGCCGCCCAGGTGGCGAGGAAAAAACCAGGCTCCTGCTCGCCTTCCCGAACGACGGGAGCGACCCGCCGGTCATCGACCTCGACTGGGAGGGCGATGA